>JBFLYG010000009.1:0-12563 GCA_040756765.1 Pseudomonadota bacterium | reverse complement strand
CACCAACAGCCCTAGCGGCTCAGGAGCACTCGATCCGACGATCGGCGACCCACTCCGGGTGGCTGCCCGGAGTGGGTCGTTCCTTGTGGAACGGGCACAGAATAGCGTTTCTCGCTAATACAAGGAGCGCGGCAGAGCCGCGCGTCTCGAACCATGAGGCCAAGGCGTCGCCGTGCACTGGCCTCGTCCTTCGAGACGCTCGCTCACGCGAGCTCCTCAGGATGAGGATCGGACTCCCCTTACTTCTTCGCCACCAGCGGGCAGCCGCCATCCGCAAGCGGCCGGAACGCTTCCGCCGCCGGAATGGTCTGCACCAGCTTGTAGTAATCCCACGCGCCCTTGGATTCGGTCGGCGACTTCACCTGGAACAGGTACATGTTGTGGATGTGGCGGCCGTCGGCGCGCACCTCGCCCTCGCCGAACAGCGCATCCTTCGACGGCATCGCCTTCATCTTCGCCACCACGGCCTGGCCGTCGCTGCTGTTCGCCGCCGCCGCGGCGCGCAGGTAGTGCAGCGTGCCGGCATAGACGCCGGCCTGGTTCGCGGTGGGACGCTTGCCGTTCATCTGCGCGGCGAAGCGGTCGGCGAACTTGCGGGTGCCGTCGTTCATGTCCCAGTAGAAGCCCTCGGTGAGATAGAGCCCCTTGGCGCTGTTGAGGCCGATGGCGTGGACGTCGGTGAGCTGCATCAGCAGCGCGGCGAGGTCCTGGCCGCCCGCGGTGAGCCCGAACTCGCCCGCCTGCTTGACCGAGTTGATGGTGTCGCCGACAGCGTTCGCCAGCGCCACCACCTTGGCCTTGCTGGCCTGCGCCTGCAGCAGGAACGAGGAGAAGTCCGAGGTGCCGGTCGGATGCCGCACGGTGCCCAGCACCTTGCCGCCCTCCGCCTTCACCACGGCCGCGGCGTCGTTCTCCAGCGCATGGCCGAAGGCGTAATCGGCGGTGACGAAGAACCAGCTGTCCTTCTTGGCGCGCAGCAACGCCAGCGCCGTGCCATGGGCGAGCGCCCAGGTGTCGTATGTCCAGTGTACGGTATTCGCAGAGCACTTCTCGCCGGTCAGCACTGCGGTGCCCGGACCCGAGGCGATGAACGCCGCCTTGCTGCCGCGCACGGTCTCCTGCACCGCGAGCGCCACCGATGAGAATGGCACATCGAGGATGGCGTCGACCTTGTCGACGTCGAGCCAGCGCCGCGCGAGGGCCGCGCCGATATCAGGCTTGTTCTGGTGATCGGCCTGGATCACCTCGACAGTGAGGCCGGGCTTCTCCGCCTTGAAATCCTCGACCGCGAGCTTGGCCGCCACCACCGAGCCCGGCCCGGTGGAATCGGCGGCGAAGCCGCTGAGGTCGGTCAGCACGCCGAGCTTGAGGGTGTTGTTGGCGATCTCCGCCCGCGCCGCGGCCGTGGCGAGCAGCATGATGGCGGCGCCCGCGAGCGCGCGCTTGAGATGACGGGACATGTCTCCTCCTTGAGGTTTGGTGTTGTTGGAATCGTTGGGATTGGCGGCGCGCTTAGGCGCGCCGCAGTTCACTCAGCACCTGCTCGGCGACGTCGACGCGCACGGTGCCCTTCTCGACCAGCGCCCGCGCCACCTTGTCGATCTCCTCGCCCACCGCGCCGGCCATCATGGCGATGTTCTGGGCGTGCAAGTCCATGTGGCCCTTCTGGATACCGACCGTCGCCAGCGCTTTGAGCGCCGAAAAGTTTTGCGCCAGGCCGACCGCGGCGATGATCCGCGCCAGCCGCTCGGCGGTGCGCACCCCGAGGATGCGCAGGCATGCCTGCGCAGTGGGATGCAGCTTCGTCGCGCCACCGATCAGGCCGACCGCCATCGGCAGCTCGATCGAGGCGCTGAGGTCGCCCTCGCGCGTCACCTCGTAATGGGTCAGGCTGCTGTAGTGCCCGCCGCGCGCCGCATAGGCGTGTGCACCGGCCTCCACCGCGCGGGTGTCGTTGCCGGTCGCCAGCACCACGGCGCTGATGCCGTTCATGATGCCCTTGTTGTGGGTGGCGGCGCGATAGGGATCGGCTGCGGCAAAATGATACGCCGCGAGCATGCCGTCGCGCACCTCGGCGCCGCCGATGTCGGCGAGCTTCCACACCGCATGGGCGCGCGCCAGCCGCCGGTCGGCGAGGTTCGACAGGATGCGCAAGTAAACCCGCCCGCCGCTCCATGCCGCGATCTGCGGCGCGACCTTCTCGGCCATGGTGTTGACGGCGTTGGCGCCCATGGCGTCACGGGTGTCGACGATGAGGTGAGTGATCAGCATGGTGCCGCCGCGTGTATCGAGCAGGCGAACCTCGATGTCGCGGAAGCCGCCGCCGAGCCGGACCAGCACCGGATCGCAGGCGTCGCAGATCGCCTTGATGTCGTCGCGCCGCTCCAGCAGCCGCAGCCGTGCGGCATGCGGATCGGGCACGTCGACCGCCTGCACCTGCGCGATCATCAGGGTGCCGGACAGCGAGGTGGTGAAGCCGCTGTCGTAGTTCTGCCGCGCGGCGTTGCACACCGCGGCGACCACCGAGGATTCTTCGGTCGCCATCGGCACAAGCACGTCCTCGCCGTCCACCTTCATGTTGGTGGCAATGCCGATCGGCACGTTCAAGGTGGCGACGACGTTCTCGATCAGCTTGTCGGCAAGCGGCACCGGCAGGTTGCCCATGTCGGCAAGATGGCTCTTGGTCTCGCTGTCGAGGTCGGCAAACGCGGCGACGAGGTCGAGCCGCTCCAGCGGCGACTTGCGGTGGAAGCCGCCGATCCGCGCGCTGCGGTTACGGCCTTGGGTGGGGAGATTCATCGGGCGATCCCTGGCGGTGCCGGCGGCATCAGCCGGGACGCACGGAAAGGAGTGACGCCAGGCTCTCGCCTGATCGCGCGTCATGTCGCCCGTCGCAGCCGACGGCGCCCTCCCCGCTCGTCCCGCCTTGCGCCGGCGGGCGTTGTGATACCGGCAACTTGAAACGCGGATGGGTACAGTTCAAGGAACGCTTTGCACATTTCTCCGAAGCCCCGTACCATTCCACCGATGGGTACAGTTGCCTCTGCAGGCCGGTCGAGAGCGGCGAAATCCCGCGTCGACACGGTCATCGACACCTTCAGCGCACGCATCGAGCGCGGCCAGATGCGCGGCGGCGAGCGGCTGCCGTCGATCCGCAGCGCCGCGCAGGCGTTCGGCGTCTCCAAGAACACCATGGTGGACGCCTATGAGCGCCTCGTCGCCACCGGGCTGATCGAGAGCCGCCCCGGCTCCGGCTTCTACGTCACCCAGCGGCGCGCCAAAGCCGCCGCCACGCCGACGCCGGACGTGGTGGACGCCGTCGACAGCGTCTGGCTGCTGCGCGAGCAGCTCGAGAAGCGTTATGCGGTGCGGGTCGGCGACGGCCGCCCGCCGCCGGCCTGGACCGAGGGCTCCGAGGTCGGCCGCTATCTGCGCCCCGTCAACAAGCCGGGCCAGCGCACCATTCCGGAAAGCTATGGCAGCCCCTACGGCCTGCTGCCGTTGCGCACCCGCCTTGCCGCCCTGCTCACCGAGCGCGCGATCGCCGCGACGCCGGCACAGGTGCTGATGACCCAGGGGGCCAACGACGCGCTCGACATGATCGTGCGGCATTTCGTCGAACCGGGCGACGCGGTGCTGGTGGACAGCCCCGGCTACTATCCGCTGTTCGGCAAGCTGCGGCTGGCGAAGGCGAAAATCATCGGCGTGCGTCGCCAGGCGGACGGCCCCGATCCCGACGACCTCGCGGCGCAGGCCGCTGCGAGCGGCGCCAGGCTGTTCTTCACCCAGTCGCTGGCGCACAATCCGACCGGCTGCTCGATCAGCCTGCCGGTGGCCTATCGCGTGATGCGGGTCGCCACTGAGCACAACCTTCTCATCGTCGACAGCGATCCGTTCGCCGACGTGATGCCGGCAAGCCGGCCGCGCCTCGCGGCGCTCGACGGCCTCGACCGCGTCATCCTCATCGGCACCTTCGCCAAGACGCTGTCCGCCAGCCTGCGCTCAGGCTACATCGCCGCCCGCGCCGACATCGCCGCGGCGCTCGCCAACCTGAAGATGATCACAAGGACCAATTCGTCCGGCTATATCGAGCAGATCATCCACGACCTGATCGTCAGCGGGCGCTATCGCGGCCACGTCAAGCGTCTTGCCGGGCGGATCCAGGAGGCCACACACCGCGCCCATGAGACGCTGGCGCGGCTTGGTCTCACGTCCCTGGGCGAGCCGGGCGGCGGCTTCTACATGTGGTGCGAGTTGCCATCGCACATCGCGGACAACGAGCTGTCACGCGTTGCCGCCGCACGTGACATCCTGCTGGCGCCCGGCTCCGCGTTTCATCCGACAGGCCATGCCCCACGTCCGGCGATGCGGCTGAACATCGCCTACCTGCAGGACCCGCGGTTCGAGGCGTTCATGCAGGAACAGCTGCGGGCGGCAGCCGCACCGGGCGACACGCCCGCGCGCAAGCCACGCCCGCAGCCGCGAGACTGAAGATCAGGCCGCCCGTGTCAGCGATGCCGCCAACGCGCGGAAGCGCGCGAGCTGGTCGGCCTTAAGCTCACGCGCCTCATCGCGGCCGACGAACACCTTGAACATGATGCCGCCGTCGACATTCAGGAACGCGACGAAGGCCGATGTCTTGTTCATGAACGGCCGCTCGACGAACGCGACGCCGCCGCAGCGGGTGTGCCGTAGATGGCCGTGCAGACCCTTCGGCTGCATCAGGTTGAAGTAGCCGCGGCCGATCTCGCCGTTGGGCAGCGGCCCCGTGAACTCGAAGATGCCGTCGTCGGTGTGTACGATCAGCGTCACCTCGCCCCACTTCGCGATGTCCTGCATCACCTCCGCGAACGCCGCGCCGGCACCGAAGCGCGCCATGCCGCCCGGCAGGGCTGCGAGCACGGCGCGCGCGGTGACGCCGCGCTCGCGCGCGACGTCCTCGATCACCGCACCGGCATTGGCGGCCATGTAGGCCTTCAGGTCGTCGGCCGCTTGTCCGTCAGCCATGATGCTCACGCCGCCGCGCTGGACTTGCGTTCGCTCTGGATGATCTCGAAGCCCTCGAACTTGGGGTGGCCGAGATAGAGGCTCTCGCCGGTCGGGTTGCCGGCGCGGGCATGTGCCGCGCGAAACTCCTCCGAGCGCGTCCACGCCTCGAACGCCGCCTTGCTGGCCCACAGCGTGTGGGTGGAATAGAGGCGATGATCCTCGGCGTCCGGCCCGCGCAGCAGGTTGAACTCGATGAACCCGTCCATGCGGTCGAGGTAGGTTTCGCGGGTCGCCCAGATCTTCTCGAACGTCTCCTCGGCGCCCTTGCGCACCTCAAAGCGATTCATGGCAATGAACATGGTTGGCTCTCCTTTGTAACTCATCAGTTCAGAACAACGATATCCGATCCCCAAGTAGGACCGAATCTGGGGTGAAAGCAGCGCTGCCGACGAAAGCCATCTGCGGATGCAGCAAGGCGGACCGCGCTGTGCGCGATCCGCCAGGATGCCCGGTGGACGCGGAGGTCAGGCGCCACCGAAATGAATCTTCAGGCCTCCCTTGTAGGTGATGCCGGGACCCGGGCTCGAGAACAGCACATCGTTCTGATTGGTACCGTCAGTCGAAGAACCGGGAATGGCGTAGGGCCGGTAGTAGCGGTTGGCGACATTGTCGATCGCGAAGTTCAAGGTGATGTCCTTGGTCGGCTGATACGCGAGATAGAGGTTCACCAGGTCGCCCGAGGTCGCCGGCAGATAGCCCGCCGGGACATCGCTGTTGCCCGCGAACGAGATCCACTGCGCCGACACCGTCAGGCGCTGTTCGAGGAAGCGCAGGCCTGCGGTGGTCACCACCTTCTTCGGCATGATCAGCGAGGCGAGCCCGACATTGGTGACGGTATTCTTGCCTTCCATCACGTTGCCGGCGACGCTCGCGAACCAGCCGCCCGCGTCATAGGCGATCTCGCCCTCAAAACCCTGGATCCGGGCGCTGGCGATGTTCTGGTATTGGTAGAACTTGCTGTAGCGTCCGAACATCGGACCAAGGTTGGAAACCTGCGGCGTCGAGGCGACGAGGTCGATGTAGTCCTCGACGTCGTTGCGGAATACGTTGAACTTGGCGCGGAAGGTGTCATTCGCCGAGAAGATGCCGTCATACTTGAGATTGACGCCGACTTCCTTGTTCTTGCCGACCTCGGGCCGCAGGTTTGGGTTCTGCTGGAAGCAGAACAGGCCGCCCCTGCCGTCCGGGCAGGTGAACAGCGCCGGCCCGCCACCGGTCGCATGCGAACCGGCGATCAGCGTCTCGGTAATCGACGGCGCGCGATAGCCTTCGGCGTAGCTCGCATAGGGCGTGAAGCCGGCGATCGGCGTGATGCCGACGGTGATCTTCGGCGAGATGCGATCGCCGTTCGACGTGCCGCCGCCGCCGCTGAGCTCGTAGTGATCATAGCGCGCCGCGCTGACCACCTCCAGCCAGGTCGAATAGTTGGTCTTGAGCTGCACGAAGCCGCCGGACACCGTGCGCCGTCCGCCGGGCGTGGTGACGTTGGAGTTGCCGCCCTGGTCGAAGGTCGTGACATTGTCCTGGAATGCGTCGACGCCGTAGGTCACTGCGTTGCGCCAGTCGCCGAACGCAAACTTCGAGGTGTTGTTGACGTCGATGCCGACCGTGTTGAGGAGATAGCTGCGCTGGTCGCCGACACATCCGGAGATATTGTTGCCGGGATTGGTCAGCGAGCACACCCCGCCGCCGGTGGTGATGCGGTTGTTGTAGGTCTTGACCTGATTGTTCTCGGTGCGGTTGGCGTACAGCGTCGCATTCCAGTCGAACAGGTCGTCGTCCGGCTTGTAGTACCGCCAGTTCACCGTGCCGGTGTAGTTCTTGACGTTGGAATCGTAGACCGACGAGCCGGCGATTGCCGCCGCCGGCGCCGACGTCGTGGTCGGCCCGCGGTTGAACTGGCCGATGCTGTAGTTGAAGTCCTGGAAGATGCCGCCGATCTTGACCGTGTGGCCATCGGCCGGACGCGCGGTCAGCTTCAGCATGCCGGCGGCGAGGTCATTGCCGGTGTTGCCGATCTCGGTGCCGCTGCCGTCCTTGTAGTTGCCCTGGTTGCGGTAGACCGCACCGCCGAACACGTCGAGCGTCGGATCGGCGCGCACGCCGCCGAACACCGAGCCGACACCGCCGAAGCCGTTCGACTTCAGCGATCCGCTGAGATCGACGCCCCAGCGCTCGCCCGGACGGACGACATCGTCGATGTCCTTGGTGCGGAACGAGACCAGGCCGCCGATCGCGCCGGAGCCGTAGACGTTGGCGATCGGGCCGCGCACCACGTCGATGCCGCCGATCAGCTCGGGATCGAGGAAGAACGAGCCGTTGGCGTTGTGGCCGGTGCGCTGGTAGTTCTGCCGCGCGCCGTCGACCAGCACCGCGACCCGGCCGAAATCCTGCAGGCCGCGCACGTTGACCGCGGTCGACGGATCGTCGCCACGGTCCTGCATCGTCACGCCCGGAACGGTCCGCAGCACATCGCCGACGCGGCTGGGCTGGGCGCTTTGGATCTGCTCGCCGCCGATGACACTGACCGGCGCCAGCGCATCGATCGCGCGCTCTTCGGTCTTGCTCGCCGCAACCGTGATGGTGTCGAGGGTTTGTGCTGCCTGCGCATGTGCATTCAGCGCCTGCGGAGCGGCCTGATGTTCAGCCGGGCGAGGCTTGGCTGCACGACGTTTTGCAGGCTTTGCTTGATCCTGCACGCCCGGTTGCGCCGCACGCGCCGGCTGCGCGTCCTGCGCGTGACCAAACGACGCACCGCCCAAACTCAGCGCCAATACCGACGCGCCCCAAAGGAGCACACGCGTGCCCCCGGCCCGATTTTGCATCTTGCCCCCAAACCAAAACTTTAAGAGTGACCTGGTCGTGGCTGGCGGGCGGCCGATATCGATGCGGCAGCTAGCTGGCTAGCGCGCCCGAGTCGTGAGCGCAAACCAATGATGAACGTTCCGTAAGGCGCGGGCCGAACACGGTCAAGCTGGCCTGGCCGCAGTTTATATCAATTGTAAAACGCCGCGCTTGGAGGACGTCTTCTTAAAACCGTATATCGAAGGCCGATTGAGGATCGGCGCACGATGAACCGACAGACACACGATACACCTGCGACAGAAGATACCGCCGCGCACAGCCGCCACATCGCGCTGACCGGCAACCGCCTCGATGCACGCGATCTGTTCGTGGCGACCCGCGAGATCATCATCGCCCATGGCGACGAGACCTACCGCCTGCGGCTGACCTCGCAGAACAAGCTGATCCTGACCAAATGAAGTTCCGTCCGATGCATCGTCGCACGCCCCTGCGCCCATCCGCCGCGCTGCTGACTGCAGCGCTCGCTGCCGCGACACTGTGCGGCCCGCTGCCTGCTCGCGCGGTCAATGCCGCGACACCGCCGTCGGCGCCTGCACGGATCGTCTCTGTCGGCGGCGCAGTCACGGAAATCCTGTACGCACTCGGCCTGTCCGATCGGATCGTCGGCCTCGACGTCACCAGCCTCTATCCGCCCGAAGCGCTGCAGACCAAGCCGAACGTCGGCTACATGCGGCAACTGTCGCCGGAAGGCGTGCTCGGCCTCAATCCGCAGCTCATTCTCGCCATCGACGGCGCCGGACCGAAGGAGACGCTCGCGGTGCTCAAGGAAGCGAAGGTGCCGGTGATGACCGTGCCGGAGGCGTTTTCCGAACAGGGCATCCTCGACAAGATCGGCTTCGTCGCCGGCCAGATGGGTGTCGCGCCGCGCGGCGCCTGCCTCGCTGCAGCGGTATCGGCCGACCTCGCATCCATGCATGCGCTACGCGACAAGGTGACCGACAAGCGCCGCGTGATGTTCGTGATGTCGCTGGTCAATGGCCGTGCCATGGTGGCCGGCCGCCATACCGCGGCGGACGCGATCATCGATCTTGCCGGCGGAGCCAACGCGGTCGCGGACTATGACGGCTACAAGCCGATCAGCGAGGAGGCGATCGTCGCGGCGAAGCCCGACGTGATCCTCACCATGCAGCGCGGCGCCGACGCAGTGACGCCCGAGGCGGTGTTTGCCAATCCCGCCTTCGCCATGACACCGGCCGCCCGGGACAAATCCTTCGTTGCGATGGACGGGCTCTATCTGCTCGGCTTCGGCCCTCGCACCGCGGCGGCGGCCCACGACCTCGCCGGCAAGCTCTATCCCGCCTTGTCCGGACAGCAGCCGTGGACGTCCCGCGTGCTCACCGCCGACTGCCGCCACTGATGTCGGCGGTCGAGACCAGTCCGGCCCGCATCGGTGCGGCCTCCACGAGTGCCAAGGGTGTGCGTCCCCGCACGCTGCCGGTGCTCGTCGTTCTTGCCCTCGCATTGGTCGTTTGCGCGGCGGCCGCCGCCAGCATCGGCGCGGCGGGCATTCCCCTCACCCGTCTGCCGACCGCGCTCGGCCTTGCGGCATCCGGAGCCGACCCGGCGGTGCAAGCGCGCGACGCCCTGGTGCTGTGGTCGATCCGCATTCCGCGCATCCTGACCACCGCCATGGTCGGCGCCATGCTGGCGGTCGCCGGCGCCATCATGCAGGGCCTGTTTCGCAACCCGCTGGCCGATCCGGCGCTGGTCGGCGTCTCCAGCGGCGGCGCCTTCGCGGCCGCCACCGCCATCGTCATCACCGACAGCGCCTGGATGGCCGGCCTGCACCTGCCGCAGTTCGAGCTACTGCCGGTCGCCGCGTTCCTCGGCTCGCTCGTGACCACCTCGATCCTGTACCGCATCGCCAGCCGCAACGGCCGCACGTCGGTCGCGATCTTCCTGCTGTCGGGCCTCGCCGTCGCCGCGCTCGCCAATGCCGGAATCGGGCTCCTGGTGTTCGTCGCCGACGATCGCCAGTTGCGCGACATCACCTTCTGGCTGCTCGGCTCGTTTTCCGGCGCGACCTGGTCGAAGACCGCGATCATCGCCCCGGTCATGGCCGCAGTGCTGCTGGCCACCACCCTGGTCGGCCGCCAGCTCGACGTGCTGGTGCTCGGCGAAGCCGAAGCCTTCCACAGCGGCATCAACGTGCAGCGGCTGAAAAGCATCTGCATCGTGCTGGTCTCCGCCATGACCGGCGCCGCGGTTGCGGTCGCCGGTGTGATCGGCTTCGTCGGCATCGTCGTGCCGCACCTGCTGCGCCTCGCGATCGGCCCCGGCCACCGCCTGCTGCTGCCGGCCTCAGCCCTGTTCGGCGCGACACTGGTGACGGGCGCCGACACGCTGGCGCGCACCCTCGCCGCACCCGCCGAGGTGCCGATCGGCGTGCTCACCGCCGCGATCGGCGCGCCGTTCTTCCTTGCCATCCTGCTGCGCCAGCGCGCCACGGTGCTGGCATGAGCCTGGTCTACGAGCTCGCCGCCGCCTGCGCCCGGATCCGCGGCGCGACGCTGCTGGATGACGTCTCGTTGTCGGTCGCCGCCGGTGAGACCGTGGCCATCGTCGGCCCGAACGGCGCCGGCAAGTCGACCCTGATGCGGCTGCTCTCCGGCGATCTCGCCGCGACCAGCGGCGTGGTGCGGCTGAAGGGGCGTGTGATCGCCGACTACCGCGCCGGAGATCTGGCCGCCAACCGTGCGGTGCTGTCGCAGCACGTGCAGGTCGGCTTTCCGTTCACGGTCGCGGAGGTCGTCCGGATGGGCGGCGGCCGTCAGCCCCGCGCGGTGGTCGAGCCGCTGGTCGCCGCGGCACTGGCGGAAGCCGAGCTCGACGGCTTCGCCACGCGAGAACTGCCGACGCTGTCCGGCGGCGAGCAGCAGCGCGCGCATTTCGCCCGGGTGCTGGTGCAGCTCGCCTGCGGCGAAGCCGAGCACGGCGCCGGCGCACTGCTGCTCGACGAGCCGACCTCGAGCCTCGACATGCGCCACCAGATCAACCTGCTGGAATCGGCAAGACGCCGCGCCCGGCTGGGCACCGCGGTGATCGCGGTGCTGCACGACCTCAACCTTGCGGCCCGCTTCGCCGACCGTATCCTGGTGATGAAGAAAGGCCGGCTGGTCGCGGACGGCTCGCCCGCGACCACCATTACCGACGACCTGCTGAGCCGCGTGTTCGAGGTCGCGGCCCGCGTCGGCGCCACACCGGAAGGCCTGCCTTTCGTACTGCCGCAGCAGATGGCACAGACCCCCGCCGGTGCCGTCCACTGAGCCGGGCCTCAGGACTCCTTGAAGCCGTATTCCGGCACGTTGCCACTGGCGCCGTAATATTTGTACGGCAGGAACTTGCCGGACATGGTGATCTTGACCCGGTCGCCCTTTGGATTGGGCAGCCGCTCCATCACCATGTCGAAGTCGATCGCCGACATGATGCCGTCGCCGTACTCCTCCTCGATCAGTGCCTTCCAGGCCGGCCCGTTGATCATGACGAGCTCATAGAAACGGTAGATCAGCGGATCGGTCGGCGGCATCGGCATGCCGCGCATCGGCGTCTCGTTCAGCATCGCGATCTCGGACCTCGACAGGCCGAACAGCTCGCCGGCATTCGCCGCCTGCGGCTTGGTCAGCTTCATCTGGCCGAGGATGGCGCCGACGATCAGCACCTCGGAGGTGCCGCCGATCTTATCGCAGATGTATTTCCAGCTCCAGCCATTGTCGCGCTTGATGTCGAGCAGCTTCTCGGTGAGGTCGGATCGTTTCATGCCCTGATCTCCTGTGGACGTTGAATGCGCTGTACAAGGTGGCTCCAGCTGCACCACCACGACGGCGGGGGTTGCAATCCCCTGTCGTTTCGACAAACGTCGTGGCCGGAAGTATTGCAGCCGCATCCGTGCCGCGCAACGACGCGGCCAGTGCAGGACGGAAGGACGGGTCGTCATGGCGAACGACGAAACATTCCTGCGCCGCACCTTCGCGGTGGCGAGCCGCGCCCGTGCCCACGGCAACCACCCGTTCGGCGCCATTCTGGTCGACAAGGACGGACAGGTGCTGCTCGAGCAGGAGAACGGCTACCTGCCCGCGCGCGACGGCACCGCCCATGCCGAACGGGTGCTGGCGACGCGGGCCTGCACGTCGCTCGCACCGCAGGTGCTGGCGCAGGCCACGCTGTATTCGTCGGCCGAGCCGTGCGCGATGTGCGCCGGCGCGATCTACTGGGCCGGCATCGGCCGTGTGGTCTACGGCCTCAGCGAACATCGGCTGCGTGAACTCACCGGCAATCATCCGGAAAATCCGACGCTCGACCTGCCCTGCCGCGAGGTGTTTCGCGCCGGCCAGCGCCCGACCGAGGTGGTCGGCCCGCTGCTCGAGGACGAGGCCGCGGCCCAGCATCTCGGCGCCTGGTAGACAGGACGCGACGGCGCCGCGGGAGGTTCGCGGCGCCGCCTGAGTGTCGGCCTTATGCTCAGAACTTGACCGACACGCCGGAGTACAGCGACTTCTCCGTGCAGCTCTTGTTGTTGACGCCGTTGGCGAAGAAGCAGACGCCGTTGGCGGGATTGCCGTCATCCAGGCCGAACTTGTTCTCCCAGTAACGGTAAGCGACCCAGACGTCGACGAAGTGGGTGTATTTCGGCCCCCAGAACGCCTTGCTGG
>JBFLYG010000008.1:0-264136 GCA_040756765.1 Pseudomonadota bacterium | reverse complement strand
AGCCCTAGCGGCTCAGGAGCACTCGATCCGACGATCGGCGACCCACTCCGGGTGGCTGCCCGGAGTGGGTCGTTCCTTGTGGAACGGGCACAGAATAGCGTTTCTCGCTAATACAAGGAGCGCGGCATGGCCGCGCGTCTCGAACCATGAGGCCAATGAGCTGCCACGTATGGGCCTCATCCTTCGAGACGCAGGCGGAGCCTGCTCCTCTGGAAGAGGGGTGGAGGTTGGCGGTGGCATAGCTCAAGAGACGGCGAGCGCTATTCCGCCGCCTGCGCCGGCGGCATGGCCTGGGCGCGGGCGACGTCGAGGAAGGCGCGCATCGCGCTCGCCTCGTAGGCGTCGCGGCGGCGCACGAACAGCGTTTCGACCGCGCCGATCTTCGGCGCCACGGGGTGGATCGCGACCCGTCCCTCGCGCACGGCGGGAGCGACGGTGCCGCGCGGCAAGAGCGTGACGCCGATGCCGGCGGAGACGCAGGCGATGATGGCATCGAGCGAGCCGAACTCCTGCGGCTGCGCCACCACGATGCCCATCTGCGCCAGCACGTTGTCGAGCCGCTGGCGGTAGGAGCAGCCGGCGCGGAACACGATGGTCTTCAGCCCGTCGACGCCGGCGAGATCGCGCGGGGCGCGCACCGAGCGCTCGGTGACCAGCACCAGCTCTTCGCGGAAGATCGCCTCCTGGATCAATTGCGGGTGGTCGATCGGCGCGGCGACGAAGGCGCCGTCGAGCCGGCACTCCACCACCTCGGTGACGAGATGCGACGTGGTGCCGGTGGTGACCGCAAGGCGCACGTTCGGGTAGCTGGTCGCGAACATCGTCAGCAGGATGGAGAGGCGCAGCGCCGCGGTGGTCTCCAGGCTGCCGATCTTCAGCGCGCCGCTCGGCTCGCCCTCGTCCTGTGCCGCGGCCTGGGCTTCGGCCAGGAGTTTGGCGATGCGGCCGGCGAACGGCAGCATGCGTTGCCCGGCGGCGGTCAGCGTCACGCCGCGCGCATGGCGCTGGAACAGGGCGATGCCGAGACTGTCCTCCAGTGCCCGGATCCGCGTCGTGACATTGGACTGCACCGTGTGCAGCTCCTGCGCGGCGCGGTTCATGCTGCCGAGGCGAGCGACGGCTTCAAAGATCCTGAGGTCGGCAGCGTCCATTGTCTCTATCCGCAGTTTCGTCTCTATCCGTAATTTCGATAGCTGAAGCCTCTCCATATTCTCATGAAGAGATTGCTGCGTCAAAGCGTGGCGCTCAAAAGCTGTCAGGCGCAAAATTCGATAATTGACAAAAATCTCATTTAACGAGATAAATCGCAAAAATTACAGGAGCCGGCGCGGACCGGCCGTTTCGGGGAGGTGATCATGGTGTTCAGAACCGCCGCGTTCGCGGCAGGCTTGCTTGCGCTTTCGGTGCAGGCGTCCCACGCCCAGTTCAGCGATGGTGTGCTGCGGATCGGCGTGCTGAACGACCAGTCCGGCATCTATGCCGACATGGCCGGGCCGGGCTCGGTGGTCGCCGCGCAGATCGCGGTCGACGAGTTCGGCGGCAAGATCGGCAACGTGCCGATCGAGATCGTCCGCGGCGATCACCAGAACAAGTCGGACATCGGCCTGACCATGGCCCGCAAGTGGCTGGACACTGATGGCGTCGACATGATCGCCGACATCCCAAACTCGTCGATCTCGCTGGCGATCGTCAACCTCGTGCGCGACAAGAACAAGGTCGCCGTCATCACCACCTCGAACAGCAACCGTCTCACCGGCGACGCCTGCTCGCCGAACCATGTGCACTGGACGCTCGACAACTACAGCCTCGCCAAGAGCACGGGATCGGCGGTGCTGAAGTCGGGCGCCAAGAGCTGGTTCTTCGTCACCGCCGACTATGCCTTCGGTCATGACATGGAGCGCGAGGCCGGCGACATCGTGAAGAAGGCCGGCGGCACGGTGATCGGCTCGGTGCGCCATCCGCTCAACTCGTCGGATTTCTCCTCCTACCTGCTGCAGGCGCAGTCGTCGAAGGCCGAGGTCATCGCGCTCGCCAATTCCGGCAGCGACTTCACCAACTCGATCAAGCAGGCGACCGAATTCGGCATTCCGCAGGGCGGGCAGCGGCTGGCCGGCCTTGCGGTGTATCTCACCGACATCAAGTCGCTGGGGCTCAATAGCGGCAAGGGCATCTATCTCAGCGAACCGTTCTACTGGGATCTCAACGACGACACCCGCGCCTTCGCCAAGAAGTTCGGCGAGCGCCATGGTGGCGCGATGCCGACCTCGTTCCAGGCCGGGGTCTATTCCGGCGTGCTGCATTATCTGAAGGCGGTCGCCGCGGTCGGCGGCGACGGCGACGGCCGCGCCATCGTCGCCAAGATGAAGGAGCTGCCGACGCAGGACCTCGCGTTCGGCAAGGGCAGCGTGCGCATCGACGGCCGCAAGCTGCACCCGATGTACCTGTTCCGCATCAAGTCCCCGGAGCAATCGAAGTCTGCCTGGGACCTCTACGAGAAGGCCGGCGAGACCCCGGCGGCTGAGGCGTTCAAGCCGCTCGATCCGGCGTGCAGCCTCGTCGGCAAGTAACCGGTCAGCAGGGAGACGCGCCATGATCGTCGAAGAGCGCATGTATGTGCTGCACACCGAGGTCGACGTGCGGGAGTATTTCCGCATCTACGAGAGCGAGGGGCTGCCGGTGCAGCGCGAGATCCTCGGCGGCTTCCTCGGCTACTTCACCACCGAGTTCGGCATCCAGAACCAGCTCGTGCATCTGTGGGCGTATCCCGACCTGGAGGAGCGGCGCAAGCGTCGCGCCCGCCTTGCCGAGCAGCCGCAATGGCAGGCCTGCATCGCCAAGATCCGGCCGATGATCCGCACCATGGAGAACCGCATCATGGTGCCGACCGCGTTCTCGCCGCTGCCGGGCGCGCTGCTCGGCCGCACCGCTGGCGCCGCGTGAGGAGGGGACCATGATCTCGTTGCAGGGCAAGGTTGCACTGATCACCGGCGCGGGCAGCGGCATCGGCAAGGCCGCGGCCGAATTGTTCGCGCGCAGCGGCGCCAAGGTGATGATCGCCGACATCGACACGGCGCAGGGCGCGGCAGCGGCGCAGGAGATCGTCGCCGCTGGCTTCGAGGCCGCGTTCGTGCAGACGGACGTCACCGATCCAGACAGCGTCAAGGCCTGCGTCGCGGCGACGGTCGCCGCCTTCGGCAAGCTCGACACCATCTACAACAATGCCGGCGGCTCCAGCATGCGCGACAACGACGTGACTCGGGCGCCGTTCGACGAGTTCTGGCGCGCCATCCGGCTCGATCTCTACGGCACCTGGCTGGTCAGCCATTTCGGCATTCCGGAGATCATCAAGGCTGGCGGCGGCGCCGTGGTCAACGCGGCCTCCGTGGTCGCCGCGATCGGCTGGCCGGGCAAGGATGCCTACACCGCGGCGAAGGGCGCCATCGTGTCGCTGACGCGGTCGATGGCGGTGGAGTTTGCCCCCCATCGCGTGCGCGTCAACGCGGTCTCGCCCGGTGTCACCCGCACGCCGCGCGTGGTGGCGCAGCTCGAGGCGCTGGAGACCACCCAGCGGCTGACCGCGGCGCATCTGCTCGGCATGGTCGAGCCGATCGATGTCGCCCATGCGGCGCTGTTCCTCGCTTCCGACGCCGCCGCGCGCACCACCGGCCATGTGCTCGCGGTCGACAGCGGCCTTGCGATGTCCTGACCGTCGCGATGAGCCGTGATGTGACCGCCATGCCGCGGGCCGCCGACCGCATCCGCCGCGTTGCCGTGGTCGGTGCCGGCACTATCGGCACGAGCTGGGCGGGCTATTTTTCCGGCAAGGGCCTCGATGTCGTCGTGGTCGAGCCCGACGATGCCGCGCGCGGCCGCGTCGTAGAGGCGGTCGCGCAATGCCATCGTGCGATGGCGGCGGCTGGCCTGCGCGATCCGGCTGCGCCGGCCGGTCAGCTTGCCGTGGTCGCGGATATCCCGGCGCTCGCCGGGCAGGCTATCGACTTCGTCCAGGAGAATGTGCGCGAGCAGCTCGCGGTGAAGCAGACGACGCTGCGGGCGCTCGATGCGCTGCTGCCGGCCGACGTCGTCATTGCGTCGAGCACCTCGGGCCTCGCCGCGTCCGAGCTGCAGGACGGCTGCGCCCATCCGCAGCGCGTGCTGGTCGGTCACCCCATGAACCCGCCGCATCTGTTGCCACTGGTCGAGATCGTCGGTGGCCGTGCGACGGCGCCCGCCGCCGTGCAGGCGGCAGCAGACTTTTATGAAGCGATCGGCAAGCGGCCGGTGACCCTCAACAAGGAGGTCATCGGCCATCTCGCGACGCGCCTGACGGTCGCGCTGTGGCGGGAGGCGGCGTGCCTGGTGCGCGACGGAGTCGCGTCGGTCGCCGATGTCGACGCCGCGGTCACCCATGGCCTTGGCCTCCGCCTCGCCGTGGCCGGGCCGCATCTCAGCTATCACCTCGGCGGCGGCGAGGGCGGCCTCGCCGGGTTCTTCGCCTGGGCGCGGGAGCCGCTGCGGCAATGGTGCGCCGACCTCGGCACGCTCGACCTCGATGCTGGTCTCGAGGCGAAACTGGTCGCCGGCGTGACCGCGGCGACCGAGGGGCACAGCGTTGCTGCGCTTTCGCAGCGCCGCGATGCCGCGCTGGCGCGCCTGCTGGCGCAAGTGCACGGCAAGACGGCATCCGAGCCTTGATTGATAATTGCAGGCACTATCGCATCATGCGACTATTGAACAAACCGGCGCAGGCCGCGCCAGACGACAAACGCAACGCGGGGGAGGCGATGCGGAGACAACCGACGGGAGGGCGCGGGCGGCCGGCGGTCTGCGCCGCGCGCGCCGGGGCTGCGCGGTGCATGTTGTCGCGCGCGCGGGGCCGCGCATGCTGATCCACATCCTCAACGGCCTCGTCTATGGCGGGCTGCTCTATCTCGTCGCCGTCGGCCTCGTGCTGATCTTCGGGCTGCGCCAGGTGGTGAACTTCGCCCACGGCGGCCTGTTCATGCTCGGCGCCTACGTCGCCTATGCCGCGATCGCGGTCGCCGGATTCTGGGCCGGGCTCGTCGTGGCGACGCTGACGCTCGCAGTCGTCGGCCTCGTGCTCGACCGCACCGTGTTTCGCCAGTTGCAGGACCAGGATCCGATCGTCACCGTGCTGGTGACGTTCGGCCTGCTGCTGGTGCTCGAGGATGTCGTGCGCACGGTGTGGGGCCGTGACAACCTCACCGTCGCGGTGCCTGACCTGCTGCAGGGCACGGTCCAGATCGCCGGCTCGGCATTCCCGATCTACCGCCTGTTCGTCATCGCCGCCGCGGCGCTGATCGGCGCCGGCCTCACGCTGTGGCTCAAGACCAGCCGCATCGGGCTCTATGTCCGCGCCTTCGCCGCCGATCCCGTGACCACGGGGATGCAGGGCGTCGACACCGAGCGCGTCAGTCTCGCTGTCGTCGCGATCGGCGCCGGGCTCGCCGGCCTGTCGGGCGCGATCGCCGCGCCGCTGCTGGCGCTGTCGCCGTCGATGGGTGGCTCGATCCTGATCGAGAGCTTCATCGTCGTGGTGGTCGGTGGCTTCGGCAGTTTCGCGGGCGCGTTCGTTGCCGCGCTGGTGATCGGCCAATTGCAGAATTTCGGCATCGTGTTCGTGCCGTCGATCGCCTCGATGGTGCCGTTCGTGCTGATGATGGCGATCCTGATCGCGCGGCCCGCGGGACTTGCGGGGAGGGCGACATGACCGCGCCCGATGTCGTGATGGGGGAGGCCGCGCGGCGGCCGACGGCGCGCCGCGGCCGCATCGCCAGTGTGCTGGCGCCGCTGGTCGCGGTCGCCGGCTGCTTCGTCCCGCTCGTCGTCACCTCGCCGCTGACGCTGTCGCTGCTGACCCAGGCGCTGATCGGCGCGCTGCTGGCCACCGGCGTCGGCTTCCTGGTGCGGCAGAACGGCATGGTCAGCTTCGGTCATGCGCTGTTCTACGGGCTCGGTGGCTACATCTTCGGCGTCACCGTGATGCGTGGGTATCTGCCCATCGAGCTCGCGCTCGCCGCCGCGCTGGTGGTGCCGACGTTGCTCGCCTTCCTGTTCGGCCTCGTCATCACCCGTATTCCCGGCGTCGCCTTCGGCATGCTGACGTTGGCGTGCGCGCAGGCGTTCTACGAGATGGCGCTGAAGGTGCGCGGCCTCGCCAATGGCGACGATGGCCTTGCCATCACCTTTCCGCCGCGGGTGTTCGGCCTCGACGTCACCCTGTTCCAGGATCCGCACGCGATGTTCGTGGTGTGCTGGCTGACGCTGATGGTGGTGCTCGGCGCCCTGTGGCTGCTGATGCGCAGCCCGTTCGGCCTGCTCACCGCCGCGATCAAGACCAACGAGGAGCGCGCCCGCTTTATCGGCTATGAGACGCTGCTGCCGCGCGCCGCGATCTTCGCGCTGTCGGCGCTGCTCGCCGCGCTCGCTGGCGTGCTCGCCACCTTCTACAACGCCTTCATCTCGCCGGACATGCTGCACTGGACGCTGTCGGGCTCGGCGCTGATCATGGCGATCATCGGCGGCACCGCGGCGGTGTGGGGGCCGGCGCTCGGCGCGGTCGTGTTCTTCTTCATCAAGGAGATCGCGGGCGACGCCACCGAGCACTGGCCGGCAGTGATCGGCGTCATTCTGATCGTGGTCACGGTCTTTGTGCCGTCGGGCCTCAGCGGTCTCCTGATGCGGCTGGTCGCGGGGAGGCGCCGATGACGATGTCGTCCGAACCGGCGCTCGAGGGCGTCGCCCTGACCCGCGCCTATGGCGGCTTCCGCGCCCTCGACGGCGTCGCGCTGGCGGTGGCGAAGGGCGAGATCCGTGGCATCATCGGCCCGAACGGTGCCGGCAAGTCGACCCTGATGGACGTGCTGTCCGGCCGCGCCGCGCGCTGGAGCGGCACCGTGCGCCTCGACGGCCGCGACATCGGCGCACTGTCGCCGCGCAAGCGCCGCCAGGCCGGCCTCGCGCGCTCGTTCCAGAAGACCAACGTGTTCACCGACCTCACCGTCGGCGAGCAGATCCGCCTCGCCGCGCGCAGCGCCGAGATCGACAACGGCGCCGAGGTGCTGGAGCGGCTGGAGCTCACGGCGCTCCACGACAGCGTCGCAGCCGACATCTCCTATGGCGAGCGGCGGCGGCTCGACCTGGCGCTGGCGCTGGTCGGGCGGCCGCGGGTGCTGCTGCTCGATGAGCCCGCCGCCGGCCTCACCGTGCAGGAATCGCTGGCGATGGCCGAGCAGCTGCGCGCGCTGGCGCGGGAGTGGCAGGTCACCGTGCTGCTGGTCGAGCACGACATGGAGGTGGTGTTCGGCATTTCGGACCGTATCACCGTGCTGCATCTCGGCAAGGTGCTGGCGGAGGGCGAGCCCGACGCCATCCGCAGCAATCCGGTGGTGGTGTCGGCGTATCTCGGGAGCACCGCGCGATGAGCCTGCTCGCCTTCGACAACGTCGACGCGTTCTACGGCCGTGCCCAGGTGCTGCGCGGCGTCAGCTTCGAGATCGGCAGGGGGGCTCGCGTCGCCATTCTCGGCCGCAACGGCGTTGGCAAGACCACGGTGGTCAATACTTTCCTCGGCATCGCCCAACTCGGCGGCGGCATCATCCGCTTCGGCGGTCGGCCCTCGGGACCGATCCGCAACTATTCCGCGGCGCGCGCCGGCATCTCGGTGGTGCCGCAGGGCCGCCGCATCATCGCGGCGCTCACCGTCAAGGAGAACCTGCTGCTGGGGGCTGCGGTCGATCGCAAGGGCGCGTGGACGCTGGAGCGGGTGTTCGACCTGTTTCCGATCCTGCGCGAGCGGCAGGACACGTCGGGCAGTGCGCTCAGCGGCGGCCAGCAGCAGATGCTGGCGATCGGCCGCGCGCTGATGGCCAACCCCGCACTGCTGGTGCTCGACGAGCCGAGCGAGGGGCTCGCGCCGGTGATCATCGACGAGCTCGCCGAGGTGTTCGTGCGGCTGGCGCAGGAGGGCACCAGCCTCCTGCTGATCGAGCAGCACATCGACCTCGTGCGCCGTGTGGCGCAGACCTACCACCTGCTGTCGAAAGGCGCGGTGGTGGAGAGCGGCGCGCTGGAGGACCTGTCGGACGACCAATTGAAACGGCATGTCGCCGTGTGAAGGCGACGAGGGGAGGACAACAATGAAGAAGACCACGACGATTGTGATCGCTTGGCTGGCCGGCGCGGCGGCGCTCGCCGCGGCGCCTGCGTTCGCACAGGAGCCGCTGAAGATCGGCGTGCCCACGGCGCTGACCGGCACCTATGCCGATCTCGGCAACCAGGCCAAGCGCGCGATCGAGTTCGCGGTCAAGCAGGCCAACGACGCCGGCGGCGTCGCCGGCCACAAGGTCGAGGTCGAATTCCTCGACACCGAGGCCAAGCCCGATCTCGCCCGCCGCCAGGCCGAGAAGCTGGCGCTGCAGGGCAACAAGGTGCTGATCGGCGCCATCGCCTCCGGCGAGGCGCTGGCGATCGCGCCGCTGCTGGCGCGCTGGGATGCGCTCTACGTCGCCACCATCAACAAGAGCGACAAGATCACAGGCGACAGCTGCACCGCGCGCATGTTCCGCGTCAACAACGCCGACTCTTCCGATGCGGCGACCGCGACGCCTTGGCTCAAGGGGCGACCCGAGACCGAGTGGGCGCTGATCGCCGCCGATATCGCCTGGGGCCGCGACGTCGCCGCGAGCTTCGGCAAGTCGGCCGCCGAGCAGGGCAAGAAGGTGGTATCGGAGAACTTCTCGCCGCTCGGCACCAACGATTTTGCGACCTACATCCAGAAGATCAAGAATTCGGACGCCAAAGGCATCTATGTCGCGCTCGCCGGCCGCGACGCCGTCAACTTCGCGACCCAGGCCAGGCAGTATGGCCTGTTCGAAGGCAAGACCGTGGCCGGCGTCAGCTTCGTCACCGACAACACGGTGCAAGCGATCGGCGACAGCGCCAAGGGCATCTCCGGCATCATCAACTACTCCGCGACGCTCGACACGCCGGAGAACAAGGCATTCGTCGCCGCCTGGGAGAAGGTCTATCCCGGCACCGTGCCGAGCAATTTCGAGGGCGACACCTATATCGGCATGCAGGTGATCCTGCAGGCGGTGCAGGCCACCGGCAGCGTCAAGGCGTCCGATCTCGCCAAGGCGATCCCCGGCCGCACCTATGATACCGTTGTCGGCAAGGTGCTGCTGCGCAAGGAGGACAACCAGCTCGTCCGCCCGAACTATTTCGGCATCGTCGAGATGAACGACGGCAAGCTGCGGCCCGTCATCAAGATGTCGGTGCCGGCGGACACCGCCACCACGCCGCCGAGCCCGGCCTGCAAGCTCGGCTGATCGATCGCTTCCATCGGAGTTCTGTTGAATGTCATCGGAGTTGTTTTCGCTTCAGGGGCGCGTCGCGCTGATCACCGGCTCGGCGCGCGGCATCGGCTGGGGCATCGCCCAGACGGTGGCGGCCGCCGGCGCCCATGTCGTCATCAATGACCTCGACGAGGCGGCGATCAAGGCGCGCGCCGAGGAGCTGCAGGCGCGCGGCCTGTCGGCGTCGCACGTCGCCTTCGACGTCACCAATGAGGCCGGCGTCAACGCCGGCGTCGGCAGCATCCTCGAACGGCACGGCGCGGTCGATATCGTCGTCAACAATGCCGGCATCCAGCGCCGCAAGCTGTTCCAGGAGTTCACCTACGAGGAATGGCGCGCGGTGGTCGACACCCACCTCAACGGCGCCTTCCTGGTGACGCGCGCCGTGGTGCCGAAGATGATCGAGCGCAAGTTCGGCCGCATCGTGATGATCGGCTCGATCGCGGCGCAGCAGCCCAAGCAGGCGCTCGCGGCCTATGCCGCGGCGAAGGGCGGCGTGACGTCGTTGGTGAAGGCGCTGGCGCACGAGCTCGGCCAGCACGGCATCACCGCCAACGCGCTGGCGCCGGGCTTCATCGCCACCGAGTTCACCAAGGTGCTGCAGGAGGACGAGACCTTCACCCGCAACATGCTTTCGCGCGTGCCCACCGGGCGCTGGGGCGAGCCGCAGGATCTTGCGCCGGCAGTGGTCTATCTCGCCTCGAAAGCCGGATCGTTCGTCAACGGCCATATCCTGACGGTCGACGGCGGCTTCCTCGCCGCCGGCTGAGTGCCTGACTCGAAGAAGCCGATGAACCCGGGCGTTCTGTTGTTGAACGCGGCACGGCCGGGCTCGCTCCACAAGGGGCGCAGCTTCTTGAGCGGCTTCAATTTGATGGCCTTAGGTGTCCTATGGGACACAATACCGCTCTACATTTTCAGCGTCATCACCGGGCCGGCGCGCTAGCGCCGAGACCCGGTGATCCAGCTTCAAAGAGACGCGTTACGTGGTGAGAAAGCTGGATTGCCGGGTCTTCGCCCGGCAATGACGAAGTGGGTGTGGCCCGCGCTGAGAGTGAACCAGACAGCCGTGGGCTTGTCCGGTCATCCACGTTTTCCTTGCAGAGGTTCCGGTCAGCCTCTGCGGACGGTCAGATCGTCGCCTTCTCGGCGTCGTCCTGCGCGGGCTCGATGAGGCGGGCCTTGCGCGGGCGCGCCGCGCGGCTTGCGCCGGCGAGGCTCTTGGGCATCCGCTTGGCGATGTCGGCGGTGATCGCGGCGGCCAGCGCCACGATCTCGTCCTGGTAGGGCGTGTCCGGCTGGGCGTCGTAGCGCGCCTCGGGCACCACGAACACCACGCTGCCGAGCACGCGCTGCTCGGCATCGAAGATCGGCGCGCTGATGCCGACGAGGGCATTGAACACCTCGCCTCGCGACACGCAGAAACCGGCGCGGCGCAGCTTGGTCATGCGCGAGCGGAAATCGTCCCAGTTGTCGCCGAGGCCGGCGTCGCGGATGCGCTCGCCGTGCCACAGCATGATGCTGCGCAACTGGTAGGGGGTGAGGTTGGCGAGGATGATCTTGGCCATGGCGCCGCGGAACAGCGGCATCGGCCGGCCGCGCTCATAGATCTCCTCGACGCTGCGGTCCGGCCAGGCGAGGTCGGCGCACATCACCTTGTCGCCGTAGAAGCTGCACAGCATGATGTTGACGCCGAGCCGCTCGGCGGCGGCGCGGATCATCGGGCTCGCGCTGGTCAGCAGCGGGTCCATCTTGCGCACCAGGCGGTCGAGCTCGATGATGCGGGGACCCAGCACGTAGCTGCCCTCGGCAGCGGGGGCGAGCAGGCCGCGGTTGCACAGCGACTGGAGATAGCGATAGGCGGTCGCCTTCGACGCGCCGGTCGCCTGCACGGCGTGCTCGAGCTGGATGCTCATCCGGCTTTCGTCGAATAGATCGAGGATGGTCAACATCCTGTCGAGACTGCTCATCGGTGCTCCCGGCGAAACCTTGCCGCATCCGGCGGCAAGGCAGCTTGAATCGGTCGATGCTCAATCTAGTTTGCCGCCTGCACAAATGAAATGTCTGCGGTTCCATCGGCCTTGCGGAGCGGCGCCGCGAAGCGTTCCCGAGCATGGCGGCCTGAACGCGCCCGTGGCGCGTTCAGGATCAGAGGCCTGGCAGCTTAGGCGCGAGCGTAGCCCACGAGGGTGGAATCGTCGACGTCCGGCAGGTTGACGACGATGTTCTCGGGGGTGCGCGTCGTCAGCCAGATCAGCTCCTCGGTGGTGCTCATGTTGACCTCGACATGGGGCATGTGCGGCGGCACGAACACGAAGTCGCCCTCGGTCATGTCGACATACTCGGCATAGTTCTCGCCGAAATAGATCCGCCCCTTGCCCTTGAACACATAACCGCCAGTCTCGGCCTCGCCGTGATGGTGCGGCAGCGAGCGGTAGCCGGGCTCGTTGCTGACCTTGCCGAACCAGATCTTCTGCGCCGGGGTGTGCTGCGGGCTGACGCCGGAGATGCGCACCGCGCCGCCGGACTGGCCAGTGTCGGTGTGCTCCTGGCCTTTGCGGGTCACGATCGGTTTGACGTCGGTCATGGCTGTCTCCTCTGCGCGGCCCAGTCGGAAAGCCGCCGGATGTTCTGTTTCTGTGAACTCGGACGTGCGCGCCCGGTCGGCACGAAGGCCGATTGACGCTCGCCGTATTGTTCATTAATCTCACAATACAATAAAAACAACAAGTCCAATTTCAGCCAGGATGGCCGTTCGGGCATGGCGTGACTTGGACGGGAGGCCGGGCCCGCGACCCGGCGCAACGGTGCGAGACATGACAGCCCCTTACGACCTCACCGGCATGCGGATCGTCCTGACCGGCGCCTCCGGCGGCATCGGCAGCGCCACGGCGCGTCTCTGCGCGTCGCTGGGCGCTCAGATGATCCTGACCGACGTCGCCGAAAACCCGGCGCTGCTGGCTGAATTGCGCGGCGATGGCCGCGACCACGTGTTCGAGGCTTGCGACGTGCGCGACCGCGCCGCGGTCGAGGCGTTCTGCGCCCGCAACTTTCCGATCGATGCGCTGATCCTCAACGCCGGCATCTTCGCGAAGGAAGACTGGCTCGCCGACGACTGGATCGACCAGTTCCACCACACCATGGACGTCAATGTTGGGGGGCCTGCGAACTTCGTGCGCGGCGCGCTCGCGCACATGAAGGCGCGCGGCCATGGCCGCATTGTGCTGCTGGGCTCGATCGCCGCCCACACCGGCGGCACCCATGCGCACTCGCCGATGCATTACGCCGCGTCGAAAGGCGCGGTGCACAGCTTCGTGCGCTGGCTGGCGCGCCGCGCGGCGCCAGAGGTGCTGGTCAATGCAGTGGCGCCGGGCTCGACGCTGACGCCGATGGTGGCGATGGCCAAGCCCGATGCGCTCAAGGACATGCCGATCCCGCGCTTCGGCCGGCCGGAAGAGATCGCCTGGCCGCTGGCGTTTCTGTGCTCGCCCGGCGCGAGCTTCATGTGCGGGGCGATCGTCGACGTCAACGGCGGCGCCTTCATGGGCTGAACGCCCGTTATCCAACAGGGAAGACTTCAGGATGCTTTTGTCGGACAAGGTGGCGGTGGTCACCGGCGGTGGCAACGTCAAGGGGATCGGGTTCGCGGCGGCGCGGATGTTCGCGGCCAACGGCGCCCGCGTCGCAATCCTCGACAACGACGCTGCCGCGCTCGCGGATGCGGCGGCGCAGATCGGCCCGGCGGCGCTGCCGCTGCAGGTCGACGTCGCCTCGCGCGCGGCCTGCCGCGCCGCCGCCGCGCGCCTGCGCACGCAATGGGGGCGGGTCGACGTGCTTCTCAACAATGCCGGCGTGGTGCAGAAGCGCCGCGCCGCCGAGGTCACCGACGAGGATTACTCCTTCGTCCTCGACGTCAACCTGCGCGGCGCGCTGCAGGTGACGCAGGAGATGCTGCCGCTGATGGCGCGCGGCGCGTCCATCGTGTTCATCGGCTCGATCGCGGCGCAGCGCGGCGGCGGGCTGCTCGGCGGCCCGCATTATGCCGCGTCGAAGGGCGGCATCCTGGCGCTGGCGAAGTCGCTGGCGCGCGAGCTCGGCCCGTCGGGCATCCGCGTCAACGCGGTCAATCCCGGCGTCATCCACACCGCGATGACCGAGAACGCCTATGACGCCGACCTGCGCGCCAGCGTCACCGCCGCCATCCCCCTCGGCCGCTTCGGCGCCCCCGACGACGTCGCCGGCGCCTGCCTGTTCCTGGCCTCGGGGCTGTCAGGCTACATCACCGGCGCAGAGATCGACGTCAACGGCGGGCAGCATATTCATTGAGGCTGAGCGCCGCACATTCGCTGCGATGCGCACCTAGTCTGACTGGAAAAGCGACCTCTGACCTTAGTGTTTGTCGTCGCCGGGCTTGTCCCGGCGACCCCGGCAAGGAAGGCACTGCGTCCCTAAGCGAGGTGGCCGGGACGAGCCCGGCCACGACGGTGAAAGATGGAGAGCACCGCGATTTCACCAAAACCTGACGTCTTTCTCGGTCTGACACTCAGGATGACGGTGAACAGCTAAGCGACCGCCGGCTGCGTGAGATAGTCCCACATCCGCTCGAGGATGCGGCCGTTCCAGGTGGCGCGGGCGGTGGCCTCATCAGACGAGAGCACCGCGCCCTCGTCCGCAAGGCCGCTGGCGAGGCAGGCGAGTTCGACCCGGCAGGCGTCCTCCAGATAGTAAGTCAGCACCACGGCTTCCTGCAGGCTGGCGCCGGCGGTGACCGTGCCGTTGCCGCGCATCAGGATGGCGCGTGCCGCACCAAGGGTGTTCGCGAGCGCGGCCGCCTGCTCGTCGGAGCGCAGCAGCTGCGGATCGTCCCACAGCGGCGGCTGCGGCGCGAAATAAGCGCCGAGGCCGTGGCGCGGCAGCGGCGTCCTGCGCAGGGTGCCGAGCGCCATCGCCTGTTTCGGCATCGCTCGCACCACGCCGCCGACATCCGGCCGGCGGCGGTAGATCTCGCGATGGATGCGCACCTCGCCGAGCACGCCGTCGGGCAGCGGGCCGTCGAGCGGCACGACGATGCAGGGATCATCGTCGCGCACGAGGCCGAGCGGCATGCCCGGCGACACGAGGAAATGCCGGTCGTCGAGCCGCAGGCTGCAGTGGCCATAGGCGTGGACGAGATCGTGACGGGCGAGCGCGCGGCAGGCGGTGCGCACCAGCGCGTCCTGCGCGGCGCGCGAGGTCGGGGCGATGTCGGTCACGTCGCGTCGCTCACTTGTTGAATTCGGCGATCGCGGGCTTGGCGCCCCACTTGCAGAAGCCCTTCGGCTCGAACACGAACTGGCGCTCGCGCCACAGCAACTCGTCGGCGATCTCGCGCACGCCGCTGGAATATTCGAACACCATGCCGTCGGGGCCTTCGAAGTACAGGAACTTGGCCGACGACGTCGGGTGGCGGCCGGGGCCGAACACCATCTTGACCTGGCGCTGCTTCAGGAAATTGAACGAGCGCATGATGTCGTCGCCGGTCTCGACCTGGTGGTTGATGTGCTGGATGCCGGGCTTGGGCGAGGGGAACAGGGCGATGGTGTGGTGCACCTCGTCGATGCGCAGCAGCGGCGCGTCGCCGATGCGGTCGCTAACCCTGGCGTTGGTGACGCGGGTCCAGAACGCCTCGTCGCGGACGAGGTCGGTCGAGCACAGGCCGACATGGCTGAAGCCGGTGATGCCGGCGTCGCGCTGGCCGTGGTAGCGCCGGCCGCTGTAGCCGGGCCGCCATGCCAGCTCGATGCGGTTGCCGCTGGGGTCGCGGAAGCTGATGAAGTCACGGACCTTGCGCAGCGCCGCGTCGGCCTGGCTGCCACGCGCAACCGCATGGCCCAGCGCCTCGAGCTGCGCCGCCGCGGCGTCGAGGTCGCCTTGCTGCTCGACCTCGAAGCCGACCGCCTGGTCGGCCGGATCGCCCTCGACATAGCACAGCGTGTGCTCGCGTTCGTCGGACTTGAAGTAGGTCGCGCCCTTGGCGCGCTCGGCGACGTCGAGGCCGAGATACTCGGTGGCGAAGTGCGTCGCGCCTTCGAGGTCGCGCGTGCCGAGACGGACGTAGGACACATCGGCGAGCTTGATCATGGAAAAACCTCCGTTGGTCGGTCGGGCGTCTTATTGAAATTCCGGCACGTCGGTGTCGCTGCCCCAGGCGCAGAACGAGCCGCGCACCCGGGGGAACTGGCGCGGGCGCCGCTTGCCGTCGACCGCTGCGCCCTCGCAGACATAACTGAAGAGCACGTCGTCGGGTCCGGCGAAGGTGACGTACATCTGGTTCGACGCCGGCCGGCGGCCGGGGCCGTCGACGATCCGCACCTGCATGCTGCGCAGGAAATAGCTGTTCTGCATGATCAGGTCGACGTCCTCGACCTCGTACTCGATGGCGAGCACGCCGCTCGCGGCCGAGGGGTGGACGGCGATGCGGTGATGGGCGTCGTCGGCGAAGCGGATGTAGGCGGCGTCGCCGACCCAGTCGCTCACGGTGCCGCCGAGCGGCCCGGTCCAGATGGCGTGGTCGGAGGCGTCCGCCGCGCCGCGCAGCGCGATGCCGGCGAGGCTGGTGATGCCGGCGTCCCGCGGGCCGTGATAGCGCCAGCCGGACTGCAGCGGCCGCACCACGAGGTCGAGCTCGTAGCCCGCGGCCATCGGCACGCGCAGCAACTGGCGCGCCTTGCGCCGGGCGGTCGCCTCGGCGTCGCCCTCGATCACGGTGAGGCCGCGCGCGACGAGCGCCGCGCCGACGCGCGCCAGCGTCTCGGGATCGTAGACCTCGAGGCCGATGCTGCGCTGCGCCGGATCGTCGCCGACATAGACCAGGGTGTGGTCGCGGTAGTCGGAGCGGAAATAGGCTTCCTGCTCGGTCCGGCCGATCAGCTCGAGGCCGAGGATGCGCTCGGCGAAGTCGACCGCGGCGGGAAGGTCGCGGGTGCCGAGCCGGACATAGCGCAGCTGCTCGATCGGCGAGGCGGGGGCGGGACTGGTCGTGGTCATAGGCCGAGATGCTCTCGTTGCAGGTCCTTGTTGGCGAGCAGCGCCGCCGGCGCGCCGTCGAACACGATGCGGCCATGGGCCAGCACCACCGCGCGGGTGGCGAGACGCAGCGCCATGGCGACGTTCTGCTCGGCGACGATCATGGTCAAGCCCTCGCGGGCGAGGCGGCCGACCGAGCCGATGATGACGTCCTCGATGGCGAGCGGGGCGAGGCCTTCGCTCGGCTCGTCGAGGATGATGAAGTCCGCCTGGGTCAGCAGCGCGCGGGCGATGGCGAGCAACTGGCGCTCGCCGCCGCTGAGCGCGCCGCTCGACGACCGCCGCCGCTCGGCGAGACGGGGAAAGGTATCGTAGACGCGCGCCAGGTCCCAGCCGCGCGCACGGCTCTTGTTCCAGAGCATCGCCATCCGCAGGCTCTCCTCGACAGTGAGCGAGGGGAACACGCCGCGGCCCTGCGGCACCAGGGCGACGCCGAGGCGGGCGATGCGATGAGTCGCCCATCCCGTGACGTCGTGGCCCTTGAAGGCGAGACGGCCGCCGACGGTCGGCTCGAGGTTGAGCAGCGCGCTGATCAGCGTGGTCTTGCCGGCGCCGTTGCGGCCGAGCAGCGCCAGCGTCTCGCCGGCGGCGAGTTCGAGGTCGATGCGCTCGAGGATGCGCACGCCGTCATAGGACGCCGACACGCCGGAAAGGGACAGCACGGGCGGGGCGGCCTGCGCGGCCGGCGACGAGCTGGTGGTCATCAGGGAGCCTCCGCGAGAGCGCCGAGATAGGCGGCGCGGGCGCCGGCATGGGCGCGGATGGCGGCCGGCGTATCGAACGCGATGAGCCGGCCGAGGTCGAGCACCGCGACGCGGTCGCAACTGCCGAACACGATGTCGAGGTCGTGGGCGATCAGCACGATGGCGGTGCGGCTGTCGTGCTGGCGCACGATCTCGATCAGGCGCTCACCTTCCTCGCGGGCGAGGCCCGCGGTCGGCTCGTCGAGCAGCAAGAGCCGCGGCGCCATCGCCAGCGAGATCAGCACGTCGACGATGCGCTGGTCGCCATAGGACAGGTTGCAGACCTTGTCGCCGGCGCGCTCGGTGAGGCGGGCGCGGGCGAGCAGGGCGTCTGCGGCGGCGTCGGCCTCCGCGAGCGCGCGCGCCGCGGGCCGCAGGCGGTAGCCGCCGCCATGCCGGGCGCGCACCGCGAGCGCGATGTTCTCCCGCAGCGACAGGTCCGGGAACACCATGCTCTTCTGGAAGGTGCGCACCAGGCCCGCGCGCACCCGTGCGTTGGGGGCGAGGCGGGTGATGTCGCGGCCATCGAACTGCACGCTGCCGTGGTTCGGCGTCAGGAAACCGGTGACGACGTTGAACAGCGTGGTCTTGCCCGCGCCGTTCGGGCCGATCAGGCCGACGACCTCGCCCTCGCCGACGTCGAAGGTGACGTCGGTCAGCACCTTGAGGCCGCCGAACGACTTGCCGATGTTGTCGACCGTCAGCATCGCCATCATGCGCCTCCGTTGGATCGCGACAGCCGGGCGAAGGCCGCGCGCACGCCCGCGACCACGCCCTGCGGCATCAGCAGCACCGTGAGCACGAAGATCAGCCCGACCAGCAGCTGCCAGCGGTCGGTATAGGACGAGAGATAAGTCTGGATGGTGAGGTAGATCGCCGCGCCGACGAACGCGCCGTAGAGCGTACCGACGCCGCCGATCACCAGCATGATGATCATCGCCGCCGAGAACGTCCAGTGCACGCTGTTGGGCCCGATATACTGGTTGACGAAGGGATAGAGCGCGCCGGCGGCGCCAGCGATGGCGCCGGACACGATCAGCGCCTGCATGCGGATGCGCGGAATGCTGTAGCCGAGCGCGCTCATGCGCAGCGCGCGCTCGCGCGTGCCGATCAGCGCGCGCCCGAGCGGCGCGTCGACGAAATGGCGGGCGGCGAGCAGCGCCAGCACGGCGACGACGGCAGCGCACAGATACAGTGCAAGGCCGCTGGTCAGCGGCACGGTGACGACGCCGAGATGCAGCGTCAGCGCCGGAAAGCCGCGCAGGCCGTCGGCGCCGCCGGTGACGTCGCGCCAGTGGAACGCGACCTCCCACACCATCTGGCCGAGGATCAGGCTGAGGATCAGGAAGAACAGGTTGATGGTGCGCATCAGCACGATGCCGAACAGCGCGGCGAGCGCCGCGCCGGTCGCCATGCCGACGCCGAGCATGACGGCGAGGTCGGCGCCGAGCTTCTGGGCGGTGAGGGCGGCGGCATAGGCCGCGGTGCCGAACAGCGCCGCATGTCCCAGCGAGACGAGGCCGCCGAAGCCGACCAGCAGGTCGAGCGAGAGAACAGCGACGCCGACGATGAGAAGCTCGGCGAGGAAGCGCAGCTGATAGTCGCTCGCCACCAGCAGCGGCAGCACCGCGAGCGCGGCGAACACGCCGATCCGCCTCATCTGTCCGGCGGGGGAGACCGCCATGTCCGCGCGGGGGCTCATGATGTTGATCAGGCTCACACTTGCCTCATGCTCTGCGCCACCAGCCCCGATGGCAGCAGCACAAGCAGCGCGGCCATCACGGCGAGGGCGACGAAATTGGAGAACTCGGGGACGAAGACTTTGGCGAACGTCATGGTGAAGCCGAGCAGCAGCGCGCTCACCACAGTGCCGCGGAAGGTGCCGAGGCCGCCGACCACGACGACGATCAGCGCCAGGATCAGCACCTCCTCGTCGAGGCCGGGATAGGCCGAGAGAATGCCGGCGCCGAGCGCGCCGCTGAGGCCGCCGAGACCGGCGGAGATCACCAGCACGATGGTGAAGATCTTGCGGGTGTCGAGGCCGAGCGTCTCGACGAAGCCGCGGTCGACGACACAGGCGCGCACCACCGCGCCCCAGATGGTGCGGTCGACGACGATCCACAGGCCGAGCGCGAGCGCAAAGCCGAAGCCGATGATGAACAGGCGGTAGATCGGGAACGGCAGGTCGAGCAGGAACACGACGCCGCGCAGCGTCTCGGGAATCTGCGGCGTCATGATCTGGGCGCCAAAACCCCAGCGCATCAGGTCGGCGAAGATCACCGACAGGCCATAGGTCAGTAGCACCTGCATCAGATGGGTGCGCGGATAGAACTGCCGGAAGGGAAAGCGCTCCAGCACGAATCCGGCGAGCCCGGCGGCGGCGAACGCCGCCGCGAACGCCAGCGGCCAGGGCAGGCCGGAGGCGAACCAGTAGATGCCGACATAGGCGCCCAGCAGCACGAACGCGCCATGGGTGAGGTTGACGAAGTTCATCAGGCTGAGCACCAGCGACAGGCCGAGGCCTGTCAGCAGCAGCAGCACCGAGAACGACAGCGCGTTCAGCGTCTGGACGAGATAGAAGCCCACGATATCCTCGCTCAGGCGGCCCTGCAGGTGGAGATGGTGGCGTTGCCGGCGGCCTGCGCCATGCGGCGCTGCTCCTGTCGGGAAAAACGAGCGGTCATGGTGTGTCCTCCGCGGGTGTTGGGCATTGCGTTTGCTGTCGCCGCATCCTGGTTCACTGGGAAAGGTATCCGCCGTCGATCGGGAGCGTGTGGCCCGTGATCATCGCGGCCATCCCACTGGCGAGAAACAGCGTGGCAGCCGCGACTTCCTCGGGCTCCGCGATCCGGCCCATCGGCATCAGCGCCGCGATCCCTGCGAGGCGCGCCTCGTCCTTGAGCAGTTCGCTGATGAACGCGGTGCGGACCCATGTCGGAGCGACCGCGTTGACGCGGATCCCCGCCGGCGCGAGCTCGACGGCGAGGCCGCGCGTCAGATTGACGAGCGCCCCCTTGCTGGCCTGGTAGGACGGGTTCGGGTAGGGGCCGCCACCCGACAGCCCCATGATGGAGCCGACGCTGACGATCGCTCCCCGGCCGCGCGGGCGCATAAGCGCGGCCGCCGCCCGCGAGCACAGGAAGGCGCCGGTGACGTTGACGGCGAACACCCGCTCCCATTCGCCCAGGGTCAGTTCGTTCAATCCCTTGCGGATCGACAGGCCGGCATTGTTGACGAGGATGTCGGGCGCGCCGTGCGCCGTCGCGATGTGGTCGAACGCGGCCGTGACGGAGGCCTCGCTCGTCACGTCCATGGCGAGCCGCTCGACACGCCCCTGCGCCGGTCCGCTCGCACCGACGCTCGGGTCGATGTCGTGCGGGTTCAGGTCCGCCATGATGACGGTGGCGCCGTGATCGAGAAAGGCCCTGCAGACGGCGCGGCCGATGCCGCCGCCGGCGCCGGTCACGACGGCGATCTGCCCGGCCAGGTCGAGCGTGGGCGTCATGGCGCGCGGGCTGTCGTGGCCCACGCCGCCGCGATCATCCCCGGAGATATCCAACCTGATCATATCCATTCCTTCCTGCCGACGGCGATCCCGCCGCGGCGTCAGGCCGACGGCCCGGGGTCACGCACGTTCTTGTAGGTATGGATGACCTGATTGAGCGCCTTGCCGTCGGGGCCGGGCCGCACGTCGTTGACATAGATGTCGAGCACGGCCTGGTTGTTGCGGGGGTCGAAGGTCATCGGCCCGAAAGCCGTGTCCAGCGGCTTGGCGAGGAGGGCTTCCCTGACCTTGTCCTTGTTGGAGAGGTCGCCCTGGACGCCTTCGAGCGCGGCCTTGATGGTCTGGCCGGTGACGTAGCCCGATGTGCTCATCTCGCCGGGCTGCTTGCCACGGAATTTCAGATAGGCCGCGGTGAACGCCTGCGACGCCGGGGCGGTCGGCGACTGATGGAAGATGTTGACCGCGCCATTGGCGGCGTCGCCGACCGCAGGCAGCACGTCTTCCTGGTCGAACAGGGCGCCCGTTCCGATCAGCTTGATCCGGCCGGCGAGTCGGTACTCGCGCATCTGCTGCAGGAAGCGCACCGCGTCCGAGCCGGCGAAGAAGGAGTAGACGAATTGCGGTCCCTCGGCGGCGATCGTCGTGAGCAGGGGGCCGAAATCCGTGGTGCCGAGCGGCGTCCAGAGCTGTTTGCCCATCTTCGCGCCGAGTTCCTGATACTTGGCGACGAAGTCGCCGACATATTCACGGCCAGCGGCATAGTCCGCGGCGACCGAGAGGCCGCCGGATTTCGCAATCTTGTCGAACGCCCATTGCGCGGCGGTGTTGCCCAGCATCCAGTTGGTCTTGGTCGGACGGAACACATAGGGGCTCGTCGCCTTGCGGGCGAGGTCGTTGGCGGAGCCGGCGGAAATGAAGGTCAGCACCTTCGCCTCGGTGACGACGTCGCGGACCGCGAGGGCGACGCCGGATGAGATCACGCCGCAGAGAATGTCGACATTGTCCTGGCTGATCAGCTTGCGGAACTTGCGCACGCCTTCGTCGGGCTTGGCCTGATCGTCTTCGACGATGAATTCCACGGCTCGCCCGGCCAGCGCGCCCTTGTTCTCGTCGAGGAACAGCTGCAGGCCGGCGCGCATGCTCTCGCCGAGGGCGGTGAAGGGGCCGGACAGCGAGGTCACCATGCCGATCTTGAGCGGCTTGCCGGCGGTCTGCGCCAGGGCGGGCGCACTGAAGAGGCGCGTGGTGGCCGCGGCGGCACCGCCTGCGAGCAGGGCGCGGCGGCTCAGTCCGGGAAAGCGAATGGTCATGGGGTGTCCTCCGAGGGTGTTGGGCATTGCGTTTCTTGTCGCCGCACGGCCGGCAGCATCCGACCAGATGGCGGGGGCGGAGTCAAATAATTTCGAAAATTATATCCACGACATTGATCGAGATGGCAAGTGTGTTGGGGTATTATCCAGTTAGTTCAATATTTTGCCTGTGAAATTCTTGTCTTTGGGCATCTGAGTAACAAGATTTCGTATTGGAATTTCGAAATTTTACGCTATGACAAATGAGCACAGCATCCGGAGAGGAGCGATGAAGCAGGGCGGAACGGACAGGACGGAGGAGCCGGGCACGGTCGGGCGCACGCTCGCCGACACGACCTATCGCCGGCTGCGCCACGACATCATCGCCGGGCGGCTCGCCGCCGGCAGCAAGCTCAAGCTCGAAGGGCTAGCGAACGAATACGCGGTCGGCATGTCGCCGCTGCGCGAGGCCCTGACCCGCCTGATGGGCGACCTGCTGGTGGTGTCGGAGGGGCAGCGCGGCTTCTGGGTGGCGCCGCTGTCGCTGGAAGAACTCGACGACGTCTCGCGCGTGCGCGCCCTGATCGAGACCGAGGCGCTGAACCTCGCGATCCGCCACGGCGATGCCGTGTGGGAAGCCGCGGTGCGCCGCGCCTTCGATGACCTCAGCGCGATCGAGGCGCGGCTGCCGCAGACCGCCGACGCGCTCGACCCGCCGGTGCTCGAGGACTGGGAGCGCGCCAACCGCGCCTTCCATGCCGCACTGGTGTCGGCGTCGGGCTCGCCGGTGCTGATCAAGCTGCGCGATCTGCTCTACCAGCAGTCCGAGCGCTACCGCCGTGTGTCGCTCAACGTCTCGCGCCGCTGGCGCAACGTCCATGACGAGCATGCCGCGATCTTCGATGCGGCGATGGAGCGCAACGCGCTCAAGGCGACGCGCATGACCGAGCTGCACCTGTCGCGCACCGCCGAAGAGGTGCGCCGCGCCATGCAGGCGCTGGCCGCCGATGCCAATCCTGCCACCAACCGTCCGGAGACCCGTTGATGTCGTTCGATCTCACTGGCCAGCGCATTCTCGTCACCGGCGCCGCCGGCGGCATCGGCGGCGCGGTCGCGCGCGTGCTCGCCGGCCTCGGCGCCCGTCTCGTGCTGACCGACCGCGCGTCCTGCGCGGCGGTGGCCGATCCGCTGCGCGCCGCCGGCCATGCGGTCGAGGAGATCATGCTCGATCTCGACGGCGCGCCCGCCGTCGCTGATCTTGCGGCGCGCGCCGGCGATCTCGATGGCGCGGTGCTCGGCGCCGGCATCTATCGCGCCGTCGACTGGGATTCCGATCAGTGGGACGACGTCGCCGCGGCGACGCTCGCCACCAACCTGATGATGCCGATGCGCCTTGCGCGCGCCATTGCGCCGCGCATGGCGGCGCGTGGCGGCGGCCGCATGGTGCTGCTGGGCTCGATCGTCGCCTCCACCGGCGGCTCGTTCCCCGGCGTCGGCCCGCACTATGCCGCCTCCAAGGGCGGCTTGCACACGCTGGTGCGCTGGCTCGCGGCGCGGCACGGCGGCGACGGCGTGCTGGTCAACGGCGTCGCCCCCGGCGTCACCGACACCGCCATGGTCGGTGTCCACGATCTCTCGGAGGCGCTGCAGCGCCATCCCCTCAAGCGCGCGGCGCGGCCGGAGGAAATCGCCTGGCCGGTCGCGTTCCTGTGCTCCCCCGCCGCCAGCTTCATCTCCGGCGCCATTCTCGACGTGAATGGCGGCGCGATGATGCGCCCCTGATCGACCGACTGGAGTTGTTGTGATGACCACTGCTGCCTTGCGTTCCCTGTCCGGCGCCGCGGCCCTGACCCATTTCATCGACGGCCGCTTCGTCGCGACCGCGCGCACGAGCTTCGAGAACCGCTCGCCGGTCGACGGCGCGGTGGTCAATCTCGTGCCGGAGGCCGATTCCGCCGTCATCGACGACGCGGTCAAGGCGGCGCGGCGCGCGCTCAAGGGGCCGTGGGGCCGCATGTCCGAGCAGGAGCGCTCAGTCATCCTGCGCAAGGTCGCCGACGGCATCATGCGCCGCTTCGACGAGTTTCTTGCCGCCGAGGTCCGCGACACCGGCAAGCCGGCGAGCCTTGCCTCGCACATCGACATCCCGCGCGGCGCGGCCAACTTCAATGTGTTCGCCGACCAGGTGCTGACGCTGTCGACCGAGACCTTCCGCATGGCGACGCCGGACGGCGCCGGCGCGCTGAACTACGCCATCCGCGTGCCGCGCGGCGTCATCGCCGTGGTGTGCCCGTGGAATCTGCCGCTGCTGCTGATGACCTGGAAGGTCGCGCCCGCGCTCGCCTGCGGCAACACCGTGGTGGTGAAGCCGTCGGAGGAGACGCCGACCACCGCGACGCTGCTCGGCGAGGTGATGAACGAGGCCGGCGTGCCGCCGGGCGTCTACAACGTCGTCCACGGCTTCGGTCCGGACAGCGCCGGCGAGTATCTCACCAGCCATCCCGGCATCGACGGCATCACCTTCACCGGCGAGACCGCGACCGGCTCGGCGATCATGCGCGCGGCGGCGCAGGGCGTGCGGCCGGTGTCGTTCGAGCTCGGCGGCAAGAACGCTGCCGTCGTGTTCGCCGATTGCAATCTCGACAAGGCGATCGAGGGCACCATCCGCTCGGTGTTCGCCAATTGCGGCCAGGTCTGCCTCGGCACCGAGCGCGTCTATGTCGAGCGGCCGATCTTCGAGGCCTTCACCGCGCGCCTCAAGGCCGCGGCCGAGTCCTTGCGCATGGGCGATCCCTTCGACAAGGCGACGACGCTCGGCCCGCTGATCAGTCCCACCCATCGCGACAAGGTGCTATCCTACTATCGCAAGGCGAAGGAAGACGGCGCCGAGATCATCACCGGCGGCGGCGCGCCGGAACTGGCGGCGCCGTTCGACCGTGGCTCCTTCATCCAGCCGACGATCTGGACCGGCCTGCCGGAAACCTCCGCGGTGATCCGCGAGGAGATTTTTGGGCCGTGCTGCCACATCGCGCCGTTCGACAGCGAGGATGAAGCGATCGAACGCGCCAACGACAGCCCCTATGGTCTTGCGACCGCGATCTGGACCGAGAACCTGACGCGCGCCCATCGCGTCGCGGCGGCGATCGAGGTCGGCATCACCTGGGTCAACAGCTGGTTCCTGCGCGACCTGCGCACGCCGTTCGGCGGCTCCAAGCAGTCCGGCATCGGCCGCGAGGGCGGCGTTCACTCGATGGAGTTCTACACCGAGCTGCGCAACGTCTGCATCAAGCTCTGATCTCTCAATCCGCGGCCCGCGCGCCGCTTTCATCCGCCATCAACAAAGAACCTAAGGCTTCCCCATGCTGACTGACCAGGAACGTTCCCGCGCCGCCGACATCCTGCTCGAGGCCGAGCGCACCAAGGTGCAGGCCGTGCAACTGTCGATCCAGTTTCCGCACATCGAGGTCGCCGACTCCTACGCCATCCAGAGCGAGGTGACGCGCCGCAAGGTCGCCGCCGGCCGCCGTGTCATCGGCCACAAGGTCGGCCTGACCTCCAAGGCGATGCAGCAGTCGTCGCAGATCGACGAGCCGGACTATGGTCACCTCGTGGATACCATGCTGGTCGCCGACGGCGCCAAGGTGAACCACGCCGACTACTGCGTGCCGCGCGTCGAGCCGGAGCTCGCCTTCGTGCTCGGCAAGCCGCTCAAGGGCCCCGGCGTCACGCTCACCGATGTGCTGCGCGCGACCGAATATGTGGTGCCGGCGATCGAGATCATCGACGCGCGCGTGCAGAACCCGCGCAAGATCACCGACACCGTGGCCGACAACGGCGCTGCGGCGGGCATCATCCTCGGCGGCCGGCCGTTCAAGCCGCTCGACGTCGACCTGCGCTGGGTCGGCGCGGTGTTCTATCGCAACTCGGAGATCGAGGAGACCGGCATCGCCGCCGGCGTGCTCGGCAACCCTGCGATGGGCATCGCCTGGCTCGCCAATAAAGTGGGCGCGTTCGGCACCACGCTCGAACCCGGCCATATCGTGCTGTCGGGCTCCTTTACCCGTCCGGTGTGGGCGGCTAAGGGTGATACGCTGCATGCCGACTTCGGGCCATTGGGGGCGGTGGTGGTTCAATTCGTGTGAGGATGACCATGGATCTGGGAAAAAACGCGTTCAAGGCCGCGATCGCCGCCAAGCAGGTGCAGATCGGCCTGTGGTGCAGCCTCTGCAGCAACATCGGCGCCGAGATCATCGCCGACAGCGGGTTTGACTGGATCCTGGTCGATACCGAGCATGCGCCCAACGAACTGCCGTCGGTGCTGGCGCAGCTGCAGGCGATGACGCGGGGCACCGCGACCCCGATCATCCGCCCGGCCTGGAACGATCCGGTGCTGATCAAACGCCTGCTCGACATCGGCGCGCAGACGCTGCTGGTGCCGTTCGTGCAGAACGAGGACGAGGCGGCGCAGGCGGTGGCGTCGTGCCGCTATCCGCCGGCCGGCATCCGCGGCATCACCACCGGCAGCCGTGCGGCGCGGTTCGGCCGCGTCGGCAGCTATCTTGCCGAGGCCGATCGCGAGATCTGTGTGCTGGTGCAGGTCGAGACGCTGAGCGCCATCGAGCGGCTCGACGCCATCGCGGCGGTCGACGGTGTCGATGGGGTGTTCATCGGGCCGTCGGACCTCAGCGCCTCCATGGGCCACATCGGCAATCCGTCCCATCCCGAGGTGCAGAAGGTGATCGAGGACGCGGTCAAGCGCATCACCAAGGCCGGCAAGGCCGCCGGCATCCTCGCGCCGGTCGAAGCGGACGCGCAGCGCTACATCCAGTGGGGTTACCACTTCGTGGCGGTCGGCTCCGACATCGGCCTGCTGGCCAAGACCGCCGACGGTCTCGCCGCCAAGGCCAAGGGCTGGATCGGTCGCTGAGCGCCTGATCGGCTGCCGCGCGGTTTGTGGCTCAGGTCTCTCGTCATTTTTCGGCGCGCCGCGGTCTCGGATCGCGGCGCGTTTTTGTTGCCCGGACCGTGGCGGAGCTGAAGGCCTGCGCCGGCCTGCCATTTTTCTCCGGTATTCATGTCCCGTGCGATGGTCGTCACCTGCATGATTCGCTTGCGCTGGGACCGCCGATTCAGGCACTCAGGGGGCCGGGTGGAGCCTGTCCGGACGGGCGTTTGTCGGGGGATCCGCCTGTGACGACGACGTGACACTTCTGACCCAGATGGCACCCCGCGCCGACCGATGGCCCTCGAATTGAGCAACGATCCGCACCACCCGGAACCGGATCTCGTCGAGCCGCCCCGGCGCAGCGGCAGCATCCTGCTTGTGCTGGTGGTGGCGGCGGGCATCGTCGCCGCCGCGGTCGGCTTCATGGTGCTGGGACGCACCCAGGCGCAGCCCTATATCCTCGGCCTCCTGGCGCTCCTCGCCATGGTCGGCCTGTTCACCCTGTTCGCCTTCGCCGCCGGCATCGTTCGCTTCGCCGACCGCACCACCGAGGACCCGGTGCTGCGCCAGATCGCCGACCACGCCGTCGATGGCCTCGCGGTGGCCGACAGCCGCGGCCACATCGTCTACACCAACGCCGCCTATCTCGCGCTGACCGGCGCATCCGGGCCCGACGACGCCCGCCCGGTCGAGCGCGTGTTCATCGGCAACCCGGACGTGTCGGAGGCCGTGTTCCGCCTGCTCAAGGCGGCGCGCGAGGGCAAGCGGCTGCAGGAAGAGGTGCGGGTCGCCGGCAGCGACGGCGCCCATGGCCGCTGGCTGCGGCTGCGGGTGCGGCCGCTCGGCGAGGGCAAGCGCGAGGCGCGCTTCACGGTGTGGTCGATCGCCGACATCACCCGCGACCGCGAACGCCAGGAAGACGTCTTCCAGGAGCTGCAGCACGCCATCGAGTATCTCGACCACGCGCCGTGCGGCTTCTTCTCGGTCAATCCGTCGGGCGAGATCGTCTATATCAACGCCACCCTCGCCAACTGGCTCGACCACGACCTCGCCGAGATCGGTAACGGCGGGCTCAAGCTCGCCGACATCGTGTCGGGCGACGGCGCGGCGCTGCTGACCTCGATCGCCGCCGAGCCCGGCGCGGTCAAGACCGAGACCTTCGACGTCGACCTGCGCATGCGCAACGGCAAGACGGTGCCGGTGCGGCTCTATCACAAGCTCGCCTTCGGCGCCGACGGCGCGCCCGGCACCTCGCGCACGCTGGTGATCAACCGCGCCCGCGACGAGGGCCCCGATCCGCAGCGCACCGCCGAGGTGCGCTTCATGCGCTTCTTCGACCACACCCCGATGGCGATCGCCACGGTGGACCGCTCGGGGGCGGTGGCGCGCGCCAACGCGCGCTTCGCCAAGCTGGCGCAGAGCCTGCCGCAGGCCGGCTCAGCCAACAAGTCGATCCTGGCGGTGGTCAACGAGCGCGACCGTGCGGCGCTGACCGCGGCCATCGCCCAGGCGGCCGAAGGGCAGGGCGACATCGCGCCGGTCGAGGCGATGCTCGACGGGGCGGCCGAGCGCTGGGGCCAGTTCTTCGTCACGTCGGTCGAGAAGGACGAGCGCGACGCCGAGGTCGCCATCGTCTACATGCTGGAGACCACCGAGAAGCGCACGCTGGAGAACCGCGTCACCCAGCAGCAGAAGATGGAGATGGTCGGCCAGCTCGCCGGCGGCATCGCCCACGACTTCAACAACGTGCTCTCCGCCATCATGATGGCCAACGATTTCCTGCTGAACGCGCACAAGCCGACCGATCCGTCGTTCCAGGACATCATGCAGATCAAGCAGAACGCGACCCGCGCGGCGACGCTGGTGCGTCAGCTGCTCGCGTTCTCGCGCCGCCAGACGCTGCGCCCGCAGGTGCTCGATCTCGGCGATGCGCTGTCCGACCTCACCATGCTGCTGCGCCGCCTGATCGGCGAGAAGGTCAAGCTCGACCTCGTGCATGGCCGCGACCTGTGGCCGGTCAAGGTCGACGTCTCGCAGTTCGAGCAGGTCATCGTCAATCTCGCCGTCAACGCCCGCGACGCCATGCCGGACGGCGGCAAGCTCAGCATCCGCACCGCCAACATCGTCACCGCCGAAGCGGCGAAGCTGCCCTACAAGGGCATGCCGGCGGCGGATTATGTCTGCATCGACGTCACCGACACCGGCACCGGCATTCCGCCGGAAATCGTCGACAAGATCTTCGAGCCGTTCTTCTCGACCAAGGAGGTCGGCAAGGGCACCGGCCTCGGCCTGTCGACGGTGTACGGCATCGTCAAGCAGACCGGCGGCTTCGTCTATGTCGATTCCGAGCAAGGCAAAGGCACCTCGTTCCGCATCTTCCTGCCGCGCCATGTCGTCGAGGCCGAGCCGGCGGTCGAGCCTGCTGCGGCAGCCGCCGCCGCGGCGACGGACACTGGCGCGGCACCCGCCGCACCAGCGAAGCCGCGCGACCTCACCGGGCAGGGCACCATTCTCCTCGTCGAGGACGAGGACGGCTTGCGCGCGCTGAATGCCCGCGGCCTGCGCTCGCGCGGCTACACCGTGCTCGAGGCGGCCAACGGCATGGAGGCGCTCGACACGCTGGTCGAGAACAACGACGCCATCGACCTCGTGGTGTCCGACGTGGTGATGCCGGAGATGGACGGCCCGACGATGCTCAAGGCGATGCGCGGCCGCAACCCGGATCTCAAGATCATCTTCGTGTCGGGCTATGCCGAGGATGCCTTCGCCCGCAGCCTGCCGGAGAATCAGCAGTTCGCATTCCTGCCCAAGCCCTTCACGCTGAGCCAGCTGGTGGCGCAGGTGAAGGAAACCATGACCTCATCCTGAGCGTCTGACTGGAAAAGGTACAGCCATCCTGAAAGACAGCGCTTTCCGCCTTTCTCTGTCGTGGCCGGGCAGCGCGATCCGTCTCCGACGGATCGCTAGGACTAAGGTCTCCCGGCCACCTCGCTTAGGGACGCAGTGCCCTCCTTATCGGGGTCTCCGGGCCGTATAACGAGCCCGGCGACGACAAACAGGAAGGTTGGTGACACACGGAGGTCACGAGTGGGCTTTTTCTTGTGTTTCTCCTTGGGGCCTAACGTCGCAAGCTTCCGGATGCCGCCTTGATTTTGCTAGGAAAAACATCCTCGGCCGCGACCGAGGGCCGCAGCCTCCGGGGAACCGGCCGGCTTTTCTTTTATGCGCCGTTCCCCATCTTAGGGACGCTTTCCCCTTGGTGGGGAATGAAGGGATTTGATCCATGACGTTTTCGCAGCGCATGCGCGCTTCCATGAAGGTTCTGGCCATCGTGCTGTCGGTCGCCATGCCGGTGGCGCTGGCGGCGACGGCGGCTGACGCCCGCATCGGCGGTGGCGGCAGCTCCGGCTCGCGCGGGTCGCGGACGTTCTCGGCGCCGCCGGCCACGCCGACCGCGCCGAATGCGGCGCGGCCGTTCGAGCGCAGCATGACCCAGCCGTCGAGCCCGGGCATGAATTCGGCGGCGGCGGCCAATGCGGGGCGCGGCGGCTTCTTCAGCCGTCCGGGTCTGCTCGGCGGCCTTGCCGCGGGCTTCCTCGGCGCCGGCCTGTTCGGCATGCTGTTCGGCGGCGGCCTGTTCGGCGGCCTCGGCGGCCTGTCGTCGCTCATAGGCCTCGTGCTGCAGATCGGCCTGATCGTGATCGTGGTGCGGCTTGCGATGTCGTGGTGGCAGCGGCGCAATGCGCCGGCGGCCGCTTACGCCAGCGGCCCGTCGCCGTCGCAGTTCGATGCCCAGCCCCAGCCGCAGCCCGACCAGATCAAGGGGTTCGGTTTCGGCTTCGGCGCCAATGCGCCGCCGCTCAAGATCGTGCCTGATGACTACGAGGCGTTCGAGCGGCTGCTCGGCGAGATCCAGGCGGCGTGGTCGCGGCAGGATCTGCAGGCCCTGCATCGCCTGGCGACGCCGGAAATGGTGTCCTACTTCGCCAAGGATCTTGCGGAGAACGACAAGCGCGGCGTGGTCAACGAGGTGTCGAACGTCAAGCTGCTGCAGGGCGACCTCGCGGAAGCCTGGCGTGAGGGCGACACCGACTATGCCAGCGTCGCGATGCGCTTCTCGCTGGTCGACAAGACCACCGAGCGCGCCAGCGGCCGCGTGCTCGACAACAGCGACCGGCCGGTCGAGGTCACCGAGGTGTGGACCTTCCTGCGCGACCGCAGCGGCAGCTGGACGCTGTCGGCGATCCAGCAGGTGTGATCGCGTCTTTTCTTTCGCATTGCACAAGGCGTCGCGCTCGCGCGGCGCCTTTTTTGTTGTGCGGTCGTTATGGTCGGGTGCGCGTTGGCGTGGAATAAAGCACCCGAGGCCGGGTTGATCATCGGCGCACCGGTGCGGCGCCTGGCCGTGCTCGCATGTTGCCACCAGGGAGGATTTTGATGCCGACGCCAAAACACCTTCTCGCACTGTCGCTGGGCGCCGCTGCTGTGGCATTGGGTCTCGCCACGCCGGCGTCGGCGCAGCAGGCGGCCATGACCTTCTTCGTGACCAGCGCCGGCATCGGCAATGGCGGCAATCTCGGCGGCCTCGCGGGGGCGGACAATCATTGCCAGACCCTGGCCCAGGCCGCGGGTGCCGGCGCCAAGACCTGGCACGCCTATCTCTCGACCCAGGCGGCCGACGGCAAAGGGGCGATCAACGCGCGCGACCGCATCGGCAAGGGCCCCTGGCAGAATGCCAGCGGCGTCGTGATCGCCAAGGACGTGGACGAACTGCATGGCACCAACAACCTCACCAAGCAGACGGCGCTGAGCGAGAAAGGCGAGGTGATCAACGGCCTCGGCGACAAGCCGAACCGCCATGACATCCTGACCGGCTCGCAGCCCGACGGCACCGCCTTCGCCGGCGCCGACGATCGCACCTGCAAGAACTGGACGAGCAGCACGCAAGGCGCGGCCATGGTCGGTCACTCCGACCGCAACGGCACTGGCGACACGCCGGCGGCGAAGCTGTGGAACAGCGCCCATCCCTCGCGCGGGCCGGACGGCGGCTGCTCGCAGGCCGACCTCAAGAGTACCGGCGGCGACGGCCTGCTGTACTGCTTCGCCATGAACTGAGGCGCGCCGCGACCGGCTCCTCGAGCAAGATGGCCCCGGTGGGACAGCCCGCCGGGGCCACGGTCGTCGCGCCTCTGCGGCTCAGCGGTTGCGGCCGTCGATCGCGGTCATCTTCAGCGACGCCAGATCGATATGGTCGATGGTTGCGACATTGAGCGCCACCACCTTCGTGCCGTCGGGCTTCTGGCCGCGGGCGAACACCTCGACGCCGCACTCGGTGCAGATCTGGTGGCGGATGGCGTGTTTGTTGAACAGGTACTCCTTCAGCGCCTCCGCGCCGGCGCGGAGCTGAAAGCTCTCCGGCGGCAGGAACGTGAAGTGCAGGCCCTTCTTGGTGCAGATCGAGCAGTTGCAGGCCGTGACCATGGCAAGGTCGGTGGTGCACTCGAAGCGCACCTGGCCGCAATGGCAGCCGCCCGTGTAGGTTCGCGTCTCGGTCATCGCTGTCCCCTTGAGGCGCCCGCACGCTGAGCGGGGTTCACGGCAGCCATAAGGCATCGCTGCCGGCGCGACAACGATCCTGCGGTCTGCCAACAGCCATGGAAATCGGGGGAAGCAGGTTGGCCGACACCTGCGGCGTGGCGTCGGCCGATGGCAACGCAAGATACGTCCCTGCCGCGGGGACGACGCAACGCGGACTGACGCGCGCGGGGGGCCGCGCGGAATCACCCTCTGCTGTTTGTTTGAATGCCATGCGACAGCCGGCTGAAACTTGGGTGACGGCGTCTTTATGCCGTTCCTACAAAGGGATGGCCGGCGTCCCATCGAATTCCTATGGCGCTCGCGTCATATCTCGCAGGGCTGGCGCGCGGCTGCCTGATGGCGGTGCGGAACCAGCCGGCGAAACCTGCAGGAATAATGGTCATGACGTCGGTTCTGTCCACTTTTGCCAGCCACTGGTTGCGATCGGCCCCTGACCGGGGTCGTGCGGCGCGTCCCGCGTTCGGGCGCAAGCCGCCGCGGTCGCTGTCCTCGACCGTCCGTATCGTGATGGCGCGCGCCTACCGCGCGATGATCGACGCGCGGATGCGGCGCATCCGGATGGAGCTGGCGCTGCACGGTGTCCGCTACGACCGGAACGAAGGCCACGCGACCGCGCGCCCGCGCGACTGATCCGTCAGCAGCCGCGGCAGATGTTCTTCATGCGCTGATGGAGCAGCTTGTCGAGCTCGTCGGACGCGGCATGGACGTACTTGTCGCTGGCGTTGCGGCCGCTCGCAAAGCTGCCGCGGCCACCGTGGCCGCGATGCAGGCCGTGGCCGCCGACATGTCCGCCGCGGGCGAACGCGAGCGGTGCGCCGCCGCTGGCCGCGATCGCCGCGGCCAGCAGCACGGTCGCGACGGTTCGCCGGCACGGACTGTGTCGGGGACGGCTGAAGGGCGTGGTCGCCATCACGGCAGGTCTTTGCCGCATGACGATCTTTTTCGCATCAGACACCTTCGCGTAGGACATCTTGGCGTCGCACATCATCGTCGCATGACGCGGCATGGCGGATCCAGGCGGCGCGCGTGAGCTTGGCGCGTATCCTGCGGCAAAACTGCGGCGCTAGCATTCACGAGGCGTTCAGCGGCCTTGTCTAACGCTGAGCGCATGCGTTGCCACGAAAATCCGGAGCCCGCCATGCGCCGTCTTTGTCTCGTTGTTGCTGCCATCGTCTCGACTGTTGCCGTCTCCGCGGCCGTCGCGCAGACATCCGCCGCGCCTGCGGCGTCGCCGGCGCCGGCCGCGACCGCAGCACCGGCTGCGCCGACGAACCCGGCTGCCGGCGGCAAGCGCGCCGTCTGCCGCGACGCGGTGGCGGGCAAGCAGCTCAAGGGCCAGGATCGCAAGGACCAGATGGCGCTGTGCATGGCCCAGGCGCATCTCGATTGCCTCAAGCAGGCGATCGACCAGAAGGTCGTCGGCCCGCAGCGTCGCGACTTCATCAAGAGCTGCGTCGCCGGCTAAGCGCGCGATGGTGCGCGATCACATTTTGTGTGCGCATGCCAGCCAGTCGCGATCGCCGTTCGTGACGGATCGATGTCGGTTGCGTTGCAGTGGCCGCCGGCGCGACGACAATCGCTGGCGCGCCAATGGGAAACGGCGACATCGATAAAAAGCACAACCATTCGCCGGACTAAAAAGTCTGCAATGCTGACCATGCAGCGCGTCATATCCCGCGCTTGACCGCGCGGCGGCGCCGTCTATCGTCCACCGCCGCGATCGCTCGACCAGGCGCCGCAGTCACGAGCGCCAGCGAGCTTTCGCAATACGCTTTGGGAGGCGCGTCATGGCTCAGATGAATTCGGTTGCGATGAATTTCACCTGCTCTCCTGTCCAAAATCCCTGCGCCCAGTGCGGTGAGCCGATCGAGCGGCCGATCTGGTCGGAGCGTGGCAGCGACCGCATGTCGTTCGTGTGGTCGTGCCAGGCCTGCGGCTATCAGTTCACCACCATCGCGATCTTTCCCGCTGCGCGCGCGGGCGACCGCAAGGCTGCGGCCTGAGGGTGTCTCGTCCCGGTTCGTCGGGGTGATGCGCCCGGGATGAGCCGGCGTGCACAGCGTGCGGGCCTGCCCGTCGCGTGGCCGCCTTGCGGTGTTTCACGCGTCCCCGCACAGTGCGGACGGGCCGATGCGTCGCGTCGGCCCGTTGTTGCCGCACGGGGGGCTGCGCATGCGCTATGAGCTGTACTACTGGCCGATGATCCAGGGGCGGGGCGAGTATGTCCGTCTCGCGCTGGAAGAGGCCGGCGCCGCCTATGACGACGTCGCGCGCGGCCCGCGCGGCATGGCGGCGATGAACCGCCTGATGGCGGGCAAGGGCACCACGACACCACCGTTCGCGCCGCCGTTCCTGGTCGCCGGCAAGCAGGTGATCGGCCAGACCGCCAACATTCTGCTCTACCTCGGCGGCCGCCATGGCCTTGCGCCGAAGGCCGACGCCGGCCGGCTGTGGGTGCACCAGCTGCAACTCACCATCGCCGACTTCGTCGTCGAGATCCACGACACCCACCATCCGCTCGGGCCGTCGCTGTACTACGAGGACCAGAAGAGCGAGGCGAAGAAGCGCGCGGCGGATTTCCGCAAGGCGCGGGCGCCGATGTTTCTCGGCTACTTTGAGGGGCTGTTGAAGGCAAGCGCCGGCGGCTACATCACCGGCCGGCGGATCACCTATGTCGATCTCTCGCTGTTCCAGGTCGTCGCCGGGCTGCGCTATGCCTTCCCGAAGATGATGGCGCAGCTCAAGCCGGACCATCCGCGCCTCGTCGCGCTGCACGACCGCGTTGCGGAGCGGCCCAACATCCGCGCGTATCTCGCCAGCGACCGCCGCATTCCGTTCAACGAGGAGGGCATCTTCCGCCGCTATCCGCCGCTGGACGGGTAGGGGCATGTCCTCATCAGAAGCACAAGCGAACTGCGAAGAACCTGTATTTCGGTTACTGACTCGTTGCAGACAGTTACACCATGGCGAACGATTGGCTTGCCGATATTGTTGTTGTGAATGAAAGCCGTGACGAGGCCACGGCTGGTGACGTTTCAATCTTTCGGAGCGCGGGCGAGGCTTGCAGCTGGTTGGAATATTGGTGGGTCGAGAGCGGCGAGGGATTTGCGTTCACGGCTGCTGGTGACCGCCTCGTGCTTGGGGTGGACGAGAACAAAAGGGTCATTGTCATTGGGCAGGAAGATGTGCCGGGTGGCATCGAGGTCGTGCGCGGGTGGCTCCGTACCTATGCTGCCACGGTGCTCGATGCGCGGAAAGCCAATGCTGGAAAAGGCAATGCGAGGCTCAGCCCATCCGAGGAGAGAGGACAACTGCCCACGTCCGTCGAAGGGCTAATCGCCTACGTCGGCTTTAGTTAAAGTCTGCTTCTGGCCCATATCCTCGCGGATCGCGATGTTGGTAGGGCGCAAGACGATGTCGCGCCGCCGGCGCTGACGCAGGCTTATGCCGAGGTGCTGCGCAAGCGCGGCGTCGTGGTTCGCGCCGACGTTGTGGAGGGCCTTCCCCACGACGTGCTGCTGGAGCCGGTGGTCATCCACCGGCTCCGCGAGATTGCCGGCGCGGTGCGCACCGCGCGCTGAGCGGCGTTACGCCGTGACCGGATCGATCGGCGAGGGCGGCGTGCCGCCGGCCTCGATGGCTTCGCCGGCGGCGAAGCAGAGATCCTCGCGGTAGCGGCTGGCGACGATCTGCACGCCGACCGGGGTGCGGCCGACGAGGCCGGTGGAGACGGCGAGCCCCGGCAGGCCGAGCAGCGGCAGGCCGATCTGGGTCATCTGCGCCCGCCACACCCGCGCGAAGGTGGCGTCGTCGCGAGTGTCGAGATGGTTGGCGAACGGCAATTCCGCCGACACCGGCATCACCACCACCGGGTAACGCTCCAGCAGCAGCAGCCATTCGCGCAGCAGCGTCGCGCGCCGGCTCAAAAGCTTCGAGAAGCTCGCAAAGTCGAGCTTGCGCGCGTTGTCGCGGTGATTGCGCAGCACATGGATGGCGGCGGGGTCGCCCTCGCGCTCGGCGGCGGCGACCATGGCGTCATAGCCGTCGGCGAGCCAGAGAAGCGTCTGCAGGTCGGCGGCTTCCGCGAGCGGCGGCGTCGCCGGCAGCTCCTCGACGGTCCAGCCGGCGTCCGCGAGCCGTTTGCCGGCGTCCTGCACTGCCGCCTTGACCTCGGGGGCGACCTCGAGCCCGTCGGGCGCCAGCGTGATCGCGGCGCGCTTTGCGACCGGCGGTCCTTCCAGCGGCGCCGGCACCCACCACGGATCGCGCGGGTCGCGCGCGGCCATCGCCGCGAACGACAGGCGGATGTCGGCGATGCTGCGCGCCAGCGGCCCGGACACGGCGCCGAGCTGGCCGCCGATCGAGCGCTCCGGGCCCGAGGCGTTGAAGGTCGGGATGCGGCCGAGCGTCGGCCGCAGGCCATGCACGCCGCAGGCATAGGCGGGATAGCGGATCGAGCCGGCGATGTCGGAGCCGTGGCCGATCTGGCCGATGCCGGCCGCGACCGCGGCCGCCGCGCCGCCCGACGAGCCGCCCGGGGTCAGCGCCGGGTCGCGCGGGTTCTTGGTCTCGCCATGGATCTGGTTGGAGGTGAACCAGCGCAGCGAGAACGCCGGCGTGTTGGTGCGGCCGACCAGCACCGCGCCGGCCTTCAGGAGATTGTCGACCACCGGGCTGTTGGCCTTGGCGATGAGGTCGCGCTGCTGCTTCAGCCCGTTGGTGGTGGCGTAGCCGGCCTGGTCGACGTTGACCTTGATGGTCACGGGCACGCCGGCGAGGGGGCCGGCGTTCTCGCCGCGCGCGAGCGCGGCGTCGATGGCGTCCGCCCGCGCGAGGGCCTCCTCGGGGCGGTGCTCGATCACGGCGTTGATCGCGGGGTTGACGGCATCGAGCCGCGCCAGTGTCGCGGCTGTGGCCTCGCGCGCCGAGACCTTGCGCGCCTGGATCTCAGCCGCAAGTTCGGTTGCCGTCAGTTGCCAGAGTTCAGCCATGGTCGTTCCCGCGTGTTCGGTGGTGTGTCAAAGGGCGAGTATCGCGGCGGCAGCGAGGCAGGGCAAGATGGTGTTGGCGCATGCGGCTGTCGGTCTCGGGCATTGGTGGGTGGGCTTGTCGCGGCCGGAGCTGTCGTGAAGGGCACGAGGGCTCGTCACATGCTGCGTCATTGCCGGGCGAAGACCCCACAACTGTCCGGTTGATTCTCAGCGCCGGCCACACCCACTTCGTCATTGCCGGGCTTGACCCGGCAATCCAGCTTTCTCACCGCGTTACGCGTGTCCTTGAAGCTGGATCACCGGGTCTTCGCCCGGTGATGACGCAGAAAATGCAGCAACGTTGTGCTCTCCAGCGTGATGCCCGATGTCGAGCGGTGCTTTGGCCCAGCCGTCCCTCTCACTCCATCGTCGCGCCGGACAGCTTCACCGCGTCCTCGGCGCGCCTGGCCTCCTCGACGAGAAACGCCTGCATGCCCTGTGGCGTCGAGCCGACGAGGTCGACGCCGAGCGAGGCGAGGCGCTCTTTCACGGCCGGCTGCTTCAGGCCGTCGGCGAACGCCGCGCTCCATTTCGCCACGATCGGCGCCGGCGTGTCCTTGCGCGCCAGCACGCCGAACCACGATTTCGAGGTAAAGCCCGTGACGCCGAGTTCGTCGAGCGTCGGCAGGTCCGGCAGCAGCGGGATGCGCGTCTCGTTGGCGACCGCGATCGGCCGCAGCGTACCGCCCTTGAGCTGCTCGGAGACGTTTTGCAGGTCGCCGAGCATGGCGTTGACATGGCCGGCGACGAGGTCGTTCATCGCCGGCGCGCTGCCCTTGTAGGGCACATGCACGATGTCGACGCCGAGCCGGCGTTTGAGCACCTCGAAGCCGAGATGGTTGGACGAGCCCGAGCCGAACGAGGCGAAGGTGGCGCTGCCGTTCTGCGCCTTGGCCCAGGCGACGAACTCCGGCAGCGTCTTGGCCGGCACCTTGGGATTGACCACCAGGATGTGCGGGCTGAGCGCGAACAGCGACACGCCGGTGAAGTCGCGGTCCCACACATAAGGTTTCGTCGGCAGCAGCAGCGGCGAAATGAGAAAGCTGTTGGAGGCCGCGAGCAGGGTGTAGCCGTCGGCAGCCGCTGTGGCCGCGGCCTGGCTGCCGATGGTGGTGCCGCCGCCGGGCTTGTTCTCGATCACCACGGTCGCCTTCCATGCGGTGGCGATGATATCGGCGAGCGTGCGGGTGATCAGGTCGGTGCCGCCGCCCGGGGCGAACGGCACGATGATGCGCACCGGGCGCGACGGATAGTCGTCGGCGCGGACGATCGTGGGGACGGAGGCGGCGAGCGCGAGGGCCGGCAGGCGAATGAGCGAACGGCGGGACAGAGGCACGGACGATTCCTGGACAGAGGCGGCGCCCTCCATCACGGGCGCACGGCATCTTGTCCAAAGCCGCGGCGGCTGGCAATCGCCGGCCGCGGCCAGCCGTCAGGCGGCGCGTCGGCGGTCGGTCGGCCGGATCGGGCCGTGCTTGGCGATCCATTTCGGACCCGGACCGCGCATGTAATAGCGCGATGGATCGTAAGTGCCCTGCTTGCGGCCGGTGACGAACTCGGCCAGTGCCCTGACGAGCGCCTGCCGCAGCAGCGAGAGCACAACAGACACTGTTTTCAGGGCCATGACGCGCCTCCTTGACCCGACAAACCTAAGCGGACGCGCATAGGGATTCGAGACGGACGAAACCGCTGCGGCATAGCCGGCGCATAAAGGCGCGCCGGGTGGCAAAGGCGCGCCGCGCGGCGAAGCTGCCCCCTTCATTCTGAGATGAGTTCGGGGCCCGTTGAACTCTTCCCCGTCATCAGGAGGTGCGCGCCAACGGGTCCGCGCAAAGCGCGCCCCGATGACAGGCTCCGCGAGCCTCGACGGATGAACCGCCGCTGCGGTGCTGCCGGGGCCGTCGCCCTTCGAGGGTCCCGCTGCATCACAAGTCGGGCCTGCCCGACTTGTGTCCTTTAAAGAACGCCCCGGCTTAAGCCGGGGCTATGACCACCTCAAGGGTGACGGAATTTGCATTTGGACCTCGGATCACGTCGCCGATTCTTACGGATCACGGCAGTGGGGCCAGCGGACCACATCGATCGGACTTCAGGTGACTAGGCCTATCCCTTCACGATGCGCCGGCAGTGCTCCAGCGCCGCATGCACGAGGTTCTCGCCGGCTTCCGGGGTGCGAAACGCTGAGTGCGCCGACAGTGTGACGTTGGGCAGTGCCGTCAGCGGGTGATCGGCGGGCAGGGGCTCGATGTCGAAGACGTCGAGGCCGGCATGGCGCAGGTGGCCGCTCTTCAGGGCGTCGATCATCGCCGCCTCATCCACCAGCGCGCCGCGGGCGGTGTTGATCAGGATCGCGCCGGGGCGCATCGCGGCGATGCGTGCGCGGGAGAGAAAGCTGCGCGTCTCGTCGTTGAGCAGCAGGTGCATCGACACCACATGGCTGTCGGCGAGCAGCCGCTCCAGCGGCACGAAGGCAACGCCGCGCACGGTCTTCGCCGTCCGGTTCCAGGCCAGCACCTTCATGCCGCCGCCTGCGGCGATGCGCGCCACCTCGGCGCCGATGCCGCCGAAGCCGATCAGGCCCAGCGTCTTGCCGGTGAGCTGCATGCCGTCCTCGCGCAGCCATTGGCCGGCGCGCATGGCGCGGTCCATCAGCGCGAGGTTGCGCGCGGCCGCCCACATCAGCGCGATGGCGCATTCGGCAACCGCCGTGTCGCCATAGCCCTTGATGATGTGGACGGTGATGCCGAGTTCGGCGAGCTCTTCCGGGGTCATGTAGCTGCGCGCGCCGGTGCCGAGGAATACGACATGCTGCAGCGTCCTGCACTGCCGCGCGATGTCCGTCGGAAAATAGGTGTGGTCGATGATGGCGATGCGCGCATCCGCCAGCACCGCGGGCAGGGCCTGCGGCTCGACGTCGGCGTCGCGGTTGATCCTCACCGAGGGATCGTCGTCGCGGAACTGGCGCTCGAACTCCAGCGCCAGCGATTCGTTGGCATCGACAAACACGGCGACCATCGCAAACCTCCGGTTTGGCTCAATGGACAGGGCGTCAGGTCAGCTGTCGCGCTCGCGCGACACGCTCACGGTGGTGCCGGTCTTGCCGCCGGTGCAGCGGATGTCGAGCCGCTTGTAGCGGGTGGCGATGGTGTTGCCGCGCAGCAGGCCGATGCGGCCGACGCAGCGGGTGATGCCCTTGCGCACGTCGTCGCGCGGGATGGTGAACACCAGCGCGGCGGCCTGGGCGGTGAAGCCATAGAACGCGTCCGACGGCTTGCGGCTCGCGGTCGCGGCGAACACCTCATTGGTGACGTTGCGGCTGCGGCAGCCGAGCGAGGCCCGGCTCACCGCCGGATGCTTGAGCGCAATGGCGTTGGCGCTGGTCGCGCCGACGACGAGGCCGTCGATCTGGCCGGTGAGCTGCTTGGCGAGATCGTCGCAGGCATCCGCGCGCGCCGCGGTGGCCCCAAACGTCAGCATCCCCACAGTCGATAAGGTGAGCGCGGCAAGCGCCACCGCCGCGCCGCGGATTCGTCCAAACATCACAGTCATCATCACAGCCCCTCGATGCCATTAAAGCACGAACCGCCGCGGCGGACACGGCTTTTCCGCCGGTCCGGTGGATGATCGCTGCGACGTCGTTGCTAGGGCCCGAATCCTCATCCTAAGTGCCTGACTGGAAATGCAAGCATCGCCCCAAATGTTTGTCGTCGCCGGGCAGCGCGATCCGTCTTTAACGGATCGCTAGGACTAAGGTCTCCCGGCGACCCCGGCAAGGAAGGCACTGCGCCCCTAAGCGGGGTGGCCGGGACAAGCCCGGCCACGACAGTGAAATACGGAGCGCGCCGCCCCTTCACGAAGGCCGAACGCCTTTTCCAGTCAGACTCTGAGAAGCCCGCGCAGCGAGCGTCTCGAAGGATGAGGCCCGTAGGTTGCAGCTCATTGGCCTCATGGTTCGAGACGCGCGGCCTCGCCGCGCTCCTCCCCGTGAGGAGATGGAGTGCGGTTGAAGTGATGGGGGGTGACCCTAGAGCGTGTCCGCGATGCCCTGCAGGATGCTCATCACCTCGTCGGGCGCGTGCCGGATCAGGTCGTGGTCGCAATCGATGCTGTGCACCTCCCATTCCGGATCGTCCTTGAGCCGGCGGTATTGCGCGGTGAACGGCGTCGTTTCCCAGCCGCTGGCATAGACGAACACCCGGCGCGGAACGGTCTGCTCGCGGCCGGACAGCCAGATCTCCTGCAGGAAGGCGGCGAGGGGATGCGGCGCGCAGCGCCGGTCGAGGTTGTCGGGCGGGGTGACGCCGATGCCGTCGCGCCGCGAGCGGTCGAGCGCCAGCCTGCGGTAGCCCTCGCCGGCGAGGTCCCACCACGACTGGCCGTCCTGCGGCACGAAGGCGTCGAGATAGACCAGGGCCGCGACGCGCTCCCGGGCACGGTCGGCGACCCCGGTCGCGACCATGCCGCCATAGCTGTGGGCGCACAGCACGACCTCATAGAGGTCCTCGACCGTGAGCAGTTCCTGGACGTCGCTGATATGGGTTTCGAGGTTGATCCCGGCAGGCGACTGGCGGCTGCCCTCGTCGAGGCCGCTCAAGGTCGGGGTGTAGACGTCATGGCCCTGCCGGCGCAGCGCAGAGGCAAAGCCGGAAAACGCCCAGCCGCCATGCCAACCTCCTGGGATCAATACGAAAATTGCCATTCCGCGCTCCCGCGAAACCGCCCCCGCCGGGGCGGCGGCGCTGTTGCGCCCGCCCGATCTGGTGGTCTATCAACCCTGTCAAGACTGCCAGCCCGTCGCAAGCCAGAGAGACAAGACCATGAACGCCCCCGCCAAGGTCCCCGCTGTCCCGCCCTACAAGCACACCCCGCTGTTTCCGCTGGGCAAGGACGAGACCCCCTACAAGAAGATCTCCTCGGACGGCGTGCGTGTCGAGACCGTGCTCGGCAAGGAGATGCTGGTGGTGTCGCGCGAGGCGCTGAAGGCGCTGTCGGAAGCCGCCTTCGTCGACATCAACCACTACCTGCGCCCGGGCCATCTCAAGCAGCTGCGCAACATCCTCGACGACAAGGAAGCCAGCGACAACGACAAGTTCGTCGCCTTCGACTTCCTGAAGAACGCCAACATCGCCGCCGGCGGCGTGCTGCCGATGTGCCAGGACACCGGCACCGCCATCATCATGGGCAAGAAGGGCTCGCGCGTCATCACCGAGGGGGACGACGAGGCGGCGCTCGCCGAGGGCGCACGCGACGCGTATCTGAAGCGCAACCTGCGCTACTCGCAGGTCGCGCCGCTGTCGATGTTCGAGGAGAAGAACACCCAGAACAACATGCCGGCGCAGTGCGAGATCTACGCCGAGGGCGATGACGCCTACAAGTTCATGTTCATGGCCAAGGGCGGCGGCTCGGCCAACAAGAGCTTCCTGTTCCAGGCGACGCCGTCGATCCTGACCCGCGACCGCATGCTGGCGTTCCTCAAGGAGAAGGTGCTGACGCTGGGCACCGCGGCGTGCCCGCCTTATCACCTTGCCATCGTCATCGGCGGCACCTCGGCCGAGCTCACCATGAAGACGGTGAAGCTGGCCTCGGCGCGCTACCTCGATGCGCTGCCGACGCAAGGCTCGCCGGACGCGCATGCGTTCCGCGACCTCGAGATGGAGCAGGAAATCCTCAAGATGACCCAGTCACTGGGCGTCGGCGCCCAGTTCGGCGGCAAGTACTTCTGCCATGACGTCCGCGTCATCCGCCTGCCGCGCCACGGCGCCAGCCTGCCGATCGGCCTCGGCGTGTCGTGCTCGGCCGACCGCCAGGTGCTCGGCAAGATCACGAAGGATGGCGTCTATCTCGAGGAGCTCGAGCACAACCCGTCGCAGTACCTGCCGGAGGTCGAGGGCGCCCTCGGCGGCGAGGTCGTCAAGATCGACCTCAACAAGCCGATGAAGGAGGTCCTCGCCACGCTGTCGAACTATCCGGTCAAGACCCGCCTGTCGCTGACCGGCACCATGATCGTCGCCCGCGATTCCGCGCATGCCAAGCTGCGCGAGCGCCTCGACAAGGGCGAGGGCCTGCCGGAGTACTTCAAGAACCATCCGGTGTACTACGCCGGCCCGGCGAAGACGCCCGACGGCTACGCCTCCGGCGCGTTCGGTCCGACCACCGCGGGCCGCATGGACTCGTTCGTCGACCAGTTCCAGGCCGCCGGCGGCTCCATGGTGATGGTGGCCAAGGGCAACCGCGCCCCCGCGGTGCGCGAGGCCTGCAAGAAGCATGGCGGCTTCTACCTCGGATCGATCGGTGGCGCGGCGGCGAACCTCGCCGAGCACTGCATCAAGAAGGTCGAGGTGGTGGAATATCCTGAATTGGGCATGGAAGCGATCTGGCGCATCGAGGTCGTCGACTTCCCGGCCTTCATCATCATCGACGACAAGGGCAACGACTTCTTCAAGGAGCTGAACCTCGGCTGATCGCCGCGGTATCAGCCTCCCGATCCTCCCGCGATCGCCGAAATGATGCCCGCGTGACGCCTTGGTTGCATCGCCATCCCGTCACGCGGCCTGATCTATGATCCAGCCATTGTCGACACATGACGGGCGGGTGGTGCAATGCGATTCACGGTCAGGATCCTCGGTGTGGTGGCCGCGTGCGCCGCTGCCGCCGGGCTGTGGGTGTTCGCCGGCCTGAGGGGACCGCTTCCGGTCGTCCGCGACGGTGGCACCTACTGGCTGGCCGTGACGCCGACCAGCCCGCTGCTCACCCCTGCGATGCGGGTGGCGCTGGCGAGCAACGCGGCGCCGACGTCCGGCCGCCTCGCCTGGCAGGCTGTCGACGAGGGGTTCGAGGTCGCCGATCTGCCGGTGCTCATGAGCGGCGCGCCGGTCGAGCATCTCCTGCTCGCACGCATCGATCCCGCTCACTTTCGCTTCGCCGCCCACAATGCCGTGTCAGGACAGCGCGATCTCGACCGCTGGCTGGCGCGGACCGGCGCGGCGCTGATCGTCAACGGCAGCTTCTTCTCGCGGCAGGGCGAGCCGGCAACGCCGTTCCTCAGCGCCAGCACCCAGCTTGGACCAAAGGTCTATGACGCGAAGGCCGGAGCTTTCGTGTCGTCGCCAGCGTCGATATCGATTCACGACCTCGCCCATGAGGACTGGCGTGTCGTGTTCCAGGGCGCGACCGACGCCATGGTGTCGTATCCGCTGCTGCTGTCGAACGGGGTGAGCCGCGTGACCAAGCCGACGCGCTGGCTGGCGACGCGCAGCTTCGTCGGTCAGGATGCCTCGGGGCGCATCATCGTCGGAACGACGACGGATGCGTTCTTTTCGCTGGCGCGTCTCGCGCAATTCCTGCTTGATGCGCCGCTCGACCTGACGATCGCCCTCAATCTCGACGGCGGCCCCGTCGCCTGCCAGGGGATCGTGCTCGGCGACTATCGCCGCATGAGCTACGGTCGCTCCGAAGCGCGCGTCGAGGGCGACGAGGTTCAACTGCTGATGAGCCTGCCGAACAAACCCGCCCAGATGCCGGTGGTTCTTGCCGCGGTCCGGCGAACGTCCTGACGGCGACACCCTTGCAGAGGAAAGCCATCACGTCATGAAGCTCCCTGTCGTTCTCGCCGCCGTGGTCGTGTCGATGCTGGGGCAGGCGATGCCGGTGGTGGCCGCCGGCTGCCGCGACGACATGCTGACGGCGGACCAGAATGTCCGTCGCACCCGCACCGGGCTCGACAATGTCGCCGGTGATAGCGACGGCGCGCAGTGCACCGCCTATCGCCGCCACATCGATGCGCTGTCCGAGCTGCGCGCCGTGATCGCGCGCTGCGACCGCGGGCCGAACCAGTCCCGGAACGTGCAGGCGGTCGACACCGAGATCGTCACGCTGGCGTCGCGCATGCGCGCGGTGTGCAAGCCGTAAGGCGCAGCCGCCTCCCACCATGTTCAGCCCTGCGGCGCGGCGCGCCGGCGCCGCCGCATGGCTGAACCTTTTCTCTCGTTCACGTGACTTAAACCTGCGGGGCGTCCCGGCGCGTTATGGGCGTCTTAACCGCATGCGGCGGCGGTCGCGAAAGATCGCCGTCCTTGCGCTGGTTGAGACGAATTCTCGGGCGGCCTGTGGAACAGTTGCCGCAGTCGGGCAGGGCCGGGACGGCGCCGCCATTCGGCGGGAGCATGGTCCGGGAGCGTGGTCAATGTCAGGTGCCTTGATGGAGAGAGCGATCCTGCGACCCAGTCAATTGCCGCGGCCCGGACAGCGGGCCCGTATCGCCAGCCCGACCTTTCATTTCAGATCGGCGATGATCGGCATCGTCTGCATCGTGCTGCTGGTGCTGTTCGCCCTGGTCAGCGCCGCACGGGCGCAGACCGAGGTGGTGGCGGTGCGGACCACCACGGTGCTGGTCTCGTCGTCCATCGCGGCGGCGGCGGGTGATGCCGTGACCCTGACCGCGCAGGTCGACGCCGACCGTGGCGGCGTGCCCGGCGGCTTCATCGATTTCTTCGACGAGGCGACCCTGCGCTGGCTCGGCCGCGCAACAGTTGCGTCGCCCTCGATCACCGTTGCGGATCTTGCGCCGGGGGAGCATCCCGTGCGCGCTCACTATACCGGCACCACCGATTTCCTACCGTTCATCGCGCTGCCGAGCTCGTCGAACGTGCTGGTGCAGCGGGTGCGGGCGGTCCCGCGCCTCGAGGTGTCGTCGTCATCGAATCCGGGCGCTCCCGGCGAGCCGCTGACGGTCTCGGCGACGGTCGCCGCGCCCATCGGCACGCCGACCGGGATGGTCACCTTCAGGGACGGCGAGCAGGGCCTGATGGCGCGGGTGCGGCTCGACCGCGACGGCCACGCCAGCGTCACCACCTCGGCGCTGCCCGGCGGCCAGCATCTGGTGAGCGCCGAGTATGAGGGCGACGGCCGCTTCGTCCGGGCCACGGCGACCATCCGGCTCGAGATCGCCGCGCGCGGCGCCGCCTGGTCGGTCGGCAGCGCGCAGGTCGGCAGCGATTAAGCCGCGCGGTTGACGCGGCCGCCGCGGTTTTTCACATTCGATGTCATGGCAGTATTCATCGGGCTTGACGGCTTCCGCCGCGGCTGGGTCGCGGTCGAGATCGCGCCGCGCCGCCGCACCATCGCTTTCTGGCCGCACATCGATGCGCTGTGGGCGCGCGCCTTCGACCGCGCCGCCATCGACATGCCGATCGGCCTGCCGGACGCGGGCGACCGCGCCTGTGACCTTGCGGCGCGCATCCTGTTGCGGCCGCATGGTGCGCGGGTGTTCACCGGCGCACGCCGCGGGCTGTGGTCACATGGCTCGCAGGCTGTCGCCAACCGCGCGCTGAAGGCGCGCGGCGAGGCGATGGTCTCCGTGCAGCTGTGGAATCTCGGGCCGAAGATTCTCGAGGTCGATGCGGCGATGACCCCGGCGCGGCAGCGCCGGGTGATCGAGGCCCATCCCGAGCTTGTATTCTGGCGGCTCAACGGCCGAGAGCCGCTGCCGCGCAAGAAGGACGCCGAGGGCTTGGCCCTGCGCCGCGCGCTGCTGCAGCGCGCGGGCTTCACCGCCCTCGACGACTGGCTGGACCGCGCGCGGCTCGGCAGCGGCGCAAAGCCCGACGACGTGCTCGACGCCTGCGCCATGGCGCTCGCCGCGCGCGACGGGCGCTCGTTTTGTCCCGACGGCCCCGCGCCGCGCGATGCCCGCGGGCTGAAGATGCAGATCTGGTATTAGGCGCAGTCGTGAAATCTCAGCTCTGGCGCTGCCGGCTGGTGCAGCAGCATGGCAAGGAGCTGCCTATAGGACCACGGACCGTATCTTCCGCTCGACCGCGCGAGCCGCGTCCAGGAGAATCTCCGCCACCTCCAGTTCACGCCGCGGTCCGAGGCGCGTGCGAACGGCCGAGACGGTGATGGCTGCCGCCGGACGACCATCCGAGGTCTTGATCCAGGTGGACATCGACTTCGTTCCCTGCACCAGGCCGACTTCACGCAAGTTGTAGCCTGTCCGCTTTGCGGCAGCGATCTGGCCGAGCACGGTCGCAGCATTGGTGCGATAGGCCACAAACCGCGCTTCGTTGGCGGCGATGATCTTGCGCGCCTCATGTGTCGGCATGGCCGCCAGGATCGCCACGCCCGCGCTGCTGACGCCGAGCGGCCGCCGCGCGCCGATCTCGATCGAGAGCACCTGGATCGGATAGGAGCCGATGCGGCGATCGACGCAGAGCGTGTCGGTGCCGGTCCGGACGGTGAGAAACAGCGTATCGCCGACCAGTTGCGACGTGCGCTTGAGAATGTCGTCCGCCGCCGCGAGCAATGGCGAAGGGGATGGCCGTGCCAGCGCGAGTTCCGGCACCTGGCCGCCGATGGCAAAGCGGCCGGTCTTGTCGTGCCGCTCGACGATCCCCTCCTCGATGAGGACGTGCACGATTCGGTGCACGGTAGGCCGGGTGAGGCCGGTCGCCTGGACAACGTCGGCCAGCGGCAGCCCGGCCTCCCGCCCCGCGGCGAGAATACGCAGGACGGCCAGGGCGCGCCGGATGGCTTGTGCGCCGGGCCGTGGTTCCACGGTGCGGTCCGCCTTCGAACGCGACGGGCTGTTGTCCATAATGTGGACAACAAGCGCACAATTCGGTCGACACGTAAAGCCTAAAAACCGATGGTCTGCGCGGGTGATCGAGACGCCGCGTGCGATTCCGTTTCATTCCAACGACAAACGGGGCGGGGTCGATCCGCCGCAAGGTTTGGGAGGATGCCATGACATGTCTCACAATCGTGCTGCCTGCGCCCGGCGCGACCGCGATTGAGCGGGCTTAGCTGCGAGACGATGATGCAGATCGATCCAGCGGGTCTCGGTGCGGAGAAGATCTACCGGCTGATGACGGGCATTGTGGTGCCGCGTCCGATCGCGTGGGTGACGAGCTTGTCCAGCAAAGGCGTGCTCAACCTCGCCCCTTTCAGCGCCTTCACCTTCGTCTCGCAAAAGCCGCCGATGCTCGCGATCAGCGTCGGCCGCAAGGCGGGTGTCTACAAGGATACCGCGCACAATATTCTCGACACCGAAGAGTATGTCATTCACATCGCCGATGCGCCGCTGATGAAAACGGTGCATGACAGCTCGGTCGAGCATCCGCCCGAGGTCAGCGAGGTCGAGCTGCTCAATCTCGAAACGCTGCCGAGCGAATGCATCAAGGTGCCGCGGCTCGTCGCGCCGCCGGTCGCGATGGAATGCCGCTTTCGCCAGTGTCTCGAATTCGGCGATGCGCGCAGCCGGCTGATCGTCGGCGAGGTCGTGATGTTCCATATCCGTGACGGCCTTGTCGTCAACGGCAAGATCGAGACGCAGGCGCTCGATCCCATCGCCCGCATCGCCGGCCCGCGCTACGCCCGGCTCGGCGAGATCGTCACGCTGAACACCGTGTTTCAGACGCCGAAGTCGGTCGATTGACGCCACATGAGTACGACATTGGGTGCGACATCACGCGAAAGCAGGCCCATCATGAACGACGAGTCTTCGCTATCCGGAAGCGGCACCTATACGACGCGCGAGCGCGCCGCGATCATCTTTTCCTGCATGCTGGGCTTCGCGCTCGACCTCTACGACGTGCTCATCATGCCGTTCCTGATGAGCTCGATCCAGGCTTCGCTCAATATCTCGCTTGCCCATGTGGCGAGCGTCACCAGCCTGACCCTCGCCGGCTCGGTGATCGGCGGCGCGCTGTTTGGCTGGCTCGGCGACCGCATCGGCCGCAAGCAGGCCCTGCAGCTCACGCTCGGGGTGTTCGCGGCCGGCTCGATTGCGTCCGCGTTCGCCTGGAACTATCCGAGTCTCGCGATCTTGCGCTTCATTACGGGTGTCGGCCTCGGCGGCGAGTGGGGCGCCGGCATGGTGCTGTTCAACGAGGCCTGGAACAAGGACCGCCGTGGCCTCGGCAGCGCGTTCATCCAGGGCAGCGCCGTCCTCGCCAGCGCCGGGGCGTCCATTGTCGGCGTCTGGGCCACCACCTCCTTCAGCCTCGAATGGGGATGGCGCATCGCCTTGCTCACCGGCGGCTCGCCGCTGGTGCTGATGATCTTCATCCGCTTCTTCATGCCGGAATCGAAAGCCTGGCTGCAGTTCGACCGCGCCCGCAAGAGCGGCCTGGTCGAGAAGACGGTCAGGACAACGAACACGCTGCTGTTGATGTTCAGGGGCAGGCTGTTGCCGATCTCGATCATGTGTCTCGCCTGGATGATGGCCTATATGTTCGCCTACTATGGCGTGGTCGTCTTCATGCCGACGCTGATGCAGAAGTCGCTGGCGGCGCCGCCCGAAGTGGTGCGCAACATCTCGGTGATCGCATCCATCGTCGGTGGCTGCTCCTATATCAGCATGGGCGCGCTCAATGACGCGTTCGGTCGCCGTTTCGGGGCGCTGGTGCCGGGGGTGTCCTGGGCCGTGATGGCCGGCTGCCTCTATCTGTTCGCCCACGACAAATATGCCGGAAGCCTGCTCGGCTTCCCGATGTTCTGGACCTACATCGCCTTCGTGATCGGCAACTCGGCGCTTGGCGTCGTTGGCACCTGGCTGTCGGAGATCTATCCGATCGAGGTCCGCTCGACGGCGGTCTCCTTCACCTACATGGCGGGGCGTGGCGTCGGCAGCCTGGCGCCAGTGGTCGTCCCGCTCGCCGCAGCGGCGTTCGGTGGCGAACTCGCCATGGGAATGCTGGTCGTCGTGCCGGCCATCATCCTGTTTCTGGCGATGACGTTGTCGCTGCCGGAAACGCGCGGGCGCGAGTTGGCGGGAGTCGGGAACGGACATCCCGGCCGGCAGGCCGCCTGACACGGGCCATAGGAAACATCACATGCGGTTGTTGAGTTATCTGGTGAGCGGCGAGGCGCGTTATGGCGCGGCTGTCGAAGGCGGGGTGGTCGATTTGTCGCGGCGGATCGGGCGCACGTTTCCCGACCTGAGGGCGCTGATCGCCGGTGACGGACTTGGCGAGGCGCGGCGGGCGGTCGCGGGCGAGAAGCCGGACCATCGGCTGGCCGAGCTGACGTTGCTGCCGCCGGTGCTGGCGCCGGAAAAACTCTGGTGCATCGGTGTGAACTACATGGACCGCAACGCCGAGTACAAGGACAATTCGGATCTGCCCAAATACCCCAGCCTGTTCGTGCGCAACATGTCTTCGGTGGTCGGCGCGGAGCAGGGCATCGAGAAGCCCGTGGTCTCCGAACAGCTCGACTACGAGGGCGAGCTGGTGCTGGTGATCGGCAAGCCCGGCCGGCACATTCCGCGCGAGGCCGCCTGGTCGCATGTCTTCGGCATGACCCTGTGCAATGAAGGCAGCGTGCGCGACTGGCTGCACCATGGCAAATTCAACGTCACGCAGGGCAAGAATTTCGATCGCTCCGGCAGCATCGGTCCCTGGATCGTCACGTCCGATGAATGCGATCCGAGGGGCCCTCACGAGATCATCACGCGTGTGAACGGTGAGGTGCGGCAGCAGGACACCACCGCGCGGCTGATGTTTCCATTCGACTTTCTGATCGCCTACCTCTCGACCTTCGCCACCCTCAAGCCGGGCGACATGATCGCGACGGGCACGCCGACCGGCGCCGGCGCGCGCTTCGATCCGCCGCGCTGGCTGCGCCCCGGTGATGTCATCGAGGTGGAGTCCGCGGCGATTGGCGTGCTGCGTAATCCCGTTGTTGCCGAGGGCTGAGACATGCTCGATCCCGCCATCATTACGCGTCTCGCGCGGCGCCTCGACGAGGCCGAGCAGACCAAGACACTGATCACGATGTTCACGCAGGAGTATCCCGATCTGACGATCGAGGATGCCTATGCGATCCAGCGGGCGTGGACGCAGTTGCAGCTTCAGCGCGGCCGCGTCGTCAAAGGCCACAAGATCGGGTTGACCTCGAAGGCGATGCAGAGCGCGGTCGGCATCGCCGAGCCGGATTTCGGCGTTCTGTTCGCGGATATGTTCTATCCCGACGCGAGCGCGATCCCGTTCGACCGCTTTCACGCACCGAGGATCGAGGTCGAGCTGGCCTTCGTGCTGAAGGCTGCGCTGCGCGGACCGGACTGCACCATCTTCGACGTGCTCAACGCCACCGACTATGTGACGCCGGCACTTGAGATCCTGGAAACCCGCATGCACCGCGTCGATCCCGTCACGGGCAAGACGCGAAAGGTCATGGACACCATCTCGGACAATGCCGCGAATGCGGCGCTGGTGGTGGGCGGGCGGCCGTTTAGGCCGGGGGACGCGGATCTGCGCTGGATCGGGGCGCTGCTGTTCCGCAACGGCCAGATCGAGGAAACCGGGCTCGCGGCCGGCGTCCTCAACCATCCGGCCAACGGCATCGCCTGGCTCGCCAATCGCCTGGCGGAGCACGACGAGCATCTGGCGGCCGGCGAGGTCGTGCTCGCCGGATCGTTCACCCGCCCGATCGATATCCGCCGCGGCGATACCTTCCACGCCGATTACGGCGCTTTCGGTTCGGTGTCCTGTCAATTCGTCTGATCGCGGACAGAAAAGAGGAGACGGCGTCATGACGGCTCAAGCACGGCGCAGAAGCATCCATATCGGTGAATTCAAGCACGTCAATCCGATTCCCAACGCCTGCCGCATCGGCAATGTCGTGATGTCCGGCGTGATCCTCGGCCGTGATCCCGCAACAGGGAACATGCCGGACAGCCTGGCGGCGCAGTGCGCCAACATGTTCGCGCATATGAAAGCCACGGTGGAAGCCGCCGGCGGCAGCACCGATGACATCATCAAGATGACGGTCTGGCTCAAGGACCGTTCGCAGCGCGGGCCGTTGAATGCGGAGTGGCTGAAAATGTTTCCCGATGAGCATTCGCGGCCCGCGCGCCATGCGCTGCCGATGGATATGGAAGGCGGGGCGCTGGTGCAGTGCGATTTCACCGCCGTGATCGATTGAGGGAGCCGCCCGTGCCGACCTATCTGCCGTTTCATCCCAATCCGCGCCAGCCGTCGCGACTGCCGCCGCCGAAGACCGTCGACAGCCAGTTTCACGTGCTCGGCCCGCTGGATAGGTATCCGGTGCGCCCTGGTGCGGCCTATCAGATGCCGACCGCGACCTGGGAGGCGGCGCTGCGCATGCACAAGGCGCTCGGCATCGAGCGCGGCGTCATCGTGCAGACCACGACCTATGGCGCCGATCACGCGGTGGTGCTCGACGGCCTCGCCGCGATGGGCCCGAACTACCGCGGCTGCGCCAACGCGCTGGTGTTTGCCGAAGCCAGCGATTCTTATCTTGCAAGGCTGCACGATGCCGGCGTGCGCGGCGCGCGCTTCAGCTTCCGCCAGGAACTGGGGGCGGTGCTCTCGGACAAGGATTTCGCTCGCGCGATCGCGCGCATCCGCGAGCTCGGCTGGTATGTGAAGATTCAGCCGGAGAAGGACGGCATCGTCTCGAGCGTGGACAAGTACCAGTCGCTCGACGTGCCGGTGCTGATCGATCACATGGCGCGTCCAGACCCGGCGCGCGGCAAGGACGACCCGAACCTGCGCAAGATGCTGGAGCTTCTGGCCAAGGGCAATTTCTGGGTCATGCTGTCGCTGGGCGAGAAAACCTCGAAGGCCGGCCCACCCTGGGACGATGTGATCCCGATTGCGCGGGCGTATCTCGAGGCGGCTCCCGACCGCTGCGTGTGGGCGAGCGATTGGCCGCATCCGGTCTCGGTCGTGCAGCCCCCCAATGATGCGGATTTGCTGGAGTTGATGTACCGCTTTGCCCCGGACCAGGCGACGCTGGAGAAAGTTCTCGTCCACAACCCGGCGAAGCTGTTCGGGTTTCCCGCCTAGGCTACGACGCGACCGCCTCGCGTGGCCGGGGGCTCGTCGCCGTCAGCAGCTTGGCGATCTCGGGCCGGCAGGCGCCGCAGTTGGTGCCGGCCTTCAGGCAATGGCCGACAGCGTCGACGGACGCTGCGCCCTTGCGGATCTCGGCTGAGATCTGGTTGCGGCCGACGCTGAAGCAGGAGCAGACGATCGGCCCGATGTCCTCGCCGTCGCCGAGCGGCCGCCCGGCGAGCAGGGACATTCGCGCGCTCGCGGACAACTTGTCATCCGCGAACAGGCTGATCAGCCAGGCGCGTGACACCAGCGAATGGTCGGGCGCGATGAACACGCAGCCCTCCAGCCGGCCGTCACGCACGGCGGCATAGCGGAAAAGTCCCGCGGCCGGATCGCGATAGGCGATCCATTCGATCTCGGTGTCCGCGAGGCCGAGCTGTGCCCGCGCCCAGTCGCGCCAGCTCTCCGGGCGCTCGTCGCCGGTCAATTCCAGCCGCCAGCAGTGTCCTGCCTTGCCATGAACCCAGTATCCCGCGGCGGGACGCGCGATCTCGTTGCGGCTCAGGATGAAGGCGTGCCATTTCGGCGTATAGGGCGTGGCCACGACCGGCGTATGCTTGGACTCCGGCTGGCCGGACACCGGATCGGTCGCCGGGTTGACCAGCGCGTTGACCCGGCCTTCGCCGGCGAACTCGTCGTTCCAGTGCATCGGCACGAACACGCAGCCGCGCCGCTGCTCGGTCGAGACCACGACGCGCGCGATCATCTCGCCGAAGGGGCTTGTCAGGCGCGCCAGCGCGTCAGCCTTCAGCCCGGCGAGCCGCGCATCCTCGGGATGGAGTTCGGCATAGGGCTCGAAGATGTGCGACAGCAGCCGCGCGGTCTTGCCGGTCCGCGTCATGGTGTGCCACTGGTCGCGGATGCGCCCGGTGTTGAGCACCAGCGGATGCTCGCGGCTGGTGGCATGGCGCGGCGGGCGCGGCGTCACCGGCACGAAGCGCGCCTTGCGGTCGGGCGTGAAGAAGGTTGGCGTCTCGAACATCCGCGCGGTGCCGGTCGGATAGTCCGGCGTCACCGGCCACTGCACCGGCGCCAGCGCGCCATAGGCGCGGTCGTCGATAGTCGCGAGCGCGGAGATGTCGAAATCGCGCGCGCCGTCGTTCTCGAAGCCGGAGAGGGCGGCATGCTCGCGAAAGATGTCCGCAACGCCGGCATAGTCGAACCCGGCATAGCCCATGCGGCGGGCGACGTCGCAGATGATGCGCCAGTCGGCGCGTGCCTCGCCCGGGGCGGGGAGGAAGGGGCGCTGCCGCGAGATGCGGCGCTCGGAGTTGGTGACAGTGCCGTCCTTTTCGCCCCAGGCCAGCGCCGGCAGCAGCACGTCGGCGTGGCGCGTGGTGTCGGTCGAGCGCATGCAGTCGGACACCACCACCAGTTCGCAGGCGTCCAGCGCGGCGCGCGCGCGGTTGGCGTCCGGCAGGCTGACGACCGGGTTGGTCGACATGATCCAGATCGCCTTGATGCGGCCGTCCGCGATGGCGTCGAACATGTCGACCGCCTTGAGGCCGGCCTTGTGCGCGATCACCGGCGCGCGCCAGAAACGCTGCACGAGATCGCGGTGCTCGCCCCGTTCGATCTCCATGTGGGCGGCGAGCTGGTTGGCGAGGCCGCCGACCTCGCGGCCGCCCATGGCGTTGGGCTGGCCGGTCAGCGAGAACGGTCCCATGCCGGGCTTGCCGATGCGGCCGGTCAGCAGGTGGCAGTTGATGATGGCGTTGACCTTGTCGGTGCCGCTGCTGGACTGGTTGATGCCCTGCGAATAGAGCGTGACGACCCGCTCGGTCCTGGCGAACCAGTCGAAGAACAGCCCGACCGCGCCTTCCGTCAGGCCGCAGGTCGCAGCCGTTGTGGCCACGGTCTGGCCTTCGACCGGCTCAAGCGCTGCCATCACGCCGGTCGTGCTGCCATCGACAAAGGCGCGATCGACGGCGCCAGCATCGGCGAGAAACGCCAGCAGGCCGTTGAACAGCACGGCGTCGCTGCCCGAGCGCAGCGGCAGGTGCAGGTCCGCTCCCTCGCAGGTCGCCGTGCGCCGCGGGTCGATCACGACAATGCGGCACGCCGGGTTCTTCTCCTTCGCCGCCAGCATGCGCTGGTGCAGGATCGGATGGCACCACGCCGCGTTCGAGCCGACCAGCACCAGCAGGTCGGCCTGCTCGAGGTCCTCGTAGCAGCCCGGCACGGTGTCGCTGCCGAACGCGCGCTTGTGGCCGGCGACGCTGGAGGACATGCACAGGCGCGAGTTGGTGTCGATATTGGCGGTGCCGACAAAGCCTTTCGCCAGCTTGTTGACGACATAATAGTCCTCGGTCAGCAGCTGACCCGAGACGTAGAACGCCACCGCGTCCGGGCCATGCTCCCGGATGATCCGGCTGAACTGCGCGGCGACGTGGTCGAGGGCGTCGTCCCACGCCACCGGCTCGCCGCCGATCAGCGGTGCGAGCAGCCGTCCCTCGAGGCCGATGGTTTCGGCCAGCGCCGAGCCCTTGCTGCACAGGCGGCCGAAATTGGCCGGATGCTGCCGGTCGCCCGCGACGCTGACCACGCCGGCGGCGTCGGTGGTGGCGACGACGCCGCAGCCGACGCCGCAATAGGGGCACGTGGTCTTGACGGACATGGCGCCCCTGTCAGTTCACCGCGGCCGCCTGACGGACCGACAGCCACACGATGCCGTTCTCGACCTTGGCCGGATGCGATCGCGTGCAGCCCTCGTCGGGCGCGACCGCCTGGCCGCTGGCGAGCTCGATGACGAAGTTGTGCAGCGGGCAGGTTACGCGCTTGTTGTGCACGATGCCCTGCGACAGCGGCCCGCCCTTGTGCGGGCAGCGGTCGTCGAGCGCGAATACCTCGTCGTTCTCGGTGCGGAACAGCGCGATATCGCCGGACGAAGTGCGCACCACGCGCGAGCCGAGACGCGGGATGTCGTCGAGGGCTCCGATCTCAATCCATTGCATCAGGCAAGCTCCAGTTCGGCGAGCGGGGTGAACTCGTTGCGGTCGACGCCGCGCCTGGCGCGCGCCGCCCACGGATCGCTCTGCGAGAATTGCTGCGAATAGGCGAAGCGCTCGAACAGCGCCTTGCGATTTTTGAGATCGTCGACCACCTGCTTGCGGATCGCGTCGAGGCCGACGCGGTCGCACCATTTGTACATGCGCTCGAGGTAACGGCCCTGCTCGCGATAGAGCTGGGTCAGCGCCGCGATCACCTCCAGCGTCTCGTCCTCGGTCGCGACCTTGGTCAGGAACTCGGTGCCCTTGATGTGCAGGCCGGCGGCGCCGGCGAAATGGATCTCGTAGCCGGAGTCGACGCAGACCACGCCGACGTCCTTGCAGGTCGCTTCCGCGCAGTTGCGCGGGCAGCCGGAAACCGCGAGCTTGACCTTGGCCGGGGTCCAGGAGCCCCACATGAATTTCTCGAGCTTGACGCCGAGGCCGGTGGAATCCTGGGTGCCGAAGCGGCACCACTCCGAGCCGACGCAGGTCTTCACCGTGCGCAGGCCCTTGGCATAGGCATGGCCGGAGACGAGGCCGGCATCGTTGAGGTCGGCCCACACCGCCGGCAGGTCTTCCTTCTTGACGCCGAGCAGGTCGATGCGCTGGCCGCCGGTGACCTTGACCGTCGGGATGTTGAACTTGTCGGCGACGTCGGCGATGGCGCGCAGCTCGTTCGGCGTGGTGACGCCGCCCCACATCCGCGGCACCACCGAATAGGTGCCGTCCTTCTGGATGTTGGCATGGACGCGCTCGTTGATGTAGCGCGACTGCTGGTCGTCGCGATACTCGCCGGGCCAGGTCGCGAGCAGGTAGTAGTTCAGCGCCGGGCGGCACGAGTGGCAGCCGTTGGCGGTCTTCCACTCCATGAAGCGCATCACGTCGGGGATGGTCTTCAGATTCTGCTCGACGATGACGCGGCGGACGTCGTCGTGGCTGTGGTCGGTGCAGGCGCACATCGGCTTGACGTTGGGCGCCGCCGAGTAGTCGCCGCCGAGCGTGAAGGCCAGCACCTGCTCGACGAGGCCGGTGCAGGAGCCGCACGACGACGACGCCTTGGTGTGCGCACGCACGTCGTCCAGCGTGAACAGCTTCTTCTCGGTGATCGCCTTGACGATGGTGCCCTTGCAGACGCCGTTGCAGCCGCAGATCTCGGTCTGGTCGCTCATCGCCGCCACCGAGTTCTGGCCGGCATGGCCGCCGTCGCCGAGATTGGCGGCGCCGAACACCAGGCGCTCGCGCATCTGCGAGACGTCGGTGCCGTCCCGCAGGTGCTGGAAGTACCAGGGGCCGTCGACGGTGTCGCCATAGAGCACGGCGCCGACGATCTTCTTGTCCTTGAGGATGATGCGCTTGTAGACGCCGCGATGGGCGTCCTGCAGCACGATCTCCTCCTTGTCCGGGCCCGGCGCGAAGTCGCCGGCGGAGAACAGGTCGATGCCCGTCACCTTGAGCTTGGTCGAGGTGACCGAGCCGTCATAGGTGGCAAAACCCTTCAGCGCGAGGTGATTGGCGCAAACCTTGGCCTGGTCGAACAGCGGCGCGACGAGGCCATAGGTCTGGCGGCGATGCTGCACGCATTCGCCGACCGCGTAGATGCGGCCGTCATAGGTCTGCATCGTGTCGGAGACGACGATGCCGCGCTCGCAGTGCAGGCCCGCCTTCCTGGCGAGCTCGAAGTTCGGCCGGATGCCGACCGCCATGACGACGAGGTCGGCGGGCAGCTCGACGCCGTCTGCAAAGCGCACGCCGGTGACGCGGTCCTCGCCGAGGATGGCCTGCGTCTGCGCCGGCATCTTGAACACCATGCCGCGCTCTTCAAGCGACTTGCGCAGCAGGCTGCCGGCAACCGGATCGAGCTGGCGCTCCATCAGGCTGTCGAGCAGGTGCACGACGGTGACGTTCATGCCGCGCTTCATCAGGCCGTTGGCGGCCTCGAGCCCGAGCAGGCCGCCGCCGATCACCACGGCGTTGCGATGGCTGGTCGAGGCCTGGATCATGCGGTCGACATCGTAGATGTCGCGGAAGCCGATCACGCCGGGCAGGTCCTTGCCCGGCAGCGGCAGCATGATCGGGTTGGAGCCGGTCGCGATCAGCAGGCGATCATAGGGCACGCGGTCGCCGGTCGCCGTGACGACCTCGCAGGTGCGGCGGTCGATCATGGTGATCGTTTCGCCCTTGCGCAGCGTGATGTTGTTGTCCTCGTACCAGTCGACAGTGTTGAGCATGATGTCGTCGACGGTCTTCTCGCCGGCAAGCACCGGCGACAGCAGGATGCGGTTGTAGTTGCCGTACGGCTCGGCGCCGAACACGGTGATGTCATAGAGATCAGGCGCGCGTTCGAGCAGCGCCTCCACGGTGCGGATGCCGGCCATCCCATTGCCGATCACCACCAGTTTCTGCTTGATCACCCTGTCGAGCATGGTTGGCCTTTCAAAATTCCGCCGACACCGCGCACGCGCGCGGTGCGCGCCGTCACTCGGCGCGAAGAGCTGTTGGGAGGTTTTGGGATGCCCATCCGCGGGCGGCTGACCATCGTCGGTGACAGTCGATATCGATGTCATTCAAAACCCGTGCCAATCGAGGCGCCGGAGATTTCCCGGACGATTCAATGAATTAGTTGGGTGGCAAAATGCCGGGCGGCGTGCGGGGGCGCTCGTCTGCGGCCACATTTTTAGCCACGCCGGTCATCTCTTGTGCATGCCCGCGTCAGCGATCGCTGTCGCGCTTGTCGACGCCGCGCGGCGTCTCAGCTCAAAAAAGCAACAGCCTGCGCGTTTCTGCGGCGGCGTCTGCTGCGCGGGGCGGCAACGCTCCGTTTTGCAGGTGTCGCATCGTCCGTACAACGCATTGCAAAGAGTGCTGGAGCGCCCTCCACGTCACCCTGAGGTGCGCGCTCTCGCGCGCCTCGAAGGGTGGCGTGGCCCGATTGGGGGCGCGATTTGGGGCCGTTCATCCTTCGAGGCTCGCTTCGCTCGCACCTCAGGATGACGGAGATAGATTATGCACTTCTAAATTGATTGAAGTGAACAGCTGGAGATCTGCGCTCATCTCGTTGGCACACATATTGCTGGAGCTTTGCCGACCGAGAGCCGTTCAACGGCGAGCGCTCTCATTTCCCCATTCACATGATGTCTGTTGGCACCGAAGCCGGCTGCGCTTGCGCAGGTCGTGTCGGTGCATTTGGCACCGAAGCCGGCTGCGCTTGCGCAGGTCGTGTCGGTGCATGATGGCGAGGCTGAGAGCAATGAAGTTTGCTGAATTCAAGAAGGCTGGTCATTGGCCGACGCTGCTGGCGGCATTCCTCTATTTCGATATCAGTTTCATGGCGTGGGTCGCGCTCGGCCCGCTCATCGTCTACATCGCGCGCGACATGAATCTCGCGGTCAACGAGAAATTCACGCTGGTTGCAATCCCGGTTCTCGCCGGCGCGATCCTGCGCGTGCCGATGGGCATCCTCGCCGACATCATCGGCGCCAAGCGCACCGGCATCCTGGCGCAGATCGTCGTGATCGCCGCGACGCTCGCGGTCTGGAAGTTCGGGCTGCCGGGCAAGCTCGCCGTGCAGCTGTTCGGTATCGTGCTCGGCATCGGCGGCGCTTCCTTTGCGGTGGCGCTGCCGCAGGCAAGCCGCTGGTATCCGCCGCAGTATCAGGGCGTGGTGATGGGGATCGCGGGCGCCGGCAACATGGGTGTCGTGCTCGACACCCTCCTGGCGCCGTCGATCGCCGAGCATTGGGGCTGGCAGGCCGTGTTCGGCTGCCTCCTGATCCCGATGCTGATGGTGCTGGCCTATTACGCGGTCGCCGCCAAGGATGCGCCGGGTGAGCGCAAGCCGCTGTCGCTCAAGGCCTATGGCGGGCTGCTGAGGGATCCTGACAGCCGCTGGTTCATGTTTTTCTACTTCATCACCTTCGGCGGCTTTGTCGGGCTCGCCAATGCGCTGCCGCTTTATTTTACGGTGCAGTATCACGTCTCGGGCGTGGCGGCCGGCCTGCTGGTCGCGCTGATCGTGGCGTTTGGCTCCGGCTTCCGCCCGGTCGGCGGCCTGATCGCCGACCGCATCGGCGGCATCCGCTCGCTGTCGGTCCTGTTCGCCGTCGTGGTCGCGGCCTATGTGGTGATCGCGTTCATGCCGGAAGGCCCGGTCGCGCCGACGACGGGCGGCTGGGCGCTGGCGGACATGCCGCGTATCGCCTGGATGTCGGTCCTGTTGTTCTCGATCGGCGTGCTCGCGCTCGGCATGGGCAATGGCGCGGTGTTCCAGCTGATCCCGCTGCGTTTCCGCCACGAGATCGGGTTGATGACCGGTCTCGTCGGTTGCGCCGGCGGCATCGGCGGCTTTTTCCTGGCGCAGGCGCTCGGCACCGCCAAGGGCATGACCGGCGGCTTCGGCGCCGGCTTCCTGTTCTTCGGCGCCCTGGCATTGCTTGGCTTCATCGGACTTGCGATGGTGAAGGTGCGCTGGCGCACCACCTGGGGCGCCGCGTCAGGAGCGCGCGTCTGACCGACCGCGCCGCAGGGGTGCCCGATCTTGCTTGAGCCGATCTTGCACAACAAGGCTGGTTCGCAACACGATCTCGGGGTTCGGGCCGGTTTCGCCAGCGAGACCGGCAAGCGGCCGGACAACGAGGACTATGTCGCCACCTGTCTCGGCCGCAGCGGAGCCGTCCGCCGCGACGTCGTGGCGGCGGTGGCGGATGGCGTCGGCGGCAACAGGGGCGGGCGCGAGGCGGCCGAGCTCGCGGTGCGCTCCTTCATCGACGCCTACTATTCGCTGCCCGAAACGCTCGGGGTGCAGCGCCGTGCGGCGCGCGCGCTGGAATCGGTCAATGGCTGGATCTACGCCCAGGGACGCACCGACGCCAATTTGAGCGGCATGAGCTGCGCCTTCTCCGCGGTCGTCCTGTCGCGCCGGCTGTGCCATGTCATCCATATCGGCGACACCCGCGCCTATCGCCTGAGCGAGGGCCATCTCGAGCAGCTCACCAAGGATCACGTCGCCGGCCGCGGCGATTTCGCCCATCAGCTCAGCCGGGCCATCGGGTTCGAGGAGTTCGCCCGCTTCGACTACACCAGTGTCGGGCTCCGGCAGCACGACCGCCTGCTGCTGTGCAGCGACGGCGTGCATGGCGCGCTGGCCGACTATCGGTTGAAGGAGTTGCTCGGCGAGCGCGGGCCGCCGGAGGAGTCCGCGCGCGCGATCGTTACTGCCGCGCTCACGGCCGGCAGCGGTGACAATGTGACGGCGCTGGTGATCGACATCGTCGACCTGCCGCCGGCTGACCGCGACGAGCTGACCCATGCTATCGCGACCTTGCCGATCCTGGATTTGCCGTCGAGCGGCGATGTCATCGATGATTTCGCCCTCGGCGAGGTGCTGTCCGATGGCCGCTACAGCCGCCTGTTCCGGGCGACCGACCAGTTGCACGGCCGCGAGGTCGTGCTGAAGTTCCCGCATCCGCGCATCGCCAGTGAGGGCTCGTATCGGCTCGCCTTCGTGCGCGAGGCCTGGGTCGCCGCGCGCGTGCGCAGCCTGTGGATCGGTGAGATCGTCGAACTGCCTGCGGGACGGCAGACCCGGCTCTATTCGGTGATGCCGCTCTATGACGGCGAAACGCTGGAGCAGCGCCTGAAACGTGCGCCGCGGCTGTCGCTTGCTGAAGGCGTCGCGATCGCGACCAAGCTCGCGCGCGCGATCGCCACCCTGCATCGCGCCGGCATCATCCATCGCGACATCAAGCCCGACAATGTGATCCTGCTGAAGGACGGCGGGCTGCGCCTGGTCGATCTCGGCGTCGCGCGGGTGCCGCTGCTCGAGGACTTTCCCGCCGAGGATATTCCGGGCACCGCGAGCTACATGGCGCCGGAGCTGTTCGCGGGCGCGCCGGGGGATGAGCATTCCGACCTGTTCGCGCTCGGCGTCACGGTTTTTCGCATGTTCACCGCGGCCTATCCGTTCGGTGAGATCGAGCCGTTCTCGCGGCCGCGGTTCGGCAAGCCATGGCCGCTGTCGCGCTACCGCCCCGACCTGCCGGCCTGGCTCGATGCCGTGACCGGCAAGGCGCTCAGCGTCGATCCGGCGCAGCGCTTCGGTGATGTCATCGAGTTCGCCCACGAATTGGAGAACGGCGCCACCTGGGCCGGCCCCGCTCTCCCTGTCCGGCGCTCGCTCCACGACCGCAATCCCCTGATGTTCTGGCAGGTGCTGTGCGCGCTCCTCGCCGTCGCCATCGTGATCATTCTGGCGCACCGCTAGGGCCTGGGGCGCCTCCTCAGTGTTTGACCGAAAACGCGGCTCGTATCTTCAGGCCTTTATTGGAGTGTGCAGATTGTCGATTTTCTCCGTCATGCCCGGCCTTGTGCCGGGCATCCACGTCTTTACGGCCTGGCTACTCAGCAAGACGTGGATGGCCGGGACAAGCCCGGCCATGACGAGTTCAACAACATGTGCCCCATTTCATTGGCTTCCTTTTGAGCCAGACACTGAGGATGAGGAGTGCAGGTTGGCGGCGTCGACCGGCCGCGGGCATTCGCCCGCGGCTGGCGTCGTGGCGATCAGCGCACCAGCAACCGCTCGGCGATCTGCACGGCGTTGAGCGCTGCGCCCTTGAGCAGCTGGTCGCCGCACACGAACAGCGCGAGGCTGCGGCCCGACGGGTCGCCGAGGTCGGGGCGGATGCGGCCGACCAGCACGTCGTCCTGGCCGGAGGCTTCCGACGGCATCGGGAAGTGGTTCGCCGCGCGGTCGTCCACCACGCGCACGCCCGGTGCGGCGGCAAGCAGCTCACGGGCCCGCGCCGGCGCCATCGCCTCGTCGAAGGTCACGGTGATGGCCATGGCATGGGCGCGCAGCACCGGCACGCGGATGCAGGTGATGCCGATCGGCAGTTCCGGCGTGTCCATGATGCGGCGGGTCTCGGCGACCACCTTCAACTCCTCGCCATTGTAGCCGCTGTCGGTGTCGACCTCGGCGTTGTGGCTGAACAGGTTGAAGGCGTAGGGGTGGGGCAGCACGCGCGGGGTGAACGCCTCGCCGTTGAGATAGGCGGCGGTGGACTGGCGCAGCTCCTCCATCGCCGCGGCGCCGGCGCCGGAGGCCGCCTGGTAAGTCGCGATGGTGAGGCGGCGGATCGGCGATGCGCGGTGCAGCGGCGCCAGCGCCACGGTGGCGATGGCGGCGACGCAGTTCGGGTTGGCGATGACGCCGTGGTTGGCGGCGATGGCGTCGCCGTTCACCTCCGGCACCACCAGCGGCACCTTCGGCTCCATGCGGAACGCGGAGGAGTTGTCGACGACCACCGCGCCGGCGCGCACCGCCGTGCGGGCATACTGCTTGGAGATGCCGCTGCCGGCGGAGAACAGCGCGATGTCGACGCCGTTGAAGCTGGTCTCGGTCAGCTCCTCGACGGTGAGGTTCTCGCCGCGGAACGGCAGCGTCTTGCCGGCGGAGCGGGCGGAGGCGAGGAGGCGCAGGCCGCCGAGCGGGAAGTTGCGCGCGGCGAGGCAGGTGAGCAGCTCGACGCCGACAGCGCCGGTGGCGCCGACGATGGCCACCACGGGGGCGGCCGGCATGCGGCGGGATGACGAAACAGATTCAACTGAGGCTTGCATGGGTCTCTCTCTCGGTCAGGGGGAACGGAGAGAGACGGGGTCTGTCCTGCGGAGCCTGCCCCATCCGTCTCCGGTGAGGCTTCGGCTGGGTCAGACTGCTGCGACTACCGCGCGAGCACCAGCGAACGCCCCGTCGAAACGGTCGTTTTGGTGGTGGTTTTGCGGGTTTTGGTCGCGAACATGGTGCGCTGCGTAACATGGCCGGTGCGCTTCGGCAATGGCTGGTAGGGCGCAGCAGCCCCGGCCCCGATCGCAGCCGTCTGCCCAACTCCTGGGCGCTCTGCCTTGCGGCGCGGCACGTGGCCTCTCTCCGGGCCGCAGACCGGAGAGGAAGTTTTGACCAGTCAGTGGGTTAGCCAAAGGCCGGCGCTGGCACGAATCTTGATTATTTCTTGGTCAGGACGTGGGGCGCGCGACAGCGCCCCGCGCGCGGTTGTGTGTAACCGACCGCGCGATCTTCACGGGAGCAGGACAGCAACGACGGACTGACACCGACATCATCGCGACAGGAGAGGGACGATGGAGACGACGACGCGCCGGCGATCCGGATCAAGCGTGACGGTTCTCTGGATGGTTCTCGCGGTCGCCGCGCTGGTCTGGCTGGCGGGCGGTGACCTCGCGCTGGCGCAGGATGCGGGGCCACCGGCCTGCGGCGGCAAGGTCCTCGAAAAGTGCACGCCCAACGCCGGCGACACCGCCTGGATGCTGACCTCGGTGGCGCTGGTGCTGATGATGACCATCCCCGGGCTCGGGCTGTTCTACGGCGGCATGGTGCGCAAGAAGAACGTCGGCGACACGGTGATGACCAGCTTCGCCGTGACCTGCCTCGTCACCATCCTGTTCGCGGCCTTCACCTACAGCATGGCGTTCCGCGCCGGCACGCCGTTCGTCGGCGGCCTCGACCGCCTGTTCCTCAAGGACATCCTCAGCGACATCGGCAAGGGCGGTATCGGCAATCCCAATCCGCTGGCGGCGACGATACCGGAGAGCGTCTACATCTGCTTCCAGATGACCTTCGCCATCATCACCCCGGCGCTGATCGCCGGCGCATTCGCCGAGCGCATGAAGTTCTCGGCGATGCTGTGGTTCATCGGGCTGTGGGCGGTGTTCGTCTATGCGCCGATCGCGCACTGGGTGTGGGGCCCGGACGGCTTCCTCGCCTCCGGCAACGACGCCGCCGTGGTCAAGGTGCTGGATTTCGCCGGCGGCACGGTGGTGCACATCAATGCCGGCGTCGCCGGGCTGATGTGCGCGATCATGCTCGGCCGCCGCGCGGACACGGGACCGGCGCACAACATGGTGCTGACCTTCATCGGCGCCTCGCTGCTGTGGGTCGGCTGGTTCGGCTTCAACGCCGGCTCCGCGGTGACCGCAGGCATGCAGGCTGGCATGGCGATGCTGGTGACCCAGATCGCCACCGCGATCGCGGCCTTCACCTGGATGCTGGTGGAATGGATGCAGCGCGGCAAGCCGACCGTGATCGGCCTCTGCTCCGGCGCGGTCGCCGGCCTCGTCGCCATCACGCCGGCGTCGGGCTTCGTCGGACCGCTCGGCGCCTTCGCCATCGGCATTGCCGCCGGCGTGATCTGCTACTGGGGCTGCACCGGGCTGAAGCGCATGTTCTCCTATGACGACGCACTCGACTGCTTCGGCGTCCACGCGCTCGGCGGCATCGTCGGTGCGCTGCTGACCGGGGTGTTCGCGGTCGAGCAGTATGGCGGCACGGCCGGCGTGCTCGAGGGCAATGCCGCGCAGTTCGTCAACCAGTGCATCGGTGTCGCCATCGTCATCGTCTATGACGCGGTGGCGAGCCTGGTGATCCTGTTCGTGCTGAAGATGGCGGTCGGCCTGCGCGTCGCCGACAGCGTCGAGCGCGAGGGCCTCGACCTCGCCCTGCACGGGGAGGCGGTGCAGTAGGGCATGATCCGGAAAGGTGGAACCGGCTTTTCGAAAAGATCACGCTCAAACGGCGAGACGAGATCATGATGTGATGCCATGTCATCGCATCGCGATCTGGCGCGTCGTCAGCTGCGGTAGAAGCGCCACATCCGCAGGAAGGTGCCGTGGATTTCCTCGGCCGGCTGGTCGAGCGGCTCGACATTGACCCGCACCACGCCCTCGCGGTCGAGCCGCCAGGGCCGGCGCATCAGCCGCCGATACGGCGGCTGGCGGCGCCAGTCCACCACCAGCGCGCTGGCGAGCGGCACATTCAGCGTGATCTGCAACTGCTGCGAGATCATGGCGCGATCGGCGATCGGCACCACGTCGATCCTTGCGATCGCGCGCCAGCGGATCAGGCCCAGCGCCTGGATGAAGATGCCATACTGGTTGGCGCCGATGATCGGCCGCCCGGTCTCCAGCATCGGCAGGTTGTAGTAGGTGAAGGCGGCTGTGGCGGCGGCGAGCGGCAGCCAGTACCACGCCCGGGTCATCCAGGCGGCGCCGAAAAACACCGCGGCGACCGCAGCCGTCACATAGATCGGGAAGTAGGTATCTTCACGGCTGTAGGTGACGGAATAGCCGCCGACATTCTCTTCGTTCAACTGGCTCATGTGAGCGCTACACCCGCACCTGCGAGGAGAGCCCGGCATGACCCAAGCTAGGCGATCTGGCGGCGGGTGCAACCGGCGATAACGTCGCGGCGCGAGATTTCCCGATGCAGGGCGCGGGGCGTTACGCCCCAACATTGATCCCAGCGGCAAGAGCGCGGGCGCGCATGCGGGCCGGATACCAGCGGGTGAACCAGACCGCGCCCGCGAACGCTGCGATGGTGAGCGCGATGCCGACCCACAGCGGCACCTGCGGCAGGTAGAGCATGACGATGTCGGCGAGCACCATCACTGCGAATGCGCCGGCCCAGCCCCAGGTGATGACCGTGTTGACGGTGACGAACGCCGGCAGCGCCGCGATGTCCGGCGACACCTGCTCGCGGGCATATTGCAGCGTGAAGGGCAGGCGGATCGCGATCGAGGTCAGCACGATGGCGAAGAGGCCGGCATCGACCGCGAGGCGCACGCCGAGGATGCTCCAGGCCGACGGCACCACGGTGACGTAGAGGCCGAGCGCGCCGAACAGCACCGCCGTGCCGGCCTCGAGCACCTTGACCGACTTGCCGCTGGCGAGCTCGCGCAGCACCAGGACAAGCGCGATGGCGGCGCCGGCGAACAGCGCCACCGGGGCGGTCGCAAGGCGCATCAGCACGGCGAACACGATGAACGGCGAGAAGCTCAAGACAATGCCCATGGCGAAATCTCCGTGGCGTTGGTGGTCCGGCGGGCGTGCGGCGTGCGCCGCTCAGACCGGTGTGCCGGCTTCGGCGTGTGCCCTGGCGCGGTCCCGGGCGCGCTGGGTATACCACTTGGTGAACTGCACCGCGGCATTGCGGGCGGCGAAGGTCGCCGCGACCCCGATCCACAGCGGCACGGAAGGCCACCACACCGACGCGATGTCGGCGACCAGCATCAGCACGAACGCGAAGCTCCAGGCCCAGGTCAGGATGTAGTTGGTGCGCAGGAAGTCCGGCATCGCCCGGACCTCCGCGGTGACCTCCTCGCGGGCGTATTGCAGCGTGAACGGAAAGCGCAGCGCGATCGAGGTCAGCGCCACCAGCAGCAGCCCGCCACTGATGCTGACGCGGATGGTCGCCGGCGTCAGGCCGCCGTCGAGCAGCAGCATGGCGAGGCCGAGGCCGCCGAACAGCGCGGCGGTGGCGATGTTGAGGATCTTGGCCGAGCGGCCGCGGACGCGCTCGAACACGATGAGGGCGAGGGCGGTGGCGGCGCCGGCGAGCAGGCTCGCCGTGATCGACGCGACCCAGCTCAGCGCGCCGAGGACGAAGAACGGGAGGAAGATGACGAAGAACAGCATGATCGGCTCGCGCTCAATCTTTACGATGTAAAGATAATAGCGCGGGCGACGGCGGTGGGCAAGCTAAATCTTGACAGTGTAAAAATTGGCGCGTGCCCGGGGGCAGAGGCGTGAGGGCCGCCGCTGGCCGCGCGGCAGGGCGCGGTCAGATCGGCCGGGCACTGAGCGTCTGCCGCCAGTGCGCGGTGCGCTCCTTTAACGCGACCGCGCGGACGTAGGCCGGCGCGTCCTCGTCGAATTCCTCAAGGATTTCATAGCTGAAGGCGTCCGCGCCGTGGCTGTGCCAGGCCGCCTGCAGGTCGGCGTCGGTATGGCTGCCCGTGCGCAGGGTGAACCAGATCCGGTTCTGGATGGTGTCGAGATTCGGCGTGCCGCCGACCCACACCGCACCGGTCGGCGCGCAGCGGACCGCATAGATCCCCACCGCCGCCTTGCGCTCCTTGTAGGCCGTGATCGCGGCCCGTCTTGCTTCGCCTTTCATCGTCGCCTCGCGGATGCCCAGCAAAGGCGCCGGATAGCAGGCCGCGTCGCCAACGTCAATATTACCCGGATAATAATAGGCGGTGGCGACTATGCCGCGCGGGCGGCGAGCCGGTTCTCGATATGGCTGGAGAGGCCGGCGATGAAGGTGCGCACGGCCCGCGTCAGCGACCGGCGCGACGGATAGAGCGCGTAGACCGACACCGGATGCGGTTGCCAGTCCGGCAGCGGCACGATCAGGCGGCCATGCGCGAGGTCGTCCTGGCACTGCACGGCCGGCAGCCGCGCGAGGCCCAACCCCTTGAGCGCGGCCTGGTAGATCAGCTTGAGGCTGTTGGTCGAGAACTTCAGCGTCACGGCGAGGTCGTGCTCGGCGCCGTCCTCGGCATAGAGCCGCCAGCGCGACGCATAACCGTCGGCGTTCCAGCCGATCGCTTCGCAATTCTCGAGGTCGGCCGGCGTCAGCGGCTGCGGAGCATCGCGGAGCAGGGCAGGGGATCCAACCAGCAGATAGGGCACCGCCATCAGCTTCTGGCAGATGATGTCGGAGTCCGGCAGTGTCTCGCGCGACGGCTGGATCACGAGGTCGTAGTTCTCCATGTTCGGCACGAACTGGCCCTTGGCGATGTCGAGCGTGATGCGGACGTCGGGATAGTCGACCGCGAAGTTCGTCGCGAATTCGCCGACGAACATCTCCGTCAGCACCTCGGGGCAGGCGATGCGCAGCTTGCCGCTGGGATGCGTGCCGCTGTCCTGCGCCAGGGCCTTGACGCTCTCCCACTCCTCGCGGATGCGCTGGCCGCTGCGCATGATGCTCAGCCCGATCTCGGTGACGGAGAAGCTGCGCGGGCCGCGGTTGATGAGCTGCACGCCCAATTGGCTTTCGAGATCCTCGATCCGCCGGCTCAGCCGTGATTTCGGGATGCCGGTTTTCCGGCTGGCGGCGGAGATGCTTCCGGCTTCGATAACCTCGGCGAGCAGCGTCAGATCATCCACGTTTCCCATCCAGCCTCCGGCGCGGGTCGAGCGTTCTGAAATCGGAACGGTGCATTCTAACTTCAGATCTCGACACCTTGCAGGAAAAATCTGAGCTTGTTCGCGCACTCGCCGCGTTGCGGTGCGCAAGGCGCGAAGCGATCCGCTCAAGAGATCGCAACGCCCGGCAATTCCAAGGACGACAGGTGCACGTCGCCGGCCCGCCATTTTGCAAGCATGACGCGGCGCGTATCCGCGCGCCGCCAGGGACCGGCTTTGCTCCAACGATGATCTGACGCCGCACAACCTGCCCTTGTGCGAACGGCAAGCCATGGGCGGCTGAAATGGGCAGCTGGAGGGGGAATGACGATGATGAAGAAGTTCGCGTATGGCTCGGTGGCGTCTCTCGCGCTGGCGACCAGCACGCAGGCGGCCGATCTGCCGGTCAAGGCGAAGGCGGTCGAGTATGTGAAGGTCTGCTCGCTCTATGGTGCGGGCTTCTACTTCATTCCGGGCACCGACACCTGTATCCGTATCGGCGGCGCGATGCGCCTCGACACGACATTCAACGGCATCACTTTCGACGTGCCGTTCTGGCAGGGCAGCACCGGCGGCGCCAACGCCTACAACCGCGGCACTTTCAACACCCGCGAGCGTCTCAATCTGTTCGTCGATACGCGCACCGCCACCGACTACGGCGTCGTGCGCACCTACGCCAACCTGCAGTTCGACTTCCTTCAGGCGCGCGACAATATCGCCGGCGGCTTCCTCGCGGTCGACTGGGCGTTCATCCAGTTCGCCGGTTTCACCTTCGGCAAGGCAGTGTCGCAGTTCGATCCGCAGTGGGCGCTCGCCAAGCCGTTCATCGCGTCGGGCGTCAACGCCGGCTCGAACGACGCCACCGGCATCCCGCAGCTTGCCTACACTGCCTCGTTCGGCAACGTCTCGGCGACGATCGCGCTCGAAGACGCCCAGCCCTATCGCTCGGCCGGTGTCGTGAACGCGACCGCCGGCTTTCTCGGCCCGTTCGGCGCCAATCTCGCGGCGAGCGGCCTGCAGAACGGCTTCGCCGGCGTGGCTGCCAACACCTTCCTCGGCAATGCCCAGGGCGGCGACCATGTGCCGGATATCGTCGCCAACGTGCGTCTCGACCAGGCCTGGGGCACGCTGCATGTCGGTGCCGCCGCGCACGAGGTTCACGGCACGTATTACACCAGCACCAACAGCGACAGCGGCCATCCGTCGTCGACATGGGGCTATGCCGTCACCGGCGCGGTCGAGTTGAAGAACCTGCCGACCGGCAGGGGCGACAGCCTGAAGGTCGAGGCGAGCTACGCAAAAGGCGCGGCGAAGTACGTCTTCGGCGGCACCTCCGACCTCGTCGGCGGCGGCCGCTATGCCAAGCTCGGCGCGGGCGCGGGCACCGGCGGCAGCATGGGCATCGGCTATGTGCTCGATGGCGTTTACTCCGGCACCAACGCGGCCAACGGCTCGAGCATCGATCTCAGCAGCGCGTGGGAGGTCGGCGCCTTTTACGAGCACTACTGGACCGCGACATGGCGCACCTCGCTGTTCGGATCGTACACCGCGATCAATTACGGCGCGTCCGCCAATGCGGCGCTGCTCGCAGCCGCAAACGGCGCGGGCTTGCTGTCGAGCACGGCGACGTCGCCAGCCATCACGACCGGCTCGTTCAACGGCACCAACACCGGCAACTTCAACTTCGCGATCGCGCAAGTCGGCAGCCGCACGGCGTGGACGCCGGTGCAGAACCTGACCTTGTCGGCGGAGTTCGTCTACAGCCGCCTGATCCAGAACCAGAACGGCACCTACACCGCCGGCGCCGGCATCCCCGGCGTTGCCGCCGGCACCACCTACGAGATGAAGAACCAAAATCTCTACAACGGTTCGGTTCAGATCCTGCGCAGCTTCTGATCATGCCCGATTGAGAAGCGGGGCGGCTCCCCACGCCGTGATGTCGGGGGAGCCGTCCATTCGAAGTCATTCTTGGTCTGCGTCATGAGCGGGGAGGCTGGTCGTTGACATACGGACGTGGGTGGATGCTGTCGCTGTGCTTCGTGGTGGTCCTGCTCGATGGCTTCGACACCAGCGTCGTCGCGCTGGTCGCGCCTGTTCTCGCCGGGCAGTGGGCGCTTGCGCCGGCGGCGCTGACGCCGGCCTTCGTCGCCACCAGCGTCGGGGCGGTGGTGGGCTATCTGCTGTGCGGGCCGGCGACGCAGCGCTTCAGCCTGCGCACCATCGGGCTGTCGAGCGTCGTGCTGTTCGGCGCAGGCACGCTGGCGTCGGCGCTCGCCGCCGACGTCACATCGCTGGCGCTGATGCGGTTCGTGTCGGCGGTGGGCCTTGGCGGGGCGCTGCCGATCGCGGTGACGGTGGCGACCGGACTGACGCCGGAGAAGTCGCGGGCGACGGTCGCGATGCTGGTGGCGACGGGGCTGTCGGCCGGCGGCGTCGTCGGCGGGCTTGTCAGCGGACCGCTGATGCTCCGCTTCGGCTGGCCGGCGGTGTTTGTCGTCGGCGGCATCCTGCCGTTGCTGCTGCTGCCGGCGCTGTGGCGCATGCTCGGCGCTGCCGACGCGGCGCGCGCGGCGAACGTCGACGGCGGCGGCCAGGGGGCGGTCGGCGCGCTGTTCGCCGACGGCCTCGCGCCGCAGACGGTGCTGCTGTGGCTGTTTGCGTTCCTGATCTTTCTCGTGACCTATGCGCTGTCGTCGTGGTTTCCGACGCTGCTGATCGCGTTCGGCTTCGCCCCGACCGACGCGCCGCTCGCCGCGGCGGCGTTCGGCGCCGGCGGCCTCGTCGGCAACACCCTGGTGATGCTGATCGTCGGCCGTGCCGGCATCCGGCCGGCGCTGACGATCGCCGCCCTGTGCGCGGTCGGCTGCATCGTCGCCATCGGCGGCGGGCTGGTCGCGCGGTCGTGGCTGCTGGCGGCGATCGGCGTCGTCGGCGCGGGCCTGATCACCGGCTGCGTCGGGCAGAGCGCGCTCGCGGTGTCGTTCTATCCCGCGGGGTTGCGCACCACCGGCGTCGGCTGGGCCGCCGCGAGCGGGCGCATCGGCTCGATCGTGGGGCCCGCGATCGGCGGCGCACTGCTGTCGCTGGGATGGCCGGCGCGCGACATCCTGCTCACCGCCGCGCCGCCGGTGCTCGCCGCCATCGTCACGCTCGCCGCGCTGTCGTTCTCCGAACGGCGTGGCGGCTTCGCCCGCGCCGCCGGACGCTGATCCCCCATTCTCGTCAACCGATGTCATCCCGCAGCAAAGGAATGCCCATGTCTGCCCAGCCTCATGCCATCACGCCGTTCGGACGCTACATCGGGCGGCTCGACGCGGGCGTCGCCGTCTATCGCGGCATTCGCTATGCGCAGCCACCGGTCGGCGAACGACGGTTCGGCAAGCCCGTGGAGATGCCGCTTCACGACGGCGACATCGACGCCGGCGAGGACGGCCCGATCCCGCGGCAACTGCCCTCGCGTCTCGAGAACGCCATGGGGCCACAGTCCGCGCCGCAGGGTGAGGACTGCCTGCGGCTGACGGTGTGGAGGCCGGCCGATATCGCGGCCGGCGAACGGCTGCCGGTGCTGGTGTGGTTTCACGGCGGTGCCTTCATGACCGGCGCCGGCTCGCTGCCGTGCTATTCCGGCCACGTGCTCAGCCGCAGCGAGCGGATGGTGGTGGTGACCGTCAGCAGCCGGCTCGGCGCCCTCGGCTATGCCCGCATCGCTGGACTGAACGACGGCAATCTCGGCCTGCACGACCAGCTCGCGAGCCTGCGCTTCGTCCAGCGCAGCATCGCCGGCTTCGGCGGCGATCCCGACAATGTCACCATCGTCGGCCAGTCGGCGGGCGCGTTCGCGGTGCTGGCGCTCGCGGTGATGCCGCAGGCGCGCGGCCTGTTCCAGCGCGCGATCCTGCAGAGCGGCCCGTTCGTGATCCAGCCCGACGCGCCCGAGCGCGCCGAGGCGCGGGGACGGCTGCTGGCGGAGACGGTGGCGGGCGGACGGGCGCAGGCGCTGCGCGACGCGCCGCTGGAGCAGATCCTCGGGGCGAGTGCGGCGGTCGCGCGCGCGTTCTCGGCCGGCCCGGGCGATTTCACGCCGCCGTATCTGCCGAGCGTCGACGGCGAGCTGATCCAGGGGCCGCTGCTCGATGCCGTGGCGAAGGGCGCTGCGGCGTGGTGTCCGATGATCGCCGGTTACACCCGCGAGGAGTGCACGGTGTTCGCCGCGATCGATCCGGCGCTCGCCGCGCTCGACGAGGCCGGCCTGCTCGCGATCCTCGGCAAGCGCTTCGGCGCCGATGCTCCGGCGCTGCTCGCCGAGTACCAGGCGCTGCGCGGCCGCGGCCGCCATCCCGCAGCGCTGCTGTCAGACATGCAGACCGATGCGCATTTCGTCGGGCCGACCCATGAACTGGCGGCGCTGCAGCGCCGGGCGGGCCAGCCGATTCACCTGTTCTCGTTCGACTGGCAGTCGCCACGCCCGGACTTCGGCGCCAACCACTGCCTCGAACTGCCGTTCCTGTTCGGCAACCGCGACGCGTGGGCCGGCGCACCGATGTTCCGCGGCACGAACGAAGCCGACTATGCTCATATCGGCGCAACCATGCGCGGCTACTGGGGCGCGTTCGCGCGCACCGGCCGTCCGGAGGCGGCGGGGCTGCTGGCCTGGGACGCCTATGAGGACGCGCGCACGGTGATGAGCTTCGACCGCTGCGTGCGCCCGCTGTCCGATCCCGCCGGCACCCGCTGGCGGCTGGCGTTTCGGGCACTGAACCGCGCCTGACGCCGCGTGTGACGATCCGGACGGCGCCGGTCAGGTGGCGCCGTCGGCAGCGCGCTCGATCCGCCGCCGTGCCGACTGCCGCGCGCCGGTCGCCTCGGTGAGCGTACCGGCGATGCCGAGGCCGAAGCGCGGCATGTTGTTGTAGACGTTCTCGTGCTGGCCGGCCCGGATTACATAGGTCTCGTGCCAGATGCCGACGTCGCCGTTCTCGCCGACGGCCTTGTTGAACGCCTGCCACGCCGGCAGGTGCGCGGCGTCGCGGTTTGTCGCGTAAGCCTCCAGTGCGTCGAAGCTGCGCCAGTACTGCACCACCATGATCACCGGAAAGCCGAAATGGGTGCGGGCGTGCAGCAGGCCGAGGTCCGGCTTTTTGGCAAGCTCGGTCAGCATCCGCGGCATCGCCGCGGCCACAGGCCCCCAGCGCCAGATCTTCCACGGCTTGTTGATCCGCATGCCGATCAGGAACACGACGAAGTCGCCGTCGAGCTCGGCGCACATGCGCTTGGCGATGATGTCGGACATGGCAGGCTTTCCCAAGGACGTGGCATGGTTGAGAACACGGCACGAAACGGGACGGGCGTCCCGGGAGAGGGGACGCCCGTTTGTCACCTATTGCAGCACGAGCGGGCTAGCGCCGCCAGCGCGGCGCGCCAGCCTGCGGCGCATGATGAGCCGGAACAGCACGACCTGGACGCCGAAGGCCGCGACCTTGGCGCCGACGGCGACGACCGATACGTAGAACGTCCACAGCGCGAAGTCGCCGGTCATGGCGACGGCGATGGTGCCGGCGCCGAGCGCGAACATCAGCACCGCCCAGGCGTAGCCGGCGATCACCGGCAGCTCGGGCGCATGCTCGAGCACCATCGGCGGCATGTAGCGCGACATCCAGCCCGGCCGCAGCATGATCGCGCCGATGGCGAAGTGAGCGATGCTCGGCTTGACCAGCACGAAGCGCGGATCGTGCGTGAGCAGCGTGGCGCCGCCGAGCACGATCACCAGGGCGAGGCTCGCCCAGGCCATGATGTCGAGTTTTTGCTGCTTGATGCGCGCGTAGATGAAGCCGGCGACCGCGCTTGCGATCGCGACGCCGGTCGCGAGCACGACATTGCCGCCGGCCAGCAGCACGATCACGAAGACGATGGTCGACAGGAAGTCGCCGACCAGCTTGCGGATGACGTCGATCATGGTTGCTCCCTCCGGGCTGTTGCCGGGGCGCGGCGTCAGCGCCCGTTGACCCAGTTGCCGTGGAAGCCGTCGGGCACGCGGTGGCCGAGCTTGACCAGCGCCACCGGGCCGCTCTCGACGTCGGTGGCGTTGAACACCGCGAGGTCGCTGCGGTTCTCCTGTGCGCGCCACACCGCGGCGACCAGCCAGCCGTCGCCCTCAGCGGCATCCGTGCTGCGCTCGACGAACACCGGCTCGGAGATGGTGTCGCCGTCCGGCAGCAGGTATTGCGCACGGCGGTTGGCCTTGTGGTCGACATGCACGATGCCCGACAGGCCCGAGGCCGCCGCACCCGCAGGATTGCCGCAGGCGTACCAGCCGTGGCGATAGGCGAGGCCGGCATGGCGGTCGTCGATGCGGGGGAATTCGCCGGTGGTCTCGTCCTGGTAGTGCTGGGTGAAGCGGTCGGTGCCGCCGGCAAGATCGAACGTCCAGCGGCACAGCCGCGCCTTCGATTTCGCAGGGTCCGTCGGGCGGCCATCGGGATAGGGAAACAGCGGCGGCTCGGCGAACTGCATGACGTCGGCGACGATGCGCTGGCCGTCCTCCCACGCGTTCATGACATGGAAGACGTAGCAGCTCTCGCCGCGGAACCAGACGATGTCCTTGGTGCTGCCGCCGCGCTTCATCACGCCGACATAGGCGCCCTTGTCCGGCTCCCAGGCGTAGGGCGGGCGGCCGCCCATGGCGCGCTCCATGCTGCCGGTCAGCGGCAGGATCGGGAACAGGACGTGGTTCTGCGTGACGATGAAGTCGTGCACCATGCTGGCATAGGGCGCATCGAAGCGTTCGAAGCGTGACACCTCGCCGGTGCTGCCGACGACGCCATAGCTCACCTGCGGCGTGAACGGCCCGGCGGCGTTGTAGCCGAAGAACACCATCTCGCCGGTCACCGGGTCGAGCTTGGGATGCGCGGTGAAGGGGCCGGCGATGGCGTCGCGATAGGTCTGGTAGCCGCGCGTCGCCAGCGTGCCCGGCTCGATCTCGGTCGGCATGTGGCCTTCCTCCAGCGCCAGCAGGCGGCCGGCGTGGAACACGACGTTGGTGTTGGCGACGCCGCCGTCCTGGGTCGTGCCCTCCGGCACGTTGCCGAGGCGTCGGCCAAAGCCGCCGAACAGTGCGCGGCCGGCGTCGTGCTCGGCGAGCCATTTCGGCGTGCGGACCCAGCGGTTGCGATAGCTGGCGCGGCCGTTCTCGATATGGAACGCGTGCAGCATGCCGTCGCCGACGAACCAGTGCGCGCCGGGCGCCTCGAACTGCGGGTTGGGGCCATTGCGATAGAGCGTGCCGTTGAGCTCGCGCGGCAGCTCGCCCTCGACCTTGAGGAACGGCGCGTCGCATTCCATCGGGATCGGCGCGACATTGCTGCGTGGGGGGAGGGCGTTCAGGCTCGACATGGGCGTTTCTCTCCGGGCTGCGATGCGAGGCGTTGCTGACGTCGTTATCTTTACATCGTCAAGATAACGCTAGACCGAGGCCTCGGGCGCCGTCAAGCGAAATCTTGACAGTGTAAAAATTGCGACCGATAAGTGACACATGACCAGCAAGACCGACACGAAGACCCGGACGAAGCGCAGCGTGCGCGCCGAACCGGCGCGGGACACGGCCGCCGCGTCGACGCGCGGCCGGCCGCGCGGCAGCCGCAACGCTGCGGCGCCTGCGCCCTATCATCACGGCGCGCTGCACGAGGCGCTGCTCGCCGCCGCCGAGCGCATCCTCGAGCGCGACGGTCTCGTCGGGCTGACGCTGCGGGCGGCGGCGCGCGAGGCCGGCGTCTCCCACGCCGCACCGACCCATCACTTCGGTGACCTCACCGGTCTGCTCAGCGAGCTCGCCGCGCTCGGCTTCCGCCGTTTCCGCGAAGCGCTGCTCGCGGCCGCCGCCACCGAGACCGGGACGGGGGCGCGGCTCGACGCCATGGGCGGCGCCTATGTCGCCTTCGCCAAGCGTTATCCCGGCATGTTCACGCTGATGTTTCGCAGCGAGCGGCTGGACCTGACCCGCCCGGTGCTGGCGGAGGCGATGGATGCCGCGGGCATGGCGCTGGCGCAGGCGGTGGGCGCGCGGCGGCAGGAGACGATCGCGCGGGATGCGCCGTCACTGACCCAGGCCGCCGACATCGTGCGGGCCTGGGCGATGGTGCATGGCTATGCGGTGCTGCTGCTCGATGGCCGTCTGCGCCACATCCTCGCGCAACTGCCGCCGGGCGAGGACGATGCCTCGCTGCTGCGCGCCGTGCTGCTGCCGCCCAAGCCGGTGTGCTGAGGCGCCTCACGCCGGGAGCGGAGGCTCCCGGCAGGTTCGCGGCGCAGGCGGGACCTAAGCCGACGCGGCGACCGCGGCGGCATGCTGGGCCGCGAGCTCGGCGTCCTCAGCGGCGACGCTCGCAAAGCTCGGCCGCGCGGTCATGCGGCGGATATAGTCCGCGATCACGTCGGTCTCCGGCACCATCCCGAACATCACACCCCAGCTCAGCGCGCTGCCCCACAGGATGTCGGCGGCCGACAGCCGTTCGCCCAGCAGATACGGCCCGCGCGCGAGCTGTGCCGCCACCGTTCCCAGCATGGTGTCGAAGTCGCCATAGGGCGATGTCGCCAGCGGCACCGGCGGATGCTTCATGGCCTTGTCGACCAGACCTGGCTCGTAGCAGGCGGCGTAATAGACCAGCCAGCGCAGGTAGGGGCCGCGCAGGGGATCGCCGATCGCGGGGGCAAGCCCGGCCTTCGGGAAGAGGTCGGCGAGATAGATGAAGATCGCCACCTGCTCGGTGATCAGCGCGCCGTCGTGCAGGATTGCCGGCACCTTGCCGAGCGGATTGACGGCGAGATAGGGCGCCTGCCGCTGCTCGCCGGCCTTCATGTTGAGGATATGGAGCTGATGGGGTGCGCCCAGCTCCTTGAGCAGGGTCAGCGCGGCGGACGAGCGGCTCTGCGGCGAGTGGAACAGGGTGAGGTTGTCGGTGGTCATGGCCTTGTCCTGACTGATGGGAGGTCGGCCGGCGCCCGATGGCACGCCGGCCGAACCGACCATACGGGGCCATACCTGTCAGTTTCTGTCAGGTTGGTTTAAGCTCGTCGTCATGCGCGCCAGCCGTCTCCTCGCCATCCTCACCACCCTCCAGGCCCGCGGCCGGGTCACGGCCCAGGTGCTGGCGGACGAATGCGAGGTGTCGCTGCGCACCATCTACCGCGACGTCGACGCGCTGAGCGCCGCCGGCATCCCCGTCTATAGCGAGCGCGGCTCCGACGGCGGCTATCGCCTGCTCGACGGTTACCGCACGCGGCTCAACGGCCTGTCGGCGCGGGAGGCCGAGGCGCTGTTCATGACCGGGCTGACCGGGCCGGCGGCCGATCTCGGCCTCGGCGCGGTCATGGCCGCTGCCCAGACCAAGCTGCTGGCGGCGATGCCACGGGAACTGCGGGCCGGCGCCGAGCGCATGCGCTCGCGTTTTCATCTCGATGCGCCGGCGTGGTTCGGCGAAGCCGAGCAGCCGGCGCATCTCACGGCGATCGCCGGCGCGGTGTGGGAGCAGCGCGCGCTGCAGATCCGCTATCGCAGCTGGAAGGCGGAGAAGCACCGCCGCATCGAGCCGCTCGGCCTCGTGCTCAAGAGCGGCTCCTGGTACGTGGCCGGCCAGGTCGAGAGCAGCGTGCGGATCTACCGCATCGCCCGCATCCGCGAGCTCGCCGTGCTCGACGAGCGTTTCGAGCGGCCGGAGAGCTTCGATCTCGCCGCGTTCTGGGCCGACAGCACCCAGCGGCTCGGCGAGGAGTTGCACAGCAACCGCGCCACGGTGCGGCTGTCGCCGTGGGGCCTCAAGATGATGGAGGCGTTCCTGTCGCCGCTGGTGCGCAATGGCGCTGCGATCGCGGAGGAGGCCGACGCCGACGGCTGGCGCATCGCGACCATCCCGGTCGGCTCCGTGCGCCAGGCCGCGGCGGAGCTGCTGCCGTTCGGTCCCGAGGCCGAGGTGCTGGCCCCCGAGGCACTGCGGTCAAAAATGGCCGAGCTCGCCGCCGATCTCGTGCGGCTGTATGGCGAGACGGCGCGTGTGGCGCCCGTCTAGCGCAGCGCGCTGGCGCGGTCCGGTGTGCCGGTGCCGCCGATCAGGAGCGGCAGGACGAGCGGCAGGACGGCGAGGGAACAGCAACGGGTGAAGGGCGTGGCCGCGCGCGGTGAAGGGGCGGTGTGCCGTTGCTCGCAATTGCATGTGGATCGGTTCGACGAAATCGCAAGGCAAGGCATGACTTTTGCTTTGAAAGCACTATAGAGGATTGTCCACGGAAGAATCGCCGCAGGGCTCGTCCCGAGTCGTGAACTTGCGACCGGCGACGGGATTGCAGATCACATCCACGTCACGGATCAGCCGCTTCGCTCCCATGCCTGTTATTTCCAGCCGCAAGCCCTACCGCATCGGCCGCTCCAAGACCGGCCTCGGCCTGTTCGCCACCAAGCCGATCAAGAAAGGCGACGAGATCATCGAGTATTTCGGGCCGCTGCTCGACTCGCGCAACGAGAAGCACGACGCGATCGAGAACAAGTATCTGTTCGAGATCAACAACCGCTGGACCATCGACGGTTCCGTCCGCCGCAACATCGCGCGCTACATCAACCACGCCTGCCGGCCGAACGCCGAGTCGGACGTGCAGGAGCGCAAGCGCAAGGTGTTCATTCGCGCGATCAAGAACATCCAGGTCGGCGAAGAGATCAACTACGATTACGGCAAGGAGTACTTCAAGGAGTACCTCAAGCCGATCGGCTGCCTGTGCGAGTCCTGCGTGAAGAAGCGTGCGCTCGCGCGCGCCGAGGAACGCGCCGCGAAGAAGACGGCCAAAGCCCGCGCCGAGAAGCGCGCAGGCGCCAAGAAGACCAACGGCGTCGGCCGCGCCAACGGCCATGCCGTCGCCTCCAAGGTGGTCGGCAAGCGCAAGACCGCCGCAGGCAAGAAGCGCGCGACGGTGAACTGAGCCTCCGCGTCTGCACGCCGGGCGGTTTTACGCCCGGCGTCTCTCTCACTTCGACCTGTCATCGATCCGCGTCGCGCCGCTGCCGGCGCACCTCGCGCATCACCTTTCTTGGACACACTCGTGTCCCGCTTCGCAAGTTCGTTGTCTTCTCGGCGATCTCCATACGAACTTGCGAAGCGATCAGGACACGAGCAATTTTATGATTCTCGTGTGCTTTATGAACGCGAGGTTCCTGAATGAGCTTGCCGCGCTATTGCAGGAACTTCGCGTTCTGCACACGAGCGTGGCGCGCTGCTCGACGGCGGTGACATAGGCGGCGACGAACGCGCCGGTGTCGCGCACCGTGGTGTCGGGGATGTGGAGCGCGCCGGCGACGAGGCGGGTTGCAGCCGACAGCAGCAGATGCGCGATCAGCCTGGTTTCATGGACGACCGCCGGATGGCGGACGAGCCTCCGTCCAAGGTGCAGTGCAAGTGACAGCATCAGAGGTCTCCCGTGCCGTGGCGGCGCTGCGGGCAGAGGCCCGGCGCGTGCGGCGCTGTTGTGATGCCGACGATGGCCGATGGCCGTTGCGGGTTCGATTACCTGCCAGGTAATGGATCGTGTGCAGGGGGCATGTTAGCGTCCCGGCCATGATGACAACCCATGTCGCTCCCCCCAGGGCCGCCCATGCGCGGCCCGTCCATGTCGGCGAGTACCTGCGCGAATGGCGTCAGCGCCGCCGGCTCAGCCAGCTCGATCTCGCCTCCGAGGCCGAGATCTCGGCGCGCCATCTCAGCTTCATGGAGACCGGCCGCGCCACGCCGTCGCGCGACATGGTGCTGCGCCTCACCGAGCGGCTCGACGTGCCCTTGCGCGAGCGCAACGTCATGCTGGTGGCGGCTGGGTTTGCGCCGGCATTCCCGCTGCGCTCGCTCGACGATCCGGCGCTGCAGGCGGCGCGCCAGGCGGTCAATCTCGTGCTCAAGGCCCACGAGCCCAATCCGGCGCTTGCGGTCGACCGTCACTGGAATCTCGTCACCGCCAACCGCATGGTGACGCCGCTGCTCGAAGGTGTGCCGCAGCGCCTGCTCGGCAATCCGCTCAATGTGCTGCGCCTCAGCTTCCATCCCGAAGGGCTTGCGCCGCGCACCGTCAACCTAGCCGAATGGTGCGCGCACCTGCTGGAGCGGCTGCAGCGCCAGTGCGAATCCTCCGCCGATCCGGTGCTGGTGGCGCTCTATGACGAGCTCAAGGCCTACCCGATCCCGGCGCGCCGCACGCCGCATGCGCCGGCGGTCGACAGTGTCGCCGTACCCTTCCGCATGCGGCTCGGCGACGATGTCCTCAGCTTCTTCTCCACCACCATGGTGTTCGGCACGCCCATCGACATCACGCTGTCGGAGCTTGCGATCGAGACGTTCTTTCCGGCCGACGAAGTGACGGCTGCGCGGATGCGCGAGATTGCTGCGGCGATGTGAGGGGGATAGCGATCCCATGACGCTTCTGCCGGACGCGACCCGCGACTGTTCGGTTGAATGTCGATGCTAGTCACACCCGGTGCGTCATTGCCGGGCTTGACCAGGCAATCCAGCTTGTTCTCCGCGCGACGATGTCAGTAAAAGCTGGATCACCGGGTCTCGGCGCTGCGCGCCGGCCCGGTGATGACACCGAAAATGGCGAGCCGCATAGACGGTAACGAAGGACTTTTGCATTCCGTCCGTTAGGCCATCGCCTTCCGCCTCACGCCCCCGCGACCGCCGGCTTCGGCAACCGCGCCGGCAGGCAGGCCACCGCGGCGAGGATGATGAAGGCGGCGCTGGCGAGGATCTTGAACAGGGTGTCGAAACCCCAGCGCTCGTAGACGATCGAGATCAGCGGCAGCGCCGCGGCGAGCGCGGTGAAGCTTACCACATAGCGCACGCCGTAGATGCGGGCGCGGGCCTCGCCGCTCGCCATCTTGCCGATCATGAAGTCGTTGATCGGAATCTGGCCGAAGGCGCCGAGCATGAAGCCGATGGCGACGGCGAGCGCGAGGCCGTCGTGCAGGCCCGGCATCAGGGCGAAGAACACGAACTGCAGCGCCGCAGCGCCAAGGAACACCGCACGCGGGCCGAGGCGGTCGAGCAGGTGACCGACCACGAGCTGCGCCATCGAGGCGATCGCGAACACGGTGAAGGCGAACGCGCCGACCATGGTGGCGACGTCGGCGCGGGCGGTGAGGCCGCTCGCGTTCAGCCAGTCGGCGAAGGCCTGCGCCGTGCCTTGCAAGCGCTCGTCGAAGATCTTCGGCAGCGCGAATGTCGTCGACTGGAACACGATGCTCGACACCGAGGTGGTGAGGAACACGATCACCGAGATGCGCATCAGCAGCGCCTTGTGGTCGGCGGTGTCGATGGCGACCGCTGTGGCCGGTGCGATGGCGGGCGCCTTCACCTGCTGCATCTCCGGCCGGATCACGATCGTGTAGAGCACGCCGATGACGATCGACACGACGCCCGGCACCACGAAGGCGGCACGCCAGCCGCCATGGTCGATGAAATAGCCGGTGACGAGGGCGGCGCTGGCGACGCCGAGATTGCCCCACACGCCGTTGACCGCAAGGCGCATGCCGGTGTTCTTCCAGCGCGCCGTGACGATGGCGAGCCCGACCGGGTGGTAGATCGCGGCGAACACGCCGATCACGAACAGGCCGATGCCGACCTGCAGCGGCGTCGCCGCGAACGCGGTGGCGATGGCGGCGCACCCGATGCCGACGAAGAACACGCTGATCATGCCCTCGCGGCTCCACTTGTCGGCGAGCCAGCCCGCCGGCAGCGAGAACAGCCCGAACGCGAAGAAGCCGGGCGTGGCGTATTTCAGCAGCTCGCCGTAGCCGAGCCCCCATTCCCGCGACAGCGCCAGCGCCGCCACGGTGGCGAAGATCAGCGTGAACAGATGGTCGAGGAAGTGGCCGATGTTCAGAAACAGGAAGTGGATGCGGTCGCGATTCATGGCAGCCCTGTCGGTTGCGTCGGCTGACGATAGGCTTGGCATAATGGCGTTGTCATGCCAATTTTCATCGAGAATCTGCCAAGGCTAGGGATTAGAGGCTGGAAGAAGGGCCGCGCGATGTCCCGCCGCACCGCAAGACCACGTTCGACCGGACGGCCCGCCGCCGCGCCGCCTCCCGCGCGCACCGGCCGCAGCCATGATGCCGATGCCTACCAGTTCGTGCCGCGGCCGCTGGCGGCGATGGCCAAGAGTTTTGCCGACGGTTTCGAGATCGCGCCGCACCACCATGTTCGCGACCAGCTCGTCTACGCCGTCTCCGGGGTGATGCGCCTGCGCACCGCGCAGGAGGCGTGGATCGTGCCGCCGGACCGCGCGGTGTATCTGCCGGCTGGGACCGTGCACGCCATCAGCATCCGCGGCCGCGTCGAGATGCGCACGCTGTACATCGCCCGCGACGCCCACGACGATCTGCCAGCGGCGCCGACCGTGATCGAGGTCTCGCCGCTGCTGCGCGAGCTGGTGTTGGCGCTGATCGAGGAGCCCGTGATCTACGACGAGAAAGGGCGCGCCGGCGCGGTCGCGTTTCTCATCCTTGCCGAAATCGCCCGCGCCCGGCGGCTGGCGCTGATGATCCCGATGCCACAAGACCCGCGGCTGCTGCGGCTGTGCCAGGCGCTGCTCGCCGATCCGTCGCGCCGCACCACGCTCGACGGCTGGGTCGAGACTGCCGGCGCCTCGGTGCGCACCTTGGCGCGGCTGTTCGAGGCGGAGACGGGCCTCAGCTTCGCCGCCTGGCGCCAGCGGGTGCGGTTTCACAATGCCATGGAGGCGATCGTCGCCGGCGCGCCGATCGGCGAGGTCGCGGCGCGCAACGGCTATCGCTCGGCGAGCGCGTTCGCGGCCGCGTTCCGTAAAGTCATGGGGCAGGCGCCGTCGTCGCTGCGCCCCGTGGAGGCGTCCTGACGGGTTACCCCTCGGGAACCGGATCTTGTGTCCGGACACCGGCCGGCTTATGTGCCGGGCACCCTCGCACAGCAGGAGACCGCCCATGACCGCCGCCGCGCTGCATCCCTCGATCACGGTCGATGTCGTGTCCGACGTGGTCTGCCCGTGGTGCTATATCGGCAAGCGCCGGCTGGAGACCGCGCTCGCCGAGATCCCGGATGTCGACGTGCAGGTGCGCTGGCATCCGTTCTTCCTCAATCCGTGGGTGCCGCGCGAGGGCATCAGCCGCGAGGAGTATCTCACCAAGAAGTTCGGCTCGGTCGAGGCTTATGGCCGCATCGCGAGCCGCGTCGTCGAAACCGCGGCGGCAGAGGGCCTCGACTACAAGCCCGGCAGCGTGCAGCGCCAGCCCAACACCATCGATTGCCATCGCCTCATCCACTGGGCGGATGCCTCCGGCAAGGCGGCGGCGATGAAGCAGCGGCTGATGGAGCTGTATTTCCGCGACGGCGGCGATCTCACCGATCGCGAGGTGCTGGTGCAGGCGGCGGCCGATGTCGGCCTCGACGCCGACGACGTTCGCCGGCGCCTTGCGACTGACGAAGACGTCGACCTGATCTCGCGTCAGGCCGAGGCCGCCGCGCGCGCCGGCGTCAGCGGCGTGCCGACCTTCATCCTCGGCGGAAAGTACGGCATTTCCGGCGCCCAGCCGGCCGACCAGCTCGCCGCCGCCATCCGCCAGGTCGCCGCCGAGCTCGCCGGCCAGCCGCAGTAGGCGAGGGGCCGCGCGTCGGGCCACGGAAAGACGTGGATGGTCGGGACGAGCCGGGCCATGGGTGCTGAACGCGTGATCTTGCCCCGACCATGCGCTTCATCTTTCGCTGTGCTCTGCCTTGCTCCTCATCCAGAGGAGCCCGCGCAGCGGGCGTCTCGAAGGATGAGGCCCGTACGGCGCGGCCTCGGCCTCATGGTTCGAGACGCGCGTCTTCGCCGCGCTCCTCACCATGAGGGGACGGGCCTGACGTGGAGAAGCCCACGCGCGGAGCAGCATCGCAGCCGGGATGAGCGAAGCGATATCCGGATGATGTCCTCTGCTCGCTCCCGGGCGTCGCTGTGCTCACCCAGGCAATGGGCCGCGCTCCCGAGGTGGCGGCTGCATGTCACGCCGCACGCACCGTGTCGAGGAAGCCGGCGACTTCGCTCTTGAGGCGGGCGCTTTCGATCGACAGCGCCTGCGCCGCGGTGAGCACCTGCGAGGAGGCCATGCCGGTCTCCTCCGCGCCGCGCTGCACGTCGGTGACGTTGTCGGACACCTGCTGGGTGCCTCCGGCGGCCTGCTGGACGCTGCGGGAGATGTCCTGCGTCGCGACGCTCTGCTGCGTGATGGCTGCGGCGATGGCGGAGGCGATCTCGGCCATCTGGCCGATGGTCTGGCCGATGTCGCGGATCGCGCCGACGGACTCGCCGGTGGCGGCCTGGATGGCGCCGATCTGCTGGCTGATCTCGCCGGTCGCCTTCGCCGTCTGCTCGGCGAGCAGCTTGACCTCGGAGGCGACCACCGCAAAGCCGCGGCCGGCGTCGCCGGCGCGCGCCGCCTCGATGGTGGCGTTGAGCGCGAGGAGGTTGGTCTGGCCGGCGATGGTGTTGATCAGCTCGACGACGTCGCCGATGCGGTTCGCGGCCTGCGCCAGCGCGCCGACGCGGGCGTTGGTGCGCTCGGCCTGAGTCACCGCGTCGCCGGCGATGCGGGCGGACTCCTGCACCTGGCGGCTGATCTCGGTGACCGATGTGCTCAGTTCCTCGGTCGCGGCTGCCACCGACTGCACGTTGCTGGAGGCGACGTCGGAGGCGGCGACCACCGCACCCGTCAGCTCCCTGGCGCGCGTGGCGGTGCCGGCGAGCATGCCCGCCGACGTCTCCAGTTCATGCGCTGCCGCCGACACCGTCTCGACGATCTGGCCGACGCGGGTCTCGAAGTCGCCGGCGAGACGGCGCATCTCCTGCCGCCGCTGCTCGGCGAGCACCTCGTCCTGGCGGATGCGCGTGGCGGCCTCGGTGCGGGCGTTGGCCTCGGCGTTGTCGGCGATCACCACCACGGTGCGGGCGAGGTCGCCGATCTCGTCACCGCGGCGTGCGCCGGGGATGACGAGCGCGGTCTCGCCCGCGGCCATGCGGCCGAGGGCACGGGTGAGGCGGGTGATCGGCCGCGCGACGCCGAGGAAGGCGAATACCGCGGCGCCGATCATCGACAGCATCACCACCAGCGACAGCGCGAAGTCGATGCGGCCGGCGCGCGCCGCCTCCGTCTCGGCCGCGTCCTTGGTGTCGCGCGCGCCGCGCTCGGCGAACGCGACCGCGTCGTGCATGATGCCGGTGGCCTGGTCGACGGCCGGGCGGATCTTGAGCATCATCGCGCTCGCCATGTCGTTCTGGCTCGCGACCGTCGCCTGCACGGCCTCGCCATAGGCCGTGAGCGCCGCGCCGAGCGCGTTGAAATCGCTGCTGGCGCCGTCGTCGGCGAGCGCTACGCGGGCGGCGGTGAGCTCCGCTGCGGTGTGCTCGGCGGCCTTGTCCATGACGTCGCGCAACGCGGAATCGGCGGTCGCGGCATAGTGCCAGGCCGCCTCGCGCAGCGCCGCGAACGCGCCGTCGGCGCTGTTCAGGCGCTCCTCGACGATCGTGTGCTGTGGCGACCCGGCGAGCGCGGGCGCCGCGCGCAGCGCCTCCAGGGTCTTGGCGAACGTCGCGGCGATCTCGGCGCGCTTGCCATTGGCGGCGAGAATTCTGGTCTGCAGCTCGGCGAACTCGCGCGCGGCGTCGGCATAGTCGGTCGCGGCCTGCTGGATCGCGGCGAGGCGCTGCTTCACCGTTGCATCGGAGGTCGCCGTCAGCGCCTCCTGCAGATGGGTCGACAGCAGCACGCGCGCCTGGTCGATGTCGGTGCGCAGCGCCGCTGCTTCCGCCGGCGAGCGTGCGATCTGCAGGTTGGCGTTGGCGAGCCGCATGGCATTGAGATCGCCGCCCGCCTCGATGACGTGCTTGCGAATCTTGTCCTCGACGTTGGCGCGTCGCGTGGCGTCGGCGATCGCGCGCTGCGTCAACTGCTGGTTCACCGCCATGCCGGCGCACACGATGATACCGACAAGCGCGGCGGCGCCGAGCTTGTAGCCGATACGGTTGATTGTGATCATGGAAGCCCCTCGGTGCGCATCGCGAAGGGCGGTCGGTCTTGCGCGACTGCGTCACCTTCGCGGATGAAAAACAGCCGGCGCTCCCTCGCGTGCGCCGGCTGCCGCGAAGTGTTCAGCGGGGGCCGTTAAAATTGTCTCACTTTCATGCGCCACGCGCGATGGCGCACGCGACAATTCGCAGGGAATTGTCGCGGTGTGCCTGCGCGTGCACTCGATGCGGTTTTGCGCGCCGCTACGCGCCCTTGAGATAGTAGTTGGCGCGCTTGCCCAGCGCGATGCGGCGGATCACGCGGCGCAGCGATTCGTTGCGACGAAGCGGCTGCACCATGCCGACGGCGGAGCGATAGAGCGCGAGCTTGGCGGTGTCGAGCGCCGGGTGGGTGCCGGGCGGCTGCTGCGGCATGCCGAGGTTGCGCAGCATCGAGTTGCAGACGTGCAGGTCGTTGGTGCGGCGGACCGCCGCGGTCTTCCAGGTGATCGCCACCGAGATCGAGTAGCTGGAGGCGGTGCGGACCCAGTGCGGCCACAGGTACGGCACGAAGCAGCCGTCGCCCTCGAACAGGTGGAATTCTTTTCCCCGCGGCGCGAAGCTGTCGTCGAATTTGAGATTACGGTGCTTGGTCAACGAGCGCTCGATCTCGTCGTCGGAGACGATGGAGCGGTCGTTGTTGTTGTAGATCGTGAAGAACTTCTCGCCGTGGATCTGGACGAAGAAGTTGTCCTCGCTGTCGAGGTGGAACGGCGTCGTCGAGTGCGGCGACGACACGAACAGGAAGCCTTCGACCTGCTCGAAGCCGGCATCGCGCAGGCTGTTGAAGCCACGGGCGCGGGCGACCGACAGCAGCGTGTCCTCGAGCAGCGCGCGGTAGGCCGGCGCAGTTTCGATCCGCTTCAGCACCATCCAGGCGCCGGCGGTCTCGATGCGGTTGACGACCTCGACCGGGTCGAGCGGCACCAGCTTCACCGTGTCCGGATCCTGGCTGATCGCGGCGTCGCCGGAATTGTACTCGATGTGGTCGCGCGGCAGGCCGGCGGCGAGGCGGGCGATGGCCGGCAGGGTCAGCAGCGGGTGGCCGGCGAGCTGATGGCGGATGGCGAACGGTTTCAGCGGAAAGTCGAGCCGCAGCGCGTTGTGGGCGGCGCTGATGACCGGTGACAGCGGCGACGTGGCATTCATTGTTGACGCTCCTTGATCGCTCTGAGGGTGTGGACGAGACGGCGGGCCGGCGTGCGCGCGGCCTCGCGCAGGCGCAGCGCGCCGTGGATCACTGCCGGCATCGGATCGTTGCGCTTGAGCGGGATCAGCACGTCGCCGACGGCAAGGCGCGCGCTCCAGATCGGATCGATCATCGGATGGTCGGGCACGGCGGTGGAATCCGCGTCCGCGATGACGTCGTCGGCGCACAGGTGCCGCGTCAGGTCGAGGGCGAGCTGCACGCCGGGCGAGATCTTGGCGAAGCGCTCGTCGATGCCGATCTTGAACCAGAACGCACGGCCCTGATGACGCAGCACCACGCCGGCCGCGACCGGCGTGTCGCCGGCCGTCAGCGTGACGATCTCGCAGGCGCCGCGGGCGGCGAGCGCCGCGGTGGCCGATCGCATGAATCTGACGTCGCCGTCGTGCTGGGCAAGCGCAGTGCCGCGCTGCGCCTTCCAGCCGCGCGCTTCCAGCGCGAGAAACGCGTCGAGCGCGGGCCCGATCTCGTCGGGACGCGAGGCGACTTTGAAGGTGACCTCGCCGTGCTCGCCGAGGCGGTGGCGGAGCCGGCGCAAATTCTTCAGCTTCTTGTGGCTGAGGCCTTCGCCGAGCCGCGCCTCGGCGTCGCCGGTGGCATCGAGCGCCGCGCGCCGCCAGGCCTGCAGCACGCGCAGGTGCAATCCGTCCGAAGCGAGCACGCGCGTGAAGGCCGCGAGCGCCGGTCCCTCGAGCGGCACCTCGCGCAGGATCAGCGCATGCTGACCGGCGTCGCGCGCCTGCCGCATCAGGCGGCGCGCGGCGTCCTCGGCGGCGGTGCGGTCGAGCAGCGGCGTGCCGAGCGCGCCATAGGGGTCGGCGCTGACCAGCGCCGGCAGCGGAATTTTGTAGGCGCGCCAGGCGGACACCACCGGCAGCAGGCCGATCAGCCGCGCGGCGCCGGTCGCTTCATTGGCGCCGCCCCAGGCGGTAAGGGCGAAGGCGCCGCCGCGGCCGCGTGCGAACGCGTTCACCGCCGCTTCCCAGTCGGGCAGGTAGTAGCCATTGGGCTCGATCGCGGCGTCAGCGAGGCGCTGCCAGGGCTCGAACGCGATCTCGGCGAGCGGCACCATGTGGTCGCGGCGCGGCGGCACGTCGCGCAGTTGCGGCGCGCCGCTCGCCAGATAGCCGGGCGTGCGCGCAGGTCCGCGGCCGTCCTGCCGGCCGGCGATGTCGCGCCGTGCGCCGGTTCGCTGCGTCATGTCGGTGATGTCGATCACGCTGTCCATCCCATGCGGCCGCGTTCCCCTTGCGGCACGTCATCCCCTGTGATGGAGCAACCTTAGGTGGCAGATCGAAAAATTAAGTGCGTGAAGCGTTTCAAATTGCCGGCCGGATCTTCACGCTTTCTTCACCATGACTGCGCGTGGCGCAAATCGAGCGAACCTGGCAACGATTTGCTCAAGTTTGAAAGGCACTATTCTACCTTACGTCAAGGTTGCGTTGCTTCGAGACTGCTCAACAGCTACGGCCCGCGATCGGGCGCCGCAACGACGGCGCGTCCGGGGCTCTGGGGGAAGAGGGCACGGCATGCAGAACGCTCGCGAACGGATTCGGATGAGCGACGACGACATCGTCGCCTACTTTGCCCGTCATGGCTATCGCGTCACGGCCAACCAGATCGCCTTCACCGGCGAGACGGTCGACGATTTCCGCGACGCCCGCACCGGCAAATGGTGGAAGGCCGGCAAGCTGCGGCTCAACGAGCCCGGCCTGCTGCGCATCGAGGACGCCCAGCCGCGCCCGGATCAGCGCACCCGCGACATCATCGTGGTGAGCTTCGGCTCGGCCCGTGCGGTGATGGGCGTGGACATCAAGCCCGGCGCGCCGCCGCTGCAGCCCGGCGATGCCAATTGTCGTTATGCGCCGACGATGGAATGGCTGGCGCCGGCGACCAAGGCGGTCGCGGCGGCGTCCGGCAAGGCCGTCAGGCGCGCGTAACGCGCCAGTTAAGAGAGACTGATCCGGCGTCGGGAGCAGGTACTTCCGGCGGCGCTGTCGTCATGCGAGCCGGGGCGCCGCTGTGCCGGTGGCCGTCACGGTTCGTCGAACGCAATGCCGATCCGCCGCTCCTTGCGCCAGACGATATGGCAGGCGCGCGCGTGGCGGTCGCCGTCGAATACCAGCGTGAACTGGTTGGGAATGCCGAGAGGGGACGCCACCTCGAGCGCCGCCCCGGTGGCGGACAGGTTGCGCACGGTGCAGCTGATGCCGGCGTCACCGTTGAACGAGATGGTGCCCGCCTTGAGAACCCGCTGTCGCGGGGTGGCGCGATGCTCTTCCATGGTCCTGACCCGAGGTCTCCCGGCGGCAGTGCGGTTTGCTCGTCCGCGCACACAATCCAGCCGTGCGGTACGTTAGACCGCTAGCGTTAATCTTTCGTGGAGTCATCAGGCACAGATCGCCGGGAATGGCGCCGCCGGTCTCACCGCATCTTGTCCCAGGGGTCCTGCTTCTTGCTGGAGGTGGGAATGCGGTCGAGCGCATCCTTGTAGGCCTTCTCGTCCTCCTTGGCCTTGCGGGCCGCGGCGCGGGTCTGGGATTCGGTCGGCGGCGCCGGACCGTCACCGCCTCTGACGGGAGCGGCGATAGCGGGTGTCGCCAGCGCCAGGATCGAGAGGGCGATCAGAACCTGTTTCATGCCAGTCTCCTCGTCGGGGTCCGGAAGCCACCTCGTGCCGGCCGGGATCGGGCGGCGGCGCGGTCGCGCCCGCAAGGGACACGCGACAATTGTGGCTCCGATGTGATGCCGCCGGGCACCCTAGTGTGGCGTCTCGCAATTGCCTACTCCTTTTCAGCAGGCCTCCCGGAGGCAGGTGCGCGACATCAGCCACACTAGCGCTTTGATCTTGCTGGTGTCCTTGATGTCTTCCGAATGCCCCTGGGGCTTGCGGCAACGGGGCGGTCCGGTGGAGACAGGGCACCGGCGTGACGCGGGATTTGGGGAGGGGGCACGGCCGGTTTTGCATCGCCCGGACGCGGCCGGGGCCGGTTTCCTCCCGGCGCGCGATTGGGTAGGTTGCGCCGGGCGCGAATGACAGCACGGGAGATGACGCGTGAAGACGTTTCGTATGGCGATGATGGCGGTGCTGCTGGCAGGGCCGGCTGCCGCCCAGAGCCTTGGCACCAGCATCATTCCGGAGACGCCGTCGAAAACGCCCGATCAGATCGAGCGGGAAAAGGCGCTGGAGCGCGACTACAAGGAATCGCTGAAGACGATTCCGGACGGCAAGGCGAGTTCCGATCCCTGGGGCTCCGTTCGTGGCGCGGATACTGCGAAGCCCGCGGCCAAGGCGGCCAAGCCGGCGCAGCCCAAGGCTCCGAAAACCACCCAGGCCAAATCCCCGACCAGCCCGCAATAGGGGCGCGTCAGCGGCTCGCCCGCACCAGCAGCAGGTCGAGCCGCCCCTCTGGCGGCGGCGCGGCGCGGGTGTCGGTGATGAACAGCAACTGGCCGCGGCTTTCGATGCGGGCCTGCACGGCATAGTCCGCGTGGCCGCGGCCGCGGTCGGCCGGATAGTTCAGCACGAAGGGAAGCGGCGGCTGCCGGCCGCGGGTCACGATCCGGGTGCGCGCGATCCGGCGCGACGGCGCATCCTGCCGGGCGACATCCACAAGGCTCACCTCGACCACCGCATCGCGCGGCAGCGCAATGCGCTCGCGGATGCTCACCGTGCCGGTCAGCCGTCCGGCGCGCAGGCTGCTCTCAGCCTCGGCGGGTGACGTCACGGCGAGGGCGCTGCTGATCAGCAGCGCGGCGACGACGGCTGGGCGAATCATCATCGGCATCGGCGCTCCACGCCGGCGCGGCGGAACAGGCGCTGCGGCACCGTGCCGGCATGGGCAGGCATCATCAAGGCGGCGGCCGCGTCGTTTCGGCGCGGCCGCCGGGGATCGATGAGGTCGTGATGCGCGGCCGTCAGGCGTGCGGTTTCGCCATGGCGTCCGCGATCATGCCGCTGCACGCGGCGACCTGGCGAACCAGGTCGAGGGCCGCACGCCGGTCGGCGCGCTGGCGGATGGTCTGGAACAGTGCGAGCAGTTCCAGGCCTTCCTCGGCGCTGAACGCATTGCGGTCCGTCTTGCAGCCCGTGGGCGCCCCCGCGTCCGGATCGTCAGACATGTTCTCGCTGAATTTCCCCCAGTTCATGACTTTCCCCACCTCGTTGTGGCCTCGCGCAAGCCCTGCGACATGGCGAGTTTGATGCAAAAGTCGGCGACCGACCCGGGGCTGCCGGGCCGCGAGCAAAGACGTAGAAGCCAATGATGACGTCATGCAGCAACGGAATGAAGCAACGGAGCTTGTCAGGCCGTCGAACCCGAACCGTCACGCGCTCTGCAGGAACGGGGACGTCCGACAGCGGCGCAATCCTAAAATATCACGTCGATTCTCAGAAGCCCGTTGTGCCTGGTCCGTGATCGGTCGCAGACGTATGCTTGAAATTTGCGCAGCTCCCGCGCGTCACGCCCATGATGAGCGCTGTCGGGCCATTCCGCGTCGAAAGCGCGGTTCAGCGCACGACGTCGCGCGCCTTGCCGGCGAGCCCGCCGCGCACGCTGTGCAGCCGCACGGCGGTATCCGGCGTCGTGTCGGCGGGAGGCGAGAGCGCGGCGAGTTGATCCTTGGACGCCTGCAGGCTGGCCATGTCGAGGATATGCGCCAGCAGTGTCAGGTTGGCTTTTTCAGCGAGCCGTTTCATTTCGAGGCAAGCTGGCCCGATATGGGCGGCGACCGCAAATGGGCTGTTCATGGATCAGTTCTCCCAGGCCCTCCGGTGTCGCCATCGGACTTGGGAATGCGCTGAGTCGCAACAGCAAAAAGGTCGGCTACCGGACATTCCGCCGGCTCGCCCACGCACGTTCCCGTTATGGAATAAACCGCGCCGTCAGGCGGTCTTACCTTGTTGGTGATCGCACGGCCGCGCCCGCTATTGCAGGCGCTCCTTGCTGGCGCCGAGCTGCTCGGCGATCACGATCAGGGCTTCGCGCACCAGCGGGTTATCGACATTGTGAAACGCCCTGACGAGGCGAAGCGCTTCGGCCGTGCGCAGAGCCTCCTCGTTCCGACCCTTGGTGTCGTCATGCTCTGGCGCCATTCCCATCTGTCCCCAAACCGACTGAAACGAATCCGATCGATGATGTTCGCAACGGTCATTGCGACGGTTCGTCAGTACCTCTGTGCCTCTTCCATGGCACAACCGCGGCTGACGGTGAAGTTGGAACACGAAGGATACGGCTTTTGTTCCACGACTTGCGGGGGCTTTGCACAGCCGCTTGGCGCACGCGCGCGCGTCTCACGGTGTGGGATCCGGTTGTGGGATCGGCATGCGGCATTGTCGATCGGATGACCGATCGCGCAGCGTGACGCAGGGCGGGTCGGGCGATCGCCGTGGATCAGGACGCGCAATGCACTCGCGTTCCGATCTTCATCTCATAGAGCTGACGCGGCAGCGGCACCGCGAACAAGGGGTCGGTATCGTTGGCGACGACGATGCAGCCGGCCCGTTCGCCGCCGGAGGCGAGCTCGAGCGCCAGCTGCCGCGCATGGCAGCGGGCGAGCTCGACGTTGCTGAGATCCTCGCCTTCCTCGTCCTTGAAAAGAGAGCCGTCCTTGAAGTGGAAATAATATCGAGGCATGGGCCCCCCACAACGACACGCACCCTGACCAGCGCAAACGATCTCATAGGACCGGTCCGGTCACATTGATCTGGATCAATTGCCGGCTGTCACGCGGCGCAATCGTTTGCTCCCCGATTGCGGCTGCGGGGAGGCGCGCGGCGGCGGGGCGATCGGGGGAGTTATCGTTCGGCCGGGACCACGCAGGCGCACCAGTACTCGGTGCCGCTGCTGCGCAGCTGGCACTCGCCGCTGCAGCCGTCGCTGGCACAGCCGAAGATGGGATTGCCGTCCGGGTCGAAGGTGACCTGAACCAGGCACTCCTCGCCGCGCGTCCGTTCGTGAATGGCGGTGATGGTCTTGCCGTCGGGGGATACGTGGATCCGGTGGGCGACAATGGTGCGGGGCATCGGCAATCTCCCTGGCGGCAAATGAGCGGGGTCTGAAAATGTCACGAACTGAAACGGGCGCGGCGGGATGAAAACGGCCGCATGATGCGCAAATGTGCCTGCGAGCGTAAGAGGGGCGGGGAAAAGCGTCAACTGCGCGTGGCGGCCGTCGAAAATCGGGGGCGCGGTAGCGCCACCGCGTCTCGCCGTGCCGATGAAGCTTTGCTGTCCCCGGGGGCTTGTGCTCTGCGGCCGGACTGCTAGCCTGCCGGCCATTCTTGATGGGGATGGGGTTCCCCCGACAACCGCCATGGTGGCTGATGACTCCTAGCGTTGCGCGTGACGCGCAGGAAGGAGCATGGGCAAATGGAACCTCAATTCATTCTCGCGGTGGCGGCCGGCGGCGCACTGGGATCGGTGGCGCGCTATCTCGTCGGCGTCGGCTCGGGCCGGCTGCTCGGCAGCGCATTTCCCTGGGGCACGCTGTTCATCAACGTCACCGGCTCGTTCCTGATCGGGGCGTTCATCGGCCTGTTCGCCACCAAGTGGGACCTGTCGCAGACCGCGCGGATCTTCCTCACCGTTGGCATTTGCGGCGGCTACACCACGTTTTCGACCTTCTCGCTGGATGCCTTCGTGCTGATCGAGCGCGGCCAGGGCCTTGCGTCGCTCGCCTACATGCTGGCGTCGGTGGTGCTGTCGGTGGGAGCGCTGGTCGCGGCCATCCACCTGGTGCGGGCGCTGCCGTAGCGGGCGCACGCGGCCCTATCGCTTGTCGTCGCCGAGCACTTTGCAGCTGGTGCTGTTGATGAAATGCACATTGGTGCAGGCCGCGCACGCCACGGAGACGTAGGTCGGCTGGCGCGTGTCATCCGCCGGGGTCTCCAGCCAATGCTGCACTTTCAGGCCGGTGTCCGGGCACAGGAATACGACAGGGTGTCCCATGGACCAGACTTATCCCGCTGCCGGTGCCTCAGGGAAACTACGGATGTTTCCGGAGGTGTGGGGGACATCAACGGGCATGACGCGCCACGGGTGAGCCACCCGCCGGGGCGGTGTGGCTCAGGCGCGAAGAGCCTGCCCGTGACGGGCCGGCAAAAAATTATTCAAACACGACGTCTTGTTCCATTCGGCCGAAGCATCATGTCCTCGTTCCGCAGGGGGATGCGCCAAGCCAGACCCCCTTTTTCCTGCCCTTGCCTGGGCCATCCGGGGCACGCCGATGTCTGACCTCCGCTATCGCATCCTGATGACGACCGGCGTCATTGGCATCGTGAATTTTCTGAGCTTTGTCATCGTTGCCGTCGCGCTCGGGGGTGACGCCGTCAATGGCAGGATCATCGACGGGCATTTCTACCTGGCGAACCACGGGCGGCTCACCGAAGTCAGCGAAGCCGTGTACACTTACAGCCTGTGGCATGTCCGCAGTGTCTTCGTCACGCAGCCGCTCGCCATGCTGGCGGGCTATCTGGTGCAACGGGAGAAGAAAGCGAGGAAGGCGGCGACGCTGGCCTGATCCGAACGGGCGGGAGCCTCCTGGAGCTCAAGTGCCTCCAGATTTCAGGCGCGGCAATCACGGAAATCGACAAAAGAACATATTGCGAACAGGGAACAAATAGGGTACGGTATTTTCATCGTTGAAGCCGATCCGAATCCCCGCCGCCGTTGATTGTCCACCCGGCGAATCCCGTTCATAAGGAGCGCGACCGATGTCTCAGCCCGCTTTGCGTATCGTTGAAGGAACTTCCATGGACAAATCAAAGGCTTTGAGCGCGGCGCTGTCCCAGATCGAACGTCAGTTCGGCAAGGGATCTGTGATGAAGCTCGGCAAGAGCGACAAGTCGATGGACATCGAGACGATCTCGTCGGGGTCGCTCGGCCTCGACATCGCGCTCGGCGTCGGCGGCCTGCCCAAGGGCCGCATCGTTGAAATCTACGGACCGGAATCGTCGGGCAAGACCACGCTGGCGCTGCACTGCGTCGCGGAGGCCCAGAAGAAGGGCGGCATCTGCGCCTTCATCGACGCCGAACATGCGCTCGACCCGGTCTATGCCCGCAAGCTCGGCGTCAATGTCGACGAGCTCCTGATCTCGCAGCCGGACCATGGCGAGCAGGCGCTGGAGATCGCCGACACGCTGGTGCGCTCGGGCGCGGTCGACGTGCTGATCATCGATTCGGTCGCCGCGCTCGTGCCGCGCGCCGAGCTCGAGGGCGAGATGGGCGAAGCGCTGCCCGGCCTGCAAGCGCGGTTGATGAGCCAGGCGCTGCGCAAGCTGACGGCGTCCATCAACAAGTCCAACACCATGGTGATCTTCATCAACCAGATCCGCATGAAGATCGGTGTGATGTACGGCTCGCCCGAGACCACCACCGGCGGCAACGCGCTGAAATTCTATGCCTCCGTCCGCCTCGACATCCGCCGCATCGGCGCCATCAAGGAGCGCGACGAAGTGGTCGGCAACACCACCCGTGTCAAGGTGGTGAAGAACAAGCTGGCGCCGCCGTTCAAGCAGGTCGAGTTCGACATCATGTACGGCGAGGGCGTGTCCAAGATGGGCGAAATCCTCGATCTCGGCGTCAAGGCCGGCATCGTCGAGAAGTCGGGCGCCTGGTTCTCCTATGACAGCCAGCGCCTCGGCCAGGGCCGCGAGAACGCCAAATCGTTCCTCAAGGCCAACCCGGACATCACCACCAAGATCGAGACGTCGATCCGCCAGAACTCGGGCCTGATCGCCGACCAGATCCTCGCCGGCACGCCGGAGCGCGATGCCGACGGCGAGGAGCCGGCGGAAGACTAAGCTTTCGTCCGGGCGGCACGGGAGCCACGCGCTTCGCCCGACAGCCGCTTCGCGGGGCAACCGCGAGGGTGGAATCCGGCTGGCGGACAAACGCCACGCCCGACGCGATCGGGCGTGCGGCTCAAGACTGGTCGTCAGGACCTTTGGAGCTTGAGTTGATCTGAAGACTTGAGTTTCGAACACACGGGCGCTGCGGACATTGAGTTGCCGATGTCTTCAGCGCCCGCTGTCGTTGGTCTGCGGCGTTGTGTGATGCTTGGCGTTCTGAAAGAAATAGCGTCGTATTTTCAAATATTTGGATTTTTGTCACTTCAATAGGTATTCTGTGCAGCGTAGGAGCGGCCTGTTGATTCCGGGGAAGGTAGGTCTGTCACGGACATCATTCATGCAGCTGCAGCTATAGAGCTAGAAGCTCCACTTTTAAACGGTCTCGTCATGTACGAAGCTCGCAAGGTCTGCAATTATCTCCTAGCGAATTTCGATCCGGTCGAGTTCGCTATCACCAATCTCCGTATCAACAAGTTGCTCTACTTCATTCAGGTTTCCGCCCTGCGGCAACTGCCTGATGGTCTAATTCGCAATCACTTCGAAGCTTGGCAGTTTGGTCCAGTTATTCGTCCTGTGTTCGATGCTTTCAAGGTGCACAAAGAGGGGCCTATAACTGCACCAGCCGAATATCTAGATTATGCATCGGGGAAGCGTATCCCTGTGCCTTTTGAGGATATTCGTGAAGAACACCGAAAAATAATTAGCGATGAATTCTTAAACTACAGCCATTTCACAACTGGCCAACTTGTTTCGCTTTCGCACGAACCAAACGGTCCATGGGACATCGTGTATCGGGCACATCTCGCCGACCCGACGTTAAGCCCTCGTATCCCGAATCAACTTATTCGCCGGCACATGATTGGAGTGGATAAGTCCGCCACGCGTCATTGATCCTATGGTTTTGCATTGCCCGGCCCCAGCGAATCAAATTACTTCTCGCTGTTCGGCTCCCGTGTCGCATGGAGGACCATAGATGTTGGGGCGCGGAAAGTATTTTGAGCTTTTGGATTTCCCGAAGTTTGCGCACCCGTCTGTGGTCGGCATGGACGCTGCCCGCACTGCGAGTAATTTGATTGATCGTCTTGCTGGCAAGTCGTTCATGTCATACGGCATGATCTGGCCCCGGCTGGAACCAATCGTCGCGGGGTACGCCACCGAGACGTTCATCACATCGGAATTCAACAAGTATGAAGCCGATTGGAAGAACAGCAATCTTCAGGATGTTGCCCGTCTTCTGAAAGGATTCTTCGGGGGGCGGGGGCGATGGTACCGCCATCCACTGCGACCTACCAAGGTGCTCGGCTTCTGGTTTAAGCCGAGCATAAAGGGCGTTTGGTGGGTCGATGGTCAGGCTTATGCGGTCCTGATCAATGCCCGCAAAGGGCAGAGCTTGCTTCCAGATCAAGTCCGGTTTCTTGCCCGGGGCGTGCATGAGCTTCACTGTATCGATGACCCGAATGATCCAATACCGCTAATCATCGATATTAGTGCGCCGGATGGCGAGAAGCGCAAACTGCGTACGTATGTGATGCCCGTTGAGAAGGCGATCTCTCTGGAAGAGTTCGATGACGCAATTCGCCAGTTTTTGAAGGCATTGGAAATGGCTGGCGTTGCACTTCCGACTGACGCTATCGATGTGATTGATCTCTTCAAGAAGAGGTAAATCGGTCATCAGTGACGGAAGAGAAAAGGCCGCGCTTTGAGCGCGGCCTTTGTCGTTTGTGGGTGTTCACTCGTCGTCGTTCTCCGCTGCCTTACTCCGCCGCCTGGGCGTAGTCCTCGATCGGCGGGCAGGAGCAGACGAGGTTGCGGTCGCCGTAGACGTTGTCGACGCGGCCGACCGGCGACCAGTACTTGTCCTGGCGCGCGGAGCCCGCCGGGAAGCAGCCTTCGGCGCGCGTGTAAGACCGGTTCCAGTTGTCGTCAGCGATGTCGTGCACGGTGTGCGGCGCGTGGCGCAGCGGCGAGGCTTCGATGGCGAAGCGGCCGTTCTCCACCTCGGCGATCTCGTGGCGGATCGCGATCATGGCGTCGCAGAAGCGGTCGAGCTCGGCCTTGGATTCCGATTCCGTCGGTTCGATCATCAGCGTGCCCGGCACCGGGAAGCTCATCGTCGGGGCATGGAAGCCATGGTCGATCAGCCGCTTGGCGATGTCGTCGACGGTGACGCCGCTGGTCGCTTTCAGCGGCCGGGGATCGACGATGCATTCGTGTGCGACGCGCCCGCGGATGTTGCGATAGAGCACCGGGAAGTGCGGCTCGAGGCGCTTGGCGATGTAGTTGGCGTTGAGGATGGCGACCTCGGTCGCGCGCTTCAGGCCGTCGCCGCCCATCATCAGCATGTAGATGTAGGAGATCACCAGGATCGAAGCCGAGCCGTAGGGCGCCGCCGCCACCGGGCCGACCGGGGATGTGCCGCCGTCGATGGCCGGATGGCCGGGCAGGAACGGCTTCAAATGCGCCTTGACGCCGATCGGGCCCACGCCCGGGCCACCGCCGCCATGCGGGATGCAGAACGTCTTGTGCAGGTTGAGATGGCTGACGTCGGCGCCGTAGTCGCCGGGGCGGGCGAGGCCGACCTGGGCGTTCATGTTGGCGCCGTCGAGATAGACCTGGCCGCCATGGGCGTGGACGATGTCGCAGATCTCGCGGATGTGCTCCTCGAACACGCCATGGGTCGAGGGATAGGTGATCATCACGGCCGCGAGCTTGTCGCTGTGCTGCTCGGCCTTGCGGCGGAGGTCGTCGACGTCGACGTCGCCGCGCGCGTCGCAGCTCACCACCACGACGTCCATGCCGACCATGCTGGCGGACGCCGGGTTGGTGCCGTGCGCCGAGGACGGGATCAGGCAGATGGTGCGGTGTGCTTCGCCGCGGGAGGCGTGGTAGGCGCGGATCGCCAGCAGACCGGCATATTCGCCCTGCGCGCCGGAATTCGGCTGCAGCGAGATCGCGTCATAGCCGGTGACGTCGATCAGCCAGCGCTCGAGCTGGGCGAACATCGCGTGATAGCCCGCCGCCTGCTCGCGCGGCACGAACGGATGCAGCGCGCCGAACGCCGGCCAGGTCACCGGGATCATCTCGGTGGTGGCGTTGAGCTTCATGGTGCACGAGCCCAGCGGGATCATGGCGCGGTCGAGCGCGAGGTCGCGGTCCGACAGCTTGCGCATGTAGCGCAAGAGCTCGGTTTCGGAGCGGTGGGTGTTGAACACCGGGTGGGTGAGGTAGGCGCTGGTGCGCTTCAAGTCCGCCGGCAGCGCCTCGACCGCCTCGGCCTCGACCGCGGCATAGCTGAGGTTGCCGCCGAAGCTGCGCCACACCCGCTCCACGATGTCCACCGTCGTGGTCTCGTCGAGCGCGATGCTCACGGTGGTGGCATCGAGCCGCAGGTTGATCTTCTCGTGCGCGGCGTGGGAGATGATTTTCGTGCGCTCGCCGTTCACCTGAACCGTCACGGTGTCGAAGAAGTGCTGCGACAGCGGCGCATAGCCGAGCTTCTTGAGGCCCGCGGCGAGCACCGCGGTGCGGCGGTGCACGGTGCGGGCGATGTGCGCAAGGCCCTCGGGGCCGTGATAGACCGCATACATCGAGGCGATCACGGCGAGCAGCACCTGCGCGGTGCAGATGTTGGAGGTCGCCTTCTCGCGGCGGATGTGCTGCTCGCGGGTCTGCAGCGCGAGGCGATAGGCCGGCGCGCCGCGGGAATCGATCGACAGGCCGACGATGCGGCCGGGCAGCGAGCGCTTGAGCGCGTCGCGCACCGCCATGTAGGCGGCGTGCGGGCCGCCATAGCCTATCGGCACGCCGAAGCGCTGGGTCGACCCGATGGCGATGTCGGCGCCGAGATCGCCGGGGGAGGCGAGCAGCGTCAGCGCCAGCGGGTCGGCGGCGACGATTGCGAGCGCCCCCTTGGCCTTGAGCGCGGCGATCGCCGGGCGCAGGTCGCGCACCGTGCCGTGCGTGCCCGGATATTGCAGCAGGCCGCCGAACACCTCGGCGGTCGCAAGATCGCGGGGATCGCCGACCGTCACGCTCCAGCCCAGCGGTTCGGCGCGCTGGCGCAGCACCGCCAGCGTCTGCGGATGCACCTCGTGGTCGACGAAGAAGGCGGTGCTCTTAGCTTGCGCCGAACGATGCGCCAGCGCCATCGCCTCCGCCGCCGCGGTGCCCTCGTCGAGCAGCGAGGCGTTGGCGACGTCGAGGCCGGTGAGGTCGCACACCATGGTCTGGAAGTTGAACAGCGCCTCGAGCCGGCCCTGGCTGATCTCCGGCTGGTAAGGCGTGTACGCCGTGTACCAGGCGGGATTTTCCAGGATGTTGCGCTGGATCACCGCCGGCAGCAGCGTGCCGGAATAGCCCTGGCCGATCAGCGAGGTGACGATGCTGTTGCGCTCGGCGAGCGCGCTCATGTGGGCGAGCGCGCCGCTTTCGCTCAGCGCGGTGCCGAGATCGAGCGGGGCTTTCTGGCGGATCGACGCCGGCAGCGTCTCGTCCATCAGCGCGGTCAGGCTCTTGGCGCCCACCGTCTCCAGCATGGCGTCGATGTCACGCGGCGCCGGGCCGATGTGGCGGCGCACGAAGGTGGTCGCGGCCTCGTTCGGCGGCAGGTTCGATCCGGCGCGGCCCGCCGTCGGGGCGGGGTGGGCGGCGTGTCCTTGGCGCGGCGTGGTCATGGCGGTCTCTCTGGCTTTCGGCGTGCGGCGGCGATGCGTCAGGGGATCAGGCGGTGTGGGCCTTGTAGGCGGCCTCGTCCATCAGGCCGGCGAGCTCGCCCTTGTCCGCGATCTTGATCTTGAAGAACCAGGCATCGCCGGCCGGATCGGAGTTCACCAGCGCCGGGTCGGCGGCCAGCGCGTCGTTGATGGCGACGATCTCGCCGGTGAGCGGCGCATAGACGTCGGAGGCGGCCTTGACCGATTCGACCACGGCGGCGGCTTCCGCTTTCTTGAGCTGGCGGCCGACCTTGGGCAGCTCGACGAACACCACGTCACCGAGCTGGGTCTGGGCGTAGTCGGTGATGCCGACGGTGGCGACGTCGCCGTCGATCTTCAGCCATTCATGGTCGGCGGTGAAAAGCGTGGTCATGACCAAATTCCTCTCTCGGTCGTCAAATTCAGCGTTTGTAGGCGTGGGGCACGAACGGCATCGGCGCGACGCGCAGCGGCAGGCGCTGCTCGCGCACCTCGGCGAACAGCTGCGTGCCGATTTCGGCAAAGGCGGCGGGCACATAACCCATGGCGACCGGCGCGATTCGGCTCGGGCCGAAGCCGCCGGAGGTGACGAGGCCGGCTTGCGCCGGATCGTCGGCATGGACGAACAGCGCGGTGTGGCCGCGCACCGGCGCGCGCCCTTCCGCCAGGAGGCCGACGCGGCGGCGCGGCGCGCCCTGCGCGAGCTGGCGCAGGATCACGTCGGCGCCGGGGAAACCGCCGGCGCGGGCGCCGCCAGCACGGCGCGCCTTCTGGATCGACCACTCCAGCGCGGCCTCGACCGGCGTCGTGGCGATGTCGATGTCGGGGCCGTAGAGGCACAGGCCCGCCTCGAGCCGCAGGCTGTCGCGGGCGCCGAGGCCGATCGGCTGCACGTCCTCGCGCGCCAGCAGCTTTTCGGCAAGCGCCACCGCGTCAGCGGCCGGCACGGAAATCTCGTAGCCGTCCTCGCCGGTGTAACCGGAGCGGGACACGGTGCAGGCGACGCCCAACACCTCGTGCGGGCCGCAATCCATGAAGCGCATGGCGGCGGTGGTCGGCGACTGTGCCGCCAGCACCTCGGCGGCCTGCGGGCCCTGCAGCGCGATCAGCGCGCGATCGGCGAGCACCTCGATCTCGCAGGCGTCCGACAGGTGCGCCCGCAGATGGGCCTCGTCGTCGGCCTTGCAGGCGGCGTTGACCACCAGGAACAGGTGGTCAACGCCGTTCGACACCATGAGGTCGTCGAGGATGCCTCCCCGGTCGTTGGTGAACTGGGCGTAGCGCTGCCGGCCGGGGGCGAGGCCGAGGATGTCCTGCGGCACCAGGCGCTCCAGCGCCAGCGCGGCGTCTTCCAGACGGCCGGACTTTGGCCGCAGCCGGATCTGGCCCATGTGGGAGACGTCGAACAGGCCGGCGCTGGCGCGGGTGTGGAGATGTTCCTTCAGCACGCCCAGCGGGTACTGCACGGGCATGTCATAGCCGGCGAACGGCACCATCTTGCCGCCCAGCGCAAGATGCAGGGCGTGGAGGGGCGTGCGGTTCAGGGCACTGGAGGAGGGAACGGACGCGGACATCGGGCGGACTCCTGACGGCCGGGGACCATCCCCAAAATCCGTCGAAGCCCCATCTGTCGCTGTGCCTGAGAGTATTATCCCGTCGGCGGACGCCTTTCCGGGGTTACCCGGCCGCGTCGCTTTCCAGATGTCGTTCCATCACGCGGTCCTTTTGCCTGAGAGTTTCCGGGGCGGTTGCTCCTTCGGCGCCGGCCGATCAAGGCCGGTCTCTCCCGACGTGACGATGGTACGTCTGGCGGGGAGAGAACACGGCCCGCAGCCCCCTGTCAACGCGCCCCGGGGGGCTATCAACGGTTCTTGTTGGGGAGGGGTAAGCCTTTGAGCGGTGCGCCGAATTCATGCCCCAGAAATGGCCGTTTTCTGGACAGGGGGGCGTTCGGCCAGTAAAAGCTGTGCAGGACAAAAGGGGCCTGCCGCGCCATACTTGCGGGCGGTCTCTCAAACGGGGCGATGTCGGCGCGGCGGCCTGCCGCCGGCGCGGATCCGCCCCGATCAGCAAACTTTAGCGCATTCAGCGCGGATGTTCAGGTATCCGGGACGCTGAACGGCCCGGACGGTGCGATTGGACGGATATGAGCGGCGTTAACGAGATCAGGTCTGCGTTCCTCAACTATTTCGCAAAGAACGGCCACGAGGTGGTGCCATCGTCGCCGCTGGTGCCGCGCAACGATCCGACGTTGATGTTCACCAACGCCGGCATGGTGCAGTTCAAGAACGTTTTCACGGGGCTGGAGAAGCGCTCCTACCAGCGCGCCACCACCTCGCAGAAATGCGTGCGCGCCGGCGGCAAGCACAACGACCTCGATAATGTCGGCTACACCGCGCGGCATCACACCTTCTTCGAGATGCTCGGCAACTTCTCGTTCGGCGACTACTTCAAGGACCGTGCCATCGAGCTCGCCTGGAACCTGATCACCAGGGAGTACGGTCTGCCGAAGGACCGCCTGATGGTCACGGTGTACTCCGAGGACGACGAGGCGTTCGGCCTGTGGAAGAAGATCGCCGGCCTGCCGGAATCCAAGATCATCCGCATCCCGACCTCCGACAATTTCTGGCAGATGGGCGACACCGGCCCGTGCGGCCCGTGCTCGGAGATCTTCTACGACCACGGCGAGCACATCTTCGGCGGGCCTCCCGGCTCGGCGGACCAGGACGGTGACCGCTTCATCGAGATCTGGAACCTGGTGTTCATGCAGTTCGAGCAGGTCGCCGGCGGCGTGCGCAATGCGCTGCCGAAGCCCTCGATCGACACCGGCATGGGGCTGGAGCGCATCGCCGCCGTGCTGCAGGGCAAGCACGACAACTACGACATCGACCTGTTCGCCTCGCTGATCCGCGCCATCTCCGATCTCACCGGCGCTGACGCCGACGGCCCGCAGAAGGCGTCGCTGCGCGTCATCGCCGACCATCTGCGCGCATCCTCGTTCCTGATCGCCGACGGCGTGCTGCCGTCGAACGAAGGCCGCGGCTACGTGCTGCGCCGGATCATGCGCCGCGCCATGCGCCATGCCCAGCTGCTCGGCGCGCGCGAGCCGCTGATGCATCGCCTGGTGTGGGCGCTGGTGCGCGAGATGGGCCAGGCCTATCCGGAGCTGATGCGCGCCGAGGCGCTGATCGAGGAGACGCTGCGGCTGGAAGAGACCCGCTTCCGCAAGACGCTGGAGCGGGGACTGTCGATCCTCGACGAGGAGAGCCGCTCGCTCGCCTCGGGTGACCGCCTCAAGGGCGACACTGCCTTTACGCTGTACGATACCTACGGCTTCCCGCTCGACCTGACGCAGGACGCGCTGCGCGCCCGCGGCATCGACGTCGATGTCGACGGCTTCAATGCCGCGATGGAGAAGCAGCGCGAGAAGGCGCGCGCGTCATGGGCCGGCTCGGGCGACACCGCCTCGGAAGCGATCTGGTTCCCGCTGCGCGAGCGGCTCGGGGCCACCGAATTCCTCGGCTACGAGACCGAAAGCGCCGAGGGCGTGGTCGCGGCCCTCGTCAAGGACGGCAAGGAGACCGACAGTCTCAAGGCCGGCGACAGCGGCATCGTCATCCTCAACCAGACGCCGTTCTACGGCGAGTCCGGCGGCCAGGTCGGCGACACCGGCGTGCTGTCGGCGGAGGGGGTGCGCTTCCGCGTCACCGAGACCCAGAAGAAGGCCGGCGACCTGTTCGTGCATCTCGGCACTGTCGAGCTCGGCACCCTCAAGGCCGGCGTGCCGCTGCTGCTCGAGGTCGATCACACCCGCCGCACCTCGATCCGCGCCAACCACTCGGCGACCCATCTGCTGCACGAGGCGCTGCGCCAGGTGCTCGGCGACCACATCGCCCAGCGCGGCTCGCTGGTCGCGCCCGACCGCCTGCGCTTCGACTTCGTGCACCAGAAGCCGATCACGGCCGAGGAGCTGCGCAAGGTCGAGGACATTGCCAACGACATCGTGCTGGAGAACGGCGAGGTGACGACGCGCTCGATGGCGGTGGACGATGCCCGCGCCTCCGGCGCCCGCGCGCTGTTCGGCGAGAAGTATGGCGACGAGGTCCGCGTGGTGTCGATGGGCAAGGGCGCCGGCAATGCGCTGGGCTGGTCGGTCGAGCTGTGCGGCGGCACCCATGTGCGCCGCACCGGCGACATCGGCCTGATCTCCGTGCTCGGCGACAGCGCGGTGTCATCAGGCGTGCGCCGCATCGAGGCGCTGACCGCACGCGCGGCGCGCCAGCATGCCAACACCACGATCCAGACCGCCAAGGCCGCGGCGGCCGAGCTGCGCACCACCCTCGACGACATGCCCGCGCGCGTCGCCGCGCTGATGGAGGAGCGCAAGAAGCTCGAGCGCGAGCTGTCCGACGCGCGCAAGAAGCTGGCGCTCGGCGGCGGCGGCAATGGCGCTTCGGCCGGCGCCGACATCCGCACCATCGGCGACGTCAAGTTCTTGGGCCGTGCCGTGCAGGGCATCGAGATGAAGGATCTCAAGAGCCTCGCGGATGACGGCAAGAAGCAGGTCGGCAACGGCGTCGTCGCCATCGTCGGCGTGACCGAAGATGGCAAGGCCGGCGTCGTGGTCGGCGTCACGCCCGACCTGACCGCGCGCTACAGCGCCGTCGACCTCGTGCGCGTCGCCTCCGAGGCGCTCGGCGGCAAGGGCGGCGGCGGCCGTCCGGACATGGCGCAGGCCGGCGGTCCCGACGGCACCAAGGCCGACGCCGCGCTGCAGGCCATCGCCACGGCGATCGGCGCGTAAGCCTGAACAGCGCGCAAGCCTGAAACACCAAGCCGCCGGCGCACTGCCGGCGGCTTTTATGTTTTCGACAGCTCGTCCAGCAGGCGGCGTACCGCGCCGTCGATCGCCCTGCCGTGTGCGGCGACGTCATTGCGCTACGCAGCAATGCCTCTCGTGGTGAATGTGCTCAATTCTGCCATGACCGCGCGCGGCTTGGCCGCTCGCGTCGGGCGGGGTAAAACGCGCGGGCTGCAAGCTCAACGTATGTGGTGATCCAGTGGAGGCAAGCGTGTCGCAGAACGTCCTGTCATGGCGGGCGGAGCATGCCTGCCTCAATGCCTGGCCGGCGCTGTCGACGGTGCTGCATGACGGCTGGCTGGTGCGGTTCGCCGACGGCCTGACGCGCCGCGCCAATTCCGCCAACCCGCTGCACGCCGGCGCGCGGATGGATGGCGCGACCATCCAGTTCTTCGAGAACCTGTTTCGCGCCCAGGACCTGCCGCTGATCGTGCGGGTGCCGTCGATGCTCGATCCCACGGTCGATCGTCATCTCGCCGAGCTCGGCTACATCGCCGAGGGTGAGAGCCGCACCCTCTACGCCGAGATGGCAGCGATGGTGGTGCAGCCGGATGCGGCGGCGCGGCTCCTGACCGAGCCCGACGACGACTGGTTCGATGAGATCCACGACCTGCAGGGCCGCACGCCGGCGCAGAGCGAGATTTACGAGGACATCATCGGGTCGATCGCGCTGCCGGCCGGCTTCGCCACGCTGCACGAGGGCGGCGAGGTGGTGGCGATGGCCTTTGGCGCCATCGACGGTGACATGCTGTGCTGCGAATCCGTGATCACCGCGGCGGGGCGCCGCGGCAACGGCTACGGCCGCCGCCTGATGGCGGCGCTGCTGCACTGGGCGGCGTCGCAGGGCGCGGAGCGCGCGTGCCTGCAGGTCGAAGCCCACAACACCGCCGGCGCTGCGCTGTACCGCAGCCTCGGCATGCACACCGAGCTGCACCGCTATCACTATCGCCGGCTGCCGCAGGCCTGATGCGGCGATAGGACGCGCCTGGCCGCAGGCTGGTGCATTCGCCGCAGTCTGCTGGCGCGATTCGGGCGTTCGCGCTCATGCACGCCATGGCGCGTGCGTCATGCGTTCGATGTCGCCTGATACTGCGCGCGTTGATAGCGCGTCGAGCTTGCGCCGGATTTATTTTGCGACCTCGAGTTGTTATCGCGTGCGTCGAAGCCATGTCGCACGGCATGTGCGCTATCGTCGCGTGATGGAGTTCGCTTGCAGGCGGTAATTCTCCTGCAACGATTATTTACAAGATGTAAATGCCACGATAAGGCTCGGTTCAGTGGTCGATGGCCTGCTTCCGCACGGTTGTCCTGCTCTATGTCCCTCTTCGGACGAAGCGAGAATGCTGGGGTTCAGGACTGTCGGTTGGAGTATCGTGGCACTGGTGATGGTGCCAGAGCTGGGCTTGGCCCAGACCGCTTCGCAAATCACGCCACCGAGTTTTCGGCCCAGCCTCGAGCGCGAGGGCGGCTTCGTGTTGCCGGGCACGCCAGGGCTGGCCGCGCCAGCCGGCGCCGAGAAGCTGTTCGTCAAGCTCGCCGGTGTCAGCATCAAAGGCGGCCTGCCGCAACTGGCGGCGGCAACCGCTGCGCTCGAAGCGCGCCTCGCCGGACACAAGGTGTCGGGCGCCGATATCTTCGCCGCCGCGCGCGAGCTTGAAGCGGCCTACGCACGGGCCGGCTATGTGCTGGTGCGGGTCGTTCTGCCGCCGCAACGCCTCGTCGACGGTGCGCGGCTGAAGCTCGTGGTGATCGATGGCTTCATCGAACGCATCGAAACCCGTGACGTGCCGGAGCGGGTGCGCGGCCGCATCACGACCCTGGTCGGACCGTTGACCGGCCGTCGCGGTCTCACGCTCAGCGAGATCGAGCGCCGCGTGGTGCTGGCGGGTGACACGCCCGGCGTGATCCTGCGCTCGACGCTGACGCCGGGCAAGGGCGAGGGCGCCGCGGTGCTGGTGATCGATGCGACGCATCAGGCCGCGAGCGAGACACTGACCTTCGACAACACGCTGTCCAAAGCGCTGGGACGCACCACGCTCAGCGCCGGTCTCGACCTCAACAGCATTGGTGGTTTCGGCGAGCTGGTCTATCTGCGCGCCGGTGGTCATCCCGACGGCGGCGACAACGGCCTGTTCGATCGCTATCCGCGCAACCGCACGCTGGCGGCGGGCATCGTGGTGCCGTTGTGGATCGACGGTCTCACCTTCAACGCCGAATACACCGACGCCCGCACCACGCCCGTGGCGGTCGCGGGGATGCAGACCACCGATACCTTCGAGCGGCTGTCGCTGCGGCTGCGCTATGCCTGGCTGCGCGAACGGGCCGCGAACTTCAACAGCGAGCTGGCGCTGGACGCCCAGGACGAGATCCAGAGCCTGTTCGTCGCCGCCGTGCCGACGCCGCTGTCGCAGGACCGCTTGCGCATCGTGCGCTTCACCAATGACGGCGACGTGCTGACGCCGTGGGGCGCCACGATCTCCGGCCGCGCCACCGCATCGTTTGGGCTCGACGGGCTCGGCGCGCGCACCGCGGCCGAGGCCACGCCGCTGTTGCCGCTGTCGCGGCAGGGCGCCGACGCCAGCTTCCGCAAGTTCGACATCAGCCTCGGCTACAGCCAGGCCCTGGTCGAGCATCTCGCCGTCAGTGTCACGGCGCGGGCGCAGACCTCGTTCAATGCGCCGCTGCTGCGCAGCGAGCAGATCGGCATTGCCAACACCACCGGCTTGTCGGCATTCGATGCCGGCACCGTGGTCGGCGATCAGGGTTATGTGGTGCGCGGCGAGCTGTCGTCGCCATGGACCTTGCCCGTCTCCGTGCCGCTGCAGGGCGCCTCCGCCGTCGCCGTGGTGGCGGCGCCGTATCTGTTCGCGGCCTATGGCGAGGTCACCTTGCGCGCTCCGACCGCGCTGGAAGCGGCCTCGATCCGTGCCACCTCCTATGGTGGCGGCTTGCGGCTCGGTGGCGCCGCGCCGGGCAGGATATCGAACGGGTCGCTGTCGCTGGAGTACGGCCATGCGACGCGCAGCGACGGCGTCGCCGCCGGCGACCGTTTCACGGTGGTCTCGGCGTTCAGGTTCTAGGCGTGCCGGTGCTGCCGATGAGACGCGGCGCACCTGCGAGATAATCGTTTTGTCCGGGGGGCATTTCATGGGTGGTTTCGCCGAACGCGATCGCAAACCGGTCCGTTATCGTCTGCGCGCCGCGCTGCTGCTGGCGACGACCGCGCTGACCAGCCCGCTGCTGGTCGATGCCGCCGCGGCGCAGACACTGCCGACCGGCGGCACCGTCGCCGCCGGCGCGGTCGCGATTTCCCAGCCGTCCGCCACCCAGCTCACCATCACCCAGTCGAGCCAGAGCGCGGTGGTCAACTGGCAGGGCTTTTCGGTGTCGCAGGGCGCGGCCGTCACGTTCGCGCAGCCCAATGCCGCGTCGGCGATCCTCAACCGCGTCACGGGCAGCGCGCCCTCGACCATTGCCGGCTCGCTCACCGCCAACGGCCAAGTCTATCTCGTCAATCCCAACGGCATCGCCATCACCCGGAGCGGCGCGGTCAACGTCGGCGGCGGCTTCGTCGCCTCGACGCTCGGCATCAGCGACGACGATTTCATGGCCGGTCGCCGCGCCTTCAGCGGCAACGGCGCCTCGGCGCGCGTCAGCAATGCTGGCACCATCACGGTCGGCCGCGGCGGCTATGCGGCGCTGATCGGCGGCACCGTGTCGAACGCCGGCAGCATCAGCGTGCCGCTCGGCAAGGTCGGGCTGGGCTCGGGTGAGCGCGCCGCGCTGGATTTCTCCGGCGATGGCTTCCTGCAGGTGGCGATGCCGACCAACGCGGGCGGCAAGGGCGCGCTGATCAAGAACTCCGGCACGATCACGGCCGACGGCGGCAGCGTCATCCTCAGTGCGGCGACCGCGCGCGAAGCGGCGCGCAACGCCATCAACATCTCCGGCGTGGTGCAGGCCCGTTCGATCGGCGGCCGCACGGGATCAATCGTCATCGGCGGTGGCGACGGCGGTGCGGTCAATATCTCCGGCCGGCTGGCGGCGACCTCGCGGCATCATGCCGGCGGAACGATCACGGTCACCGGGCAATCGATCAGGTTGAAGCACGCCAGCGTCGATGCGTCAGGCGCCACCGGCGGCGGCACCGTCAACATCGGCGGCAATCTTCACGGCGCGGGCCCGCTGCAACAGGCGCGGTCCGTCACCATGGACGCCGCGACCACTATTCGCGCCGACGCGACCGCGGCCGGCGACGGCGGCCAGGTGGTGTTGTGGTCCACGGGCACGACGCGGGTCTTCGGTCTGATCACGGCCATGGGCGGGGCGGGCGGCGGCCACGGCGGCACGGTCGAGACATCGGGACACATCGTCGATTTCACCGGCGTGCGCGTCAACACCTCCGCGCCGGCGGGCGCGACCGGCCTATGGCTGGTCGATCCTATCGATCTCACGATCGACGGTGCCGCCGCGGCCACGATCAACAGCAATCTCGCCACCAGCAGCGTTATGCTGCAGACCACTGCGACCACGGCGTCGGGGCCAGGCTCCCAGACCGGCGGCCCGGGCGACATCTACGTCAATGCGCCGGTCAGTTGGAGCACCGCGAACACGCTGACATTGTCGGCCTACAACAGCATCAACATCGTGTCGTCGATCACCGCCAGCGGCAACGGCGGTCTCGTCCTCACCACCAACAACCATGTCGGCGGCTCCAACAACGCCGGCGCGCTGAATTTCCTGGGCGGCAACGTTCAACTGCTGGGCAGCGGCGCGGCGCTGACCATCAACGGCGTGTCATACACCCTCATCCAGAACGCCGCCCAGCTCGTCGCGGTCAAAACCAACCTCTCGGGCACCTATGCGCTCGCCAAGTCGCTGGACCTCGGCGGCACGACCTACACCGATAGCGTGATCACCGGCACCGGGTTTCTCGGCACCTTCAATGGTCTCGGCAACACCATCAGCAACCTGACGATCAATACTCCCAGCTCGACCGTCGTCGGCCTGTTCGGGCAGATCGGTGACGGAACGAACAATTCGGCCGGGACGGTCGCGAATCTCGGCCTGATCGGCGGCTCGGTGACCGCCACTGGGGCCAACGTCACCGTCGGCGCGCTGGCCGGCACCAATACGGGCAGGATCGTCAACTCGTATGCCACCACCGCGGTGACCGGTACGGCCACCGGCGCCATGGTCGGCGGGCTGGTCGGCTACAATTGGGGCATGATCTCAAACTCTCATGCCGGCGGAACGGTCACGGATACGGTGACGGGGAGCTGGGTCGGCGGACTGGTCGGCTACAATGACGGCTATTCGAGCGGCGGTGTCGGCGCGATCGTGAACGCCTATGCCACGGGGGCGGTGAAGGGCGGTGGTGGCACCGGCGGCGCCGGAACCAGCGGCGGTACCGGCAGCGACACCGGCGGTCTCGTCGGCATCAACCAGGGCACGATCACGAATGCCTACGCCACCGGCGCAATCAGCGGCGCCGGCGGCAGCACCTATGTCGGCGGCCTGGTCGGCGAGAACAACGCGGCGGGCGGCGTCGGAACGGTCAGCAACGGATACTGGGATTCGACGACCACCGGTGTCTCCGCGGTAGGCCACGGCGCCGGCACGGCGATGACCACGGCGGCGCTGCAGAACGGATCGCTTCCCAGCGGCTTCGACGGTTCGGTCTGGACCGCCATATCCGGGCGTTATCCGGTCCTGGGACCGCCGATCCTGACGATCAACTTCGCCGCGCAGACCGCGACCTATGGCACGGCCTATTCGCTGGTCCAGAGCTCGGCGGCCTATACCGAGAGCTTTTATGGCGTGGCGCTGACGGGCGGCAGCTTCGTCAACCTGACCGGTCTCAACATCACGGTCGCCGGCACTGGCACAGCAGCGGGCACGACCGCATCGACCAACGCGGGCAGCTACGCCATCTCGGGCAGCGGAGGCAGTGCGTCGGGCTTCATCATCAGCTATGGCACGACCCCCGCCAATCTGACGGTCAATCCGCTGGCGGTGACGCTCACGGGAACGCAGGCCTACAACGGCGGCACCAGCATCGCGGCCGCCAACCTCACGGCGTCCAACAAGGTCGGCTCCGACAATATCGGGCTCAGCGGATCCGCCTCGGTGGCGTCGGCCAATGTCAGCGTCGGGGCGCAGACGCTGAACCTGTCGGGCCTGTCGCTGAGCAACAGCAACTACACCCTGACCGGCGGCTCCGGCACGGCGACCATCACGCCGCTCGCGGTGACCCTGACCGGCTCGCGCAGCTATGACGGCGGCACGACCGCTGCTGCGGCGAACCTGACGGCGTCGAACAAGGTCGGCACGGACAACATCGGTCTGAGCGGCAGCGGCGCGGTGGCGTCGGCGAATGTCAGCGCGGGGATGCAGGTGCTGACGCTGTCGGGCCTGTCGCTGAGCAACAGCAACTATACGCTGACGGGCGCGTCCGGCAGCTTCACCATCAATCCGGTCGCGGTGTCGCTGACGGGAACGAAGGTCTATGACGGCGGCACCGGCGTGGCGGCGAGCGGCCTCACGCTCGGCAATGGTATCGCCGGCGCGACCGCGTCCTCGATCGGCTTGTCCGGCTCGGGTTCGGTCGCCTCGGCCAATGTCAGCGCAAGCGCGCAGGCCCTGAACACCACGGGGCTGTCGGTGACCGACAGCAACTACACGGTCACCGGCGGTTCGGGCACGGTGACGATCACGCCGCTGGCGGTGACGCTGACGGGGTCGCGCAGCTACGACGGCGGCACGACCGCCGCTGCTGCGAACCTGACGGCGTCGAACAAGGTCGGCGCGGACAACATCGGTCTGAGCGGCAGCGGTTCGGTGGCCTCGGCGAATGTCAGCGCGGGGGCGCAGATGCTGAATCTGTCAGGCCTGTCGCTGAGCAACAGCAACTACACGCTGACGGGCGCGTCCGGCAGCTTCACCATCAATCCGCTGGCGGTGTCGTTGACGGGAACGAAGGTCTATGACGGCGGCACCGGCGTGGCGGCGAGCGGCCTGACGCTGACCAACGGCGTGGCGGGCGCGACCGCGGCCTCGATCGGCCTCAGCGGCAGCGGCTCGGTGGCGTCGGCCAATGTCAGTGTCGGCGCGCAGACGTTGAACACCAGCGGCCTGTCGGTGACCGACGGCAACTACACCGTCACCGGCGGCTCCGGCACGGTGACCATCACGCCGCTGGCGGTGACGCTGACGGGATCGCGCAGCTATAGCGGCGGCACCACGGTGGTCGCTGCAAGTCTCAACGCTTCGAACAGGATCGGGGCGGACAATATCGGCCTCACCGGCAGCGGTTCGGTGGCCTCGGCGAATGTCAGCGCGGGGACGCAGACGCTGAATCTCACGGGGCTGTCGCTCAGCAACGGCAACTACACGCTGACCGGCGCCTCCGGCAGCTTCACCATCAATCCGCTGGCGGTGTCGCTGACGGGAACGAAGGTCTATGACGGCGGCACTGCGATCGCGGCGAGCGGCCTGACCCTGGCCAACGGCGTGGCGGGGGCGACCGCAGCCTCGATCGGCCTCAGCGGCAGCGGCTCGGTGGCGTCGGCCAATGTCAGCGCCGGCGCGCAGACCCTCAACACCGCTGGCCTGTCGGTGACCAACGGCAACTACACCGTCGTCGGCGGCTCCGGCACGGTGAGCATCACGCCGCTGGCGGTGACGCTGACGGGATCACGCAGCTATGACGGCGGCACGTCGGTGGCCGCCACCAGCCTCACGGCGTCGAACCGGATCGGCTCCGACAATATCGGGCTGAGCGGATCCGGCTCGGTGGCCTCGGCGAATGTCAGCGCGGGGACGCAGGCGCTGACTCTGTCGGGCCTGTCGCTGAGCAACAGCAACTATACGCTGAGCGGCGCCTCCGGCAGCTTCACCATCACTCCGCTGGCGGTGTCGCTGGCGGGAACGAAGGTCTACGACGGCGGCATCGTGGTGGCGGCGAGCGGTCTGACCCTGACCAACGGCGTGGCGGGCGCGACCGCGGCCTCGATCGGCCTCAGCGGCAGCGGCTCGGTGGCGTCGGCCAATGTCAGCGCCGGCGCGCAGACGCTCAACATCAGCGGCCTGTCGGTGACCGACGGCAACTACACCGTCACCGGCGGCTCCGGCACGGCGACCATCACGCCGTTGGCGGTGACGCTCGCGGGATCGCGCAGCTATGACGGCGGCACGTCGGTCGCGGCCGCCAGCCTCACGGCGTCGAACAGGATCGGCGCGGACAATATCGGCCTCACCGGCAGCGGCTCGGTGGCCTCGGCGAACGTCAGTGCGGGAGCGCAGATGCTAAACCTGTCGGGCCTGTCGCTCAGCAACGGCAACTACACGCTGACCGGCGCGTCCGGCAGCTTCACCATCAATCCGCTGGCGGTGTCGCTGACGGGAACGAAGGTCTACGACGGCGGCACCGCAGTGGCGACGAGCGGCCTGACCCTGGCCAACGGCGTGGCGGGCGCGACCGCAGCCTCGATCGGTCTCACCGGATCGGCTTCGGTGGCGTCGGCCAATGTCAGCGCCGGCGCGCAGGCCATCAACACCAGCGGTCTGTCGCTGAGTGACAGCAACTACACACTGACCGGTGCATCCGGCACTTTCACCATCCGTCCGCTGGCGGTAACGTTGACGGGATCGAAGGTCTATGACGGCGCCACGGCGGTCGCGGCGAGCGGCCTGATGCTGACCAATGGCGTGGCGGGGGCCACAGCAGCCTCGATCGGTCTCAGCGGAGCAGGCTCGGTGGCATCGGCCAATGTCAGCGCGGGCGTGCAGGTGCTCAACACCACGGGTCTCGCGGTGGCCGACAGCAACTACACGGTCGTCGGCGGAGCCGGCACGGCGACGGTGTCACCGGCTCCGGTCACCGTCACGGCATCGGGAGGAACCTCGGTGTTCGGAACCTCGCCCGCGAATCCGGGGCTGTCCGCGAGCGGACTGCGGAACGGCGAGGGTGTCGCGGTGCTGACCGGGCTGAGCAACTCGTTCGGCATCACCAGCATGTCGAGCGTGGCCGGCAGTCCCTATGTGCTGAACGTGGTGGGCGTGCTGAGCAACCCGAACTACACCATCGTTGCGCGGAACTCCGGTCTGTGGACAGTGACGGCGCCGACGAACACCGGCTCGTCCACGCTGGCGAGCACCGTCGTGCGCGACATGTTCGATGTCGCGTTCTGGTCCGTCGGCGGCATGCCGGTATCGGTCGCCGCGGCGGAGCCGTCATTTCACACCGGCGTGATTTATGAGGATGCGCGGTTCGCTGGTGCGGTGGTTTGCTTCGGTGGGGCGCCGGGGACATCCTGCGGCGCCGCTGCGTCGCGCACGCGCTAACCGGTCGACGCGCCGAGCGGCAGAGACCATTGATGCCGCGACCGGCATGGTCCACGGCGTCACGCGCCACCGTCATGTCCGCAAGGTCCTGCCACATATGAGGCGGGCAGCGGGGGTGTGCTCCGGACCTGTCACCCCTGCTGATTTTCAAGCGCGGCACATGGCGCAATTGTCGCACGCGCCGAATGCCGCAATAAGTTTTCTTGTCTCCTGTTCCGCCCCGCCGCGGCTGGAGCCCGATCCCATTTTGTTGCATGTTCAAGGGCCATGGATGCATCATGACACCCCGTTGATGTCGACGATCGTCGTCGGTCTCGTGCTCGCCTTCGCGCTCGGCACCCTCGCGCAGCGCTTCCGGATTTCCCCATTGGTCGGCTACCTGCTGGCCGGCGTGATCATGGGGCCGTTCACCCCCGGCTATGTCGCCGACCAGAAGCTCGCCAACGAGCTCGCCGAGATCGGCATCATCCTGTTGATGTTCGGCGTCGGCCTGCACTTCTCGCTCAAGGACCTGCTGTCGGTCCGCGCCATCGCCATTCCCGGCGCCATTGCCCAGATCGCGGTCGCCACCTTGCTCGGCATGGGGCTGTCGTACGCGCTGGGGTGGTCGATCGGCGCCGGTCTCGTGTTCGGCCTTGCGCTGTCGGTCGCGAGCACGGTGGTGCTGCTGCGTGCGCTGCAGGAGCGCCGCCTCGTCGACACCGAGCGCGGCCGCATTGCGGTGGGCTGGCTGATCGTCGAGGACATCGCCATGGTGCTGACGCTGGTGCTGCTGCCGGCGCTCGCCGGCATCCTCAAGGGCGAGGCCGCGACCGCGAGCCTGTCGGCGCTGGCCTGGCCGCTCGCGGTGACGCTCGGCAAGGTCGCCGCCTTCGTGGTGTTCATGCTGGTGGTCGGCCGCCGCGTCATCCCCTGGGTGCTGCACTATGTGGCGCACACCGGCTCGCGCGAGCTGTTTCGCCTTGCAGTGTTCGCGATCTCGCTCGGGGTGGCGTTCGGCGCTGCGGTGCTGTTCGACGTATCGTTCGCGCTCGGGGCGTTCTTCGCCGGCATGATCTTGAGCGAATCCGAGCTCAGCCACCGTGCGGCGCAGGAGACGCTGCCGCTGCGCGATGCATTTGCGGTGCTGTTCTTCGTCTCGGTCGGCATGCTGGTGGATCCGGCGATTGCGCTGCGCGACCCGCTGCAGCTGATCGCCACCGTGCTGATCATCATGCTCGGCAAGTCCGCGGCGGCTTTTTTCATCGTGCGGCTGTTCGGCCATCCGGCCTCGACCGCGCTGACCATCTCCGCAAGTCTCGCCCAGATCGGCGAGTTCTCCTTCATCCTCGCGGGCCTCGGCGTCAGCCTTGCGCTGCTGCCGGCGGAAGGGCGTGACCTGGTGCTCGCCGGCTCGATCGTCTCGATCCTGCTCAACCCCATCTGCTTCGCCGTGCTCGACCGCGTGCTGGCGCGCGACGTCGTGAAGGCGCCGGCGCCTGCCGCCGCCAAGTTCGACGCCAAGCCCGAGGCCAAGTCCGCCGCCAAGCCCGAGGCGCCGCGCGATCCGCTGCCGGTCAGCGCGCTCAGCGATCATGTGGTGCTGGTCGGCCACGGCCGGGTCGGGCGCGCGGTCAGCGCCGCGCTGCGTGGTGCCGGCGCGCCGCTGCTGGTGATCGAGGATGCGCCTGGCGCCGTGGAGCGGCTGCGCAGCGAGGGCATCGAGGTGATCACCGGCAATGCCGCGGCGAGCGGCATGCTGGAGGCGGCCAATGTCGCGGCGTCACGCGCGCTGCTGGTCGCCATCCCCAATGCCTTCGAGGGCGGTCAGATCGTCGCCAAAGCGCGGGTGCTGGCGCCCACGCTGCCGATCATCGCCCGCGCCCATTCGGAAGAAGAGATCACCCATCTCACCCACCACGGCGCCAATGCGGTGATCATGGGCGAACTGGAGATCGCCAAGGCGATGGTCGCGCAGGTGATGAACGCGGCCGCACCCGCCAGCGCTGCACCGGCCGGCGCGTCGGCGGCGTAGAACGGAGGCATTCAGGTGGCGATCAACCACCCGAAAGCCCGGTGCAGGAAAGCATGCGCTGACTGTTCCACCGGTGTGCCGTGCGCCATCAGCACCTTGTCGGCGGGCCAGGCGAGAATGCGCGCCAACGCTTCGCGTGCGCGCTGACGGTTCGTGAAGGCGAGGCGGAACTTGCGCGGCACCGTCGGCTCCGACCCCACCATGAGATCGAGCTTTGCGACGAGCATCCGCCAGCCGGAGAGAAGTTCGGCGGGAATCTGCTGCAGCAGGTCGGTGAACAGCACGGTGCCGCTCGCGCGATGAAAGAACACGACCTCCGTGGTGATCATGTTCCCGTGCATCATGACCTGATCGATCTCGCCGGCCCAGTCCGGGCTCGGCGTGTCACTGAGGTCGCCATCGAAGGCGAGATCGCGCCGCTTCTGCCGCAGGCCCGGCGGAGCGTAGAGCCTGGCAGCGGGATAGGCCTGCTTCCATTCGGCGAGAAACAGGTGATGCCCCGAGTTGGGGGCGACAATGTATCTGGCTTTGCCGAGGGTATCGACCGTCGCCCGCAGGCTGTCCGTGAGGCGGATGGGCGACCACACGAACAGCGCGTCGCCGGGCAGCCGGATCACAGCCATCCGCGTCGGATAGTGAAATCCGGCGACCGCGACCTTGGCGCCATCCGCGATCCAGATCTCGTGGCCGAACTCTTTCATCATGACGGACCCTGCACAGCGCGCCGGGAGGACTGCAGTCGCAAGCTGATGGACCGCGGACCTGCGTGCAACCGCTTTGTCGGCATGGGCGATAACGGCGATGCGACAGCGGCTGGCGGCGTCGCAGGCCACGTCGTCCGCTACGCGGTATTCCGATGCGCCGTCATCTCCAGCGCCCGCCGCTTCACCACCGCCGCGATCCGCTCGGCGAGGGCAGGATCGTGGACGGCGCGGGCGAGGGTGACGCCGCCGGTCAGCAGGGACAACAGGGCGATGGCGTCGTCGTTGCGCTGTGGGTCGGGGCCGTCGAGGCCGTCGGCCACGTCGGCGATCAGGAGTTTCAGCTCGGCCTCGTAGGCGGCGCGGGTCTCGGTATCGGCGCGGATCACATCGGGTGACAGGCTGGGCAGCGCGCAGCTCTCGCCGAGGTCGCAGGTGCGCTTGGCGCCGAGATAGATGTCGACGAAGTTTTTCAGCCAGCTCCGTCCGCCGTCTGCTTTCAGCTGGCCGACCGCCAGCCGCAGCTCCTCCAGCCCGCTCGCCACCGCGGCGCGGAAGGCTTCGCCTTTCGACCGGAAGTGGCCGTAGAAGGCGCCGTTGGTGACCCCGGCCGCTTTGGTCAGGCCGTCGATGCCAGAGCCGCCATAGCCCTCCTTCCGGAACAACTGTCCGGCGGCAGCGAGGATGCTGGCCCGGGTCTTCTGCTTGTGTTCGCTGCTGTAGCGCATGGCCTCAACAATATGGAGTGATCACTCTCTTTTTGCTTGCTTAGAGAGTGATCAGATTCTATCAATAGAGAGCGGTCAGTATCTATATAGCCCGGCCGCGATCAGACACCAATATGGAGGCTACCATGCCGATCACCCTGACCGTCTCCGAAGGTTTGCTCCCCGCCGAGGCCGAAGCGGAGGTCTTCGCCGCCTTGTCCGACGCGCTGCTGAACGTCGCCGGCCTCCGCGGCAATACGTTCATGACGCCAAACGTCGTCGGCAGCATCAACGTGCTGCCGAAGCAGCATCTGTTCGCCGGCGGCAAGGCCGGCCCTGCGGCATTCATCGAGCTGAAGCTGCCGGGGATCGCGCTGGCGACCGACGAGGCGCGGCAGGCTTTCATCGCGCAGGCCACGGACATCGTGGAGCGTGCCGCCGCCGGCAAGCTGCCGCGCGAGCGCATCTGGACCAACGTCGTTTATGCTGCCGACGGTGCGTGGGGGATCGGCGGCAAAGCCTACAGCAATGATGACCTGATCGGCGCGGTTCAGCGCGCCGCCGTGTCGTAAGCGTCACGGCTGCAGCCGGTGCTGTGGCCAGATCCGGCACGGGAGAAGCCGTCCATGCAACTGTCCAACTATCTGTTCTTCACCACCAACTGTGAGGGCGCGCTGGCGTTCTACACGGCGTGCGGGCTCGGGCGCGTCACCGAACTGGTGCGCCATGGCGAAGGTGGCCTGCCGGTGCATGATCAGGCCATGCGCGGCAAGGTCATGCATGCGCGGTTCGAAGGACCGGGCGTCCTGTTCTACGCCTCCGACAACCACGACGCCGAGCCGATGCGCGGTTCGGCGCATCTGCTGACCATGGACGATCGCGACGCCATGGCGCGGCTGTTTACGCGTCTTGCGGAGGGCGGCACGGTGACCACGCCGCTCGGCACACAGCCGTGGGGCTTCTACGGCAAGCTGACCGACCGCTTCGGCGTGCAGTGGATGCTCACCTGTCCGGCGTAACCAGCGCAGACGGGGCCCACAAGCAAAAGCCCCGGCGCGCTGCTCGCGCCGGGGCTTGATGTTGCTGATGAGGGGAGGGCTTACGCCTTCGCCAGCGCCTTGGTCAGGTTCTCGGCGACCTTGTCGAGGAAGCCGGTGGTCGACAGCCAGCGCTGCTCGGCGCCGACCAGCAGCGCGAGGTCCTTGGTCATGAAGCCGGCCTCGACGGTGTCGACGCAGACCTTCTCCAGCGTCTTGGCGAAGGTCGCCAGTTCGTCATTGTTGTCGAGCTTGGCGCGGTGGGACAGGCCCTGCGTCCAGGCGAAGATCGAGGCGATGGAGTTGGTCGAGGTCTCCTTGCCCTTCTGGTGCTCGCGGTAGTGGCGGGTCACGGTGCCGTGCGCAGCTTCCGCTTCCACCGTCTGGCCATCCGGCGTCATCAGCACCGAGGTCATCAGGCCGAGCGAGCCGTAGCCCTGCGCCACGGTGTCGGACTGCACGTCGCCGTCGTAGTTCTTGCAGGCCCAGACATAGCCGCCGGACCACTTCAGCGCCGAGGCCACCATGTCGTCGATCAGGCGGTGCTCGTAGGTCAGGCCCTTGGCTTCGAAGTCCTTCTTGAACTCGTTGTCGTAGATCTCCTGGAAGATGTCCTTGAAGCGACCATCATAGACTTTCATGATGGTGTTCTTGGTCGACAGGTAGACCGGATAGTTGCGGATCTTGCCGTAGTTCAGCGATGCCCGGGCGAAGTCCTTGATGGACTCGTCGAGGTTGTACATGCTCATGGCGACGCCGGCGCCCGGCGCCTTGAACACCTCGCGCTCGATCACGGTGCCGTCCTCGCCGACGAATTTCATCGTCAGCGTGCCCTTGCCCGGGAACTTGATGTCGGTGGCGCGGTACTGGTCGCCATAGGCGTGGCGGCCGATGATGATCGGCTTGGTCCAGCCCGGCACCAGGCGCGGCACGTTCTTGCAGATGATCGGCTCGCGGAAGATCACGCCGCCGAGGATGTTGCGGATGGTGCCGTTCGGCGACTTCCACATCTCCTTGAGGTTGAATTCCTTCACCCGCGCCTCGTCCGGGGTGATGGTGGCGCACTTGACGCCGACACCGACCTTCTTGATGGCGTTGGCGGCGTCGATGGTCACCTGGTCGTTGGTGGCGTCGCGGTGCTCCATGCCCAGGTCGAAGTACATCAGGTTCACATCCAGGAACGGCAGGATGAGCTTGTCCTTGATGTACTGCCAGATGATCCGGGTCATCTCGTCGCCGTCGAGTTCGACGACGGGGTTGGTCACCTTGATTTTCGCCATGGGAGGTCGGGCCTTCTTTGGTAGGGCGTTGGGCGGGACTAGGGCGGGTGATCGCAGGGCTGTCGTGCCGCGGCGTGTTGGGCGCGCCGCGACGACATGAATGGGCCGGCCGTCGTCCGCCGCTGGGGCGGGATGGAGCCGATCCGGGCCCCGGTCATCACGCTCTAGAGTCTACGGCGCGGCTATAGCACCCCAACCCCGCGGGCGGAAGCGCGCAGGATAGGCAGTTTGGGCCCGTTTCCGCGGCTTCAGAACGCCGCCTGGGTCGCCGTTCCCGCGACCACATACCAGGTCACCACCAGGGCGCAGATCAGGGCGCCCGGCAGGCTGGATTGGGTTCGCCGCCATGTGTAGGCGGCGACCACGCCGACGGCGGCGAGCAGCGGCACGAACTGGATGGCGACGATGGTGGCCAGCGGCACGAAGCCGGCGTCCGGCAGCGGGTTGAACAGCTTCCCCGTCAGCCACAGCGTGCCGTATTGCAGGACGACGAGGATGATGAAGCCCGCTGAGAGCGCGAGCGCCAGCGTCGCCGCATGCCGGACGCAGCCGATGCCCGGCCGGCTGAAATTGCGATGCAGGACATGCAGGGCGACCACGAAGAAGACGATGAACGGCGGCAGGTAGATCAGGAAGATCAGCCACTGCTTGCCGCTCATCAGCTTCAGCGCCACCACCCAGAAGCGGAAGTCGATCTTGAAGGCGAGGTCGGCGATCACAAGTGCGAGATAGCCGATGGCGACGGTGCCGAGCGCGATCAGGATGGTCGGAACCAGCAGGCCCGCGCGGTGCGGCCGTTTCGGCGCGAACCGCATCAGGGCGAACGTAATCACGGCGTTGACGAGGGCCCACACCACGATCTGGTTGGTAACGCCCTGGGGCCAGAGTGACGACGGCTTGACGAACGTGCCGCCGAGCGCGAGCGCGGGATAGTAGGTCAGCGCCGGGATCAGCGCGGACAGCCAGAACGCCGCCCACCAGCGGCCGGACGGAGGCGTGTCGTCGTTTGCGGCGCCGCCGGCGGTGGCGGCGAGCGGGGCAAAGCCCGGCATGGCGAGCAGGGCGTCGAACGCGCCCAGCAGCAGCGCGACGAAGCCGAGCAGGGCGATCAGCGTGCCCATCTCCTTGCGCAGCCAGATCTGGTCGCTCGCCGGGCGCGGCGTGCCGCCCTGCAGCGTCCGCGCGAACCAGTCGAGGCTATGGCCGATCGCCTCGTGCGAGATGTGCTCGGCCGGATGGGTCATGGCCGGGGTGTAGAGCACCCGCGCCGTGCCCTTGGCGAGGTCGCCGTAGACTTTGCCCGGCTCGACCGCCGCGTCGGTGCCGAACAACGCCTGCAGCTTGGGGCTCTGCGTCACGTTCTTGGCGCGGTCCACGCCCCACATCAGGGTGGAGAACTCCTCGTACTGCGCGAACACCAGCGCGACATTACGCGGCCACTGCGGCGTGCCTTCCTGGGCAAACGGCGCGCCGGTCGACGAGCCTTCCAGCACCATGGCCTTGTAGTCCTCGGGCATGGCGGCCGCGGCGGCGAGCACGGTCCAGCCGCCCATGGAGTGGCCCTCGAGCCCGATATTGGCCTTGTCGACGAACGGCAGGCTGCGCAGGTAGGCGAGCCCGTCCGGGCCGCCGAAGCCGTTCGCGAACGCCGGCGGATCGCTGTAGCCGTGGCCGGTCTGGTCGAGCGCCACCACCACATAGCCGCGGCGGGCGAACTCGATGGCGAAACCGTCCTGGGTCTCGCGGGAATTAATGTAGCCGTGGACGGCGAGGATGCCGGGGGCGGGCGTCTGCGCGCTGGCGGTGAGCGGGATATAGACGAGGGCACTCATGGTATTGCCCTTGGCGCCCTTGAAACGGACATCCTCGATGCGGATGCCGCCTGCGGTCTGAGTCAGGTGGGCGATCAGCCCGCCGATTACGATCAACGCCACGCCGGCGATCAGCCAGGTCCACCTGCGGCCCATCTTGCGCCCCCATCCCCCGAGGCCGGCGGAGCCGGCCTGCCATCTTCAAGGCAGGCCGCCTGGGCCCGCCATCTTCGTTTTCCGTTGGGTTCCGAGCGTAACCGAAAGATTCGCGCAGGCAATGCCGTTCTCAACCCACCGTTGAACTTCTGCTTCAGATTCAACAGCTTTCCCCAAACTTCAGGACGGGCTTGAGAAATCCTGCAAAAAGCGCAATCGAGACGGCCTGAAAGACGCCAACCCCAGATCCCGAGGATGTGAGCCGGAATGTCGGCAGCCGAGACACCCCCCAGCGTACCGGACCGCGCCGGCCCCGTCGTCATTCTGGTCGAGCCGCAGCTCGGCGAGAACATCGGCATGGCGGCCCGCGCCATGGGCAATTTCGGCCTGACCCGGCTGCGCCTCGTCAAGCCGCGGGACGGCTGGCCCAGTCTGCAGGCCTCGCGTGCCTCGGCCGGGGCCGATTACATCATCGACCATGCCGAGCTCTACGACAGCGTCGAGGCGGCGGTCGCCGACCTCAACCTGCTGTTCGCCACCACCGCGCGCGCCCACGACCAAGCCAAGCCCGTGGTCGGCCCGGAGGCGGCAGCGGCGGAGATCATCGGCCATGTCGCCGGCGGCGGCGGCGCCGGCATCATGTTCGGCCGCGAGCGCTATGGCCTGCTCGCCGAGGAAGTCGCGCTCGCCGACCGCATCATCACCTTTCCGGTCAACCCGGCGTTCGCCTCGCTCAATCTCGCCCAGGCGGTGCTGCTGGTCGGCTACGAGTGGTTCAAGCAGTCGACCGGCGGCGCGCTGCCGCATGGCGCGACCGAGCACAGCCCGCGCGCCGGCAAGGAGCAGCTCGGCGCGTTCTTCGACAACCTCGTCGCCGAACTCGACAAGGTCGAGTTCCTGCGGCCGCCGGAGAAGCGCAGCACCATGCTGGTGAACCTGCGCAACATCTTCACCCGCATGGAGCCGACCACCCAGGACATCCACACCCTGCATGGCGTCATCCTGTCGATCGCCGAAGGCCGCAAGGGCCCCGCCAAGGGCGGCGTGCTCGACGGCTCGCAGGCGACGCGGCTGCGCGCGCTGATCTCCGAGCAGAGCGGCAAGGCGTCCGACGACGGCGGCTCGCTGCGCGGTCTTGCGCGGCTGCTGCGCCGCAATCCGACCGACGCCGAGCGGTCGTTGTGGAACGCGCTGCGCTCCGACCGCCGCTTCGCCGGCCACTTCAAGCGCCAGACGCCGGTGGGGCGCCACATTCCGGACTTCGTCTCGTTTCCCCGTCGCCTCGTGATCGAGATCGTCAACGCCGACGACGCGCCCGCGATCGTCGCCGAGCGTGATGCGCGCAAGGTCTGGCTCGGCGAGCGCGACTACCGCGTCATGCATGTCGCCGCGGCGGACATCGAGGCCGATCTCGAGGCGGTGCTGGCGCGGCTTGCGGCCGACGCGCAGGGGTAACGGCTGCTGCGAAGCCGGCGCCGGCGTCCCGACCGTCGCATGAGTTGTGTCCAGATCGACCTGCGACAGCCCGGCGCTGCGTGCGCCGGGCGTCGTGTCGCAGCAAGCGTCAGGCGGCGCGCTCGATGGCGATCGGCGCGGGCAACACCGCTTCGCGCACGTCGATGGCGCGCGGCAGCAGGCCGAAGCGGTGGAAGATGTCGGCGGCGCGCTGCTGCTCGGCGACGAAGGCGTCGTCGATCGGTTTAAGGCCCCACGGGCGCTTGACGATGTGCGCCTGCCATTCCTCGGCGGTCAGCGGCCCGCGCGCGGCAGCGACGAGATGCGTAGCCGCCTCTGCCGGATGAGCGGCGATCCAGTGGTCGACCGCGTCGAGCGCGGCGGCGACCGCCGTGAGCACGTCGGGGCGGCGTTCGGCAAAATCGCGCCGGGCGAAGAACACCGACGGGTTGGAGACGAGGTCCTGCGTGTTGGCGAGCACGCGCAGCTGCTCCGCGCCGTCCTTCAGTGCGCCACCGGACACCCAGGCGTCGATGTCGCCGGCCAGCAGCGCCGCGCGCGCCTCGGTCTCCGTGAGGTCGAGCGGCACGATGTCCTGCCAGGCAAGGCCGGCGCGGTCGAGCGCGGTGGCGAGCAGCGCCTGCAGCCACGAGCCGACGCCGAGCGCGATGCGGCGCCCGGTGAGATCGGCGATGGTGCGGACTGCGCTGTCGTGACGCACATAGATGCCGCCGACGGGGCGGGCGGCGGAGGTCGCGAGATAGACCAGCGGCAGGCCGCGGGCCTGCGCCGAGATCGGCGGCGTCGAGCCGGTGCCGCCGACCTGGATGATGTTGGCGCCGACGAGATCGACGGTGCGCGCGCCGGCGGCGATGTGATGCCATTCCACGGCGATGCCGAGCGGGGAAAGTTTCTTCTCCAGGTCGCCCGTTCGGCTTGCAACGAGAAGCGTCGGGTTGTTGGCGTGCACGCCGATGCGGAGCGTTTCAGACATCAGAAGACTTCCTTGTTTGATAACGACGACATCGGTCGCCGTTTGAAAAATCGTCACGACACTATTTTTCCGTGCGAAAATTGTCTACTCGATTAGTAGTTTTTATGTGCGTGATGTCAGGAGGATGTATGACGGAAGCGGTATTTGACGTGGCAAATGGCGTCGCGGAAAAATCCATCTCTTTGAGCGAGCTTTGGTACACGCGTTGTCCTGTGCCGACCGCGTCCGGCATTGCACTTGATCTCGGCTGGCTCGGCGAGGAGTTCGCGCGCTCGGGAATCGCGCTGTCGTCGATCCGCGATTCCGACGATCCGCGGGTGCAGATCGCCCATTTCAGCCACACCCTGCCGGGGTTGTTCCGCGAGGGCGGCAACATTCCGGCGATCTGGGCGAAGTCCGAGGGGCGCGACACCGTGGTGGTGGCGCTGACCTGGGTCGACGAATTCCAGGCGATCCTGGTGCGCGAGGATTCGCCCATCCGCTCGCTCGCCGATCTCAAGGGCCGCACCATCGGCCTGCCGCGGCAGAGCGGCGAGCGCGTCGACTTCGCGCGCGCCATGTCGCTGCGCGGCATCGTCACCGCGCTCGAGCTCGGCGGCCTTTCGCTCGCCGACGTCACGCTGCACGACTTCACCAGCGCGCAGCCGGCGTTCGCCGGCGCCAATGTCGCGAACGGCCGCTTCTACGAGCGTGAGGCCGCGGCGCTGGCGGGCGGGCAGGTGGACGCTGTTTACGCCAAGGGCGCGCCGGGCCTCGGCTCCGCGCGCCAGCATGGCGTGCGCGTGCTGGTCGATCTCGGCCGCCACGCCGATCCACTGGTGCGCGTCAACAACGGCAACCCGCGTCCGGTGTCCGTCGACCGCCGCACCGCCGAGCAGCGCCCGGATCTCGTCGCGCGCTATCTCGCCACCCTGATCCGCGCCGCGAACTGGGCGGCGCAGAATCCGGACGACGTCTTCGCCATCATCGGCAAGGAGGTCGGCCGCTCGGCCGAGGAGGCGCGCGCCGCCTATGGCGACGCCGCGCACCGCAACTTCGGCCTCGACCTGTCACCGCTGCGCCGTGACGGCCTTTCGCGCCAGAAGGACTTCCTGCTGCGCCACGGCTTCATCGCCAATGACTTCGACGTCGCTGCCTGGATCGACCCGCGGCCGCTGCCGCTGGCACAGGCGCTGCTCGCCGGCGAGACGCCGGCGCGCGCGTCGGCCTGACCACAAGGAGCTTTCGATATGGACATCTACTGGTACCTGATCCCGCAGGACGGCCCTTATCCCTGGAGCGAGAAGGGCCGCCGCACCATCGACTACGACTATCTCGCGCAGGTGGCGCGGGCGGTCGACCATCTCGGCTTCACCGGCGCGCTGCTCGCGACCGGCGGCGGCGAGCACGACGCCTGGGTGCTGGGCTCGTCGCTGATCCCGGTGACCAAGCGCATGAAGTTCATCATCGCGGTGCATCCGGGCATCGTCGCGCCCTTGATGCTGGCGCAGAAGGCGGCGACCTTCGACCAGTTCTCCGGTGGCCGGTTGATCCTCAATATGGTCACCGGCGAGAACAAGCAGATGCCGCCTTATGGCATCACCCTCGACCATGACGAGCGCTATGCCCTGACCGACGAGTACTGGGGTGTGTGGCGGCGGCTGATGTCCGGCGAGGTCGTCGACTTCGATGGCCGCTTCGTCAACCTCAAGGGCGCGCAGCTCAAGCTGCCGGCGGTGCAGAAGCCGTATCCGCCGCTGTTCTTCGGCGGCTCGTCGGAGCCGGCGCTGAACGTCGCCGCGCGCCATGCCGACACGTATCTGACGTGGGGCGAGCCGCCGCCGCAGGCCGCCGAGAAGATCAAGGCGGTGCGCGAGCGCGCCAAGGCGCTGGGACGCACCGTCAAGTTCGGCATTCGCCTCAACCTCATCGTGCGCGAGACCAAGGACGAGGCGTGGGCGGCGGCGCAGTGGCTGCTCGACCGCATGGACGATGCCACCGTCGCGGTGGCGCAGGCGCGCAACCGCGCCTCGGATTCGGTGGGACAGGCGCGCATGCGCGCCATCGTCGGCGACCGCAAGCCGAAGGACGCGCGCGAGCTCGAGATCTATCCGGATCTGTGGGCAGGCTTCGGCCTCGTACGCAACGGCCCGGGCACGGCGATCGTCGGCGATCCCGAAACGGTGGCGGCGCGGCTGCTCGAATACCGCGACATCGGCTTCGACACCTTCATCGTGTCGGGCCAGCCGCTGCTGGAGGAGACCTACCGCGTCGCCGACCTGTTGCTGCCGCTTTTGCCGTTCGACCGCGAGGCCGTGCGCAAGCCGCGGCTCGATCTCGGACCTTTCGCCAACGCTGCTCGAGGATGATGATGACGATCCGTTTCCGCTCGCTGGCGCGCCTTGCCGGCGTGCTGCTCGCCCTGACCACGACGACCGTGGCGTCGCGCGCCGCCGATCCGGTGACCTTGCGCATCGGCTTCCTGCGCGGCCCCGAGCCGCTGTCGGTCAGCCGCCTGCGCGGCACGCTGGAGCAGCGCCTCGCCGCCAGGAACGTCAAGGTGGTGTGGGCCGGCCCGTTCAACGCCTATGCGCCGGCGGCCGAGGCGCTCAACGCCGATGCCATCGACATCACCGTGGGCTCGTCGAGCGCGGCGATCTCCTCGGTGGTCGGCAGCGCGCAGATTTCGCTGTTCGCCTACCAGTGGGACTTCGGCGATTCCTCCGGCATCATCGTCAAGAACGGCTCGCCGATCCGCTCGCTCGGCGATCTCGCCGGCAAGACCATCGCGGTCAACCGCGGCGGTACCGGCGACTATCAGCTCACCAAGGCGCTGGAGAAGGCCGGCGTGCCGTCCGACGCGGTCAAGCGCGCATTCCTGACGCCGGTGGATTCGGCAGCCGCTTTCAATAACGGCCATGTCGATGCGTGGTCGGCGTGGAGCATCTTCTACCCGATCGCGCTGCTCGAGCAGGACGCCCGGGTGCTGGCGACCGCCAAGGAGATCAACTCGCAGAACGCGGTGGTCTATGCGGTGCGCACGCCGTTCGCGAAGGCGCATCCCGACATCATCCGGGAGGTGCTGGCCGAGCTGCAGGCGTCGGCGCGCTGGGCGCAGCGCAACCGCGAGGAGGCGGCCAAGCTCTGGGTGCAGGAGCTCAAGCTCAGTACGGCGGTCGCGACGCGGGTGGCGACGTACGAGATCAGCGAGCCGGTGGTGATCGGGGAGCGCGAACTCGCCGCGCTCGACAGCCTGAACGAGTGGCTGGTGGGGCAGAAACTGCTGCCGAAGCCCGCCGACATCCGCGGGCACGTAGTCGACGTCGGGCGCTGAGTCGCCATCGAAATGTCATCACCCGGAGCGCGCGTGGCGCTCCGGGTGATGGGTCATTTTCATGATCGGACAGGGCAGGCGAGCGGCCAGCTTCGGGCGGGCCCGAATCGCGGCAGCGCGGGGCGGCGCGCGCTGTCAGTTGCCGGCCTGGATCTGCGCCACTGTGAGTTCCAGCAGTTCCGCCATCTTCTCGCGGATCTGCTCTTCGGTGATGCCCTTGCCGGCGAGATCCTTGGACACCTTGTGCAGCACGTCAGCGTCGGCGGATTCGGCGAAATCCGCTTCGACCACCTCCCTGGCGTAGGCCGTCGCCGCATCGCCGGATTTGCCGAGGATTTCGGCAGCCCACAGCCCCAGCAGCCGGTTCCGGCGGGCTTCCGCCTTGAATTTGAGCTCCTCATCCAGGACGAACTTCTTCTCGAAGCTGTCCTTGCGCTCGTCGAATGTCGTCATGATATGGATCCTGTTGCCGGTCGGGCCGTTTCGGCCCGATTTCGCCTGTCTTCCTAGCGAGATGGGCGTTCGCGAGACAGCCGGCAATCCGTCGCAGCGAAGATGGTAAAACTGCCGCAAAATGGTCGCCGTCGATTGTATCGCAGGGGCCAATCAGGTAGTTTGCCCCTAAGTCCAGTTCTCGTTCTGTTTCCCGAGTTCCGGGTCCTCGTGGCAGCTCCGCCACGGGTCTTGTTCACACGGAGCCTATCTCATCCATGGACTTCAACAACACACGGTACATCCCAATGAGCCGTCGGCGTCGCATTTATGAAGGCAAGGCCAAGGTCCTGTACGAGGGACCGGAACCTGGAACCCTGATTCAGCACTTCAAGGACGATGCCACCGCTTTCAACGCGAAGAAGCACCAGGTGATCGAGGGCAAGGGCGTCCTCAACAACCGCATCTCGGAATACGTCTTCCAGCACCTCAACGACATCGGGGTGCCGACCCATTTCATCCGCCGCCTCAACATGCGCGAGCAGCTGATCCGCGAGGTCGAGATCGTGCCGCTCGAGGTCGTCGTGCGCAATGTCGCCGCCGGCTCGCTGTCGCAGCGTCTCGGCATCGAGGAAGGCACCCAGCTGCCGCGCTCGATCATCGAGTTCTATTACAAGAACGACCAGCTCAACGACCCGATGGTGTCGGAGGAGCACATCACCGCGTTCGGCTGGGCGACGCCCCAGGAGATCGACGACATCATGGCGCTCGCCATCCGCGTCAACGATTTCCTCACCGGCCTCTTCCTCGGCATCGGCATCCGCCTCGTCGACTTCAAGATGGAGTGCGGCCGCCTGTTCGAGAACGAGATGATGCGCATCATCGTCGCCGATGAGATCTCGCCGGACTCCTGCCGCCTGTGGGATATCAAGTCGAACGAGAAGCTCGACAAGGACCGTTTCCGCCGCGATCTCGGCGGCCTGCTCGAAGCCTATACCGAGGTTGCCAAGCGCCTCGGCATCATGGGCGAGAACGAGCGTCCGGCCGGCACCGGCCCGGTGCTGGTCAAGGGCTGAACAGAACTGGGATTGTGAAGATGAAGGCTCGTGTAACCGTCACCCTGAAGAACGGCATTCTCGACCCGCAGGGCAAGGCCATCGAGGGCGCGCTTAAGTCGCTCGGCGTCGATGGCATTGCCAGCGTTCGCCAGGGCAAGGTGTTCGACATCGAGGTCGCCGGCGCCGACAAGGCCAAGGCCGAGGCCGCGCTGAAGGAAGCCGCCGACAAGCTGCTCGCCAACACGGTGATCGAGAACTATCGCGTCGAGGTGGTGGGCTGATCCTGCGATGAAATCCGCCGTTCTCGTCTTCCCCGGCATCAACCGCGAACGCGACATGGCGCGGGCGCTCAAGCTGATCGCGGGCCATGAGCCCGCGATGGTGTGGCATGCCGACACCGCGCTGCCGGCCGGCACCGACCTCGTGGTGGTGCCCGGCGGCTTCTCCTATGGCGACTACCTGCGCTGCGGCGCCATTGCGGCCCGCGCGCCGGTGATGGACGCGGTGCGCGCCCATGCCGCCAAGGGCGGCCTCGTGCTCGGCGTCTGCAACGGCTTCCAGATCCTGTGCGAGTCCGGGCTGCTGCCCGGCGTGCTGATGCGCAACGCGGGGCTGAAGTTCATCTGCAAGGACGTGCACCTGCGCGTCGAGCGTTCCGACACGCCGTTCACCCGCGGCTACAACGCCGGCCAGGTCATCCGCGTGCCGGTGGCCCATGGCGAGGGCAACTACGCCGCCGACGAGGAGACGCTGAAGCGGCTCGAGGGCGAGGGGCGGGTGCTCTACCGCTACTGCTCGCCGACGGGCGACGTCGGCGACCTCCACAACATCAACGGCGCTGCGGCCTCGATCGCTGGTATCGTCTCCGACAAGGGCAACGTGCTCGGCATGATGCCGCACCCGGAAAACCACGTCGAAGACATCATGGGCTGCACCGACGGCCGTGGCCTGTTCGCCGGCCTCGCCGCGCATTTCGACCGCGCGGCGTAACGCGGCGCTGTCGCGGGGCCCTGGCGCCCCGCTCAGGCGCGTTTCTTCACCCGCTTGATGGTGCCGGAGAAGCTCAGGAGCGGCCGGCCGTCGCTGGTCATCATGCCGCGCAGGAAGATCAGCGAGCCGCCGGCCCGCGTGACCTCGCCGGTGGCCTCGATGCGCTCGCCTTCCGTGGCGGCGTCGAGGAATTCGGCATTGAACGCCACCGTCACCGCCGGGCTCTGCAGCTCCCGCCGGGCGAACGCGAACAGGCAGTAGTCGGCGAAGGTCATGAAGCAGCCGCCATGGACATGGCCGAGGCCGTTGAGGTGCTTCTTCTCGACCCGGAAGGCGCAGCGGACGCGGCCGTCCTCCTCGATCTGCCAGAACGGGCCGTTGTGCGATTCGAAGGTGTCGCGGCTCCAGGTCGACCAGCCGGCGAATTCGCCCTCGGTGGCGGTGATGGTGCTGCGGCGGGGCGGGGGCGGCGGAACGACGTTCAAGCGGGCTCTCCCTGGGCCTGGTGGCTGGGCCCATCGGGGCCCTTGCGGCGCTCGCCGCAGGTCATAATCCGGATGGTGCCCCCGGCGCAAACCGGCCGGCGGGGGCCGATCCCCAGATTTGGCCGCCTTGCGGAAAACGGGGGACAGAAAGGCCTTTTCCGGCCCTTCCGATGCCCGTAAACAGGGGCCAAATATGTTGACTGTCAGCTGTTGTTGACAGTCAGCATGATGGCCCAGCCCCCTCCAAGCGCGCGCGAGAGCATGATTTCCAACGAACCGAAGATCACCCCGGAACTCGTCGCCAGCCACGGCCTCAAGCCCGACGAGTACGAGCGCATCCTCAAGCTGATCGGGCGCGAGCCGACCTTCACCGAGCTCGGCATCTTCTCGGCGATGTGGAACGAGCACTGCTCGTACAAGTCGTCGCGCAAGCACCTGCGCGGGCTGCCGACCAAGGCGCCGTGGGTGATCCAGGGCCCGGGCGAGAACGCCGGCGTCATCGATATCGGCGACGGCCAGGCGGTGGTCTTCAAGATGGAGAGCCACAACCACCCCAGCTACATCGAGCCCTACCAGGGCGCGACCACGGGCGTCGGCGGCATCCTGCGCGACGTCTTCACCATGGGCGCGCGGCCGATCGCCTGCCTCAACGCGCTGTCGTTTGGCGATCCGGCGCACCCCAGGACGCGGCACCTGGTGTCCGGCGTCGTCGCCGGCATCGGTGGCTACGGCAATTCGTTCGGCGTGCCGACGGTGGGCGGCCAGACCCGCTTCCACACCCGTTATGACGGCAACATCCTGGTCAACGCCATGGCCGTCGGCCTCGCCGATGCCGACAAGATCTTCTATGCCGCGGCCTCCGGCGTGAACATGCCGATCGTCTATCTCGGCTCCAAGACCGGCCGCGACGGCATCCACGGCGCCACCATGGCGTCGGCCGAGTTCGACGACGCCTCCGAGGAGAAGCGCCCCACCGTGCAGGTCGGCGATCCCTTCGCCGAGAAGCTGCTGCTGGAAGCCTGCCTCGAGATCATGGCCAAGGACTGCGTCATCGCCATCCAGGACATGGGTGCGGCGGGGTTGACCTGCTCGGCGGTCGAGATGGGCGCCAAGGGCGACCTCGGCGTCGAGCTCGATCTCGACGCGGTGCCGACCCGCGAGGTCGGCATGAGCGCTTACGAAATGATGCTCTCGGAGAGCCAGGAGCGCATGCTCATGGTGCTCAAGCCCGAGAAGGAGCAGGAGGCGGAAGCCATCTTCCGCAAGTGGGGCCTCGACTTCGCTATCGTCGGCTACACCACGCCGAGCAAGCGCTTCGTCATCAAGCATGGCGGCAACGTCATGGCGGACCTGCCGATCAAGGAGCTCGGCGACGAGGCGCCGCTGTACGACCGCCCGTTCGTCGAGAGCCCGAAGCTGCCGGTGATCCATGCCCGCGACGTCACGGCGCCGCTCGCGCCGCTCGCCGCCCTGGAGAAGCTGCTGGCGACGCCGGACCTCTGCTCCAAGCGCTGGGTGTGGGAGCAGTACGACCATGTCATCATCGGCAACACGCTGCAGCGCCCGGGCGGCGATGCCGCGGTGGTGCGCGTCGCCGATGGCCCGAAGGGCCTCGCGCTGACCGTCGACGTCACGCCGCGCTACTGCGAGGCCGATCCGTTCGAGGGCGGCAAGCAGGCGGTGGCGGAAGCCTGGCGCAACATCACCGCGGTCGGCGGCCGGCCGCTGGCGATCACCGACAACCTCAACTTCGGCAATCCCGAGCGGCCCGAGATCATGGGCCAGTTCGTGTACTGCCTGCACGGCATCTCGGCCGCCTGCACCGCGCTCGACTTCCCGGTCGTGTCCGGCAACGTCTCGCTCTACAACGAGACCAACGGCCGCGGGATCCTGCCGACCCCGTCGATCGGCGGTGTCGGCGTGCTCGACGACTTCACCAAGTCGGCGACGCTGGCGTTCAAGGCCGAAGGCGAAGCGATCCTGCTGATCGGCGCCACCGAAGGCTGGCTCGGCCAGTCGGTGTACCTGCGCGACGTCTGCGGCCGCGAGGAGGGCGCGCCGCCGCCGGTCGACCTCTCTGTCGAGAAGCGCAACGGCGACGTGGTGCGCGGCATGATCCATGCCGGCTCGGCGACCGCGGTGCATGACATCGCCGACGGTGGCCTGCTGGTCGCGCTGGCCGAGATGGCGATTGCCGGCGGCGTCGGCGCGACGCTCGACGCGCCGCCGGAAGGCCTCGTGCCGCATGCCTTCTGGTTCGGCGAGGACCAGGCCCGCTACGTCGTCACCGTGCCGCAGAGCGAGCTGCTCGGCGTGCTCACCAAGCTCAAGGCCGTCGAGGTGCCGTACCTGCAGATCGGCACCACCGGCGGCGACACGCTGGCGATCGCCGGCGAAGGCGAGGTCGCCGTAAAGCAGCTCAACGCCTCGTTCGAGCGCTGGCTGCCGGGGTATATGACGAGCAAGGCGTAAGGCTTTCCTCGTCGGCTGCTGTCAGAGCACGGCGGCTTAGTTCGAGGCGTTTCATCCCCACTGCGTCATTGCCGGACTTGATCCGGCAATCCAGCTAACGCGCGGAACGATGAGAACTCTCAAGCTGGATCACCGGGTCACGACGCTTCGCGTCGGCCCGGTGATGACGCAGAAAATGCGGAAGACGCCTTGCGTCGCATGCGGCGATTCAGGCCGTAGCCCGGATGAGCACAGCGACATCGGGGATTGCAGGGCGGCCGCTCAGACTTTCCCCTCATCCTGAGGAGCCCGCGCAAGCGGGCGTCTCGAAGGATGAGGCCCAGGTCGGCTGCGATGCGCCTCGGCCTCATGGTTCGAGACGCGCGGCAAGCCGCGCTCCTCACCATGAGGAGGGAGGGTAACGGCCAGCCTCACGCCCCCGTTCGCCCCTCCCAATACGGCGCGCGCAGCTTGCGCTTGAAGATCTTGCCGCTGGCTTCGCGCGGCAGCGCGGCGATGAAGTTGACCTCGCGCGGCACCTTGAAGTTGGCGAGGCGGCGCTTGAGGTAGTCCTGCACGGCGGCAGGCGTCAGCTCCGCGCCGGCCTCCGGTTCGACATAGGCGCACAGCCGCTCACCGAACTCCTCGTCGGGGATGCCGAACACCGCGCAGTCGCGTACGCCGTCCATGCCGATCAGGGTGTTCTCGATCTCGGCCGGATAGATGTTGACCCCACCGGAGATCACCATGTCGGCCTTGCGGTCGCACAGGAACAGGTAGCCGTCGGCGTCGAAGAAGCCGACGTCGCCGACGCTGACGAGGTCCTCGCGGCCGGCGGCGGCGCGGGCGCCGGTCTTGCCGTGGTAGTCGAAGTCGGAGATCGCGGTCTGGCGCATGTAGATCTCGCCGGGCTCGCCGACCGCGCATTCGGTGCCGTCGGGCCGGTAGACCTTGACGACCCCGCCCTCGATGACGCGGCCGACCGTGCCGGGCTTGGCGAGGGCCTCAGCCGACGAATGCCAGACCGGAATGCCGGTCTCGGTCGATCCCAGATACTCGTTGATCACCGGCCCCCACCACCGGATCATCGCCTGCTTGACCTCGATCGGGCAGGGCGCCGCGCCATGCACCACGAAGCGCAGCGACGATAGGTCGTAGCGCGCCTTGACGTCGTCCGGCAGCCGCAACAGGCGCACGAACATGGTCGGCACCATGTGCATGTGGGTGACCTTGTGCTGCTCGATCAGCTGCAGCAACTCCTCGGGATCGAACCGCGGCTCCAGCACGATGGTGCAGTCGTGGCGGAACGCGAGCATGCCGTAGGAGTTCGGCGCCGAATGGTACATCGGCCCGTTCATCAGGATCACCTGGTCCTCGCCCGGCTTGACGCCGTAGGTGAGGCCGCTGATGCGCTCGGCAGCGGCCGCCTGCTCGGGCCGCATCGGCGCGCGCCGCACGCCCTTCGGCCGGCCGGTGGTGCCGGAGGTGTAGAACATCGGCGAGGCGCGCAAGGGGGCGGCCGTCCACGGCGCGTGGCTGTCGCGCCAGCGGTCCCAGTCGGTGCAGCCGTCGGGCACGCCGCACTGCTCCGGCGCCACGCCATAGCAGGCGGCGATCTCCGGCGGCGTCGTCACCACCAGCAGCTGCAGCCGCTTGGGCAGCCCCTCGCGGATCTGCGGCAGGAGGTCGGCATGGCAGACCAGGATGTCGGTGCCGCAGTCGGCGAGGATGTAGCCGACCTCGTCGGCCTTGAGGTGCCAGTTGATCGGCACCACCGGCGAGCCCAGTGCCGCGGCGGCGCTCGATGCCTCGAACAGCGCGAAGTCGTTGCGCAGCATCATGGCGACGGGGCGGCCGTCGCTGAGGCCGAGGCTCTTGAGGCCAGTGGTCGCCCGCGCGATGCGGGCCTGGATGGTGGGCGTGTCGATGCTGCGCTCGCCGCTGATGATCATGTCCTGTCCGCCTTGGTTAGCGATCGTCGATCAGGTTGCCGAAGCCGACCCAGCTCTTGCCGTTGAAGCGGCGCAGCTGGAGCGTCTGGAACGGCAGGTAGTCGTCCGGAGCCGTGGAGACGGTAATCCCGGGCAGCAGCAGCGGCAATTGCTGCTCGCGCAGGGCTGTCGCCTGCCGCAGCACGTTGTCACGGCTGAGGTCGTCGCCACAGGCCTTCAGCACCGCCACCAGCAACCGCGCGTTGGTGTAGCCGGTGGCGTAGTTGCCGTTGCGCGGATCGACCGACGGCATGTGCTGCTTCATGAAGGCGAAGTAGTCCTTGACGTCCGCAGCATCCGCCCACTGAGCGTCGCCGACATCCTTGGCGTAGCTCGACGAGATCAGCCCGACCGCGTTGTCGAGGCCGGCCGGCTCGAGGAACGTGATGGAGGACGCCGACGTCGGCACGAAGAACAGCTCGGGCTTCCAGTTGATTTCCGCGATGCCCTTGATCATCTGCGAGGTGAACTTGCCGAGGGTGATGCCGAGCAGCACGTCGGCGCCGGACGCCTTCAGCGCCGCGAGCTGCGAATTGATGGTGGGGGCGCTCGGCTCGTAGCTCGCCTCGGCGACGATCAGCGAGGCCGCCTTGTCGCCGAGGGCGCGCTTGAAGCCGCCGACATAGTCGCGGCCGAAATCGTCGTTCTGGGCAAGGATCGCGATCTTCGCGTTGGGCTTCGCCTGCAGCACATGCTTGGCATAGACCACGCCCTCGGAGGCGTAGGCCGCCATGCCCGGCATGGTCCAGGGATAGTGCTTGGGATCGTTCCACTTCGCCGCGCCGCTCAGCACGAACAGCTGCGGCACCTTCTTGCCGTTGAGGTAGCGGTGCACGGCGCTGTTGGTCGCCGTGCCCAGCGCGCCGAACATCACGAGCACGTCGTCCTGCTCGACCAGGCGGCGGGTATGCTCCACGGTCTTGGGCGGCGAGTAGGCGTCGTCGAGGCTGATGAACTTGACCTTGCGGCCGTTGATGCCGCCGTCCGCGTTGACCTTGTTGAAATAGGCCTCCTGGACGCGGCCGATGGCGCCGAAGCCGGACAGCGGGCCGCTGTAGGGCAGGGTCTGGCCGATGCGGATCTCGGGCAGGCCGTTGTCGGCGCGGGCGGTTGCGACCGTGCAGGCCGCGATCAGGCCGAGCGCGAGCGTTCGCAGCGACGCTGCTGCCATGTTCGTCCTCCCCAAATCGTTATTGACCGGCCCGGTCGTCCGGGCCGGTGGATCAGGCGATGGCGCGGCGGCTGAAATCGTCGGTCGCCTCAGCGAACTCGCGCTTGAGCCGGTCGACCAGCTCCGCCACCGGCGGCGCGTCGGTGATCTGGCCGATGCCCTGGCCGGAGCCCCAGATGTCGCGCCACGCCTTGGCCTTCATGTTGCCGCCGGAGCCGAAATTCATCTTCGACTTGTCGGCGACCGGCAGATTGTTCGGGTCGAGGCCGGCGGCGGCGATCGACGGTCCCAGGTAGTTGCCATGCACGCCGGTGAACAGGTTGGTGTAGACCGTGTCGTGGGCGGCGTAATCGACCAGCGCCTGCTTGTAGGCAGGATCGGCGTTGGCCTCCGCCGTGGCGATGAAACGCGTGCCCATGTAGGCGAGGTCGGCGCCGAGCGCCAGCGCCGAGGCAATACCCCAGCCGTCGGAGATCGCCCCCGACACCAGGATGGTGCCCTTGAACCACTGCTTGACCTCACGCACCAGCGCGAACGGCGACAGCATGCCGGCATGGCCGCCGGCACCGGCGCACACCAGGATCAGGCCATCGACGCCCTGTTCGGCCGCCTTGCGCGCATGCTTGACGTTGATGACGTCGTGAAACACCACGCCGCCATAGGAGTGCGCGGCGGTGACGATCTCCTCCGGCGGGCGCAGCGAGGTGATGATGATCGGCGCCTTGTGCTTCACGCAGGTCTCCATGTCCTGCATCAGGCGGTCGTTGGAGGCGTGGCAGATCTGGTTGACCGCGTAGGGCGCGACCTTCTTGTCCGGGTGCGCGGCCTGGTATTCGCCGAGTTCGTTCGTGATCCGGGTCAGCCATTCGTCGAGCTTGCCGGCGGGGCGGGCGTTGAGCGCGGGAAACGAGCCGACGATGCCGGCCTTGCACTGGGCGATCACGAGCTCGGGACCGGACACGATGAACAGCGGGGAGCCGACCACGGGCAGTTCCAGCGTTCCACGCAGCTGTGCGGGCAGGGGCATGTATCCTCCAGATGTGTTCGTGCCTTGTTGCGGCGCACTTTAGCCCTTGACGGTTTGCCCCGCGGTGTTCGAATTTGAACAGATCTGGAGACAGGATTGTACAATGGCGATGGACTGGGAGCTGTGCCGGACGTTCCTCGCGGTCGCCGACGCCGGCAGCTATCTCGGCGCCGCGCGCCGGCTGCACGCCAGCCATCCGACGGTCAGCCGGGCGGTCGCGGCGCTGGAGACCCAGCTCGGCACCAAGCTGTTCGCGCGCGGCACCGAGGGCCTGGTGCTGACCCCGCAGGGCGTGCGGCTGCGCGCCCATGCCGAGGTGATGGCGGCCGCGGCGCTGCGCGCCGAGGCGGAGGTGTCGGCCCGGGGCGTGCGGGCCCGCGGCCGGGTCCGCCTGTCGATCGGCCCGACGCTTGCGGCCTACTGGCTGATGCCGCACATGGCGACCTTCATCGCCGAGCATCGCGACGTCGAGATCGAGCTGGTCACCCATCCGTTTCCGGTCAGCGTGCGGCGGCGCGAGGCCGACATCGTGCTGCGCATCTTCCAGGCCGGCGACGAGAACCTCGTCGGCCGCAAGATCGCCCGCCTCGGGGTCGGCTTCTACGCCGCGCGCACCTACGCGGCGCGCCATCCGCTGCCGGACAGCCGGGAGGCGTGGAGGGATCACCAGATCATCGGCTTCGCCGACAAGGCGTCCAATGCCGAGCTCGGGCGCTGGAGCGACCACGTGGCGCGCCACGCCACGGTGGTGATGCGCTGCTCGTCGCAGTCGGACATGTTGGCGGCGGTGCGGGCGGGGATCGGCATCTGCGCGATGTCGTGCATCGTCGGCGACGCCCATGACGATCTCGTCCGCGTCGCGCCGAACAAGCTCGCGGGCCTCTCCGACATCTGGCTGCTGGCGCACCCGGATCTGGTGGAGTTGCCGCCGATGCGCGCGGTGCTCGACTTTGTCACCGCCTGCGCGCGGCGCGACCGTGACCGGCTGCGCGGCGCGTGACAGGCGGCATGCCGTTCAGGCCGCGAGCTGATACTCGCTGCTGATGTCCTTACCCGTATAGTCGGTCATCATCGCGGCGGCGACGATGCTGATCACCGCGCAGCAGGCGATATAGATCGAGATCACGTAAGGTGTCTGGTAGGTGCCGAACAGCCAGGTGGCGATCAGCGGCGCGGGGCCGCCGGCGATGACGGAGGCGAGCTGGTAGCCGAGCGAGGCGCCGCTGTAGCGGAGTCGGCCGGTAAAGCTCTCCGCGATCATCGCGGCCTGCGGCCCGTACATCATGTCATGCGGGATCAGCGACACCGCGATGGCGGCGAAGATGACCCAGGTAATCCCGGTGCTGACCATGCCGAAATAGACGAAGCCGAACACCGCGGTCACCACGGCGCCGATCAGGTACATCCTCTTGCGGCCGATGCGATCGGACATATGGCCGCTCAGCGGGATTGCGACGAACGAGACGACGGAGGCCACCAGCACGGCGGTGAGCAGGAAATCGCGTGTCACATGCAGGGTGCCGGTGCCGTAGGAGAAGATGAAGGCGGTGAAGATGTAGAACGGCGCCTGCTCGCCCATGCGGGCGAACGCCGACAGCAGGATCTCCTTCGGCTGGCGCCGGATCACCTCGAGGATCGGCATGCGCTCGATCCGCTGCTCGGCGGCGAGGCGGGTGAACACCGGTGTTTCCAGGATGCCGAGGCGGATATAGAGCCCGACGCCGACCAGCAGCAGGCTGAGCACGAACGGCACGCGCCAGCCCCAGGCGAGGAATTGCTCGCCTGACATCTGGCTGAATGCGAGCACCGCGAGGTTGGCGAGGAACAGGCCGCAGGGCACGCCGAACTGCGGCCAGGACGCGATGAAGCCGCGCGAGGTGTTGGAGCGGGCCCATTCCATCGACAGCAGCACCGAACCGCCCCATTCGCCACCGACACCGACGCCCTGCAGGAAGCGCAGCAGCGTCAGCAATACTGCACCCCAGATGCCGATGCTGTCATAGGTCGGGACCAGCGCCACAGCGAAGGTCGCCAGCCCCATCAGCAGCAGCGTGGCGATCAGGGTGGATTTGCGCCCGATGCGGTCGCCATAGTGGCCGAAGATCGCCGCGCCGACCGGGCGGGCGACGAAGCCGACCGCGTAGATCGCGAATGCCTCGAGGGTGCCGACCAGCGGATCGGAGTGCGGGAAGTAGAGCTTTGCGAAAACGAGGCCCGTGACCGTGCTGTACAGGAAGAAGTCGTACCATTCGATCGCGGTGCCGATGGTTGCGGCGAACACCGCGCGGCGGAGCTGGACCTGATGCTCGGCGGCCGACAGCGGGGCGGGGATGATGGTGGCGGGGGCCATTGCGGTTCTCCTGGCGGTTCTCCCGGCGGCCGCCCCGCAAGCCGTCCTGATGGACATGATTTGTGATGGAACTCGCGCCTGCCTCGCAAGTTCCGCCGCGCCTGAAAGCCGGTGCGATGACTTTTTAGTGAAGGCCTGGCGTGGGTCTTCGCGGACGCCGCTACAGGATCCGGGTGGCGCCGGGAAGCCGGCGCAGCGCCGCGGTGACGGCCCAGCTCGACAGCAGCGTGCCGGCGAACACGATCAGCACCTTGAACGCGACATGCATGGTGCTCGGCAGCAGTGCGTATTGCAGCCACAGGCAGGGGATGTAGTGCAGCACATAGATGCCGTAAGCGTCGGCGCGCAGCGGGTCGAGCAGGTTGTTCTCGCCCTGGGCGAAACGCAGGAACAGCGCCAGGATCGCCACGCTGATGGTGACGCAGGCGAGCGCGTAGACGATGCCATAGCTGCTCTGCCACCAGAACGGCGGCGCGCCGGCGAGGTTGCTGAGCCGCATGCGGCGGAAGTTGATCAGCACGGTCAGCGCGCCGAACGCCACCGCCGCGGTCAGTACGAAGGTCCACCGGTACCGGGCGAGGTTGCCGGTCCGCGCCAGCAGCCCCTTGTCGATGTCGGCGGCGCCGACGCCCATGCCGGCGAGGAAGAACACGCCATAGAGCACGACGCGGCTCGCCTGCACCTGCAGTGGGCCGAGGTTGAACCAGCTCACCGCGCCGAAGTGGAAGAGCATCGGGACGTAGGCGGCGACTGAGGCGACGAATAGCCCGCCGACGAACAGCCAGGGCCGGGCGGCAGAGGCGGCCGACAGGCGGTTGAGCGCGCTCACGATACCGGGCGCAAGCAGGAAGAGCGGAATCGCCAGGAGGTCGAGCAGCAGCAGGAACCAGATGAACCAGGCCGGCCCGTCGAACCAGACGCCATTGCGCACGTTCTGCAGCCAGAACGCACCGAAACTGAGCTTTGTTGGCGTGAGGCTGAAGGAGGCGTAATAGGCGATCGGCATCAGCAGCAGGATCGCGGCGAGGAACGGCACGCCGAGGCGCAGCGCGCGGTCGCGCAGGAAATGCGCCACGCCCTTGCGCGCGAGGCTCGGCCACACGAACAGTCCCGACAGGAAGAACATCAACGACATGAAGAAGGCGTCGTTGAACAGCGTCAGCAGGTTGAAGCCGATCCACTTCTGCGCATCGACGATCGGCGCCGTCGACCACAGATAATGGTTGGGATAGAAGCGGCCGAACGCGGTGTAGGCCACCACCGTGTGGTTGGCGAGCACCAGAACCGTGATGAAGGTGCGCGCGCGATCAAGCGCTGCGTTGCGATCGGACATGACGAGATTCTTCCCGGGCCTGACGGTTCGACCTTAGGGGACTCCGCCCGGTCGCGGAAGCCGAAACACAACACCTGTGCGCAAAAGGCACAAACGAGCGCCGCGCCCGATGACCGGTGGATGACACCGCATCACCGGCCGCGCGTGGACGGTCGCCAGCCGTCAGGAGGTCAATTGCTCGATGGTCACCTTGTCGGGATAGAACGCGAAATGCCCTGCGATGGCGCGCACCGCGTCGTAGGGCTGCTCGTAGGTCCAGATCACGTTCTCCAGCGTCCGGCCGTCCACGGTCATGCTGTAGTAGTTCGCGTCGCCCTTGTAGGGGCAGTGCGTGGTGTGGGTGGTGCGGGTCAGCAGCGACATGTTGGCCGCCTCGCGCGGGATGTACTGGACCGGCGGATAGCTCGCTTCCTTCAGCGTCAGGGCGCGGCCGGTCTCGGCGACGACCGTCTCGCCCGCCGAGACCCGGACCTGGTGGGGGGTGGGCGTGATCGTGATGGGATGGTCGGGGCCGGGAACCTTCATGGCGTGAACCTGTCCTGGAGCTGTTTGGGGGAGGCCGGGCGGGACAGGGGGCGCCTGTCCAGCAAAAGAGGGAAGTCCGGCCGCGCAGACCGTGGATATAGTGCCCCAAGGGCAGCCGGGAAGACGTGACGGGGCCGTCCGATCGCGTTAAATTTGCGCCAGGACATGCGGCGCGGTGCCGCAAAGCCGATCTTTGGAGACGTCAGCAATGCCTATGGATGCGCGGGATATCGAGGCCATGATCAAGGCGGCCATTCCCGACGCGCAAGTCACCATCCGTGACCTCGCGGGCGACGGCGATCATTATGCCGCGACCGTCATTTCCGAATCGTTCCGCGGCAAGTCCCGCGTGCAGCAGCACCAGATTGTCTATCAGTCCCTGAAGGGGCAGATGGGCGGCGTGCTGCATGCCCTGGCGCTGCAGACCGGAACGCCGGACGCGTGAGGCCTCCTCGCATGGCGGGCGCGGATCGCATGGCATGAACGAGAGCGGCTCGCGCTCCATGCTGAGGGTGCGCGCCGCACACCAGCATCATCGCGTCACCGCGGTCGAATTGTTTTTCGACCTGGTGTTCGTGTTCGCCGTCACCCAGATTTCCCACGCCCTGCTGAAAGACTTCTCGCTGCTCGGTGCGGCGCGGGTCACGCTGCTGTTTCTCGCAGTGTGGTGGGTGTGGATCTTCACTTCCTGGGTCACCAACTGGCTCGACCCGGACCGTACCCCCGTCCGCATCCTGCTGTTCCTGCTGATGCTGGGCGGCCTGGTGCTGTCCACCTCGCTGCCGGCCGCGTTCGGCACGCGCGGGTTCGCCTTCGGCCTCGCCTTCGCTGCCATGCAGGTCGGCCGCTCGGCGGTGACGCTGGGGCTGCTACCGGCCTCCGAGCAGGGCATGCGACGCAACTTCGTCCGCATCCTCACCTGGCTGTCGGTCAGTGGCGTGCTGTGGATCGCCGGGGGGCTGGCAGATCCCCAGACGCGGCTCGTCCTGTGGGCGCTCGCCGTTTTCATCGAATACATGGGGCCGGTGACACGCTTTCGCACCCCGGGGCTCGGCGCCTCCACCTACGACGACTGGAACGTCGAGGGTGGCCACATGGCGGAGCGCTCGTCGGCGTTCATCCTGATCGCGCTCGGCGAATCGGTGGTGGTGACCGGGGCGACCTTCGCCGACCTCGCCTGGTCGAGCGCCACCATCGCCGCCTTCGTCGCCTCGTTCGTCGGCAGCATCGCGATGTGGTGGATCTATTTCCACAAGGGGGCGGAGGCAGGCTCGGAGCGGATTTCCAGCGCGGAGGATCCCGGACGGATCGCGCGCCTTACCTACACTTATTTCCACATGCCGATCGTCGCCGGCATCATCCTGTCGGCGGTCGCCGACGAGCTGGTGCTGGCGCATCCGGCCGGCCATGCCGACCTCAAGACCGTGCTCAGCGCCGCCGGCGGGCCGCTGCTGTTCCTCATCGGCACCATCCTGTTCAAGCGCTCGATCCATGGCATCTGGCAGCCGTCCCATATGGCCGGCATCGCCGCGTTGCTTGTGCTGGCCGCCGTCGGCGCGCTGATGTCGCCGCTGCTGCTGTCGGTCCTGACGACCGTGGTGCTGACTGTGGTCGCGGCCTGGGAGGCGATCTCGCTGGGGGCGAGCGCGGTGCCGGGCGGGCGCACCTGAGCGCGGGGACGCCGACTGCGGTCAGTCCGCCTCTGCCCGCAGCGCGTGCACCGAAAACATCGCCTCGGGATCGGTCCAGGTCTGCAGCGGGCTCCAGCCCGCGTCGCGCGCCAGTTCACCGAAGCGATCGAGGCTGTACTTGTAGCTGTTCTCGGTATGGATGCTCTCGCCGCTGCGGAACGCGACGCTGTGGCCGAGCAGGCGCACGGTCTGGGCCTTGCGGCTGATCAGGTGCATCTCGATGCGGTGGCTCTCGTGGTTGTAAACAGCGCGGTGCGTGAATCCTGACAGGTCGAAATTGCCGCCGAGCTCGCGATTGATGCGCACCAGCAGGTTGAGGTTGAAGCGCGCGGTGACGCCGGCGGCGTCATTGTAGGCGGCGTGCAGCACCTTCTCGTCCTTCTCGAGGTCGATGCCGATGATCAGCCGCGCACCGGCGCCCAGCAGCGCCCGCGCGCTGCGCAGGAAGGCGCGGGCCTCGTGCGGCTCGAAATTGCCGAGGGTCGATCCCGGAAAGAATCCGACCTTCGGCATGGCCGCCACCGCGTCCGGCAGCGCGAAAGGTGTCGTGAAGTCGGCTACGACGGGCAGGATCTCGAGCGTCGGGTAGTCGCGCTTGAGGTCGTGGGCCTGGCCGTTGAGGAATTCGCCGGAGATATCCACCGGCACATAGGCGCCGAGGCGGCGCCCGAGCCGGCCGCGCTCCAGCAGCAGCCGCACCTTGGTGGTGGCGCCGGCGCCGAACTCGACCAAGGCGGCGCCATCGGGAATGATAGCGGCGATCTCCCTGCCGCGCGCCTTGAGAATGCCGAGCTCGGTGCGGGTCGGGTAGTATTCCGGCAGCACCGTGATCTGCTCGAACAGCGCCGAGCCTGCTGCGTCATAGAAATATTTCGGCGACAGCACCTTCTGTTGCGGTGCCGACAATCCGGCGAGGACGTCGCCGGCGAACGCGCGGTCGGTGGTGCTGTCCTTGGTGTCGAGCGGACATGCGGCGGCCATGGCGGCGGAGTGCATGCTCATCCAAACTTCTCCCACATGGCGCTGCGGCGCCGTTGTCTTGTTCCCAAATGCGCAACGCCGCCGGAGCGTTCTTCCGTGCGGCGTTGGCGTTTCCCTCAGGCGATGTAGTCGGCCAGGCGCAGCCCGGTGAACTGCCACCGGTGGTGCGGATAGAAGAAGTTGCGATAGGTGACGCGGCTGTGGCCCTCGGGGGTGGCCAGCGACGAGCCGCGCAGCACCAGCTGGTTCACCATGAACTTGCCGTTGTATTCGCCGAGCGCGCCCTCGATGGCGCGGTAGCCCGGATAGGGCGCGTAGGCGCTGCGGGTCCACTGCCAGACGAGGCCGAACGCGTCCTCGAGCTGGCCGGCGCGGGCGGCAACCTCCCATTCCATCTCGGTCGGCAGGTGCTTGCCGGCCCAGCGCGCGAACGCATCCGCCTCGTAGTAGCTGATATGGCAGACCGGGGCGTCGGGATCGATCGGCTGCAGGCCGCCGAGGGTCATGATGTGCCAGGCGCCGTCGATCCGGCGCCAGTGGCCGGGCGCGTCCCATTCCTCGTTGGTCGCGGCGGCGAAGCCGTCCATCAGCCACAGCGTCGGCGTCCGGTAGCCGCCGTCGGCCATGAAGGCGAGCCACTCGCGGTTGGTGACGAGATGGCGCGAGATGTTCACAGGGCCGACGAGGGCGCGGTGCACCGGCCGCTCGTTGTCGAAATGAAAGGTGTCCGGCGCATGGCCGATGCTGTGAATGCCCTCGGTCAACGTGACCTCGGCCTTGCCGTCACGCCGCCCGTGAGGGAAGGGCCAGCCCGCCTGATAGGCCGGCGGAATTGGGTTGTGCGCGAAGGCATGGAGAATGTCGGTGAGCATCAGCTCCTGGTGCTGTTGCTCGTGGTTGAGGCCGACCTCCATCAGCGGCGCCACGGTCGCAAGCGTCGCTGCGTCGGCGTTCTGAAGGAAGCGCACCATCGCCGCATCCACGTGCCGGCGATAGGCGGTCACCTCATTGACGCCGGGCCGGGTCAGCAGGCCGCGCTGGTTGCGGGCATGTCGCGGGCCGGCGGAGACATAATAGGAGTTGAACAGGAAGGCATAGTCCGGATGAAACGCCTGATAGCCCGGGCAGTGCTCGCCGAGCAGGAATTGCTCGAAGAACCAGGTGGTGTGGGCGCGGTGCCATTTGGCCGGGCTCGCGTCCGGCATCGACTGGACCGTCTGGTCCTCGGCCGACAGCGGCGCCGCGCGCCGCTCGGTCTCCTCCCGGACGGTCCGGAAGGCGTCGATCAGCTCGGTGGCGGTCCCTCCGTGCGAGGCCGGGGGGAGGGGCCCGGCAGGCATGTTCGGGGCGGCGGCGGTCGTAGCTTTCGTCACGCAGAACTCCAATCTGGGAGAAGAACGTGGCTGCCCGGGGTCGGTTCCGAAGCATGGCGTTCCGGTAGATAGGGGGCGTCGCCGGTAAAAACAGGGGGGCGGGGGCGATCTTTTGGGGGAGGGGCAGCCATGCGGGACGCCTGCAGCCGGGATTTTGTTTGGGCGGCGGAAGCGTTTTTGCTACATATATCAGTCAGAAGGCCGGCCGGTTGGCTCCGGCGCACAAGGACGAGATCATGAGCATCGAGCAATTCATCGAGAACGAAGTGAAGTCGAACGACGTGGTGCTGTTCATGAAGGGCACGCCGCAGTTTCCGCAGTGCGGCTTCTCGGGACAGGTGGTCCAGATTCTCGACCACATCGGCGTCGCCTATAAGGGACTGAACGTGCTCGAATCGCCCGACCTGCGCGACGGCATCAAGGTCTATTCCAACTGGCCGACCATTCCCCAGCTCTACGTCAAGGGTGAGTTCATCGGCGGCTGCGACATCGTCCGCGAGATGTTCCAGGCTGGCGAGCTGCAGCAGCTGTTCGCCGACAAGGGTGTGACGCTGCACCAGCCGGCGAACTGAGCCCTCCGGCATCTTTCGTTCGTTTCTGTCGGGCCGTGCCGCGATCGTCGATCGCGGTGCGGCCCGACCGTTTTGGGCATCTCGTGTCGCCGTTCGCCGCATCTCTTCCCTGTCTGCCGTGCGGCTCAGCGGGCCATCGTCCGGGGCACGATCTGCCGGGCGGCGCGTGTCGTCTTGGTGAAAGTTGCGTTGTTCGGCGTCCGGCATAACGGGCGCGGTCGACGTGTTCGCGGTGGGGGCCGCAGCCCAGAGGGATCTTGCAAGATCTCTTGCAAGGGATCTCGCAAGAGACCTTGGCGGGCTCGAGGGCCGGACATGTCCGGCGCTTGCTTGCGCTGTCACGCACGCTCGATACACTTCTGGTCAAACTGGACGCCAGATCCGGATTCGGGGAGCCCTGCCACATGACATTGCTGCACAAAACCCTGCTGCCCTTGGCGGCGGCGCTGGTCCTGCTGTCCGGTCCGGCGCGGACCGAGGGGCTGCCCCGCACCGCCGCCGAAGCCGCCGGCCTGTCCAGCGATCGGCTGGCGCGGATCGATACTTTCCTCAAGGGCGAGATCGCCGCGCAGCGCGTCCCCGGCGCGGCGGTGCTGGTCGAGCGCAAGGGCAAGCTCGCCTATTTCGGCCTCGTCGGCATGCGCGATCCCGCGACCAAGGCGCCAATGACCGCCGACACCATCTTCCGCATCTACTCGATGTCGAAGCCGATCACCTCGGTGGCGGCGATGATGCTGGTGGAGGAAGGCAAGTTGTCGCTCGACGAGCCGCTGGCGAAATTCATTCCATCCTTCGCCAATGTGAAGGTCGCCGTCGAGAAGAAGGGCGAGGACGGCAAGGCGGTGGTCGACCTCGTCGCGCCGCTGCGCCCGATCATCATCCAGGACCTGCTGCGCCACACCTCGGGCATCACCTACGGCTTCTTCGGCGTCGGCGCGGTCAAGAAGATGTATGTCGACGCCCATGTGTTCGCGGGCGATTTCGACAATGCCGAGTTCGCCGAGCGCATCGCCAAGCTGCCGCTCGCTTATCAGCCGGGGTCGACCTGGGACTACAGCCATTCCACCGACATTCTCGGCCGGGTGATCGAGATCGTGTCCGGCAAGTCGCTTTATCAATTCGAGAAGGAGCGCCTGCTCGATCCGCTCGGCATGACGGACACGAGCTTCTACGTCACCGACACGGCGAAGCAGGCGCTGGTGGCAGAGCCGTTCCCGAACGATCGCCACATCGGCAACGATGCCGAGATGACCGATCCGCGGGTGCTGCAGAAATGGGAGTCGGGCGGCGGCGGCATGATGTCGACCATCGGTGACTATGCCCGCTTCGCGCGCATGCTGCTGAACGGCGGATCACTCGACGGCAAGCGCTATCTCAGCCCGAAGACGGTCGCCTTCATGGGCGCCAATCACATCGGCCCCGGCACCGTGCCCGGGCCGTACTATCTGCCGGGCGCAGGCTTCGGCTTCGGCCTCGGCTTTGCGGTGCGCACCGAGGTCGGCGTCAGCCCGCTGCCGGGCAGTGTCGGCGAGATGACCTGGTCCGGCGCCGGCGGCACCACCTTCTGGATCGACCCGAAGGAGGACATGATCGTCGTGCTCATGGCGCAGACCGTGACCAACCGCAATCGTCTGCGCTCCGCGCTGAAAAACATCGTCTATGGCGCTTTCGAGAAGTAGACCGCCGCGGCGGCTGCGAGGTCCGGGGCGCCTGATGCGCCGCGCCGCAGTGGCGGTGGCCTTGATCATGGGGCTGCTGGGCGCTGCGACCGCGGGCGAGCTGAAGCTGTCGCCCGCGCGGCTCGACCGCATCACTGCGTATTTCCGCCAGCAGGTCGCGGCAGGGAAAATTCCCGGCGCCATCGTGCTGATCCAGCGCCACGGCAAACCGGTCTACCTCAGGACCTTCGGCGTGCGCGACGTCGCCACCGGCCGGCCGATGACGACCGACACCATCTTTCGTCTCTACTCGATGTCGAAGCCGATCACCGCGGTTGCGGCGATGATGCTGGTCGAGGAGGGCAAGCTGTCGCTCGACGATCCCTTGTCGAAATACATTCCGGAGTTTGCCGACATGAAGGTCGGCGTCGAGCGCGCCGGGTCCGACGGCCGGCCGGTGCTGGACCTCGTGCCCGCGAAGCGGCCGATCACGATCCAGGACCTGCTGCGGCACTCGTCGGGCATCGTCTACGACTACGTCGTGTTCGGCCTGATCAAGCAGAACCACATCGACGCCGACATCCTGGCCGGTGATTTCGACAATGCCGAGCTCGCCCGGCGGATCGCGAAGCTGCCGCTCGCCTACCAGCCCGGCACCACCTGGGCTTACGGCTATTCCTTCGACGTGCTGGCGCGGGTGATCGAGGTGGTGTCGGGGCAGTCGCTGCGGGAGTTCGAGCAGAAGAGGCTGTTCGGCCCACTCGGCATGACCGGCACCGGCTTCTATGTCACCCGTCCGGATCAGCAGGACAAGGTGGCGGAGCCGCTGCCGAGCGATCCGGTGCACGAAAATCCGCGCATCCGCAAGCGCTGGGAGTCCGGCGGCAGCGGCATGGTGTCGACGACGGCGGATCTTGCGCGCTTCTTCCAGATGCTGCTCAACGGCGGCACGTTGAACGGCCGTCGCTACCTCAGCCCGCGCACGGTCGCGTTCATGCTGGCCGACAGCGTCGGCCCGGCGGCCGGCGTCAAGCCGTGGCTGTTCTACTATCCCGGCGCGGGCTTCGGCTTCGGCCTCGGCTTTGCCGTGCGCACGGACGCGGGGGTGAGCCCATGGTCGGGCTCGGTCGGTCAGGTCGACTGGGGCGGGGCGGCCGGAACGTACTTCTGGATCGACCGGGAAGAAGACATGCTGGTGCTCCTGATGGTGCAGACGCCCACCCAGCGCGGCCCCATCGAGTCGGCGCTGAAGAGCCTCGTCTACGGCGCGTTCGAGCGATGAAGTTCCGTGGCGGCTGCGGGCGGCGGCTGTGGGCCAGATTGCAGATGACAGGTGGGCGGGTGACCTGCTCCTATCTCCTCACAGAGCGAGGGGCCCGGCCATGACCGACACCAATACGGACAAATCCGTTTCGACGGCGCGCAAGGTATTTGCAGCGATTCTCGACTTTCTGCTGATCTTCATCGGCGGCGGCTTTGTGATCGGCTATCTCACCGGCGGACTGACCGAGGGCGGCTTCAGCCTGCACGGCGGCCCGGCCTTCGTGCTGTTTGCCGCGGTCGTACTGTACTTCATCATCTTCCGCCGTTATCTCGGCGGCACGGTGTTTCAACGTCTGCTGGGCATTCGCTGATCGCCCCGCGGGTGGGGAGACGATCCTTGCGTTATCCTGCCGCACCGGTATCCTTTGCTGAAGCCCCTCGCGGGCGGGAGGTTACAACGCACAGGGAGCGGCGCGGATGCGGCGGCGCGTGATCTCGTTTATCCTGTTGGTCCTGGCGGCGCTGTTGACACAGCCTGCTTTCGCGGAAGCGCCGGCCAACGCCGCGACCGGCTTCTCGGCTCCCGGCCTCACCAAGATCGACGACTACTTCGCGCACGAGATCGAGCTGGGTAAAATCCCCGGCGCCGTCGTGCTGATCCAGCGCCACGGCAAGCCGGTCTACTTCAAATGCTTCGGTGTGCGCGACGTCACCACCAGGCTGCCGATGACGCCGGACACCATCTTCCGCATCTTCTCGATGTCGAAGCCGATCACCGCGGTCACCGCGATGATGCTGATCGACCAGGGCAAGCTGCGGCTCGACGATCAGCTTGCCAAGTACATCCCGTCCTTTGCCGACGTCAAAGTCGGCGTCGAGACCAAGGGCGCGGATGGCGCAGCGAAGCTCGACCTCGTTCCGCTCGATCGTCCGATCACCATCGAGGACATGCTGCGGCAGTCGTCGGGCATCACCTACGGCTTCTACGGTGAGGGCCTGGTGCGCAAGGCCTATCGCGACGCCAACCTGTTCAGCGGCGAGCTCAACAATGCGATCTTTGCCGAACGCATCGCCAAGCTGCCGCTGGAAGTGCAGCCGGGCACGATCTGGGACTACGGTCACTCCATGGACGTGATGGGGCGGGTGATCGAGATCGTGACCGGCAAATCGCTCTATCAGGCTGAAAAAGCGATGCTGCTCGATCCGCTCGGCATGACGGATACGGCGTACTATGTCGCCGATCCGGCCAAGTTCCCGCTGATCGCGCAGCCGCTGCCCAACGACAAGACCTTCGTGGCCGCCATGGAGCGCCACGTCCGCGAGCCGACCACCTGGGAAGCCGGCGGCAGCGGCATGGTGTCGACCGTCACCGACTATGCGCGGTTCGTGCAGATGCTCGCCAATGGCGGCGAGCTCGACGGCCACCGCTACCTCAGTGCGGCGGCGTTCGCGAACATGACCACCAACCACATCGCGCCGACGTCGGCGGTGCGCAAGGGGCCCTATTACTTTCCCGGTGACGGCTTCGCCTATGGGCTCGGCTTCGGCGTGCGGATCGATCGTGGCGACCACGATCCGCCGGGTTCGATCGGCGAATTCAAGTGGGACGGCGCCGGCGGCACCTACTTTTTCGTTGATCCGAAGAACGACATGTTCGTGCTGTTCATGGTGCAGTCGCCGTCGCAGCGCGGCCGCATCCACCAGGAACTCAAGCGGATGATCTACGACGCGCTCGAACCGTGAGGATCCGCCTCAGGTCTCCTCTCGCACCAGGGTGCGGATCACCTCGAGCGTGTCCTCGACCATCGCGCGGGTGACGTCGAGATGGGTGCAGGCGCGGATCCGGCCGCCGAGCAGGCCCATCAGGATGCCGTGCTGCCGCAGATCGGCGATCAGCTGGTGCGGCGGCAGCCCGCTCGCCGTACTGTCGAAGAACACGAGGTTGGTCTCGGGCGCCTGGATATGAAAGCCGGGGATCTGGGCGAGGCCGGTCGCCAGCCGGCGCGCCAGCTCATGATCGTCGGCGAGCCGGCCGACATGGTGGTCGAGCGCATGAAGGCAGGCCGCGGCGCAGATGCCGGCCTGGCGCATGGCGCCGCCGAGCCGCTGCTTGATCCGCCACACTTCGTCGATGAAGCTGCGTGAGCCGGCGAGCGCTGCGCCGAGCGGCGCGCCGAGGCCCTTGGTGAAGTCGATCCACGCCGTATCCCAGTGCGCCGCCATATCGTGGGGATCGATGGCGGTGGCGACGCAGGCGTTGAGCAGGCGGGCGCCGTCGAGATGGGTCGACAGCCCCTGCGCCTGGGCGAGCCGCGCCACGGCGTCGAGCTGGTCATGCGGCCAGATCGCGCCGCCGCCGATGTTCGCGGTCTGCTCGGCGCTGACCACGCGCTGGCGCGGCGCATAGCGCGACGGCGTGCGCAGCGCCGCCTGCAGCGCCGCGGTGGTGAACTGGCCGCGCGGCCCCTTGAGCGGCAGGATCTGCAGGCCGCCGAAAGCGGCATGGGCGCCGCCCTCGCTGGTCAGGATATGCGCGGTCTCGTGGGCGATGATCTCGTCGCCTGGACGGGCATGGGCGAGCAGCGCCGCGACATTGCACATGGTGCCGGTCGGCATGAACACCGCCGCTTCCTTGCCGAGCAGGGCGGCGACGCGTTCGCACAGCGCATTGACGGTGGGGTCGAGGCCGAGCTGCTCGTCGCCGACCTCGGCGCGGGCCATCGCCTCGCGCATCGCCGGCGTCGGGCGGGTCTGGGTGTCCGACAAGAGGTTGATGCGGATCGGCGGCAGGTGCGTGTCCTGCGCAACGGGCGTGTAGGCCATGGTGTGGCTCGCAGCTGCAAAGCCTCTTCCACGTATGCTTAGCGTGAACGCAAGGCCGCGATCAAGCTGACCCGTGGGCGTAGTGCCGAGGATGTTCGCAGCGGTTGCGCGAGCTGGCCGCCACGCTCCGGTCCAGGCATGAAAAAAGGCCCCGGGGAAACCGGGGCCTTGCTTCGACAGGTGTCGTTCGCGCTTAGCGCGAGTAGAATTCGACGATCAGGTGCGGCTCCATCTGCACCGGGAACGGCACTTCCGACAGGCCGGGGATGCGGGTGAAGGTCGCGCTCTGCTTGCCGTGATCGACATCGATGAAGTCCGGCACGTCACGCTCGGCGAGCTGGTTGGCCTCGAGCACGATGGTGAGCTGCTTGGAGGCGTCCTTGACCTCGATGACGTCGCCGACCTTGACCTTGTAGCTGGCGATGTTGACGCGCTTGCCGTTCACCTTGATGTGGCCGTGGTTGATGAACTGACGGGCGGCGAACATGGTGGCGACGAACTTGGCGCGGTACACCACGGTGTCGAGGCGGCGCTCGAGCAGGCCGATCAGGTTCTCGCCGGAGTCGCCCTTCAGACGGGTCGCCTCGACGTAGATCGCGTGGAACTGGCGCTCGGAAATGTTGGCGTAGTAGCCCTTGAGCTTCTGCTTGGCGCGCAGCTGCACACCGAAGTCGGAGAGCTTGCCCTTGCGGCGCTGGCCGTGCTGGCCGGGGCCGTACTCACGCTTGTTCACGGGGCTCTTCGGGCGGCCCCAGATGTTCTGGCCCATACGGCGATCGATTTTGTACTTCGACTCACTGCGCTTTGTCATCGCGTCCTCATGATGCGTTGGTTCAAGGATTTTGAGGATCGCGCCCTCCTGTGCACCGGGACCAGGCCCTGTGCCGACAGGCCGAACTCCAAAAGCGATGGAGGCGGCCACGGGTCGCGAAACGCTTCGCGGGCCGAAACGGCCCGCGAGCAGGGGGTGTTTAGGAGAAAAGCCGGGCAGGGTCAATCGAAACCGCCGCCAGCGTTCCCCATGGTTCCAACATTCGCAAAGCGCCTGCCGCGATGTGGTGCGAATGTTGGAGCCAGGACACGCAAGTCCGAAAAATCGAGCAAAATCAGCGGGATTCAAGATTCTGAGGGGCAGCAACCCGCCGAAGTGGCTGGAATCCGTGCCCTCAAGGGGCTGGGGTGGCCAGCGGCTTGGTCTTGTCGACGATGTAGATGCCGAGCACCCTCAGGGACTTGTCGCCATGGACCTTGGCATCGTGCACCACGCCGGCCGGGATGGCGTAGGAATCGCCAGCCTTGAGGTGCTTGTCCGGCTGGCCGTCGATGATCAGGTCCGCCTCGCCCTCCAGGATATAGCCGGTTTCGATGCCCGGGTGGGTGTGCCGGCCGGCGGTGCCGCCGGGCTGGATCTCGGCGATGCCGGTGACGGTGGCGTAGCCGTCGGGGAATTCGACCTTCTGCAGCGGCGTGCGCTTGATGCCGCCCTGCTGCGCGGCCGCGACCCCAACGAGCGCCATCGTGGTGGCGACGGCCAGTCCCATCAACATTGTCTTCCGCATAGGTGTGCCTCCCTGCCATTCCATGCAGGCGGAAAGCTAGCAGCGCCGTTCGCCGCCGGGCAAGGCACCCGGCGATCGGCGACGGACCTGGCCGGTCAAGGTGGGGTCAGGCGGCGACGTCCTGGACGAACAGTGGCGCCAGCGTCCGGGCGAGCGACGGCGACGGCGCCGCGCCCGAGGTGAACAGGAAGCGGACCGGGCCGGCGGGGACGGTCGCCGTGGCGGGGCCGGCGGAGCGGGCGAGCAGATCGGCCGTGCGCCGCGCGATCGCGGGGGCGGGGTCGATCCAGTCGACCGGCCAGGGCGCGAGCTCGGTGAGGCGGTCGAGCAGCAGCGGAAAGTGGGTGCAGGCCAGCACCACAGTGTCGGTGCGGGCCAGCCCGTCGAGGAAGCAGGGCGCGATTTCAGAGGCGATCGCGGCGTCGCTGACGTGGCTGCCGTTGAGGATGGCTTCGGCGAGCGAGGCGAGATGGGCGGCGCCCACCAGGGTGACCTCGCAATCCCCAGCGAAGTCCCGGATCAGGCCGTGGGTGTATTCCCGGCGCACGGTGCCCTTGGTGCCGAGCACCGAGACGCGGCGGGTCTTCGACGCGGTACAGGCCGGCTTGATCGCCGGCACCGTGCCGACGAACGGCACCGCATAGGCCGCGCGCAAGTAGGCCATCACCAGGGTGGAGGCGGTGTTGCAGGCGATCACCACCACGTCCGGCGCATGCGCCCTGATCAGCTCGCCGACCAGCGGCACCACGCGGCCGACGATCTCGTCCTCGGTGTGGTGGCCGTAGGGGAAGAAGGCATCGTCGGCGACATAGGTGTAGGTGGCGTCGGGGCGCGCCTTGGCGATCTCCCGGAAGACGGTGAGGCCGCCGAGGCCGGAGTCGAAGACGAGGATCTGGGGACCACTGGACACGGCGGCATTGTAGCCGAAGACGGGTTACGAGACAGTTGTCATGGCGCGCGGCTGGGTTGCCCGGGGCGGCGGCGCTCTGCCGTTGTTCCGCCGTCTTTGGCCGCTGCTCCCTTGGGTTTGGAATGATTCAAAGCCGCGTGGTGGCCATGCGGCTTGTCGGCCGCCCCGGCCTGTGGCTTGTCGTCCGTTCCCGTCAGGGGGCGGCATTCCCTAGCAGCGATCTGGCTTGATGATGAAGAACACCACCGCCACATGGGGGCCCGTGGCCCGCTCCTTCCACTGGATCCTCGCCGTCGTCATCATCGGCATGCTGGCCTATGGCTGGTGGATGAACCACATCGCCGCCCGGCCGGACCGCTTCTTCCATCGCTCGATCCATGCCGACATCGGCTATGCGGTGCTGCTGCTGATGGTGGTGCGGCTGGTCTGGCGCGCCGTCAGTCCGCCGCCGGCGCTGCCGGACGGCACGCCGCGCTGGAGCCGCGTGCTGTCCCAGCTCAACCATGGCGCGCTGTATCTCGTCACCATGATCGTCGCCCTGCTGGGCTGGGCCCATTCGGGCGCACACAAGCCGGACTATGCCAGCTGGTTCGGCCTGTTCCGCGTGCCGCAGTTCACCTCCGAGAACCGCGCCAACGCGGGCCTGTTCGAGGACTGGCACATCTATTTCGCCTATGGGCTGCTCGCGCTGATCGTGCTGCATGTCCTGGCCGCGCTCTACCATCATGTCATCAGGCGCGACCGCGTGCTGGCGCGCATGCTCGGCGGCGGCAGCGACGCTTAAGCGAAAGGCGCGCGGCGCGGCTGCGCCGAAACGTCGCGCCGTCGCGCTCTATCGACTTAGAATTTCTCCAGTCTGGCTGCCGGGGCTTTGCGCCGGCGCGGCGCGGTTGCTAACGGCTGGGGTGCCACATCATCGGCGGGCCTTCGCGCGCCGCCGCAGCGCGGACGCCAAGATCCGCCGATCGGCATCATGCCGTCATCAAGCCAAACGGGGGACCATCGTGCTGTCATCGAACCGAATCCTGTCGACCCTTGCCGCCGCCGCCATCGCCGCGGGCTTCATTGCCGCGCCGGCCGCCGCGCAGCAGGCCGTCGAGATCCAGATCACCCACAAGGACAAGGCATTCCAGCCGACCGACGTCAGCGCGCCCGCCAACACCCCGATCGTGTTCAAGGTCAGGAATCTCGACGCCAAGGCGATCGAGTTCGAGAGCAAGGCGCTGAAGGTCGAGAAGGTCATCGCTGCGAACGGCGAGGCCACCATCAATGTGCGCCCGCAGAAGGCCGGCCGCTACGAGTTCTTCGACGAGTTCAACGAGAAGAACGCCCGCGGCGCACTGGTCGTCAAGTAACGCAACGGAGCTGCCGCCGTGCTTGCCGCGCTGATCATCGTGTTTCGTGAGGTGTTCGAGGCCGGCCTGATCGTCGGCATCATCCTCGCGGTGACACGCACCGTGCCACATCGCAACCGCTGGGTGGTCGGCGGTGTGGCGGCCGGCGCGGCCGGCGCCGCGCTGGTCGCGGCGTTTGCCGGCGCCATCTCCACGCTGTTCGCCGGCATGGGGCAGGAGCTGTTCAACGCCGCGATCCTCGGCATCGCGGTGCTGATGCTGACCTGGCACAATGTCTGGATGGCCCATCACGGCCGCGAGCTCGCCGGCGAGGTGCTCGCCACCGGCCGGGCGGTGGCGGAAGGCTCGAAGTCGCTGCTCGCGCTCGCGGTGGTGGTTGGGGTCGCGGTGCTGCGTGAAGGCAGCGAGGTGGCGCTGTTCCTCTACGGCGTGGTGGTGGGCGACGGCAACTCGGGCCTGAGCCTGCTGCTCGGCGGACTGCTCGGCCTCGCGCTCGGGGTTGCCGTGTGCCTGCTGACCTATTTCGGTCTGGTGCGGATTCCGGCGCGGCCGCTGTTTCGCGTCACCACGCTTCTGATCGCATTGCTGGCGGCGGGCATGGGGGCCCAGGCGGTGGCGTTCCTGGCGCGCGCCAACTGGCTCACCACACTCGACAACGTGGTGTGGGATTCGAGCTGGCTGTTGTCCGAGGACAGCCTCGTCGGCAAGGCGATGCACACCCTGATCGGCTACACCGACCAGCCGACCGCCATGCAGCTTCTCGTCTACGTGGCGATCCTGCTCGTGACCTTCGTGCTGATGAAGACGGTGGCGCGGCCGGCGAACGGTGGGGCCGCGCAGCCGGCCTGAGCCGGCTGCTGCGGACGGATCATCGCCGGTCCCAGGGCGGCTCCGGCGACCAGCTCTCCACCAGCAGATCGATGAACTGCCGGACCTTGGGCGCGAGGTGCTGCCGCGACGGGTAGACCGCGCGCACCGGCTCTCCCACAGTGGCGTGCTGGTCGAGCAGCGCGACCAGCCGGCCGGCGCGGATGTCATCACCGGCCAGGAAGGTCGCGAGCTGGCCGATGCCATGGCCGGCCAGCACCGCATCCCTGAGCGCTTCCGCATTGCTCGCACTGAACCGGCCGTCGACCGGTACGGTCCGCAGCGTGCCGTCGATCATGAAGCGCCATTCGCTCGCGCGTCCGGCATGGGTGAAGGTGAGGCAGCTGTGGTGCGCCAGCTCCGCGATGGTCCGGGGGATGCCATGGGCGTCCAGATAGTCCGGGGTCGCACAGGTGACGAGGCGATGCGGCGCGAGGCTGCGCGCCATCAGGCCGCTGTCGTCGGCGCCGCCGATCCGGATCGCGAGATCGACGCCTTCGTCGATCAGGCTGACGTAACGGTCGACGAACCCGATGGTCACGGCCAGCTCCGGCCAGCGCCGCATATAGCGATGCAGCACCGGCAGCACATGCAAGCGGCCGAACGACACCGGCAGGTTGAGGTGCAAGCGGCCACGCGGCGTCTGTGTCCGTGTCGCCATCGTGGTCTCGGTCTCGTCGAGATCGGCGAGGATGCGGATACAGCGCTCGTAGAACACCCGGCCTTCGTCGGAGAGGACGACGCTGCGGGTCGTGCGGTGCAGCAGCCGCAGCCCGAGCCGCTCCTCGAGGCGGGCGATGCGCTTGCCGATGGCGGAGCGCGACAAGCCGAGGTGCTCGGCGGCCAGGGTGAAGCTGCGCGCGTCGGCCGTCCGGACGAAAGCGATGATGTCGGCGATGCGGTCGAGGTTCATGGCTTGATTATATCTTAAAATTCCCCAGTCTTGGGAATTTATGCGGCTTAAGTCGCGATATGGGCGTCAATAGGGTTGTCCCGACCGTTTTATGAACCAAGGGACCATCATGACGCCGTCGCCATCCGATCGGCGCAGGCGCGGGCTTCTGCTCGCCGTCTGCGTCGCCAGCTTCCTCGAGCCGCTCGCCACCACGGTGGTGACGGTGTCGCTGCCGCAGATCCAGCACGCCACCGGCGCGACCTTCGCCGACCTGCAGTGGGTGCTGAATGCCTATGTCCTGACCTTCGCTGCGCTGGTCCTCACTGGTGGGGCGCTGGCGGACCGCTTCGGGCGGCGGCGCATTTTCATGATGGGGCTGCAGGCCTTCATCGCCGCCTCGCTGGTGTGCGGCTTCGCGCCGACACCGCGCGTGCTCGTCCTCGGCCGCGCGCTCGAAGGCGTCGGGGCGGCGTTCATGCTCAGTGCCGGCCTTGCGCTGATGGTGCAGGATTTTCACGGCACGGCGCGGGTGCGTGCGTTCGCGCTGTGGGGCGTGGTGGTCGGGGCCGGCTCTGCGCTGGGGCCGCTGGTCGGCGGCGTCGTGACCGACCTGTTCGGCTGGCGCTGGACGTTCTTCCTCAACGTCCCGGTCTGCCTGCCGCTGGTGTGGCTCACCCTGCGGACGGCGACGGAATCCCGCGATCCGCTCGCCGAGCGCATCGACTGGCTCGGGGTGTCGAGCTTCACGGCGATGTTCTTCGTGCTGATGGCGGCGCTGATCGAGGGCAACCGCCTCGGTTGGCAGCATCCGCTGATCGTCGGCGCGCTGGCCGGCGCCGTGCTCCTGCTGGCGGCGTTTCTGTGGGCACAGTTGCGGCAGGCGCGGCCGATGGTCGATCTGTCGCTGTTCGCGAACCGGACGTTCGCCGGCGCGTCGATCGTCGCGGTGGCGATCGCCGCCGCGTTCTTCACGCTGCTGGTCTATCTGCCGGTCTACCTGCAGGGCGTGCTCGGCTACAGCCCGACCGCGGCGGGCCTTGCGCTGCTGCCGATGGCGGTGCCGCTCCTCGTCATGGGGCCCGTCAGCGCCCGCCTTGCGGTCCGGCTGCCGCCGCGCCTGCTGCTGCCGCTCGGGCTGCTCGTCATCGCGGCCGGGGCGTTCGCCATCGGCTGTGTCGGCGAGCACGGCGCGGCCGCGGTGTATGTCGGCATGGTCGTGACCGGTGTCGGCGCCGGGCTGATCAACGGTGAGCTGTCGAACGTGGCGATCGGCGTCATCGCGCCGGAGCGCAGCGGCATGGCGTCGGGCATCAGCAACACCATGCGCCAGCTCGGCTTCGGCGTTGGGATCGCCGGTCTCGGTGCTGTCTTCGGCGCAGATCTCGCGCGCGGCCTCGGCGGTTACGGGGCCGATTTCGTCGGCCGGGTATCGTCGGGTGATGTCGTGAATGCGGTGGCCGCGGTGGCGCATGGCCAGGAGGCGGCGCGGGATCTTGCGGTGCGGACATTGACCGGCGGCATCGCCAGTCTCGCGCTGTGCGCGGCCGCGCTGGCCGCTGTCGCCGCGGTGCTCGCGGTGATGCTGATCGCATCGCGGGCCGGGCGGAGCACGCTGGCGCCCGCCCATCCTTGAGGGCGACGAGGACCGGCGCCGCGTGGCGGCGCCGGTCGAGCCGTCAGCCGAACACGCGCTTGAAGATGGTGTCGACGTGCTTGAGGTGGTAGCCGAGGTCGAACTTCTCGTCGATCTCGGCGTCCGTCAGGTACTTCTTCACGTCGGCGTCGGCCTTCAGCAACGTCTTGAAGTCACCTTCGCCGCGCCACACCGGCATGGCGTTGCGCTGCACCAGCTTGTACGACTCCTCGCGGCTTGCGCCCTTCTGCGTCAGTGCCAGCAGCACGCGCTGCGAATGCACGAGGCCGCCGAGGCGGTCGAGGTTCTTCTGCATGTTCTGCGGATAGATCAAGAGCTTCTCGATCACGCCGGCGAGGCGGTTGAGCGCGAAGTCCAGCGTCACGGTGGCGTCGGGGCCGAACATGCGCTCGGCGGAGGAGTGCGAGATGTCGCGCTCGTGCCACAGCACGACGTTCTCCAGCGCCGGCGTCACATAGGCGCGCACCATGCGCGACAGGCCGGTGAGGTTTTCGGTCAGCACCGGGTTGCGCTTGTGCGGCATCGCGGAGGAGCCCTTCTGGCCCTCGGAGAAGAATTCCTCGGCTTCCAGCACCTCGGTGCGCTGCAGGTGGCGGATCTCGGTGGCGAGACGCTCGACCGACGAGGCGACGACGCCGAGCGTTGCGAAATACATCGCGTGGCGGTCGCGCGGGATCACCTGGGTCGACACCGGCTCCGGCGACAGGCCCATCGCCTTGGCAACGTGCTCCTCCACGCGTGGATCGATCTGCGCGAAGGTGCCGACGGCGCCGGAGATGGCGCAGGTCGCGACCTCCTCGCGGGCGGCGACGAGACGCGCGCGGGCGCGCGAGAACTCGGCATAGGCGTAGGCGAGCTTGAGGCCGAAGGTCACCGGCTCGGCATGGATGCCGTGCGAGCGGCCGATGGTCGGCGTCATCTTGTGCTCGAAGGCGCGCGTCTTGAGCGCGGCCAGCACCTTGTCGACGCCGGCGATCAGGATGTCGGCGGCGCGCACAAGCTGGACGTTGAGGCAGGTGTCGAGCACGTCCGACGACGTCATGCCCTGATGGACGAAGCGCGCCTCGGGGCCGACGATCTCGGCGAGGTGGGTGAGGAACGCGATGACGTCATGCTTGGTCTCGCGCTCGATCTCGTCGATGCGTGCGACGTTGAACACCGCGTCCTTGGCGTTCGCCCAGATCGTCTTCGCTGCGTCCTTGGGGATCACGCCGATCTCGGCCATGGCGTCGGCGGCGTGGGCCTCGATCTCGAACCAGATCTTGAAGCGGGTCTGCGGCTCCCAGATCGAAGCCATTTCGGGGCGGGTGTAGCGCGGGATCATGGTGAACTCCTTGAATTGGGCGTGGCGCGTCGGGGACGCGGCTCAGGCGACCTCGCCGCGGGCTTCCGCGGCGGCATGGCGGATCGCGGCGATGTTGGCCTTGTAGGCCTCGGCGGTGCCGCCCTTGAACACGGCGGAGCCGGCAACGAAGGCATTGGCGCCGGCAGCGGCGATGGCGCCGACGGTCTGCGGCGTGACGCCGCCGTCGACCTCGATGTCGATGGGACGGCCGGCGGTCAGCGCGCGCACCTGGCGCACCTTCTCGATCGCGGCGGGAATGAACGCCTGGCCGCCGAAGCCGGGGTTCACCGACATCACCAGCACGAGGTCGAGGATATCCACCACATGCTCGATGCTCGACACCGGCGTTGCCGGGTTGAGCGACACGCCGGCCTTCTTGCCGAGCGCACGGATCGCCTGCAGCGAGCGGTGCAGGTGCGGGCCGGCCTCGACATGGACGATGATGTGGTCGGAGCCCGCCTTGGCGAACGCCTCGAGGTAGGGATCGCACGGCGCGATCATCAGGTGGGTGTCGAAGATCTTCGTGGTGTGCGGCCGCATCGCCTTGATCACGTCAGGGCCGAACGAGATGTTGGGCACGAAATGGCCGTCCATCACGTCCATGTGGATCCAGTCGGCGCCACCTTCGTCAATGGCGCGGACTTCCTCGCCGAGACGGGAGAAATCGGACGCCAGGACAGATGGCGCGATGATCAGCGGGCGGGCCGCAGGCTGGGACGACATCGACGGATTTCCGGGGCTTTTTGCGGTACGGCACCGCCTAACATGCGGCGCGGGCAGGGGCAAACGCGGCCTCGCCGGCATGCACAGGACGCGGGGATGAACCGGCCGGGACGCCCGCGGCTGCCGGGAAAATCTGCTCCGGTGGCGGATGCGGGTGAAGAAACGGCGCCGGGCGGGGTTTGTCTGGCATTCCGCGACGCTGCCATGCCGCATGCCAGTTGGCACATGGCTTGCGATGGAACCCTGCAGATCCCTGCCGCCTCGAGAGGTTTTCCATGAGCGTGATCACCCAACCGCTAGCCACTGACTTGCCGAAAACCCGCTGGCTGCAGCTCGGTCTCGGACTCGTCGCGATGATGGCGATCAGCAGCCCGCAATACGTCTGGACGCTGTTTGTGAAGCCTTTTCAAGGCGCTACCGGCGCCGACCTGCCGGCCATCCAGATCACCTTCTCGCTCCTGATCGTGCTGCAGACCTGGCTGTCGCCGCTGCAGGGCTGGCTGGTGGAGCGGTTCGGCGCGCGGCTCCTGATCACCGCCGGCTGCGTGCTCAGCGGGCTCGGCTGGGTGGCGTCTGCCCAGATTCACGGCATCTGGGGCCTCTACCTGACCTATGGCCTGCTGTGCGGGGTCGGCACCGGCATCGTCTATGTCGGCATCGTCGGCCTGATGGTGCGCTGGTTCTCGGATCGCCGCGGCCTCGCCACCGGGGTGGTGGCGGCGGGCTACGGCTTCGGCGCCATCCTCACCACCTTTCCGATCGACGGCATGATCAAGAGTTCGGGCTACCAGCCGACGCTGGTCACCTTCGGGCTCATCCTCGGCGCGGTCGGCGCGCTGGCGGCGCTGGGGCTGCGCGAGCCGGCGGCGGGCGAGGTCGAGGCCGCGGCGCCGGTCGCCGCCGCTGGCGTGCCGGACGTGCCGCCGCGCGCCATGCTGAAGACGCCGGTGTTCTGGCTGATGTTCGCGATGATGACCATGATGTCCACCGGCGGGCTGATGGTGATCTCGCAGTTCGCTGCCTTCAGCAAATCCTTCGGCGTCGCCGACACGCTGGTGCTCGGGCTCGCGGCGCTGCCGTTCGCGCTGACCTTCGACCGCATCACCAACGGCCTGACGCGGCCGTTCTTCGGCTGGGTGTCGGACCGCATCGGCCGCGAGACCACCATGCTGATCGCCTTCCTGCTGGAGGCCGCCGCGATCTTTCTGCTGCTCCAGTTCCGCGACAATGCCGCGCTGTTCGTGCTGCTGTCGGGTGTTGTGTTCTTCGGCTGGGGCGAGATCTTCTCGCTGTTTCCCTCGACGCTGACCGACACCTTCGGCACGCGGCACGCCACCACCAATTACGGCTTCCTCTACATGGCGCAGGGCATCGGCTCGGTGCTCGGCGGTCCGGTGGCAGCGATGATCTATGTGGCCGGCGGCAGCTGGATGCCGGTGTTCGCGCTGATCATCGCCATGGACGTGATCACGGCGCTGCTGGCGTTCTTCGTGCTGAAGCCGATGCGGCGCGGCTATCTCGCGCGGGCGTGACCGCGCCCCGTCGTCGCGATCGGCTCGGCAGGTTCTGCCGCGTGCGGCAGGATTTGCCGGTACGGCGCGCCGCGCTCGCGTCAAAAGGCGAGTGTTTTCAACGTGGGGCTCGCGGCATGCGACTTGCTGACACATGGGGCAGGGACAATTTCGTCCCGCGTCATGCGTGGGGGGGTGAGTCATGTGGGCTGCGATCGGGGCCGCATCGGGCGCCATGAATCTGTTGGCAGCGCTGCAGCGCTCCGGATCATCCAGTGCGGCATCATCCAGTGCGGCGGGCGGGTCGTCTTCCATCGCCGATCTGTTCGACACATCCTCCAGTTCGTCCACCGCGTCATCGACACCATCGGTCTCCGGTTCGAGCAGCCAGAGCGGCGTGTTGTCGCCGGACACCTATGCGGCGCTGCTGCAGGCGGCGCAGAACGGCGGCGCCAACCCCTCGCAGTCCTCGCAAAGCCCGTCGGACGCGCTCAAGGACCTGTTCTCGCAGCTCGACGGCAATGGTGACGGCCAGATCAGCAAGGCCGAATTCGAGGCGAAGCTCGGCGCCGGCGGCACCAACCTCGCAGCGGCGGACAGCGTGTTCGCCAAGCTCGACACCAATGGCGACGGCTCGGTGAGCCTGAACGAACTGGCTTCGGCACTGAAGGGCGCCGGGCACCATGGCGGCGGCCATCATCATGCGCACGGCGCCGAAGGTGCTGGCGGGGCCGGTGGAGCGCAGGGCGCGGGTGGTGCAGGTGGCGCCGGCAGCGCGCTGGGCGGCGGCGATGCCGACGACTCAGGCAGCGGTGCGGCCGGCTCGTCGAAGGGGGCGAGCGCGACCACGACCACCAACAGCGACGGCTCGGTCACCACCACCATCACCTATGCCGATGGCTCGAAGGTCTCGAGCACGATGGCGGCGAACGCAAGCGCGAACACCAGCGCCAGCAGCAATGCCGCTTCGTCCTACAATTTCATCGAGAAGCTGATCCAGCGCCAGGCGAAGGCGCTGGCGTCCACCACGCAGAGCGTGTCCGTCAGCGCGTAAGCGTCGCTGCGCTTCGCCCTTCGTCAGCGGGCGCGGAAGACGCCGCCTGATACCTGCGCCGCACCATCTGCGCGACGGCGCTTCAGCGTCCAAAACAGTCGCGCCAGGCCGGCGGCTGGCCGGCGAACGGCAGCGCCGCCGCTTCATACACGCCGCGTGCGACCGCACGGGCGATGACATTGGCGGCGATCATGCCAAGCTCGGTGAGGCCATACAGCGGATCGATGGTTTTTTGTCCCGTCGCCGCGGCGAACACCACGTCACCGTCGAGCGGCGCATGCACCGGATAGATCGCACGCGCGAAGCCGGTGTGGGCGATCACCGCGAGACGCTTGGCCTGCACCTTGGTGAGGTCGGCGTCGGTGACGATCACCGCGAGCGTGGTGTTCTCCACCGCACTGACCGTGGGGGCGCCTTTCAGCCGCATCCGCAGCATGTCCGGTGTGAACGCGTCCGGCAGGCCGCGGCCGCCGAATTCATGTCCGACCTCGAACGGTGCGGCCCAGAACCACGGCCCGTCGCCGACGGTGACGCTGCCGGCGGCATTGACCACCGCAAGCGCGGCCACCGTGACGCCGCCGGGGGTCACCGCCGAGGCCGAGCCGATGCCGCCCTTGAAGGTCGCGGTGGTGGCGCCGAGGCCGGCGCCGACGCTGCCGAGGGCGAAGCCGCTGCTGGCGGCCTCTGCCGCCGCGTAGCCGAGCTCGCGATAGGGCGCGAAGCGGCCCCACGCCTTGTCGCCGCCGTTCAGGAGGTCGAACACGATGGCGCCGGGGACGATCGGAATCGTGGCCTCGCGCACGCGAAAGCCGCGCCCCTGCGCGGCGAGGTAGGCCTGCACGCCGCCGCCGGCCTCGAGGCCGAACGCCGAGCCGCCCGACAGCGCGAGGCCGTCGATGCGCTCGACCGTGTTGGCGACGTCGAGCAGCGCCCCCTCGCGGGTGCCGGGCCCGCCGCCGCGCACGTCCATGGCGGCGACCGCCGGGCTGTCGAACAGCACGGCGGTGACCCCCGAAGCGATGCGGGCGTCGTCGGCATGGCCGACCCGGACGCCGGCGACGTCGGTGAGCAGGTTGTTCATGGCAAGGTCTCCGGGCCCGGCGCGGTGCGCGCGGCGCCCGAGATGACCGTATCGACGCCGCGAGGTCAATCGCGGGCCGATCGATCACGCCGCGATCACAACGGGCGGAGCAGGGGGCGCAGGGGTTGCATCGGCATGGCCGGCTGGGCCATGTAGCGCCATGATCACCGACGTTACCTTTCCGGCGGCTCTCGTCGCCGGCCTCATCAGCTTCCTGTCGCCGTGCGTGCTGCCGCTGGTGCCGCCCTACCTGATCTACCTGACCGGGGCGACCATCGAGCATGTCGCGGTCGAGGAGGTGAAGGCGTCCAAACGTGCCGTGATGCTGTCGGCGCTGCTGTTCGTGCTCGGCTTCTCCACGGTGTTCGTGGCGCTCGGCGCCAGCGCCAGCCTGATCGGCGCGGTGGTGCGGGCGTGGGCGGCGGAGCTGTCGATCGTCGCCGGCATCGTGATCATCATCATGGGCCTGCACTTCCTCGGGCTGACCCGGATCGGTCTGCTGATGCGCGAGGGCCGGCTGCCGATTCCCAAGCCGGTCGGGCTGTGGGGCGCCTATGTCATGGGTCTGGCCTTCGCGTTCGGCTGGACGCCCTGCATCGGGCCGATCCTGGCGGCGATCCTGTCGGTGGCGGCATCGGCGACGACGGTGAGCAAGGGAGCGGTGCTGCTCGCCGTCTACTCCGCCGGTCTCGGCATTCCCTTTCTGCTCGCGGCGTTCGCGGTGGAGCAGTTTTCCAGCGTCTTCGCCCGCATGAAGCGCCATCTGGCGACGGTCGAGCGGGTGATGGGCGCGCTGCTGGTGCTGACCGGCATCGCCTTCCTCACCGGTGCGGTGTCGAACGCCAGCATCTGGCTGCTCGAGACCTTCCCGGGGCTCGCCAATTTCGGCTGAGTGTGCCACGAATTCCGTAGCGCGGTCTTTCGCCGCCCAACATTCCGGGGAATGAACCGCATCCTGGATTGTTCGCATGTCGGTGGAGCCTTAGGCTTCGACGGACGCTGCGAGATCGAGGGGCGCGGATGAAGGACGGACTCTACAAGGTCGAGTTCCACACCAGCGAAGGGCGAGGATCCGGCGTGATGCACGCCGTCGGCGGCAAGATGCGCGGCGGCAATTCCGGCTTTGCGTTCATCGGCAGCTATTCGGTCGACGGGGACGAGATCGTGGCGCGCGTCTCCACCGTGCGCCACACCGAGGATCCGCGGTTTCCGCCGTTGCTCGGCACCGACCGCGTCACCCTGGTGATGCGCGGCCGCGCCAGCGGCGACATCGTCGATTTCGAAGGCAATCCGCTGCAACTGCCCGGGGTGCTGTTGCGGGCGGTGTTCACGCCGATCAGCGATTGAGGCAGGGGAAAGTTCGCCAGCCTCGCGGCGAGCGCAGGGAACAGGCCACAGCGCCGGTCGCTTCGACGTCGTGATGGCTCATGGCTTCACGAGATCGGCTTGTCGCCGGTGTCATCCGAGGACAAGCGCCATGGCGGTATTGGCGTGAAATAGGCCACGATCCAGTCCACGAACGCACGTGTCTTACCAGCCAGTTGTCGGTTGGAGGGCACGACAATATGGATTGCGCCCTCATCCTCGAGCGACCAGTCGCGGAGCAACGGCAAGAGCTGCCGTCGGGACAGTTGATGTCCGACGAGCCATTCGGTGCACATCATGATGCCGACGCCGCGGACAGCGGCCTCCACCAGCGCCTCGGCGTCGTCGGTCACCAGCGGCGCTTCGATGTGGACCGTCATGCGCTCGCCGTCGGCGCGGCGGGTGAAGTGCCAATTTGGATAAGAATTGAAGCCTGTGAAGCCCAGGCAGGTGTGACGGACAAGATCCTCCGGCCGTTCGGGCACACCATGGCGATCGAGATAATCCGGCGCCGCGCAGAGCAATCGGCGATGAGGGGCGATCTTGCGGACGATCAGCGCGGAATCCGGTAGTGCACCGATGCGGATTGCGGCGTCGAAGCCGTCGCCCACAAGATCAGCGAAACGATTCGAGAACATGGCCTCGATTTTCACTTTGGGATATCGGGCCATGAAGTCGGGCAGCAGCGGTGCGATCCACAGCCGGCCGAACGCGGAGGGCAGCGCCAGGCGAAGATGACCCTGGGGTTCGCCGTTGGCGTGGGCCATGGCTTCCGCTTCTGCCTCGGACAATGCGGCCAGTCCGGGACGGATGCGGGCGAGGAACGCCGCGCCGACTTCGGTCAGGGTCACCTTCCGGGTGGTTCGCTCGAGCAGGCGCACGCCGAGGCGCTGCTCGAGCGCCGAGACCCGACGCGACAGGATGGTGGCATCGCGATTGAGCAGGGCCGCCGCCTTGGTGAAAGAGCTCTGTTCGGCGACAGCCGCGAAGACCAGCGCCTCGTCCAGTTGCGAAGGATCGGGCCATTGCTGTGCCACGAGCAATTATCTCCTGCTATCCAGCCGTATTATCCGCTCAGGAGCAAAGGTGTAGCTCCACCTTTGCGAGCCGTCCACACGGCATAACCTGATCAAGAGAGCTGTCATGCGCGCAATCCAACTTACATCCGCCTCCGTCGATGCTTTCCGGCCGGTCGTTCTTCCAGATCCCGAACCCGCAGCTGGTGAGGTGCTGGTCCGGCTTCGCGCCGCGACGCTCAATTTCGTCGATCTGGCGGTGGCCACGGGCGGATTTCCGGTGCCGGCATTTCCGCTCATTCCGGTGGCTGATGGAGCCGGTGAGGTTGCCGCGATCGGTGCAGGGGTGGCTGACTTCAGGGTTGGTGACAGGGTGATCCCGCATTTTCTGCCGTATTGGCAGGGTGGGCCGGTCACGCCGGCGCACGTTTCCGCCATGCGCGGCGTTTCGCTGCCGGGATCGCTCGCCGAGTATGTGGTCGTTCCCGGGGAAAGCCTCGTGCGGCTGCCGTCTCACCTTGATTTTGTCCAGGGCGCGGCGCTGCCGATCGCCGGCACGGCCGCCTGGAACGCGCTGACCTCTGCGCGGGTGCGACCGGGCTCGACGGTGGTGCTGCTCGGCACCGGCGGCGTCAGCCTCATGGCGCTGCAGTTGGCCAAAGCCGCCGGCGCCACGGTGATCGTGACGTCGTCCTCCGACGAGAAGCTGGAGCGGGTTCGCGGCTTCGGCGCCGATCACACTGTCAACTATCGCGCGACGCCGGAGTGGGATGCCGAGGTGTTGAAGCTGACCGACGGCCGCGGCGCAGATCTCGTGCTTGAAACGGTGGGCGAGGCGACCTTTGCCCGATCGCTCAAAGCCGCGGCGTTCGGCGGCACCGTCTTCACGATCGGCTTTGTGAGCGGAGCCACGCCGTCGACCAATCTCCTGCCGATCATCGTCAAAGAGCTGAAGATCGTTGGCAACAACACCGGTTCCATCGCCGATCTGGCCGATGCGATGCGCGCCATTGCCGCCCACCGGATCGTGCCGATGATCGGGCGAACGTTTGGAATGAACGAGGCACGTGCGGCGTATTCAGAGCTTGCCGCCGACAGTCGCTCCTTCGGCAAGATTGCGATTGTTCAATAAGATGCGCAGCCGTCGGCACGGTCCGGCGGCGCGCTGTCTTGCTGGTGAAACGTCATCCCTGGAATGCAGCTCATGTGAAACCGGCAGTTGGTCGCTGCCGGCTTCACCGCTGGCGTATCGAACCGTTTCGGTCGCTCATGACCCCTTCGGCGGCGAGATCTGGGTGTAGTTGCCCTTGTCGTCGAACTTGTAGACGACGTAGTCGATCGCCTTGATGTCGCCCTTGATGTCGAATGACAGCTTGCCCTGCACGGTGTCCCAGGCGCCGCCCTTGATGGTCTCGGCGACCTTCTTCGGGTCGGTGGTGCCGGCCTTGGCCACCGCCTGCGCCCAGACCTGGATGGCGGCGTAGGTGTAGAGGGTGTAGCCCTCGGGATCGATGCCCTTGGCCTTGAACTTCTCGACGATCGCCTTCGCGGTCGGCTTGTCGCGCGGGTCGGGGCCGAAGGTGAACAGCGTGCCGGCGCCGGCGGGGCCGGTGACGGAAGAGAACTCCTTGTCGTTGAGCGCGTCGCCGCCCATCAGCGTGGTCTGCAGGCCCTGGTCGCGCATCTGCCGCACCAGGAGGCCGCTCTCCTGATGATAGCCACCGACATAGACGAGATCGACATTGTCGCGCTTCAGGCGGGTGACGATCGCGGAGAAGTCCTTGTCGCCCTGGTTGTAGGACTCGAACATCTTCTCCTGGATGCCGAGCTTGTTCAGCGCCTTCTTGGTCTCGTCGGCAAGGCCTTTGCCGTAGGTCGACTTGTCGTTGAGGATGGCGATGTTCTTGCCCTTGAAGTTCTTCGCCAGGAATTCGGCCGCGATCACCCCCTGCTGATCGTCCCGGCCGCACATCCGCAGCACGTTCCACAGCTTGCGCTCGGTGAACAGCGGGTTGGTCGAGGCCGGCGTGATCTGCAGCACGTTGCCTTCGGCGTAGGCCTCCGACGCCGGGATCGACGACGACGAGCAGAAGTGGCCGGCGACGAACGGAATCTTCATGCCGGAATACTTTTCCGCGATCGAGCGCGCCTGCTTAGGGTCGCAGGAATCGTCGCCGATCTCGAGCTTGAGCTGCTTGCCGAGTACGCCGCCGGCGGCGTTGAGGTCGGCGACGGCGAGTTCCGCGCCGTTCTTCATCTGGCGGCCGAACGGTGACTGCGCTCCGGTCATGGGTCCCGCGACGGCGATGGTGATGTCCTGGGCCAGCGCCGGCGGGCTGGCAGCCGTCGCCACCAGCGCGACAGCGGCGCCGAACGTTGCGGCGGCGCGTTTGAGATGCGCGAAGGTCAACTGGGTGATGTGTGTCATGTGCTTGTCCTCGCTCAAGATGCCCGTCCCCCACGGCGCGGGAAGCTTGCAGATATTCTTGACCGATTTGCCCCCCAAGTCACCGCCATTTTTTGGGCGTAAACGCTGCCGGAGCGGGCAAGTCGTCGCAGCGAAGCCGTCCAGCAAAAAGCCCCGGCTCGCGGGAGCCGGGGCCAGTGTGGTGGATTTGACATTCGCTTCAGTATCGCCGCGCGTCCGTCAAGCGAATGTCAAATCCAAAACCACACTGGAATCTTATATTTGCGAGTGTCCCTGGGTTTCTAACATTCGCGACAGAGCCAGCGGCAAAGAGATGCGAATGTTAGAACCGGGACACTCGTGCAGTGCACGATATGCGCGACGGGTTACGAGCCCTTGAGTTCGGCGTAGTTGCCCTTGTCGTCGAACTTGTAGACGACATAGTCGATCGCCTTGATGTCGCCCTTGGCGTCGAACGACAGCGTGCCGATCACCGTGTCCCAGCTGCCGCCCTTGATGGCCTCGGCGACCTTCTTCGGATCGGTGGTGCCGGCCTTGGCGGCGGCCTGCGACCACACCTGGATCGCGGCATAGGTGTAGAGGGTGTAGCCTTCCGGATCGATGCCCTTGGCCTTGAACTTCTCGACGATCGCCTTCGCGGTCGGCTTGTTGCGCGGGTCGGGGCCGAAGGTGAACAGCGTGCCGGCGCCGGCCGCGCCGGTGACGGAGGCGAACTCCTTGTCGTTGAGGGCGTCGCCGCCCATCAGCGTGGTCTGCAGGCCCTGGTCGCGCATCTGGCGCACCAGCAGGCCGGCTTCCTGATGGTAGCCGCCGACATAGACGATATCGATATTGTCGCGCTTCAAGCGCGACACGATGGCGGAGAAGTCGCGGTCGCCCTTGGTGTAGGACTCGAACATCTTCTCCTGCACGCCGGCCTTGTTCAGCGCCTTCTTGGTCTCGTCGGCGAGGCCTTTGCCGTAGGTCGACTTGTCGTGGAGGATGGCGATGTTCTTGCCCTTGTAGTTCTTGGCGAGGAACTCGGCGGCGACCGACCCCTGCTGGTCGTCACGGCCGCAGACGCGCAGCACGTTCCACAGCTTGCGCTCGGTGAACAGCGGGTTGGTGGAGCCGGGCGTGATCTGCAGCACGTTGCCCTCGGCATAGGCCTCCGACGCCGGGATCGACGACGACGAGCAGTAGTGGCCGGCGACGAACGGAATCTTCATGCTGGCGAGCTTCTCGGCGACCGAGCGCGCCTGCTTGGGATCGCAGGCGTCGTCGCCGACCTCGAGTTTCAGCTGCTTGCCGAGCAGGCCGCCGGCGGCGTTGAGGTCGGCGACGGCGAGCTCCGCGCCGTTGCGCATCTGGCGGCCGAACGCGGCCTCGCCACCGGTCATGGAGGAGGCGACTGCGATGGTGATGTCCTGCGCCATCGCGGCGGGCACGGCCGCACTAGTCAGTGCCAGCGCTGCGCCCAGCGTCAGACCAAGAACTTTCAGGGATGTCATGGAATGTTCCTTGCTATGGATGCCGCGCTCGGGGCACGGCAAAATGCAACAGTTGCCGCGCCCCGGGGGCGCAGCAAAACCGGCGCGATTGTTGGCCGATTTGCCTGCAAAGTCACTGGCAAATTTTGTGAAACGAGCGTGACGGGGCTGACATTCGCAAAGAGCCAGCCGAAAGGTGATGCGAATGTCAGAGCCGGGACACTAGTGTCCCGCTTCGCAAGTTCGCTGCATTTGTCGCGACCTCGGTACGAACTTGCGAAGCGATAAGGACACGAGCAAATTTATGATTCTAGTGTGCTTTATGAACGCGAAGTTCCTGAAAGAGCCAGCCGCGAAATCACAGGAGCTTCGCGTTCAGCACACTAACCCTTGTCCTGCCGCGGCCGCCAGCCTAGCAGGCCGTGCGCCTCGTAGAGCCAATAGTACTGCTGCACCATCTGCCGCGCGCGGGTGCGGCGGTAGGCGAGGAGCGTCACCAGAAACAGGATGGCGGTCTCGATCACCAGCGTCAGCGGCGTGAGCGGCTCGCCAAACAGGGCGAAATGCACGAAACGCACGGCGAGGCCCATCAGCACCGCGGCGCCGAGCACCATCGGCAGTGGCCGCCAGGTCAGCGCGATGGCGCGGCCGGCGAGCCAGGCGCAGCCGCAGCCGAGCACGCCGGTGATGAAGAAGATGCGCAGCAGCGACTCGATCGAGAAGAGATCGCTCATCGCGTCCCTCCGTGGCGGGCGGCGGTACCGATTGCGGCGATGGTGGTGAAGCGGGTCATGCGCCGTGCCGCCCGCCTTCGAGATAGGCCGCGCGAATCTCCGGCCGCTGCAGCAGCTCGGCGCCGTTGCCGCTGAGCGTGATGCGGCCGTTGACCATCACATAACCGCGGTGCGCGAGCCGTAGCGCGTGGTTGGCGTTCTGCTCGACGATCAGTACGGTGAGGCCGTCCTCGCGGTTCAACTTGCGGATGGCGTCGAAGATCTGCCGGGTGATCAGCGGTGCGAGGCCCAGCGAGGGCTCGTCGAGCATCAGAAGGCGCGGCCGCATCATCAGCGCGCGGCCGATCGCCAGCATCTGCTGTTCGCCGCCGGACAGCGTGCCGCCGCGCTGAGTCAGGCGTTCCCTGAGGCGGGGGAACAGCGTCAGCACCCGCTCGAGGTCGGCGGCGCGGTCGGCCTCGCTGGCTTCGGCCGCGTCCGCGCCCATCTGCAGGTTTTCCGCCACCGTCATCCGTGGGAAGATGCGGCGGCCTTCCGGCGATTGCGCGATGCGCAGCCGCGCGAGGTGATGGGTCGGCACATGGGTGATGTCGCGGCCGTCGAATTCGATCCGGCCGGAGCGGGCGCGGGGACGGCCGAACACCGTCATCATCAGCGTCGACTTGCCGGCGCCGTTGGCGCCGATCAGCGCGACGATCTCGCCGGCATGGACGTCGAGATCGACGCCCTTCAGCGCCACGATCTTGCCGTAGGCGGCGGTGAGGCCATGAATGGCGAGCAGCGGCGTGCCGGCGGTCATGGCGACTTCTCCATGACGGCGATGGCGGTATCCTCGTCGGCGCCGAGATAGGCGGCGATCACCTTGGGATCGTCGCGGATCTCGCGCGGCGTGCCGTCGGCGATCTTGACGCCGTGGTCGAGCACCACGATGCGGTCGGAGATTTCCATCACCACCGCCATGTCGTGCTCGATCAGCAGCAGCGAGGTGCCGTGCTCCTTGCGGATCGACAGCAAAAGCTCGCTGAGCGCGTCGCCCTCGCGGGCGTTGAGGCCGGCGGCAGGCTCGTCGAGGCACAGCAGCGCCGGCTCGGTGCACATCGCGCGGGCGATCTCGAGCCGGCGCTGGTCGCCATAGGCGAGGTTGCCGGCGGCATCGTCGGCGCGGTCGATCAGGCCAATGCGGTCGAGCCAGTAGCGGGCGCGGTCGATGGCCTGACGCTCGGCGGTGCGATAGGACGGCACGCCGATCAGGCCGAGCACGGTCCAGCCGGAGGCGCGCATCAGCGGGTTGTGCTGCGCCACCATCAGGTTCTCCAGCAGCGTCATGCCGGCGAACAGGCGGATGTTCTGGAAGGTGCGCGCCACCTTGGCGAGCTTGGCGATGCGGAAGTCGAACAGGCGCTCGAGCAGGAATTCGCTGCCGTCGTCATGGGTCAGGCGCAGCATCCCGGTGGTCGGCTTGTAGAACCCGGTGATGCAGTTGAACACCGTGGTCTTGCCGGCGCCGTTGGGGCCGATCAGCGCGGTGATCTGGCCGCGCCCGGCCGAGAACGACAGGTCGTTGATGGCGAGGATGCCGCCGAAGCGCATCGACAGATGCGTCACCTCGAGGATGTCGGCGCCGCTCATCCGTGGCCTTCCTTGACGAGCTCGGCGGAGATCGCGGCGCGGCGCTCGAGATAGACCGACGGCGCGCGATGGCCGATCAGGCCGCGCGGCCGCCAGATCATCAGCATCACCATGGCGAGGCCGAACACCAGCATGCGGTACTGGTCGAAGCCGCGGAACAGCTCGAAGCCGCCGATCATGGCGACGGCGGCGAGGGCGACACCGAGCTGCGAGCCCATGCCGCCGAGCACGACGATGGCGAGCACCAGCGCCGATTCCTGGAACGAGAACGATTCCGGGCTGATGAAGCCCTGGCGAGTGGCGAAGAACGCGCCGGCGAAGCCGCCGAACATGGCGCCGAGCGCGAACGCGGTGAGTTTGGTCGTGGTGGTGTTGATGCCGAGCGCGCGGCAGGCGACCTCGTCCTCGCGCAGCGCCTCCCAGGCGCGGCCGATCGGCAGCCGGCGCAGGCGGATGGTGGCCCAGTTGGTGAGCAGCGCCAGCGCCAGGATGACGTAGAACAAGAACACGACGCGGTGGGTCGGCGAGAACTCGATGCCGAGCAGCGCGGCGAGGCCGTCGTCGCCCGCGGTCAGCGGGATGCCGAAGAAGCTCGGGCGCGGAATGCCGCTGATGCCGTTGGGGCCGCCGGTGAGGTCCTGCCAGTTCAGCAGCACGAGGCGGATGATCTCGCCGAACGCCAGTGTGACGATGGCGAGATAGTCGCCCTTCAGCCGCAGCACCGGGAAGCCGAGCATGAGGCCCCAGAACGAGGCGAGGATGCCGGCGAGCGGCAGGCAGACCCAGAACGACAGGCCGAAGGTGGTGGCGAGCAGGGCGTAGGAATAGGCGCCGACGGCGTAGAACGCGACGTAGCCGAGGTCGAGCAGGCCCGCGAGGCCGACCACGATGTTCAGACCCCAGCCGAGCATCACGTAGGTCAGCACCAGGATGCCGAGGTCGAGGATGTAGCGCTGGTCATAGAACAGCACCGGGATCAGCACGGTGAAGACCAGCAGCGCGGGCACCAGCACGCGCTGCAGCGTCGCGGTGAGCTGGCTCATACCCTCGGGCATCCGCTCGGCGAGGCTGATGGGGCCGATCCAGCGCCGCACCAGCTCCACGGCGATGCTACCGACGAACACGGCGCCGACCAGCAGCGCGAGGTCGCCGAACCGCGTCCAGTAGATCAGCTTGCCCTCGGGGCCCGCCTCGGTGCGCACGCCGATCATCAGCGAGAACAGCACCAGCGCCACCAGCGCGCTGAGCAGCGCTTTCTTCAGGATGAAGGCCGCCCCGTGCTGAGGTCCGGCGGCGGCATCGGATGCGGGGGCTGCCACGCCGGGACCCATCAGACTTTCTCGACTTCCGGACGGCCGAGCAGGCCCGTCGGCAGGAAGATCAGGACGACGATCAGGATCGAGAACGCGGCGACGTCCTTGTATTCGGAGGAGAAGTAGCCGCCCCAGAAGGTCTCGATCAGGCCGATGGCGAGGCCGCCGAGCATGGCGCCGGGCAGCGAGCCGATGCCGCCGAGCACGGCGGCGGTGAAGGCCTTGATGCCGGCGACGAAGCCCATGAAGAAATCGACCACGCCGTAATACAGCAGGTACATCAGTCCGGCGACCGAGGCGAGCGCGGCTCCGATCACGAAGGTCATCGAGATGGTGCGGTCGACATCGACGCCGAGCAGCGCGGCCATGGTCTGGTCCTGCTCGCAGGCGCGCATGTCGCGGCCGAGCCGGGTGCGCGCCACCAGCCAGGAGAACACCAGCAGCAACACGATGGTGGTGACAACGATGAAGATCTGGATGTTGGAGAGCTGCACGGCGAAGCCGCCACGCTCCGACAGGGTGTAGCCGCCGGTGATGATCGGCGCGACCGACTTGATGCGCGCGCCCTGCGACACCTGGGCGTAGTTCGACAGCACGAACGACATGCCGATCGCCGACAGCATCGGCGCAAGGCGGAACGAATGGCGCAGCGGCCGGTAGGCGATGCGCTCGACCGTCCAGCCGTAGAGCGCGGTGACGGCCATCGACACCACCAGCACCAGCAGCAGGATCACCGGCACGGCGGTGAGCCCGATCGACACCAGTACCAGGAAGGAAATCAGGGCGATGAAGCCGCCGATCATGAAGATGTCGCCATGGGCGAAATTGATCATGCCGACGATGCCGTAGACCATCGTGTAGCCGATGGCGATCAAGCCGTAGATGGAGCCCAGCGCGATGCCGTTGATGAGCTGTTGGGCGAAATAGTCCATTGGCCGCCGTTCTCGGGTGAAAGAGGCATCGTGGGCTCCGGCAACCGGAACGTTGCATCTTTCGACGGTTTTTAACAGTGGGAACCGGCGCCGGGCAACACCGCGGCCCCACTCGATAACCCTTTGTCCACGGCGGATTTTCGCGTCATCGCGCGGTCGCGTTCCGCCCGCCGGCCCGCCGCCGCCAAAATGCCCCGGGCTCGCCTTGGTGGAACTGAAACAACCCGCCCGCTGGGGTGTTGGTCAAGCGTTCACAAGGGAGAAGTCCGCATGTCGAACCAGAGCAACCAACAGAACCAGACCCCCGGCCAGAAGCCCGGTCAGCAGCAGCAGGGCGGCGGGCACAAGCCCGGCCAGCAGCAGCAGGACCCGGGCCGGCAGGGCAGCCAGCCTGGTCAGGGGGCGGAGCAGAAGCCTGGCCGCTGATGCGGCCGACCGCCTCGGGCGGGACGGAAAATCCCGCCGCGAGGCGGGATTTTTCTGGTCCCAGCGGTTCTCTCCGGTGACTTGTGCACAGGGGCGGGGCGGGCCGTTAAGGTAAACAAAGGGTTTAGATTGCCCGTCGCAATTGTCGCGCGTTAGCTCGATGTCCGATCGGACCCCGGTCTCCCGGAGAAGGTCCGGCACGTCATTCGACAGGGCCGCGGCATGTACAGGGACTGGAAGATCAGCACGTTCAACGGCGTCCTGCTGGCGTCGTACTTCGTTCCAGCGTGGGCGATTCCGGCGCTCAAGATCGTGATCTCGCCGGTCCATGGCCTGTTCTATGAGCGGGGCAATGTCGGCCCGGCGATGTTCGTCAGCGACATCCTGCAGTTCGGCACGCTGGCGACGGTGCGTTTCGCCTGGCTGCTGGCGCTGGCGAAGCTTACGGTGGTGGCATTCTTCGCGCTGTTCGCGGCGGCGACGCTGCGCGCCCCGAGCCGCCGGCGGGGGAGCGGCGACGAGGCGCTGGCGATTGCGCTGTTGCTCGGCAGCCTTGTCAGCGTCGCGAGCATGGTGCTGACGTCGCAGGTCGGCGACGTCGCGGCGCTGCGGCTGCACGCCACCGAATCGCTGCTGCTGCTCTCGCTCGGCATCGTGATGCTGGTGGAGACCGACAAGCCGGCCGGCAAGGTGGCGGACGCCGCTCACCCGCCGGCGAGCGATGCCGCGGTGTCTACGCCTTGAGCAGCCCGAGCTCCTTGAGCACCGCGGCGGCTTCCTTGGTGGCGTGGTTGGCCGCCGGCACGCCGCAATAGATCGCCTGCTGCAGCAGGATCTCCTTGATGTCGTCGGCGGTGAAGCCGCCCTCCGTGAGGGCGGCGCGCACATGCATGCGGAACTCGTCCCACTGGCCGAGCGCGAGCATGGTGCCGATCACCAGCACGCGGCGTGTGCGCTCCTCGAAATGCGGCCGCGTCCAGATCTCACCCCAGGCATAGCGGGTGATGAGGTCGAGGAAATCGGCGTTGAAGCTGTTGCGCCCCGCCGCCGACTTGTCGACCCAGGCATTGCCGAGCACCTTGCGGCGCTGCTTGTCGCCGCCAGCGCGGCGTTCGTTGTCGTCCATTGATAACTCTCCCGAGATCTCAGCGCTGGGTCAGGAAGCCGACCACGGCGTCGGTGAAGGCGTGCGACTGCTCGACGTTCGAGATGTGCGCGGCGTCGAGAATGGTGAGGTTGGCGCGCGGGATCTGGCTGCGGATGAATTCGCCGGCGGCGAGGTTGGTCGCCGGATCGTGGCGGCCGGCGATCACCAGCGTCGGCCGCGACACCTGCGGCAGCAGCGCGCGCTGGTCGAGGGTGCGCAGCGCCTCGCAGCAGGCGAGGTAGCCCTGAAGCGGCGTCGCGGTGAGCATCGCCCGCATCTTCGCCACCGTCTGCGGCTCGCGCTCGCGGAAGTCGGCCGTGAACCACGCGGTCATGACGCCGTCGGCGATCGCCTCGAAGCCGCCCTCCTTGAGCGCCTTGATGCGGTTGTCCCAATTGGTCGGGTCCGGATAGTAGCTGGTGGTGTTGGCGAGGATCAGCTTGTCGAAGCGCTCCGGCGCGTTGGCGCCGAGCCACTGGCCGACCATGCCGCCCATCGACAGGCCGCACCAGTGCGTCTTCTCGATGTTGAGGTCGTCGAGGATGGCGAGCACGTCGCGGCCGAAGCGCTCGATCGAATAGGGCGTGCTGCCGACATCGGACTTGCCATGACCGCGGCGGTCGTAGCGGATCACGCGAAACACCTTGGTGAGCGCCGCCATCTGCGGCTCCCACATGTGCAGCGTGGTGCCCAGCGAGTTCGAGAGCATCAGGGTCGGGCCGCCGTCGCGCCCTTCGACCGTGACATTGAGCCGGCAACCGTCGGCGTCGACCATGGGCATGATGTTCTCCTTAGAGCTTGGGTCGTTCCAGTTCTTTATGCGTCGAGCGAGGCCAGCAGCCGGTCGATCAGCGCCTGCGATGCGCCCTGATAGGCGAGCGGATCGAACAGGCGGTCGAGCCGCGCGGCGTCGAGGTGGGCGGTGACGCGGGGATCGGCGGCCAGCACGTCGCGCAGGTGCTGCTTGCCGGCGATCGCGGTGCGGCTCGCCGCCTCGATGATGTGATGGGCCTCGCTCTTGCCGATGGCGTCGGCGAGCGCCATCGCCACCGCCTCCGCCATGATCAGGCCGTGGGTGGTGTCGAGATTGGCGCGCATCCGCGCTGCATCGACATCGAGCCCTTCGGCGATGTCGACGATCGCGGCGAGCGCGCCGGAGGTGACCAGCGCCAGCGTCGGCAGCGTCGGCCATTCGGCGTGCCAGGGCCCGGCGCTGCGCTCGTGGTCCTGCACCTGGGCTGCGAAAATCGTCGCGGCGAGGTTCGGCGCCATGGTGGCGGCGCCGAGTGCTGCGGCCGCAGCCACCGGGTTGCGCTTGTGCGGCAGGGTCGAGGAGCCGCCGCGGCCTTCGCCGGCCGGCTCAAAGGCTTCCTGCACGTCGGTCTGCATCATCAGCGACACGTCGCGCGCGATCTTGCCGCAGCTGCCGGTGAGGATGGCGAGCACCGAGGCCGCCTCCGCGATGCGGTCGCGGTGGGTGTGCCAGGGCGCTTCCGGCAGCGGCAGCGCGAGCTCGATGGCGAGCTGTTCCGACACCGCAAGGCCCTTGTCGCCGAGCGCCGCGAGCGTGCCGGCGGCGCCGCCGAACTGCAGCGCAAGGCCCTCCGTGCGCAGCCGCCGCAGCCGCAGCCGCGTGCGGTGCAGGGCGGCGGCGTATTCGGCGAGCTTGAGCCCGAACGGCATCGGCAGGGCGTGCTGCAGCCAGGTGCGCGCCACCATGGCGGTGTCGCGGTGGCGGCGGGCGAGCGCGGCGAAGCCGGCGACCGCGCGGTCGAGGTCGGGCAGCAGCACGTCGATCATGGCGCGCAGCTGCAGCATGGTGGCGCTGTCGATGACGTCCTGGCTGGTGGCGCCCCAGTGCACATAGCGGGATGCCGCGGCGTCCGCCTTGGCGACGTTCGCGGTCAGCGCCTTGACGAGGGGAATCGCGAGATTGCCGGCGCGGCTCGCGGCCTCGGCGAGGGCGGTGAAATCGAATCGGTCGGCGGTGCAGGCGGCGGCGATCGGCGCCACCGCGGCGGCGGGAATGACGCCGCTCGCGGCTTCGGCGCGCGCCAGCGCGCTCTCGAAATCCAGCATGAATTGCAGGTATGCGGCGTCGTCGCAGACCGCGCGCATCGCCGCGCTCGACAGCAGCGGCGCGAGCAGAGGAGAGAGGGATGTGCTCATGGCCGGGCACCCTAAAGCATTTTGTGGTGGCGTCAAAAGCACTTCGCCGCGCTGCAAAATCCCATACGCATGGCTGATGTCGAACGCTCACTTTTTGCGTGAGCGGTGTTTCAATTGCGCCGGAAGGCCGCTATCTAGGGCGGCAGGCGAGACGGAGGCGACGGCATGGCGATGACAATGAATGGGGAGGTTCAACTCCCGGCCTCCCGCGAGGTGGTGTGGGCCAAGCTCAACGACCCCGAGGTGCTCAAGGCCTGCATTCCCGGCTGCGAGGAGCTGGAGAAGACCACCGACAACGAATTCCGCGCCACCGCCAAGATGAAGGTCGGCCCGGTCTCGGCCCGCTTCAAGGGGCGGGTGACGCTGAGCGATTTCGATCCGCCGGCCAGCTACAAGATCTCGGGCGAGGGCGAGGGCGGCGTCGCCGGCTTCGCCAAGGGCGGCGCCTCGGTCCATCTCCAGGACAAGGATGGCGGCACGCTTCTGACCTATGACGTCGACGCCCAGATCGGCGGCAAGCTCGCCCAGCTCGGCCAGCGCCTGATCGCCGGCACCGCCAAGAAGCTCGCCGACGAATTCTTCGCCAAGTTCGCCGATGCGGTGAAGGCCTCGGCCTGACGCATACGGGCCGCCGCGGGCCTGCCTGCGGCGGATCTGCCGCCTCGAGAAATTCAAAAACAGCATGCCCCTCAGGCCCTTGCTGTGGTTGCCGAGCCCGCTTTGGGCACCTATGATGACTTAGAACCGTTTGAGAAGTCCCCCTTCAGGGACGTCATCCCTGGAGGCGTTGCGCCGTGCAATGCGGCGTGAAGGAGAACTGCTGGTGGCCAAGATTTCCCTCATCGTGAACGGCAATCCTGTGACGGGCAACGTCGACCCGCGCACGCTGCTGGTTCAGTTCCTTCGCGAGAATCTGCGTCTGACCGGGACCCATGTCGGCTGCGACACCTCGCAGTGCGGCGCCTGCGTCGTCCATGTCGACGGCAAGGCGGTCAAGTCCTGCACCACGCTGGCGGTCATGGTGGACGGCCAGAACATCACCACCATCGAGGGGCTGGCGCCGGAGGGCGCGCCGCTGCACCCGATGCAGGAGGCGTTCCGCGAGCATCACGGCCTGCAGTGCGGCTTCTGCACCCCGGGCATGATCATGACCGCGGTCGACATCGTCCGCCGCAAGGGCCACGACCTCGACCAGCACACCATCCGCGAGGAGCTTGAAGGCAACCTGTGCCGCTGCACCGGTTATCACAACATCGTCGAGTCGATCGCCGCCGGCGCCAAGGCGATGGCGAAGTCGGCCTGACCGGCTGACGCCTCGTCCGGTTAAGCAGCGCGGTCCCGAAGGATTGTCCGAGGTTCATCCATGTACGAATTCAAATTCCATCGTCCGGCGACCGTGCGGCAGGCCGCCAATCTGCTCGTCAAGAACGAGGACGCCAAGATCGTCGCCGGCGGCCACACCCTGATCCCGGTGATGAAGCAGCGGCTCGCCAGCCCCGCCCATCTCGTCGACCTGTCGAAGGTCGACAACCTCGTCGGTATCGAGATGAAGGGGCGGGCGCTGTCGATCGGCGCCATGACCACCCATGCCGAGGTCGCGAGTTCGGCGATCGTCGGCGAGGCGATCCCGGCGCTCGCCAGCCTCGCCGGCCAGATCGGCGACCCGGCGGTGCGCCATCGCGGCACCATCGGCGGCTCGCTCGCCAACAATGATCCGACCGCGGACTATCCCGCCGCGTGCCTTGCGCTCGACGCCACCATCGTCACCAACAAGCGCAAGCTCAAGGCCGAGGAGTTCTTCCAGGGCCTGTTCACCACGGCGCTGGAGAGCGACGAGATCATTGTCCGCATCCTGTTCCCGCTGCCGAAGAAGGCGGCCTACATCAAGTTTCGCAACCAGGCGTCGCGTTACGCGCTGGTCGGCGTGTTCGTCGCCCGCCGCCCGTCGGAGGTGCGCGTCGCCATCACCGGCGCCGGCAGCGACGGCGTGTTCCGTGTCACCGCGTTCGAGGAGGCGCTGAAGAAGCGCTTTGCGGCGAAGGCGCTGGAGGGCATCGACGTGCCCGCGGACGGCCTCAACAGCGACATCCACGGCAGCGCCGAATATCGCGCGCACCTGATCGGCGTGCTGGCGCGCCGGGCCGTCGATGCGGCGAACGCGAAGTAACGCGACAGATCGGATGTTGTGATGAGCGCGCCGTCGGCACTGCCCACCTCGGTCGATGCGACGCTCGACCTGCTGACCCGGCAGGGTTACCTCGCCGAGCGGGCGCTCGCCACCGTCACCTACCTGTCGTTGCGCATGGGGCGTCCGCTGTTCCTGGAAGGGGAGGCGGGCGTCGGCAAGACCGAGATTGCCAAAACGCTGTCGGCGGCGCTCGGCCGCTCGCTGATCCGCCTGCAGTGCTATGAGGGCCTCGACGTCGCCTCCGCGGTGTACGAGTGGAACAGCGCGGCGCAGATGATCGCCATTCGCCTCGCGGAGGCCGCCGGCGACACCGACCGCGACCGCCTGTCGCACGACATCTTCGCCGAGCAGTACCTGATCAAGCGGCCGCTGCTGCGCGCGCTCGAGCCCGATCCCGCCGGCCCGCCGGTGCTGCTGATCGACGAGCTCGACCGTGCGGACGAGGCGTTCGAGGCGTATCTTCTGGAGATCCTCAGCGACTTCCAGGTCACGATCCCCGAGTTCGGCACGGTGCGCGCGGCGCAGCCGCCGATCGTGATCCTGACCTCCAACCGCACCCGCGAGATCCATGATGCGCTGAAGCGGCGCTGCCTCTATCACTGGGTCGACTATCCCTCCGCCGAGCGCGAGCTCGCCATCGTCAAGTCGCGCGTGCCCGGCATCTCGGCGAAGCTGTCCGAGCAGGTGGTGCGCTTCGTGCAGGCGCTGCGTGACCAGGACCTGTTCAAGGTGCCGGGCGTTGCCGAAACCATCGACTGGGCCACCGCGCTGACCCAGCTCGACGCCCGCACGCTGACCCCGCAGGTGGTCGGCGACACCCTCGGCGCGCTGCTGAAGTACCAGGACGATATCGCCCGCATGCAGGGCGATGCGCTGCACAAGACCATCAAGGACGCGGTCAGCGATCCGGCCTGACCGCCAAGCTGCCGGGACGTCGATGCCCGAGATGACGAACACGCCAGCCACGGGATTGATCGCCGACAACATCGTCGGCTTTGCGCGCGCGCTGCGCGCCGCCGGCATTCCGGTCGGCCCCGGCGCGGTGATCGATGCCGTCAACGCGCTGCGCCTGATCGACATCGGTAACCGCGCCGACGTGTTCGCCACGCTGCAGTCGGTGTTCGTGATGCGGCACGAGCACATGCTGATCTTTGCCCAGGCGTTCGCACTGTTCTTCCGCGTCGACGAGGGCTGGCAGCACATGCTGGACTCGGTGCCGCTGCCCGACCAGGCCAAGAAGCCGCCGCCGCCCGCCGCGCGCCGCGTGCAGGAGGCGCTGGCGCAGCGCGACGCCACCGAGACCAAGGAGACCGTCGAGCAGGACGTGCAGCTCTCGGTGTCCGACCAGGAGGTGCTGCAGAAGAAGGATTTCGCCCAGATGAGCGCGGCGGAGATCGCGGAGGCGAGCCGCGCCATCGCCAGGATGAAGCTGCCGCAGGCCGAATTGCGCACCCGCCGCTTCAAGCCGGACCCGAGGGGCGAGCGGCTCGACCTGCGCCGCACGCTGCGCGCCAGCCTGCGGACCGGCGGCGACATCGTCAGCTTGCGCCGGCTCGGCCGCATCGACAAGCCGGCGCCGATCGTGGCGCTGCTCGACATCTCCGGCTCGATGAGCGACTACACCCGCCTGTTCCTCCAGTTCCTGCATGCCATCACCGACGCCCGCAAGCGCGTCTCGGTGTTCTTGTTCGGCACCCGCCTGACCAATGTCACGCGCAGCCTGCGCGCCCGCGATCCCGACGAGGCGCTGGCGGCGTGCACGGCGTCGGTCGAGGACTGGTCCGGCGGCACGCGGATCGCGACCTCGCTGCACACCTTCAACAAGCTGTGGGGCCGGCGGGTGCTGTCCCAGGGCGCGATCGTGCTCTTGATCTCGGACGGTCTCGAGCGCGAGGTCGACGCGCGCCTGACCTTCGAGATGGACCGCCTGCACCGGTCGTGCCGGCGGCTGATCTGGCTCAATCCGCTGCTGCGTTATGACGGCTTCCAGGCCAAGGCCCAGGGCATCAAAATGATGCTGCCGCATGTTGACGAATTCCGGCCGGTACACAATCTAAAGTCGATCGAAGGCCTGATCGACGCGCTCGCCGCGCCGGCCGAAACCGGGCATCGCTTCTCGCCCAAATCCGCCGCCTGAGGAGTTCCCCATGCTCAACCGCGATGACGACATCCTGAAGACCGCCGAACAGTGGCAGAAGGCCGGTCACGGCGTCGCGCTGGCCACCGTGATGGAGACCTGGGGCTCGGCCCCGCGGCCGACCGGCTCGCACCTCGTGATCAACGACGACGGCACCTTCTTGGGTTCAGTGTCCGGCGGCTGTGTCGAGGGCGCGGTGGTGACGGAAGCGCTCGACGTCATCGCGTCGGGCCAGCCGAAGATGCTCGAATTCGGCGTCGCCGACGAGACCGCCTGGAATGTCGGTCTGTCGTGCGGCGGCACCATCCGGGTGTTCGTCGAGAAGGTGGCCTGACGGCGCCGCGTGCCGGTCCGCGCCGTGGACCGGACCTTCCGAATTCGACGTTCGCTGTCGGAAGGCGTCGCAAGGCACAGCGAACTCTGCAACCGGGATCGTCATCGTGAAGCTCTCCATTCTCACCGAACTCAATGCGGAGCGCAGCGCGCGGCGGCCGGCGATCGTGGTCACCGAGGTCGCGAGCGGTGAGCAGCGCCTCGTCAAGGCGGCCGACTTCGCCGCCGACCCGCTGCAGGCCGAGCTCGACAAGCACCTGCGCATGAACAAGAGCGCGATGGTCGAGGTCGACGGCCGCAAGCTGTTCCTCACCGTGCATGCGCCGGTGGCGCGGCTCGTGATCACCGGTGCGGTGCATATCAGCCAGGCGCTGGCGCCGCTCGCCGCCGCGCTGGACTATGACGTCACCATCGTCGATCCGCGCACCGCGTTCGCCTCGCCCGAGCGCTTTCCCAACGTGCCGCTGATCGCCGAGTGGCCGGACACTGCGCTGCCGCCGCTCAACGTCGATCGCTACACCGCGTTCGTGGCGCTGACCCATGATCCCAAGATCGACGATCCGGCGCTGCTGCATGCGCTGGCGCGCGACTGCTTCTACATCGGTGCGCTCGGCTCGCGGAAAACCCACGCCAAGCGGCTGGAGCGGCTGAAGACGCAGGGCGCGCGTGAGGCAGATCTTGCCCGCATCCATGCGCCGATCGGCCTCGCCATCGGCGCGATCTCGCCGGCGGAGATCGCTGTTGCGATCATGGCCGAGATCACCGCCGAGCTGCGCCTGCCGAAGGTGACCCAGGCTAAAGAGAACGCCGCATGAAGTTCGGCCCTGTTGCGCCCGCCGATGCGATCGGCGGCGTCACCGTCCACACCATCCGCAAGGGCTCGCTGGTGCTCAAGAAGGGCACGACCGTGGGCGCCGCCGAGGTCGAGGCGCTGACGCGCGCCGGCGTGCGCGAGATCGTGGTGGCGCGCCTGGACGACGGCGACGTCTCCGAGGATGTGGCGGCCGCGAGCATCGCCCAGGCGGTGGCCGGCCCCGGCGTCACCGTCGAGCGTGCGGTGACCGGGCGAGCCAATCTGTTCGCCGCCGAAGCCGGCGTGCTGGTGGTGGATCGCGGCGCGGTCGACCGCATCAACCAGATCGACGAGGCGATCACGCTGGCGACGCTGCCGGCGTTCAAGGCCGTGGTCGCCGGCGAGATGATCGGCACGGTCAAGCTCATTCCGTTCGGCGTCGCCGGGCGGCTGCGCGACCAGGCGGTCGCGGCGGTGGCGGCGGACACGCTCAAGGTCGTGCCCTATGCGGTGAAGAAGGTTGGCGTGGTCTCGACCGTGTTGCCGGGCCTTGCGCCGAAGGTGATCGAAAAGACGCTGCGCGTCACCGCCGAGCGCCTCGCGCCGGCGGGCGCGACCATCATCGCCGAGCGCCGCGTGCCCCATGAGGAGGCGGCGCTTGCCGGCGCCATCCGCGAGTTGCTTGGGCTCGGCGCCGAGCTCGTCATCGTGTTCGGCGCCTCCGCGATCGCCGACCGCCGCGATGTCATTCCGGCGGCGATCGAGACCGTCGGCGGCCGCATCGAGCATTTCGGCATGCCGGTCGATCCCGGCAACCTGTTGCTGATCGGCAGCGCGCAGAACGTGCCGGTGCTCGGCGCGCCGGGCTGCGCCCGTTCGCCGACCGAGAACGGCTTCGACTGGGTGCTGATGCGCCTGCTCGCAGGGCTCAAGGTGTCGCGCGCCGACATCACCGGGCTCGGCGTCGGCGGCCTGCTGATGGAGATCGTCACCCGGCCGCAGCCGCGCGTCCAGGCCGGGACCGAGGGCAACCGTCGCGTCGCCGCGGTGGTGCTGGCGGCCGGCCGGTCGACGCGCATGGGCGGGCCGAACAAGCTGCTCGCCGAGCTCGGCGGCAAGCCCCTGGTGCGGATCGTCGCCGAGCACGCGTTGCGCTCGAAAGCCGCCTCGGTGGTGGTCGTCACCGGCCACCAGGCCGATGCGGTGCGCGCCGCGCTCGCAGGCCTCGACGTCACCTTCGTGCACAATCCGGACTTCGCCAGTGGCCTTGCGTCGTCGGTCAAGGCCGGCGTCGCCGCGGTGCCGGCGGATGCCGACGGCGCGGTGGTGTGCCTCGGCGACATGCCGATGGTCGAGACCGCGCTGATCAACCGCCTGATCGAGGCGTTCGACCCCGACCGTGGCGCGCTGATCGCGGTGCCGGTCAGCGACGGCCGCCGCGGCAATCCGGTGCTGTGGTCGCGGCGCTTCTTCCCGGAGCTGATGACGCTCGACGGCGATACCGGTGCGCGCCATCTCATCGCCCGCCATGGTGAGGCCGTCGCCGAGGTGCCGGTCGAGGGCAAGGGCGCGTTCCTCGACATCGACACCCCGGATGCGCTGGAGCTCGCCAGGGGGAGTTGAGGGGAGTTGGGGCAGTTAACCCTGTTCGTTTGCTTCGCGTTCACCAAGTTGAAACGACCCCGTGGCTAGTGTCCCGGCCATATTGGCCTCGGGGGAGGGGATTTTCCGTGTTTCGGCCGTTTCTTGGGGTGGGGGCTTTGCGCCGCCGCGCGATCATTGCTGTTCTGACGCTGGCCGTGGCCGGCTCCGGCCTCCTCGGTGACGCCCTTGCGGCCGGCGCACTCGCCATCGGCAAGTGCGGTGCTTACGGCCAGGCCTACGACTATCCGTCGTTTGCTGCCGCGGTCGCGGCCGCCCGCAAGCAGTGCAAGGGCGAGTGCACCACCGTCACCATGCGACGCGCCTGCGTGGCGCTCGCCATCGACATGACCAATCCCTGTGGCGCCTATGGCCAGGCGGTCGCCCCGCGCATCTCCTCGGCGCTGAACGCTGCCTCCAAGTACTGCTATCAGTACGGCGGCAAGGAGTGTGTGATCCGCGCCTGGGCCTGCGACGCCCGCGGCTGAGCGTTCAGCTGTCGGAGGGGCGCGAATAGCCCCACACCCACAACGCGATCACGTTCACCAGCGGAATGAAGTAGAGCAGGGCCCAGAACGGGCTGAGGCCGTCGCGCTTGAGGATCCGCGCGATCGGGAGTGGCGTCGCCAGGACGGCCAGGACAACGACCCAATGCCAGATTGAAAGACCGCCCATGTCCGTCGCTCCCCCTTGCGATGTGTCGGCCCGCATCGCTCAGCTCAACCTGCGGGCGAGCCGGCAGAGTGGGCAGTCGCTCTGAATAAGTCAATTGTGACAGTTGCTTGAGCGGCTGCGTTTCCGGGCAGGAGACGGAGCCGTCAGGCCTCTTGATTATGACTGACCAGTCAGTCATAATGTGAGCATGAGCGCAGACAGCACCTCGAACCGTGTCCGTCCGGCAGCGTCCCGTCGCAGTGGCGACGGCGCGTCTGCGCGGGCCGCCCGCGCGCAGGAGCGGCGCGACGCCATCCTCGCCGCGGCGCTGGACGCCTTCGTCGAGCGTGGTTTCGCCGCCACCCGCCTCGAGGACATCGCCGCGCAGGCGGGCGTGGCGAAGGGAACGATCTACCTGCACTTCGCCGACAAGGAAGCGCTGTTCCAGGAGTTGGTGCGCAGCCACATCGGTCCGCTGATCGCCCAGCTCGCCACGCCGCCCGCGGGGGACGGCTCGGTGCGCGCCATGGTCGAAGCCTTCGCCTCCACCTTCGTGCGCGAGGTCGCCGGCACGCGGCGCGGCGACATCGTGCGCCTGATCATCTCCGAGGGCGCGCGCTTCCCCCAGCTGTCGGAGTTCTATTACCGCGAGGTGGTGTCGCGCGGCGTCGAGGCCATGGGCCGGATGGTTGCGCTCGGCATCGCGCGCGGCGAGATCCGCAACGAGGCGCTGGCGCGGTTTCCGCAACTCGTCGTGGCGCCCGCGATGGTCGGGATCATCTGGCAGGGGCTGTTCGGCGCCTATGCGCCGCTCGACATCCTCGCCATGCTGCAGGTTCACATCGATCTGGTCTTCGGACCGCGGAGGACGGAATGAGCGCCACGTCACATCTCGTGCGATGGAGCGGCGTGCTGGCGCTCGGCCTGCTGCTCACCGCCTGCAACGAGCCGAAGAGCGCCGGCTACCAGGGCTGGGTCGAGGCTGATCTGATCTTCGTCAGCCCCGACGAAGCTGGGCGGGTGGTCAAGCAGGGCGTGCGCGAGGGTGACGAGGTCACGGTGGGACAGCAGCTGTTCTCGCTCGACGACGACCTGCAGCGGGCCGACCACAACCAGAACATCGCGACGCTGGAAAACGCCAGGCAGACGTTCGATCGCGCCCAGTCGCTGAGCCGCACCGGCGCTGGCACGCAGGCCAATCTCGACGCCGCGGTGTCGGCGCTGCGGGTGGCGGAAGCGCGGGTCAACACCTCGCAGACGCGTCTTGCCCGCCGCAATGCGTTTGCGCCGGTCGCCGGCTCGATCCAGCAGATCTACTTCCGCGAGGGTGAGATGGTCGGCGCGCAGCGCCCGGTGCTGTCGATCCTGCCGCCGGGCAACATGAAGGTGCGCTTCTTCGTGCCGGAGCCGGCGCTGCCGACCTTTACGCTCGGTGACCAGGTGCGGGTGACCTGCGACGGCTGCGCCGCCGACCTCACTGCGCGCATCTATTTCATCGCCACCACGGCGGAGTACACTCCGCCGGTGATCTACAGCCTCGATGAACGCAACAAGCTGGTGTATCTGATCCAGGCCCGGCCCGAGAAGCCGACCAGCCTGCGGGTCGGCCAGCCCGTCACCGTGGTGCCGATCGGCAAGCCTGTCGCCGCGAACCCGTGAGACGCCGATGGCCGAGCTCCGTCAATCTGCGCCGCCGCCAAACGACATCGCCATCGACGTGTCGGGCCTGTCGAAATCGTTCGGCGGCCGCACCGTGGTCGAGAACCTGTCGATGCAGGTGCGGCGCGGCTCGATCTACGGCTTCCTCGGGCCGAACGGTTCCGGCAAGACCACCACCATCCGCATGCTGTGCGGCCTGCTGACGCCGGACCGCGGCGAGGGCACCTGCCTCGGCTACGACATCCGCCGCGACGCCAACAAGATCAAGCTGCGGGTCGGCTACATGACCCAGCGCTTCAGCCTCTATCAGGATCTCTCGGTGCGGGAGAACCTCGAGTTCGTCGCGCGGCTCTACGGCATGCGGAGCCCGCGCACCGCGGCGCGCGACATGATCCGCCGCCTCGGTCTCGACGGCCGCGAGGAGCAGCTCGCGGGCGAACTGTCCGGCGGCTGGAAGCAGCGCCTCGCGCTCGGCGCCTGCACCCTGCCGGGGCCGGATCTGCTGCTGCTCGACGAGCCGACCGCCGGCGTCGATCCCAAGGCGCGCCGCGAGTTCTGGAACGAGATCCATGCGCTCGCCGGCGAAGGCCTCACCGTGCTGGTCTCGACCCACTACATGGACGAGGCCGAGCGCTGTCACGAGATCGCCTATATCGCCTATGGCAAGCTTTTGGCCCATGGCACGGTGGAAGAGGTGATCGCGCGGTCGGCGCTGACCACCTACACCGTGACCGGCGACGACCTCAACGGGCTGTCGGGCGAGCTCGCCGGCAAGGCCGGCGTCGACATGGTGGCGCCGTTCGGCACCAGCCTGCATGTCTCCGGGCGCGATGCCGCGGCGCTCGAGGCGTCGATCGCGCCCTATCGCGCGCGCGAGGGGCTGTCCTGGCAGAAGGCCGCGCCGTCGCTGGAAGACGTCTTCATCGAGCTGATGGGCCGGTCGAAGGACAATTTCCGATGAGCAGGCTGGTCGGCGAGAGCGCACCGCGCGGTGGCGACCGCAGGGCCGGGGGCTGGCTGCTGCGTACCTTCGCGATGCTGATCAAGGAGTTCATCCAGCTCAAGCGCGACCGCGTGTCGTTCGCGATGATCATTGCGCTGCCGGTGATGCAACTGATGCTGTTCGGCTACGCCATCAACACCACGCCGCACAACCTGCCGACCGCGGTGCTGCTGCAGGAGGACAGCGACCTCGCACGCTCGCTCGTCAAGGCGATGGAGAACACCGCCTATTTCCGCTTCACCCACGAGGTGCGCACGGTCGCCGAGTTCGATGATCTCCTGCTGTCGGGCAAGGTGCTGTTCGGCGTCGAGATCCCCCGCGACTTCGAGCGTGCGGTGCGGCGCGGCGACAAGCCGGCCGTGCTGGTCGCTGCCGACGCCACCGATCCGGTGGCGGCAGGCTCGGCGCTGTCGGCGCTCGGGGTGCTGTGGCAGACCGCGCTCGCGCACGACCGCATCGCCGGCAATGCGGCCGATCCGCCGTTCGAGTTCCGCGCCCATGCCCGCTACAATCCGGCGGCGTCGTCGCGGCTCAACATCGTGCCGGGCCTCGTCGGCACCATCCTCACCATGACCATGCTGATCTTCACCGCGCTGTCGGTAACGCGCGAGATCGAGCGCGGCACCATGGAGAGCCTGCTGTCGATGCCGATCACCCCCGTCGAGGTGATGCTGGGCAAGATCGTGCCCTACATCCTGGTCGGATTCCTGCAGGCATCGCTGATCATCGGCATCGGCGTATCGCTGTTCGGCGTGCCGGTGTTCGGCAGCCTCGCGCTGCTCGCGGCGCTGAGCACGCTGTTCATCGCCGCCAACCTGTCGATCGGCTACACCTTCTCGACCATCGCGCAGAACCAGTTGCAGGCGATGCAGATGTCGATGATGTTCTTCCTGCCCAACATCCTGCTGTCGGGCTTCATGTTCCCGTTCGCGGGGATGCCGCGCTGGGCGCAGTGGATCGGCGAGGCGCTGCCGCTTACCCATTACATCCGCATCGTGCGCGCCATCATGCTGAAGGGATCGAACCTGCATCATCTGCAATACGACGCCGTCGCGCTCGGCGGGCTGATGCTGGTGGCGATGGCGATCGCGGTGACGCGCTTCCGCCGCACGCTGGACTGATGCGCGCATTGGCTGGACAGGCCGCCGCCACCCGGCATAATCGCATCGACAAACATCGAACAACAAAAAGGGAGGTTTTTCGCGATGGCGTCGATCACCGAACGGCTGGAGGCCTGCTACACCGGCGTCGTGCACGACGTGATGCGCGCCATGGGGCTGCGTGACTTCACGTTGCCGGCGGAGCTGCGGCCGATCCTGCCGGAGAAGGCGATGGCGGGGCCCGCCTTCACCATCCGCGGCAAGGTCGACGTCGATGCCGATCCCCACGCCACGCTGCTGGCCTGGACCGGGCTGTTGTCGCAGGCGCCGGCCGGCGCGATCTGGGTGTCGCAGCCCAACGACCGCGTGGTCGCCCATATGGGCGAATTGTCGGCTGAGACGCTGAAGAACAAGGGCGTGCGCGGCTGCGTCGCCGACGGTTTTGTGCGCGACGTCAACTTCCTGCTGGCGATCGGCTTCCAGACCTGGTGCCGCGGCTTCACGCCGCGCGACATCGTCGGCTACTGGCTGCCGGATGCGACCAATGTCGATGTGCGGATCGGCGACGTGGTGATCGCGCCCGGCGACTACATGGTCGGCGACCGCGACGGCCTGATCCGGGTGCCGGCGGCGCGGGCCGAGGAGGTGGTCGCTGCCGCCGAACAGGCCATCGCCACCGAGAGCGAGGTGCGCAGGGCGATCCTGTCGGGCATGGATCCGCAGCAGGCCTATCTCAGGTACGGAAAATTCTAGCGCGCCCCGGCGTCGTCCGGGAGCTGCGGGGGCTGACGAGGCGCTTCATGTGGTTGCCGTGGCGGGAGAATGCGGAACAGCCGGCGATCTCGCCGGAATTCCGGCAGGAACTGGCGCGCCAGATCCTCAAGACCGAGCTGATCCGGATCAAGGCGCTGGTGGTCGCGGCCGCCGTGCTGGCGGTGGTTCTCTGGTGCGTCTACACCTACGCGCTCGACCACGTGCAAGTGATCTGGCGCGGCCGTCTCAAGCCGGATTACCTGTATTTCATCATCGGTCCGTTCGTCGTCTTCGAGCTGCTGGTTCATGCCATGATCAGGCGACGGATCGCGCTCGGCCGCGACGTGCCCATCTTGCGGCGCTACTTCAGCGCCCTGATCGAGACCAGCCTGCCGACCGTCGCACTGGCGCTGCACATCGACAACATGGGCTCGGTGCAGGCGCTCGGCTTCGTCACGCCGTTCGCCTATTTCATCTTCATCATCCTGTCGACGCTGCGGCTTGATTTCTGGCTTTCGACCTTCACCGGCGCGGTCGCGGCGGTTGGGCTGTTCGCCATGGCGGCGTGGTATCACCCCGACAGCCCGCCAGATGTCGTCTATCACCTCGCACGCAGCCTGATCGTGCTGCTGTGCGGCGTACTCGCTGGTGCGGTCGGGGTGCAGCTGCGCCGCCAGTTCGAGGCCAGCATCGCGGCGGCCACGGCCCGCGACCGCGTCGCCAACCTGTTCGGCCAGCACGTCTCGCCGCAGGTGGTGGAGCGGTTGCTCGCGGAGGGCACCCGGACCGAGAGCGACATCCGCCGCGTCGCGGTGATGTTCGTGGATTTCCGCAGCTTCACCGCGCAGGCGCGCCAGCGCACGCCGCAGCAGGTGGTGGAGCGGCTGGACGGCGCCTTCGCGGTGCTGGTGGAGATTCTCGACCGCCACGGCGGCATCGTGAACAAGTTTCTCGGCGACGGTTTTCTCGCGCTGTTCGGCGCGCCGTTCGAGACGCCGGATGCCGCGCGCCACGCGGTCGAGGCGGCGCGCGAGATGCTCACCGCCATGGAGCGTGACAATGCCGCGAGCGACTGGCCGCTGCGGCTCGGCATCGGGCTGCATGTCGGCGACGTGGTGGCCGGCACCGTCGGCTCGCCGCGGCGCAAGGAGTATACGGTGATCGGCGATACCGTGAACCTGGCGGCACGGCTCGAGGCGCTGAACAAGGAGTTCGAGTCCCAGCTGCTGGTGTCGTCCGCCGTGCGCGAGGCGCTCGGCGGCGCACTCGCCGACGCGCGGCCGCTCGGTGAGGTGCCGGTCCGTGGCTACGACCGGCCGATGGCGATCTGGCAGCTGGCGTGAGACCGCTCCGGCCGGCGTATTAGAACTGCGGTGCGGCAAGGTTCTCGATTGTCACGCCTTCACGCTCTTCGATGATCTCGGCGATGAAGCGGCGGTGGCAGTTGGTGTGGTCGCGCTCGTAGCACAGCAGGCACACCGGGCCGGCGGTGCGCACCAGCGTCGCGAGCTCGTCCATCTCCTCCTTCGCCTGCGGCGTCTTGAGATGGGCGTGGTAGATCTTCGACAGTGTCTTCACATCACCGGCGCGGGCGGCGAGGCGGCCGTCCTTGGGCGTGCCGAGGCCGCGCAGATGCACATAGGCGAGGCCGCGCTCGTCGAGGCCGGCGGCGAGCTGGGTCTTGGAGAAGCCCGGGCGGCGCGAGGCGGCGATCGCCCGCACGTCGACCAGCAGCTTCACGCCCGCGCGCTGCAGCTCGTCGAGCACCGCGCTCGGCGGCGTCTGCTCGTAGCCGATGGTGAACAGCGTGCGCTTGCCGGCCTTCGCCATGCTCGTTCTCCGCGCCGTCACTTGACCCGGGCGATCAGCTCCATGGCGCCGGCCGGCGCGCGGATCTTGCCCTCGTGGATGACATAGGCGAACACGTCGCGCGGCTGCTTCTTCGGCGCCTTGTCGTCGACCTTCGGCAGATCGTCGGGCTCACCGCCGGCGGCCCACAGCTTCAGCCGCTCGGCCCAGGCGTCCAGCGCCTTCGGCGGGTAGCAGGTCTTGATGTCGTCGTTGCCCTTCTGCAGCCGGGCATAGACGAAGTCGCCGACCACGTCGGCGATGGCCGGATAGGTGTTGTGCTCAGAGAACACCACGGGGATGCCGAACTGCCGCAGCAGGGCGATGAAGGCCGGGGTGCGGAAGCTGTCGTGGCGGACCTCGACGACATGGCGCAGCTTGAGCCCGTCCTGCTCATGCGGCAGCAACTCCAGGAACTTGCCGAAATCCGCCTCGTCGAACTTCTTGGTCGGCGCGAACTGCCACAGCACGGGTCCGAGGCGGTCGCGCAGCTCGGTGAGGCCCTGGTCGTAGAAGCGCTTGATGGAGTCGCCGGCTTCCGCCAGCACCTTGCGGTTGGTGGTGAAGCGCGAGGCCTTGAGCGAGAAGATGAAACCATCGGGCACCTCGCTCGCCCATTTGCGGAAGGTTTCCGGCTTCTGCGAGCCATAATAGGTGCCGTTGACTTCGATCGAGGTCAGCTGGCTCGCGGCGTAGCTGAGTTCCTTGGATTGCGGCAGCTTTTCCGGGTAGAACACGCCGCGCCACGGCTCGAAGGTCCAGCCGCCGATGCCGAGATAGATGTTGCCGCTCTTTTTGGCTGCCATGATTTCTGATGCCCCGGTCCACGCTGGGACCCCTTGTATTTCGAATTTTGCCTACCATATGGACTTCAACGGCGATGTCGATGCTTCCCCCAGGCTCCATCGCCGAGACGACCACGAGATACGGTTGCGCCGGATGTACGCGCGACCGGCCGCTCGTGGTCGTTGGCGTTTCTGGCCGGCCGCAGGCGCCGCCGGCCACCCGTTTTCCGCCTCCGATGCCCGGTTTGCCCCGCCCGCCGTTCAGGAACTTCGCCTTGGCACCTCGGCAGGGCGCGGCTATATGCTGCCGCCATGACCGAATCCGCCACCACGGCCTCCGCCTCGACCAAGACCCTGCCCGCGGCCGAGGCCCGGGTGACGCCGGCTGCCGGGCAGGGCGCGCCCTGGGCCGTCGCGCGCCAGCTCTCGGTGATCGTTCCGACGTTCAAGGAACGTGACAATGTCGTAACGCTGTACCGCCGCCTCGAGGCGACGCTCGCCGGCATCGACTGGGAGGCGATCTTTGTCGACGACAATTCGCCGGACGGAACCTGGGAGGTGCTGCGTGACCTTGCCGCGCGCGATACCCGCGTCCGCTGCATCCGCCGCATCGGCCGGCGCGGCCTGTCGGGGGCCTGCATCGAGGGCATCCTGGCCGCCAGCGCGCCGTTCACCGCGGTGATGGACGCCGACCTGCAGCATGACGAGACCCAGCTGCCGAAGATGCTGGCGCTGCTGCAGAGCGGAGAGGCCGAGCTCGTGGTCGGCAGCCGCTATGTCGCGGGCGGCAGCGCGGATGCGTTCGGCCGCGGCCGGCTCGGCATCAGCGTCGCCGCCACCATGGTGGCCAAGCGCCTGCTCGGGGTGAAGATCGCCGATCCCATGAGCGGCTTCTTCATGATCCGCCGCGACCGCTTCGAGGAGCTGGCGCCGTCGCTGTCGGTGCAGGGCTTCAAGATCCTGCTCGACATCGTCGCCACCGCGCGCGGCCAACTGCGCACCGTCGAGGTGCCGTTCGTGTTCGGCTCGCGCCAGCATGGCGAGAGCAAGCTTGATTCCATGGTGGCGCTGGACTTCTTCGGCCTCGTGCTGGCGAAGCTGACGCGCGATCTGGTGTCGCTGCGCTTCCTGATGTTCGCGCTGGTCGGCGCGATCGGCCTTGCGGTGCACCTTGTCACGCTCGACCTCGCGCTGGCGGTGTGGCCGGGCTCGTTCACCAAGGCGCAGACCATCGCGGCGTTCGTCGCCATGACCAGCAATTTCCTGCTGAACAATGTGCTGACCTACCGCGACCAGCGCCTCAAGGGCTTTGCCATCCTGCGCGGCCTTGTCGTGTTCTACATCGTCTGCGGCGTCGGCCTGCTGGCCAATGTCGGCGTCGCCTTCTCGATCTACAACCAGCGGCCGATCTGGTGGCTGGCGGGCGCGGCCGGCGCGCTGATGGGCGCGGTGTGGAACTACGCGCTGTCGAGCCTATTGGTCTGGCGCAGGCGATGATCCGCGAACGCGCGCGCGATGTTCCCGGCGTCGCGCTGATCGTCGTCGCGCTGGTGCTGGTGCGGCTGATCGCGGCCGCCGTGACGCCGCTGACCTTCGACGAGGCCTACTACTGGACCTGGTCGAAGCATCTCGCCGGCGGCTATTACGATCACCCGCCGATGGTCGCGTTCGTCATCCGTCTCGGCACCCTGATCGCCGGCGATACCCAGCTCGGCGTCCGTCTCGTGGCGGTGCTGCTGGGACTGCCGATGAGCTATGCGGTGTACAGCGCCGCGCGCATCCTGTTCGGCAGCCATCGCGTCGCCGCGAGCGCCACCGTGCTGCTCAACGTCACGCTGATGGTCGCGGTCGGCACCCTGATCGTGACGCCCGATGCGCCGCTGATGGTGGCGGCCGCGTTCGTGCTGCTGGCGCTCGCCAAGGTGCTGGAGACCGGGCAGGGGGCATGGTGGCTGGCGGTCGGGCTTGCCGTCGGCGCCGCGCTGCTGTCGAAATACACCGCGCTGCTCTACGGCCTCAGCATCCTGATCTGGCTGCTCGCGGTGCCCAAGTTGCGGCGCTGGCTGTGGTCGCCCTGGCCCTATCTCGGCGGCGTCGTGGCGTTTGCGGTGTTCGCGCCGGTGATCTTGTGGAACCAGCAGCACCAGTGGGTTTCGTTCATCAAGCAACTCGGTCGCGCCCGCGTCGACGGCTTCACGCTGCGCTTCGTCGGCGAGATGATCCCGACCCAGTTCGTGTTCGCGACCCCGGCGGTATTCATCCTCGGCGCCATGGGGCTGTATGTGCTGGCGCGCCGCGACGGCGGCGCAGCGCCGGCGCGGGTGCTGGTCAACGCGCTGTTTTGGCCGGTCACGCTGTACTTCGTCTGGCATTCGCTGCACAGCCGTGTCGAGGCCAACTGGCTCGGGCCGGTCTATCCGCCGTTCGCCATTGCCGCGGCGGCCGCGGCGCACAGCCCGTTGTGGCGCGGCAGCGCCCAGCGCACCGTCGCCTTTTGCCGGCGCTGGGCCGCGCCAGGCGGCGTGGTGCTGCTGCTGGCGCTGATCCTGCAGGCCAACACCGGCCTGCTCACCGGCTATCGGCGCGATGCCTCGGTGCGCAGCATCGGCGTCGGCTGGCCGCAGCTCGCGACCGAGATCGATGCCGTGCGCCAGCGCACCGGGGCGGCCTGCGTGCTGGCGCCGGACTACGGCACGGTGTCGTGGCTGATGTTCTACCTGCCGAAGGGCAGCTGCGTGGTGCAGCCGTCGCAGCGCATCCGCTGGGTCAACGCGCCGGAGCCTGATCCCATGCTGCTCGCCGGCAAGCTGCTGTACGTCGACGAGATCCGCGCCGACGGCCAGGCGGCGCTCAAGGCGGCCTATGCGCGGTTCGAGAAGGTCGCCGAACTGGCGCGCAAGCGCGGGCCGCTGACGGTGGAAACCTACGAGATCGATCTGCTCGACGGCGCCAGGACAGCCGTTCTTGATCGTTCGCCGCCGCCGGAGTTGCAGTAGGGCAGCGCATTCGCTCGCTGGCCGTCACCTGCCGGTGCTGGCGTCGCCGCGCAGCGTCTACTGCGGAGGTGCCACCGCGACCGCGTCGTTCGCCGGCGGCGCGGGCTGGTGCTGGTAGAGGCGGTTGCTGGCGTGCAGCAGCGCCATGTCGAACAACGCGTGGAAGGTGTCGTCGTCGGCGAGCTGGCGCGCGGCGAGGCAGAGGTCGCTCAGCGCTTCGAGCCGGAGCTCCTTCAGCTCGGGCGTTTCGCACGGCTGCAGGGCAAGGTGGCTGACCAGTTCGGCGAACCGCTTGAGCTCATCGACCGCCGTGGTGAGATTTTCAAACGCTGCGCCCGTCGAGGAGCAATTGCCTGCGCGCTTGTCATCGAGCGCAATAATTCGAGGTCTGCTATGTGCAGATATCATGGCATTCCCCCTAGCGTTATTGACTTGTAATGAATCTAAGCTGATTCGACGCGCGTTGGGCAACTGTCAAAAAGCGCGTGTGCTGCTTGTTTGCTGAGCGTTTGGAACAAGCATGTCTCGATGTGTCCAACTGCGCCGACGTCGCGTTTGTGCCTGAAATTAACGTGTTAAGTGAATCGGCTCGGCGCTCCGTGCGCTGGCGCAAAGTGGCGGCTCAACTCCGCCATCCGCCATGCGCGATCGATGTGCGCGATTGACCAGGTGTGAACACACCCGTGAGGCGCGCTGGTCTATGCTGCTGCAAATCACATGCGTGGAGAGGTCGCCATGACCCTGGTGCTGATCGCAGTCGTGCTGGCGCTGCTTGCGACATCCGTCGCCGCGCTCACCGACCTGATCCGGATCAGTCCGGTGCTGCGGCACGGGCTCGGCGGCTATTTTCTGACGGGAACGCCGGGCGAGCGCGGCAAACGGCGCGGGCGCGACGACAGCGGCGGGCGGTGCTGAGTGGATCCGCGCTCGTCGCTTCACAGCAAAAAGCCCGGCATCGCTGCCGGGCTTTTCGTTTCGTCTTGGAAGAATGGGCTTAGAAGTCCATGCCGCCCATGCCGCCGCCCGGAGGCATCGCGGGGCCGGCCGCCGCCTTCTTCGGCAGCTCGGCAACCATCGCCTCGGTGGTGATCAGCAGGCCGGCAACCGACGCTGCGTTCTGGATCGCCGCACGCACGACCTTGGTCGGGTCGATGATGCCCTTGCTGACCATGTTGACGTACTCGCCGCTCTGCGAGTCGAAGCCGTACGAGTACTGCTCCTTCTCGAGAACCTTGCCGACGATGACCGAGCCGTCCTCGCCAGCGTTCGTGGCGATCTGGCGGGCCGGAGCCGACAGCGCCTTGCGCACGATCTCGACGCCGGTCTTCTGGTCGTCGTTCTGGGTGCGGATGCGCTTGAGCTGCTCGGAGGCGCGCAGCAGGGCGACGCCGCCGCCCGGCAGGATGCCTTCCTCGACAGCCGCGCGGGTCGCATGCATCGCGTCGTCAACGCGATCCTTCTTCTCCTTGACCTCGACCTCGGTCGCGCCGCCGACGCGGATCACCGCGACGCCGCCCGCGAGCTTGGCGAGACGCTCCTGCAGCTTCTCACGGTCGTAGTCCGAGGTGGTCTCCTCGATCTGCGCCTTGATCTGCGCGACACGGGCTTCGATGTCGGCCTTCTTGCCGGCGCCGTTGACGATCGTGGTGTTCTCCTTGTCGATCATCACCTTCTTGGCGCGGCCGAGCATCTGCAGCGTGACGTTCTCGAGCTTGATGCCGAGGTCTTCCGAGATCGCGGTGCCGCCGGTCAGGATCGCGATGTCCTGCAGCATGGCCTTGCGGCGGTCGCCGAAGCCCGGAGCCTTGACGGCCGCGACCTTGAGGCCGCCGCGCAGACGGTTGACGACCAGCGTCGCCAGCGCCTCACCCTCGACGTCCTCGGCGACGATGACCAGCGGCTTGCCGGTCTGCACCACGGCCTCGAGCAGCGGCAGCAGCTCGTTCAGCGAGGACAGCTTCTTCTCGTTGATCAGCACGTAGGCGTCGTCGAACTCGACGCGCATCTTGTCGGCGTTGGTGACGAAGTAGGGCGAGATGTAGCCGCGGTCGAACTGCATGCCCTCGACGACGTCGAGCTCGGTCTCCAGGGACTTGGCTTCCTCGACGGTGATGACGCCCTCGTTGCCGACCTTCTTCATGGCGTCGGCGAGGAACTTGCCGATTTCGGCGTCGCCGTTGGCCGAGATGGTGCCGACCTGGGCGATCTCCTCGTTCGAGGTGACCTTCTTGGAGTTCTTGACGAGATCGGCGACGACAGCCTCGACCGCGAGGTCGATGCCGCGCTTCAGATCCATCGGGTTCATGCCGGCGGCGACCGACTTGGCGCCCTCACGGACGATGGCCTGGGCGAGCACGGTGGCGGTGGTGGTGCCGTCACCGGCGAGGTCGGCCGACTTCGAGGCGACTTCGCGCACCATCTGGGCGCCCATGTTCTCGAACTTGTCGTCGAGCTCGATCTCCTTGGCGACGGTGACGCCGTCCTTGGTGATGCGCGGCGCGCCGAACGACTTGTCGAGCACGACGTTGCGGCCCTTCGGGCCGAGGGTGACCTTCACCGCGTTGGCGAGGATGTCGACGCCGCGCAGCATCTTTTCGCGGGCCTCGGCGGAGAATTTGACTTCTTTGGCAGCCATTGTTTCGCTTCCTTAGGATGAATGGACGAAAGGGCGCTTACGCGGCCTTCTTGCCGGCGCCCTGGCCTTCCAGCACGCCGAGGATGTCGCTTTCCTTCATGATCAGCAGGTCGGTGCCGTCGATCTTGACCTCGGTGCCCGACCACTTGCCGAACAGCACGACGTCGCCGACCTTGAGGTCGAGCGGGATCAGCTTGCCGGCCTCGTCGCGGCCGCCCGGACCCACGGCGACGATCTCGCCCTGAAACGGCTTTTCCTTCGCGGTGTCGGGGATGATGATGCCGCCGGCCGTCTTGGTGTCGGCGTCGATGCGCTTGACCACAACACGATCGTGAAGCGGACGGAATTTCATCGCGTTTCTCCTAAGCGTATGACAAAGTTGGAATTTTGTTGTTTTAGCAGTCTCGCCGCCTGAGTGCCAGCGAGGCTGGCCCCGAGATAATCGGGGGCCATTCCATGATCAAGGGTATTTGGGGAAAAATTTGGCACTCGAAAAGCCGGACTGCCAACCGTCCTGCCATCGTCGTTAACACAGATTGCACGCGGTTTGTCAGCAATGTCGGCGGGCTGCTGCTAATGCTTTGATAATCAACAATTTATTCGCTTTTTGGGCTTGAGATCAACGATGTGAATGCCAAACATTTTCATAAGGGCGCTTTGGCGCCCGTGCATGGAGACTGGCATGACGTCGAATGCGACCTTGAAGGGAACTGCCGCCGGGGATTTTGCCAAGCAGCTGGCTGGCTACGGCCTGACCACGGCCGAAATCCTGTACCACCGGCCGGACCACCGCTGGCTGCTGCAGACCTATGTCTGGCAGGACTACGACCTGTGTCCCGACTTCCCCGCGTTGAAGGGCTTTCTGGCGTTCTGGCAGGAGAAGATCGAGGGAGCGCTGTTTTCGGTGACGGTGGCGCATTCGCGTCTGATCAAGCCGGCCGAGATCAAGGTGGTCGACGGCGTCTTCCGCCTGCACTGAACGGGCCGGGCGGCCATGTTGTGGCCGCCCACCGTGCTCGCTAAGCTCGCCGCCACGCTCAGGGGAGGGCGCGCCATGGCACGTGAGAAAAAGACTCGAGAGAAAACGACGCGGGCAAAAGCAGCACCAGCAAAGCGGACACGGGCAGCCGGGGCCGCACGGGCAAGGACCGCGGTTCGCAAATCCGCCGGGCGCAAACCCGCCGCTGGCAAAGCATCCGTCAGCAAGGCTTCCGTCAGCAAGGCGTCGGCGCCGAAGCGCGCCGCCAGGACCGCGGGCCGCGCTGCCGCCGCCAAGCCCGCCCGCAAGCCGGTGGGGACCAAGCCGCGCACCGCGCGCCGGCCGCCGCAGCGCTTCGTGGTCAGCCATCACCGTGAGGAGGACTTTGCCTCCGGGCTGCGGGCCTATGCCCACTACCGCGACCTCGGTATCGCCCAGGCAACCGGCGGTCTTGCCCAGGCCCATGTGATCCGCCTGATCGGCCCCTGTGATCCGGCCGAGGTGTCGAAGCTGCATTACCACGACGTCGAGTTTCAGATGGTCTATGTGCTCAAGGGCTGGGTGCGGGCCGAGTTCGAGGGACAGGGCGAGATCACCATGCGCGAGGGCAGCTGCTGGATCCAGCCGCCGCGCATCCGGCACATGATCCGCGACTACTCGGACACCTGTGAATTGCTGGAGATCATCCTGCCCGCGGAGTTCGAAACCGTTGAACTCGCCGCCTGAGCCCGGATAGACCCGCCGCATGGATCAAGCCGTCACCGCTTCCCGCAGCGCCGATCCCGTATCGGCGCGCCCCTCCCGCGCGACACTGGACCGCCTGACCGTCCTGGGCTGGCGCGGCGGGCTCGCCGCCATCATCGCCGGCGTTGTGCTGTCGTTCTTCCTGTTCGGCTATTTCGCCATCTACTGGCGCAATGCCGACATGGATTTCATGATCGTCTACAACGCGCTCGTGCTGAACGACGGCATGCCGCAGGAGTATTTCGATCATCCGTCGTTCTTCACCATTCTCTCGGTCGAGTATTTCTTCCGTCTGCTGCATGGGCTCGGGCTGCTCGGCGCCGACCGGCTGTCGGCGATCCCGTCGGCAAGCCATGTCGCGGCGTTCGATGCCGCGATGACCGAGGCGGTGCGTGCCGGCCGCGTGGTCGCGCTGCTCACCGCCAGCGCCATGATCCTGGCGTTTGCCGCCCTGATGCGCCGTGCGGTGAGCGATTGGCGGGTGGCGCTGCTGGCGACGCTGGCGTTCGCGTTTTCCGGCGGCATGGCGGTGCATGCGCGGATCCTGCGCAGCGAGCTGATCGCGGGCTCGCTCGCCACCTTCGCGCTGCTGCTGATCATCATCGCGGCGCGCCGCGCCAGCGCATGGCGGCCGCTGCTGTTTGCTGCCATGGCGGCGCTGTGCGTGCTGGCGCTGGAGAACAAGGTGCATGCGATCGTGATGATCGCCGCGTTCCCGGCGCTGGCGCTGACGCTCAGTACGCCGCAGAGCGCGAGCGTCGCATTCTGGCATCAATCGTCGCGGGCGTGGCCTGCTGTGCTCGGGGCGCTCGCCTGCGCCGCGCTGCTCTGCTGGCTGGCGTATCCGATCGTGGCCGCCGGCATCGATCCGGCCAATCGCGCCGCCGCCGAGCTGCATCCCTACCTGTTCGGCCGCTTCGGCGTCTATCAGGGCGTGCTGCTGCTCTATGCCTTCCTGGCGATGGCGGTGTTCGCGCGGCTCAACGGCGTCGCGGCGGCGGAGACGGCCGCGGCCATGGCGGCGGTCGTCGCCGGCCTTGCCGCCGGGCTGCTGGCGCTCGACCTGCAGTTCAACGCCGGCAATGCGGTGGCGGTGGTCAATCCGCTGGAGAAGATGCTGGGCTTCGCCGGGCTGACGCCGGGCGGCGTCAGCGACACCGGCCACGACTTCGCGCTGCTGCAAGAGAGTTTTATCGCGGTGCTGCGCCGCTACAGCTTCTTCCTCTACACCTCGGCGCGCCCGGCGGTGTTCCTGATCTGGCTGATCGTGCCCGGCATCGTCTATGCGTGGATCGTCGGCAAGCGCCAGGTCGCGCTGCAGGCGGTCCTGCTGCTGCTGGTCGCCACCGGCATCGATACGCTGAGCGCGGTACGCTACCTCAAGGCGGAATACTTCCTGCTGTCCGACCCCTTCATCATCATCGCCGGGGCGCTGCTGCTCGATGCGCTGCCGCAGGTCGCGCAGATGCGCGGCGCCTATGCGATCGGCGTCGTGCTGTCGCTCGTCCACATGGTCGGCAGCCAGCCCGAGCCGGTCAAGATGATGACCAAGCAGAGCGGGCCGGCCTATATCTGCGAGTGGAACCAGATCTACGAAAAGCAGTTGCCGATGCCGTGGTGCCCGCTGCCGCCGCCGAAGCCGTGAGGCTTCGACGTTTCAGGTCAACACGCCGACGATGGCGCCGATCAGGCAGGTGGTGATGGTGCCCGCCACCACGGAGCGCAGGCCGAGGGCATGGATGTCATGGCGCCGCTCCGGCGCCATGATGTCGAGCCCGCCGACCATGATGCCGAGGCTGCCGAAATTGGCGAAACCGCACAGCGCATAGAGCATGATCAGCCGCGCCCGCGGATCGAGCGCGCCGTCGGGGAGTTTGGCGAACTCGACATAGGCGACGAGCTCGTTGAGGATGGTCTTGATCCCCATCAGCCGGCCGCCGGTCTGCGCCTGGTCCCATGGCAGCCCCATCAGCCAGCACACCGGGGCCATCGCCGCGCCGAGCATGCGCTGCAGCGAGATCGGGCTGCCGCCAACCTGCGGCAGCAGGCCGAGGATGGCGTTGGCGAGGTGCACCAGCGCCACCAGCACCAGCAGCATGGCGACGATGTTGAGCAGCAGCTCGAGTCCAGCGGCGGTGCCCTTGACGATGGCGTCCATGGTGTTGGCCGCGATCGCGCCGGGATCGTCGAGCGCGCCGCCGGTGCGCCGCGGCTCGGTCTCCGGCACCATGACGAGGCTCACCAGCACCGCGGCGGGGGCGCCGAGCACCGAGGCGATGACGAAATGCGCCGCCGCGTCGGGGATCAGCGGCGCCAGCAGGGTGGCGTAGAGCACGAGCACTGTGCCGGCAATGCCGGCCATGCCGCCGGTCATCACCAGGAACAATTCGCTGCGGGTCAGCCGCGCAAGATACGGGCGGATGAACAGCGGCGCCTCGACCATGCCGAGAAAGATGTTGGCGGCGGTGGACAGGCCGACCGCGCCGCCGATGCCGAGGGTGCGCTCGAGCAGCCACGCCATGCCGCGCACCACAGGCGGCAGCACGCGCCAGTAGAACAGCAGAGTGGTCAGCACGCTGGTCACCAGCACCACGGGCAGGGCCTGGAAGGCGAGGATGAAGTCCGCGCCCGGCGTCCTGACGTCGAACGGCGGCGGGCCGCCGCCGACATAGCCGAACACGAAGGCGCTGCCGGCGCGCGCGGCGGCGGCAATGGCGCCGACGGCATCGTTGATGGCGGAAAACGCCGCCGCGAGATAGGGCAGCCGCAGCAGCGCCAGCGCGGTGACGAGCGTGACGGTGAGGGCGACGGCGGCCTTCGTCCAGCGGACGGCGTGGCGGTTTTCCCCGAGCGCCCAGGCCAGGAGGAGCAGCACCACGATCCCGAACGCGGATTGCAGCTGAGGCATCGCTCGGCGGCCCGCCACCTGCGCCGGCGTCGCCCCGCGGAATCGCGGGGCGTCAGAGCCGCCAGCCCACCCAATGCGTCATGAGAGCAGCAGATCGGCGCTTTGGAAAGACCCTGGTTCCGCCCGCGTGCGGTTACCCACGGCCGACGAGCGGCATCTTGGTCGCCATCACCGTCATGAACAGCACGTTGGCGTCGAGCGGCAGGCTCGCCATGTAGACCACCGCATTCGCCACCGCCGCGACGTCCATGCGCGGCTCGGGGATCTTGCGGCCGTCGGGCTGCAGCACGCCCTCGACCATGCGGGTGGTCATGTCGGTGGCGGCATTGCCGATGTCGATCTGGCCGCAGGCGATGTCGTAGGCACGGCCGTCGAGCGAGGTCGACTTGGTGAGGCCGGTGATGGCGTGCTTGGTCGCGGTGTAGGCCGCCGAGAACGGCCGCGGCGCGTGCGCCGAGACCGAGCCGTTGTTGATGATGCGGCCGCCGCGTGGCGTCTGGTCCTTCATGATGCGGAAGGCGTGCTGGGTGCACAGGAATGGCGCGGTGAGGTTGGTGTCGACCACGGCTTTCCACTGCTCGACGCTGACGTCTTCGAACGGCACCGCGGGGGCGCCAATGCCGGCGTTGTTGAACACGAGGTCCAGCCGCCCGAAGGTATCGGTGATCTTGGCAAAGAGGGCCGCGATCGAGGCGGGATCGGCCATGTCGGCGGGCACCGCGAGGCTCTTGCCGACGCTGGCGCCGAGTTTTGCGGTCTCCTCGAGCATGTCGGCGCGTCGCCCGGTCAGCACCACGGTGAAGCCGGCCTTCATCAGCGCAAGCGAAGTGGCGCGTCCGACGCCGGTGCCGGCGCCGGTAACGAGTGCGATCTTGGTCATTTCCTCATCCTGCCTTGGTTGGAGTGGACGTCGTTGCCGCGCCGCCATAGGGCGGGCGGGGGATGTTCTGGTGCGCCGCGCGCAGGGCCGCCGACCAGCGCGCCCGCAGGTCGTGGAAATACGGCTCGCCGACCTCGATGCGGTAGTTCAGCTCGGCGTCGCAGGCGTCGGGCCGCACCACCAGGATGTCGATGGGCATGCCGACGCCGAGGTTGGAGCGCATGGTGGAATCCATCGACACCAGGCCGACCTTGAGTGCGTCATAGAGGTCGACATCATAGGCGATGGCGCGGTCGAGCACCGGCTTGCCGTATTTGTGCTCGCCGATCTGCAGATAGGGGGTGTCGGTGGTGCACTCGATGAAATTGCCGGCGGTGTAGACCATGAACAGGCGCATGCGCGCGCCCGCGATCTGGCCGCCGAACAGGAAGGAGACGTCGAAGGAGATGTCCTCGGCGCGCAGCGCCGAGCCTTCCATCTGATGGACATGGCGGATGGCGCGGCCGATGCGCTGCGCCGCCTTGAACATGCTCGGCGCATTCATCAGCGTTTCGACCTCGCCGGTGACGGGATCCTCGAGGCCTTCGGTCAGCGTCGACAGCACCGACTGGCTGATCGCGAGATTGCCGGCGCTCGCCACCGCCATGATGCGCTCGCCGGGATTGCTGAAGACGTGGAGCTTGCGGAAGGTCGAGATGTTGTCGAGGCCGGCATTGGTGCGCGTGTCGGCGATCATCACAAGACCGTCACGCACCAGAATTCCGCAGCAATAGGTCATGATCCAATCCCCAGCATCTTGCGAGCCGGAGTTTTACGCGCTGCGCGGGCGTGCGGCAACCTTGCCGCAATAACCCACAGTGCAGGATCGATCAGATAGGATCGATCAGTTAGGATCGCTCAGGCAAGATCGAGCAGGCAAGGTCAGGATTGGCTCTGCGACTGGCTCTGCCGTCCGGCCTGGTTGACGCTGACCGCGACCGCGAGCTGTTCGGCTCCGCCGCCATAGCGGGTTCCGCGCACCGGCGCGGCGCCGAGATAGTCGAGGCCGACCGCGACGCGGACATGGGCGTCGGTGGTGGAGATGCCGTTGGCGGCATCGAAGCCGACCCAGCCGAGCCGTGGCACATAGGCCTCCGCCCAGGCGTGGCCGGCATCCTGCTGCACCACGCCATCGGAGCGCAGGAAGTGCCCGGACACGAAGCGCGCCGGCACCCCGCCGGCGCGGGCGCAGGCGATGAAGATGTGGGCGTAGTCCTGGCAGACGCCGCGCCTGAGCGCGAACGCGTCGGCGGCGGTGGTGGCGGCATGGGTCGGATCGACGTCGAAGGTCATGTGCTCGGTGATCCGCACCAACAGCTCGTGCAGGAAGCCGATGACGTCGTCGTCGCCGCGGGGGCGCAGCTCGTCGGTCAGCTCCCGCATCTCGGTGTTGAGCGCGGTCAGGTCCGTCGCGCGCAGGAACAGGCTCGGCGGAAACCGCTCGTCAGTGCCGCGCAGCACGCCGCTGGTGTCCTGGGTCTCGACCAGGCCCTCGACATTGATGGTCAGTTCGCCGATCGCGCCGTGGGTCAGGACATGGGTGATGTTGCCGAACGCGTCGTGATGCATCTGCAGCCGCGAGTCGGTGGAGACGAAGATCTGCCAGTCGGCCACATACTGGCCGTCATGGTTGCGCGGCGTCATCCGGATGAGCTGGATCACGCCGCTCGCCGGCGGCTCGTAGCGATAGGTGGTCGAATGGGCAATTCGCAGGCGCATGACGGACGGACCGCTTTCTTCCAGTGTCCCGGCGACTATAGCAGGTATTGCTTGGTGATGATGTCGCCGAGGCGATTGTTGTCCGCGATGAATTCCTGAATGAATTCATGCAACCCATGCTGGAAGATGTGGTCGATGTCGCTGTTCTCCAGGCGGTTGCGGATGCCGCGGGCGTGCCGCTGCGCCGGGCCCTGGCGGCTGTAGGCGACGCCGATCTGGTCGAGGTTGCGCACGAGGTTGCCGTAGCAGCTCGACAGCGAGCGCGGCAGCGTGTCGTTGAGGATCAGGAGGTCGGCAATCAGCCAGGGCTTGATGGTCTCGCGGTAGACCCAGTGGTAGGCGGTGAGCGCCGATACCGAGCGCAGGATCGATGTCCACTGGTAGTAGTCGAGCGGGCCGCCGACATGCTCCTGCTCGGGCAGCAGCATGTGATATTTGACGTCGAGGATGCGCGCGGTGTTGTCGGCGCGCTCCAGGTGCAAGCCGAGGCGCGAGAACCAGTAGGCGTCGTTGCGCAGCATGGTGCGGTAGGCCGAGCCGTCGAAGCGCAGCGAGGTTTCCTGGACGAAGCGCAGGAATTTGGCGAGGTCCTCGCGCGAGCGGATGCCGCCATGCCAGGCCTCCTGCAGCTCGATCCAGGCGCTGTTGATGGTGTCCCACATCTCGCTGGTCAATGCGGTGCGCACTGAGCGCGAGTTCAGCCGCGCCGCCTCGATGCAGTTGCGGATCGAGGAAGGGTTGTCCGGCGAGAACGCCAGGTAGTCGACGACGCTGCGTTCGTCCGCCTCCCCATGCTGCTGCGCGAAACTGTCGCCGACGCCGGCGGTGAGCAGCGCCGACTCCCACTCGTTGGTCTTGCCGGCATAGGCGGCCGGCAGCGCGGTGGCGCGCAACGTCGCCTCGATGGTGCGCGCGAGATATTCGGCGCGTTCGACATAGCGGGCCAGCCAGAACAGGTTTTCAGCGGTGCGCGACAGCATGGATCAGGGTCTTGCTCGTGCTGTGACAGGGAAATGGGCGGGACGGTCGGATCGGCTGGGGAATGAGGTTTTGGCGTCGTCCTCCGTTGTTGGCGCCGCGGCCTGCGGCCGCAGGCGCGTGTCGTGAAACCGCTACTCGTCCAGGATCCAGGTGTCCTTGGTGCCGCCGCCCTGGCTGGAATTGACCACCAGCGAGCCTTCCTTCAGCGCCACGCGGGTCAGCCCGCCGGGCACCACGGTGACATGGTCGCTCCCGGTCAGCACGAACGGCCGGAGGTCGACATGGCGCGGCGCGAGGCCGGACCGCGTCGCGGTCGGGCAGGTCGAGAGCGCCAGCGTCGGCTGGGCGATGAAGCCTTCCGGTGACTGCAGCAGCTTGGCGCGGAAGGCCGCGATCTGCTCCTTGGTCGAGGCCGGGCCGATCAGCATGCCGTAGCCGCCGGAGCCGTGCACCTCCTTGACCACCAGGTCCTCGAGACGGTCGAGGACGTAGGCGAGGTCGTCCTTCTCGCGGCAGCGCCAGGTCGGCACGTTCTTGAGGATCGGCTCCTCGCCGAGATAGAAGCGGACGATGTCCGGCATGTAGCTGTAGACCGCCTTGTCGTCGGCGATCCCGGTGCCGACCGCATTGGCGAGGGTGATGGTGCCGGCCTTGTAGGCCGACATCAGGCCGGGGACGCCGAGCACCGAGTCCGGACGGAAGGTCAGCGGATCGATGAAGTCGTCGTCGAGCCGGCGGTAGATCACGTCCACCCGTTTGAGGCCTTCCGTGGTCCGCATGAACACCTCGTCGTTCTTGACGATGAGGTCGCGGCCCTCGACCAGCTCGATGCCGAGCTTGTCGGCAAGGAACGAGTGCTCGTAATAGGCGGAATTGTAGACGCCGGGGGTGAGCAGGGCGACGGTGGGTTCCGCGGCGGCGGTAACCGGGGCCACCGAGCGCAGCGCGGCCAACAGCTCGTCCGGATAGTTCTCCACCGGGGCGACGCGGTGGCGGGCGAACAGGTCCGGGAACAGCCGCATCATGATCTCCCGGTTCTCCAGCATGTAGGAGACCCCGGAGGGGGTGCGGGCATTGTCTTCCAGCACATAGAAGTCGTCGGGGCCGTCGCGGACGATGTCGATGCCGGCGATGTGGACATAGACGTCGTGCGGCACGTCCTGGCCGTTCATCTCCGGCCGGAACACCGGGTTCTGGAAGATCAGGTCGTCGGGGATGATGCCGGCCCGCAGGATGTCGCGGCCGTGATAGATGTCGCGCAGGAACAGGTTGAGCGCCTTGACCCGCTGTTTGAGGCCGCGCTCGAGCTGGGTCCACTCCTTCCCCGACAGAATGCGGGGCACGACGTCGAACGGGATCAGGCGTTCCTGGGCCTCGGCGTCGCCGTAGACGGCGAAGGTGATGCCGATGCGGCGAAATAGCAGCTCGGCTTCCTGGCGGCGATATTCGAGGGCGTCGGGCGGCATCTCCTGCAGCCAGTGGGAGAGTGCCTGATAGGCTGGCCTGAGCGAGCCGTCCGGCCCGTTCATTTCGTCGAATGCAACTGCCATGAAGCCTGACCGTCCCTTCGCGCCTGTACCGAGAGAATGCATGACTTCAATGGAGGGTAGCAAGGGGCGGGCCAGCGCGATATGCACTGCGAAACGGCAATTCGTTGGGGCTGGCGGGCCGCACTGCCACAAAAAGAGGCGGGGAAATGCCCATCGGCCGGGCAGGCGGCGCTGGCACTCGGCCGCCGGGATGGGCAAGATTCGGACGAGCAGGGAGTACGTTGCATGAGCGAAATCGTCACCGCAGGAATTCTGGTGATCGGGGACGAGATTCTGTCCGGCCGGACCAAGGACAAGAACATCGGCTACATCGCCGAGTACCTGACCAATATCGGCATCGACCTCAAGGAAGTGCGGGTGGTGGCCGACGACGAGGGCGCCATCATCGAGGCGCTGAACGCGCTGCGGTCGCGCTACACCTATGTCTTCACCACCGGCGGCATCGGCCCGACCCATGACGACATCACCGCCGACAGCGTCGCCAAGGCGTTCGGCGTTGGCATCGACCTCCATCCGGAGGTTGTGGCCCGGTTCCGCCAGCGCTTCTCCGAGGCCGAGCTCAACGAGGCGCGGCTGCGCATGGCGCGCATTCCCGACGGCGCCGAGCTGATCCAGAGCGCCACCATCCTGGCGCCGGGCTTCAAGATCGACAATGTCGTCGTGATGGCCGGCGTGCCCTCGATCATGCAGGCGATGATGGACATCATCGCCCCGAAGCTGAAGTCCGGGGTGCGCATGCTGTCGGACTCGGTGCGCGCCAACGCCCGCGAGGGTGACATCGGCAGCCCGCTGCGGGCGATCGCCACCGCCCACCCCGACACCAGCATCGGCAGCTACCCCTTCCTCGACGAGAACAGCAAGCCCAACACCAACATCGTGGTGCGCTCGCGCGACCCGGACAAGCTGAAGGCGGCGATGGCCGCGGTTCAGGAGATGCTGGCAGGGCTCAACTTGACGCGTTAAAGAGCTGGCACGGCAAAGAGAGAGACATGACCCCGACCAACGACAAAGCCCCCCGCCCGGAGAAGATGTTCCCGGTGTCGTGGGACCAGTTTCACCGTGACTCCCGCGCGCTCGCCTGGCGGCTCAACAGCGCCGGCCCGTTCGAGGCGATTGTCGCCGTCACCCGTGGCGGCATGGTCGCCGCCGCTATCGTCGCGCGCGAGCTCGGCGTGCGGGTGGTCGATACGGTCGGGGTGGCCAGCTACAATCACCAGTCCCAGGGCGAGGTCCGCATCCTCAAGAACGTCTCCGGCGAGGTGCTGAATGTCGGCGGCGGGGCTGGCCGAGGCATCCTGATCGTCGACGACCTCGTCGACACCGGCAAGACCGCCCGCGTGGTGCGCGATCTGATGCCGCAGGCCCATTTCGCCACCGTCTACGCCAAGCCCATGGGCCGTCCGCTGGTGGACACCTTCATCACCGAGGTGTCGCAGGACACCTGGATCTTCTTCCCCTGGGATACCGGGCTGTCGTTCCAGCCGCCGATCCGCGACGGCGGGGCGTAGGATCCGGAAAGCGGGTCGCTCCGCGCCTTGATTTGCGGTTGGCTCGGGATGTCGTTCCCGGACATGATGAGCCATGCCGCTGCAAAACCGTGTCACGCCGCAAGGCGATATCGTCGCGACGCCGCACCGTGGCCTGTTCACCGGCAACCGCGGCATCATTCATGATCCCGCGACGCGCACGCTGTTGGGACGGCGCTGGACGACCCACGCATGGATCGTCTGTACCTGCGACTTCCGCGGTCGCCGCCGGCAGGTGATGGCGACACGGAGCTGGACCGAGCTGTTCTTCCTCGATGAGGCGACCGCGCTCGCCGCCGGGCACCGGCCCTGCTTCTTCTGCCGGCGCGACGACGCCAACGCCTTTCGGGCGGCCTGGGCTTCGGGCCTGGCGACCGTGCCGCGCGCCGCCGAGATGGATGCCGTGCTGCATGCCGAGCGGCTCGACGGCCGGCAGCGGCGCCTGCATTCGTGGCCGGGCTCGATTGCGGCTTTGCCCGATGGCGCCATGGTGCAGGTGGGCGTCGACAGTTTCCTGATCAATGGCGGCCGTCTGCTGCGCTGGTCGTTCGCCGGTTATCAGGCGGTCGAGAATGTGCCGGACGGCGCGCGGCTCCTGACCCCGCCGTCCACAGTGCGCGCGCTGGCGGCGGGGTATCAACCGGTGCTGCATCCGAGCGCGAAGGCGCTTTGATGGTTCATCGTTGAGGTTGCCGTGATGCCCCGTAGCCCGGATGAGCGCAGCGATATCCGGGGCGGGGTGATCGGTATCATCCCGGGTGTCGCTGCGCTCACCCGGGCTACGTGCAGCATGTCTCTCTCCTCATCCTGAGGAGCCTGCGTAGCAGGCGTCTCGAAGGATGAGGCCGCTGCCGCTGCCGCAGCGCCGCGGCCTCATGGTTCGAGACGGCGCATTGCGCCTCCTCACCATGAGGGGATGATCCGGCGAGCGTCGGTGCGCTGCTCGGAAAATTACCTGAACGCGTTCGACAGCGTCACCATCATGTTGTAGCGGGTGATGACGCCGTTGTAGTCCATCGAGAAGCTCATGCCGTCGGCGCGCCCCTTGGCGATGTTGTCGCGCATCTCGCGCAGCTTGCCGAGGATGTCGCGCGGATAGGAGTCGATCGAGGTCGACTTGCCGGACTCGCGCACGGCATTGTCGAAGTCGCGCACCGCGTCGCCATAGGCGGCGAGTGCTGTGTCGAACGGCTTGAGGTCGGCGCCGCGCTTGGGGTTCGAGGGCATCAGGTCGACCGCCTTCTTCGCCAGCATCAAGGTGTTGCGCACCTGCCAGCGCGCGCTCTTGCCTTCCGTCGCCTCGATCTTGGCGAGTTGCTGGCGATCGAGCAGATCCTTGAACTGGTCCTGCAGCGCCTCGGTGGCCGCGCGGACCTCGAGGAACGCGGCCGCCGCGGGCACGAGGCGCGCATGCAGCGCCTTGCCGCCGGCCATGTTGTCGGACATGTAGTCCTTGCGGTCGTAATAGGCCTCCGCCTCGTTGAGGATCGGGACCAGCGTCTCGAAAGTGTCGGCGAGCTGCCTGGTGGCGCCGTCGAGCGCGGGGATCGCCGGCTCGTCGGCCGCGCTCTTGCGCGCCTTGGCGATGGCGTCCTTGGCCGATGAGCCGACCGAGTAGAGGCCGTAGATGATGCGCTCCTTGCCGGTCGGGCCGCGCTTGACGTCGACCCAGCTGAGATAACGCGCCCAGGATTCCTTGCCGCGCAGCGAGGCGTTGAGCAGGCCGACGACGCCATTGGATTTCGCCACATAGCGGTCGAGGTCGTTGTCGGCGATCGTGCGCAGCCCGAGATCAGGCGTGGGCGCGGGCTGCTGCGCCAGCGCGGCGGCGGCCGGCAGGGCCAGGGCGGCAACGAGGAGAAGAGAGGAGATTTTCACGGCGGGCCTCACGGATCGGCACGGCGGCGCAGAACGCGCCGCCGTCGTCTGCGCCGTTGGTCGCGGCCGGCGCCGGGACGGTTCAAGCCGCTCACCACGGCGCTTCCGGATCGAGGTCGGCGAAGCGCTCGCGCGCGAGCTTCGCGCCGGAGCCGAGCGCCCTCAGCTTGGCCTCGGCGATGTCGCGCCGCATCGGCGCCATGCCGCAATTGGTGGTGGCGATGATCCGCTCGCGCGGCACGAACTTCATCACCGCGCCGATCACTTCGGCGACGTCCTCCGGCGTCTCGACCACATCGCTGGCGACGTCGATGACGCCGGCCTGCACGGTCTTGCCGGGGAGCAGGGACAGCAGCTCGAGCGGGACATGGGAGTTGCGGCACTCGATCGCCACCTGCTGGATGGTGCTCGCGGCGATCGCCGGAAAAATCTCCTCGTATTGCCGCCACTCGCCGCCGAGCGTTGCCTTCCAGTCGGTGTTGGCCTTGATGCCGTAGCCGTAGCAGATATGCACAGCGGTGGTGCAGGACAGGCCCTCCGCGGCGCGCTGCAGCGCCTCGATGCCCCAGGTCTTGACCTCGCTCATGTAGACGTTGAAGGCCGGCTCGTCGAACTGGATGACGTCGACGCCGTCGGCTGCGAGCGCGCGGGCTTCCTGGTTGAGGAGATCGGCGAAGGCGAACGCCATCTTGACGCGGTCGCCATAGTGGCGATCGGCGACGGTGTCGACGATGGTCATGGGGCCGGGCAGGGTGAACTTGAGCTTGTGGGTGGTGTGGGCGCGCGCGGCCTTCGCCTCGAAGGCGTGCACGCGTCCCCTGAGGGTGAGCGGCGCAATCACCTGCGGCACCATGGCTTTGTAGCGGTCGGCGCGGATGCCCATTTCCACCTTGTGGGCAAAATCGATGCCGCCGACATTTTCCAGGAAGCCGTGCACGAAGTGCTGGCGCGCCTGCTCGCCCTCGGTGACGATGTCGATGCCGGCGTCCTCCTGCAGCTTGACTGCCAGCAGCGTGGCATCGCGCTTGGCGGCGACGAGTTCCTGGCCGGCCGGCTTCCATGGCGCCCACAGGCGGTTCGGCTCGGCGAGCCATTCGGGCTTGGGCAGCGATCCGGCGATGGTGGTGGGGAACAGCATGACGGGCGCTTCCTCGGCTTTTATTGTAAGAGCGTTCGCAAGCCATGCGAGCTTAACGCAATCCAGGCGCCGGAACGACAGGTAATCATCACGACAAGACGACGACGAGGAAACAAGAACAATGCCCAACGCGATCGTTTGCCGTGAACTGGGGCCGCCGGAAGGGCTGCATCTGGAGAATGTGCCGTCCGCTCCGCTGCGGCCTGGCGAGGTGCGCATCGAGATGCGCGCTGCCGGGCTGAATTTTCCCGACGTGCTGATGGTCGAGGGCCAATACCAGCTCAAGCCCGACCTGCCGTTCACGCCGGGCATGGAGGGGGCGGGACGGGTGACCGAGATCGCCGCGGGCGTCGACGGCGTTGCCGTCGGCGATCGCGTCATCGTCAAGCTGCGCCATGGCTGCTTCGCCGAGGAGGTGGTGGCGACGCCGGCGCAGCTCGCGCCGCTGCCCGAAGTCTTCGACTTCGCGGAGGGAGCGACATTCCTTGCCGCCCATGGCACCGCCTATCACGCGCTGGTGGATCGGGCACAGCTCAAGCCAAGTGAAGTGCTGCTGGTGCATGGCGCCGGCGGTGGCGTCGGGCTTGCAGCGGTCGAGCTCGGCAAGGTGCTGGGCGCCACCGTGATCGCGGTCGCCTCCAGCGCGGAAAAGCTCGCGGTCGCCGCGAGCCGCGGCGCTGACCACACGCTGCTCTCCGGCAGCGAGCCGCTGCGCGACGCCGTCAAGCGCCTCACCGGCGGCCGCGGCGCCGACGTGGTGTTCGATCCGGTCGGCGGCACGACGTTCGAGCAGAGCCTTCGCTGCATCGCCTGGGGCGCGCGGCTCCTGGTCATCGGCTTCACCGGCGGCATCGGCATGGCGGCCACGAACCTGGTGCTGATCAAGGGCGCGAGCGTGCTTGGCGTGCGAGCCGGGGAGGCGGCGCGGCGCGATCCCGCGCTCGCCGCGGCGCGCCAGGCGGCGCTGTGGCGTCTCGCCAATGACGGCCGGCTGCGTCCCCACATCTCGCACCGCCTGCCGCTCGCCGACTGCGCGCAGGCGATGCGGCTCCTGATCGAGCGCCGCGCCATCGGCCGCGTCGTCCTGTGGATGGGGGCGTCGTCCTCCTGACGCGACCGGCGCGGGTCGCGGGCTGAGCGGCGATCAGCGTTGCTCGACCGAGATCAACCGTTGGTTGTGTGCGGGCATATTTGGAAATATACCGACAAGGCGCGCCTCGAGCCGCCGTTTTTTTGAAAGTGATTGGGGCTGACCAATGAACGAGATGAGCTCTGTGCCGCGGATGCCGCCGCCGCCTCCGCGCTGGGCGACGGACATGTTGTTTTCCGGAGACCGCGGTGTGTTCGGTCGCCTGGTGACCCGCGGCGCCTTCCTCGAGCTTGTCACGCTTGGCTTCTACCGCTTCTGGCTCACCACTGACATGCGCCGGCATTTGTGGTCGAACACCACCGTCGACGGTGACGCGCCCGAATACACCGGCACCGGCCGGGAGTTGTTGATCGGATTTTTGATCGCGCTCGCGATCATCGTGCCGATCTATCTCGTCTATTTCCTGCTCACCATCGAGGTCGAGCGCGTGCGGGCTTTCGGTGGCGTGGCGCTGATAGCCTTCTTCTATGTGTTCGGCCAGTTCGCGATCTACCGCGCACGGCGCTACCGCCTCACCCGCACGGTATGGCGCGGCGTACGGTTCTGGATGGACGGCTCAGGTTGGGCGTATGCGCTGCGCGCGTCGCTGTGGATGCTTCTGGTCGTCGTCACGCTGGGATTCGCATGGCCATGGCGCGAGGCCGCGCTCGAACGCTACAAGATGCGCCACTCTCACTATGGCGACCTGCAGGGCGGCTTCGACGGCACCGGCTGGGCGTTCTTCAAGCGCGGCTGGGGTCTGTGGCTGTTGAGCGTCGTCCTGCTCGTCGTGACGATCGTCTTTCGGCCGGTGACGATCCTGGTGCTGCTCACCTGGCCGGTCCTCTATGCATGGTTCAAAGCCATTGCCTGGCGGTGGTGGATCTCGGGTCTGCGCTTTGGTGGCGTCGGCTTTGCCTCCGACATCCTCCCGAGCGATCTTATCGGCCTGTACTACAAGGTGATGGGCTGGTTCGTGTTGATCTTCGTTGTCATGGGGGCATTTACATTCCTGTGCTTCGCAGTGCTGGCCAGCCTGAGCGGTGTTTCGCTGCAGGAATTCTTCGAGGCGAATGCCAACACGGACAGCATTCCGGTGCTCGTGCTGCCTTTCGTCCTCTACTTGTTCATGATTCTCGCAATGAACGTCGTGACCCGGCTGTATCTGATGCGCGACCTGTGGGCCCGTGTCGCGGCCTCGACCGCCGTCTACGGCATCGAGGCGACGGACGGCGTGCGGGTGGAGGGCGAGCTGGCGAGCGCGATCGGCGAAGGGCTGGCCGACGGGCTCGACGTCGCGGGCTTCTGAGCGAATGCCGCGATGCGAGAGGATGACGATGAACCGATGAGCCGCACCGGGCGACACAATATCCTGTCATACGGATGTCAACGCCGCCCGGCTCCACTGCAGAAGCGCTCCGCAACATTGACAATGTCCGCCCGATCAACCTTTAGTTGCGGCCGGGACAATGGCGGACGCGCTCACGTTGTGCTGGGCGGTGTCTCACTGGTTTTGAAATGCCGCGCCCGTTGCGCGGTCGGTAGAAGGGCTATTCCATGGATCAGATCAACAGTGTGCCGCGGATCCTGCCGCCGGCGCGCGTCTCGTTCTCCGGTGAGCGGAGCGATTTCCGTCGCCTGGTGACCAGGGGCGCAGTCCTGGAGCTGATCACGCTCGGCTTCTATCGGTTCTGGCTTGCCACCGACATGCGCCGTCATCTGTGGTCGCACACCGATATCGACGGCGATGCCCCGGAATACACCGGCACGGGCCGGGAGCTGTTGATCGGGTTCCTGTTTGCGCTGGCGATCATCGTGCCGATCTATATCGGCTATTTCCTGCTGACGATGGAGGCCGAGCGGCTGCAGGCCTTCGCCAGCTTCCCGCTGCTGGCGTTCTTCTATGTGTTCGGTCAGTTCGCGATCTACCGTGCGCGGCGCTACCGCCTGACTCGCACGGTGTGGCGCGGGGTGCGGTTCTGGATGGACGGCTCCGGCTGGGCCTATGCGCTGCGGGCCTCGCTGTGGGCGATCCTGGTGGGCCTGACGCTGGGGCTGGCGTTGCCCTGGCGCGAGGCTGCGCTCGAGCGCTACAAGATGCGGCACTCCTATTATGGTGATCTGCAGGGCAGCTTCGAGGGCACCGGCTGGGAGTTTTTCAAGCGCGGCTGGTGGCTGTGGTTGCTGGCGCCGATCGCGCTCTATGTGTTTCCGGCGGCTCCCTTCGTCTATGCGGCGTTCAAGGCGGTGGAGTGGCGCTGGTGGCTGTCCGGCATCCGTTTCGGCGACGTGCGGCTGGAGTCGCGGTTGACGCGCGGCGCCCTGATCGGGCTCTACTGGAAGGTGATCGGGTGGGGGCTGCTGCTGTCGCTGGCCCTCGCCGCCTACATTGGGCTCGTCGTCGTGCTGGTCGGCAGCCTCGACGGCACATCGGTCGCGGATTCGTTCTCGAGCCCCGAAATGTTGCGCAGCATTCCGCTGCTGGTGCTGATGGGCCTCGGCTATCTCGTCTTCATCCTGGCCCTGGGCGTGGTGACGCGCGTCTACCTGATGCGCGACCTGTGGGTGCGGGTGATCGAGTCGGTGTCGGTCTTCAACATCGAGGCGGCGGCCGACGTCATGGCGGCCGGCGATGCCGCCAGTGCTCTCGGTGAGGGCCTCGCCGACGGCCTCGACGTCGCGGGCTTCTAAGCAGGAGTGGCCATGAGCGGGGACACGCAGCCGCCGGAGATCGAGCAGAATCCAGTTGCGCCCATGCCGGCGCCGGATGCCGTCTTCTATGACGGCGCCACCAGCCGGCGGCGGCAGGTGACGCTCGTGCTCTCCGACCGTCTCGTCATCCGCGAGGCCGGCGAGGTGCTGGCGCAATGGTCTTTTGACGATATCCGCCGCATGGATGCGTCGCGCGGCCTCGTGCGCCTGAGCTGCCTCGGCGCGCCGCAACTGGCGCGGCTGGAGATCCGCGACCAGGCGGTCGCCGCGCGCGTGCTGGCGCGCTGTCCGCGGGTCGATGACGCCTCCGCCGGTCGCCGCGACGTCGGGCGCATCGTCGGCTGGTCGCTGGCGGCGGCGGTCTCGATCGTCGTGATGGTGCTCTATGGCGTGCCGCTGGCGGCCGATCGCCTCGCGCCGCTGATCCCGCAATCGTTCGAGCGGCGGCTCGGCGATGCGGCGGAAGGCCAGGTCATGGCGGTGTTCGACGGCAAGCCGTGCCGCGACGTTGCCGGAGAGGCGGCGTTCGCCAAGCTGATGACTCAGCTCCACGGCGCGCTCGATCTCTCCAACGAGACCGATTCCCTCGTGCTGTCGAGCAAGATCGCCAACGCCTTCGCGCTGCCCGGCGGCAAGGCGTTCCTGCTGGAGGGGCTGCTCGAGAAGGCGAACAATCCCGATGAGATCGCCGGCGTGCTGGCGCACGAGCTCGGCCACCTCAAGCATCGCGACAACACCAAGCAGATGATCAGCCAGGGCGGCACCTCGTTCCTGGTCGGCCTGCTGTTCGGCGACATCACCGGTTCGAGCGCGCTGATCTTCGCCGGCCGATCGATCGTCGACGCGTCCTACTCGCGCGAGGCGGAGACCGCCGCCGACAGCGCGGCGATCGAGGCCATGCACCGCCTCGGCCGTTCGCCCAAGCCGATGGGCGAACTCTTGTTCCGCATCACCGGCAAGGAGGCGGGCAAGGGCATCTCGATCCTGGCGAGCCACCCCTTCACCGAGGACCGCCTTGCGCGCATGACGCGCGAAGACCGCCCGGTGAGCGGTCCGCCGCTGCTGACCGACGCGGAGTGGGCGGCCTTGAAGGGGATCTGCAAGGGGGCGGACGGCAAGGCTGAGCAGCGCAAGGCCGGCATGGGGCAGACGGGAACCCGCTCCTGAAACGGGCCGCCCCCTGCAAATATTTGAGATTTTTACACAATATTAGTTATGCAATGCACAATGGAGCAGCCGGGCATCGCTTGCTTCCACGAGGGTAGCATTGCTTGCCACTCTGAAGATCCACCACCGTCTCGGGCTTGCGCTGGTTTGCCCGATCGTTCTCCTTATTGGTCTCGCAGGCGCACAGTTTGCCGAGACCTGGCAGACCCGATCCGAGATGACGCGGCTCGCGCCGCTCGCCGAGGATATCGCCAGCCTCAGCCGCCTCGTGCATGAACTGCAGCGTGAGCGCGGCCTGTCGGCGATCGTCCTCAGCAGCAAGGGCGGCCAGATGGCGGAGGAGCTGCGTGCGCAGCGCCAGCGTTCCGACGCCGAGCGGACGGCCGCGGCCGGCTCGCTTATGCGCGTGGAGCAGGCGGCGGGGCGCGAGGCCGCCGACGCCGTCGGCAAGGTGCAGGGCGCGCTCGCCGCGCTCGACGGCAAGCGCGGCGACGTCGATGCGCTGCGCATCGCGGTGCCCGGCGCGTCCGCGTTCTACACCCAGACGATCGCTGGCATCATCGATGTCGCCAGCGCCGTCGGACGCACGACCGGCGACGGTGACCTGTCCGCAGCCGTCGCGGCCTATCTCGATCTCGTCCAGGGCAAGGAGCGCGCGGGGCAGGAGCGGGCGCAGGTGGGCGCCGGCGTTGCCGCGGGGCGCTTCGACGGCCCGTCCTATGTCCGCGTGCTCGGCCTTGCGACGGCCCAGGACGTCTATCTCGGCGCCTTCCAGGCCGCGGTGACACCCGAGCAGCGGGCCTTTTATGTCCGGACCGTCTCAGGGCCGGTGATCGACGCGGTCGCCAGCATGCGCCGCACGGTGGTCGAGGGCGGTCTCGCCGGGGATCTCAGGGGCCTCGACGGCAAGGCCTGGTTCGATGCGGCGACCGCACGCATCGATCTCCTCAAGACCGTCGAGGACCGGCAGGCGGCGGATCTGCTGGCGATGGCCGTGGCCAAGGGCCGTGCGGCGTCGCGCCACCTGATCCTGCTCGGCGCGCTGATCGCGGCGGCGCTGGGCGCGAGCTTCGCCGTTGCCCTCGTGATGGCGCGCAGCATCACGCGGCCGCTCGGGATGCTGTCCCAGGTGATGGAAACGCTCGCGACCGGCCGCACCGACATCGAGGTTCAGGGCACCACGCGCGGCGACGAGATCGGCCGCATGGCGCAGGCGGTGGCCTTCTTCAGGAGCAACCTGATCGACATGCGCACGCTGTCGGCGCGCGAGACCGAGGCCATCAACGAGCGCGCCGCGCGGGCCGCGCGCGTCGGCGAGCTGACAGCGACGTTCGACGCCGCTATCGCGGCGTCGCTGCGCTCGGTCTCGACTGCCTCGAGCGAGCTCGAGGCCACGGCCGCGACGATGCTGGGAACGGCGGAGGATACCGACCGCCAGGCCGCGAGCGTCGCGTCCGCGGCGGCGCTCGCCACCGGCAACGTCCAGAGCGTGTCTGCGGCGACCGAGGAGATGTCGAGCTCCGTCGACGAGATCGGCCGTCAGGTGATGCAGTCGGCGCGCATCGCGCGCAAGGCCGTGGACGAAGCCGGCCGCACCGACCAGACCATGCGCGGCCTGTCGCAGGCCGCGGAAGCCATTGGCAACGTCGTCAAGCTGATCAGCGAGATCGCGGCCCAGACCAATCTGCTGGCGCTCAACGCCACCATCGAGGCGGCGCGCGCCGGCGAGGCGGGGCGGGGCTTTGCGGTGGTGGCGGCGGAGGTGAAGAGCCTCGCCGACCAGACCGGCAAGGCGACCGGCGAGATCACCACGCAGATCGCCGCCATCCAGTCGTCGTCGGCCGGGGCTGTCGATGCGATCCAGAGCATCAACGGCACCATCGGCGAGATCGACCAGATCGCGTCCTCGATCGCACGCGCGGTCGAGCAGCAGGCGGCGGCGACCCAGGAAATCGCCCGCAACATTCAGAACACCGCGGCCGGGACCGAGGACATCTCCCACAGCATCGCCGGTGTGACGCAGTCGACCCAGCGCACCGGCGCCGCGGCGCGCCAGGTGCTGGCGGCATCGCAGCAACTGTCGATGCAGTCGGACGCGATGCGCGCGGAGGTCGAGCGCTTCCTGGCTGATATCCGCGCCGCCTGAGCGCGGACGGGCGGCGCTACTTGTATTCGCGGTCCTGCCACCACGGGAAATACGACGGCATGTCGCTGGACACCTTGTCGGTGAAGGCCGCCGGCCGCTTCTCCAGGAACGCGGTGACGCCCTCGCGCACGTCGTTCGAGGCGCCGCGCGAATAGATCCCGCGGCTGTCGATCTTGTGTGCCTCCATCGGATCGTCGGCGCCGAGCATGCGCCACATCATCTGCCGGATCAGCGCGATGGAGACGGGAGCGGAGTTGTCGACGATGTCGCGGGCGATGTCGCGCGCGGTCGGCAGCAACTCCTCCGGCGGCACCACGCGGCTGACGAGGCGCCCGGCGAGCGCTTCGCGCGCCTGGAACACGCGGCCTGAATAGGTCCACTCCAGCGCCTGCGAAATGCCGACGATGCGCGGCAGGAACCAGCTCGAGCACGCCTCCGGCACGATGCCGCGGCGCGCGAACACGAAGCCGAAGCGGGCGTTGTCGGCGGCGATGCGGATGTCCATCGCGAGCTGCATGGTGAGGCCGATGCCGACGGCCGGGCCGTTGACCGCCGCGATCACGGGTTTCAGGCATTTGAAGATGCGCAGCGTCAGCCGGCCGCCACCGTCGCGCACCGCGTCGTCGCTCCATTCCACCTCGCCGTTCGGCCGCAGCGGCGCGCTCTTGCGGTCGTCACGCGCGGCGCGGTCGAAGGTCTGGCCGCCGGCGGAGAGGTCGGCGCCGGCGCAGAACGCGCGGCCGGCGCCGGTGACGATGATGGCGCGCACGTTGTCGTCCTGATCGGCGCGGTCGAAGGCGTCGATCATCTCCGCCTGCATGGTGTGGGTGTAGGCGTTGAGCTTGTCCGGCCGGTTCAGCGTGATGGTCAGGATGTTGTCTTCGACGTCGTACTTGATCTGCTCGTAGGCCATCCGCGTTGTCCTCATGTCACGCTGTGTTGTGATTGCGCGCATGGTGTCATGGTCGAGCGGCGCCGTAAACGCGTTCGCGCGCCGCTCGGCATGTATGCATGGATGGTATTTTCCATGATGCGGAAGGTGCGCGCGATGGCCTCAGGCCGCGCGGTCAAGTCGATGCCGGCAGCACCGCGTAGGCCTCGATCTCCACCAGCAGTTCGGGCCGCACGAGTGCGGTCACCCCGATCATGGTGCTGGTGGGCGGCGCTGTCGGGGAGAGGAAATCCGCACGCACCTCTCGGATGGTCGCGACCGCCGCCTCATCGAGGTCCTTCACGAAGATGGTGAGCTTCGCCACATGGCTGAAGTCGGCGCCGACCGCTTGCAGGGCGTCCGACAGGTTCTGCATCACCTGGCGGGTCTGTGCTGCGAGATCGCCGGCGCCGACCAGATGGCCCGCGCCATCATAGGCGACCTGGCCGGAGATGAAGGCAATCTCGTGCACCGGCGCGACGGCGACATGGGAATAGCCGCTCGGCCTGGCGAGTGGGGCGGGGTTGATGAGGCGCAGTGATGTGGACACGGGTTGGCTCCCTGTGAGCGGATTGTCGGAGCGCATGAGATGGAGAGGCGGGCGGCGGCTCGCCAGTGGGGGGCGTGAATGTCGAATCCGTTTCGCTACAGTGTCGGCGTCAGCGCCTGCTTCAACGCCGCGATCAGCGCCTGGACCGCGGCGGCATTGGCACGCCGTTCCGGCACGGTCGCTTTCACCCACAGGTCGGGGATCGGAAACTCCGGCAGCACCTGGCACAGCGTGCCGTCGCGCAGCGCGTCCTCGACGAGATAGCGCGAGATGAAGGCGATGCCGTTGCCGGCGATCGCGCTCTTCACCAGCACATAGCCCTCGTTGGAGCTCATGCGCGGCTGCACCTGCACGGTGATGCGGCCGCGCGGCCCCTCGAACAACCATTCCGGTCCGGTCGGCAGGAAGCTGAGGCAGGTGTGGTCGACGAGATCGCGCGGATGCGCCGGTACGCCATGGCGGGCGAGGTAGGCGGGCGCCGCGCACAGCAGCCGCCGCATCGGGCACAGCGGCTCGTCGATGACGCCGCCGAACGAATGCGGGAAGGCGCCGATGGCGATGTCGAAGCCTTCCGTCACCGGGTCCACCGGACGGTCGATCAGCACGATGTCGAGGCGCACCTGCGGGTTCTGCGCCTGGAAGGTGCTGAACACGTCGGCGAGGCGGAAGATGGTCAGCGAGGTCGGCGCCTTGATGCGGAGCTGGTCGGCGAGGTCGTGGTCCTTCTCGCCCATGCGCGCCAAGAGGTCGCTGACATCGGCGACCACGCTGCGGGCGCGGTGCAGGTATTGCTGGCCGGCCTTGGTCAGCCGCATCTGCCGGGTCGAGCGATGGAACAGGGTGGTGCCGATCTGCTCCTCGAGCTGGGTGACGCGCTTGGCCACCACCGAGGTCGAGACGTTGAGCTTGCGGCCGGCGGCTGAGAAGCCCGAGGATTCGGCGGTGGCGAGGAACGCCTGGAGATTGACGAGGGTGTCCATCGACCTTTCGCGATTCGAGAAAGCTGATCGTCCAGTTTGCTGGATTGTACTCCTGTTACCGTATATTCATAGTCCCGGCCCAGTCGATCTGAAGCCATGGAGCCAGCCGCGTGCCCGTCCAGACCATCGAAGAACCGGCCCGCCGCCTGCCCGTGCTGGGCGAGTATGATGTGGTCGTGCTGGGCGGCGGCCCGGCCGGCCTCGCCGCGGCCGCCGCGGCGTCGCGGGGCGGCCAGCGCACCCTGCTGATTGAGCGCTACGGCTTTCTCGGCGGCATGGGCACCGCGGCCGGCGTCACCAACTTTTGCGGCCTGCATGCCAATGTGTATGGCGCCATGCAGCGCGTGGTGCACGGCCTCGCCACCGAGCTGCTGGCGCGCATCGACCATCTCGGCGGCCTCAACGCGCCGCACACGATCTTCGGCAAGATCATGGCCCAGGCCTACGACACCGCGGCCTACAAGATCGCCGCCGACGAGCTTTTGGCCCACCACAAGGTCGAAATCCTGTTCCACGCGCTCGCCGCCGGCGTCGTGATGGGGCAGGTGGGCACGATCGACGCGCTGCTGGTCGAGACCAAGGCCGGCCGTCAGGCCGTGCGCGGCCGCCTGTTCATCGATTGCTCCGGCGACGGCGACCTCGCCGCCTGGGCCGGGGCTCCTTACGAGGTCGGCGACAACGCCGGCAACATGCTCTATCCATCGATGATGTTCCGCCTCAACGGCATTGACCCGGCGCGCGCCGGCGAAGCCTGGCAGACCATCCCGAAACTGATGGCGGAGGCGATCGCGAACGGCGCCAGCTTCCCCCGCAAGACCGCGATCGTGCGGCCGCAGCGCGACCCCATCGAGTGGCGCGTCAATTTTACGCAGCTTGCGCGCGCGGACGGCCGCGCCATCAGCGGGCTCGCGCCCGACGACCTGACACGGGGCGAGATCGAGGGCCGTCGCCAGGCGGTCGAGGCGTTCCAATTCCTGCGCACCGTGCCGGGCTTCGAGCACTCCTACATCGTCGATTTGCCGCCGCAGCTCGGCATCCGCGAGACCCGCCGGGTGGTCGGTGATTATATGATGAGCGGCGAGGACGTGCTGACCTGCGCCTCGTTCGACGACAGCATCGGCGTCAATGGCTGGCCGATCGAGGCCCATGTCGCCGGGGACATCGTGTTCAAATTTCCCCCGATTCCGGACTCGCGCGGCTACAACGAAATGCCGTACAGGATGCTGACGCCCAGGGGCGTCGACAACCTGCTGGTGGCGGGGCGCTGCGCGTCGATGACCCATGAGGGGCAGTCCGCGGCCCGCGTCTCCGGCGCCTGCTTCGCCATGGGCGAGGCGGCGGGGGTGGCGGCGGCTCAGGCGCTCGCCGGCAACGTGCCGCCGCGCCAGGTCGCGGTCGATCGCCTGCAGGCGGAACTGACGAACCAGGGGGCTTTCCTGGGGCGGGGGGCCGAGATCCCCGCCGACAGGACCTGAACAAGAAACGGGAGGAGACAACATGACCTTTTCGATCGCAACCCGCCTGCGGCGGGCGGTGCAGGCTGTCGCGGTGGCCGCGCTCGGTTTCAGCGCGGTCGCGGCCCATGCCGAAGCGCCGCTGAAGGCCAAGGTCGGGGTGCTGCGGCTGTCGTCCTCCGCGCCGGTGTTCATGGCCCTGGACAAGGGCTACTTCCGTGACGCCGGCCTCGACATCGAGCTGAAGTTCTTCGACGCCGCCCAGCCCATCGCGGTGGCGACCGCCTCCGGCGACGTCGACTTCGGCGTCACCGCGTTCACCGGCGGCATGTTCAACCTCGCCGGCAAGGGCGTGCTCAAGGTGATCGGCGGCATGAGCCGCGAGCAGCCGGGCTTTCCGCTCATCGCCTACGTCGCAGGCAATAACGCCTATGCCGCCGGCCTGAAGTCGCCGAAGGACCTCGCCGGCAAGCGCGTCGGCGTCACCCAGATCGGCTCGACCTTCCACTATTCGCTGGGGCTGCTCGCCGACAAGTATGGCTTCAAGCTCACCGACGTGAAGGTGGTGCCGCTGCAGTCGCTGTCGAACGCAGCCGCAGCCCTCAAGGGCGAGACCATCGACGGCGCGCTGCTGCCGGCGACCACGGCGCGGCCGCTGATCGACGCCGACGGCGCGAAACTCCTCGGCTGGGTCGGCGACGAGACGCCCTGGCAGCTCGGCGCGGTGTTCACCACGCCGAAGATGCTCGGCAACAAGGAACTGGTGACCAAGTTCCTCGCCGCGCTGGCGCGCGCCGACCGCGAGTATCACGACGTGCTGCTCAAGGCGATGAAGGACGGCAAGGTGCCGATGACGGAGAAGACCCTGCCGCTGCTGCAGATCATCTCCAAGTACACCAACCTGCCGCCGGATCGTGCCGCCGTGGACTGCGCCTACATCGACCCCGACGGCAAGCTCGACATCAAGAACGTCGGCGACCAGATCAGCTGGATGCAGGCGCAGGGCTTCGTCGACAAGGGCTTTGGCGTCAACGACATCATCGCCAAGGACTTCGTCAAGGGCGACTGAGCCCGGCGGAACCACCAACGAGCGGACAAGCGACGGACCTTACCCATGGACCTGATCGTCAGTGATATCTGCCACCGTTTCGGCGCGCTGGACGTGCTGAAGGACGTGTCCTTCACCGTCCGCGCCGGCGAGGTGGTGGCGGTGGTCGGCCCCTCCGGCTGCGGCAAGAGCACGCTGTTGTCGATCCTGGGCGGCCTGTTGCAGCCGACCTCCGGCCACGCCCGCATCCGCGGCGCGGCGCCGGCGGGCAGCTTCAACCCGCTCACCTTCGTATTCCAGGACTTCGCGCTGTTGCCCTGGAGCACGGTCAGCGAGAACGTCGCGTTCCCGCTGCTCCACGTCGGCATCGACGCGGCGCAGCGACAGGCGATCGTCACCGACGCATTGCGCCGAACCGGGCTCGCCGACTTCGGCGATGCCTATCCCAAGCAGCTCTCCGGCGGCATGCGCCAGCGCGTCGGCATCGCGCGGGCGCTGGCGGTGCGGCCGGCGATCCTGCTGATGGACGAGCCGCTGTCGGCACTGGATTCGCAGACCCGCGAGCTCCTGATGGAAGACTTCATCGGCCTGCTCGCCGACGGCCAGATGGGCGCCGTCTACATCACCCACAATCTCGACGAAGCGGTGCGGCTCGCCGATCGCGTCGTCGTGCTGTCGCGCCGCCCGGGCCGGGTGCGCGAGATCGTCGACATCGCAGTGCCGCGCGCGCAGCGTGGCGACGCCGACGTCCGGGCGCAGCTGCTCGGCATCCAGGACCGGCTGTGGTCGCTGATCAAGGACGAGGCGATCGACGCCGAGCGAGAGGTGCAGCATGCTTGATCGCGCGACATCGACGATGACGGCGGCGCAGGACGGTGCGGACACCCGCGACGTTGTCTTCCGCGGCGGCGGCTTTGCACCCAAGGCCGGCCGCGGCGCCAGCTGGATCACCTTCGCCGTGCTGCTCGCCGTGTGGCAGGCCGCCGGCAGCTTCGGCTGGATCAACCCGCTGTTCCTGCCGACCCCGGTGGCGATCGCGAAAGCGATCTACAGCCTCGCGGTCAGTGGCGCGCTGTGGCACCACCTGTCGTATTCGGTGATGCGCATTGGGCTGGGCTGGCTGATCGGCAGCGCCGCCGGCGTCGTCGTCGGCTTCGCCATCGGCCTGTCGGGCATCGCCCGCAGCATCGGCATCTCGGTGGTGTCGGCGCTGTTTCCGATTCCGAAGATCGCGCTGCTGCCACTCTTGATCCTGTGGTTCGGCATCGGCGAGGAGCCGAAGATCGCGACCATCGCGCTCGGCGTGTTCTTCTCGACCTCGATATCCGTCTATTCCGGCGTCGATTCCGTGCCGCGCAACCTCATCCGCATGGCGCAGAGCTTCAACGTCCCGTTCCCGACCATCGTGCGCAAGGTGATCTGGCCGGGCGCGCTGCCGGCGATCCTCGCCGGTTTCCGAATCACCTCGTCGGTGGCCCTGCTGCTGGTGGTGAGCGCGGAGATGATCGGCGCCGAATACGGCATCGGCGCCTTCGTGCTGCAGGCCGGCAACCTGATGCAGACCGATCAGCTGCTCGGCGGCGTCGTCATCCTGTCGCTGTTCGGCCTCGTCGTCGGCAAGCTGCTCAATCTGCTGGAAACGCGCCTGTTGCACTGGCGCTGAGCGGCGCGGGCAGGACGATCTGAAATCGATCGATTTGATCTGGAGTATCTGATCGGAAACGGCGCCGAACCATCCTGAAAGATGGGGTTTGTCATCTTCTCTGTCGTGGCCGGGCAGCGCGATCCGTCTTCGACGGATCGCTAGGACTAAGGTCTCCCGGCCACCTCGCTTAGGGATGCAGTGCCCTCCTTGTCGGGGTCGCCGGGCTTGTCCCGGCGACGACAAAAACTAAGGTCGGTGACCGCATTTTCAGTCAAGCTCTGATGATGGGTTGTGGCTCAACCTAGCCCCCGAGCCTCACCCCGCCCGCAGCAGCGCCGTCACCTCATCGGTGGTGCGCACATCTGCGAATGTCACCATCAGGTTGGTGAGGCTGGCATTGTGCTCCTCGTCGCTGCGTGCGGCGGTGGCATCAGCGACGAAGTGGACGGCATAATTCAGCATCATGGCGTCGCGCGCCGTCGACTCGCAGCACACATTGGTGAGCGTGCCCGCGATGATCAGCGTGTCGATGCCGCGCGCCTGCAGCCGCGCGTCGAGGTCGCTGGAACTGCCGACGAAGGCGCTGTAGCGCGTCTTGTCGACCACGAGGTCCGAGCGGTGCACATCGAACGCACCGTCCACCGCATGGGCGGGATGGCCCGGCGTGAATGCCGCGCGCATGGCGTCGCGCACCGCCGGCGGCATGAAGGTGCCGAGCCACAGGCTCCAGTCGCCCTCGGGCCCGGTGGTGTGGCGCAGCCAGACCACGGTGCCGCCCGCGGCGCGGGTCTCCTCAGTGAGGCGGCGGATGTTGGGAATGATGGCGCGCGCCAGCGGCACCTCGCCGACCGCGCCGGGCTGCACGAAGCCGGCCTGCATGTCCACGATCACCAGGGCGGTCTTCGCCGGTGCGATACGCTCGAACACATGCCGCCGCCCGCGCCGGGCAATCAGGCGGTCGACGATGGCCTGGGGGATGTCAATGGTATGCACGGCGGCCTCCCGGAAATGCTTTGGCGGCACGATAAGGCAAACTCGTGTTTCGACCAGTTGCGTTTGTGAATGGCTGGCCGGCTGTGCGTCGTCACCATCTCCATGAAATGAATGGCCTTCGCGGAGCGCGTTGCATTCAACGAGGAGGCACGGACGATCGGGTTAGAAGCCGAATGTCGTAGTCGGACCCGCTTCGGCGCTGACATCGTCTTCCGGTGAGAGATGTTCGAGCCTCGCAACAGCCGCAAACACCTCGATCTCGCTCATTCCCTCGATCTTGCTGGCGCTGAGTTTGAGGCGGCCGCTGTTGGCCGCCAGCGTATCCCGCGCACGCCTCACAGCATCACGGTCTTTTTTGGGAGCAGTCATGTCGGACCTCTCGTCGTGTGTCGAGAGATCATCGGCGAGGGAGCAGCAAGAGGGAAGAGCCTCAAGCGGCGATCGCCTTTCTGGCTGCCTGAGCCAGAAAACCCGATCGTGTGAACCCTTCGCGTTCCGCGTAGCGATCGACCTCCTCGAGAAGGTCCGCGGGCAGGGTGATGTTGATCCGCACGGCCCTGGCGATTGGCGCGGGCGCGGCGACAAGGATCGCGACGCCGTCGCGGTTGTCGGGATCGTTCATGATGCTCTCGAGGGACGACGGTTCAGGAATGGCCTCGCCGTCTTCCTCGAGCCCCTCCAGGTGCAGAGCGAGCGCTTCCGCGGCCATGTCGCGTGCTTCGTCGAGCGTGGACCCGGCGGTCACGCACCCCGGCAGATCGGGAAACGAAACGCCATAGTCGCTGTCCGCATCCTTATGGATCAGGGCAATGTATTGTCTCATGGCTTCACCGCAGCTTCAGCCCGGCCTGCTTCTCGATGCTGCGCAGCGTGCCGAGCGGGATGTCTTTCTTCGGGTGCGGGACGGTCACGCGGCCCGGCTTGGTCGGATGCTTGAACTGGATGTGGCTGCCCTTCTGCGCGACCTGCTCCCAACCGTCTGACTTCAGCGCCGAGATGATGTCTCGCGAATTCATGTGGATTTATACACACTGACGGGCGCCAAGGCCATTAAAATATACATATAAATACACACAATCTCACATGCTTACCAGAAGGGGCCGGTCGGGTTTCTGCGTTTCCGGATCTGGCGATTTGCGGACGCTCGACGCCCGAAAGGCCCCGCACCATTGGTATCGCTTGGTCAGACGATCGCCGATCCTTTGCAAAACGCGAGCGATGAGCGGCAAAACATCCGTTGACCGAACGACAAAAACACAAGAGAGATCAGCCCGCGCGGGCGTGGCGAAATGGTAGACGCAAGGGACTTAAAATCCCTCGGCGCGTGAGCGCTGTGCCGGTTCGAGTCCGGCCGCCCGCACCAGTATGCAAGGGGGAACCATGCTCGACGAGATGTTTGATAGCATCGCCAAACGCAAAGGACGGATCGTCTAATGCGCCTCTCTTGGAACGAAGTCCGAGCACGGGCCACCCGTTTTAGCGAAGATTGGAAGAACGCTCACTACGAAAAAGGTGAGACCCAGACTTTCTATAACGAGTTCTTCGAAGTCTTCGGCGTAACTCGCCGAAAGGTCGCAACCTTTGAAGAACCCGTTCGGCGCTTGGGCTCAAAAAATCCCGGTTTCATTGACCTGTTCTGGAAAGGAACATTGCTCGTCGAGCAGAAGAGCGCCGGAAGAGATCTGGCAAAAGCGCGTGAACAAGCGTTCGATTATTTTCCACGGCTCAAAGATTCAGAGCAGCCGCGGTTTATCCTTCTCTGCGATTTTCAGCATTTTGAGCTTTGCGACTTGGAAACCCGCAAAGAGGTGAAGTTTAAGCTCTCCGAACTACACAAGCACGTGCAAGACTTCAGCTTCATCTTTGGGGGCACGCCGCGAGAATTTAAGGATCAAGATCCGGTTAACATCCAAGCCTCTGAAATAATGGGTAAGCTACATGACGCGCTGCTGGCGTCAGGCTTCAAGGGGCATGATCTTGAACGCTTTTTGGTTCGACTTGTGTTTTGTCTGTTCGCGGACGATACAGGCATTTTTGCACCCCGCGACATTTTTGACGATTTTATTCGTCAGCGCACCAGGGAGGACGGTACAGACCTAGCTCCCATGCTCAGTCAGCTATTTGAGGTTCTGAATCAAGCGGAAGCCGCCCGCCTGAAAACGCTGGACGATGACCTCAAACAATTCCCTTACATCAATGGAGATCTGTTTGCTGAGCGCCTAGCGCTTCCGGCGTTTGACGCCAAAATGCGTAAGCTCCTTCTCGATGCGTGTGACTTTAACTGGGAAGCAATTTCACCGGCAATATTTGGAGCCCTTTTCCAGTCTGTGATGGACAAGAAAAAACGTCGTGCGATCGGCGCCCATTATACGACTGAGCAAAATATTCTTAAGTTAATCCAGCCCCTGTTTTTGGATCAGCTCAAGGCAGACTTCGAGCGGATTAAAGCTCGCCGTGACACTGGCCGGGCCAATGCCCTCCGAGCCTTCCAAGACGAATTGTCATCCATTCGCTGTTTCGATCCAGCATGCGGATGCGGCAACTTCCTTGTCATTGCCTATCGTGAACTCCGCGACCTCGAAACGCAGGCGCTCATAGAGCTCAATCGGAACCGTCAGTTGGTGGTGACGGAGTTATCTAAAGTCGACGTCGACCAGTTCTATGGAATTGAGCTTGAAGAATTTCCGGGGCGTATCGCGGAGATCGCGTTGTGGATGATGGATCACATTATGAACGTCCGCCTCTCGGAGGCGTTGGGCGGATATTTTCCGCGCATTCCTTTGAAGGCGACTCCAACTATAAAATGTGGTGTTGACGCTCTGGAGATGAACTGGTCCGACGTTCTTCCCGCAGATCGCTGCACGTACGTTCTAGGCAACCCTCCCTTCGTTGGCGCAAAGTACCAATCACCGGAACAGCGCGCGCAGGTGCATCGCATTGCGGCGTTGGGTTCTAAGAAGGGGACCCTTGACTACGTGACGTGCTGGTTTTTTCAAGCCGGGGCTTACATTCAAGGCAGCAAAGCCAAGATTGGCTTTGTTGCGACCAACTCAATCAACCAGGGAGAGCAGGTTGGCGACCTCTGGCCGCTAATCTTCGAGCGTTATCGGCTATCAATCTTCTTTGCACATCGTACTTTCGCATGGGGTAGCGAGGCCCGAGGAAAAGCAAACGTCCATGTTGTCATTCTTGGCCTTTGTCACAAGGCTGACGCTCCAGAGAAGAAGCGGCTGTTTGACTACGGTGACATCAAGGGAGCCCCAACCGAAACGACAGCCAAAGCTATCTCGCCGTATTTATTTGATGCGGGTCTCCTGGTGAATCCCGATACTGTCGTCTTCGAGAAATCAAGGCCCAATGATGCCCGTCCTCGGGTAATCAACGGCACTCAACCACTCGATTTCGAACAGTACGTCCTCGACGACGACCAGCGGGCGGCTTTATTGCAGTTAGAACCAGGGGCCGCGCGTTTCATCCGTCCCTATGTAGGTTCTGATGAGTTCATTAATGGCCATGGAAAATGGCTCGTTGCCCTACAAGAGGCCGCTCCCTCTGATTTGCGTGCGCTGCCGGAGATTCGGCGGCGGATGGCAGTTGTTCGCGCAAAACGCAGTGCGAGCGATAGAAAACAAACAAAGAAAATCGCTGACACGCCAGCTGTATTCAATGTCACAGTGATCCCGACAGCTCCATTCTTGGTGATCCCGAAGGTGAGCTCAGAAAAGCGAGAATACGTCCCTATTGCGTATCTCGACCCTCCGACAATACCGAGCGATCTCGTGTTTGTTGTGAGGGACGCCACCCCGGAGCTCTTCGGGATTCTGACCTCCCGCATGCATATGGCGTGGCTCAGGTATATCGGCGGGCGCCTCAAGAGCGATTACCGCTACTCAATCGGCCTTGTTTACAACCCATTCCCATGGCCGCACATGAGCGTAGAGCAAGCGAAAACCGTGGGCAAATTGGGGCAAGCGATTCTGCAATCTCGCTCTCAGTTCGTCGGATCTACGTTGGCTGACTTGTACGACCCGATCACTATGCCAAGGGATCTTCACCAGACGCATTCGCGTCTCGACACGGCAGTTGACCGGCTTTATCGTACCGCGCCGTTCGCGAGCGACCGGGAGCGAGTCGAATTTTTGCTGGCGTTGTATGAAAAGGATCACTTACCGCTCGTCCCGACCGAAGCTCCGAAGTCCCGCAGCCGACGTAAAAAAGCGTAGGATCCCATCCCTCGGCGCGTGAGCGCTGTGCTGGTTCGAGTCCGGCCGCCCGCACCAGCCCGCAAGATGACTAGCGGTTCTGCCTGATGCCACTGGTCACGTGATAAAGGCGCCCCATGTCCGCATTCTCCAGTCCTGATGCCGTTGGGAGCTATGTCGAGCGAACGGCGCGCATCGTGCCGGGCCTCCACGATCTTCACAGGATGGCGAGCCTGCTCCTGACTGAGCGGGCGCCCACTGACGCACGCATCATGGTGCTCGGGGCGGGCGGGGGACTGGAGCTCAAGGTCTTCGCCGAGATGCAGCCGCACTGGAGCTTTGATGGCATCGACCCGTCGGCCGAGATGCTGCAGCTGGCGCAGGTGACCCTCGGCCCGCTGTCGTCCCGCGTCCGCTTCCATGAAGGCTATATCGAGAGCGCGCCGGAAGGGCCGTTCGACGCGGCGGCCTGTCTGCTCACGCTGCACTTTCTGCCGGCAGACGCGCGCCGCAGGACGGTGGCAGAGGTTATTCGTCGGCTTAGGCCTGGTGCGCCCTTTGTCGTCGCGCATCACAGCTTCCCGAACGAGGGGCCCGACACGGATAAATGGCTGGCACGCAATGCGGCATTTGCCGTCGCGTCCGGGGTGCCTGCGGCGCAGGTCCAAGGCAGCATCGCGACCATGAAGGAGCGACTGCCTGCTCTCTCGCCGGAGCAGGACGTGGCCATCCTGCGCGAGGCCGGCTTTGCGAACGTCGAGCTGTTTTACGCAGCCTTCACGTTCAAAGGCTGGGTCGGCTACAAGGCCTGAACGCGCCGGCTTTCAACATCGGTGCGGCAAATGCGAGCGGCGTTTGCGCACCGAGCCGCCTTTGCGAGAACTATTCGCCTGACAGGTTATCCTCGAAATTCCGTCCCGCATAGGCGATGGTGACGATCTCCACCTCTGTCTTGAGGACGCGGAATGCGATGGTGATGCGGCGTTCAAATCCCAGGGTGCGAAGGCCGGGCAGGATGTCGTCGCGCCTGGTGCCACGCTTGGGAAAGGTGGCGAGAGCCATGCATGCCTGCTCGATGCGGTCGATGTAGTCGCCCGCAATCCCGTGACCAGCGCGCTCCGCGATGTATTCGTAGAGGCCGATCAGGTCGGCCTCAGCTTCCGGGCGGAAAACGACCTTAAGCGCCACGCTTCGTGGCTTTCGCGGTCCTGGCATGGCGGGCCCGCAGGCGCTTGAACACGTCGGCGGCCGGGATGCTGGGGCGGGGATCCTTAACCGAGGCCTGCACCTTGGCGCGCAGGTAGTCATCCAGTGCCGCGTCCTGCCGGTCGAGCGCGCGCAGGGCCGAGCGCATCACCTCGCTGGCCGAGGCGTACTCGCCTGACTTCAGGCGGGCCTCAAGGCTCGCGTGTTGCGGGCCGAGGGTGATCGTAATGGGCTTGCTGGAGCGCATGGGTATTCCCCTTCCATTAGAACGGTCATACCACGTTGTATGACACTGTCATATATCTTTGCGGGCCAATTTGGGAGCGGCTGCGGCGCACATTTGAATTAGAGTAATTCCAGTCTTACGTGCGACATGCAGACGCAGCTGTGCGTATCTCCGCGTCGCGCCGCGCTTCTTAGACGTCTTCCATTGGCCAAATCGTCGTTCGTTGCCTTAAGCGATCCTTGCAATCCGTGCCGCGCAATGTCTGCGCACACGATGCGGATGCAAGAATCTCCGGGGGCTCCGTTGAACGAATTTCGTCTGCCGCGCGTTGCGGCACTGTCAGTCGCATTGCTGTCGACATCCGCCATCATCCATCCATCGGCCGCGCAGCAAGCGGCGCCGTCCACGGCGCCTGCGCAGGCGTCGGCAGGCGCGGGGCAGCCGCTGCCGCCAGTGGTGGTGAACGCGTCGAAGCCGCGCCGTCAGGCGGCGGCGCCGTCGCGGCGCAAGCCTGCGGCCGCCGCGGCTGCGTCACGGTCCGCGGCGCGTCGTGACAATGCAGCTGCGGCGAACGTCTCGGTGGGAGTTGCGGCCTCGCGTCTGCCGGCGAGCTATGCCGGCGGGCAGGTGGCGCGCGGCGCGCAGGTCGGGCTGCTCGGCAACAAGGACTACATGGCGACGCCGTACAGCATCTCCAGCTACACGGAAAAGACCATCCGCGACCTGCAGGCGACCAGCGTCGCGGAGGTGCTGACCACCACCGATCCGTCGGTGCGCGCCGCGATCGGCAGCAGCAACCGCTACGACGCGCTGACCATCCGCGGCTTCCGGGTGGAGAACAGCGAGACCTCGCTGAACGGCCTCTATGGCCTCGTGCCCAACTACCGCACCAATCCCGCGCCGATCGAGCGCATCGAGCTGCTGAAGGGGCCCGGCGCGTTCCTCAACGGCATGGCGCCCCAGGGCAGCATCGGCGGCAGCGTCAACATCGTCACCAAGCGCGCCGCCGACGATCCGCTGACGCGGATGACCGCGGGCTACATGTCCGATGCGCGGTTCGGCACCGCGATCGACATCGGGCGGCGCTATGGCGACAACAAGGAACTGGGCGTCCGCTTCAACGGCGCCATCGAAGGCGGCGACACCGCGATCGATCGCCAGGCGGCCCGCAACGGCTCGGCCTCGCTCGGCGTCGACTACCGCGGCGAGCGGCTGCGGGTGTCGGCCGACATCATCTACCAGAACGACTGGATGCGGGCGGCCGCGCGCGGCTACACGCCGGTGCCCGGCATCGCCATTCCCACCGCGCCGGATCCCAAGATCAACCTGGCGCAGCCGTTCGATAAGGCGAATGCCCAGAGCGTCACCGCGTTGACGCGCGCCGAATACGACCTGACCTCGAACGTCACCCTGTTCGGGGCGATCGGCGTCAACCGTTTCAATTTCGACAAGCAGGAGGCGCCGGGGGCGACCATCCTCAATTCCGCCGGCGATGCGCAATCGACCTCGAAATTCCAGACCGGCAAGTCGGAGACCGTCTCGGGCGAAGCCGGCGTGCGCAGCCGTTTCGACACCGGACCGATCCGTCACGAGGTCGTGGTCAGCGGCAGCTCGATGCAGCTCGTCGACTGGCTGGGGCAGACGACCTATGGCAGCTACCTGACCAACATCTACCGCCCGACCCTGCTGGCGAGCCCCGGCGCGCCGGTGTCGTCGTATCCGATGGGGCGGGGCGACATGACGCGGCTGCAGAGCGTCGGCGTCGCCGACACGCTGTCGATGATCGACGGCATGGTGCAGCTCACTGTCGGTGCGCGCCGGCAGCAGGTGGTGACCAGCAGCTATTCGTCGATCACGGGCGACACCACCGCTCACTACGACCAGGCCAAGACCTCGCCGTCGGTGGCGTTGGTGCTGCGCCCGATCAAGCAGCTGTCGGTCTACGCCAGCTACATCGAAGGGCTCACGCCGGCGTCGCCGCCGCCCTCGGGCGCGGCCAACCCGACCCAGGTGTTCGCGCCCTACCAGACCAGGCAGGTCGAGGTCGGCACCAAGCTCGACCTCGGCCACTTCGGGGCCACGCTGGCCGCATTCCAGATCAGCGTGCCGAGCGGGCTGGTCGACCCGCTGACCAAGATCTACAGCCTCGACGGCGAGCAGCGCCACCGCGGCATCGAGCTGAACGCGTTCGGCGAAGTAGCGCCGGGCGTGCGCGTGCTCGGCGGCGTCACCTTCCTCGATGCCCGGCTCACAAGGACGCAGGGCCATGTCAACGACGGCAACCGCGCCGTCGGCGCGCCTGACCTGCAGGGCAACCTCGGGGTGGAGTGGGATACGCCGTTCCTGCCCGGGCTGACTGCGACCGCGCGCGCGATCTACACCAGCAGCGCCTATGTCAGCGCCGACAACGTCCAGCAGGTGCCGAGCTGGACGACGTTCGACATCGGCGCCCGCTACGCCACCACCCTCGCGGGCCGCCCGACCACCTTCCGCGCCAGCGTCACCAACCTGATGGACAAGCGCTACTGGATCGCCAACCCGACCGGCTACGTCATCAGCGGCATGCCGCGCACGGTGTGGCTGTCGATGTCCGTCGACTTCTGACCGGCGGTCATTCGGATACCCGCCGCACGGGCGGGTATTACGCTCCGCCTGCATCGATGCTTCGAACGCCCACCGCCGCCCGGCGGTGGGCGTTCTGATTCCGCGGCGATGCACATGCCTATTGCGCCGCATCGACGTCCGTCCTGATTCGATCGTGACGGGGCTTGCGCACGGCCGAGGGTCTCCCATTATCATCTGGAGGTCGAACGGCTTCGTGTCGCCATGTCGGTGACGCGAAGGTTCGGCTGCTTGGGGCCGTCGCATGGCGAGTGCAGGGGATCGGAAGACACCAAAGCTTCCGGCGTTTCTGGTCGAAGCGAGAGACCGCAGAGCGTCGAAGCGGCCGATCTACAAGCCGAAGGTCCGCACCCAGAGCAGCCGCAAGATCGACATTGATGATCAACTGATGCCGGACGGCCAAGGTGAACGCCGGTCGGCGCTGATGGCGGACGACTTGCTGGTCACGGTGTTCATCGTCACGGTCGGGATCTTATACGTGGTGATGGGTGGCGCCGCCATGTGGCTGCTGTTTAATCAAGGAGAGCACGCGCAAGGGCTGTCGGATACGATCTATGCTTGGCTTTTGGCGGTCTTCTTTGTGGTCATTGGCGTGCTGCAGTTGATCCGTTGTTGCGTGTCGCAGGATGCTCTGCTGGCTCGCGCGGGCGAAATGTTCGGTCCGCAGAAGCATCCGTTCAAGGGCAACAGGCTTTACTGGATTCCTCTCGGGCCGGCTGTCCTGATCACGCTTCTCCTCCACGCGGTCGGGGTGAGAGGACGCCCCCTGGGTGAGACCAACCTCCTGCGGCAGCCCGATGACGATGTGGAGGTGCAGCGTACCGAGGACCCGTTCCGAGATGACCTGACGATACGGGGACTCTCTTTCGTGGTTGGGGCCCTTGCTGTTGCATTCGGCTGCTTCACTGCATGGGTCGCGCTGAATGAGAACCCGGCTGGAATTGAGTACGGCGTCTGTGTGCTGTCTGCGGCTTTGCTGACATATGGCGTGTTGCAACTGAATCGCGCTGTGGGGGCGGCCGACACCCGCATGGCGCGTTGGGCCGAGAGGTGGGGGCCGGCGCAGTTCGAGTACAGCGATTGGCCAGGTATCATCTTCGCAATCCTGATCTGGATCTTGGCGATGCCGGTCATGATCTGTCTTGCGGCCGCAGGGGTGGGACAACGCCCCGACGGAATCGACCCTGCTGATTCCGGGGAGTGAGACGCTTTACTCGTGCCATCATGAGCGGCGGCCTGTTACGCTTGATGCCTCACCGCGCCGGCAGACACCCCAATCCTTTGAGCGACGTGCGCACCGCGTTATCCAGCGGCGTCAGCGGCATCGCGGCGCCGAGGAAGGCGCGCAGCTTGCCGTCGTCGAGCGAAATGCTCGTGCGCCAGAGATAGCGCATCTCGGCGAGCTCGCGGAACAGCCGCACGAACGGCTGCAGCGCGACGATCAGGGGCCAGGGAAACGGCCACACGCGCAGGCGCGGCGTCTCGACGGCGCGCTTGATCGCCGCCGCCATCTCGCCGCTGGCGAGCTGGTAGCCGGCATAGTGGAACACCTCGAAGGGGGCGAGCGCGTCGTCACGGTCCAGCAGCCGTGCGATGGTCTCGGCGACATCAGGCAGGAAGGCCCAGGCATGGCTGCTGCCGGGGGCGGCAAGCTCAAGGATGCGCCGCACCGGCGCGCCGCGCTGGATCATCGCCGACGAGAAGTTGCTGTTGTCGGTCATGCGTGGCCCGAAATAGTCGCCGGCGCGCACGATCAGCACCGGCGTGCCGGCCTGCGCCGCGCCGGCGAGGCGCTGTTCGAGCGCGACGCGGATGGCACCCTTGCGCGTCAGGGGGTGCTGCGGCGAGGTCTCGCGCAGCGCGGGGAAGGCGTCGGGGCCGAAATTATAGATCGTTCCCGGCAGCACGATGCGCGCACCCATGGCGGCTGCGGCGGCGATGGTGTTGTCGATCATCGGCAGCACCAGCTTGTCCCAGTCGCGGTAGCCGGGCGGATTGGCGGCATGCACGATCAGCGACACGCCCTCGGCGGCGCGGCGCACGTCCTCGGCCACCATGGCGTCGCCGATCACCCAGGCGATATCGGGGCGGGCGGGCTGCGGCCGGCGGCTGAGGCCGCGCACCGTCCAGCCATGGCGCGCCAGCGCCGCGGCGGTCTCGCCGCCGATGCCGCCGCTGGCGCCGATCACCAGGGCGATCCGGCGGCGGGCGGAGAGGGGCGAGGGCTGGGCATCGGGGCGGGTCATGGTGTCCTCCAGGCGGTGGTCCTGGCAGTCACCATGCTCCGGTTGATGATATTCGTTAATTGCCGAATATATTTGCCTTGCTATACATAAATGTATGATTGAGCCGAGCTGGAGCCATTACCGCTCGTTCCTGGCGGTGCTGCGGGAAGGGAGCCTGTCCGGGGCCGCGCGAGCGCTCGGCATGACCCAGCCGACCCTCGGCCGGCAGATCGCCGAGCTCGAGCAGGATTTGGGCACCGCGCTGTTCATCCGCTCCCAGCGCGGGCTCATCCCGACCGACGCAGGCCGGGACATCGCGCCCCATGCGGAGGCGATGGCGGCGGCGTCCGGGGCGATCATGCGCGCCGCGTCCGGCGGCACCGCGGAGGCCGCCGGCACGGTGCGCATCACCGCCAGCGAGATCGTCGGCGCCGAGGTGCTGCCGCCACTCCTGGCCTCGTTCCGCCGTGCCCATCCGGCGGTGACCATCGAGCTGTCGCTGTCCAACCGTGTCGAGGACCTGCTGGCGGGGGAGGCCGACATCGCCGTGCGCATGGTCCGCCCGGGGCAGCAGGCGCTGGTGGCGCGGCGCATCGGCAGCGTCGGCCTCGGGCTCTACGCCCACAGGCGTTATCTCGAACACGCCGCCGCGCCGCTGACGCTGGAGGCGGTGATGAATGATCATGCGCTGATCGGCTTCGACCGCGCGACGCCGTTCCTGCGCGACCTGCAGGAGAAGCTCTCGATCTCGCGCGATGCCTTTGCGCTGCGGACCGACAGCGATCTCGCCCAGCTCGCGGCGATCCGCGCCGGCTTCGGCATCGGCTTCATCCAGCACGGCATCGCCCGCCGCGATCCCGATCTCGCTGCGGTGCTCGCCGGGCATGTCGGATTTTCGCTTGATATGTGGCTGGCGCTGCACGAGGACCTGCGCGCCAGCCGCCGGCTGCGCCTCGTGATGGATCATCTCACGGAAGGGCTCGCCGCCCATGTCGCGGCGTCACAGCCCTGACGGATCATCGATGGATGGCGAAACGCTCGGCCGGTGGAAACGGCGCAGATCGATATGACCGCGCGGGCGGCAGGAGCGCGCGTGGTTGGCGAAGGCGTCAGAAGAGTGCGCGCGCGGCTGTGAGCGTCACAGCCACGCATAGATCACAAGTGCATTGAACGACACCGCGGCGGTCAGCGCCAGCGGCACGATCAAGTGCAGGCCCGTTACGGCGGTTGCAAGGATCTTCGTCATGGGAAGAGCATGGCGCGATTCCATTCAAGGAGTCCGCAGCTTTATTTTTGCGCCCTTAACGCCCCCGTTTACTTCCGATTCACGACTCGGGGACGGTTTCAAAGAGGCATTTTGCCGTGGACGGACGGCGTCTTTTGCGCGCGATTCGGCGCCGCCAGGGCCGGCCGAATGCCGCCTTGTCGGTGAAAATGCCGCTGGAAAGCGGCGGCAAAAGGCGGCATAGGCTTGAGCGGTCAGGCCGCTTAAGCTCGTTGCGGCCTCATTCCCGACACGCGGCTGCGCTTTACGCACCCGCACGTTCAACGACAGCCAAGACAGTCATCCGCATGATCGCCAGCCGCCCCGCTCTCCGGATCTCCCGCATCGCTGCCGCCATGGTGGCATGCGCGTTCGCCGCGGGCTGCGCCGGCATCGCCGACAACGCGGCGGTCGCCTTCGTCGATCCCGCCAAATACGATCTCTACAGCTGCGCCCAGCTGCGCTCGGTGCGCGAGGTCAACGCCAAGCGGATCGAGGAATTGCAGGGGCTGATCGCGAAGGCGAAGACCGGCGCCGGCGGCGCGGTGATTTCCGAGGTCGCCTATGGCAACGACCTCTTGTCGACCAAGGCGCAGGCCAAGCTCGCCGACGAGGTGTGGGTGCGCAACCACTGCGACAGCGAGCCGCTGCCGCCGTCCAAGCCCGATCCCGCCGCCGCGGCGAAGGATCTCAATGCGGTGGGCAAGCGGCGCTCCGGCGCGCACTGAGCCCTGCCTTTCCTGAGAGTCCGGCTCCAAAAGAAGCCAATGAAACAAGGCGTATATTGTTGAACTCGTCATGGCCGGGCTCGTCCCGGCCATCCACGTCTTTTCTGTTGCAAGGCCGTGAAGACGTGGATGCCCGGGACAAGCCCGGGCATGACGGAGAAAACCGACATTCCACGTGCTTCAACAAAGGCTTGAAAATGTGGACTACCTTTTCAGTCAGGCTCTGAGGCGTCAGGCGATCCGCCAGCGATAGATCCAGTCCTGCCGCGCCAGCAGGCGGTCGCCGCCGATGAGGCCGATCGCGGCGTCGCGCGCCAGCGCCATGGCGCCGCGCAGATGATAGATCCGGCCGGTCTGCTGCGCCGTGCGCTGCACCCGCGCGACCCGCGCGCGCCGCAGCGATGCATAGCGGGCGAGGGCCACGGCGACGTCGGTCTCAGCGCCCGCGAGGCAGTCGGCGAGCACCGCCGCATCCTCGATCGCCATGCCGGCGCCCTGCGCCACGAACGGCAGCATCGCATGCGCCGCGTCGCCGAGCAGGGCCACCCGGCCGCGCGTCCAGGGGCCATCGGCATCCACGGCGAACAGCGCCCAGCGCCGCCAGCTCGCGACGCTGCCGACCAGCGTCCGTGCGGCGTCAGGCCATTGCGCGAGGTGGAATTCCCGTTGAATCTCGCTGGCGTCGGCGGTCTCGTTCCAGCCCTCGCCATGCCAGGCGCCGGTCGAGATCGCGACCACGTTGAAGCGTTCGCCGCCGGAGATCGGATAGGCGACGAGATGGGCATTGGGGCCGAGCCAGAGCTGGACGCGGTCGCGGCCGACCGTGCGCGGCAGTCTGGCGGTCTCCACCGTGCCGCGCCAGGCGATGCGGCCGCTGAAACGGGCCTGCGCATCCGGGGCGACGGCGGGCCGCACCGCGGACCGCACGCCGTCGGCGCCGATCAGGGCGAGACCTGAGTCCTGCCGCGGCGTGCCGCCGCACCGCTGGTCGACGACCACGCCGTCGGCCGTCTCGGTGACGCCGGCGAAGGCGGTGCCGAGCCGCAGCTCGATGGCAGGCGTTTCCAGAACACGGGCGAGCAGGGCGGCCTGCAGGTCGGCGCGATGCACGATCCAGTAGGGGGCGCCGTAGCGCTGCGCCGCCGCCGCGCCGAGCGGGATACGGCCGATCTCGCGGCCGCTGCGGGCGCTCATCACGCTGATGCCGCCGGGGGTCACGAGCCGCGGCGCCAGATGCGACTGCACCCCGAGTGCAATCAGGATGCGGCTGGCGTTGGGGGAGAGCTGCAGGCCGGCGCCGACCTCGTCGAGGCGCTCGGCCCGCTCCAGCAGGATGACGCGAAAGCCCTTGGCCGCCAGCGCGAGGGAGGCGGTGAGCCCCCCGATGCCGGCGCCGGCGACGATGACGGGCGTGCTCAGGCCGCCTTGTCCTTCAGCCGGCACTCGGGCGGACGCGATTCGCCGGCGCCGAGATCCGCCGCGAAGCGGTACAGCGTCGAGCAGTACGGGCAGATGATCTCGCTGTCGTTGCCGAGGTCGAGAAACACGTGCGGATGATCGAACGGCGGGTTGGCGCCGACGCACATGAACTCCCTCGCGCCAATCTCAATGACCGGCACTCCGGCGTCATTGTGAAAGTGAGGAACGACGTGATCAGCCATAACTTAATCCACCTGTCCAGGCCGCGCCTGTCAAAAAGTCAATCGAGCGGGATGATGAGATCCCCGCGGAAATGCTCGGTTTCGCGAGGTGCGCCGACGCGGCGCGCGGCACCATACTGACCAATTCCCCCGACTTCCAGACCACCGGTGCCATGATCCGGAAATTCTCCAAAGGCCTCCGATGGCCCGCGGTCCAGCGATGCGGAGGCGCGCTTCCGCCTGGCGGAGCCGGTGCTCGGAGAGCGGCCGACGACTTGTTCAGGCGACTTGTTCAAGGCGACTTGCACCATGGAAATTCGACACAATGTTGTCGTTGTGGAGAAGCCCTCCTTTCGTCGGGCTGGTGTGTTGCTCACGCGATGCCCTCCAGTGTTGCAGGGGCGCAGCCAAGGTCGGAGGCCGGCGAAAATCGCATAGAAATCAGCATTTTCGCGAGGCGGACGAGATCTGAACGATGCGCCGGAGGCGCCGCCGCGGGCGCACCGCGCGCGATCCCCGGCACTAGACTTAAGTCCGAGGCCGGCCCGCGGTGGCGGGCGGCGGATGCGAACGAGGCGAACGGAACGCGCGGAGATACGAAAAATGCGAATCGCCGGCCGGTCCCTTGCGAAGCCCTCGATCGTCGGTGTCATTGCGACAGGGGTGATGTGCGCGGCCATGCTGGCTGCGCTGTGGCCGCAGGCGCGCGGCGCCGCGGCGCTGCTGTGGGCGCAGGACGACCCCGTGGCGCTGTCCGACCTGCGCGTTGGCGTGGCGTTGCCGGATGCGGCTGCTGCCGTCCACCGGATCGACGAGGCGCTCGCGGCGAATGACGCCGAGCTGGCGCAGAGCTTCGTCGATCTGGCGACGGCGCGCGGCATTGCCGTCCCCGCCGATGTGTCGACGCGCGTGGCCGAGGCCGTCGCGGCGGAGCAGTCCGCCGGCGCGGTGGCGAAACGTTTCGCCACCGGGCTCGTGACCGGCGAGGCCGATGACCTCGCCAGCCTGTCCGGCACGGTGGCCGGCGATCTCTTCGTGTTCGGCGACGTGCGCGACGTGGTGCGTGAAGGCAAGCGGCTCGCGGCCGGCGAGGAGCCCGACCGCCTGGTGCTCGGGCTTGCGGCCGCCGGCCTTGCGGTGACGGCCGCGACCTATGTTTCGGTGGGCGGCGCGACGCCGGTGCGCGCCGGCCTGACGCTGGTCAAGGACGCGCGCAAGACCGGACGTCTTGGCGCGGGTCTCGCCGGCTGGGCGGGACGTTCGGCGCGCGAGGTGGTCGACGGGCCGCGCCTGCAGCGCGCGCTCGAGACCGCGTCCGCAGGGCGTGCCGGCGACAGTCTCGCGGCGCTGCGTGCGGCGTTTCGCGCCGAGAAGGCGGAAGCGCTGCTGCACGTCGCCAAGGACGTGGGGCGCATCAGCGAGAAGGCCGGCACGCGCGGCGCGCTCGATGCGCTGCGCGTCGCCGAAGGGCCCAAGGACATGGCGCGCGCGGCGCGGCTCGCTGAGAAAAAGGGCAGCCAGACCCGCGCGATCGTCAAGCTGCTCGGGCGCGGCGCGCTGCTGCTCGCCTCCGGCGCCTTCAACCTCGCGCTGTGGCTGTTCAGCGCGCTCATGATGCTGTTCGGCGTGGTGTCGTCGATCAAGTCGGCCACCGAGCGGGCGACGCTGTGGTGGCTGCGGCGGGCGAAGGCGCGCCGCGCGCGCCGGCTGGCGGCTGCGGGAACCGCCATGCTGTCATCGCCGGCCGGCCTGCCGCGGCCGGCCCTTGCCGCGCCGGTGTAAATTGACTAGGCCAGTCGCCCGATTGATCAGGCAGGTCGCTCTCTTCCCCGCAACAATGGATTGGTTCGATGCCGAGCTTTCACAACGGCAACGTTGAAATTGCCTATCTCGACGAAGGCGAGGGGGACCCGATCCTGCTCATTCACGGCTTTGCGTCCAGCAAGAACGTGAACTGGGTCTATCCCGGCTGGGTGTCGGAGCTGACCAAGGCCGGACGGCGGGTGATCGCGATCGACAACCGCGGCCATGGCGAGTCGACCAAGCTCTATGATTCCGAACAGTACCACATCGGCATCATGGCGGCGGATGCGCGCGCGCTGCTCGACCATCTCGGCATCAGCAGCGCCGATATCATGGGCTACTCGATGGGCGGCCGCATCACCGCCTACCTCGCCTACAGCGCGCCGGAGCGCGTGCGCTCGGCCGTGCTCGGCGGCATCGGCATCGGCCTGATCGCCGGCGGCGGACCCGGCGAGAACGTCGCCAAGGCGCTCGAGGCCGACGACCTCGCCGACGTCACCGATCCGGTGGGCCGCACCTTCCGCGCCTTCGCCGACCAGACGCGCTCGGACCGCCGCGCGCTCGCCGCGTGCCTGCGCGGCTCGCGCCGGCTGATGACGCGCGAGGAGGCCGCGGCGATCAAGGTGCCGACGCTGATTGCGGTGGGCACCACCGACGATGTCGCGGGATCGGCGCATGCGCTCGGCGAGGTGATCAGCCACGCGCAGGTGCTCGACATTCCCGATCGCGACCACATGCGCGCGGTCGGTGACCGCATCTACAAGGCGGGCGTGCGCGAATTTCTGGCGCAGCGGCCCTGACACGCGGCGGTCCGACGCCGCTCCGCGGCAACAGGCGCCGGCATGGCTCGCATGACGTTGGCGAGCCCTTCTCGGATGCGCCGCCGGCGATGCCGAGATTCTGCCGGAAGCATATGATTTCCCGAATGTTTTTTCCGTCTGGCTGCGGCGGGTGAAAGCGCCGGAGGCTGGTGGTGATCCCATCGTCGTAAACCACAACGGCGGGATTGTCGTCTGCCGCGGACCGATTATGTGATAGGTTCCTTCTCCCACAGGGCTTCCGGGTAAATGAAAATGGCCAAACCCCAGCTGGACGCACATCCGACGCTGTCGACCCTCGATCCGATCTGGACGCGCGTGCGCGCGGAGGCGGAGGACATCGTGCGCCGCGAGCCCGAGCTCGCCACCTTCATCTACGCCAACGTGCTGCATCACGAGCGGCTCGAGCAGTCGGTGGTGCATCGCATCTCGGAGCGGCTCGATCATGCCGCACTGTCCGGCGACCTGATCCGCCAGGCTTACGATGAAGCGCTGCGCGACGAGCCCGATCTCGGCAACGCCTTCCGCGCCGACCTCGTTGCCGTGTTCGATCGCGATCCGGCGACGTCGCGCTTCATCGATCCGCTGCTCTACTTCAAGGGCTTCCACGCCATCCAGGCGCATCGCCTGGCGCACTGGCTGTGGAACAAGGGCCGCAAGGATTTCTCCTATTACATCCAGAGCCGCTCCTCGGCCGCGTTCCAGACCGACATCAATCCCGCGGCGCGGATCGGCCGGGGCATTTTCCTCGACCATGCCACCGGGCTCGTGGTCGGCGAGACCGCGGTGATCGAGGACGACGTCTCGATCCTGCACGGCGTCACCCTCGGCGGCACCGGCAAGGAGAACGAGGATCGCCATCCGAAGGTGCGCTACGGCGTCATGATCGGGGCGGGGGCGAAAATTCTCGGCAACATCGAGGTCGGCCATTGCGCGCGCATCGCCGCCGGCTCGGTGGTGGTGAAGCCGGTTCCCAACAACGTCACCGTCGCCGGTGTGCCGGCGAAGGTCGTGGGCACCGCCGGCTGCTCGGAGCCGTCGCGCACCATGAACCAGATGCTCAACGCCGGGTTCGACGCCTCGATCTGACATCGTCGCGTCACCCCTGGTCGCGCCACCTTTGCGACGGCCGTGTGGCGTTTCCGCGCCGCGACGGCGACGTCCTGTGATTTGCTGTTTGCAAGTGCGCAGCCCGGCTCGCCGTCGTGGACAACGGGATCATTTGGCTCTGGCGGTCGGCGAGAGTTCGGCTTAAACGGAGCGCATCCCTTTCAGATGTTGGAGATGCCCGTGGACGTGAAGGAAGTCAGGAAGCTCGACGCCTATTTGAAGCGTCTGTTCGGCAACCAGAAAATTCGTGTGGTGCCGCGGCCCAAGAAGGACGATTCCGCCGAGGTCTATATCGGCGAGGAGTTCATCGGCGTGCTGTTCGTCGACGACGAGGACGATGACCGCTCGTTCCAGCTCCAGGTCGCCATTCTCGAAAGCGATCTCGAAGACGCCGCCGATTGAGATGTCTTCGACGCGGCCTGCCGGGCTTCGGCAGGCCGCGTCGCTCGACGATACGCGCGCGTGCCCGCCGGCCGCGCGCGTTTGTTTTTTTGCGGGAGCGATCAGCCCTTGTGAATCTGGGCGACCAGGCGATCCATCGCCGTCGCCACGCTGCGCCAGTCGGCGAGCCAGTTGCGCGGGAAGCGGAACGTCAGGTCCGCGCCGCCGATGCGGCGCTCGCTCAGGCACATGCCGGGCGTCTCGCCGTCGCGGGTGCAGCGCGCCACGAGCCGCGGCGCGGCCGCCGTGAACAGGTCTTCGTTGGCATAGGGCGAGTTGTCGCGGAACGGCTGCAGGCTCAGCCCGTCGCTGCCGCGTGAGGCACCGGCGGCGAGGTAGCGCGGATAGATGGTCCGCTCCCGCTCGTCCGGCGACAGCGCGTCGTTGTGGGCGGCGACCGACAGGAACAGCACCTCGATGGTCTGCGGCGCGCTCTCGACGGTGTCGGCCGTGACATGGCGCGGCTGCTCGCCCGGCGCCAGCGAAGGATAGGTGAAGGAGAGGTCGACGCGGTCCTGCGGTCCGGTGTGGCGCTGCACCTTCATGCGCACGCTGTCGGTCGGGACGTTGAAAATGGTGCCGCCGACGCTGATGGGCAGGTTCGACGGATCGATGGCACTGTTGCCGGCCGTCCAGGTCGGCCACAGCAGGTAGCTGACCGCGGCGATTGCGGCGCCACCGATGGCGATCGACAGCAGCATCGGCACGGCATGGCCGCGGCGGACCCCGCGCGGGCCGCGCCGGCGCCCGGAAATTGAAAGCAACGTCATCACAACCGAACGGATCGAGGAGAGCGAATCGGCGGGAGTATGCCACGCCCGCCGGCATCGAGCCGTTGCGCCAAGGCATCACAAGGCATCACAAGGCACTGGATGGCATTCGGGGCCTGCCGCCGAGCCAAGCGGCGGCGGTGGTTCCATGGGCATGTTAACCCTTTCTTAAGGATGTGCTGGCGCCCGCCGGCCGGTTTTGCGAAGCAGGAGGGGCCCGGCGCCTGCCGAGGCGCAGGGTGAGGACGGGGGGAGCCTGATGTCGCCGGACGTGTTCAATTCGCTGTTCTCGCTCCTGATCGGCTTTGCGCTCGCCGGCGCCCTGACCAGCGGCTACCAGATGCTCGCCAACCGGCCCGCCGGCTTCGGCCTGCTGGGGCAGGGCGTTGCGCCCAGCACCTTCGCCGCGGTGCCGTTCCTGGTGTTCGCCGCGCCCTTCATCATCATGCGCAACACCGTGCGCGGCCGCCGCATCGAGAACCGCCGCGTCGAGTTCGTGATGATGGCCACCGTGCTCGCCGGCTTCTGGAGCATGATGTGCGGCACCGTGTTCCTGCGCGTGCTGCAGATCGCCGGCGTGGTGGCCTGACCCCCGGCGACCAACCTCTGGCGACGGCTCTCGCCTTTCCATCGTGTTCCATGGCAGTCTCAAGGTCCGCGCGATTGACGCGCGGTCAATTTCGGCTGTTTCCAACGAAGGCGCGGTATGGCGATCTATGAACTCGACGGGCGCTCGCCCCAGTTTCCTGCGGACGGACATTACTTCATCGCCGACAGCGCCGAGGTCATCGGCCATGTGCGGCTCGCGGCCGACACCAGCATCTGGTTCGGCTGTGTGCTGCGCGGCGACAACGAGCTGATCGACATCGGCGAAGGCTCGAACGTCCAGGACAACTGCACGTTCCATACCGATCCCGGCTTCCCAATGACCATCGGCAGGAACTGCACGATCGGCCACAACGTCATCCTGCACGGCTGCACCGTCGAGGACGGCGCGCTGATCGGCATGGGCGCGATCGTCATGAACGGCGCGCGCATCGGCAAGGGCTGCGTGGTCGGCGCCGGCGCGGTGGTGACCGAAGGCAAGGTGTTTGCCGACCATTCATTGATCGTCGGCGCGCCGGCGAAGGCGATCCGCACTCTCGATCCCGAACAGTCCAAGGCGCTGCTCGGCGGCGCGGCGCGCTATGTCGAGAACGGCAAGCGCTTCAAGGCCGGCCTCAAGCGGATCGGCTGACGAAGGGAGGAGGCGAGGCGATGACGTCATCGGCTGAAGGCACGCCGCGGCCGCTCGCGGAGATCGCGAGCTACCACGCCCATGTCTATTACGATCCGGCGACCTCGCGCGCCGCCGCCGAGCGGCTGCGTTCGCTGATCGGCGAGCGCTTCGTGGTGCGGCTCGGCAACTGGCACGACGTCAAGGTCGGGCCGCATGATCAGGCGATGTACCAGGTTGCGTTCGCGCCCGACGTGTTCGCGCGCCTCGTGCCGTGGCTGATGCTCAACCATGGCGGCCTCAGCATCCTGATCCATCCCAACACCACCAACCCGCGCCGCGACCATCTCGTCGATCCCCTGTGGATCGGCAAGCCGCTCGCCATCCACGGCGACAAGCTGCCGGAGCACGACGAGGCGGAGGAGCCGCTTGCGCCCAATACGACGCCGCATTTGCCGGCGTGATCCTTATCCTTTTCAAGACGACGTTGCTGCCAAGTTTGTTTTTCAACACCTGAGAGAGCCGGGGACTTTTCATGATGACGATGGGATGGAAGGCGCGTGCGCGGCTGCACGCGCCAGTGATGCTGCTCGCGGCGGGGGCAGCGATGCTGCTGGGGAGTGGGCCGGCGACGGCCGGCGCGATGCGATTTGCGCTTGCCGGCAATGGCGGCAACTGCGGCGGCTGCGAATGGATCGCGGCCGACGGCGACATCACGGCGTAGACGCCGGATGATTTCGCCGCTTTCCTGAAGAAGACCGCCAATCTTGGCAAGCGGCCGTCGATGACGCTGAACTCAAATGGGGGCGATGTTGATGGGGCGCTGAAGCTCGGCGCACTGATCCGCGGGGCGCACATCGATGTGAGCGTCGGTCGCTCCAACGTCAACTTCGACGATCCGTCGAAGAACTTTCCGCACGAGGAGTTCCGTGACGCGAAGTGCAACGCAGCCTGCGTCTTTGCCTTTCTCGGCGGTGAGGGGCGCTCTGCCAAGGTCGGCGAGCTTGGCGTGCAGCCGTTCGCCGCCACGGGTACAGCGGCGAAGCCGGCGGACAAGCTGCCTGCGTCCGACGAGGCGTCGTCTCTGCAGCGGTTCGCCGCGGTGCTGGACTACACGATCCGCATGGGCGTCGATGCGCGCCTGGTGTCGCTCGCGGCAAGCGCCGCCGACGTCAGGGCGCTGACCGATGCGGAGCTCGCCGAACTGAGAGTCGTCTGGGATCAGGACAAGATGTCTGGATGGCGGCTCGAGCCTTACGGCAAGGGCGCCATCGCGTTCGCGAAGTCGGCGGACGAGCGAACCACGGTGACGCTGTACTGCGACGCTGCCAGCAAGCGCTTCGCCCTGGTGACGCGCGAGGACGGCACGCCGGCCGACCAGGCCAAGCAGCTCTTCGCTACGCTCACTGGGGTTTCGGCGTTCGGCAAGGATGTGAAGATGGATGGCGTGAGCCTGCAGCTCAAGCCGAAGGGCTATGCGGTGCGGATCGCGCTGCCGGCCGACATCGACTGGCGGCGCCAGACCACGCAGACGCTGTCGATCAACGTCGTCGAGTTCGCGCCGACGGCGTCCTACGGCTTCCTCCAGGTCTCCGTGGCTGCGCCGAGCCTCGTGTCGACCACGTCCGTCGCCTTCCGCAACTGCATCTGATCCTCCCCAAAAGGGGTGCGGCCAGCTCTTGGGGGAGAGCTGGCCGCGCGCGAACCGGTCTGGGACGGGGAGGGGTGGGGATGTGACCGGCCGCGGGTCTCGTGATTGTCGTGTTTCGGATCAGCGCGCAGTCGCGGTGGCGACGGCGGGCCGGCTGTCTCCGAGCGACACCCACACATTGGGATCGCTCTGGCTCTGGCGCTTGACGTAGCGGTAGCCGGTGTCGCTCCAGGCCAGCACGTCCTCGTTCTGGTTGTCGAGGATGAACTCGCCCTTGTCAGACTTCACCGTCAGCACCGCGTGGCCGTCGCCGTTCTTGTCGCGCACCACGGTGATCAGCAGCGCCTCGCGTGGCCAGCCTGCATCGATCAGCATCTTGCGCTTCAAGAGCACATAGTCCTCGCAGTCGCCGTAGCCGTCGGTCGGATACGACCACTTCTCGATGACACCCCAATGATCCATGTCGGTCATCGGCTTGATGTTCTCGTTGACCCAGCGGTTGACGCGCAACAGATCGCGCCATGCCGTCTGCGTCATCACGATGTCGCGCGGCTGCGAAGCGCTGCTGCGGCAGTCGTTGGGATTGTCTGCACAGAATTCGACCCAGCCGATCGGCGCGCGCGTCGTCTCTCCGACCGCTGGATGCAGGCTCGCCTGCTGCTGTAGGCGCTCGCCTGCACTGGCGTGTGCCGTCAACCCCATCAGGATGGCGCATGCCAGCCCGATGCCCTGTTTTGTTTTACGCGACACTGTAGCCCCCGTTTTTTTGTTGGGTCATGTGTCGCACAGACGATTTGCGCTGCCGCTAAATCGCTTCTCGCAATTCGAGGCGAATGCGCGTCAAAACTGGCGCTAATTCGCCGTTGTTTTGAATCGAGATTGATTCAAATGCGAGCAATCGGCATTTGATTCAAATTTGATGCGTTAAGCCGCAAACGACGGCAGGCGCTTGCTTTTCGCGATCGCACGGCGGCGCAATTAACCGTGTTCGGTCGCATTGTCGCGACCTCCGCTCGCGCGCGGCAAACGAAAAACCCCGCCGGTGGGCGGGGTTTTGCAGGCCTGGAGCCGCTTGCGGCGTTTACCTCGCGGTGACGCTATCTTCGAGAGTGTCGGGCGATTGCGGGAAAGCGAACTCCAGCGCGAAGCCGTCCTCGAGGTGGCGGACCACCTGGGCCTGCACCCGGCCGATCGTCACCTTGGTGCCGACCGGCGGGCGGACCTGCGAGGAGATCGCCGCGCCCGACAGCGACATGTCGATGATGCGGCACAGCATCTCCTGGCCGTCGGGGAGCAGGATGCGGGCGGTGGGGTTGCGCGGCACGATGCGGTCGTGCCGGCGGTCTTCCGGCAGGTTCAGGATCTGGCGGTTGGCGAGCCAGGTGAGCTGCGCGGCCATCTTGTCGCGCTTGCGCGGCGTGGCGTTCACCGTCATGGCGAAGCCATTGTCGATGATGCGGGTGATCTTGCCCTCGACACGGCCGACATGGTCGAGATAGGCGATGACGCGATCGCCGACATTGCCGATGCCGGGCGCCAGCATGGCGAGGCCCCCGGGGGACATGTTGATCACCTGGCATGGAAATTCGCGCCGGTCGGGAAGCATGTACCGCCCGAGCAGGTGCACTTTGACGCGCTGAAAACGCCGTCGCTCCTCTGCAACGGGCAGGGCCGATTTTCGCTGCGCCAGCACCATAAATTCGTACCACTCAACCGCGGGTCGATCGAGGCAACCTTACGGCCGTCAGGGTTAATGCAGGGTTAGCGTGGCGGGACGGGCGGCCGCTTCCCGCCATCGACCGAAAGATTGATCCCATTGACGCCACGGCGTCCCTAGTCTCGTCGCCAGCCGGCGCCGGACAGGGCGCCATCATGACGACCCATGGAGGAGTTTGCCCGGTGGCCCGATTGACCTGGAAGCTGATTGTAGGGGCGACGCTGCTCGCCGCGGGGTGGACCTCGGCGATGGCGGCGGACAAGGCACCGGATATCCGCGTGACCCTGCTGGGAACCGGAACCCCGACGCCGCGGCCGGACATCTACAGCATGTCCACTTTGGTCGAGGCGGGCGGCCAGAAGCTGGTGTTCGACCTCGGACGCGGCTCGGCGATCCGGCTGTTCGAGAGAAAGATCCCGCTCGGTGCGATCACCGCCCACTTCATCACCCATCTGCATTCCGACCACATCGTCGGCTTGCCCGACATGTGGCTGACCGGCTGGATCGGCACCCCCTGGGGCTCGCGCAAGACCCCGATGGTGATGTTCGGGCCCAGGGGCACGGTGGCGATGACCGACAACCTCACCAAGGCCTTTGCCGAGGACATCCGCATCCGCACCGAGGACGAGCATTTCCCTGCGGCGGGCGTCGCATTCGACGCCAAGGACATCGTGGCCGGCCCGGTCTATGACAAGGACGGCGTCAAGGTCTCGGCGATCGAGGTCAACCATGGCGAGCACATCCGGCCCGCCTATGGTTATGTGGTGGAATATGCCGGCCACAAGGTCGTGCTGTCCGGCGACACCAAGTATGACGAGCGCATCGCCAACGCCGCCGGGGGCGCCGACCTGCTGATCCACGAGGTCGCGGTCATCGAGCCCGAGCTGATCAAGGCGCGGCCGGAGTACCGCGCCATCGAGGACCATCACACCTCGCCGGAGGAGGCCGGAAAGATCTTCTCGCGCGCCAAGCCGAAGCTCGCGGTCTACTCCCACATCGTGTTTGCCGGGGTGAAGCCGGTCCAGGACGTGCCGGTGCAAGCGCTGACCGCGCGCACGCACAGCACCTACAAGGGGCCGTTCATGATCGGCAGCGACCTGATGTCGTTTTCGATCGGTGACAAGGTCGAGGCGTTCGCGGCGGACGGCGCGCCGCTCATGCCGATCGCCGCGACACCGTAACGGCGCCGCTCGACGGGCTCAGCGCAGTCCCTCGTACACCATGAAGCCGCGCACCGCCGACCAGCGGCGCACGGCGCGGGGCTTCGGCCGCGCCGCGAGATAGCGCCATGATGTGAGGGTGAAATCGGTCATCGGGCCGATCGGGCCGTTGAACGGCGCCAGCAGGCCGGTCAGGCTGAGCGGGGCATGGCTGCGGGCGCTGAACGGCAGCAGCAGCAGTTCCAGCGGCGCCGGCGTGCCGTCGGCGGCGCGGGCGGTGACGCCGGCGATGGCCGGCTGCGTCTCCTCGCCGACAATGGTGAGGATGTCGGTGATCTCGGCGCGGCTGCCGGCCGTGAACAGTTCGGGGAAGCTCCGCCCCTTGGCATCGCCGCCGAGCAGGGCGCACACCCGCGTTCCGGCAACGCGGAACGGGAAGCCGTCCGTGAGATCGAACGCCAGCACGAAAATATCGCCCAGCAGCTCGCGCACCGCATCGGGATCGAACTCGCTGCGATCGGGAGCCGCCGCGTCGCCGCGCTTGCTGTCCCAATAGTCGAAAAAGGCCCGGTTCGAAGGGTGCTTCATAGCCTGCATTCCTGCCCCGAAGGGAGACCGGGGTGGACACTTGTGTTCCGGAACCGGTCACCTTCGGGCGTTGATCGTTTGTGCAGGAGGGAATTTGCAGCGTCCATGCCGCCGGCGGGGGCGCGGGCGGCTTTGTGCTGTTAAGGTTAAATTCACCATATCCTTTAAGACCTCGGTAACTTGTGCATCTCGCGGCGCCGGCTTCGTTAACCTTGAGTTAACGATTGGGTTGGGGTTTCCCGGAACTTGGGTAGTATCCACCCACGCCTGAACGGCGCCGGTTGTTCTCCACGGCCGGCCGCCGCGCGGCGGATAACAGACGGCGTCAAGCAGACTGGTCATCGCGGGGAGGGGTGGGGATCCCGCGGCAAGGCCACTTCAGATCGCTCCCCAGCGATCCCTAAAGGGAGGGCTTTCGCCCTCCCTTTTGCGTTGGTGGCCAGCGGCCGGCGAGACGTCGCGGCGGCGGCGGAATTTGTCGTGTTGCGATGCAATGCAGCGCTTGCGCCGGGCCGGCAAAGCCGCCTATCTCTGGACATCGCCTGCCGCGTCGCCGATCCCGGCGGGCATAGAGACCTGTCTGGACCCGCAACCGTTGGCCCCCTCTCGCGAACCGATCCTGACCATTCCCGGCGCCATGACGGCGCTGATCGCGCTGCTGGCGATCGTCCATGTGGTCCGGATCCTGCTGCCGCTGGACCTCGGCGAGTGGATGATCTGGGCCTTCGGCTTCGTGCCGGCGCGCTACGACCTGGCGCTGTCCGATCCGCGCTTTCCCGGCGGCGAGGGGGCGGCGGTCTGGACCTTCCTGACCTACGCGCTGCTGCATGCCGATGCCAGCCACATCATCTTCAATGCGTTGTGGATGCTGCCGTTCGGCAGCGCGCTGGCGCGGCGGTTCGGCGCGGCGCGCTTCTTCCTGTTCCTCGCCGTCACCGCGGTGGCGGGGGCGGTCGCCCATCTCCTCACCCATCAGCACGAGGTCGCGCCGATGATCGGCGCATCGGCGGCGGTGTCGGGGGCGATGGCGGGGGCGATCCGCTTCGCGTTCGGCCATGGCAGCTTTCTTGCGTTCGGGCGCCGCGCCGATGCCGATGTCGCCGCGCGAGTTCCGGCGCTGCCGCTGGTTCAGGCGCTGCGCAACCCGCGGGTGCTGGCGTTTCTCGCGGTGTGGTTCGGCATCAACATCGTGTTCGGCGTGGGATCGATTGCAGTGGCCAGCTCGGCGCAGAGCATCGCCTGGCAGGCCCATATCGGCGGCTTCCTCGCCGGGCTTGTGCTGTTCTCGCTGTTCGATCCCGTGGCGCGGCGCAGCGAAGCGTTGCCGGCACCGCCGGCCGAACAACCGTCGGCAGATGTTTCCGACGGCAGCGTGTGACGCGCCTGCCATCACGCCGCGGCTGCCTTGCGAGTCCGCCTGATTTCATCCATCATCATTGGAACTTAGTGTCCCGGTTCGCAGGTTCGTAGCGTTTGCAGCGAACTCATTTCGAACTTGCGAACCGATCAGGACACTAGAGAATTATATCTTGCTAGTGTCCTTATCGAATCCGAAGTTCGCGAAGGAGCTAGCCGAGAAATCGTGCGAACTTCGGATTCGGGACACTAGTCGACACTGCGATTGTTTGACGACTGAAAAAATACAAGGCCGCGGCATCTGCAAAGCGGTTGTTTTTCTCAGGAGGCGACGATGACGGTAAGGACGATTCTCAATGCCAAGGGGCATCAGGTGCTGGGCGTCGAGCCGGGCGCCAAGCTGTCGGCGGCGATCAAGCTGCTGTCGGAACGGCGGATCGGCGCAGTGCTGGTGATGCAGGGACAGCATCTCGAAGGGATCCTGTCCGAGCGCGACATCGTGCGCGTGCTCGGTGAGCGCGGCGCCGCCGTGCTCGACGAGCCGGTGAGCGCGGTGATGACGCGCAAGGTCGTCACCTGCAAGGAAACCGATACGGTCGCCTACATCATGGAGACCATGACCACCGGCAAGTTCCGCCATCTGCCGGTGCTCGACGGTGATCGTCTGGTCGGCTTGATCTCCATCGGCGACGTGGTCAAGTCGCGGGTCGAGGAATACGAACGCGAGCAGCAGGCGCTGCACGACTACATCAAGACGGCCTGATCAGGCCCCGGACAGCTGCGAAGGTGCGCGGCGTCAGGGCGCGAGATTCTGGTCGGCGCCGATTCCCGGGGTGTTACTGGAGGTCGGCGACAGGATCGCGATCGCTTCCTGGATCGATTCGATGGTGCGTTCCGCGGCGCGCGCGCCGTGGGCGATGGTCTCGTCGGCGCGATGGAAGTCGAACCAGCCGATCTTGCCGACCCGCGGCGAGATCAGCACGTCCGGCGGGTCGCCGGCGAGGCGGGCGCGGGTGATGCGGTCCTGCATGATGTTGAAGGCCTCGACCATCACCGTAGAGATGCCGGGACGGTCGCCGCTGCCGAAGAATTCCCGCTTCACCGTGCGCTCGGCCGAGAAGAACTTGCCGATGCCGCGCTTCGGCGGCGCCACGACCTCTTCCTCGATGCTGTCCTCCACCGCGCCATAGGTGGAGATGATGGTGCCATGGCCGAACACGTCGGTGCTGACATTGGCCGCGATCACGATCTCGGCGCCGAGCGCCCGCGCGGCCGACACCGGTACCGGATTGACCAGCGCGCCGTCGATCAGCCAGCGGTCGCCGATCGCCACCGGTGCGAAGATCCCCGGCAGGGCATAGGAGGCGCGCATGGCGTCGACCACGCGGCCGTGGGTCAGCCAGATCTCGTGCCCGGTCTGGATCTCGGTGGCGATGGCGGCGAAGCGCAGCGGCAGCTCGTCGATGCGGGTGCGGCCCATCGCCGCCTCGAGCTGGGCGGCGAGCTTGTTGCCGCCGATCAGGCCGGAACCGTTGAGGCGGATGTCGAGGTAGCTGAAGATGTTCTTGGGCTGCAGGCTGCGCGCCCAGTCCTCGAGGGTGTCGAGATGGCCGGCCGCGTAGCTGCCGCCGACCACCGCGCCGATCGAGGTGCCGACCACGATGTCCGGCAGGATGCCGTTGGCGATCAGCGTCCGCAGGATGCCGATATGGGCGAAGCCCCGCGCCGCGCCGCCGCCGAGCGCGAGCCCGATGGTGGGACGCCGTGTCGGTCCCAGGCCCGCCTTGTCGCGGTTGTCCCGGTTACGTCCGATCAAACTTTCCAGCACGACGGTCTCCTACGGGCGCGGAGCCGGTCGTGCCGACTCGCAGATCAGGTTTCGCCCCCAGCTATCGCAACACATATAGGCGGCAATTGTGCCGTTCGCCTTAATCCGTCGGGCGTAGGGGCATGACCGGACGGCAGCCCGCCAATGCGCCGGGCGCGCATGCCCTGGTTGTGCGGGGGGAGGGAGGCATGTGAAGCGGTGCCGAATTCGGCGGCCAGAGGCTTGAAATCGCCGTGTTTTCAGTCGAAAAACTGGGTCATGACACCGAAATGCCACCAAACCTGGCGCGCCGGGCGACCGCTTGCGGCCGCCCTGTTCGTGCTGCTGGTGGCAGGCATGCTGGCGCGCCCCGAGCAGGCCGATGCCCAGCTGTTTTCGGACCGGCCGCCGCCGATTCCGCCACGCGCGGTTCCCGAGGCCCCGGCCGGCCCCGCCATGAACCTCGCGCCGCCGTCAGGGGCCGCCGCCGGGCCGACGAGCCTGCCGGGGCCCATCACCCAGCCGCCGGTGTCCGCCGCTCCCCTCGCGCCGCCGCCGGCCGTCGCCGCAGTGGCGACCCCCGGGCAGGCGGTGCTGGCGCTCTCGGCGCGCTTCGGCAAGGACATGGCCGCGGTCAACAGCGGGCTGGTCTGGCGGGTCTATGCCGACAAGCCCGATGTCGCCGGCGCATTCAAGCTGATCCGCGAGGACCGCACCCCGACCCCCAACATCGTGCTGCCGCCGGGCAGCTACGTGGTGCATGTCGGGCTCGGTCTCGTCAGCGCGGTGCGGCCGGTGACGCTGCGCCAGGACACCACCCGCGAGATGTTCGATCTGCCGGCCGGAGGCTTGCGCATCGAGGGCAAGGTCGGCACCAGCAAGATCCCGCCGAACCAGATCGCGTTCAGCATCTTCAAGGGCAGCCAGTTCGAGGTTGGTGACCGCGCGCCGCTCGCCCAGAACGTCGCGGCCGGTGAAGTGCTGCTGGTGCCCGAGGGCACCTACTACATCATCTCGAACTACGGCGACGCCAACTCGGTCGTGCGCTCCGACATCCGCATCCAGGCCGGCAAGCTCACCGATGTCACCGTTACCCATCGGGCCGCGGTGATCACGCTGAAACTGGTCGGCGACAAGGGCGGCGAAGCGCTCGCCAACACCGCGTGGTCGGTGATCACGCCGGGGGGCGACGTCGTCAAGGAATCGATCGGCGCGTTCCCGCGCGTCATCCTCGCCGAAGGCGAATACCGCGCCATCGCCAAGAACGAAGGCAAGGTGTTCGAGCGCTCGTTCAATGTCGTGAACGGCGTCGATGGCGAGGTCGAGGTGATCGCGCGCTGACGCGCTTCTGGCGCAGCCGTTCATTCATCTTTCTGCAACGTTGACGGCCATTCGCGGCAATCACGATTGTATTGCTGCGCCAATGGTTTCCAGCTGCTAACCATCGCTCGTCTTAAAAGCGTCATAATAAAAGGTTGCCCGGAACTTTTTACCGATCGTCAATCAGGCAAGGTTGAATTAACCGCGATTTTCGCTGCGTGTGCGGAAAGGGGAAGTCGTGGGTGCCGTCAGGAAGACGATCGAGGACGAGGTTCTCGGTGAAGCGATGAACGACATGGGGACGCTGCGGCGCAAATGGTTCGCCGCGCTGCGTCCTGGCGAGCAGCTTCCAGCCTACGAGGAAGTCGTGCTCGGCAGCATGGGCCGGCTCGCTGATCACATGGCGCTGCTGCAGGGCAGCGGCGAGACGCTGACCATCATGCGCACCGGGCGCGCGCTGCGGCAGTGGCTGGGACAGGACGCCTGGGATACCCGCGTCGCGGATCTCGCCCCGGAATATGCCGGCGTGCTGTCGGAGGTCGCAGCCAATGCGCTCGGCAGCCTGCGGCCCTATGCGACCTCGGCCTATCATGTCGCCAACGGCCTCGTGCGCACCTTCGACATCTATGCGATGCCGATGGCGCATCGCTGGGGACCGCCGCTGATCTCGGCCTACGTGCATGAGCGCGGCGAAGGCTACAGCCTCGTCGACACCATCTTCCGCGCCACCGACGACGGCTTCCTCGCGCTCGCCGCCTGCCGCAACGCGCTGCGAACGACGGTCGATTTCCAGATCGTCGATCTCAACCAGGGCGCGGCCCGCCTGCTGCAGCAACCGGCCGAGGCGCTGCGCTGGCACCGCCTCAGCGAAGGCAGCCACGACCTGGCGTCGCCCGAGGTGCTGCGGCGCCTCAGCGCCGTCATCGAGAGCAGCCAGCCCGAGCAGTTCGAAATCGCGACCGAACGCGGCGCGCATCTGCGCATCAGCGTCGCTGCGATCGGCGACCTGCTGTCGGCGACGGTCACCGACGTCACCGACCTCAAGCGCCGCGAACAGTCGTTCCGTCTGCTGTTCGAGAGCAACCCGATGCCGATGTGGGTGTTCGACGAGGAGACCTTCGCGTTCCTCGGCGTCAACGACGCGGCGATCGTGCACTACGGCTACAGCCGCGACCAGTTCCTGCGGATGCAGACCTCCGACATCTGGCCGAGCGACGAGCGCGACATTCATCTCAAGACGCTGCGCGAGCTCGACGACAGCTACCAGTCGCGCCGCAGCTGGCGGCATGTGCGCGCCGACGGCAGCGAGATCGAGGTGCTGACCTATGGCCGCCGCGTCAATTTCGGCGGCCGCAGCGCCTTCATGGTGGCGATCATCGACGTCACCGAGCGCCGCAAGGCCGAGGCCAAGATCTCCTACATGGCGCACCACGATGCGCTGACCGATCTGCCGAACCGCGTCATGCTGCAGCAGCGCCTGCAGCACACGGTGGAGCAGTGCAGCCGCGCCGACCGCCAGGCGGCGGTGCTGTGTCTCGATCTCGACATGTTCAAGGGCGTCAACGATTCCTTCGGCCATCCCGTCGGCGACCGGCTGCTGCAGCAGGTCGCGCAGCGCCTCAAGGCCGCGCTCGGCGTCGGCGATCTCGCGGCCCGCCTCGGCGGCGACGAGTTTGCGCTGATCCTCGACCAGATCTCGGGACCGGCGGAGGCCGGTGACCGCGCCAACCGCCTGATCGCCGATCTCAGCCAGCCCTACGACATCGACGGCCGCGACATCTCCATCGGCGCCAGCATCGGCATCGCCATCGCGCCGCTCGACGGCGACACGTCCGAGGCGCTGCTGCGCACCGCCGACATGGCGCTCTACCGCGCCAAGGCCGATGGCGGCGGCGCCCATCATTTCTTCGAACGGGAAATGGACCGCCAGGCCCAGGCGCGGCGGGCGCTCGAGGCCGACCTGCGTCACGCGCTCGCCTGCGGTGAGTTCGAGCTGCATTACCAGCCGCTGGTCAACCTGTCGGCGGACCGCATCACCTCGTTCGAGGCGCTGCTGCGCTGGCGCCATCCCGAGCGCGGCATGGTCTCGCCGGTGGAGTTCATTCCGGTGGCCGAGGACATCGGGCTGATCGTGCAGATCGGCGAATGGGTGCTGCGCACCGCCTGCAGCGACGCCGCGCAGTGGCCGTCCGACATCAAGGTGGCGGTGAACCTGTCGCCGGTGCAGTTCAAGAGCCGCAACCTGGTGTCGGCCGTGGTGGCGGCGCTGGCGCATTCACGGCTGCCGGCGCATCGTCTCGAACTCGAGATCACCGAATCGGTGCTGCTGGCCGAGACCGACGCCAACCTGCAGACGCTGCATCAGCTGCGCGGGCTCGGCGTGCGCATCTCGATGGACGACTTCGGCACCGGCTATTCGTCGCTGAGCTACCTGCGCAGCTTTCCGTTCGACAAGATCAAGATCGACCGCTCGTTCATCCGCGACCTGCCGGAGCGCGCCGACTGCATCGCCATCGTGCGCGCGATCTCGGGGCTGGCGCGCAGCCTCAGCATCGCGACGACGGCGGAAGGGGTCGAGACGCGCGAGCAGCTCGACCGCTTGCGCGCCGAAGGCTGCACCGAGGTGCAGGGCTTCCTGTTCAGCCCGGCACGGCCGGCGTCATCGATCGTCGAATTGCTGGCGCGGTTCGGCAAGAACGCCGCACAGGCGGCGTGAGCCAGGACTCTGGGCGATCTCAACTCGCCGTCGATTGAGTTGTGCCAACGCCAGCCTTTCCCCTCATCCCGAGGAGCCCGCGTCGCGGGCGTCTCGAGGGATGAGGCCCGTACGTTGCGTCTCGTCGGCCTCATGGTTCGAGACGCGCGGCCTTGCCGCGCTCCTTGTATTAGCGAGAAACGCTATTCTGTGCCCGTTCCACAAGGAACGACCCACTCCGGGCAGCCACCCGGAGTGGGTCGCCGATCGTCGGATCGAGTGCTCCTGAGCCGCTAGGGCT
>JBFLYG010000007.1:0-172025 GCA_040756765.1 Pseudomonadota bacterium | reverse complement strand
GCCGTCGGCGTCAGTCGCCTTGGCGGCCTTGCCCTTGGCGGGGGCCTTGGCCTTGGCCGCCTTCTTCGGCGCGGCCTTCTTGGCCCCGCCGCCCTTGGCGGCACGCTCGTCGATCAGCGCGATGGCCTCGGCCAGCGTCAGGGCGTCCGGCGTCTTGTCGGACGGAATGGTGGCGTTGATGCCGCCGGCCGTCACATAGGCGCCGTAGCGGCCGCTCTTGAGGCTGATGGTGCCGTGCTCGGGGTGCTCGCCGACCGGCTTGCCGGGGTCGGCGCCGAACCGCCGCTTGCTCGGCCCCTTGGCGATCTTGTCGGCGATCAGCGTCACCGCGCGGTTGAGGCCGATGGTGTAGACGTCGTCGCCGGCCTCGAGGCTCGCATAGGTCTTGTTATGCTGCACATAGGGGCCGAAGCGGCCGATGCCGGCCTTGATCGGCTCGCCGTCCTCGGGATGGATGCCGACCTGCCGCGGCAGCGCCAGCAGCTTGAGCGCGAGCTCGAGCTCGACGTCGCCCGGCGACATGCCCTTGGGGATGCCGGCGCGCTTGGGTTTGTCGTCCTCGGAATAGTCCTTCTGCTCGCCGAGCTGGATGTAGGGCCCGAAGCGGCCCGACTTCACGGCGACGTCGAAGCCGGTGTCCGGATCCTGGCCGAGCACGCGGTCGCCGCTGCCTTCGCCGCCGGAGGCGAGCGGGCGGGTGTAGCGGCACTCCGGATAGTTCGAGCAGCCGACGAAGGCGCCGAACTTGCCGGCCTTGAGGTTGAGGCGGCCGGTGCCGCAGGTCGGGCACTGGCGCGGATCGCCGCCGTCCTCGCGCGGAGTATAGATGTGCGGCCCCAGCATCTCGTCGAGCACGTCGAGCACCTGGGAGACGCGCACATCCTTGATGTCGTTGATGGCGCCGACGAAGTCGCGCCAGAAGTCCTTGAGGACCTGCTGCCAGGAGATCTCGTTGTTGGAGATGCGGTCGAGCTGCTCTTCGAGGTTGGCGGTGAAGTCGAACTCGACATAGCGTGCGAAGAAGTTTTCCAGGAACGCGATCACGACGCGGCCCTTGTCCTCGCCGTGCAGCCGCTTCTTGTCGAGCTTCACATAGCCGCGGTCCTTCAGCACCTGGATGATCGAGGCGTAGGTCGAGGGCCGGCCGATGCCGAGCTCTTCCATGCGCTTGACCAGCGAGGCTTCGGAGAAGCGCGGCGGCGGCTCGGTGAAATGCTGATTGACCGCAAGACCCTCGCGCTTGAGCGCTTCGCCCTCGCTCATGGCGGGCAGGCGGCGGCTGTCGTCGTCGTCGCCGGCGTCGTCGGTGCCTTCGGTATAGAGCGCGAGGAAGCCGTCGAACTTCACGACCTGGCCGGTGGCGCGCAGCTCCAGCGTGCGCGCGCCGGCCTTGGCGGTGATGTCGACGGTGGTGCGCTCGAGCTCGGCGGATTCCATTTGGCTGGCGATGGTGCGCAGCCAGATCAGCTCATAGAGCTTGGCCTGGTCGGGATCGAGCTTCTTGGCCATGTCGCGCGGGCGGCGCGACAGGTCGGTCGGACGGATCGCTTCGTGCGCTTCCTGGGCGTTCTTGGCCTTGGTCTGGTACTGGCGCGGCTGCTCCGGCACATACTCCTTGCCGTAGTCCTCGCCGATCACCTTGCGCGCCTGCACGATCGCCTCGTTGGCGATCTGCACGCCGTCGGTACGCATATAAGTGATGAGGCCGGTGGTCTCGCCGCCGAGGTTGACGCCTTCATAGAGGCGCTGGGCGATGCGCATGGTGATCGCCGGCGCGAAGCCGAGCTTGCGGCTCGCCTCCTGCTGCAGCGTCGAGGTGGTGAACGGGGCGTAGGGGTTGCGGCGCGCAGGCTTGGCTTCCACCGTGGACACGGTGAAATTCGCCGCCTCGATCGCCTTCTTGAAATCCTCGGCCTCGGCGCCCGAGCCGATGTCGAGACGCTGGATCTTCTTGCCGTCGGCGCCGACGAGGCGGGCTTCGAAGTTGTCGCCGCGCGGCGTCGACAGCGTCGCGATCAGCGACCAGTACTCGCGGGCGACGAACTTCTCGATCTCGAGCTCGCGGTCGCAGACGAGGCGCAGCGCCACCGACTGCACGCGGCCCGCCGAGCGGGCGCCGGGCAGTTTGCGCCACAGCACCGGGGACAGGTTGAAGCCGACCAGGTAGTCGAGCGCCCGGCGCGCCATGTAGGCGTCGACCAGCGCGCCGTCGATCTGGCGCGGGTGCTTCATCGCCTCGGTGACGGCCTGCTTGGTGATGGCGTTGAACACCACGCGCTCGATTTCCTGGTCCTTGAGCGCGCGCTTCTCCTTCAGCACCTCCAGGACGTGCCAGGAGATCGCTTCGCCCTCGCGATCAGGGTCGGTCGCCAGGATCAGCTTGTCGGCGCCCTTGACCGCACGGGCGATGTCGTTGAGCCGGCCGGCGGCCTTGGCGTCGACTTCCCAGATCATCTTGAAATTGGACTCTGGATCTACCGACCCGTTCTTGGCCGGCAGGTCGCGGACATGGCCGAACGAGGCCAGAACCTCATAGGACGACCCCAAATACTTATTGATCGTCTTGGCCTTTGCGGGCGACTCGACAATAACGATATTCATGTCTTTCCAATAACTTATGGGAAGATAGCAGGTCGGTTTCGCGAGAGTCGCGCCGGCCGCGATGGCGGATACATGGGTAAATCGGCCGGTCCTGTCAAATGGACATCCGGTGATCGCTTAAGGAACCGGCAAGGGAGGGGCCTGATTTTGGGCCAGTTTCATATACATATGGTTTTGAATTCAGTCGTTCGCAACCTGTGGATGCGTTGACGTTTGGGGTATTTAAGCACCTTAGATCAGGTCGTCGGCGTCGTTAGACCAGCGCGACCAGTCCGCCGCCGCGACGCTCGAGCCGTCCGGCGAGCTCGAGCTCCAGCAGCACCATGCGCACCATCGCCGGCGGCGCTCCCGACAGGCGGATGAGGTCGTCGAGGCTGACCGCGGTCGGACCGAGCAGGGCGACGATCCGCTGGCGCTCGCCATCACCGGGATCGGCGCCGCCGGGAAGCAAGTCCGGCTCCTCCAGGGCCTGCGTCGGCCGGCCGAGGATCGGCCGCACCGCCTCGATCACGTCGGCGGCCGAGGTGATGAAGACCGCGCCCTGCTTGATCAGGGCGTTGGTGCCGGCGCAGCGCGGATCGAGCGGCGAGCCCGGCACCGCGAACACCTCGCGGCCCTGTTCGCCGGCAAAGCGCGCAGTGATCAGCGAGCCGGACCGCTCCGCCGCTTCCACCACGACGACCCCGAGCGACAGCCCGGAGATCAGGCGGTTGCGGCGGGGAAAATCGTGGGCGCGCGCAGTGTAGCCGAGCGGCATTTCCGAGATCGCGCAGCCCGTCGACTGCACGATCGCGGCGAAGAGGTCGGCGTGCTCCGGCGGATAGAGGCGGTCGAGGCCGCCGGCAAGCACGGCGACGGTGCCGCTCGCGAGCGCAGCGCGGTGGGCGGCCTGGTCGATGCCGCGCGCAAGGCCGGAGACGACGACGAAGCCGGCGTCGCCGAGGTCGTGCGCCAGCATCTGCGCGACCTTCTGTCCGGCGCCGGAGGCGTTGCGCGATCCGACGATGGCGAGCATCGGGCGCAGCAGGGCATCGGCTGAGCCGTGCACGCCGAGCAGTGGCGGCGGATCGTCGATCTGCGCGAGCCGGGACGGATAGGCGGCCTCGCAGCAGGCGATCAGCCGCATGCCGAGGCGCCGCGCTTGCGCGATCTCCTGCTCCGCGTCGGCCACACTCAAGATCCTGCCCGGCCGCACCGCGCCGCCGCGGCGGGCGAACTCGGGCAGGGCGGCGAGCGCGGCGGCGGCGCTGCCGCAATGGCGCAGCAGCATGTGAAAGGTGCGCGGCCCGACATGCTCGCTGCGGATCAGCCGCAGCCAGTCGCGCCGCTCGGTGTCGGTCAGGGATGAAGTGTCAGGCGATTGGCTGTCCACGTGGCCCCCCGGCGAAAGCGAAGGGAGTGTCGCCGAACTTTGCCGCCGCGACAATCGTCACGGGGCCGGCGTCAGCCCTTGCTGCCGATGCGGCCCTCGGTCCCGTTCATCAGCCGCTCGATGTTGGGCCGGTGCTTCCACCACAGCAAGACCGTCAGCACGACGAACAGGATGGCCAGCGGATGGTGGCCGAACCACCACAGCGACAGCGGGGTCGCCGCGCTCGCTACCAGCGCCGACAGCGACGAGTAGCGCGAGGTCACGGCGGTGGCGAGCCAGACCACGGCGAAGGCGAGGGCGCCGGGCCAGAACAGGCCGAGCAGCACGCCGATATAGGTGGCGACGCCCTTGCCGCCCTTGAAGCTCAGCCACACCGGAAACAGGTGGCCGAGGAAGGCGCCGAGCGCGGCCGCCATGGCGGCCTCCGGGCCGGCGGCGAAGCCGGCGATGATGACGGCGATCGTGCCCTTGAGCATGTCGCCGATCAGGGTCGCCGCGGCGAGGCCCTTGCGGCCGGTGCGCAGCACGTTGGTGGCGCCGATGTTGCCGGAGCCGATGGCGCGGATGTCGCCGCCGCCGGCGAGTTTCGTCAGGATCAGCCCGAACGGAATGGAGCCGAGCAGGTAGCCGAGCACGAGGGCCGCCAGCAGCATCAGTTCACGCGACATTGCAGCTCCTTGCGGTGAAGGCGAACGATCGAGGCATCCTGCCACATCATTCGATATTTCTCCTCATGGTGAGGGGAACCATGAGGCCAAACAGCGTCCTCAGGTGGCCTCATCCCAGCGAGACGCCCGCTGCGCGGGCTCCTCAGGATGAGGGGTTACGTGCCGCATCTCACGGCCGTCCACATCACACCAGTTCGTAGACCGTGCGGCCGCCGATGATGGTGCGCTCGACGCGGCCGGAGAACTTGGCCTCGTCGAACGGGGTGTTCTTGCACGCCGACTTGAGGTCGGCGGGATCGAGCACCCACGGCACGTCGGTGTCGATCACGATGACGTCGGCGGGCGCGCCGGGCCGCAGCGTGCCGCCGGGCAGGCCGAGCAGCTCCGCCGGGCGCGTCGACATGGCGCGGATCAGGGCGGGCAGCTTGAGGCCGTCATTGTGCACGAGGCGCAGCGCGGCCGGCAGCATGGTCTCCAGCCCGATCGCGCCGGCGGCGGCTTCGGCGAACGGCAGGCGCTTGGTCTCGACGTCCTGCGGGTTGTGGTCGGACATCACGACATCGATCAGCCCCGAGGTCACCGCGGCGGCGAGCGCCAGGCGATCCTCCTCGCTGCGCAGCGGCGGCGCCAGCTTGAGGAAGGTGCGGTAGGGGCCGATGTCGTTCTCGTTCAGCGTCAGGTGGTTGATCGAGACCGAGGCGCTGACCTTGAGGCCGGCGTCGCGGGCGCGGCTGAGGATGTCGAGCGATTCCGCGCAGGAGATCGAGGCGGCGTGGTAGCGGCCGCCGCTCAGCGCCACGAGGCGCATGTCGCGCTCCAGCACCACGGCCTCGGCCGCGGTGGGAATGCCGAGCAGGCCGAGGCGCGAGGCGAACTCGCCCTCGTTCATGACGCCGTCGCCGACCAGCTGCGGGTCCTCGGTGTGGTGCACGATCAGCGCGTCGAAGTCGCGGGCGTAGGTCAGGGCGCGCCGCATCACCTGGGCGTTCATCACGCTGTGGCTGCCGTCGGTGAACGCGACGGCGCCGGCGGCCTTGAGCAGGCCGATCTCGGTCATCTCCTCGCCGCGCATGCCCTTGGTCAGCGCGGCCATCGGATGGATGTTGACGATCGCGGTGTCGCGGGCGCGGCGCAGCACGAAGTCCACCGTCGCCGAGTTGTCGATGACGGGCGAGGTATCGGGCTGGCAGATGATGGTGGTGATGCCGCCGGCGGCCGCGGCGCGGCTCGCGGAGGCGAAGGTCTCGCGGTGGCTGGCGCCGGGTTCGCCGACAAAGGCGCGCATGTCGATCAGGCCGGGGGCCACGACCTTGCCGGCGCAATTGACGATGTCGGTGCCTTCGGGGACGCCGGCGGCGCCGATGCCGCGGCGGGCGTCGCGGATCACGCCGTCGGCGATCAGCACGTCGCCGGGGCCGTCGAAGTCGCGCGACGGGTCGATGATGTGGGCGTTGGCGAGCAGGATGGGGCGGCGGTCGGTCAGCATGGCGTCACGCGTTCGGCAGGTTGCGGGCGAGCGCTTCCAGCACCGCCATGCGCACGGCGACGCCCATCTCGACCTGCTCGCGGATCAGCGACTGCGCGCCGTCGGCCACGATGGAGTCGATCTCGACGCCGCGGTTCATCGGTCCGGGGTGCATCACCAGCGCGTCCGGCTTGGCGTAGGACAGCTTCTTCTGGTCGAGGCCGAAATACTGGAAGTACTCGCCGCTCGAGGGGATCAGCGAGCCGTTCATGCGCTCGCGCTGCAGGCGCAGCATCATGACGATGTCGGCGCCGTTGAGGCCCTCGCGCATGTCGCGCGCGACCTCGACGCCCATGCGCTCGATGCCCGGCGGCAGCAGCGTGGAGGGGGCGACGACGCGCACCCGCGCGCCCATGGTGTTGAGCAGCAGGATGTTGGAGCGGGCGACGCGCGAATGCATGATGTCGCCGCAGATCGCGACCAGCAGCCCTTCGAGCCGGCCCTTGTTGCGGCGGATGGTCAGCGCGTCGAGCAGCGCCTGGGTCGGATGCTCGTGGGCGCCGTCACCGGCATTGATCACCGAGCCGTCGACCTTGCGCGCCAGGAGTTCCACCGCGCCGGAGGCGTGGTGGCGCACCACCAGGATGTCCGGGTGCATGGCGTTCAGCGTCACCGCGGTGTCCATGAGGGTCTCGCCCTTGCGCATGGAGGACGATGACACCGACATGTTCATGACGTCGGCGCCGAGCCGCTTGCCGGCGATCTCGAACGACGACTGGGTGCGGGTGGAGGCCTCGAAGAACAGGTTGACCTGGGTGCGCCCGCGCAGGTCGGAGCGCTTCTTGTCGACCTGGCGGTTGAGCTCGACATACTCTTCGGCGAGGTCGAGCAGGCCGGAAATGTCGTGATGGGAAAGGCCTTCGATCCCCAGCAGATGCCGGTGGGCGAAGACGAAGGACGATTTCGGTGCGGCGGTCATTAAAGCAAGACCTATAGGGACAGTTGCAAAGCGGGGCAAGGTGGAATTCCCGGTCGCCGACTTATCCCCCGCTCAGTCCCGCCGGTCGGGCCGCCGCGCCGGCTTGCATTCGCCGGATCCACATGGTCGGTGACGTTTCGTTGATCGGGAGATGACAATGGAACGCGCCGCCGTCCACGGTTTCGCCGCAGTTCGCCGCCGCCGGCCGCGCGGCGCGCTGCCGGCACTGGTGTTCGTGCCGGTGCTCGTCCCTATGCTTATCTTGGCGGGCAGGGCCGGCGCGGCTGCCCAGGCGCTGCCGGATGACTTTATCTATCTGCGCGAGGCCGCCCCGACCATTCGGCAGGACATTCGCTATGCCGGGGTCAACAACTTCGTCGGCCGGCGGCTGCCGGGCTATGAAGCCGCCGAATGCATCGTGAAGCGGCCGGTGGCGCAGGCACTGGCGCGGGTGCAGCAGGACCTCGCCCGGCAGGGGCTGTCGCTGAAGATGTATGACTGCTACCGGCCGGTGCGGGCGGTGCAGGCGATGGTGGCCTGGTCGCGGGACGGCGTGGAGACGCCGGCGCAGCACGCCTACAATCCGCGGTTTCGCAAGGCGGACCTGTTCCGGCTCGGCTACATCGCCGAGCGCTCCGGCCATTCCACCGGCGCCGCAGTCGACTTGACGCTGGTGCAGCAGGGCGCGCCGGCGGCAGCGGCGTTCGACCCGAACCGCCTCTATGGCGACTGCACCGCGGATGCCGCCCGCCGGGCGCCCGACGACGCCGTCGACATGGGAACCGGCTATGACTGCTCCGACGCCAAGGCCCACACCGCGGCGGCGGCGATCACGCCGGCGCAGCGGCGCTGGCGGCAACTGCTGGTCGCGGCGATGGCGAAACAGGGCTTCGTCAACTACGCCAAGGAGTGGTGGCACTTCTCGCTGCCCGGCACGGGCGGCACGGCTTACGATTTTCCCATCGTGCGCGCCCGTTAGCCGCGCGGGAGGCGGATGCAATGGGAGCGCGAAGCGCGTAGTCTTTTTGCAACCGTTCGTTTCGACAGGACATTGCTCCATGACCCAGGCACCGTTCGCGACCCACGAAGTCTTCAACCAGTCGCCGCCATTCGAGGATGTCAACCTGTTCACATTCGATCGGCCGCTGGTCGAGGCGGTGCGGGCGGCGGCAGGCGATGCGGCGCAGGACGAGTTGGCGGTGTTCGGCGGCCACTGGGGCTCGGCGGCGATGGCCGAGCGCGGCCGGCTCGCCAACGAGAACGGGCCGAAACTGCGGCTGTTCGACGCCAAGGGTTTTCGCCGCGATGTCGTCGAGTTTCACCCGGCCTATCACGAACTGATGGCGCACAGCGCCCATGGCGGGCTGCACAATTCGACCTGGAGCGCGCAGGGCGGCCCGGCGGGCGGCAGTGCCGAAGTGATCCGCGCGGCGAAATTCTTGATCGCCGCGCAGGTCGAGACCGGGCACCTGTGCCCGATCACCATGACCCGCGCCGCGGTGGGGGCGCTCGCGACCGATCCGGCGCTGCTCGCCGCCGTGATGCCGGTGCTCGGCACGCGCAGCTATGATCCCTCGTTCGCGCCCTGGCCGCAGAAGCGCGGCATGACCATGGGCATGGGCATGACCGAGAAGCAGGGCGGCACCGACGTGCGCGCCAACATGACCCGCGCCGAGCCGGACGGCGACGCCTACCGCATCACCGGCCACAAATGGTTCATGTCGGCGCCGATGTGCGACGCCTTCCTGGTGCTGGCGCAGGCCAAGGGCGGCCTGACCTGCTTCTTCATGCCGCGCTTCATGCCGGATGGCCGCGTCAACGAGATCCATTTCCAGCGCCTCAAGGACAAGCTCGGCAATCGCTCCAACGCCTCCTCCGAAGTCGAGTTCACTGGCGCCTATGCGCTGCGGCTCGGCGAGGAGGGGCGCGGCGTTGCCACCATCATCCAGATGGTGTCGCTGACGCGGCAGGATTGCGCCATCGCCTCCAGCGGGCTGATGCGCTCGGGGCTTTCGCATGCGCTGCATCATGCCCGGCACCGCAGCGTGTTCCAGAAGCATCTCGCCGACCAGCCGTTGATGCGCAGCGTGCTGGCCGACATGGCGCTGCATGTCGAAGCGTCGACCGCGCTGACCATCCGCCTGTGCCATTCGTTCGACCGCGCGGGCGCCGATGCCGGCGAGGCGGCGCGGATGCGGCTGCTGACCCCGGTGGTGAAGTACTGGACCTGCAAGAGCGCTCCCGGCTTCCTCTATGAGGCGATGGAGTGCCTCGGCGGCAACGGCTATGTCGAGGACGGCATTTTGGCGCGCCACTACCGCGAGGCGCCGGTCAACGCGATCTGGGAGGGCTCGGGCAACGTCATGTGCCTCGACGTGCTGCGCGCGCTGGCGCGCGAGCAGGACGCGGCGCAGGCGGTGCTCGCCGCGCTCGTTGGCGAGACCAAGGGCCTGTCCGGCGCGGCCGAGGCCGTGGGCTTCATCGCCAAGGCCCTGCGCGGCGTCGACAGCGAACGCCTCGCGCGCGCGGCCGTGGAGAAGCTGGCGCTGCTCGCGGCGGCGGCGGCGCTCAACGGCCTCCATCCGGCGCATGCCGAGCTGTTCGCCCGTACCCGTCTCACGGACGCACGCGGCGATTTTTACGGCTCGGCGGATCTCTCAGTTGACGAGGGCCGCAGCCTGCTGGCGCGGGCGCTGCCGGAAGATTAGGTCTTATGCTCTATCATCCTGAGTGCCTGACTGGACAAGGCAAGTGGCCATGGTGGAGATGACAACGTCTCTGTCGTGGCCGGGCTTGTCCCGGCCACCCCGATCAGGTGGGCACTGCGTCCCTAAGCGGGGTGGCCGGGAGACCTTAGTCCTAGCGATCCGTCGAAGACGGATCGCGCTGCCCGGCCACGACAGTGAAATATGGCGAGTGCTGCGAACTCGCCACGACCTGACGCCTTTTCCTGTCAGACGCTAAGGGCGCGCAAAATGACACCCTACCGCACCAGCGCCAGCGCGAGCGGCATGGTGACGGCGGCGAGCGCGGTCTGCAGGGTGATGATTTGCGCCAGCAGCGGCGCGTCGCCGCCCATCTGGCGGGCCAGCACATAGGCGCTGGAGGAGGTGGGCACGGCGGCGCAGCACACGACGACCGCGAGGTTGGCGCCGTCGAGGTGGAACAGCAGCCCCAGTGTGGCGGCGATCAGCGGCATCACCACGAGCTTGAGCAGCACGGCCGCCGCCGTCGCGGGCCCGATGCGCAGCAGTCCGTCGAGCCGCAATCCGGCGCCGGTGATCAGCAGGCCGACGGCCAATGACGCGCTGCCGAGCGCGTTGCCGAACTGAAACACCGGCCCGGTGAGCGGGATGTGCAGGAGGCTGAGCGCGATGCCGATCAGGCAGGCCCAGATCAGCGGGTTGCGCAGGATCAGGCCGGCGACCTGCCAGCGCGACAGCGGCTTGGATGCGGCGTAGCGCGTCATCACCGCGACGCTCAGCACATTGAGGATCGGCACCATCGCCACGGTGGCGACCGAGGCGAGGGTCAGTCCCACGGCGCCATAGAGGTTGCCGACCACCGACAGCGCCACATAGGTCTGGAAGCGCGTCGCGCCCTGGAACACCGAGGTGAAGGCGGGGCCGCCGACGCCGAGCCGCGCCAGCACGGGCCGGACGACGAAGCACAGCGCCGAGGTGATCAGCGCGGCGAGCAGCAGCGCGAAGCCGACATCCGCCGCCGGCACCGAGGCGAGGTCGGCGCGCGCCAGCGTCACGATCAGCAGGGCGGGAAACAGGACGTAGTAGACGATCCGCTCGAGGCCCACCCAGTGGCTGTCGTCGGGCAGCAGGACACGGCGCAGGATCAGCCCCAGTGCGATCAGCATGAACACCGGCAACAGGGCGTTCAGGACGACCAGCATGCCTCAGGCCGTCTCGCCGGAGCGGCGCAACGTCGCGAGGCGGTCGAGCGCACCCTGCAGGATGAAGATCGCGGCGTGCTCGTCGATCACCTTGGCGCGCTTGGCGCGGCTGGCGTCGGCGGCGATCAGCTCGCGCTCCACCGCCGCGGTGGACAGCCGCTCGTCCCACAGGCCGATGGCGAGCTCGGTGAGGCGGGCGAAGTTGCGGGCAAAGGCGCGGGTCGACTGCGCGCGCGGGCCTTCACTGCCGTCCATGTTGATCGGCAGGCCGAGCACGAAGCCGACGGCGCTGCGCTCGGCGGCGAGCGCCAGCAGGCGGTTGGCGTCGGCGGTGAACGCGGTGCGGCGCACGGTCTCGACGCCGGTCGCGACCCGGCGGTCGGGATCGCAGACGGCGACGCCGATGGTCTTGGTGCCGAGATCGAGGCCGATGAGGGCGCCGCGTTCGGGCCAGAGCGGCGCGGCGTCAGTGAGGGGGAGGATTGGCGCGGGCATCGCTATCGCTTAACACGCGCTTAGCAATCGACGCAAAGCGGGAATGATGCCGTGGACGCCTTGACCTGGTTCGGACTGTTCGCCGTGACGGCGATGCTGGTGTGCTATGCGCTGGAGCAGCGCAGCCATTGGTACATCCTCGGCTTCGCCGCCGCCTGCGCGCTGGGCTCGGCCTACGGCTTCCTGCAGGGCGCCTGGCCGTTCGGCGTGGTCGAGGCGATCTGGGCGCTGGTGGCGCTGCGCCGCTGGTGGCCTCAGCGCGCCTGATCGCCCGCAGGGGTGAGGGCGATGCCGACGATCGGCAGCCCCAGGCTGCGCGGATCGTCGATGGCCGCGAACGGGCGGCAGATCCAGCCGAGCAGGTGGGAGCCCGCGGCGGTAAGGGTGACGTCGATCTCGACGCGGTCGGCGGCCAGCGTCACGGCGGTGTCGGGCAGCGGCCGGCCGTCGACGGCGATCATCAGGCCGAGCGCCGGCGTCATCTCGCGGACCGGGAGGCAGGCGAGGCGGAGACGGTGCCGCCCCGCCGGAGCACTGAAGCGGACCGCCGCCGCGGCCTCGCTCCAGCGGAATGTCGTGCCCTGATAGGTTTCGGTCAGGTGGAAGCCGGTGGCGCCCAGTGGCACGGCCTGCGGCGTCGATGACAATGACAGCGGCGGGGGCGGGGCGACGCTGCGGCGAAAGTCGCGGATGCAGCTCAGCCGCTGCCAGTGGATGAGCGCGGCGACATAGGGCTTGAAGCGGCCGCCTGCGTGGTGCTCGGCACCCGCGCCAAAGAGTTGCAGTGCGATCTGCCGACGCAGGACGCCGAGCCTGGCGGCGAGGATCGCAAGACTGTCGCCGCACAAGGCCGGAACCAGCCAGCGTCGCAGCTGTGCGAGCGATCCGCGCGCCTCGCGCCATGTGGCCGGGGTCATGAGGCTGCGCGCTGCCAGTTGCATCAGCACCGCCGCCGCGCCGCGGTCATGGTTGCCCTGGCCCATCCATTCCGGCGGCACCTCGAGCAACTGCTGGTTCCTGCCGCTGACGTCGCCGAAGTAGCGCATCTCCCCGGCGGTGAAGTCGAGGGTGAAGTCGCGCAGCTCGACGCGGTCGCCGACATAGTAGTGCTCGAACAGGGCTTCGGGCAGGTAGCCGATGGTCTCGCCGCGCTCGTGATAGCTCGCCGCCAGCAGCCACTCGGAGAAATGGCCGTAGTCCGCTTGCAGGCCGCCGCAGGCTTCATAGGCGGTGCGGCGCGTGACGAAGCACTGGTCGAGCACCTTGCGCCAGGGATGCACGGTCAGGCCATGGTCGATGTCGGCGGCATACATCTGCGCCTCCGCCTCCGACAGCGCGTTGTGGGTGATCGCGACGGAGCGGCACGACAGTCCGGCCCAGTCCGGGTTCGCCGTCAGCGCCTGATGGCACAGGGTGAGGACGTTCGGCGCCGGCCAGCAATGCGATTCGGTGAAGAACAGGAATTCGCCGCGTGCTCGTGTCGCGCCGTCGGCGCACAGGCTGAGGTCGTGGGTGGCCTTGGAATACACGACGCGGACGGAAGGCCCCTCGAGGTCGGCAAGGCGGTCGCGCTCCCTGAAATCGCCGGGGATCATCAGGATGATCTCGTAGGCGCGCGGGTCAAAATCCTGGTCGCGCCAGGCCTGCCAGGCCCGCTCCCACTGTCCGCGGTGGTATTCGAACGGGATGATCACCGAGAACAGTGGCCGCGCGTCGTCTGCGGAGGCAGGGCGCGGTGGAGCGGAGTTGGTCAACGCGAAGCCTCGGCCTGGGAGACCCGGGCGCAGCGCGCCACGGGATGCGGACGTGATCGGAACCGCCGGATAGCAGATATCCTGAATGGAACGAATGCGCTTGCCGTCCGCCTGTGGGTATCGGGGCGCCGCGACGACCCGGTTCCGGCTCGAGCGGAGGCAAAAAGCACAAGAGATCAGCACGTTGCCGCTGGCCGGCGCGGCGGCGTGGTATCGATGGAGTTGGCGTGGGGCGCCGAAATGCTCTATACGGCGGCTGAACGCGGCTGCGGCCGCAGGCTTTCGCAACCGGACGCCGACCTTTCCGCCCGATCGGGGCGGTGGGCCGCCCGGACCTTGAGGATCACGTTGATGTCAGTCGATGCGGCCACCGTGCGCAAGATCGCCCATCTCGCGCGGATCGCGGTCAAGGAGGACGAGGTCGCCCACCTGCAGGGCGAGCTCAACGCCATGCTGGCGTTCGTCGAGCAGCTCTCCGAAGTCGACGTGACCGGCGTCGAGCCGATGACCTCGGTGACGCCGATGCACATGAAGAAGCGGCAGGACGCGGTCAACGACGGCGAGATCGCCGACATGGCGGTCGCCAATGCGCCGGCGACCGAAGATCACTTCTTTCTGGTGCCCAAGGTGGTCGAGTAACCGGCGAGCCCGGGAGAGCCGCGATGTGCCTGCTGTGCGACGACGAAAAGGCCTATCAGGCCTATATGGCCTACCTCGACGCGATGGAGCGCCAGGGCAAGGACGCCGATCAGGACAAGGCGATGGACGCGGCTCTCGCGGTTCTCACCTCGTCGAAGGTCGTCCCCGACACCACGCTCTCGACCCACACCCCTGCGGTCTCCACGCCCCGTTCTCCTTTCTCCTGTGACCCGGTTGATGAATGACTGACCTCACTTCGCTGACGCTCGCCGATGCCCGCGACGGTCTGAAAGCCAAATCCTTCACCGCTCTCGAACTGACCGACGCACACCTCGTGGCGATGGCGCAGGCGCGCGCGCTCAACGCCTATGTGCTGGAGACGCCGGAGGAGGCGCGCATGATGGCGCGCGCCGCCGACATCAGGATCGCCAAGGGCGAGGGCGGGCCGCTCGAAGGCATCCCGCTCGGCATCAAGGACCTGTTCGCGACGCGCGGCGTGCGCACCACTGCCTGCTCGAAGATCCTCGAGAACTTCGTGCCGCCCTATGAATCGACCGTGACCGCGCAGCTGTGGCGCGACGGCGCGGTGATGCTCGGCAAGCTCAACAATGACGAGTTCGCCATGGGCTCGTCGAACGAGACCTCGGCGTTCGGCCCGGTGGTCAATCCGTGGCGCCGCGAGGGCTCCGACACCAACCTAGTGCCCGGCGGCTCGTCGGGCGGCTCGGCCTCGGCGGTCGCCGCCAACCTCTGCCTCGGCGCCACCGGCACCGACACCGGCGGCTCGATCCGCCAGCCCGCGGCGTTTGCCGGCATCGTCGGGTTGAAGCCGACCTATGGCCGCTGCTCGCGCTGGGGCGTCGTCGCCTTCGCCTCGTCGCTCGACCAGGCCGGGCCGTTCGCGCGCACGGTGCGCGACACCGCGATCCTGATGCGCTCGATGGCCGGCTACGATGCCAAGGATTCCACCTCGGCGGAGCTGCCGGTGCCGGACTACGAGGCGGCGGTCGGCCGCTCGGTCAAGGGCATGAAGATCGGAATTCCCCGGGAGTACCGCATCGACGGTATGCCCGCGGAGATCGAGAAGCTGTGGGGCGCCGGCGCCGAGTGGCTGAAGGCCGCGGGCGCCGAGCTCGTCGAGGTGTCGCTGCCGCACACCAGGTACGCGCTGCCGGCCTATTATATTGTCGCGCCGGCGGAGGCGTCGTCGAACCTCGCGCGCTATGACGGCGTGCGCTACGGCCTGCGCGTGCCCGGCCGCAACATCACCGACATGTACGAGAACACCCGCGCCGAAGGTTTTGGCGCCGAGGTGCGCCGCCGCGTCATGATCGGCACCTATGTGCTGTCGGCAGGCTATTACGATGCCTATTACCTGCGCGCCCAGAAGGTGCGCACCCTCATCAAGAAGGATTTCGAGGACTGCTTCGCCAAGGGCGTTCACGCCATCCTGACGCCGGCGACGCCGTCGGCGGCGTTCGGCATCGGCGAACGCGGCGGTGCCGACCCGGTGGAAATGTACCTCAACGACATCTTCACGGTGACCGTGAACATGGCGGGCCTGCCGGGCATTGCCGTTCCGGCCGGCAAGGACAGCCAGGGACTGCCGCTCGGGCTGCAGCTGATCGGCCGGCCGTTCGACGAGGAAACGCTGATCTCGCTGGGGTCGGTGGTCGAGAAGTCGGCCGGCCATTTCACGCCCAAGCGGTGGTGGTGAGGCTGCGTCGGCGCCGGGATTAACCTGGAGTTCTGGTTTTCGCCTCACGCTGCGGTGAGGCCACGAGGCAGGGGCGGCCACTGGCAAGTATAGGTTTCTAGTGTGGTTTTGGATCTGACATTCGCTTGAAGAACTTGCGGCAAATGCTGAAGCGAATGTCAGGTCCACCACACTAGGGCGTCGGCTCGGGAGTTGGTGCAGTGCGTTGGTGGCGTTTCGCGGCAGTCATGGTGGTCAGCGCGCTGGCGGTGGCCGGCTGCGCCTCGGTCTACAACCTGCCGTCCAACCAGCCGCTCGCCACCGCGCAGCCGGCCAATGTTGTTGGTGCGACTGAACCGGTCTCCGAGGGCGATGTGCTGCTGGCGCTGTCGTTCTCCGGTGGCGGCACCCGCGCCGCGGCGTTCTCCTTCGGTGTGCTCAACGAGCTCGACCGGATCCGTTTCGGCCGGGAGTCGCTGCTCGACCGCATCGACTTCGTGTCGGGCGTCTCCGGCGGATCGGTGACGGCGGCTTATTACGGCCTGAAGCGGCGCGGCGCTCTGGCGGACTTCCGTGAGCGCTTTCTGCTGCGCAATGCGGAAGAGGGCCTGCGCACCGAGATCAGCATCGGCAACCTCGGCCGTGCGCTCGGCGGCGGCGTCAACGACAGCCAGTTCCCGCGCTGGCTCGACCAGAACGTGTTCGAAGGGGCGACCTTCTCGGCGTTCCGCGACGACCGCCCGACGATCTGGATCAACGCGTCCGACATCTACAACCGCGTGCCCTTCATCTTCGGCAGGACGGCGTTTGACGCGCTGTGCAGCGACATCTCGTCCTACCGCGTCGCCGATGCGGTCGCCGCATCCGCTGCGGTGCCGGTCGCGTTTGCGCCGATCGTGCTGGAAACGTTTCCTGGCGGCTGCACGACGCGGCTGCCCGACGCCGTCGAGCGCGCACGGAGCAATCCGTCCGCCCAACCGCTGCTGCGCTCCTATGCGTCGGCGCTCGGCCGCTATCGCGACGGCGAGATGAAATACGTGAAGCTGCTCGATGGCGGCCTCGTCGACAATTACGGGCTGTCGGGCCTCAGCATCGGCATCCTGGCGGCGCAGCGGCCGTTCGAGCCGATGACCGAGCGCCAGGCGGCGCGGGTTCGCCGGATCATGTTCCTGGTGGTCGACGCCGGGCGCGGACCATCCGGCGACTGGGCCAACCGTCTCGAGGGGCCGTCGGGTGTCGATCTCTTCGCCGCCGCCGCCGACACCGCCATCGACGCCAGTGTCCGCTCCAGCTACGCGGCATTCAGCGCGCTGATCAACGACTGGACCCTCAAGGTGCGGCGCTGGCGCTGTGGCCTGTCGGGCGCCGACCGCGCTCGGCTCGGCCTGCCGGCGGGATGGAAATGCAACGACGTCGTCACCTTTGTCGACCGGATCGGGTTCGACCGGCTGGGCACGCCGCGCTCCGGCCTGCTGGAAGCGATCCCGACCCGTCTTGCGCTGCCGCCCGAGCAGGTCGACATGCTGATCGGCGGCGGCGCCGACGCGCTGCGTCAGAGCGCGGCGTTCCAGTCGTTCCGGCAAGGTCTATGACAGTGCCCTTGATGTGGGCAGGGGGCGGCGCCATCCTGCCGGACTTGACTGGCCGTCATCATTGCGCGAAGCGAAACACAGCATCCGCCCGGACCTCGTCCGGTGCGCCCGAACCTGGATAACGCCATGAACGCACCCGTGACACCGTCGAAGCTGATCAAAGGCGCCACCGGCGACTGGGAGGTGGTGATCGGGCTCGAGATCCATGCCCAGGTCACCTCGAAGTCGAAGCTGTTCTCCGGCTCGTCGACCGCGTTCGGCGGCGACCCCAACAGCCATGTCTCGCTGGTGGACGCGGCGATGCCGGGCATGCTGCCGGTGATCAACGAGGAGTGCGTCGCGCAGGCGGTGCGTACCGGGCTCGGGCTGAAGGCGCAGATCAACCTGCGCTCGGTGTTCGACCGCAAGAACTACTTCTATCCGGACTCGCCGCAGGGCTACCAGATCAGCCAGTACAAGTCGCCGATCGTCGGCGAGGGCACCGTCGTCGTCGACGTGCCGGAGGGCGAGACCTTCACCGTCGGCATCGAGCGGCTGCACCTCGAGCAGGACGCCGGCAAGTTGCTGCACGACCAGCATCCGACCATGTCGTTCGTCGACCTCAACCGCTGCGGCGTCGCGCTGATGGAGATCGTGTCGAAGCCGGACCTGCGCTCCTCGGAGCAGGCCAAGGCCTATGTCAGCAAGCTGCGCACCATCCTGCGCTATCTGGGAACCTGCGACGGCGACATGGAGAAGGGCAACCTGCGCGCCGACGTCAACGTCTCGGTGCGCCGGCCGGGCGAGCCGTTCGGCACCCGCTGCGAGATCAAGAACGTCAACTCGATCCGCTTCATCGGTCAGGCGATCGAGTACGAGGCGCGCCGCCAGATCGGCATCATCGAGGACGGCGGGGTGATCGAGCAGGAGACGCGGCTGTTCGACGCGGGCAAGGGCGAGACGCGCTCGATGCGCTCCAAGGAGGAGGCGCACGACTATCGCTACTTCCCCGATCCGGATCTTCTGCCGCTCGAGTTCACGCAGGCCTATGTCGATGATCTGAAAGCTCATCTTCCTGAACTGCCGGACGAGAAGAAGACCCGCTTTATCAGCGACTTCGGCCTGAAGGCGGACGACGCCGGCGTGCTCGTGAGCGAGCGCGAGAGCGCCGACTTCTATGAAGCGGTGCTCGGGGCGCTGGCCGACAAGGCGCGCGACGGCAAGCTCGCCGCCAACTGGGTGATCAACGAGCTGTTCGGCCGCCTCAACAAGGAAGGCAAGGATATTGCCGCCTCGCCGGTGTCGGCGGCGCAACTCGGCGCGATCATCGACCTGATCGGAGAAGGAACCATCTCCGGCAAGATCGCCAAGGACCTGTTCGAGATCGTCTGGACCGAAGGCGGCGATCCGCGCGCGGTGGTCGAAGCCCGCGGCATGAAGCAGGTCACCGACCTCGGCGCCATCGAGAAGGTGGTGGACGACATCATTGCAGCCAACCCGGACAAGGTGGCGCAGGCGCAGGCGAAGCCGGCGATGGTCGGATGGTTCGTCGGACAGGTGATGAAGTCGTCGGGTGGCAAGGCCAACCCGCAGGCCGTCAACGATCTGCTGAAGGTCAAGCTCGGCCTCTGAGCGGGCGTGGCGATTGCTTGAGCGACCGCGCGTCGTGCCGCGGCGATGCGGCGCGACGTCCCGGGATCATTGCAAGAGATCGTCGCAAGGATCGTCGCAAGAGATCGTCGTAAGGCGTCATCGCGAGGGATCGTCGGCGCGTCCGTGACGTGATGCGCACGCCGCCGTGCGCCATCGACGGATCATCGCGGCGCGAATCGGGGGAGCGCGAGTCGCCTCGAAACGGCAGCCTTGACCAGTGCTGTGGGCGCATGACGGCCCAATCCGCAAAAATAATTTTGTTGCCAATTTTTCCGACTCGGAGTCCGCGACAGGCGTTTTCGCACGTCGATGCGACTCGCCGCGATCGTTGGTGAACGAACATGCGCATCGAAGCGATTTCAGGATAGGCCTTAATTTAAGGCACTTCTTCGATGTTGACACGCTGCTGTCTGGACTTCTTGCACGTCGTGACGAGCAAGTCGCGCGTTTGCTGCGCTGTCGGCGGCGAACGCGCGCGTCGTAACGCGCGTCGCAGGCGTCAACACTTCCTTAAGCGGGACACTGTTTTTTTCCATGTGTTGGTGTAATCCAAGAGAAGTGCATTTCGATTCCCGAATGCACGAAGCGATTAAGCCATCTCACATCTGACGGAGGGCAACATGGCCAAGAAAGCGAAGAAGGCGAAGAAGGCAGTGAAGAAGGTCGCGAAGACCGCGGCGAAGAAGACTGCCAAGAAGACCCGCAAGGTCGCCAAGAAGAAGAAGTAAGGCTTCGCCTTATGGATTGCCGGCAGCTTGATGCCGGTATCGTCTTGAGGGCGCCTGACAGGATCCGCGGATGCGGAGATCGGACAGCTCGCTCTGAATGACGAAAGAGGGTGTCGGCGAGACATCAGGTCAGGCGACCAGATCGTCACTTTCATCGGGGTTCGCTCGGATGAAGGCCGGTCTGGTGGAAACGGCTTCCAGCCGTTTGCGGATCTTAAGGTCCGCAGTTTCACCAGCGGCTTCGTCTGCGTGAGATCTCGATCCTGACGTGTTCACCGACGCCCTCGTTCCTTACGCCGCCGGCCGCAGGGCCGGCTTTTTTATTGTCTGCGTCCTTCACGCCGTCATTCCCGCTCTCATTCACCGCACTCGCGGCCGTACGGCTGTGCCGGCCGGGCGGAGAGGGCGTTGTCGCGATGGTTACCGCGCTCGCAAGGCCGAGGGTAAACCGAATCCTGCCGGTGTGTGGAAGGCCTTGTATTTGGCTGACTTTTCGTCCCGCTCGCGCGCCTGCGCGGCGCCCGCGTTCATCTTCGATTCATCGCGATACTTAAACTGCTCTTCAAATGTGATGGGCCATGATCCCTGCAACACGCCGGACGAACCGGCGGTCGGGGAAGGCGGCACTCGGACGATTGGACAGGAGCCGCGGCGGTGGATCGGCGGACGGTCGCTCGGACCGGACCGCGCAAGAGATGGGGATGTGTCATGTTGCAATTGCAGATCGATGTCGCAGCGGCGGCTCCGGCGGAGGCCAGCGACGACCCGAACATGCTGTTCGACCTCGGCATCATCTGTTCGAGCGGCCGCACTGGCGGCATTGACCTCGTGGCGGCGCACAAGTGGTTCAATCTCGCCGCGCTCAAGGGGCGGACGGATGCGGTGCCGATGCGGCGCGAGGTCGCCGCGATGATGTCGGACGCCGAGATCGCGCTGGCTCAGCGCGAAGCCCGGGTCTGGATGACCGCGCACTGACGTCGGCCGGTGTCGGTCGACGGCACGGTAGGATGTTGCGCCCGGCGCATGGATCGGTCGTGCCTGCCGCTCAGCCGTTGCGATCCAGCACGCTGGCCAGGCAGCCGGCGATCAACTCGGCGTCTGCGGGCTTTTCGAGAAAGCCGCGAGCCCCGGCAGCCATCACGCGCTCGCGTATGCCGCTTGCCGGAAACGCCGTCATGAAGATCAGCGGAAACATCCGTCCGGATGCGATCAGGTGCGCCTGGAGCTGGTCGCCGGTCATCGCGGGCATCTGCACATCCGTGAGCATGCAGTCCGGATCGCCATGGGCCGTATCGCTGAGAAATTCCCGGGCGGAACCATAACAGCGCACGTTGTATCCGAGCGATCGGATGAGGCTCGACAAGGACGTTCGAACCCCTTGATCGTCGTCCACGATGGCAATGGTCGGTGTATGAGGCATCATGACGGCTGATCGCGCGCGAAGAGGGCCTGGGGGCGCGGGGCTCTGATCATGCAACGTCCGGGGCGGCTGCGGAATCATACGGAGGTTTGCAGCCGCGCCGGCGGGGATCGGGCGGCGCCAGGAGGGGCTGCCTTTCAAGCCCGATCGGAGGCGAGCGGGGCGTCGGCAACAGCGTCCCGGACGAAGCGATGGGCGACATCGCCGACCACGGCCACGAGCGCTGCCGGTTCAGCGGACGCCGGTTCATGGCTCACAGCCCCTGAACACGCGAGAGTGCGAGTTGGAAGGTTGCGCCCTGGCCCGGGCTGCTGCTGACGGCGAGCCGCCCGCCATGCGCCTCGATGATCGTGCGGCTGATCGCAAGGCCCATGCCCATGCCGCTCTCCTTGGTCGTAAAAAATGGATCAAAGATCTGCTCGATATGATCCTCGGCAATACCCGGGCCGGTGTCGCTGATGTCGATCAAGATGCTGTCGGGTCCGGAGCGCAATGCCTGCAGCGAGAGCTGGCGTCGGCCCGCATGGCTGGTCATGGCCTGCGCGGCGTTCACCATGATGTTCACGAGCACCTGCTGGAGCTGGATCTTGTCGCCCAGCACCACGGGGAGGCCCGGCTCGATCGTCAGCTGGAGCTCGACATCCGCGCGAGCCAGCTCGCGCTGGACGAGGAGTGCGGCTTCCTCCGCCAGCGTCGCGATGTCCAGTTCATGTCGCTGAACCGGCTCTTTCTTGATGAAGGCCCGGATCCGCGTCACGATTTCACTGGCCCTCCGGCCCTCGGCGACAACGTGCCCGATGGCCATGTCGACCTCATGGACATCCGGCGGGGCCCGGCGAAGCCAGCGCCGTCCGGCTTCGGCGTTGGTGACAACGGCCATCAGCGGCTGGCTGACCTCATGCACGACCGACGCGGTCAATTCCCCCAGCGTTGCCACGCGTGCGGCATGCGCGAGCTCGGCCTGGGCAAGACTGAGGGCCTCCTGCGCCAGCTTGCGCTCCGTGACATCGGTGTGGGTCTCGAGAATGCCGAGCATGTCGCCGTGCTCGTCGCGCTGCAGGGCCCACCGGCTTTCGACGACGAGCCGCGCGCCCGACTTTGCGAACTGCACGAGCTCGCCGTCCCAGCGTCCGATGTCGAGCAAGTGCTGCTCGATGGTCCGGCGATCCCAGGGATATTGGGTGGCGAGAAGCTCGTCGGCGCAGTGGCCGATCGCTTCAGCGGCCGACCAGCCGTAGACCTCTTCGGCGGCGCGGTTCCAGAAAGTGATGCGGCCGTCGCGGTCTCGCACGAAGATCATGTCGCGCGTCAGATTGAGCAGCCTGGCTTGGTCGGACAGCGCTTCGGTCGCCTGTTGATTGTAAAGGGTGAGCCACGTGGCAATGCCGATCGCCGACAGGCTGATCACGGCACGCAGCGCCGGCCGATCGACAAAGGTGAAACCATAGGAGCTCACATAGGATGTGATCGTCAGCGCGACGCAGATGGTTCCTGCCACGACAATGTCGCGGCGGCGGGCGGTGCGTGCCACGATCAGAACGGCGAGGATGTGCAGGACGGCGACGGCAACCTGGACGTTGGACCATGTATCGAAGGCAAAGATGCCGAGCGCCAGCAGCGCGGCAATCAGGCGGTAGCCGTTTCGCTTCACGGGAGAAGGCGGAACAGGAGCATTGCCGAGTGGCAACTGTCGGTGCGGTCGCGATGATGGCCACCGATCAGCGAACAGGCCGGACGACATCGGGGGAGGGGGGGCCTGATGTTGGTTTCTGCCGCAAAAATAGCCGATCGGCGCCACCCCGTCTTGTCGATTAACGTCAACTTGTCGATCAACGGGGCTGGAAGCGCGATGGGCGGCAATGGCGTCAGGCGTGCCGGCTGACGAAATCCAGCATCACGCGGTTGAACAGCGCGGGCCGTTGCAGCGGCGCAAAATGGCTGACGTCGGGCAGCAGGATCAGCTCCGCGTCGGGGATCGTGCGCGCGAGATAATCCGCGTGCTCAGTCCTGATGAACTCGTCGTGCTCGCTCTGCACGATCGCGACCGGCACGCGGATGGCTGCAAGATCGCCTGCCGAGGCATTGGGCTGTGTCGCCATCATCTGGCTCACGGCGTTGCTGAAGGCCGCGAACTGGTCCGGCGTTGCCGACAGCGCGGCGTAGTCCCTGGCATGGCGGTCGAGGCAGCGGCTGACGACCGGGCCAAGGGTCGTGATGGGCCGCGCGCCGCTCGGATCCATGTTGCAGCCGAAATAGAACACAGCCGCGACCCGCGCGGGCGCCGTCATCGCCAGGGTGAGCGCGATGCAGGCGCCGTCGCTCCAGCCGATGAAGATCGCTGTGCTGAGCTGCAGTTCATCCATCACCGCGACGACGTCGGACGCCATCAGCTCGTAGGCGAACGGGCGCGCATCGCGGGTGCTGCGGCCATGGCCGCGGCTGTCGATGACGATGACCTGGTAGCCGGCGTCGACGAGCGCGGGGACCTGGTGGCCCCAGTTGCCGCTGTGGCCGAGGCCGCCATGCAGCAGGATGACCGGCGGGCCGGCGCCATGGACGGCATGCCAGATCCGTGCGCCGGCGGTCTCGACATGGCCCTGGTGGCGTGCCGCTGGCAGCGCCGGGGCGCCGTCGGCCGCAAAGATCGCGAGGTCGTCGTCCTGATAGCGCTCCATCTGCGAACTCCATGCGGCCTTTGCGGATCTCGATGTCGCAGCGCGTCGGCTTGCGCCGGACGGATTCATCGTCCCGGCGATCCGCCGGTCGTGAGCGACAAGGCCATGGCCACCGTGATGGCCATGGCGCCTTATTCTCACGGTCGTTGCGCGGGGGGCAACGGAGCGATCGCCGGCGATGACCGGCCGAACAGCATGGCGAGCCGTGTCGCGAGGAGCCTGATCACCAGCGCCGGCGGATAGCCGGGATGGCTCGGCACACCGCCGGGCAGGACGGCATTGTCAGGCTTGTACCGGGTGCAGATCCGCAGCCGCAGCGGCGGGGCGTGCGCTCCCAATCGCGTGCGATACACCGACACCCAGAACGGACCGCGGTCGAAATTCACGAACATCGCGGTGTTGCAGCAGCTCGCGACCACTCTGTTGGTGGGCGTGGACCGGCGGTCGAGCTTGTAGCTCTTCAACAGCGAGACGCCGCGCGTGCACGCCACGCGATCGCGGCGATAGAGCACATAGGCCGTCCCGCCGTCGGGATCGGCGACGCGCGGCGCATTCGGCAGGGCCTCGATCAGGCGCGCGCCTTGCTGACAGTCGCGGCAGTAGCAGACGGCGCTCACGATCGGGGCGCCGGTGGCCGTCAGTTCGACACATCCGCAGGCACAGGCGGCGGTGAGGGCAGGGGCGGGCATCAGCGCAGCGCTCCATGCCGGCGCATGTCTGCGACGCGGATTGGTTTCAAGGATATATCTGTCTGAATATAAAAGATAAATTTAGGCAGCCGTGGCATGCGCCCTCCCGTGATCGACAGGTGAGTCCTGTGATTGAATAAAACTAGACGGTCCAGTACTAGTCAATCGTGACGCTGGTATCGGCGTGGCCATGGGGACTGCGATGACGTCAGACGAATTCCGTGAAGAGCCGAAGGCCGGCGCCCGTTCGATGCGCAAGCGGCTCACCATCCTCGAGGCGGCGACAGACGTCTTCCTGCAGGACGGCTATCTCGGCGCCAGCATGGACGACATCGCCGCCATGGCGTCGGTGTCGAAGCAGACCGTCTACAAGCAGTTCGCGAGCAAGGAGGCGTTGTTCGTCGCGGTGGTCACGCGGATGGCGAACGAGGCGAGCGACGCGGTTCACAACGACATGCCGCAGTTGGAAGAGGGCGGTGATCTTGCCGTCTATCTCGCGCGCTATGCGGAGCGTCAGCTGGCGGTGGTGCTGACGCCGCGCCTGATGCAGCTGCGGCGCCTGGTGATTGGTGAAGTCGGCCGTTTTCCGGAACTCGGACGCGTCCTGTTTGCCGGTGGGCCGAAACGGGCGATGGACGCGCTCGCGGCCGCTTTCGCGCGGCTCGCGGCGCGCGGCCTGCTCGTGTTTGACGATCCCGCCGTCGCCGCGTCCCACTTCAACTGGCTGGTGATGTCGGCGCCGCTGAACCGGGCGATGCTGCTCGGCGACGATGCGATTCCCGGTCCTGCGGAACTGCGCCGTCACACGGCGGAAACCGTGCGGGTGTTCCTCGCGGCCTACGGCGGCAAGGCGTCGCGTCGGGAAAGGGCGATTCGGGAAGGCTAAGGGAGGAGAAGGCTAGAGAAAATGGCGGAGACAGAGGGATTCGAACCCTCGATAGGGCTTTACAACCCTATAACGGTTTAGCAAACCGCCGCCTTCAGCCACTCGGCCATATCTCCGTTACGGCTGCATATGCCCGACAGCCGTGGCATCCGCAAGGTGGAGATTGCGGGACTCACGTCTTAATTGTCGCGCCCGGCGATCGGATTGCGTTGCCATTCCATGGCGTTGAGATGCGGCAGGCCGGAATTTGCCGCCGCTGGGGCAACGGGCTGCCTGCGGGCCACAAGTTCAGGGCATGACGGGCCAGCGCACGGGACCTGCGAGCGCCCGCAGGAGGCGAGCTCCGATGGTTTTGCCATTCGAAAGCATGGAACCCGGTGGCCCGATCGGCGGTCGCCGACCTCCTGGTGGCCATGATTGAGGCAGCGATTCTGTCCTTCGATTCGACCTGGGAACGGCTTCCGCCGCGACGGCCGTGGTGGACAGCCCGATTGTGGCATCTGAGCAGGTGCAAACAAGGCATCATAAATTACGCATATAAAACAATGGCTTGGGAGGCGTCAACGATCACGTCTGCGTGTTATTTGTGCAACACATCTCCAAAAACGGCGGCTGTGAGCCGTTTGTAGGGCGGTCCTTTGTTGCCTGTGCAGAGGCGTTGGGTAATTGTCGTGGTGCGACGGAGGGGGGCATCCCGAGGTCGTCCCGTCTAGATGTTTCGCTGAAGTCCCTCGCGTTATGCGGGAGTGTCCGAAAGCGCGAGGCAACGAGGCGGTCAGCGGGGACAGGGAACCATCCCAGAGTGTTTTCAGCACGACGGAACTGGAACTCTCCCTTTTTAGAAAACTTGGAGGTTTACATGAAGATGGTTAAGAGCCTCATGCTCGGCACCGCGGCGGGTCTCGTCGCGCTGTCCGGAGCTCAGGCGGCCGATCTTCCCGTCAAGGCCAAAGCGGTCGAGTACGTGAAGATCTGCTCCCTCTACGGCGCGGGCTTCTATTACATCCCGGGCACCGACACCTGCATCCGCATCGGCGGTGCTATGCGTTTGGATACCGCTTTCAACGGCTCGACCTATGACGTGCCGTTCTGGCAGGGCGGCGCTGGCGGTGCGAACGCCTACAACCGCAACTACTTCTCGACCCGCGAACGTCTGAATCTGTTCATCGATACGCGCACCGCCACCGAATACGGCGTTGTTCGTACCTACGCCAACCTGCAGTTCGACTTCGCGCAGGGCCGCGAGAACATCGCGGGCGGCTTCATCGAGAACGACTTCCTGTTCATCCAGTTCGCCGGCTTCACCTTCGGTAAGGCGGTGTCGCAGTTCGATCCGCAGTGGGCGCTCGCCAAGCCGTGGATCGCCTCGGGCGTGCTCGGCGGCTCGAACAACGCCACCGGTATCCCGCAGTTGGCCTACACCGCTTCGTTCGGCAACGGCGTGTCGGCGACGATCTCGCTCGAAGACGCTGCGCCCTACCGTACGGCCGGTGTCGTGAACACGAGCGTGGGCTTCTTGGCCCCGTTCCTGACCACGCTGCCCAACTACGGCACGACGAACAACAACTTCCTCGGCAACGCTCAGCTCGGCGACCATGTGCCGGATATCGTTGCCAACCTCCGCCTCGACCAGGCCTGGGGTTCGCTGCACTTCGGCGCTGCCGCGCATGAGGTTCACGGCACCTACTACACCACCACCAACAGCGACAGCGGCCATCCGTCGTCGACCTGGGGCTATGCCTTCACCGGCGCTTTCGAGCTGAAGAACCTGCCGACCGGCGTGGGCGACAGCTTGAAGGTTGAGGCGAGCTACGCCAAGGGCGCTGCCAAGTACGTCTGGGGTGGCACCGTCGACACCATCGGTGGCGGTCGCTTTGCCAAGATCGGCTCGGGTGCGGGCACCGGCGGCAGCATGGCGTTCGGCTATGTGCTCGACGGCGTCTACTCCGGCACCAACTCGGCGAACGGCTCGAGCATCGACCTGAGCTCCGCTTGGGAAGTGAGCGCGTACTACGAGCACTACTGGAACCCGGCGTGGCGGACCTCGGTGTACGGTTCGTACACCTCGATCACCTACGGCTCGGCCGGCAATGCGGCGCTGCTCGCAGCGGCCAACGGTGCTGGCCTCCTGGCGACCGCGACGACGGCGGCGGGCTCGTTCCTCGGCACCAACACCGGCAACTTCAACTTCGCGGTTGCCCAGGTTGGTACGCGCACGGCCTGGACCCCCGTTCAGAACCTGACTCTGTCGGCTGAGTTCACCTACAGCCGCCTGATCCAGAACCAGAACGGCACCTACTTCGCTGGCGGCGGCGTCATCCCGGGCGTTGGCGTTGCCACTTCCTACGAGATGAAGAACCAGAACCTGTTCAACGGTGCGGTTCAAATCCTCCGCAGCTTCTGATCGTCCAACGATCATTGTGCTCAGCCCCCGGCGGTTTCCGCCGGGGGTTTTTCTTTGGGCCAGCACCGACGCGGGAAGCCGCCCGCCGCGCTTTCGCGCCGACGGTGCGATGCCGACGGCGATTCGCGGGCGGAATGAAGCTCCGGTGCGGAATCAGGCCGGAACGACGATGTGGTCGGGAGCCTGTCCGGCGCGCTGCCGCTCCACCATGGCGGCGAAAGCCGCTTCGAGATGGCGGGTGAACAGCGCCGTGTCGAACAGCGGTGTGGTCAGGCGGTGGTCCGCCAGCTTGCCTGTCAGCGCCGCCAGGCGTGCCGGCTCGCGCGCCAGCGCGATGGCGAGGGCCGCGTAGTCGTCGAGGCTCGCGGTGATCAGCTCCGGCAGCTGAAGGGTCTCCAGCAGGCTCGTCGCCACCCGGCCGGCGAAGGTGGTGCCGCGGCAGGTCAACAGCGGCAGGCCGGCCCACAGGGCATCGCTCGCGGTGGTGTGGGCGTTGTAGGGCAGGGTGTCGAGGAACAGATCGGCGCAGCGGTGCCGCGCGAGATGCTCCGCCGGCGGCTTGCGGTCGGCGAACACCAGGCGGGCGCCGCTGACGCCGCGGGCCTCGGCCTCGCGCCGCAGATTCGCTGCGGCCGCCGGATGGTCCGCCAGCAGCCACAGCACGCTGCCGTCGACCTCGGCGAGGATTCGCACCCAGCGATCGAACACCTCCGGCGTGATCTTGTAGGCGTTGTTGAAGCAGCAGAACACCATGCCGGTCGCGGGCAGGCCGCAGTCGGCGCGGCTGACATCGACCGGCGCGATCGGACGCGCGCGGTCGTTGGCCTGATAGCTGTGGGGCAGGGTGACGACCTTCTCGGTAAAGAAGGCGCGCTCGCTGTCCGGCAGCACGTGGCGGTCGGCGACGATGTAGTCGAGATATGGCGCGCCCAGCGTTCCCGGGAAGCCGAGATAGTTGACCTGCAGCGGCGCGGCCCGCCGCGCGAACACCCGCGTGCGCTCGTCGCCGAAATAGCCGTTGAGGTTGACCAGCACGTCGATGCCGGCGGCGCGAATGGCGGCGACCGCCTCGGGATCGCCGAGGCCGCGGATCGGCAGCACGCGCTCGACCGCCTGCTCGATCCGCTTGCGCGTGTCGCTGCCGTCGTCCCAGCCATTGTCGATGGCGGTGATCTCGAAGCGGCCTGCGTCATGGTGCTCGAGCACGCCGACCAGCAGCAATGACGTGGCCTGCTGGCGAAATTCCCCGGACAGGTAGCCGATCCGGATCCGGCCGTCGCCTGGCGGGGGTGGCGCCGGCGCATGGGCCGCAGCTTGCGGAAACCGCGCGGCGTTGAACAGCACGGCGCATTGCTGCAGGCTCGCCGGCGAGGTCGCAAGGCCCTGCCAGCCGAACGGCTCGATCGCCGGCTTGCCGGCGGCGAGATCGCGCTCGATCTCGGCGGTCAGCGCGGCGACGCCGTTCCAGTCGCAGGCCAGCATTTTTTCGTGCAGCAGGCTGCCCTTGAGGAACGGCAGCTCCGGCGCGATCTGCAGCGCCGTTGCATAGGAGGCCACGGCTTCGTCATGGCGCTGCAGCTGGTGCAGCACGAAGCCCTGTCCGAACCAGGCCTCGGCGAGCCTTGGCTGCAGCGCCAGCGCCGCGCCATAGGCGGTCAGCGCGGCGTCGTACTGCTTGAGCTCGGCCAGCGCCTTGCCCTTGTTGAACAGCGCGCCGGTGTGTCGGGGATTGAGCGCGAGGGCGCGATCGAAGTCGCCGATCGCGCCGGCGTGGTCTTTCAGCTCGTTGCGGACGGTGCCGCGGTTGTTCCAGGTGTCGGCATTGCCGGCATTGAGCGCCAGCGCCTGGCTGAAACGCTCCTGCGCCTCTTCCGGTCGTCCGAGCGCCTTGAGCACCACGCCGTAATTGTAGAATGTTGCGTCCGAAGTGGCGTTCAGCTTCAGCGCGGTCTGCAGGTAGGGCTCGGCCTCGCGGTATTTCTTCTGCGCGGTGAGCACGACGGCGAGCACGTTGAGGCCGCCGAGATGGCGCGGCTCCTTGCGCAGCAGCTGGCGCAGCGGCCGCTCGGCGTCGTCGAGCCGGCCCTGCTGGAAGGCGGCGAGGGCGCGCTGGAACAGGTCTGAAGGGGAGGCCATGGCGTGCCGGCGGTCGTCAGGCGGTGGCGCCGGCGGCCGTGCGGTCGCAGCGGGCACAGAAGGCGGCAATCCGCGACACGCTGGATAGGTCGGCGAGCAGCGGCGCGTGTCCCTGATCGGCAACCGTGACGAGGTCGAGGTCAGGGCGGCGGGCCGTCATCGCGCGCACGGTGTCGCGGCTGAGCAGATCCGACAGGCCGCCATGGACCAGCATCAGCGGATGCGGCTGCAGGGCGTCGAACGCCTCCCACAGCGGCGGTAGCGGGGTCTCAGGCGTCAGCGCCGTGAGCGTCTGCGCCAGCGCCGGATCGTAGGTCTGTGCGAGGTGGCCATCGCGCTCGCGCCAGGCGCGCTGCGCCCAGGCGAGCCAGTCGGCGTCGCCGAGCGCGGGAAAGTCGCGGCCGAACATCTCCCGCACGCCACGCGCGGCGTCCGCCCATGACGCGGGCACCGGCCGTTCGCCGACATAGCCCTTGATGCGCAGCAGCCCCGCCATCTCCAGCACCGGCCCGATATCGTTGAGGACGACGCCGGCGAGCAGCGGCGAACCCATCGCCGCCATGGTCATCGCGATCAGGCCGCCGCGCGAGGTGCCGACCACGATCGCCCGGGCGAGGCCGAGGTGCTGCGCGATCGCGAGCACGTCGCCCATCTCGATGGGGATGGCATAGTTGGTCGGGCTCGGATCGTAGGCCGACAGGCCGCGCCCGCGATAGTCCACCGCGATCACCCGGCGCGGCGCCTGCGCATCGGAGGCGAGGGCCTGCGCCAGCGCGTCGAAGTCGGCGGTGGTGCGGGTCAGGCCGGGCAGGCAGAGCACCGGCAGCGTCTCGGCACCTGGTGGCGTGCGCTCAGGAAGGGTTTCGCGGGCGTGCAGCGTCAGGCCATCGGCCGACACACAGAACACATCACGGGACTGGACGGGCATGGGCGAGCAGATCTCGGACGGGAGGGATGCGCTCCCGTCACTTTAGTCCACCCCGCCGCCGCGGCGCAAATCGGCCTCGATCTGCAGCCGCGCGCCGCCGCCAAAGCGGGCGCGGTACACCTGCAGGTTCTCCATCACCCGCTGCACATAGTTGCGCGTCTCGGAGAACGGGATCAGTTCGACCCAGTCGACCGCGTCGACCTTGGGGTCGCGCGGATCGCCGTAGCGCTCGATCCACTTGCGTACGCTGCCGCGGCCGGCATTGTAGCCGGCGAAGGTCAGGATGTAGGAACCGCGGTAGTCCTCGATCAGGCCGCCGAGCTCGGCGGCGCCGAGCGAGGCGTTGTAGGACGGGTCCGACAGCAGCCGCCGCTGGTCGAAGCTCTCGCCATATTTCTTGGTGACGTATTTGCCCGCCGCCGGGGTCACCTGCAGCAGCCCCATGGCGTTGGCGCTGGACACGACCTTCTGGTTGAAGGCGCTCTCCTGCCGCGCGATCGCGAACACCACGCTGCGCTCGACCTCCGGCCCGATGGTCTTGTAGCGCGGGATGCCGGACACCGGATAGGCGTAGTGGTCGAACGGCAGGCCGCGATTGAGCGCCGCCTTGCCGACCAGCAGCATGCCGCGGGCGTCCTCGTTGCGCTGGGTGAGCTCGCACAGTGCCGCCAGCGCCTCGGGATCGTCGGCGCGCTCGCCCATCTCGGCGAGGATCGGCACCGCGATCTCGCCTTCGTCGAGCGCGTACAGCAGTTCGACCGCGCGCACGATCTCGAGGCGGTCCGCGCCACGGGGGCGGGACGGCGCCTCGCGCAGGCCGAGCTGCGGCAGGCCGAGCTTGGCGCGCGCGAGCTGGCCATAGTAGCTGGTCGATTGCGCCGCCGCCGACTGGTAGGCGGCGCGCGCCTCCTGGCTGCGGCCCATCGCCTCCGCCGCGCGGCCCTGCCAGTAGCCGGCGCGGGCGAGCGCGGTCGGATTGCTGCTGCCGACGCCGATGCGGGCGAAATGCTGGGCGGCGGTGGCCGGATCGTTGAGGAAACGCAGCGCGATCCAGCCGGCGGTGAATTCCTGCTCGGTCTTGTAGATGTCGCGTGTCGGCAGCGCCGCGTCGCGGGCGATGAGATAGGCGTTGCGGTTGTCGCCGTCGTCGAGCAGCTTGCGGGCGAGCAGCCGCCGCTCGATCCACCATTCGTCGAGATTGATCAGCCGTGCCGGATCGCGCGGCGCGCCGAGCATCAGCTGGGCGGCCTCGGCGAATTTCTCCTCGCGCCGCAACAGCTGGATGCGGCTGAAGACGAAGCCGGGATCGCTGTGCAGCTCGCGCGGCACGGCGTCGAGCAGTGCCCGCGCGTTCTCGGCCTTGCGGTTCGAGGCGAGCCGTGCGCGGGCCAGCGCGACATAGGCCGAGCCGAGGCGCTGCGCCGCGCGCAGCGCGGTGTCGGCGTCGTTGGCGTACAGCGCAAAGTCTATCCGCGCCTTGTGGTCGCCGCCGCTGAGCAGCGCGCCGAACAGGTCGAGCGCGGTGGCCTCGGTGTCGCCGGACATGGTGTCGTTGCGCCAGGCGTCGCGCACCAGTTGCTCGGCGCCGCGGCGGTCGCCGCGTCCCAGCATCACGCGCGCCAGCGCGAGCTTGCCCTTGCCGGACAGTGGCTCCTCGCTCGAGAACCAGGCGGCGATCGCGGCGTCGTCACGCTTGTCGTCCCACAGCGCGGCCTCGCCGCGGCGGCGCAGGAACGTCAGGCTCGGCCAGCTCGGGTTGGCGACGATGAAAGCGCGGTAGCGCTCGGCCGAGGCGCCGTTGTTGTCGCTGCGCAGGATGATCCATTCGGCGAGCTTGCGCGCCACGGGATCGCCGATCGTGCTGGCGATCTGCGTTGCGCCGGCGGGATCCTTCTTGCTGCGGATCTGCTCGATGACGTTCTCGACCGCTTCGGCATCGGCCTGCGGCGTCGCGGCGCTCGCCGACATCGCCAGCGGCGCGTGCGGCTTGCGCGGGTTCGGTGCGGCGCGCGTGGCGGCCTGCGCCGGCGTGACCGGCGCGGGTGCGATCCTGCCGGCTTCCGCCTTGGCGGGCGTCGGCTGCGCGATCGTGCCGCGGGGGACGGGCCGCGGTTTCGGCAGCGGCACGGCGGACGCGGCTTCGCACAGCAGCGGAGCGGCGCCGATCAGCAGCGTCGCCGCCAGCAGGCGCGCGCGGTGGTGAAACAGAATGCGGGATTGCGGGGCGGATGCACGGGCCAATGGCGTCACCTTGAGCCTCAATGGCGAATCACGCTTACGCTCTCAGGGAACGTTGTATTTCATTGAGTTTTTCGACAAAACATTAAATATGTTAGCATGTCGTTATCGCCCCGCACCGCGGCGAAATCACGGCCTTGCCGGGCGTCCCTCACTGGCATAGACCCGGTTCCAGAGCTGGCCCGACCCCGGGCCTGAATTCAACCTGCAATTGATGAAGCCGCCAAAAACGGCCGGAGAAAGATGATGGCTGCCAAGACGAATTTCCGGGGGTCCTACACCGCGTTGGTCACGCCGTTCAAAAATGGCGCGCTCGATGAGGCTGGCTTCCGCGCGTTCGTGAACTGGCAGATCGAGGAGGGAACCCACGGCCTCGTGCCGGTGGGCACCACCGGCGAGAGCCCGACCGTGACCCACGACGAGCATCGCCGTGTGGTCGAGTGGTGCATCGCGGAGGCCAAGGGCCGCGTGCCGGTGATCGCCGGTGCGGGCTCGAACTGCACGGCGGAAGCCATCGAGCTGTCCCAGCATGCGGAGCGCGCCGGCGCCGACGGCGTGCTGATCGTGACGCCGTACTACAACAAGCCGACCCAGGAAGGGCTCTATCAGCACTTCAAGGCGATCAACGACGCGGTTGGAATTCCGATCATCATCTACAACATCCCCGGCCGTTCGGTGATCGACATGTCGGTGGACACCATGAAGCGGCTGTTCGAATTGAAGAACATCACCGGCGTGAAGGACGCGACCGCGAGCCCGGTGCGGGTGTCGCAGCAGCGTGCCGAGCTCGGCGAGGGCTTCAACCAGCTGTCGGGCGAGGACGCCACCGCGCTCGCCTTCAACGCCCATGGCGGCCATGGCTGCATCTCGGTCACCTCCAACGTCGCGCCGCGGCTGTGCTCCGAATTCCAGCTCGCCTGCCAGCGCGGCGACTATGCCGCGGCGCTCAAGCTGCAGGACAAGCTGATGCCGCTGCACACCAACCTGTTCATCGAGACCAACCCGTCGCCGGCGAAGTACGCGTTGTCGCTGCTCGGCAAGATGAGCGCGGACGTGCGCCTGCCGATGGTGCCGGTGTCCGAGGCCACCAAGGCGGCGGTGCGCAGCGCCATGGTCCATGCCGGGCTGTTGAACTGAGTCTTTCATGCGCGGGGCTGTGGATAGACCGCACTTGTGCAATTTTTGTCTGGTATGGCAAGGCGTTAGGCCGGTTTTCGGCAGCGTTGCCTGAGGTGGGGGCGGGGAACCCGGCAAAAGCGGATTCCCCTTTTCCGGATCATGTCTTACGGTCACTGCGGCGCGCAGTCCGCTCGCGCCGGTGTGACCGTGACAGGGGGAGGCCCGCCCGTGCTGAAGGAATTCCGTGATTTCGCCATGAAAGGCAACGTCGTCGACCTCGCGGTCGGCGTCATCATCGGTGCGGCGTTCGGCGCCATCGTCACCTCGATGGTCGGCGACATCATCATGCCGATCGTCGGCGCGATCACCGGCGGCCTCGACTTCTCCAACTACTTCACCGCGCTGTCGGCCAAGGTCACGGCCACCAACCTCGCGGACGCCAAGAAGCAGGGCGCCGTGCTGGCGTGGGGCAACTTCCTGACGCTGGTGCTGAACTTCATGATCATCGCCTTCGTGCTGTTCGTCGTGATCCGTCTCATGAACCAGCTGAAGCGCGAGGCGCCGCCCGCGGCGCCTGCCGGTCCGACCAAGGACCAGGAGTTGCTGACCGAAATTCGCGACCTGCTCAAGCAGAAGGCCTGAGGCGCGATCGCCAATTTGCCAGTGTCCTTTTCGCTTCGCAGGTTCGTACAGAGCCCGCCGGAAACACAACGAACTTGCGAAGCGGGACACTCGAAAGCAGTGAACGATGAGTGAGAACAACAAGCGCCCGATCAAGGTCGTGGCCGAGAACCGCAAGGCGCGGTTCAACTATGCGATCGAGGACACCTTCGAGGCCGGCATTTCTTTGACCGGCACCGAGGTCAAGTCGATCCGTGGCGGCAAGGCGACGATCGCGGAGTCCTATGCGGATCCGCGCGCCGGCGAGATCTGGCTGGTCAACGCCAACATCCCCGAATATCTCCAGGCCAACCGCTTCAATCACGAGCCGCGGCGGCCGCGCAAGCTGCTGCTGCACAAGCGCCAGATCAACAAGCTGATCGGCGCGGTGGAGCGTGAGGGCATGACCCTCATCCCGTTGAAGATCTATTTCAACGAGCAGGGGCGCGCGAAGCTCGAGCTCGCGCTCGCCAAGGGCAAGAAGCTGCACGACAAGCGCGAGAGCGAGAAGAAGCGCGACTGGAGTCGTGAGAAGGGGCGCCTGCTGCGCGCCCGCGGCTGATGATGTTGGGATTTCATTCCTAGCGCTCTGCGCTGCGGCTGAATGGCGCAGCCGCAGTGGCGCTAACCCGCGTCCAGATGCGCGCGCACGCGCGCGAACACCGCGCGAAACATCTGCGGCGTCAGCACGCCGGTGTTCGTGTTGTAGCGGGAGCAGTGATAGCTGTCGAACAGCCGCACGGCGCCGATCTGATGTTCGGCGCCGTGGCCGAACGGCGCATCCGCTGCGCGGACGCCGAACGCCTTCAGCGTCGAATCATGGGCGACGCGCCCGAGCAGCACCACCGCACGCAGCCGCGGCATCTCATCGCGCGCGGCGGTGAGAAACTGGCGGCAGGTCTTGATCTCGATCGGCAACGGCTTGTTCTGCGGCGGCACGCAGCGCACCGCGTTGCCGATGCGGCAATCGATCAGGCGCAGGTTGTCGTCGGGGCGGGCCTCGTAGGTCCCGTCGGCGAAGCCGTAGTCGCGCAGCGTGGCGTAGAGCAGGTCGCCGGCATAGTCGCCGGTGAAGGGGCGGCCGGTGCGATTCGCGCCCTGTAATCCGGGAGCGAGGCCGATGATCAGCAGCGCGGCGTCACGGTCGCCGAACGGCGGCACCGGGCCGTTGAACCAGTGCGGCTCGCGCGCGCGGATCTCATTGCGGAACGTGGCGAGGCGGGGGCAGAGGGGGCAGTCGTGGCCGGGCTCCGTGGAGCCCGGGCTGTGCGCGTTGCCGGATGTGCGGGCGGGATGAACCGCAGGGCCGGCGGACATCCGCCGGCTCCGCTCCGTGACCGTTTCAGTCGTCGAACTCTTCCTCATCAGCCCTGGGCGCGATCGTGCTGCGTTGCAGGAACTGCGGGGTGTGGCGCGGCTCGCGGTGCTCGCGCGGAGCGGGGCGCTCCGACGGGTCGCGGCCGAGCTTCGACTGCAGCTCCACCAGATCGGTAAACACATCGGCCTGCCGACGCAACTCGTCTGCGATCATCGGGGGCTGGCTGGCGATGGTGGAGATCACGGTGACGCGGACGCCGCGGCGCTGCACGGCTTCGACGAGGGAGCGGAAATCGCCGTCACCGGAGAACAGCACCATCTGGTCGATGTGCTCGGCAAGCTCCATGGCGTCGACGGCGAGCTCGATGTCCATGTTGCCCTTGACCTTGCGGCGCCCGGTCTGGTCGACGAACTCCTTGGTGGCCTTGGTGACGACGGTGTAGCCGTTGTAGTCGAGCCAGTCGATCAATGGCCGGATCGACGAGTATTCCTGATCTTCGATGATGGCGGTGTAGTAGAACGCGCGGACCAGCGTCCCCCGTCCCTGAAACTCGCGCAGCAACCTCTTGTAGTCGATATCGAACCCCAGCGTCTTGGCGGTGGCGTAGAGATTGGCGCCATCGATGAAGAGCGCGATCTTGTTGGAGGAGGCAGAAGGCATCAGTAATTGTCCCGCTTTTTTGTCGTTCTGGGTGAGCATTGGCGCAATCTTAGGAGTCGCGCGCAACTGGTCGTTCTTTGGAAAGCTTCCAGGTTGAATTCATTTGCATTAACCAATCCGCGGCTGTGAAAATCAGCCCAAGCGACGGACCCTGATCAAGCAATGAAGCCTTTTGGTGTCCATGCGACCATTCGCTCACCAAAAACACAATGTAGCAGAGCCGCGGACTTACCTCCAGCTTTGCCCGAGATCGGGAAAATTGCTGCTTGCGAATTGAGGCTCGCCGCTATACCTACCATGCATAAATCTGAAGATTTTGGACCCATTTAACGGAGCGACAGTCGATGGCTCGCGTCACCGTGGAAGACTGCATTGACAAGGTCGACAACCGGTTCGACCTGGTTCTGTTGGCCGCGCATCGGGCGCGCATGATCTCGTCCGGCTCGCAGCTGACGGTCGATCGCGACAACGACAAAAATCCCGTTGTTTCCTTACGTGAAATCGCCGAGCGGACGATCTCGCCGGAGGACCTGCGCGAAGAGCTCGTGCACTCGCTGCAGAAGTTCGTCGAGGTGGACGAGCCCGAGCCCGACACCGTGCCGCTGATCGGTTCGGCCGGCGCCAGCGTCGATGCCGACGACACCGAGGTCGCCGTCGAGCGCATGACCGAGGAAGAACTGCTCAAGGGCCTGGAAGGGCTGGCGCCCCCGGAGGAGCAGCCGGAAGAGGAAGAGTAAGCGGACCTGTGCCAGCAACGGGCCGTTTGCCACCCAATCTGACAAAGGCCCGGACCGCGATCCGGGCCTTTTGCATTTGACCATTGCGTTTATTGACGTTTTTTGAGGTTTTATTGCGCTAAGGTCGAACGATCGACACAATGAGATCGTCGGGTTCCACCACGGAACTCCTTGAGGTTGGAAGATGGCGTATTGGCGCCGTAACGCACGTCAGATGGAAGCCGCGGCCGGGGGCGTCGCCGCGGCGCCGGCGCTTGTGCCGGCCGCAAAGCCCCCCAAACGGTCCCCGACCCGGATGATGCGCCAGTACGATCTGGTTGAGCGGGTGAGGGCCTACAATCCGGATACCGACGAGGACCTGCTGAACCGGGCCTATGTCTATGCCATGGTGGCCCATGGCGAGCAGACACGGGCATCCGGCGATCCCTACTTCTCCCATCCCCTCGAGGTCGCGGCGATTCTCACCGACCTCAAGCTCGACGACGCAACCATCGTTGCGGCGCTGCTGCACGACACCATCGAGGACACCGAGGCGACGCGGGCCGAGATCGACCAGATCTTCGGCCATGAGATCGGCGCGCTGGTGGAGGGGCTCACCAAGCTGAAGCGGCTGGAGCTGGTGTCGCGCGAGGCCAAGCAGGCCGAGAACCTGCGCAAGCTCTTGCTGGCGGTCGCCAACGACGTTCGCGTGCTGCTGGTCAAGCTCGCCGACCGGCTGCACAACATGCGCACCCTCGAGTTCGTGCCGCCGGCGTCGCGCCGGCGCATCGCCGAGGAGACCATCGATATCTATGCGCCGCTCGCCGGCCGCATGGGCATGCACGAGATGCGCGAGGAGCTCGAGGACCTGTCGTTCCGCGAGCTCGATGCCGAGGCCTATGCGGTGGTCAATGGCCGCCTCAGCGCGCTCGCCGACCGCAACCGCAACCTGATCGGCGAGATCGAGAGCCAGCTCACCGCCAACCTCACCAAGAACGGCATCGCGGCCCGTGTCACCGGGCGGCGCAAGCGGCCGTTTTCGATCTGGACCAAGATGGAGCGCAAGTCGGTCGGCTTCGAGCAGCTGTCCGACATCTTCGGCTTCCGCGTCATCGTCCGCACGGTCGAGGAGTGCTATCGCGCGCTCGGCATCGTGCACACGGTGTGGCCGGTCGTGCCCGGCCGCTTCAAGGACTACATCTCGACACCGAAGCAGAACGACTATCGCTCGATCCACACCACCGTGATCGGGCCCGGCAACCAGCGCGTCGAGCTGCAGATCCGCACCGAGGACATGGAGCGCATCGCCGAGTACGGCATCGCCGCGCACGCCTTCTACAAGGAGGGGGCGGGCTCGCCGACCGAGATGCTCAACCGCGAGTCCAACGCCTTCGCCTGGCTGCGCCACACCATCGAGGTGCTGTCGGAGAGTGCCAATCCGGAAGAATTCCTCGAGCACACCAAGCTCGAACTGTTCCACGACCAGGTGTTCTGCTTCACCCCGAAGGGCAAATTGATCGCACTGCCGCGCAAGGCCAATGTGATCGATTTCGCCTATGCGGTGCACACCGACGTCGGCAACAGCGCGGTCGGCTGCAAGATCAACGGCAAGTTCTCGCCGCTGTCGTCCGAACTGCAGAACGGCGACGAGGTCGAGGTGCTGACCTCGCGGGCGCAATCGGCGCCGCCGTCGGCCTGGGAGTCGCTCGCCGTCACCGGCAAGGCGCGCGCGGCGATCCGCCGTGCCACCCGCGCCGCGGTGCGTGACCAGTATGCCGGCCTCGGCCGGCGCATCGTCGAGCGGCTGTTCATGCGCGCCAAGATCGCCTACGACGACGACAAGCTGAAGGGCGCGCTGCCGCGCCTCGCCCGCACCTCGATCGAGGACGTGATGGCGGCGGTCGGCCGTGGCGAGATGAAGGCCTCCAACGTCGCCCGCGCGATGTACCCCGATTACAAGGAAGAGCGGCTCGGCGCCTTCGGCGGCGCCAAAAAGGAGGTCGCGCCAAAGCCGAAGACGAGCGAGGGGCCGGCCAAGGTCGCGATCCCGATCCGCGGCATCAACAGCGACCTGCCGGTCAAGTTCGCGCCGAACGGCGGCGCGGTGCCGGGCGACCGCATCGTCGGCATCGTCACGCCGGGCGAGGGGATCACCATCTATCCGATCCAGTCGCCGGCGCTGAAGGACTTCGAGGACATGCCCGAGCGCTGGCTCGACGTGCGCTGGGACGTCGACGAGAGCACGCCGCAGCGCTTCCCGGCGCGGCTGTTCGTGCAGAACGTCAACGAGCCGGGCAGTCTCGCCCAGATCGCCACCGTGATCGCCGAGCATGATGGCAATATCGACAACATCTCGATGAGCCGCCGCTCGCCCGACTTCACCGAGCTGACCATCGACCTCGAGGTCTATGACCTCAAGCATCTCAGCGCGATCATCGCCCAGCTGCGCGCCAAGGCGGTGGTGGCCAAGGTCGAGCGCGTCAACGGCTAGCTCGTCTCGTTCTGACAGGTTTTCGCAGGTCGCCCATGTCGTCGCCCAAGTCGTTGTCCAAGTCGTCGTCCACCGTCCGTCCGCTGCGCCTCGGCGTCAATGTCGATCACGTGGCCACGCTGCGCAACGCGCGCGGCGGCAGCCTTCCCGATCCGGTGCGCGCCGCGCTGCAGGCGATCGAGGCGGGGGCCGACGGCATTACCGCGCATCTGCGCGAGGACCGCCGCCACATCCGCGACGACGACATGGCGCGGCTGAAGGCGGAGATTTCCAAGCCGCTGAACTTCGAGATGGCGGCGACCGAGGAAATGCTGAGGATCGCGCTCGCGACCAAGCCCCATGCCGTCTGCCTGGTGCCGGAGCGGCGCGAGGAGGTGACCACCGAGGGCGGGCTCGACGTCGTCGGGCAGCACAATGCGCTGGCGCCTTTCATCGCCCGGCTGAACGACGCCGGCATCCGCGTGTCGCTGTTCATCGCCGCCGATCCACGCCAGATCGAGACCGCAGCCCGGCTGCGCGCGCCGGTGATCGAGATCCATACCGGCGCCTGGTGCCATGCGGTGACCGACGGCGATCCGGCGGCGGCCGAGGCCGAGTGGCAGCGCATCGTCGCCGGCGCCGAGCTGGCGCAATCCCTCGGGCTCGAGGTCCATGCCGGCCACGGGCTCGACTATGCCACCGCCGAGACCATCGCGGGCCTTGCGCAGATCGTCGAGCTCAACATCGGTCACTTCATGATGGGCGAGGCGATCTTCGTCGGCCTCGGCGAGACGGTGCAGACCATGCGGGCGGCGATGATTCGCGGCCGCCGCAATGTCGGGCTGACCGCATGATCATCGGCATCGGCTCCGACCTGATCGACATCCGCCGGATCGAGAAGGTGATCGAGCGCCATGGCGAGCGCTTCCTCGACCGCATTTTCACCGATGCCGAGCGGGCCAAGGCCGAGCGGCGCGCCAAATCCCACAAGATGGTGGTGGCAACCTACGCCAAGCGATTCGCCGCCAAGGAGGCCTGCAGCAAGGCGCTGGGCACCGGCATTCGCCTGGGGGTATGGTGGCGGGACATGGGGGTGGTCAACCTGCCGGGCGGCCGGCCGACCATGCACCTGACGGGCGGAGCGCGAACGCGGCTCGACGCCCTGGTTCCCGCCGGGTTCCAGGCCCGGATCGACCTGTCGATCACCGATGACTGGCCGCTCGCCCAGGCCTTCGTGGTCATCTCGGCGATCCCGGCCGCCCAGCCCTGAACGGGGTGGCGCGGCACTGGCCTGAACTAAAAATGACTGGATTGTCAGGCAATTAGCAAGAATTGGCGGGTTTCTTGATTGCGCGGTGGCGGGCAACCGTCTACAACGCGCGCGGCGCTCTGGTGTGGCGTCTCGCAATTGCCGACGCCCTTGCAGCGGGTTCGTCATCGGCAATTGCGAGACATCAGCCACACTAGCTTTTTGATGTCCCGAGTGTCCTTATGTCTCCGAATGACCGTACGAGCGTGCGGCAAATTGGTCGGTCATTCGGAGACAGGACACTCGTGTGGTGGTTCGGAAATTCCCTGGTCATCCCGGTCCTGCCGGGGATGGGAATTTCCGAACCCGCCACAGGGGTTACAAATTGATCTGGTGGTCTTTCGGCGCCTGACGCCGAGGGGGCGGCCGGGTGGGCGCGGACGGCAGGGCACCAGAACGGGCCGTTTTCGGCTCCGACAGGAACAAGAGCGGCAATGAGCGTGACATCCGGGACCAAGAGCGAAGGCGGTATCGGCGAGACCGTCAAAGTCGTCGTTCATGCACTGATCATCGCGCTGGTGATCCGCACCTTCCTGTTCCAGCCGTTCAACATCCCGTCCGGCTCCATGAAGGCGACGCTGCTGGTCGGCGACTATCTGTTCGTCTCGAAATATTCCTATGGCTACAGCCATTACTCGATCCCGCTGTCGCCGCCGCTGTTCTCGGGCCGCATCTTCGGCTCCGAGCCGAACCGCGGCGACATCGTCGTGTTCCGCCTGCCCAAGGACGACACCACCGACTACATCAAGCGCGTGATCGGCCTGCCGGGCGACCGCATCCAGGTCAAGGAAGGGCAGCTCTACATCAACGACAAGCCGGTGCAGCGCGAGCGCCTGTCCGACTTCATCGGCGAGGATCCCTGCGGCTCTGACGCCACCGCCCGCGTCAAGCGCTGGAAGGAGACGCTGCCGAACAGCGTCAGCTACGAGACGCTCGATTGCGTCGACAACGGCTTCTACGACAACACCAACGTCTACACCGTGCCGCCCGGCCATTTCTTCATGATGGGCGACAACCGCGACAATTCCACCGACAGCCGTGTGCTGTCGGCGGTCGGCTATGTGCCGCTGGAGAACATCATCGGACGTGCGCAGATGATCTTCTTCTCGATCGCGGAGGGTGAGCAGGCCTGGCAGATCTGGCGCTGGCCGTTCGCGGTGCGCTGGAATCGCATCTTCCACATCGTGCGATGAGCGACGATAACCCTCTCATTCCGCCTGCCGCCGATGTCGACGATCCCGCTGGCCTGAGCGCCGACAAGCCGGCGGTCGCGCCGGCCAAGAAGCCGCGCCGCCGTGTCAGCGCCAAGGCCGCCGCCAAGGCGATCGAGGAGCGCATCGGCCATGCCTTCGCCGATCCGGCGCTGCTGGCGACCGCCTTCACCCATGTCTCGGCGCTGAAATCGGCGCGCAACCGCACCGAGAGCTACCAGCGCCTCGAATTCCTCGGCGACCACGTGCTCGGGCTGATCGTGTCCGACATGCTGTACCGGGCCTTCCCGAAGGCCGACGAGGGCGAGTTGTCCAAGCGTCTCGCCGATCTCGTGCGCAAGGAGACCTGCGCCGACGTCGCCAAGGGCCTCGGCCTGCACGAAGCCATCAAGCTCGGCACCGTCGGGGCGGGGGTCGGCGATCGCCTGCGCAAGTCGGTGCTCGGCGATATCTGCGAGGCGGTGATCGGGGCGATCTTCCTCGACGGCGGCTATGCCGCCGCGGCGCAGTTCGTCGAAACCAACTGGACCGAGCGCATGCGCAAGCCGCTGCGGCCGCTGCGTGATGCCAAGACGGTGCTGCAGGAGTGGGCGCAGGGCCAGGGCCTGCCGACGCCGGTCTATCGCGAGGTCGAGCGCACCGGCCCGCACCATGATCCGCAATTCCGCGTCGCCGTCGAGCTGCCGGGGCTTGCCCCCGCCGAGGGCATCGGCGGCAGCAAGCGCGCCGCCGAGAAGGTGGCGGCGCTGGCGATGCTCAAACGAGAAGGCGTGCCGAGTGGCAACAATGACGGCTGATCCGACCGGCGAGGACAACGGTGTGACGGGCGAGACGCGCTGCGGTTTCGTCGCCCTGATCGGCGCGCCGAATGTCGGCAAGTCGACGCTGGTCAATGCGCTGGTCGGCTCCAAGGTGACGATCGTGTCGCGCAAGGTGCAGACCACGCGCGCGCTGATCCGCGGCATCGTGGTCGAGGGCGCCTCGCAGATCATCCTGGTCGACACCCCCGGCATCTTCGCGCCGCGGCGGCGGCTCGACCGCGCCATGGTCTCGACCGCGTGGAGCGGGGCGCATGACGCCGACCTCGTCTGCGTGCTGCTCGACGCCCGTGCCGGCCTCGACGAGGAGGCCGATGCGATCTTCAGGAAGCTCGACGGCGTCGGCCATCCCAAGATCCTGGTGATCAACAAGGTCGATATCGTCGCGCGCGACAAGCTGCTGGCGCTGGCGCAGGCGGCGAACGAGCGGCTGCCGTTCGAGCAGACCTTCATGGTGTCGGCGCTGTCCGGCGACGGCGTCGATGACCTGCGCCGGGCGCTGGCCGCGGCCGTGCCGGCGGGGCCGTTCCACTATCCCGAGGACCAGATGTCGGATGCGCCGATGCGGCATCTGGCGGCCGAGATCACCCGCGAAAAAATCTATCGCAACCTGCACCAGGAGCTGCCGTACCAGTCGACGGTCGAGACCGAGACCTGGACCGAGCGCAAGGGCGCGGTGCGGATCGAGCAGACGATCTATGTCGAGCGCGAGAGCCAGCGCAAGATCGTGCTGGGCAAGGGCGGCGCCACCATCAAGGCGATCGGCGCCGAGGCGCGCAAGGAGATCGCCGAGATCGTCGGCCAGCCGGTGCACCTGTTCCTGTTCGTGAAGGTGCGCGACGGCTGGGGCGACGATCCCGAGCGCTACCGCGAGATGGGGCTGGAATTCCCCAAGGAATGAGCGTCTGCTGGTCGAGCCATGGAATGGACCGATGAAGGCATCGTTCTGGGCGTGCGCCGGCACGGCGAGGCCAACGCCGTCGTCGAGCTGCTGACGCGCTCCCATGGCCGGCATCTCGGTCTGGTGAGGGGCGGCGCGGGATCGCGGATGCGCCCGGTGCTGCAGCCCGGCAACACGGTGAGCGCGGTCTGGCGGGCGCGGCTCGACGAGCATCTCGGCTACTACCAGCTCGACGGCATCCAGCTGCGCGCCGCCACCATGCTGGCGTCGCCGCACGCCGCCTACGGCATCACGCATCTCGCGGCGATCGCCCGCCTGCTGCCGGAGCGTGATCCGCACGAGGACATCTTTGAGATGCTGGAGGCGATCCTCGACGACTTCGAGGACGCCGGCCATGCCGGCGTGTACACGGTGCGGTTCGAGCTCGCGATGCTGACCGAGCTCGGCTTCGGCCTCGACCTCGCCAACTGCGCCGCGACCGGCGTGACCCACGACCTGATCTATGTGTCGCCGAAGTCCGGCAACGCGGTGTCGCGGCAGGCGGGGGAGCCGTGGCGCGACCGGCTGCTGCGGCTGCCGCCGTTCCTGCGCGAGGACGAGGGCGGCGATGCCCCGTGGTCCGACGCCGACCTGCTCGACGGCTTCAAGCTCACCGGGCTGTTCCTGCTGCGCCATGTGCTGGAGCCGCGCGGGCAGGGCCATTCCGACGCCCGCGAGGGCTTCATCGCTGCGGTGATGCGCAGCCGTCGGCGGTTGACTTCCGCTGGCGGCGCCTGACCGCTTCCCCAAAAGACGACAGGCCGGCGATGGCCGGCCTGTGACGGTGCCAGCCCGGAGGGCCGGCGCAGAGCGGGATCGCCTGCTCAGTAATAGCCGTAATAGCGCGGGCGAGGACGCCAGCCGCCGTAATAGCCATAGCCCGGTCCGTAGTAGCCCGGGCCATAGCCGTATCCGTAGCCGTAGCTCGGGGCCACGTCGACGCAGCGGCGGACCCAGTTCCAGCCGTTCCAGACGCGGGTGCAGCGCAGGTAGACCTGCTCGGTGGCCGCCGGGGCGGTGAGGCCGCTGTTGAGCGGCATGGCTTCCGCGCGGCTGCCGGCCATCAGGCTGGCCCCGGCCAGTGCCGCGACGGCTGCGGCGGCAAACATGAAACGACGCATTTTCTTACCCTCCTGATCCAGCCGCCCGCCGGGGGAAACCGGGCGGGCCGCAGCGACAATAGCGCGGAACCGCGACATCTTGCACTGCTGGTTCCGTAACGCCGTCAGCATGCCGAATTTATGGCACGCCAAGTCCGAACAAGAGATGTCGAAAAAATTCATTTCTTGTTCATTGACGGGACAGCGGTTAACCCCATCCCATGGGAAAAAGAGTGATTCCGCCTGAACCGGCCCCGGTCGAAGACGTCGCCCTGCGCGAGGCGCTGGAAGAGCGCTACCTGGCGTATGCGCTGTCGACCATCATGCACCGGGCGCTGCCGGATGCCCGCGACGGCCTGAAACCCGTCCATCGCCGCATCCTTTACGGCATGCGGCTGCTGCGCCTCGATCCCGGCGCGACGTTCAAGAAGTCCGCCAAGATCGTCGGCGACGTCATGGGCAGCTTCCATCCCCATGGCGACCAGTCGATCTACGACGCGCTGGTGCGCCTCGCCCAGGATTTCGCCGCGCGCTATCCGCTGGTCGACGGCCAGGGCAATTTCGGCAACATCGACGGCGACAACCCCGCCGCCTACCGTTACACCGAAGCGCGCATGACTGACGTCGCGCGCCTTCTGCTCGAAGGCATCGACGAGGACGCGGTCGAGTTTCGCCCCAACTACGACGGCCAGTCGAAAGAGCCGGCGGTGCTGCCCGGCGGCTTCCCGAACCTGCTTGCGAACGGCGCGCAGGGCATTGCGGTCGGCATGGCCACCGCGATCCCGCCGCACAACGCGGCCGAGCTGTGCGACGCCGCGCTGCATCTCATCGAGAAGCCGGACGCCAAGTCCAAGGCGCTGCTGCGCTGGGTCAAGGGCCCGGACTTCCCGACCGGCGGCATCATCGTCGACTCCAAGGAGAGCATCGCGGAGGCCTACACCACCGGCCGCGGCGCGTTTCGCACCCGCGCCAAGTGGCACCAGGAAGAGGGCGCCCGCGGCACCTGGACGGTGGTGGTCACGGAAATCCCGTGGCTGGTGCAGAAGTCGCGGCTGATCGAGAAGATCGCCGAGCTGCTCAACGAGCGCAAGCTGCCGCTGGTCGGCGACATCCGCGACGAGTCCGCCGAGGACGTGCGCATCGTCATCGAGCCGAAGTCGCGCACCGTCGACCCGGCGCTGCTGATGGAATCGCTGTTCAAGCTCACCGAGCTCGAGAGCCGCATTCCGCTCAATCTCAACGTGCTGGTGAAGGGCCGCATCCCCAAGGTGCTGGGCCTTGCGGAAGCGCTGCGCGAGTGGCTCGACCATCTGCGCGACGTGCTGCTGCGCCGCTCAAGCTACCGCAAGCAGCAGATCGAGCATCGCCTCGAGGTGCTCGGCGGCTACCTCATCGCCTATCTCAACCTCGACGAGGTGATCCGGATCATCCGCGCCGAGGACGAGCCCAAGCCCGTCCTGATGAAGAGATTCACGCTCACCGAGGTCCAGGCCGACGCCATCCTCAATATGCGCCTGCGGTCGCTGCGCAAGCTCGAGGAGATGGAGATCCGCCGCGAGGACAAGGAGCTGCGCGCCGAGCTCAAGGGCATCGAGGGCATCCTCGGCTCGGAGGCCAAGCAATGGGCCAAGGTCGGCGAGCAGGTGCGCACGGTGCGCGACATGTTCGGGCCGAAGACGCCGCTCGGCAAGCGCCGCACCCAGTTTGCCGATGCGCCCGAGCACGACCTCGCCGCCATGGAGGAGGCCCTCGTCGAGCGCGAGCCGATCACCGTCGTCGTCTCTGACAAGGGCTGGGTTCGCACGCTCAAGGGCCAGGTCGCCGATCTGTCGAACCTGCAGTTCAAGACCGACGACCGCCTCGGCTACGCGTTCTTCGCCGAGACCACGTCCAAGCTGCTGCTGTTCGCCACCAACGGCCGCTTCTACACCCTCGACGCCGCCAAGCTGCCCGGCGGCCGCGGCCATGGTGACCCGATCCGCATGTTCATCGACATGGAGCAGGACGCCTCGATCGTGTCGCTGTTCGTGTCGTCCGGCGGCCGCAAGTTCCTGGTCGCGGGCCATGACGGGCAAGGCTTCGTCGTCAACGAGGACGACTGCCTCGGCAACACCCGCAAGGGCAAGCAGGTGCTGAACGTCACCCCGCCCAACGAGGCGCGGGCGCTGACGACCATCGACGGCGACACCGTCGCGGTGATCGGCGACAACCGCAAGATGCTGGTGTTCCCGCTCGACCAGGTGCCGGAGATGGCGCGCGGTCGCGGTGTGCGGCTGCAGCGCTACAAGGACGGCGGCCTGTCCGATGTCGTCACCTTCGTCCTGAAGGAAGGCCTGACCTGGAAGGATTCCGCCGGCCGCGAGTTCAGCGTCAGCGCCAAAGAGCTCGCCGATTGGCGCGGCGCTCGTTCGGACGCCGGTCGCCTGCCGCCGAAGGGTTTTCCGAAATCGAACAAGTTCGGCAAGACCATCGAGCCGCCGCCGCCGCCGGAGCCGGCGGCCTGACGGCGCGCGTCACGTCATTGCATCCCTCCATGCCCGGCCTCGTGCCGGGCATGTGCGTTTGGAGGGAGTGATGGTGAGTGAGCCATGTCGGCTGTCCGATCAGAGTCGGCGGCGGCCCTGTTCACGGCGTCATGCCTGCGTGAAGGCCGCAGCTGTTCGGTTGGCTTTGCGCGCCAGCAGCACCCACGTCGTCATTGCCGGGCGAAGACCCGGCAATCCAGCTTTCTTGCGATCAGCGGAAGCCTTTCAAAGCTGGATCACCGGGTCTCGGCGCTGGCGCGCCGGCCCGGTGATGACGCTGAAAATATTGAAAGGCGGCATTTCCCAGACTCCAGCACATGAATCTGGACAGCTGTGCCCCCGGATTGCCTATCACAGCTGTGCGGCGCTAGATTTCGCATAGACAATGACGGGAGTGCCGCGATGGTCCGCGAAAACGAAATCCGCGAGGGCGAGGTGGCGGTGGAGCTGCCGCCGCCGACCGATGCCGGCCTGATCTTCATCGGCCGCATCCGCACGCCCTGGACCTCGCGGCTTCAGACCCCGCGGCAGGGCCGTCAGGACGGCCCCGTTTGCCGCATCGAGATCTTCGATCCCTGGGTGCCGGCGCTGAAGGGGCTCGACCTCTACGAGCAGGTCGAGGTGATCTACTGGCTGCATCAGTCGCGCCGCGATCTCGTGCTGCAGAGCCCGGCGAGCGACAACACCACGCGCGGCACGTTCTCGCTGCGCTCGCCGGTGCGGCCCAATCCGCTGGGCACGTCGGTCGCAAAACTCGTCGGCATCGAGGGATCGACCGTGCTGGTGCGCGGCCTCGACTGCCTCGACGGCACGCCGCTCATCGATCTCAAGCCCGACCGCTGCGCGTTTACGCCGATCGCGCCGCCGCAGCCCGGCGACTTTCAGGTCGGCGACACCTGACGCGGCGCGCGCGAGCAGCGCCGCGCTGCGGCGTCAGGATCGGTGGGCGTAGGCGTCCGGCTCGAGGCGGACGATGATCCGCCGGATCATCGGCAGCGCGGCGCACAGCACCGGCAGCGCGATCATCCAGGATGCGATCCAGGCGATCAGCCAGCGCAGCAGATAGCCCTCGCGCAGGCCGAAGCCGACTGTGGTCGAGACCGCTGCGGTGACCAGCGACATGATGAGGGACAGCAGAACCGCGGCGACGATGGTGGCGTAGCGGCGCGGCAGGTTGACGGGCTCGAAGGCCGGTGCTGCGAGGCGTGTGGCTTGGATGTCCATGGGCGCGGGGTCCATGGATTGATGATGGGTCGAAACACTGTTCATAGATTTGTGTGGTGTTGAGAGGTGTCGATGGGGTGCAGGCCGCGCCGGTAGAACGCCCAGAATGTCGCGAGCAGGGTGTTGTCGAGGATCTGCGCCTGTTTGGTGGCGATCTCCGCGGCGGATGTCGCGGCATAGGGCAGGCCGGTGGCCAGCAGGGTGAGTTGTGAACGGCAGGCGCGCTCGAGGAACACGCCGGTCAGCGTGCAGGCCGCGATCGAGCGGCCGACGAAGGCGATGCCGTGGTTGCGCATCAGCACCGATGACGCATCGCCCAGCGCGCGGGAGAGCGCGGCGCCGAGCTGCGGCGTGTCGATCAGTGCGGTGGTGTCGTTGAAGCGCGGAACGCGCGGGCCGAGATAGGCCGCCTCGTTGGTGACGGCGCGCAGCTCGACGTTGAGCGCGGAAAACGCGGTGGCATGGAACGGATGGCTGTGGCCGACGACGTTGATGTCGGATCGCGCCCGCAGGATCTCGGTGTGCAGCGGCCATTCCTTGTGGAGGCGGCCGTCGCCGGCGAGGCGGCGGCCGTCGAAGTCGATCAGCACGAAGTCGCTGAAGTCCCGCACCTCGCCGAGCCCGATGCCGGAGCGCTTCAGCCAGACGCCGCGGCCATCGGGATCGCGCAGTGACAGATGGCCGAGGATCATGTCGGCGTGGCCCTGCTGGTGCAGGATGCGGCAGGCGCTGGCGACTTCGTCGAGATCGCGGGCGAGCGCGTCCGCGATCGGTGGGGTGGCTTCTATCGCGCCGCTCGCCATTACACTTCCTCGATCGCCACGGCGGCGGCGTCGAGCGCCGCGGCGATGGCGCGGATCTGCTCCGATGTCAGTGGGCCGCGCGACTGGCGCAGCTGCAGCGCGAGGCGCAGGTTTTCCATGGCGCGGACGAGCTGCGGCGCGGGGCCGGGGCGGGCCTCCGCGCTGGCCGCCTTCAGGCGCGCCAGCACCTCGTCGACGATGGTCTTGTTCTCCTCGAGATAGGCGCGTCCCGCGTCGGTGATCTCGTAGAGCTTGCGCGGGCCGTCCGGCGCGGTGACCGTGGCGAGCCCCATTTCCTGCAGCAGCGTGAGGGTGGGGTAGACCACGCCCGGGCTCGGGCTGTAGGCGCCGCCGAGGGTGTCCTCGATGTCCTTGATCAGCTCGTAGCCGTGGCGCGGCCGCTCGGCGATCAGGTGCAGGATCAGAAAGCGCAGCTCGCCATGGCCGAACAGCCGCCCGCCGCGCCGGCCGCGTCCACGGCCGAAACCATGCTCGCTGCGGCCGAGGCCGCCTTCGTGGTCCTCGCCGCGGTGGTGACGCCCGTGGCGACGATGCCCGTGCTCCATGTCCTCGTGAAAGCCCTCATGCCGGTCCCGGCCGCCAAATCGATGTCTCATGTGTCTTCTCGCTATGATTTAGATATATCGAAATATGATCTAGATAATGCGAAAGTCAAGGGGCGGAACGCGAGTTGTTCGGCCGTGCCGGCGGGGCGCGGCCGAATATGACGATTTTTCAATGCGTTAGATCGGTGGCTAGGGATGCGCGGCGCGCTCCCGCCGGCGTCACGGCTTTTGTGTCGCAAGCTCGCGGGCATCGACCATCGCCGGCTGATGGCGCAGTCCGACGGCCGGCGACAGCAGGATGACCAGCGCCTGCAGGCCGAAGCCGGCGACGGCGAGGCACAGGCAGGCTTCGGCGCCATAGGCGGCGCCGACGACCGCGCCGATCGCCGCGCCGAGCGGGCGGGCGCCGTAGCTCATGATGTTGATCGCCGAGACGCGGCCGAGCAGGCGCGCGGGCGTCACCGCCTGGCGCAGCGTCGTCGTGCTGATCACCCACAGGATCGGGCCGACACCGAGAAAGAAGAAGCCGAGCCAGGCGATCGGCGCCAGCGGCACGATGATGGTCAGCGCCAGGATCGCCGCGGCGAGAAAGCCGGATACCGGGCCGAGCGCGATCACCGTGCCGAACGCAAGGCGCGCGAGGATGCGTGTCGCCAGCAGCGCGCCGATGATCATGCCGACGCCGTACATGCCGAGCGTGGCGCCGACGCCGGACGCCGACAGCTGCAGATGGCGCACCGCGTAGGGCACGAACACCGCCAGCACCAGGAACGACGAGGTGTTGAAGATGAACTGGGTGATGAACACCGGGCGCAGCAGCGTGTGGGTGAACACGAACGCGGCGCCTTCGCGGATATCCTGCAGCGGGCGGCGTTTGGCGGCCGGTGGCCGCGCCGGCTCGGCGATGCCGGACAGCGTCACCACCGCGATCGCCGACAGCGCCGCGGCGACGCCGAACGCCGGCGCCGCGCCGACGAAGCCGACCAGCGCGCCGCCGAGCGCGGGACCGGCGGCGAACGCCACCGTGCGCGCGAGCTCGATGCGGGCGTTGGCGGCGGCGAGCGCATCGGCGCCGACGAGCGCCGGCACCAGCGCCGGCGCGGCGACACTGTACATCACCGTGCCGCACACCGAGACGAAGCCGAGCAGCGCCAGGAGCGGCATGCTGAGCGTGCGGCTGGCGATCAGCACGAGGATCACGACCAGCGCGCCGGCGCGCAGCGCCTCGGCACCCGCCATCAGCCAGCGCCGCGACATGCGGTCGGCGAGCAGGCCCGCGGGGATCGCGAACAGCAGGAACGGCAGGGTGAGGGCGGTCTGCAGCATGCCGGTCTCGCCTTCGCCGACGCCGAGCAGCAGCACGGCGACGATCGGGGCGGCGGCGAGCGCGATCTGCTCGGCGGACTGGGCGGCGAGGTTCGACCAGGCGAGGCGGTTGAAGGCAGCGGGCAGCGACGGCGTGGGCATCGTTTCGGTCCTGGAGGGAAGGGCTGCTCCACGCTTAGGCCTGCCGCCAATGCCGACCCACCCGTTTCCGGACGACCGGTTCCGGAAATCGGGTGGCGACTAGATGCAGTTGCAAATTAGTTGCAATTAGCTTCGGGCTATGCTGTTCTCCGGGCATGGATGCGAAGACACCTTTTCCAGCCCCGGTGCCGGCGGCGGCCGCTTCGGAGCAAGCCGGCGGCTGGCGCGCCGCGCGCGGCGAGCCGTCGCTGTCGGACGTGTTCGGCTCGGTGCGGGTCGCGAAGGGCGGCTCGTTCTGGCACAAGCTCGTCGCCTTTCTCGGTCCGGGCTATCTCGTCGCCGTCGGCTACATGGACCCCGGCAACTGGGCGACCTCGCTCGCCGGCGGCTCGAAGTTCGGCTACGCGCTGCTCGCGGTCGCGCTGATCTCCAACATCATGGCCATCGTGCTGCAGGCGCTGTGCACGCGGCTCGGCGTCGGCTCCGGGCGCGACCTCGCGCAGGCCTGCCGCGACGCCTATCCGGCGTGGGTGGCCTTGCCGCTGTGGCTGTTCGCGGAGATCGCGATCGGCGCCACGGATCTCGCCGAGATCATCGGCACCGCCATCGGCCTCAACCTCTTGTTCGGCATCCCCCTCGAGATCGGCGTGCTGATCACCGCGGCTGACGTGTTCGTCATCCTCGCGCTGCAGGCGCTCGGCTTCCGCTATGTCGAGGCGTTCGTGGTGGCGCTGCTCGGCGTCATCGCCGCGTGCTTCGCGGTGCAGATCGCCATGGCCGATCCGGACTGGGGCGCGGTGATCCGCGGCTTTGCGCCGACCATCGAGATCGTCGCCAACCGCGACATGCTCTACCTCGCGCTCGGCATCCTCGGCGCCACCGTGATGCCGCACAATCTCTACCTGCATTCGGGGCTGGTGCAGACCCGCGGCTATGGCCAGAGCGATGCGGAGAAGCGCGAGGCGATCAAGCTCTCGACCATCGATTCCACCATCGCGCTGTGCCTTGCGCTCACCATCAACGCCTCGATCCTGATCCTCGCGGCGGCGACCTTCCACAAGGCGGGCCGGACCGACGTCGCCGAGCTCGACCAGGCGCACGCCTTCCTGTCGCCGCTGCTCGGCTCGACCTTGGCGCCGTCGCTGTTCGGCATCGCGCTGCTCTGCTGCGGCCTCAACTCGACGGTGACCGCGACGTTGTCCGGCCAGATCGTGATGGAGGGCTTCATCCGCATCAAGGTCGCGCCGTGGCTGCGGCGGATGATCACCCGCATGATCGCCATCGTGCCGGCGGCGCTGGTCACCCTGTGGTATGGCGAGAAGGGCACCGCGCAGCTGCTGATCCTGAGCCAGGTGGTGCTGAGCCTGCAACTGCCGTTCGCCATCGTGCCGCTGGTGACGCTGACCGCGAGCCGCGCCAAGATGGGCACGTTCGTCGCGCCGCGCTGGCTGACCGCGGCGGCGGCGCTGATCGCCGCCATCATCATCGTGCTCAACGCCAAGCTGGTGTTCGACTTCGTGACCGGCGGCTAGGAGCCTGTCTGGAAAGGGTACGCGTGACGTCAGGTCGTCGTAACAGACCGCGTCTTCCGCTTTTCTCTGTCGTGGCCAGGCAGCGCGATCCGTCTTCGACGGATCGCTAGGACCAAGGTCTCCCGGCCACCTCGCTTAGGGACGCAGTGCCCTCCTTGTCGGGGTCGCCGGGACAAGCCCGGCGACGACAAACACTAAAGTCCGGGGGACTACTCGGACAGGCTCCTAGTTCTCGATCCGGATGGTTGCGGGGATTTCAGCCGAGCGCCCAGAGATCGGCGACGATCGCCACCAGGCCGAGCACGGTGCGCACCGCATGCAGCCGTCCCCACGACACGATCAGCGCCCGGGAGGCTGCGCCGGCTTCGCTTTCGGGAATGGCCTTGAGGCGGTTGTTGGTCGGCATGATGCCGAGCAGCGTCCACGGCCAGTTGGCCAGCATCAGCACCGCGCCGAGCGCCCAGCGCGCGTCGCCGCCGGTCCACCAGGCGATGAGCGCCAGCACGCCCGAGATCACCGCAAGGCTCGCCTGCATGACGAGGCCGCGCTCATAGCTTGGCTTCCACTGGGTGAGCAGCGCGCGGTCGTCGAGCATCAGCCGCGCCGGCTGCTCGGCGACGTTGATGTAGAGCGCGGCGCCGGCGAAGGCGGCGGCGGTGGTCAGCGCAAGATGTCCTGCCAGCATGATGCGTCCTCCGTGAGCGGGGAATGCCGGCGCGGCGGCCCCCTCAGTCGCCCTTGGTCCGGGCGTCGAAACTCTGCCGCGCCTGCTCGATGTCCGTCATGTTGCCGTACGCCCATTCGCCGAGCGCCTTCACCGGCTCCGCCAGCGAGCGGCCGAGGTCGGTGAGGGCATAGTCCACCCGCGGCGGAATGGTCGGGTACATGGTGCGCGTCACCAGCCCGTCGCGCTCGAGGCCGCGCAGCGTCAGCGTCAGCATCCGCTGCGAGATGCCGCCGATCGTGCGCTTGAGCTCGTTGAAGCGCCGCGGCCCATCCTGCAGCAGCATGATCACCAGCACGCTCCACTTGTCGCCGACCCGGGCGAGCACCGTGCCGACGGCGCGGCAGTCCTCGACGCGGTGGGGACCATCCAGAGCGGTCACATCGGTGTGCGTGGGTTTCGTGGCTGTGCGTGGGGGCAAGCGGTGTTCCCAGGTTCAGAAAATGTGCCTTCTTGCGGGATGTAAGCGCGGTCACTCATATAGTCCAGGGCACAAATTTATACCAAAATTCAAAAGGTGACTAATGAGCAAGACCACGAAACTCCTGCACATCGACGCCAGCATCCTGGGCGGCCATTCGGTGTCGCGGCAGCTGTCCGCGGCGGTGGTGGAGCGGCTGCGGCGAACCCTGCCGGATATCGAGGTGACCTACCGCGACATCGGCAGCGCGCCGCCGTCCCACCTGTCGGAGGCTCATCTGGCCGCGATCCAAGGCGCCGCCGTCGATACCGCGGCACTGGCGCGGGACCTCGCCGAAAGCCGAGCGGTGCTGGACGAGTTTCTGGAGGCCGACATCGTCGTGATCGGCGCGCCGATGTACAACTTCACCGTCCCCAGCCAGCTCAAGGCCTGGATCGACCGTATCCTGGTCCCGGGCAAGACCTTTCAATATTCGGCGAACGGTGTGGAAGGGCTCGCCGGCGGCAAGCGGGTGATCGCGGTCGTCTCGCGCGGCGGGTTCTACGGTCCCGACACGCCGGCGGCTGCCGGCGAGCACCTCGACACCTATCTGCGCTGGGTGTTCGGCTTCATCGGCATCACCGCGCCGGAGATCATCATCGCCGAAGGAATCCGGGTCAGCCCGGAGCAGCGCGAGAGGGCGCTCAGCGGGGCGCTCGACACCGTCGGCCGCCTTCAGGCCTTGCCGCAGGTGGCGTGAGCCGACGCCTCAAGAAGTTGGCGGAAGTTGTTGATGCTGATTGTATATCTTGATGCATCCATCGCCGTGGCCGGGCAGCGCGATCCGTCTTCGACGAATCGCCAGGGCTAAGGTCTCCCGGCCACCCCGCTCAGGGACGCAGTGCCCGCCTTGTCGGGGTCGTGAGGGATCAAACGCGAACAACCCGCCTCAGTCCTGCGGCTCGGCCGTGCCGCTGCCGCCGGCGTCGATGCGGAGCCAGCCGCTGGGCGCGAGGCGCTGCTGCGGCAGGAAGCGGCCCTTGTAGTCCATTTTCCTGGAGCCCTCGATCCAGTAGCCGAGATAGACGTAAGGCAGCCCCATCCGCCGCGCCCGGGCGATGTGGTCGAGGATCATGAAGGTGCCGAGCGAGCGGTCGCGCAAGGCCGGCTCGAAGAACGAATAGACCATCGACAGCCCGTCGCTGAGGATGTCGGTCAGCGCCACTGCGATCAGGCGCTCGCCGCGCCCGGTGATGCCGCTGTCGGGGCCGCGGGTGCGGTACTCGATCAGCCGGGTCTGGACGTGGGTGTCCTCCACCATCATGGCGTAGTCGAGCACCGTCATGTCGGCCATGCCGCCATGGCGGTGGCGCTCGTCGAGATAGGCGCGGAACACCGAGTACTGCTCGGAGGTCGGCGCCGCGGCCCGCAGCTCGCCGACGATGTCGCTGTTGCGCGCCAGCACCTTGCGGAAGTTGCGGGAAGGGCGGAATTCGTTGGCGATCACCCGCACCGAGACGCAGGCGCGGCAGTTGTCGCAGGCCGGGCGGTAGGCGATCGACTGGCTGCGGCGGAAGCCGCCATGGGTCAGGAGGTCGTTGAGGTCGCCGGCCTTGTCGCCGACGAGGTGGGTGAACACTTTTCGCTCATGACGTCCCGGCAGGTAGGGGCACGGCGAAGGCGCCGTCAGGTAGAATTGCGGGGTGTCGCGGGAGTGTTGTGTCACGGAATCTCGTCAGCCTCCGCCGAGAGCACTTTTCCAGCGAAGTGGACCGTGATTCGCGTGAACAAAATGCTCTACTTCGACAATACTTCAGTGATCAATGCCGGTTCCCATCGTGGAACCGGGGCCCGGGACTTGGCGGCCGGGGCGGACCGCAAGTGGCCCGCCGGCCCATGATCGCCGCCGGACCGCCTTCGGTCAACGGGAGTTTGCGCAAGGCCGTCAGACGGTGCGCATCGGTCGGGTCACGGCGCCATAGGACGAGCGGTTGATGATCACGGTGCCGAGCACGATGTCGTGCAGCAGGCGCCTGCGGCCGTTGAACAGGCCGACCACCAGCACCAGCGGGCTGAGCACCGAGATCGACACCCAGAACAGCACGGCATGCACGGCGCCGAGCACGAAATAGCCGGGCTCGCCGTACCAGGTGCGCAGCTGCAGATCCATCGCGCGCATGCCGACAGTCGCCGAGTGCGGGCCGCCCAGCGTCGAGCCGTAATAGACCAGCGCCCAGATCACCGAGGCCGGCCACACCAGCCAGAACAGCGCCCAGCCGAGGCCGAGCGTGATCAGCCCGAACACCGCAACGAAGATGTACGCCAGCAGCACCGGGATCGCGAGCACGACCACGTCGATCAGGAACGCGAACACCCGCCGCAGCAGCACGCCGCGGAACAGCTCCGGCTGCGTGGTGGGGTCATAGGCATGGGGCCGCGCCTCGAAACCGCCCGGGCTGCGCCAGGTCGAATCCCGCCACGCGCCGCCGCGCGCGCCATCCTGGCGCCAGTTGCCATTGCCCTGAGATTGATCCGACATTGCTCGTCCTCCGACGGCGTCACACGTTGACGGCGCAACACATGGCGATGCGCCGTTTCAGGCACAAGGGGGAAGTGCCGAGCTCCCCGACAAGTTCCTGTGCGACAAGACGCGCAGATTTTACGGCGCCATTGTGGCGGAAACGCCGTCGGGCAGCGCCATGCCGCCGCGCCGCGATTCGCAACGGCCTCGGCTGGCAGTCGCGTATCGCGGGATCCGACCGGCACCCGCGTGGCACCTGACCCCGCACGCGGCATGGCCGGGGCGAGGCAGGGACGCGGCAGGACCTCCGGGCCATCAAGACCCCCGAGCCGTCATGACGGCGAGCATCATTGCCAATGGCCGCGGTTCAAAATAAACTAAATCTATAGATTATATAAAATTTAAGGATTGCCCCGTGCCATTTCCGCGCGTGCCGCCGCCAGCCCTTCTGTCTGTTGATGACTTGCTGTCTGTTGATGGCTTGCATCATGTTCGCGCTCGCGATCACATCCGCGTCCTGGATGCGTCCTGGTTCAATCAGGCCGCCAATCGCGATCCCCGGGCCGAATTTCATCAGGCGCATATCCCCGGAGCTTCGTTCCTGAACCTGCGGGAGCTGGCCGATGTCGATGCGACGCTGGCCGATACCGCGCCGACGGCAGCGCAGTTCGAAGCGCACATGTCGAAGCTCGGGATCATCTCGAGCGATCATGTGGTCCTCTACGATTCCGTCGGGGTCTATAGTGCGGCCAGAGCCTGGTGGCTGTTCCGCCGCTTTGGCCACGCCGCCGTTTCGGTGCTGGACGGTGGCCTGACCGCCTGGCGCGCCGGCGGCGGCGAGGTCGAGAGCGGAGGAGGGGTTTGGGGGCCGCGGTCGCGCTACCGCGTTCCGCGTTCACAGCCTCGCGCCGCCTTCGCGACGATCGATCAGGTCCGTCGCGCAACCGAGACGAAGTCGCATCTGCTGGTGGACGTCCGCATGCCCGATCTGTTCCACGGGCGAATGCCCGGTGCAGATCCGGAGGTTCGATCCGGTCACGTGCCCGGCAGCATCAATCTCTACTGGCGCGACCTGCTCGACGCCGGCCGAAGCCATCGGCTGCTTCCCCTTGCTGAACTCAGAGAACGTTATCGGGCCGTGTTTTCGGAAACGCGCCCCATCATCGCTCTGTGCGGGGCCGGGATTGCGGCATGTGTTCTTGGGCTCGGGCTGCACCTGTCGGGGCGCGACGACTGGGCCGTCTACGACGGATCATGGGACGAGTGGGGGCGCCGCCGTGATCTGCCGGTGGAGATCTGAGCCCGGCTCCTCCCAACTTCGTCATCCATCCCGGGAAACATCCTTCGAGAGACGGGCCAATGCAAGGCGTGGAAAAGTCGGCGATCAGAAAGATCACCTGCAGGATTGTCCTCTACTGCGGCTTCCTGTTCTTCTTGAACTACATCGATCGGGTGAACGTCAGTTTTGCGGCCCTGCAGATGAACGCCGAGCTTGGCTTCACCCCGTCTGTGTACGGGCTGGCGTCCGGCATCTTCTTCATCAGCTACGCCGCTCTCGAGATTCCCAGCAATCTGGCGCTGCAGCGCTTCGGGCCGCGGCTCTGGCTGTCGCGCATCGCCATCACCTGGGGCATCGTGTCGGCCTGCTTTGCCCTCATTCACGAGAGCTGGACCTTCTACCTCCTGCGCTTTCTGCTCGGCGCCGCCGAGGCCGGCTTCGTGCCCGGCGTCATTCTCTATTTTTCCTACTGGCTGCCGCCGCGCTATCGCGGAAAATTCTTCGGCAGCTTCTTTGCGATCTCGCAGATCTCCTCGATCGTCGGCGCGCCGCTGTCAGGTCTGATCCTGGACGGCATGCACGGGCTGGCAGGCGTCAGCGGATGGCGGTGGCTGTTCGTCGTTGAAGGGGTGCCCTCGATCCTCGTCGGCGTGCTGTCGCTGTTCGTCCTGGTCGACAAGCCCGCCGATGCGCGCTGGCTGACGGACGCCGAACGGCAATGGCTGGCGAGAGAGCTGCAAACGAGCGCGCCCAAGGCTGCAGTCGAGGTCCGCCACGTCTTCACGGACCCCCGCGTCTGGACGTTGATCTCGCTGTACTTCTTTTTCGTCACCAGCGGATACGGGCTCACCTTCTGGCTGCCGCTCATCATCAAGAACCTCGGTGCGCTTTCGCCGACCCAGATCGGGCTTCTCGCCAGCCTGCCTCCGCTCTGCGCCTTGCTGGCGCTCATCGGGATCGGATGGAATTCGGACCGCCTGCATGAGAGGAGGCTGCATGTCGCGATCAGCGCGTTCATCGGCGGGATCGCGATGCTGGCGAGCGCATTCGCCGGCTCTCCGGTGCTGAGTTACATCCTTGTCTGCCTGGCCGCCGCCGGCATTTTCGGTCAGAACGGCGTGTTCTGGACCTTGCCGGCCAACTATCTGTCGCCGGCGGTCGCGGCTGCGGGACTGGCGTTCATCAACAGTGTCGCCCAGGTGGGCGGGTTCGCCGGCCCCTATCTCGTCGGCTGGCTGCGGGAGGCGTCAGGGGGATTTGGCGCGCCGCTGATGCTGCTCGCGTCGTCATCGCTGGTTGTCGCCGCCATCGCCACGTTTCTCCTGCCGCGGGATCAGCCCCGGGCCGTGGCGCAACCGGCCGTGCCCTGATCGGACATCGGGGACGGATCGGTGAGGATGGATCGGCGAGGACGGATCGGATGCGACCTCGCGCGAAGGTCACATCCACCGGCCTTCAAATCGACCTGCTAGCGATGGCCGGCGAGCATCGCGGCGACCTTCGGCGCGAAGTAGGTGAGCACGCCGTCGGCGCCGGCGCGCTTGAACGCCACCAGGCTCTCGACCATGGCGCGGTCGCCGTCGATCCAGCCGTTGGCGGCGGCGCCGGCGATCATCGCGTACTCGCCGGACACCTGGTAGGCGAAGGTCGGCATGCCGAAGGTGTCCTTCACCCGCCGCACGATGTCGAGGTAGGGCAGGCCGGGCTTGACCATCACCATGTCGGCGCCCTCGGCGATGTCGATCTCGACCTCGCGCAGCGCCTCGTCGGAATTGGCCGGGTCCATCTGGTAGGTGCGCTTGTCGCCGGTCAGCGTCTTCGACGAGCCGATGGCGTCGCGGAACGGGCCGTAGAACGCGGAGGCGTATTTGGCGGCATAGGCCATGATCTGGACGTCGAGCAGCCCGCTCTCGTCGAGCGCTGCGCGGATCGCGGCGACGCGGCCATCCATCATGTCTGATGGCGCGATGATGTCGCAGCCGGCTTCCGCCTGCACCAGCGCCTGCTTGACCAGCACCGCGACGGTCTCGTCGTTGAGGATCACGCCGTCGCGCAGCAGGCCGTCATGGCCGTGGCTGGTGAAGGGATCGAGCGCGACGTCGCAGAGCACGCCGATGTCCGGAAATTCCTTCTTGAGGGCGCGGGTTGCGCGGCACACCAGGTTGTCGGCATTGAGCGCCTCGCTGCCGGTGTCGTCGCGCAGGGACGGGTCGGTGAAGGGGAACAGGGCGATGCAGGGGATGCCGAGCCTGGCGGCCTGCTCGGCGTCGCGCACCACCTGGTCGACGCTGAGGCGGTCGACGCCCGGCATCGAGGCGACCGGCACGCGCTTGTTGTCGCCGTCGACCACGAACATCGGCCAGATCAGGTCGTCGGTGGTGACGACATTCTCGCGCACCATGCGGCGGGCCCACTCGGCCTTGCGGTTGCGGCGCGGCCGGACCGTGAGATCGAGGGATGGCGCCGCGGCGCCCGCATCCCGGCGCGCTTCGCCGCGCATCTCGATCGGTCGTCCGAATTTGATCGCCATGATCTCGTCTCCTTGGAACCCGGTGTCCCGGTGCCGACAGCCGCCTGGACGACACGCCAAGCGACTGACGCGAATGTCAAATCCACCGCACGGGAACAGCCTTAGCATCCCGCGCCGCGGCCGTCACCGCATTCGCCGGGCGGACGCTGGAATGTGACCGGCCGGGGCCCGAATCCCGTTGATGGGACGGCCAGGCGCCGTCTGGGGAATTCCTGAACCGGCCTTCAGTTGATATAGAGAGGCGAGGGGGGCTGCCATGGACATATTGTCCACGGCGCCAGGGCGGCCTGCCAGCAGCACGACGCTGACAGCGGGATATTGCAGAGAGACGTTGCAGAGAGACGATGGCAAGCCCGCATGAGTGACCCGACCAGCCATGATCGCGCTGCGACGCCGGTGATGTCCGCCATCACGGCGGGGGTGAGCGAATCCGGCGACGGCGCCTGGACGCGGCGGCTGGTGATCTTCCTGCGCGTGATGGCGGTGCTCGCCATCGCCAAGGGGCTCTACCACTGGGCGCAGGTCACCGGCTTTGTCGGCGGCGAGGACGAGGCGTTCGAGAACCAGACGCTGTCCTGGCAGACCGCGACCATCTATTTCGCGGTGATCGAGCTCGTCGCCGCGGTCGGGCTGTGGCTGGCGACGCCATGGGGCGCGGTGGTGTGGCTGACCTCCGTGGTGTCGATGGCGGTGATCGAATTGATGTTCCCGAACATCTATGGCGGCAGCATCGTCATCGTCGCCGTCGAGGGCGTGCTGCTGCTCGGCTATCTCGCGCTCGCCTGGATGGCCGCGATGGAGCGGCCGCCGTAGCGCTTGCGGGCGAGGGCGCCGCTGTGTTTGTGCGGCGCCGCATCCTCTGTCCCTGCGTTGTCTCGAAATGATACTGAATGCGCCGCGGCGCACGGCTTTTTCAGCCGCTCCTTTTTGAATTCCGCTCCTCCGCCGGGCGTCGCCGAGCCGGCTCGTTTAAAATCCCACCGACCTATAGTTATCGATCGTTGAACGGTCCTGGGGACAAGACTTACCGCATTATTTCGAATTTGAGCGGTCCTGTTCCGGAACGCGACAACGCGCGCGACGAAGCGTGAACAGGGCGGCGGTTTGCTCAATCAATCATTACAAAAAGCCCTGATTTCGCTGGCTTAATCGGCGATTCACTCTCTCAAATTCATGATCTCTTTATGCTGTTGTTTAAGCTGATCTTCAAAGCCGACCCTTACGTTGGCGCTATCAGACGGGACAAAAGTTTCGTCGAATAAGTCGATAAAAACGACGACAGGGGAAAGTGTCATGATCAAAGCCGTAGCGACGGCGGTCGAGCCCGTTGAACGCGATGCCGGCAAGCCGGCGGTGCAGTCACTCTATCTCGAAGCCCTGACTCTGGTGGAGCGGCTGCATCGCCGCCTGCTCGACGTCATCAAGGACGAGTTCGATCGCCGTGGTCGCTCCGACATCAACTCGGTGCAGGCGCTGCTGCTCTACAACATCGGCGACAAGGAATTGACCGCCGGCGAGCTGCGCACCCGCGGCTACTATCTCGGCTCCAACGTGTCGTACAATCTCAAGAAGCTCGTCGAGATGGGCTTCCTCGATCACCAGCGTTCGCGCGTCGATCGCCGCTCGGTCCGCATCCGCCTGACCGCGCAGGGCCAGGAGATCCGCCGCATCGTCGAGGCGCTGTACCAGAAGCACGTCAAGACCGTGGAGCTGGTCGGCGGCATCTCGAACGAGGAGTTCGCGGGCCTCAACAAGTCGCTGCACCGCCTCGAGCGGTTCTGGACCGACCAGATCCTGTACCGTCTCTGAGCGCGCCTTCTCTTCCGACAGATCGGGCACGGCGGCGACAGACCGCCGGCCCCACACAACAACAACAATTTCCCCTTCTTGCGCCGATCCGGTCCCCGGGTCGGCGTTTTTTTTGCGCGCGGGATCGTCAGGATGCCGCACCAGGGCCGGATCGCGCCCCCGGGCTGCCTCGGCTTGCCCGAAATGGAAAGGGGAAAACGTCAGGAACCCACAATGAACTGCGGCTTGCGTTTTGGGGGGCAATCGGTTTAAAGCCCGCTGACTTCACGACAGTTGGCATGAGTGAAAGGCGCGCCACGTGGTTCAACCGCGTTTCAGGCGGAGTGGCATCGTAGCTCGTGCGCACCCATTCAGAGGATTTCCGAAATGGCCAAGATGACCAAAACCCAATTGATCGATGCCATTGCAGAGGGCACCCAGTTGTCCAAGGCGGACGTCAAGTCCGTCATCGAGTACATGGCGACCGTGGGATACAAGGAGCTGAACGAGGCCGGCGAGTTCGTCATTCCCGGCTTCGTCAAGATGTCGGTTGTGAACAAGCCGGCGACCGAGGCGCGCATGGGCGTCAACCCCTTCACGAAGGAGCCGATGGAATTCGCCGCCAAGCCCGCGAGCAAGTCCGTCAAGGCGTCGCCGCTGAAGGTCGCGAAGGACGCCGTTTAAGGCGGCCGGGTTCGGCGCGGCTGGCTGCGAATCAAAATGATTCGCCGCGAGGTCGCGTGATCCGGCCTGGCGGCACAAGACCGCCGGGGCCGGTGCGACGACAACAATTTCTTCTATGCGCCGATCCGGTCTCCCGGGTCGGCGTTTTTTATTGAGGCAAGGCGGTCTGCCAATCGCGCGCTGGCGAGTGAACCGGCGTTGTGAGCCCGCCGGTTTGGGTGAAACGGCACCTGCTGCTTGGTGGCTTGCTCGAAGATCTTAAGGCGCCTCAGTAAGGCGCTATGGAATCTCGCCTATATTTCACGTAAAGCTTGTGAAGCGGGAGGGGGCCATGGGGTACGACGAGCGCACGAAGCTAGAAGCGCTTCGCGACCACTTCGATATCTTCAGCAAGGCTGCCAACTACCTAGTGTTGGGCCATGGCATGGGGCTAGTGGGATGTCTTTCAGTTGTCCGGGAGCATCCCGACCTTTCGCCGCCTATGCACCGGATTGCGCTGTTAGTCCTGATTTTTGGTGCAGGGCTTATCGCAGGCTCGACGTTCTGGGCCGTTGCGATGATGATCAAAATCAGCGTCACTCACGCGATAATGTCCCAGACTAAGCCTAGTGCCGCTTGGGGGGCTTGGCTCGGGCGGAAAGCCTTGGAGTGGTTTGGGCTCGCCTGTCTCTGGATTTCATGGATCACTTTCGTCGCCGCGGTCGGTTTGATCATGTTTCAGTTCAGGGACGCTGCCACTGACCTGTTGGGCCGCTGGGGCACGGCCCCAAGGTAGGTGCTGGTTTCGCCCCGTGTCTTTGGCAAGCTCAGGAGTTGGTTGGTGCTTGTTGAAAGGTCCGCAGGACGGACGCATGCGTGTCCAGGTTCGGCGCCTGCGTCAAGACACCCTCGAATTTCGTATAGTTTCAGGTGATCAATGATCGAGTTCGTGGCCACTCTTTTCTGGTCGATAGATTGGAAAGCCGCTGGCGGGGTCTTATTCGGCGCGACCATCAGTGCGACCGTCTCATATCTGCTTCAGAGAAATTCATTTGCTGAAGCGAGGCGGCAAAAGGCAGCTGATAAGCGCGACGACCGACGGACATTAGGGCTAAATGTTCTTACCAAAATGATGCGGATTGCGTCGACGATCGAGCTATTGAAACAGAGCCTTGATAGAGCTTTTGCGCAGGCCGCTGCTACAGGGGTCAAGTCTCCTCCGTGGGCAATTGTTATTCCTCTCGCCAACTTTCCTGGCAAGGTTCACTTTGAGCCAAAAGAGCTGACTGAAATTATGAAGCTCGATTTTGACTTGTTCAACAACCTGGGGCCGTTCGATGACATTCACAATACGCTGATTGATGTGTTCGAAATGTATCGATCAGATCGCGGCGCTCTGACCAGTATTTTAAGAGCAGATATGGAGGGTGGCCTGGGGAGGGCGGAATTTACCGCCGAAGAGATGCGCGTCTTAGGACCAAAGATGGCGGCTTTGAATGCGCTGATAGACGGGATGGTGAAGCGCACAACCGAAGACGCCAAAGAGGCATGGGAGCTTCTTCAAAGACTGCAGGATGCTCTAAATAGAGAGTACGATCTGAAGTTAGCTCTCGAACGAAAAACGCCTACTCACCAAATGTGAGGTGCAAAGGAGAGTGATTGCCAGTGGGGGCAAAGGAGGGTGATGTGGTGATCGTCTGCTGGTCTGGTCACTTGGCCCGATCCCCCTTTCAGCACCTTCTGAATATCTTGACCGAGTTGATGGATAACAAAATCGACTTCCGCTCGCTGGATGGCATCTGGGCGGACACCACCCTACACGGTTAGCTATTGCTGACTCTCGTGAGCGGTATCGTTGAGTTCGAGAGCGAGCTAAATCCCCATCACCAGAGCAAGCAGCTTTGTGGCGACAGGAGGCTGGCCAGCATCAGTCTGCGACCGCGTAGGCCCATAGAGTCGGCTGCGAATCCGAAAAGAAATTCACAAAGTCATCGGTTGTTAGCGACGCTCGCAATACTAAAGCCTTGGAAAGATGAGGGAAAGTGAGCGGCAGGCATCGTTTTGCTGCAGGAGCATTGCTGGGGGGGAGGGAAGCTGCGTGCCAATAGCTAATCCCACTCACAGTTGATTCGGCCCTTCAAAGTTTTTCGGAAAGGCCAGCTGTGTGATGTGAGGCAAACTTCTGTTGAGCTTGTAAGGGGGCAGGATCAGTGAAGATAAGTTTGGACCTTTCCCGCTGCCGCGATGATCATAGCAATCATCTCCTTTGCTCGGCGCAACCGAGCCTGACTTTGGAAAACGGTAGGTTGCCATCGTGTCTATGATCAAGACTTTCATGCTTGCACAAGAGTTTGAAGCTCTCGTGCGGAAAATCTACGAAGCGAACGGATATAAAATAATCCGGGAGCCTCGACCAGCAGAGATGGGTTTCGACCTACTTCTAGAATCGCCGCAAGGTGAAACGGTTGTTGTTGAGGTCAAGGTATCGAGAAGTCGGGTGGTCCCCCGAGCCGACATCTTGAGGATGCTTGATCAAGTCAATCGAACTGTTTCGGAAACCAAAGCCGCACGAGGTCTTCTGGTGATTGGAGGATCTATCGGCATACCAATTCAGGATGCAGGGGAAGCCGAAATAGTGGATCTAAATGGACTCAGCGAATTGGCTGCTCCACATCCCAACTTATTATCGGAACTATATTCGATTAGTCGCGAGTTGGCTCCGATGCCGATGAGTGATTTCGATGCGCGCGCCTACCGGGTGTTCGGTGATGCACATATGGGCGCTTCTGTGGTGCCTGGAGCGCCTTTAGGAGGGCAACTCGACCTAGCATTGCAGTCCGTCTCGGCTGGGAAAAAGGGGGCCAGAGAGTTTGAGGCGAAGTGTTTTGACGCGCTGAAATACATTTTCGGGGCAGATTTCTCCAATTGGTCGAAGCAAAAAGTGAGCGACGGAGGGCTGACACGCTTCGATGTGATAGCGCGAATCTCTTCAGAGCACGATTTTTGGAAATCGATCGTCGTGTATTTTCGAACTTGGTATGTTGTTTTTGAATTCAAAAATTACACTAAACGAGTATCACAAGCTGAGGTTATCACTACTGAGCGGTACCTATTTCCAAGCGCAATGAGGACAGTGGCGTTTATTATCTCAAGGAAGGGGGCGGACAAGAATGCGCTGGCCGTGACGCGAGGTGCCGTTCGGGAAACCGGCAAGCTCATCATTCACCTCAGCCTTGCGGACCTTCGCAAGCTCCTGCAGATGAAAGACAACAACGATGATCCCAATTCATTCCTATTTGATCATCTCGACGGGATGCTGATGAAGCTTGAGAGGTAAGCTAGAGGTCCTCTCATTTCGTCTTGGCGATCCAAGCGGTCTTACAGCGCTGACGCAGCCGGAGCTGGGGAGCGACATTAAAAGGGGCGGCGCTCTAGTGTCTCTGGATGCAACCGGCGCGCAGGGCCGTGGACAGGCACCTATGCTGAGGTAGGGTTTCAGCGAAGCGGGAGCGGGCGATGTTTCTAGCCAAAATCACGGGTGTCATTCCGAGGGGGGCAGACTTGCCCGCGGCTCCCGTTGAGACCCGCGAGTTCAGTGATATCACCAAAGCCAAGCAGTGGCTGCTGGGCGAGGCGCTGACGAACCTTCCAACCCCTGTGCACTCAATTGAGGTCTTCTCGGACGGACGGTCGGTTTGGCGTGAGTGGCACTGGAGTCATGACGCGTTGAAGTCAAAGAATGAGCTTTGGTGGGATGCCTGCGACCCAGGGCGCAAGGAACGAGAGGCGGCGCGATTGGAGCGCAAACGGAAGGTGAAAGCCGGCCTCGTCCCCAATAGCGACCTTTCGCCGAAGGAGCAGTTTGAAAAGGCCAATCCGCGCTGGCTGGGGCCTTACTTCGCGTGGCTTCCGACCAGCACCATAGACGAGGGCGTTATCTGGATGTCGCAGTACTGGGTGCGGTCAATGCTCGGGCTCAAGTACAAGAACAAATCTTGGTTTCCCGATAACGATTAGGCCGCCGCCTCTGCCTTCCGGCTATCGTTCGCTGGGGAGCCTTGTGGGTGGTCGGAGTTTGTTTCCTGCGTCCAGGCTTTCGGGGTGGTCGTGGAATGGCTTATTCTTAAAGACCAGTCTGATGAGGCCGTTAATTGGATTGCTGGGGGCTCAAATGATCGATGCTGTAGTCAAAATACTTGAAGCAATAGCTCATCTGGTTGGCGCATTTGCTTGGCCGCTGGTGGCGCTTGCTGCTTTAAGGTGGTTTGCCCCGACAATTCGATCGATGTTTTCTGATAAGTCCGACGTTTCTCTCAGTGGATTTGGTGCTGCACTGACCGCGAAGCGCGAATCGAGAGAAGCGATTGCTATCGCCGAAGCTACAAAGGTCGAATCGGTTGGTGCAACGCCGCAGCAAATTAATTGGTTCCAGAATTCCGTTGGCAAATCGTTTTCGGCGACCAGATGGATTAGTTCGCTGAGATTGGATGACACGATTGGTAAGTCAATCCTTTGGGCCGACGACCAGCCGGAAAACAACACTTACGAGCGTCGAGCTCTTGAGAAGCTAGGCATAGATATTGACACAGTACCCAGTACTGCGGCTGCCATCGAAGCGCTCAAAGGAAGAGAATACGATGTCATAATTTCGGATATGTCGCGGCCAGAGAGTCCTCGGGCAGGTCGTGAACTTCTAGAAAAGCTAACAATCCTTAGGCCTGCTACACCGTTCATTGTCTATACCAGCTCGATTTCCCCAGAACAGGAGGTCGAAATCATCAAAGCTGGCGCTTTCGGATCAACTAACAGCGCGTCAGAATTGATAAGGTTGATCACTGACGCGCTGAAATCACATTCGAAGAGCTCTCGCGGTGAGCCAATGTATTTGCAGGCCATTAGGGACTTAGCTTCCCATCGCATCACGAAGGGCGAAAGGATTTTTGACTAGGCGCCTTTTGGGTAAGCTTCCGGTCGCTCGTTTCCGTCGACGAACGAAGTCTTACTCCATCCTTCGGACATTGTATTGAGCGGGACGCCAGGTCCGATCCAAAGACTAGACAAGCATTGTCCTCGCTTGGCGCGACGTGCGCGGCCGGCTCTATAGCGTTGACGCCGACGGGGCTCCATGGTTGGAGCGGACTGCGTGGCGGCGACTTAGCTGCGCGCGTTGGCGGCGTCTGGCTTGAGCTGCTCGCCGGTGATCAGGCCGGTGGTTCGGTTCGACTATGGTCGCTTCGCGGGTCTCCTTTATGCCCGGAACTGGCCCAGGGGCCGTTGAGCTGGTCGGCGGCATCGCGAACGAGGAGTTCGCGAGCCTCAACAAGTCGCTGCACCACCTCGAGCGGTTCTGGACCGACCAGATCTTGTATCGCCTTTGAGGGCTCCTTTTCTTTCTACGGGTCTGGCGCGGTAGCACGAGACCGCCGGCCCCACACAGCAACAATTTCCCCTTCTTGCGCCAGCGTTTTTTTGGAGTGGCTGAGAGCGCTCTTCGTCAGGACTATGGCATTTCACGAAGATAAAGAGTGGGCGGTTGCAGAATGAGCCTCCATGCTTTGGTTTGGGAAAATCCCGGTGTGCGGATTTCCGTCTTTAAAACATAACTTCGCAATTGCTCGGGCTCAGGTAGTGATATGACAAGGGTGCCGGCGCTCTCGGGGTTTTCTTTAAAAAGGGGCGGAGAGGTCGGAAATCCGAGATTTGCAGCATACTTGTGCAAGGTAACATGCTGTGTCGTCTCAAGTCCCAAGTCGTGAAGGAAATTATTCCCGACAACTTGGACATTGAGGTCGAGGGAAACAACTAGCACCGCGTACTCCGCGGGCTGGCTGGTGAGATTAAAAACCATGAAGTCTAATTCGATGCCGTCAGAACGGCCGCCATGCACAGAATGGACAAGAATTTGGGCCGGATAAGTCGAGCGTGGAAATGCCGGCACTACGTTTAGTTCGGGAATGCGCGCACGGTTCATTGCTTCCCTGATCTCGTAGTCCGGCATAATGTCGTTGCGGAAGTTTCGGCGTCGGTAGTAGATGCCAGCCTTTACTTGATGGACGGTGTTTGACTGAGGGATCGTGACAACGATGGCATTGTTTCCATTGCCGCGCGGGATCAAAAGGATCTTCAGATCCTGGATCTTCGGGGAGATATTTTGCTGAATAATCTGTTCAAGCCACAGCCCGTCAAAAGGGGCAGGGCTAACACCGTCATCCAGGCCCGCAGGCTCATGGTTGTCTTCAGTCATACCGTAGATAATTTGGCCGCCCTCCGCATTGGCCATAGCGGATATGTCTTTTACGATCTCGTCTTTTTTCCTCTGATCAACCGCCGCTGAGGCTTTGTATTCAAGCGTGCTGCTTTCTCGAATCGCATTTTTGCGTAGAGCATCGAGATCTGCGAGTGTTTCCAGCTTGAGCATTGAGTAGCCTTAAAATTGAAAAGCCCGCATCATCGTCTAGCCTCTTGCTTCTTCTTGGCGCGGTGCCTTGACTTGGGGAGCGGCTGAAAAGCTATGTCTAGGCCGTTGTCGCATGTCGTATGTGTAAACTGCTTGGCGTTTTTCTTTGACCACTTTTTATAGATGTTGCGCCGCAAATCCCAATGCAGTTGAGAGAGTGGCGAAATCCGCGCTGCGGGATGTGCACCATGCTTCCACCACTCCCCAAACTCACCGTCTGGTACAACACCCGCTGCCCGGTCTGTAACGGCGGCATCGACTGGCAGCGCAATCGGCTGGTGCGGGCGGCGCGAACCGGGGCGATCGAATTTTGCGACATCAACCTTGAGCCCGAGGCGCTCGCGCGGTTCGGCGCCGGCCTCGAAGACATCCGCCGCCGGCTGCATGGCGTCGACGCCGACGGGCGGCTCTTCGTCGGGGCGGACTGCGCGGCGGCGATCTGGCTGCGCACGCCGGGGGATGCCTGGCTCGGGCGGCTTGCCGGCCTGCCGGTGGTCGGCGCGCTGGCGCGGTTCGGCTACGACCGTTTCGCGGACCTGCTCTATGCCTGGAACCGGCGCAAGGGCCATTGGTAAGCCCGCCGGCGGGCCCCGGCCGGCCTGCCGGGCGGGGAGGGGCGCGGGCGGGGTGCGGATCGCCCGCCAAACGCGTTCCAAATGCGCCCTGGACGGGGCCCTGGACCGCCATATCTGGTATAAATGGCTGCCCCGCGGCACTGGAACTTGGCCACTCGGCCCCGATATGCTAAGGGCCGAGCGCCGTTTCCGAACCACCCAATCGTGACCGTTCGCGCCCTGACCCTGGAGGCCGCGGCGGTGGAGACTTTTCCGCCTATGAGCTCATCTGCCAAGCCCGCCAACACCGCCGACCAGTTCTTCACCGCGACCCTCGCCGAGGCCGATCCGGAGATCGCCGCCGCCATCAAGGGCGAGCTCGGTCGCCAGCAGCACGAGATCGAGCTGATCGCGTCGGAGAACATCGTCAGCCGCGCCGTGCTCGAGGCGCAGGGCTCGGTGATGACCAACAAGTACGCGGAAGGCTATCCCGGCGCGCGCTACTATGGCGGCTGCGAGTTCGTCGACGTCGCCGAGAACCTCGCCATCGAGCGCGCCAAGAAGCTGTTCGGCGCGGGCTTTGCCAACGTCCAGCCGAACTCCGGCAGCCAGATGAACCAGGCCGTGTTCCTGGCGCTGCTTGCCCCCGGCGACACCTTCATGGGCCTCGACCTCGCCGCCGGCGGCCACCTGACCCACGGCTCGCCCGTCAACATGTCGGGCCGCTGGTTCAAGGCCGCGCACTACACCGTGCGCCGCGAGGACCAGATCATCGACATGGACGCGGTCGCCAAGCAGGCCGAGGAGGTCAAGCCGAAGCTGATCATCGCCGGCGGCTCGGCCTATTCGCGGTCCTGGGACTTCAAGCGCTTCCGCGAGATCGCCGACAGCGTCGGCGCCTACCTGCTGGTCGACATGGCGCACTTCGCCGGCCTCGTCGCCGGCGGCGTGCATGCTTCGCCGGTGCCGTACGCCCACGTCACCACCACGACGACCCACAAGTCGCTGCGCGGCCCGCGCGGCGGCCTGATCCTGTCCAACGACGAGGTCATCGCCAAGAAGCTCAACTCGGCGATCTTCCCCGGTCTGCAGGGCGGCCCCTTGATGCATGTCATCGCCGCCAAGGCGGTGGCGTTCGCCGAAGCGCTGCGGCCGGAGTTCAAGGTCTATGCCAAGAACGTCGTCGAGAACGCCAAGGCGCTCGCCGAGACGCTGCGCGCCAACGGCTTCGACATCGTCTCCGGCGGCACCGACAACCATCTGATGCTGGTCGACCTGCGGCCCAAGGGCCTGAAGGGCAACGTCTCGGAGAAGGCGCTGGTGCGCGCCGCCATCACCTGCAACAAGAACGGCATCCCGTTCGATCCGGAGAAGCCGTTCGTGACGTCGGGCATCCGCCTCGGCACGCCGGCGGCGACCACCCGCGGCTTCGGCGTCGCCGAGTTCAAGCAGGTCGGCGCGATGATCTCCGAGGTGCTGAACGCGGTCGCTCAGTCGGGCGACGGCCAGGCGCCGCTGGTCGAAGCGGCGATCAAGGAGCGGGTGCGTCAGCTCACCGATCGCTTCCCGATCTACAGCTAAGGGCACGGGCGCATGCGCTGTCCGAGTTGCAACAGTCTCGATACGCAGGTCAAGGATTCACGGCCGACCGAAGATTCGTCCGTGATCCGCCGGCGGCGCGTGTGCATGGCCTGTAATTTCCGCTTCACCACCTTCGAGCGCGTGCAACTGCGCGAGCTCACGGTGATCAAGCGCAACGGCCGGCGGGTGCCGTTCGACCGCGACAAGCTGGTCCGCTCGCTGCAGATCAGCCTGCGCAAGCGGCCGGTCGACCCGGAGCGGGTCGAGAAGATGGTCTCGACCATCGTCCGCGAGCTGGAGAGCGGCGGCGAGGCGGAGGTGTCGTCGGAGGCGATCGGCGAGATCGTCATGGAGCACCTGCGCGAGCTCGACGACGTCGCCTATGTGCGCTTCGCCTCCGTCTACCGCAACTTCCGCGAGGCCAAGGACTTCGAGGCGGTGCTCGGCGAACTCTCCAGCGAGGACGACCCGCGCGCGCTGCTCCTGCGAAAATGATCTTCCGCATCCTGGAAACCAAGGTCGCGGGCGAGCTCGCGCAGGCCAGGACCGCCGGCAAGGACGCCGACGCGCGCTACATGCGCCTTGCGCTCGCGCTGGGACGGCGCGGCCTCGGCCGCACCTGGCCGAACCCTGCGGTCGGCGCGGTGGTGGTCAAGGACGGCGTCATTCTCGGCCGTGGCTGGACCGCGCCCGGCGGCCGGCCGCATGCCGAGCCGCAGGCGCTGCAGCGTGCCGGCGCCGCGGCGCGCGGCGCCACGCTCTATGTCACCCTCGAGCCGTGCTCCCATCATGGCAGGACGCCGCCCTGCGCGGACGCGATCGTCGCCGCCGGCATCGCGCGGGTGGTCAGCGCCATCGAGGATCCCAATCCGGAGGTCGCCGGCCAGGGCCATGCCCGGCTGCGCGCCGCCGGCATCAAGGTCGAGGTCGGCCTCGGGGCGGACGAGGCGGCGCGTGACCATGCCGGCCATTTCCGCCGCCTGCGCGACGGCCGGCCCCATGTCATCCTCAAGCTCGCGGTGTCGCAGGACGACCGCATCGCCGCCGCCGGCCACACGCCGGTCGCGATCACCGGCGCAGCGGCACAGGCGCGGGTGCACCTGCTGCGGGCGCAGTGCGACGCCATCCTGATCGGCGTCGGCACCGCGCAGGCCGATGATCCGCTCTTGACCTGCCGGCTGCCCGGCATGGCGGCGCGCTCGCCGGTGCGCGTCGTGCTCGACAGCCATTTGCGGCTGAAGCCGGGAAGCCGCCTTGCGGCATCGGCCCGCCAGACCCCGCTGTGGGTGCTGACAGGGGCGGCGGCGGAAGCGCCGGCCGCGGCCATCCTCGGCGCCGAGGGCGCGCAGGTCGTCCGGCTCGCCACCGCGCCGTCCGGGCTCGCGCTCGACGCGGTGCTGCGGGAGCTGGCGCAGCGCGGCATCACCCGGTTGATGGTGGAGGGCGGCGCGCAGGTCGCGGCCTCGTTCGTCGCGGCCGGTGTCGTCGACGAGGTCTTTTTGCTGCGCGGGCCGCAGACCATCGGCGACGACGGTCTTGCGGCGCTGCACACCCTGCCGCTGTCGACCATCACGCAGTCGCCGGCGTGGCGCGTGCGCGCCACCGAGGCGCTGCAATCCGATCTTCTCACCATCTACGAGCGAAACTGATGTTCACAGGTATCATCACCGACGTCGGCGAGATCAGCCGGTTCTCGCCTACCGCCCAGGGCCAGCTGCACCGCCTGCGCATCGCCTGCCGCTACGACCAGACGACCATCGCCGACGGCGCCTCGATCGCTTGCAACGGCGTCTGCCTCACGGTGGTCGGCTCCGGCGTCAGCGACGGCCAGACCTGGTTCGACGTCGATGCCGCGGCCGAGACGCTGCGCATGACCACGGCGCAGCACTGGAAGCAGGGCACCCGCCTCAACCTCGAGCGTGCGCTCAAGATCGGCGACGAGCTCGGCGGCCACATCGTCGCCGGCCATGCCGACGGCATCGCCACCATCGTGGCGCGCGACGACCTGCCGGACATGGCGCGGTTCGAGCTGCGCGCGCCGCGCGAGCTGGCGCGCTTCATCGCGCCCAAGGGCTCGATCACCCTCGACGGCGTGTCGCTCACCGTCAACACGGTGGCCGACGACCAGTTCTCGGTCCTGATCATCCCGCACACGCTGACCGTGACCACCATCGGCGGCTGGCAGCAGGGCCAGGACATCAACATCGAGGTCGACCTGATGGCCCGCTACGCGGCGCGGCTGACCGAGATGCGGGCATAGGACGGGCGGCGCCCAAATCGGCGGCGACGGCCGCGTCGGAGCCGCCAAATCGCCGCGAAGGCAGCCCCGGAGAGCCCGCCCGGCCGCGGCGGGCAGGCCATGCATGCATTCCGCTTGGCTTCCTCAGGCGCTGCGACTAAAACCCCGCAACCACCCCTGACACGGATCGAATTCGAATGGCCGACGCCCGCCGCGCCCCGCTGAAAGACCAGACCGACATCCGCGGCGCCCGCGCGCTGATCGTGGAGGCGCGCTTCTACGACGACATCCAGGACGCGCTGCTCGACGGCGCCCGTGTGGAACTCGAAGCCGCCGGCCTCTCCCACGACGTCATCACCGTGCCCGGCGCGCTGGAGATCCCGGCGGCGATCGCGATCGCGCTCGATGCCGCGGAGAACAGCGGCAAGCCCTATGACGCGGTGATCGCGCTCGGCTGCGTGGTGCGCGGCGACACCATCCATTTCGAGATCGTGTCGATGGAATCCTCGCGCGCGCTGATGGACCTGTCGGTCGCCCGCCGCATTCCGCTCGGCAACGGCATCATCACCGTCAACACCGACGAGCAGGCGTGGGCGCGCGCGCGCCGCAGCGAGCTCGACAAGGGCGGCGATGCCGCGCGGGCGGCGCTCGCCATGCTGCGCATCAAGCGCCGTCTGGCGAAGGCCTGACGCCATGGCCGATTCCAAACCCGCGCCGAAGAAGGACGAGCCCAAGAAGGCCAACCGGCGCGGCGCTGCGCGCCTTGCGGCCGTTCAGGCGCTCTACCAGATGGAGATCGCCGGCGCCGGCATCAACGACATCTTCGCCGAGTTCGAGAGCCACTGGCTCGGCAACGAGATCGAGGGGGACACCTACCTGCCTGCCGAGGCGGCGTTCTTCCGCGACGTGGTGTCCGGCGTGGTGCGCGACCAGGCGCGGATCGACCCGCTGCTCGACGACATGCTGACCAAGGGCTGGCCGCTGCAGCGCATCGACGCCATCCTGCGCGCCGTGCTGCGCGCCGGCGCCTATGAGCTCGAGCACCGCAAGGACGTGCCCGGGCGCGTCGTCATCAAGGAGTATGTCGACGTCGCCAATGCCTTCGTCGACCGTGACGAGACCGGCCTCGTCAATGCCGTGCTGGACCAGATCGGCCGCCAGTTCCGCGCCGAAGAATTCACCCGGACCGGCGGCTAGCCATGGGCGCGACCGGATCGGCGAGCTCCGGTGAGGATTCGCTGATCGCGCGCTACTTTCGTCCGCTGGCGACCGACCCCGGCGCCTTCAACCTCATCGACGACGCCGCCGTCCTCGCCGCCGGTGGCGACGATCTCGTGGTCACCACCGATGCGGTGGTCGAGGGCGTGCACTTTCTGCCGTTCGATCCCCCCGACACCGTCGCGCGCAAGGCGCTGCGGGTGAACCTGTCCGATCTCGCCGCCAAGGGCGCCGAGCCCGCCGGCTTCGTCCTGACGCTGGCGCTGCGGCAGGCGGCCGACGCCTGGCTGGCGCCGTTCGCGGCGGCGCTCGGCGAGGATGCCCAAACGTTCGGCTGTCCCGTGCTCGGCGGCGACACCGTGTCGACGCCCGGGCCGCTGATGATCTCGATCACCGCTTTCGGCCGCCTGCCGCGCGGCCGCATGGTTCGCCGCGATACCGCGCGGGCTGGTGATCGGATTTTCGTTTCCGGCACGATCGGTGACGCGGCGCTCGGTCTCGACGTGCTGCGTGGCGGAAAATCCGCGGCCGTGCTCGCCGGCAACCCCGCGGCCACGGCGCTGCTCGCCGCGCGCTACCGCGTGCCGCAGCCGCGCAGCGCGCTGGCGCGCGCCGTGCGTGAGCATGCCTCCGCCGCCATGGACGTCTCCGACGGGCTCGCCGGCGATCTCGCCAAGCTCTGTGCCGCGTCCGCCGTGTCGGCGCAGGTCGAGGTCGAGGCGGTGCCGCTGTCGGCGCCGGCCCGCACGGTGCTGTCGGCGGGGGCGGCCGGCCTTGAAACAATTCTCTCCGGCGGCGACGATTACGAGATTCTCTGTACCGTGCCGGCCGCGCGCTGCGCCGCCTTCACGGCCGCCGCGGCGGCCGCCGGCGTCGCCGTGACTGCGATCGGAACAGTGCGCGCGGGCGCCACGCCGCCGGTCTTCGTCGACGGGCAGGGCGCCCCGATTGTGCTGTCACGGCTGTCCTATAGCCATTTTTGATGTGAACGCGGCGCGTTTCATACTTCTCTGTCGTGGCCGGGCTTGTCCCGGCCACCCCGCTTAGGGGCGCAGTGCCTTCCTTGCCGGGGTCGCCGGGACAAGCCCGGCGACGACGAAGATTTGGGCCGATAGTTGCTTTTTCAGTCAGACTCTTTGGACCAATTGTGAGGCGAATCCGGACCGGCCCCACCCGGTGACGTTGCACGCCCCATGTGATTTTGGCATGCTTCGCGTCGAATTAAGGCAGCTACCTGCCTTTCGGCAGGCCTGCCTTATTTTTTGACGCCCATCCTTCGGGGACAATAACGGGCGTCATGGGGAAACACATAAGGATCGAGGCTGCATTCATGTCCACTCTTTGGGTGATCGTGCTCGCAGGGGCACTTTCCATCGTCTACGCCATCTGGGCGACCTCGTCGGTTCTGGGGGCCGACGCAGGTAACGCGCGCATGCAGGAAATCGCGGCGGCCGTGCGTGAAGGCGCACAGGCCTATCTGCGGCGGCAGTACACCACGATCGCCATCGTCGGCGTCGTGATCTTCCTGCTGCTGGCCTATTTCCTCGGCGTGCTCGTCGCGGTGGGCTTCCTGATCGGCGCGGTGCTGTCGGGCTCTGCCGGCTTCATCGGCATGAACGTCTCGGTCCGCGCCAACGTGCGCACCGCCCAGGCGGCGACCAAGTCGCTCGCCGGCGGCCTCGAGCTCGCCTTCAAGGCGGGCGCCATCACCGGCCTGCTGGTGGCCGGCCTCGCGCTGCTCGGCGTGACGCTGTATTTCGGCTACCTGACCGAGATCCTCAAGCTCACGCCCAACAGCCGCACCGTCGTCGACGCGCTGGTCGCGCTCGGCTTCGGCGCGTCGCTGATCTCGATCTTCGCCCGTCTCGGCGGCGGCATCTTCACCAAGGGCGCCGACGTCGGCGGCGATCTCGTCGGCAAGGTCGAGGCCGGCATTCCCGAGGACGATCCGCGCAACCCGGCCACCATCGCCGACAACGTCGGCGACAATGTCGGCGACTGCGCCGGCATGGCGGCCGACCTGTTCGAGACCTATGCGGTGACCGCGGTCGCCACCATGGTGCTGGCGGCGATCTTCTTCGCCAAGTCGCCGCTGCTCACCAACATGATGACCCTGCCGCTCGCCATCGGCGGCATCTGCATCGTCACCTCGATTGTCGGCACCTTCTTCGTCAAGCTCGGCGCCAGCCAGTCGATCATGGGGGCGCTGTACAAGGGGCTGATCGCCACCGGCATCCTGTCGCTGGTCGGCGTCGGCCTGGTCATCAACCATCTGGTCGGCTTCGGCCCGCTCGCCGGCGTCAGCTACACCGGGCTTGCGCTGTTCGAGTGCGGCATCGTCGGCCTTGCGGTCACCGGCCTGATCATCTGGATCACCGAGTACTACACCGGCACCGACTATCGTCCGGTGAAGTCGATCGCGCAGTCCTCGGTCACCGGTCATGGCACCAACGTGATCCAGGGCCTCGCGATCTCGATGGAGGCGACGGCGCTGCCGGCGATCGTCATCATCGCCGGCATCCTGATCACCTACAGCCTTGCCGGCCTGTTCGGCATCGCCATCGCCACCACCACCATGCTCGCGCTCGCCGGCATGATCGTGGCGCTCGATGCCTTCGGTCCGGTCACCGACAACGCCGGCGGCATCGCCGAGATGGCGGGTCTCCCCAAGGAGGTGCGCAAGTCGACCGACGCGCTCGACGCGGTCGGCAACACCACCAAGGCGGTGACCAAGGGTTATGCCATCGGCTCCGCCGGTCTCGGCGCGCTGGTGCTGTTCGCCGCCTACAATGAAGACCTCAAGTACTTCACTGCCAACGGTGCGCAGAACTCCTACTTCAACGGCGTCGCGCCCGACTTCTCGCTGAACAACCCGTACGTCGTGGTCGGCCTCCTGTTCGGCGGCCTGCTGCCGTACCTGTTCGGCGCGATGGGCATGACCGCGGTCGGCCGTGCGGCGGGTGCCATCGTCGAGGAGGTACGTCGCCAGTTCCGCGAGAAGCCCGGCATCATGCAGGGCAAGGACAAGCCGGACTACGGCAAGGCCGTGGACCTGCTCACCAAGGCGGCGATCAAGGAGATGATCATCCCCTCGCTGCTGCCGGTACTCTCCCCGATCGTGGTCTACTTCCTGATCTACGCGATCGCGGGTGGCGGGGCGGCCGGCAAGTCGGCGGCGTTCTCGGCGGTCGGCGCCATGCTGCTCGGCGTCATCGTCACCGGCCTGTTCGTCGCGATCTCGATGACCTCGGGCGGTGGCGCCTGGGACAACGCCAAGAAGTACATCGAGGACGGTCACTTCGGCGGCAAGGGCTCGGACGCCCACAAGGCGGCCGTGACCGGCGACACCGTCGGCGACCCCTACAAGGACACGGCGGGTCCCGCCGTCAACCCCATGATCAAGATCACCAATATCGTGGCGCTGCTGCTGCTCGCGGTGCTGGCGCACTGATCTGATCGGTCTGGACGGATGGGGGTCCGTGGCATCGCGCCACGGACCCTCGTTTTTGAATTTCCGGTCATGATTGTCTAAACTCGCCTCCAGCATTGCCACGGCGGCGTCGGCCGCCGTTCTCTGGGGGGAAGGGGCCATGCCCGTCTGGTCGACTGACGCGCTGCCGTCGGCGGAGCGTTTTGCCTACTGGCGCGAGGTGCGCGCCAAACACCTGTTCGGCGTATCCGCCGAGCTCGAGGTCGACCGGCGTGCGACCTTCCGCGGGGTGTTCTCGGCCGAGCGCCTCGCCGCGGCGACGCTGGTGGAAATGCACGCCTCGCCCTATTGGGTGCGGCGCACCGGCGAGGACATCTCCCGCACGCCCGGCAACAGCGTCTGCATCTACCAGCAGCTCGATGGCGCCGCCTGGTTCGGCACGGGGCGGAAAACCGAGTTCACCGTCGCCGCCGGCGCGGTCGCCACCAGCCACACCGATCTGCCCTATGCCACGCGCCCGACCACCGAAGCCGGTTTCCATCTGCGCATCCTCAAGATCCCTTTCACGGTCTGCGTCCCGTTCGTGCAGCGCGAGGGCGATCTGTCGCCGCAGCTGGTCGACAACGAGCGGCGGCTGAGCACGTTGCTGTCGGCCTGCTTTCCGGCCTTCCTCAACCAGGCCCCGTCGATGCCGCAGGCCGAGCTCGACGCCGCCGTGGTGGCGCTGGCCCAGATCGCGCTCGGCGTGCGCGGGCTGCTGCCGCCCGCCGACGAGGGATTGCGGCTCGCCGTCCGACAGGTGCGCTTCATTCAGGCGAGGGATCTGATGGGCCAGAACTTCTGGCGGGTCGACCTCAGTCCGGCGCGGATCGCCGCGATGCTCGGCATCTCGGTGCGGCAGCTCCACCTGCTGTTCGAGCCGACGGGCACCAGCGTCGCCCGCCACCTGACCGCCCTGCGCCTCGGCCATGCGCAGACATTGCTCGCGGCGACGCCGGCGCGGCCGGTCTCGGCGGTGGCGTTCGCCTCCGGCTTCGACAGCCTCGCGACGTTCTACCGCCTGTTCCGCAACACCTTCGGCATGGCGCCGATCGAATATCGCCAGTCGACGGTCCGGCCGCACTAGCGCCCGGGCACGCGAGACGATGGTCCATCGCTCGGCTTGAACCCGTCACGCGTCTGCCGCCGGGTGGCGGCTCCGCGGCGCTGGCCGTGATGTTTGCGATTGGCGCGTCGGCGCGGCATTTTTGCACGCGTTGAGACGACGCCGTCGTCGAACCTCGTTAGGCTCGCCCGTGCCATGTCAGGCAAGGAGGGGCTTCATGAAACGCGCGCTTGTTCTTCTATCCACCGCCATTGTTCTGTCCGCGAGCCCGAGCCGGGCCGAAACGATCGACCTGGCGACGTTGAGCTGCAAGCAGTTCCTCGAGAGCGGCGACGACGGCATCAAGATGGTGCTGACCTGGATGGACGGCTGGTACAAGGGCGACAGCGACGAGGCGATCATCGACACCAACGTGTTCGTCGACAACGCCAAGAAGTTCGGCGCGTTCTGCGCCACCAATCCGAACATCAGCATCGTCAACGCCGCGGAGAAGATTCTCGGCAAATAGGCCGATCGTCCGGCATCGGACAGAAGCGCAAAACCCGGCCCGCCTGATGGAGCGCATGTGGTGCGCTGCACAGGCGTGCTGCTGCGCATGCGCTGATGCGTGGCCATTTGCGGCGGGATCGCGCCAGTTTGCAGTTTGATGACAAACGCGGTGGTTGCCCCCGAAATAAAATCGCGCAGCGATGGAAACCGTGTCGGGGTTTGCTGGTTATGATGGCGCGTTCAGCAGGGGAGTACGCGACCATGGGGACCGAGAGCCGCGATCCGTTCGAACAAGGCAAGCTGGCCAAGCTCCGGCGCCAGCCCGATCACGACGCCACGCCGCACAATCCCTATCCGGAAGGCACCGAGCAGCACCGGCGCTGGGAGGCGGGCTACAAGTTCGTCCAGCAGGGGCTCGCCGCGGTCTGAGGCGGCGGCTGCAGATCCGAATATCAGATGGTGACAACCGGCGGGCGCCCATGGCGCACCGCCGCAGTCGCGTTTGGGCCGCGGGTCCGCGCGGCCGGATGGCCGGTCAGCGGAACGACAGCAGCTTGAACAGCGGCGTCAGGTAGCTCATCTCCTGGCCCGAGGTCGGCGTGGTGCGGCTGATGAAGTCGAAGATCTTGCCGTCCTTGAGGCCGTAATTGGCGAGCCGGGTGACGTGCCGGTTCTTGTCGAAATACACCGCGATCACCCGCTGATCGACGATCTGCTGGTTCATGAAGGCGATCTTCCGCTCGGCGCGCTGGGAGATGTAGTAGAACACCTCGCCGTTCAGCGTGGCGACGGTGGACGGCGTGCCCAGCACGATCAGCACCTGGTCCTGGCTGGCGCCGATCGGGATCTGCTCCAGCGCCCCCTCGGGCATGATGTAGCCCTTCTGGTACTGCTCGGAAAACGCGCCGCAGCCGGTCAGGGCGACGCAGGCCGCGGTGGCGGCCAGCACGACGCCGAGCATGCGGGCCGGGCTGCGGGGGTGGCGGTGCGGCTTGCGGAGGGCGGCGGTCAGGCCCGCGCGGGCGGCGTCGTTCGACAAGGTCTTCAATTCGGTCATTCCGGGGCTCGCCCCGTCCTCTTGCATCACGCGGGGCATTGACGTACCGGGCAGGGTGCTGCCTTGACAAGACCCCTTAGGGATCACCCCGCGGAACCGGTAATGCTTTGGCCCTTCAAGCGCTTTCTGAATCCCCAGACGCCGTTGCGCGGCACCATCGAGGCCATCTATGGCATGATCGTGGCGCAGGCACGAGAACCGCTGTTTTATCAAGCACTCAACGTCCCGGACACGGTTAACGGCCGTTTCGACATGATCGTGCTGCATCTGTGGCTCGTGCTGCGGCCGCTGCGCGCGGCGGAGGGCGGGGCGGTGCCGGCCGAGGGGCTGGGACAGGGCCTGTTCGATCGCTTCTGCAGCGACATGGACGCGAATCTACGGGAAATGGGTGTCGGGGACCTGACGGTGCCCAAGCGCATGCAGAAATTCGGCGAGGCGTTCTATGGCCGCACCGCGGCCTACGACAAGGCGTTCGCCGCCGGCGGCGACGCCATGGCGGAGGCGCTCGCCCGCAACGTGCTCAACACCACCGACGCGACGCGGGCCGCCGGCCTGAGCCGCTACGTGGCGACGGCGGCCGCCGCGCTCGCCACCCTCGACGGCGCCGCGCTGCAGGCCGGCGCCATTCGTTTTCCAGCCCCACAGGTGCCGGCATGACCCGCGACAAGGACCCCCGCGACAGCAACCCGGGCCGCGGTGCCGCGGCGCAGCATCCATGGAGCCTCCGCGTCGCGGTGGACCAGATCCCCGACACCGGCCTGCACGAGGTGCTCAGCGCCGACGAGGCCCAGCGCGCCGCCATGGCCAGGCTCGCGGGCCTGCGCGGCATCGCCGAGGCGCAGGCGAGCTTCGACCTGCGTCCGGTCGGACGGGGCCAGATCCATGTCACCGGCCGCGTGACCGGCCGGGTCGGCCAGACCTGCGTGGTGACGCTCGAGCCGCTCGAGAACGCCATCGACGAGCCGGTCGACCTGCTGTTCGCGCCCGAGGACCAGGTCGCGGCCATCGTCAAGGCGATGGAGCAGGAGGCGGAAGCAACGGATGAGGATCTCGATCCGCCGGAGGCGATCACCGACGGCACCATCGATCTCGGCAAGCTGGCCGCCGACGTGCTGTTTTTAGGGATAGATCCCTATCCCCGTCAGTCCGGCGTGGTGTTCGAGCCGGTGGTGACTGCCGAGGATCCGGAAAGCCATCCGTTCGCGGCGCTCAAGGCCCTCAAGGAGGGGGCGGCCGCCAAGCCGGTGTCCCGCAAGGGCGCCAAAAAGGACCCTGAAGCAGGCGATTAGGGGCAAGTCAGCGAAACGCAAGGCGGAATCGCGCACCCAAAACCTGCGTCAAGAGTTGTATAGGGGCGCGGACAGGGTATTGTCGCGGCCCGCACGGGTCACTCGGGACCCTGCGGCGCCGCGCGATGTGGCGAAAGCTCAAGTCACGGCCCGCGGGCCGCAAAATCGGATTGCTGAGACGTTCATGCCTCAAAAGGTTCGAATCGCGCTGGACGCCATGGGGGGCGATTTCGGCGCGTCGGTGGTCGTTCCGGGGGCTGCGATCTCTCTGACGCGACATCCCGATAGCGAATTCGTGCTGTTCGGCGACAGTGCCCTGATCAACAAGGAGCTCGACGCCCTGCCGGCGCTCAAGGCGGTGTCGCGGGTGGTGCATACCGACGTCGCCATCAGCATGAGCGAGAAGCCGAGCCAGGCGCTGCGCCGCGGCCGCAAGACGTCGTCGATGTGGCTGGCGATCGACGCGGTCAAGAAGGGCGAGGCCGATGTCGCGATCTCCGCCGGCAACACCGGCGCGCTGATGGCGATGGCGCGGCTGCACCTGCGCATGCTGCCGGGCATCGACCGGCCGGCGCTGAGCGCGGTGTGGCCGACGCTGCGCGGCGAGTCCATCGTGCTCGATGTCGGCGCCTCCATCGGCGCCGATGCCCAGCACCTCGCGACGCTCGCCATCATGGGCAGCGCCATGGCGCGGGTGCTGTTCGACCTCGAGCGGCCGACCGTCGGCCTGCTCAACATCGGCGTCGAGGAGGTCAAGGGCGTCGAGGAGGTGCGCGAGGCGGCCGAGCTGTTGCGCGCGCTCAATCTGCCGCAGATGGATTTCATCGGCTTCGTCGAGGGCGACGGCATCGGCAAGGGCGCGGCCGACGTGATCGTGACCGAGGGCTTCACGGGCAACATCGCCCTGAAGACCGCGGAGGGCACCGCACGGCAGTTCGCCGAGTACCTGCGCAGCGCCATGACGCGCACCTGGCGCTCCAAGCTCGGCGCGCTGATGGCGCGCGGCGCGTTCCGCGCGCTCCGCGAGAAAGTGGACCCCAACAAGGGCAATGGCGGCGTGTTCCTCGGCCTGAACGGCATTGTGATCAAGAGCCATGGCGGCGCCAGCGCCGCGGGCTTTGCGTCCGCCGTGGACGTTGGCTACGAAATGGTCAAGTACGATCTGCTGACCAAGATCAACCAGACACTTCATCGCGAAGGCGCGACGCTCAATCTGGCGCCCGCCACCCAGGAGGCTCTCTCGTGACTGTGACGCGCTCGGTCGTGCTCGGCTGTGGATCGTATCTGCCGGAGCAGATCCTGACCAATGCGGAATTGGCTGCGAGGATCGACACCTCTGACGAGTGGATCGTGCAGCGCACCGGCATCCGCCAGCGCCACATCGCCGCGCCCGGCGAGTTCACCTCCCATCTCGGCACCAAGGCCGCGGAAGCCGCGCTTGCCAACGCCGGCGTCGACGCCCAGTCGATCGACCTCATCGTGCTGGCGACCTCGACCCCGGACAACACCTTTCCGGCCACCGCGGTCGCGATCCAGAACAACCTCGGCATTCACCATGGCGCCGCGTTCGACCTGCAGGCGGTGTGCTCGGGTTTCGTGTTCGGGCTCGCCACGGCGGACAACTTCCTGCGCACCGGCGCGTTCAAGCGGGCGCTGGTGATCGGCGCCGAGACGTTCTCCCGGATCCTCGACTGGAACGACCGCACCACCTGCGTGCTGTTCGGCGACGGCGCCGGCGCCGTGGTGCTGGAGGCCCAGCAGCAGCCGGGCGCACCGACCGACCAGGGCATTCTCACCACCCACTTGCGCTCGGACGGTCGCCACAAGTCCAAGCTGTATGTCGACGGCGGCCCGTCCTCGACCCAGACGGTGGGGCACCTGCGGATGGAAGGCCGCGAGGTGTTCAAGCATGCGGTCGGCATGATCACGGACGTCATCGTCGACGCCTTCGAGGCGACGCAGACCACGGCCGACGACATCGACTGGTTCGTGCCGCACCAGGCCAACAAGCGCATCATCGATGCGTCAGCCCACAAGCTTCATATTGCACCGCAGAAGGTGGTATTGACGGTCGACCGTCATGGCAACACCTCGGCGGCCTCGATCCCGCTGGCGCTGTCGGCGGCGCTGTCCGAGGGCAAGATCAAGAAGGGCGACCTCGTGCTGCTGGAGGCCATGGGGGGCGGCTTCACCTGGGGCTCGGCGCTGGTCCGCTGGTGAGTTGCAATCGATTTGACTAAAGTTGAGCGGGCTTACCCTATTGGCAATTTGGTTGCGAGCGGAGTTGACCCTTGGCGGGTAAACTCCTAATTTCAGACACGAATTGATCATTCCAGCAGCGATTATCTCGCCGAATTGGGGCAGGCGATGTCCGGAACCGGAAAAACTGTGACGCGCGTCGACTTGTGCGAGGCGGTCTACCAGAAGGTAGGCCTGTCGCGCACGGAGTCGTCCGCATTTGTGGAACTCGTACTCAAGGAGATCACGGATTGCCTCGAACGGGGCGAGACCGTGAAGCTGTCGTCGTTCGGCTCCTTCATGGTGCGCAAGAAAGGACAGCGGATCGGACGTAATCCGAAGACCGGAACCGAAGTTCCGATCTCGCCGCGGCGTGTCATGGTGTTCAAGCCGTCGGCCATCCTGAAGCAGCGTATCAACGGCAATGGCGTCACCGCCGCGGCCCCATCCGCCCCGTCGTCGAGCACGGCCGCGGCGAAGACCGAGTGATCCGGCAGCGGCGTGTTGCCGCAGGCGCCAGGACGGCGCCTTGAGATCACCGACTTGAGATCATCGACTTGAATCACCGACCTGAGATCGTCGCATTGGATCTTGTCTGAGATCTGTGGTCCGGGATCATCGTCTGTGATCGTCGTCCAGCTGGCCCCGTGCGTTGTGGCCGCGAATCCGCTACGCATGGGCATAAGCTGCGCGCTGGGAAGGTAGGCGCATTGGACAAGGCACCCGACGCATTCCGGACCATCAGCGAGGTCGCCGACGACCTCGACATCCCCCAGCATGTGCTGCGCTTCTGGGAAACGCGCTTCAGCCAGATCAAGCCGATGAAGCGCAGCGGCGGCCGCCGCTACTATCGCCCTGACGACGTCGACCTGCTGCGCGGCATCCGCCGGCTGCTCTACGGCGAGGGCTACACCATCCGCGGCGTGCAACGAATCCTGCGCGAGCAGGGCATCAAGGCGGTGCAGGGCCTTGCCGACGCGAGCGCGGCTGCGCCGTCGGCGGTCGCCGAGCGGCCGCGCGCCGCCGCGCCGGCGCAGCGCGCGCGGCCTGACCCCGAGCCCGAGGCGGACTTCGACGACGACGAGGTCGCGCACGACGATCATGACGACGCCGGCGATGAGGACGAGGCGTCGGACGACGATCACGACGCCGGCGACGACGGCGAGGACCAGGACGAGGACAGCGACGCCGAGGACGACGAGGAGGAGGCCGACGAGGAGGAGGCCGCAGCGCCGCCGGCGCGTGCCGCGCCGCCGGTCCCGCCGCAGCGTCCGCCCGGCCGCGATACCTCGTTCATGGGGCGTGTCGAGCCCGTCCTGCACAAGGCGCCGGTCGTCGTCGCACCGGTTGTCCGGCCGGCCGCGCCGCCGCCGGCTCCCGAGCGCCACCGCGAGCCGCCGCGCGCGGGACTGGCGGCGAGCGATACGGTGCGCCTGAAGTCCGCGCTCGACGACCTCGTCGCCTGCAAGCGCCTGATCGACGACGCCCTCAAGGGCGTTCCGCCCGAGATCATTCCGGTGAAATAGGCTCTGCCACGTGCCTTCCGGCACAGTCGTCGCTTCAGCTAAGTTATTGATTCCGGCTTAAAAAATGGTCGGAGCGAGAGGATTCGAACCTCCGACCCCTAGTCCCCCAGACTAGTGCGCTAACCGGGCTGCGCTACGCTCCGTGCCTTGCGGCGAGAGGCATGCTGTAGCGTCGTTCGCGGCGCGGCGCAAGGACCGTTCGGCGTGATTGCAGAGATCAATGTTGCGACGGTTCGGTGGTCGACAGCAGTCCTGATTTTGCCGCCGGCCGCTCCTTGTCACCAATCGGCCGGTCACTCTCATCCAGCAGGATGCGCTCGGCGGCGCCGTCGAGGTCGTCGTACTGGCCGTGGCGCAGCGTCCACATGAAGGCGGCAAGGCCCGCGAGGCCGAGCGCGAGCGCGAGCGGGACGAGGAAGAAGAAGTCGCTCATGGCGCCTTCTCCACGGCGAAGGAGGCCGGCGTCATTGTCCGCGCGGGCGGGGTGCTGGCGCGCGTTGCCGCGGCGATCCGCGGCGTGCGCAGCCGCAGCGCGTTGGCGATCACGACCAGCGAGGAGGCCGACATCGCCACCGCGGCGATCAGCGGCGTGACATGGCCGGCGATGGCGATCGGCACTGCGACCACGTTGTAGCCGACGGCGAAGACGAGGTTCTGCCGCACGAGGCGCGCGGCCCCGCGCGCCAGCGCGACCGCCTGCGGCACCGCGTTGAGGCTGTCGTGCAGGAAGACGAGATCGGCGGCGGTGCGGCCGACGTCGGCGGCGGTCGCCGGCGCCATCGAGGCATGGGCGGCGGCGAGCGCCGGCGCGTCGTTGAGGCCGTCGCCGACCATCAGCGCGCGCTGGCCGGCGGCGGCAAGCTCCGCGATGCGCGCGGTCTTGTCGGCGGGCGAGACGCCGGCGCGATAGGGCACGTTGAGATCGGTCGCGATGGTGCGCACCGCGGCGTCGCGGTCGCCGGACATGATCTCGAGGGCGCAGCCTTGTTGCGCGAGAGCAGCGAAGGCGCCGCGCAGGTCCGGCCGCGGGCTGCTGTCGAAGCGGAATGCGGCGCGCAAGACGCCGTTCGCCGCCAGCACGACGCTCGCGTCGTCGTCGATCGTCGAGACCGGCGAGGCCAGAGCCCAGTCGGCGCGCCCGAGCCGGTAGGTGATGGCGCCGGTGCGGGCTTCGAGCCCCGCGCCCGGCTGCTCGGAGATCTCGTCGAACGCGGGAGCCGTCGTACCGGGCTCCGGGCCGGCGGCGGCCAGCGCGCGCGAATAGGGGTGGCGGGAATGCGCCGCGAGCGCCGCCGCGATGGCGAGGCTCTCGGCATCCATCGGTTCGCTGCCGACCAGCCGCGGCTGGTCCAGCGTCAGTGTGCCGGTCTTGTCGAAGATCACGGTGTCGATCTCGGCGAGGCGCTCGAGCGCGCCGCCGTCCTTGATCATGATGCCGCCCTCGAACAGGCGGCGTGCGGCGACCACCTGCACCATCGGCACCGCGAGCCCGAGCGCGCAGGGGCAGGTGATGATCAGCACCGCAATGGCGATCGTGGTCGCGGTGTGCGCGCTGCCGGTCGCCGCCATCCAGCCGATGAAGGTGGCGAATGCGGTCAGGTGCACCACCGGGGCGTAGAGCCGCGCGGCGCGGTCGGCGATGCGGCGATAGGCGCCGCGGCCGGATTCCGCCGCCTCCATCATCCGCACCATGTCCTGCAGGAAGGAGTCTTTCGCCGTCGCGGTGGCGAGCAGCGTCAGCGGGCCGGTGAGGTTGAGCGTGCCGGCTTCGAGCTGCGAACCCGCGGTCACTGGCCGCGGCACGCTTTCGCCGGAGACCAGTGCGGCGTCGATGTCGGACCGGCCCTTGATGACACGGCCGTCCACCGGCACGTAATCGCCGGCGGCGAGCCGCAGCGTCATGCCCGGCATGATCTCCTGCACCGGCAGGTACGCTTCGCGGCCGTCGTCGCGCAGCACCAGTGCGCCACGGGCGCCGCGCCGCGCCAGCGCCGCGATCGCCGAGCGCGCGCGCTCGCGCATCAGGTGGTCGAGGGTGCGGCCGATCAGCAGGAAGAACAACAGCGTGATCGCGGCGTCGAAATAGGCGTGCGGCGCGCGGTGCACGGTCTCGTAGAGGCTCATCGCGAAGGCGAGGATGACGCCGATCGAGATCGGCACGTCCATGTTGGTGCGGCCATGGCGCAGCGCCTGCCAGGCCGAGCGGAAGAACACCCGCCCCGCATAGACCAGCGCGGGCGCGGCGATCAGCGCCGAGATCCAGTGGAACAGGTCGCGTGTCTCGGCCTCGGCGCCGGCCCACACCGAGACCGACAGCAGCATGATGTTGCTGGCGGCAAAGCCTGCGACCGCGAGCGCCCGGATCAATTCACTGAGCGTGCGGTCGGGCGCCTGCGCGCCGATGTCCTGCAGGTGGGCGGGATAGCCGAGGCGGTCGAGGGTGGCGATGAACGGCGGCGGCGTCGGCGCACGCCAGCGCACGGTGACGCGCTTGCTGGAGAGGTTGACGCGCGCCTCGGTCACGCCGGGCAGCGCGGCGAGCGCGGTCTCGATGGCGCGGATGCAGCCGCCGCAATGGGCTGATGGCACCGAGAGGTCGGTCTGGTGCGTGCCGTCGCTGAGGGCGCGGCTCGCCAGCAGGACCTCGTCATCGGCCTGCGGACGCGCCATCGCCAGGGCCATGTCCGCATTCGGGGCGCAGCAGCTCATCGCACCCTCCGTCGTTCGTTGCCGCGTCAGGCCGCGCTCGCCCCCGCGATCGCGCGGTAGGCGTGCCAGGTGCCGTGGCCGAGCAGCGGAAACACCACGATCAGGCCGATGAGGCCGGTCATCAGGCTGAGCAGGAACAACCCCAGCACGATGGCGCCCCAGGTCAGCATGGTCGGCAGGTTGTTCCACACCAGCGCGGTGCTCGATCCCATCGCGGTCAGCGCATCGACGCGCTCGTTGAGCAGCATCGGAATGCCGAACACGCTGATCGCGAACGAGAACGCCGCGAACAGCGCGCCGACGGCGCCGCCGACCACCAGCATCGCCCAGCCGATGGGCGTGGCGAACAGCATCGGCGCGACATGGTCGAGGCCGGGAAACGGCCGCACGCCGAAGAACAGCGCGTAGATGATCACGGCGGCGCGCATCCAGGTGATCATCAGAAGGCACAGCAGCACGCCGGCGAACAGCACCTGGCCGCCGGACTTCGGCTTGACGAAGATCATCTGCGCGAAGCTGACGGGCTGGCCGGCGGCGAGGCGGCGGCTCTTTTCATAAAGGCCGATGGCGAGCAGCGGGCCGACCACCATGAAACCGGCGAACGCTGGAAACAGCACGGAGTCCCAGCCGAGGCGGAACAGGCTGGCGACGACGGCGACCGACGCCAGGAAGATCAGCAGCCCGTAGCTGAGGCTGGTGACCGGCTGGGTCGCCAGATCCCGCCAGGCGCTGGCGAGCCAGGTGAAGGCGTCGGCGGGCGTGACGGCGCGGCGCCACCGGTTGGGGGTGGGCAGCGGCGGCACGACGGAGGGAATCGTGGTCATGATCTCACTCCACGGCTCTGGCCTGGGCGGCAGGCGAACACGACGAGGTGGCGGCGCTGTAGGCGCCGGGCGCCGATGACGCGTCGCCGGCACGGCGATGGGTGACGCAGTCCGGTTGCGAGGCGACCGCGACATAGAGCAGGTGGGCATTGGCGGCGGCGAGCGCGAGCAGGCCGCCGCCGACCACGAGCCACACCAGGCGGCCGGTCCGTGCCGGCCAGGGTCTGGGGTGAGGCGCGCGCGGCGCGTCGGTCATGGCTGCGGGCTCCGCTTGTCGACGAGATAGAGCGCGAGGATCTTGCGGTCGCGCGGCGACAGTCGGCCGTCCCAGCTCGGCATGTGGCCCTGCCGGCCGCCCCACACGGTGGTGTGGATGGCCTGCGCGCTGCCGCCATAGATCCAGAACGGGTCGGTGAGGTTGGGCGCGCCGACGTCGGTCTTGCCCTTGGCGTCGTCGCCATGACAGGCGGCGCAGTTCGCGGCGAACAGCGTCTTGCCGGCCTCGACCTCGCCGGGCGCGGCGTCCTTGGCCGCAACTGGGTCGGACAGCGTGCGCACATAGGCCACCACCTTGTCGATATCCGCCGACGGCAGCATCTGGTCGCGCCCGAACGCCGGCATCTGCGAGCTGCGGCTGTCCTTGTTCGCGGAGTTGATGCCGACGCGGATGGTCTCGGCGATGTCGTCCGGCGTGCCGCCCCACAGCCAGGACGCGGTGGTGAGGTTGGGGAATCCTGGGCCGCCCCTGGCGTCGATGCCATGGCAGACGGCGCAGTTGTCGCCGAACAGCGTGTGGCCGGTCTGGCGCACGATGGTCATCAGCTTGGGGTCGGCGGCGATGTCCTTGAAGCTTTTGGCGTCGATCTGCTTCGTCCAGGTGTCGCGGTCGAGCGCGGCCTCCTGCAACGCCTCGTTGACCGTGCTGCGCTGGTCGAGGCCGAGCAGGCCGCGTGTGTGGGTGACGCCGAGCGGGAAGGCCGGCATCAGGATCCAGTAGCCGACCGAGAACAGCACCGCGATGATCAGGAAAAAGTACACCGCCCGCGGCACCGGGGTGTTGAGCTCCTTGATGCCATTCCACTCATGGCCGGTGGTCAGGTAGCCGGTGAAGCTGTCGCGTTCCTCGCTCGCCATCGCCTATCTCCCCGGCCGGTCGTCGTCGCGCAGGATCGCCTGCGCCGCGTGGTCGAAGGCCTTCCTGTTCGACGGCCAGTAGGCGTAGGCCACCACGACCACCGACAGCGCGATCAGGTAGAACAGACCGAAGGATTTTGAGAACCAGACCAGCGTGTCGTGAGCGAACTCCATCGCTGCCTCCTCAGTTCGCCGCCGCGGCTTTCGACGCCGCGTCGGTCAGCTTGCCGAGGATCTGCAAGTAGGCAACGAGTGCGTCCATCTCGGTGAGGTCGGCGGGCCGGCCGTCGAAGGCGCGGACATTGGTGGCGGCGCCATAGCGCTTGCCGACGCCTTCCGCCGCCGGCGAGTCCGGGGCGGCCTGGCCATAGGCGTCCGCCGGCGCGTTGGCGATCATGTCGTCGGTGTAGGGCACGCCGACCGCGCGCAGCGCCGCGAGATGCTGACCGAGGTCGTCGGTGCGCAGCGCCGTGCGCAGCAGCCAGCCATAGGCCGGCATCACCGACACCGGCACCACGTCGCGCGGGTCGTTGAGATGGGCGACATGCCACTCGTCGGAATACTTGCCGCCGATGCGGGCGAGATCCGGGCCGGTGCGCTTGGAGCCCCACAGCATCGGATGGTCGTATTTGGATTCCACGGCGAGCGAGTAGGGGCCGTAGCGCTCGACCTCGTCGCGCAGCGTCCTGATCATCTGCGAGTGGCAGGCATAGCAGCCCTCGCGGATGTAGATGTTGCGGCCGGCGACCTCGAGCGGGGTGTAGACGCGCATGTCGGGGGCGTCCTCCACCGTCTGGTGGATGGTGAACAGCGGTGCGATCTCGACGAGGCCGCCGATGCTGGCGACGAGGACGATGCCGAGCACGAGCCCGATGGCCTTGCGCTCCAGCCGGTAGTGCAATCCGAACATGGCGGTCACTCTCCCGGTTGCAGCGACGACGCCGGCCCGAGCGCGGGCAGCGGCGTGTCGGCCGCGGGCTCTGCGCTGGCCTGCGGCTCGGCGCGGATGGTCATCCAGATGTTGTAGCAGCCGATCAGCGCGCCGATCAGGAACAGCAGGCCGCCGATCGCGCGGGCGATGTAGTAGGGGCGCATCGCGACCAGGCTGTCGAGGAAGGAGTAGGCCAGTGTGCCGCTGTCGGTGTAGGTCCGCCACATCAGCCCCTGGATGATGCCGGAATTCCACATCGCGAACACGTAGACGATGGTGCCGGCGACCGCGAGCCAGAAATGCGCCTCCACGAGGCGCGCCGAGTACATGGCCTCGCGCTTCCACAGCCACGGCACCGAAGCGTAGATCGCGCCGAAAGTGATCATCGCCACCCAGCCCAGCGCGCCGGCATGGACATGGCCGATGGTCCAGTCGGTGTAGTGCGACAGCGAGTTGACCGAACGGATCGCCAGGAACGAGCCCTCGAAGGTGCTGAGGCCGTAGAACACCGCGGCCACCATCATGAATCGCAGCGTGGCGTCGTCACGCACCTTGTCCCAGGCGCCGTTGAGCGTCAGCAGGGCGTTGCCGGCGGAGGCCCAGGACGGGATCAGCAGCATCAGCGAGAACGTCATGCCGAGCGTCTGCACCCATTGCGGCAGTGCGGTGTAGTGCAGGTGGTGCGAGCCCGCCCACATGTAGAAGAAGGTGATGCCCCAGAAGCTGATGATCGACATGCGGTAGGAGAAGATCGGCCGTCCGGCGCGCTTGGGCAGGTAGTAGTACATCATGCCGAGGAAGCCGGCGGTGAGGAAGAACGCCACCGCGTTGTGGCCGTACCACCACTGCGTCATGGCATCCTGCACGCCGGAGAACAGCGAGTAGCTCTTGGCATGTCCGAGCGACACCGGCACCGCGAGGTTGTTGACGATGTGCAGCATCGCCACCACCAGGATGAAGGCCATGTAGTACCAGTTGGCGACATAGATGTGCGGCTCCTTGCGCCGCGCCAGGGTGCGCAGGTAGATGCCGAAATACACCAGCCAGACCACCACCAGCCACAGGTCGGCGTACCATTCGGGCTCGGCATACTCCTTCGACTGGGTGATCCCCATCAGGTAGCCGGTGACGGCGAGCACGCAGAACAGGTTGTAGCCGATCAGCACGAACCACGGGCTGAGCTGGTCGGGCAGGCGGGCGCGCGAGGTGCGCTGCAGCACATAGAGCGAGGTGGCGATCAGCGCATTGCCGCCGAAGCCGAAGATCACGCCGGTGGTGTGCACCGGCCGCAGCCGGCCGAAGCTCGCCCAGCCGGCGTCGAAGGTGAGGTCGGGCTTGACGAGGAGCCACGCCACCCAGTCGCCGACGAACAGCCCGACCACCGCCCAGGCCATCGCCAGGATGATGCCGAGCTTGGTCGGGTCGTCATAGTAGTGATCGAGGCGGTCCGGGGAGGGCGGCGGATCGTAGTAGGCCGAGATCACCTTGAACATCGCGGCCATCGCCAGCACCAGCACAACAGCGCCGTGCAGGCCGAGCGGATCGTCGCGGCCGGCGAGGGTCATGGCGAGGCCCAGGATCGCCATCAGCAGCAGGATGACGAGGGCCAGCCGACGTTCGACCAGTGTGAGTTGCCCGATCATGCGTATCGCCCCCGCGTTGGCGGTGCGCCGGCGTCCGGCTCACCGTCCGGAAAATGCCCATGCCCGCGCGCCCGATTCCTCTCCTGTTGGATCAGACAAGCATGCATGCGCGATGACAAGCTTATGTCCGAAGCATTGGTCGCGAAAGTCGGTTCGGCGCGACAAACGTCGCCGCCGCATCATCCATGTGGCGTGGTGCGTCGGCCACTTGCATAAAGATACATTTAATATATATCTTATTTCGGCGCAAGCATCGCTTGCGCCGGTATTGCAGCGCCACCGGACCATCGCCATGCGGCTGACCCATTTTTCCGATTATGCGTTGCGCGTGCTGCTCTATGCGGCGGCGCGCGGCGACACCCTGATCACCATCGAGGAGACGGCGAAGGTCTATGGCATATCCCGGGCGCATCTCATGAAGGTCGCAAACCAGCTGACGCGGGCGGGCTACCTCACGGCCGTGCGCGGCCGTGCGGGCGGGCTGACGCTGGCGAAGCGCCCCGAGCGCATCCGGCTCGGCGACGTGGTGCGCGCCACCGAGCCCGACTTCGCCCTGGTGGAATGCCTTGCGCCGGAGAACCGCTGCCGGATCACGCCGGCCTGCCGGCTGCGCGGCGTGATGAAGGAGGCGCTCAGTGCCTTCACCGACGTGCTCGACCGCTACACCCTGGCCGATCTCATGCTCCGTCCGGAGGAGTTCGGCATTCGTCCCGCGGCGTAAGCCCCGATTTCAATGAAGGACCATACCATGACGGACATTCCCGAGGGCGGACCGGAGCGGCGGGCGCAGCTCACCGCGGCGATCACCTCGCAGACCGGCATCGACGAGCCGATGATCGAGCGCCTCGTGAAGAAGTTCTACGCGCGTATCCAGGTGCATCCGGTGCTCGGGCCGATCTTCGCCGCGAAGATCGACGACTGGGATGCGCACATCGACAAACTCTGCGCATTCTGGTCCTCGGTCGCGCTGATGACCGGCCGCTATCATGGCCATCCGATGCGGGCGCATCTGCGCCTGCCGATTGAGGGCGCGCACTTCGACCAGTGGCTCGCGCTGTTCGAGATAACGGCGCGTGAGGTGTGCCCGCCGGAAGCGGCTGCGCATTTCCTCGACCGCGCGCGGCGCATTGCGGATAGTTTCGAAATGGGGATTGCGACCACGCGCGGCGAAATCCACACGCCGCGTCACAGTCGTGCGGGATAGCCGGGCGTCCTGAGTGTTTGACTGGAAAAGCAACTGCCGCCCAAGTCTTTGTCGTCGCCGGGCTTGTCCCGGCGACCCCGGCAAGGAAGGCACTGCGTCCCTGAGCGGGGTGGCCGGGAGACCTTAGTCCTAGCGATCCGTCGAAGACGGATCGCGCTGCCCGGCCACGACAGAGAAAGACGGATGGTGCTGTCTTTCACGATGGCTTGACGCTTTTTTCAGTCAGCCTTTGAGGTGCTGCGGCGGCCTCAAAACGCGATGAGGCCGGCGGTGGCCGGCCTCGCATGATGAGTGTTGATCCCGAGAAACGCCTGGCGCTCAGCGGCGCACGATCAGGCCCTTCGGCGTGACCACCACCCAGCGGCCGTCCTGGTAGCGCACCGCGTCGACGCGGCCGATGCCGGGCAGCGGGTCGCCGGGGTAGGCCTCGTAGAGGCCCATCGGGCCGTCGACGACGGCGGCGCCGTTGCTGACGCGGGTCAGCGTCCAGCCCTCGACGATCGGCGCCTTGGATCTGGCGGCGGCGATCGAGCCGGTGACATCCGCTGCGGCGACGGGCGCAGCGCTCGCCGCGCGCAGCTTGTCCTGAACCTTGTCCTGCGCTTCGCCGATCTTGGCGACGCGGGTCGCGGTGTCGTCCTGCGACTTCTCGACCTTGTTGAGGCGTTCGCCGAGCGCGCCGATCTGCGCCGTGCGGGTCTTGCCGGTGCGATCGAGGTCGGCCTTCATCGTGGTGAGGTCGGCGTTGAGCCGGGCCACGGTCTCGCGCAGCAGCGCGGTCTCGTCGGCGGTTGCGGCCTTCACCTCGGGCGCGGCGGCCTGCGGCGGCGCCGTGCGGCCGACGGCGAGGGTGGCGAGCGAGCCGCCCGCGGCGCCGCACACGGCCGCGACCGCAATCACCGCGGCCATCGCGACGGTTCGGCGGCGGCGGGAGGCGCTGCTGCGCGCCTTGCGCGGCTCGGCCTCGTCGTCGGCGAAGGCGACGCGCTCGGACGCCTCGGGGCGTTCCGGCCACAGGATCATGATGTTCGAAGCGGCGCGCGCCGGCTCGGCGCTGTCCTGTTGCGCGTCGGCGTGACGCGGGGCCGGCAGGGCCGCATGGGCCTTCGCCGCGGTCTCCGGCTGGTCGGAGGCGGCGGACGACGCGCTCTCCGGCTTGTCGTGGGCCTCACCACCCTGGTCGCTGCTCTGCTCGGTCACGATCGATCTCCTCATTCCGTTGATTATTTAGTGACCATGATTGGTTGCGATCCCGTTACCAATTTGTGCATCGCGATGACCGAGATGGCGGACCTGTCTGTCAGCAACATTGCGACAGCGCGGCTGGACGCGGGCTGAATAAATTGTGTCGGAGCGAAGGCAATAGGGAACCGGTGCTGAACCGAACCGTTAATCAGTGCGTCTCATCCTGAGACGCGGATCGGGAGGCCACCGTCGCCCGATCGTGCGTGTGCAAACGGGCGAATGTCGGTCGGTCATGTCCCTGCTGCTCGGTATCGTGGTCGTCGCAGCGTTGCTGGCGCTCGCTTGTGCGAGCGTGGTCGCGTTCATCGTGGTGTCATTGTCGCGCAGCGCCCGCCTGATCGCCACGCGCACCGGCCGCGGCCCGATCGAGGCGTTCATCATCCATCCCGTCCACCCCAAGCCGCTGCGGCGACGCGCGCTGCGCTTCATGCAGCACCGCTCCGCGCCGCTCGTCGCCTTCAGCCGTGGCATGCTGCGCTCTGTCCTTCACATCGCCTGATATCCGCTGGCATCGATCAGGCTCCACCGCTTCCGCAATTCAACGATCTCGCATCCGTGCACATGCAGCCGAGTTCCGCCGGGAACGTCGCTCGGGGTCCCGGGTTGGCCTTGCGTCCATCACGACACAAGGAGATGGAACATGATCGTGAAACACGGTTTGGCCGGTCTTGCCGGCGCGGTGCTGCTTGCCGGTGTCGCGGTTGCACAGACACAGGCGCCACAAATGCAGGCGCCGGCGACACGCATGGACAGCAGCGCTCCGAGCGCATCGTCCACGGCGACGCAGAGCCATCAGGGTCTCTGGCGCGCATCGAAGCTCGTCGGTGTCAGCGTGTACAATGACAGCAACGAGAGTCTCGGCAAGATCAACGACATCGTCATCGACCACAACGGCGGCATCAAGAACGTGATCATCGGCGTTGGTGGCTTCCTCGGCGTCGGCGAGCGCTACATCGCCGTCAGCTTCGACAAGCTGAAATGGTCGGACGACCCGGTGCGCACCGCGGCCGCGACGCCGCCAGTTGGTGGACCGCCGGCGCCCGCGGGCGGCATGGACCGCAGCCGCACGGTCGGCACGACAGCAACGATGCCGCCACCGTCGATGCCGAAGGTGGACGCCTGGTATCCGGATCACGCCGTGCTGAGCGCGACCAAGGATGATGTGAAGGCAATGCCGGAGTTCAGGTACTGACGGCGCGGCCTGCACAGCAGTCGTTCATGGAAGACCGGCGCGAGCCGGTCTTCTTTTTGATGTTACACGTGGCCAGTGCTCACGCGTTGAGATGGATGAAGTCGCGCAGCAGCGGATAGATCTCGGTGTTCCAGCGCCGGCCGCTGAACACGCCGTAATGGCCGACGCCGGCCTGCATGTGGTGCTGCTTGCGATATTGCCGCACGCCGGTGCACAGGTCCTGCGCGGCGACCGTCTGGCCGATCGAGCAGATGTCGTCCTTCTCGCCCTCGACGGTCAAAAGCCCCATGCGGCTCACGGCGCCGGGATTGATCGGGCGGCCGCGGTGGGTGAGCTTGCCCTGCGGCAGCAGGTGCTCCTGGAACACGTCGCGGATGGTCTCGATGTAGAACTCGCCGGGCAGGTCCATCACCGCAAAATATTCGTCATAGAAGGTCTTGATGACCTCGGCCTTGTCGGTCTCGCCCCTGGCGAGATGGTCCATCAGGTCGAGATGCGACTTGATGTGACGCTCGAGATTCATCGACACGAACGCGGTGAGCTGCACGAAGCCGGGATAGACCTTGCGGAACGCGCCGGTGCACTGCACCGGCACGAGGTTGATCATGTTCTGCTCGAACCAGCGCAGCGGCTTGCTCTTGGCGAACTCGTTGACCCTGGTCGGCTGGATGCGGGTGTCGATCGGACCGGCCATCAAGGTCAGGCTTGCCGGCCGTGACGGGTGGTTGTCCTCGGACATCAGCGCGGCGGCGGCGAGCGCCGACACCGACGGCTGGCAGATCGCCACCATGTGCGGCCGCGGCCCGAGCTTTTCGAGGAAGGTGATGAGATGCTCGGTGTAGTCGGCGAGGGCGAAGTCGCCGGCGCCGAGCGGAATGTCGCGCGGGTTGTGCCAGTCGGTGATGTAGACGTCGTGATCCTGCAGCAGGGTCTGCACGGTGTTGCGCAGCAGCGTGGCGAAATGGCCGGACATCGGCGCCACCAGCAGCACGCGCGGCTGCTCCGGCGCGCCGTCCTTCCTGAAGTGCAGCAGCGAGCCGAACGGTGTGGCGTAGGCGACTTCCTCGACCACCTCGCAGGCGCGGTTGCCGACCGTCACCGGCTTGATGTCGTAGGGCGGGCGCGCATAGGTCAGGCGGCTGCGGGTGATCAGTTCCAGCGCGGCGGCGAGGCGGCGGAGGAAGCGGTCCGACGGGCCCTGGGGCACGAGGCTGAGATATTGCAGCGCGGCGGCTGCGCCGCTGCGCAGAGGGCTGGTCAGGGCGGTGTAGTTTTCAAAGGCCTGGTACATCATTCGGACGGTCCGGCTGAGTTCCCTTCGTCTCACACTGCGTGATGCAAGTTCGACGCCAGTCCAATGAGCGTGAGCGCGGGAACTGGCACGTGGTTTGCTCCGCCCGACGCCAACAGGCCCAAACAAGCGGCATCCGGACGGGCGTTCCGGTGACGCGAGGGGCGCGTGCGCGTCGGCAAGGAGGACAGGATGGCCCGGACCACACTGACCATCACCAGCAAGAACTATTCGTCATGGTCGCTGCGCGGCTGGCTGCTGGCCCGCTTCGCCGGGCTCGAGTTCGACGAGGTGGTGGTGTCGCCGGACGATCCGGCGACCCGCGCCGAAATCCTGCTGCTGTCGTCCTCGATCCTCGTGCCGTGCCTGCGCCACGAGGGCGCGGTGGTGTGGGATACCCTCGCGATCGCCGAGTACCTCAATGAAATCAAGCCGGAGGCGGGGCTGCTGCCGGATGACCGCATCCAGCGCGCGCGCTGCCGCTCGATCTGCGGCGAGATCCATTCGGGCTTTGCCAATCTGCGCTCGTCGCTGCCGGTCAACCTCAAGGGGCACTTTCCCAATTTCCGCATCTGGTCGCGCGCCCAGGCCGACATCGACCGCATCGTCACGCTGTGGACCGATTGCCTCGCCGAGAGCGGCGGCCCCTACCTGTTCGGCGAGCGGACCATGGCGGACGCGATGTACGCGCCGGTGGTGACGAGGTTCCGGACTTATGACGTCAAGCTGAGCAGCCGCCTCGACGCCTATGCCGATATCATCATGGCGATGCCGGACATGCAGGAATGGATCGCCGCCGCCAGGCTCGAGCCGGCCGACATCGAGGAACTCGAGGTCGATTTTTAGGCAGATGCTCGCCTCGCGCCGCTGCCCAGGAATGCGCCCGCGCTGCTCAAGTTGAGTTCAGCGGGCGTGCCGACCGACCGTGCCGCGCGGTCGTCGCATGCGCGGCCCCCATCGCTGCGCCGCACGCTTAAGTCGAGGTCCGGCAAACGCTTTCACCCACAGGGCAGCGCGCCCGGCGGCGGCTGTTGCAACGCGGCCGTGCGCTGGCGTGGATTTCGCATATGCGAAGAAGGCCGGTGCGCCGCACGTGGCGCGATCCGGTCCATGACTCGCGTGCTCAAAGCCCGCGCACGAACCACCCGGAGGCCGCGATGAACACCCATGCCGTCGTCAGCAAGTTCTCCCATGTCAAACCCACCGACACCGCCTACACGGGCGGTGGCCTGCGCGACTTCTTTCTCTACCGCGATCTCGGCATCGCCGACGCCACCGGCGGCCAGGTGATCGCGCATCTGGTGAAGGCGAACCTGCCGCCATCGGACGGCACCGGTTGGCACCGCCACGACTGCAATTTCCAGATCGTTCTCATGATGAAGGGCTGGGCCAAGTTCATGTACGAGGACAAGGTCACGCTGGTGGAGGCGGGCGACTGCGTGCATCAGCGGCCCGGCATCGTGCACTATCTGTTCGACTACTCGCCGGACATGGAATACCTCGAGATCGTCAGCCCCGCCGATTTCAAGACCGTGGACATGCCCGCCGCCACCGACCAGGTGCCGCCGGTCACGCCGTGGTGAGAGCGGGGCGACCTCCCTCAAAAAAAAGCCGCGCAAGCTGCGCGGCAGTGGCCGTCCGGAGTTGGCATGCCCGTCAACCGGAGGGCATGTCCTGCCGGCGGCTGGCGGGCGCGAGATCCCCGCGACGGCCGCCGGGCAGCTCGGTCAGGTGCTCGCCGACGCTGCGGCGACGACCTTGCGCCGCCACGGCTTGAGCACCGCGATCGCCAGCACGGAGGCAAGGATGTTGGCGCCCGCGGCGATGAGGAACACCAGGTTCCAGTTGCCGGTGCCCTGCTGCACATAGTTCGCGAGCGGCACCAGCAGCGCCGCCGTGCCCTTGGCGGTGTAGAGCAGGCCGGCATTGGTGGCGGCGAACTTCGACCCGAAGGTGTCGGTGCAGGTCGAGGGGAACAGGCTGTAGATCTCGCCCCAGGCGAAGAACACGAAGCCGCTGAGCAGCACGAACCACAGCGGATCGTGGCCCCACAGGTAGAGCATGTAGATTCCGACGCCTTCCATGGCGAAGGCGATGAACATGGTGTTCTCGCGGCCGATGTTGTCGGACACCCAGCCGAAGAACGGCCGCGTCAGGCCGTTGAGCACCCGGTCGATGGTCGCCGCGAAGGTGATCGCGGTCATTGTCACGCCCATCAGGGTGACCGGGATGCTGTCGACCTTGATGTCGGCGGCGATCGGCTTGAGGTTGGCCGTCACCATCAGGCCGCCGGCGCCGACGATCACGAACATGAAGTACATCAGCCAGAAGATCGGCTGGCGGATCACCTCGACGGGCCCGTAGTTGCGCCGGGTCTGGATGATGTTGGCGTTGGCCACCATCTCCGGCACCTGGCCGGGCTTCGGCGCCAGCAGCACCAACGACAGCACGCAGATGATGATGCCCTGGCCGATGCCGAAGTTGAAGAACGCCGCCTGGAAGCCGCTGGTTGAGATCATGCTCTGGATCGGGGCGACGGTGAGCGCGGAGCCGGCGCCGAAGCCGGCCGCGGTGATGCCGGCTGCGAGGCCGCGCTTCTCCGGAAACCACTTCAGCGCGTTGCCGACGCAGGTGCCGTAAACAGCGCCGGCGCCGACGCCGGCGATGATCTGGGCGATGTAGAACGCGCCGAGCGTGGTGGCATAGGCGTTCAACACCCAGCCGATGGCGCAGAGCACGCCGCCGAACATCACGACCACGCGCGGGCCGTACTTGTCGACGAACCAGCCTTCGATCGGCACCAGCCAGGTCTCGAACAGCACGAACAGGGTGAAGGCCCACTGGATCGCGGCGCGATCCCAGCCGAACGTCTTCTGGATGTCGGGTACGAAGAAAGTCCAGCCATATTGCAGGTTGGCGATCATCACCATGCAGACCACGCCGATGGTCAATTGCATCCAGCGGTAGCCTTCGCCGACCCGCGCCGCGGGCATAGACGCCGTTATCGTCATCGTTGTTTGCTCCCCTTGATCGCCCTGGCGGGCGTTTTTGCTGGCGGGGCGTCCGGCTTGCGGCCGGCGCCCCGTGTTGTGGTCAGATGTGTCCGATCATCCACCCCCGGCCGAATCCGAGTTCGGCTTCTGCTATGGCCTCGGCCCCGCGCAGCAGCGTGCGCAGGGCGGTCGTCAAGGTGATCTCGTCGCCATGCAGCAGCGTCGACAGCAGCAGCAGCGCCATCGGCACCATCACGAGATGCAGCACCGCGAAATCGGGCGGGGCGCGGCGGCGTGCGGGAAGCGCTGTCGGCATGCGTCGTCCTCCGCGGCGGTCGTGTCCGGCGCTAGCCCTTCATCAGCGTGTCGGCGATGCTGCGCATGACCTTCTCCGGCCGGTTGCCGGTCAGGGCGTAGAACGTCGAGCCGCGCTGCCAGTACACGGTGGTCTCGTGCGAGGAGCGCGACACCGTCGGCTGGATGGAATGGTCCTGGCCGGTGCGGCTCGCGAACAGCGACAGCTGGCCGAGCGCGCCGGCGATCAGCGTCGCCTCGATGCTGGAGCCGGCGGGGGACGGGTAGGTCTGCACGTCCGCGAGCCGCCAGTCGTCCTTGAGCCGGGGCATCGCGATCCGGGTGCGCGAGAACACCTCCTCGGCGTCGTTCATGCGGGCCTGGGCGCGCGCCAGATGCGTGCGGTAGGCGTGCACCGCATCGACCACGAAGGCCGGCGCCTCGTCGTTGTCGGGAATGGTGAAAGCGCCGGCCTGCCAGTGGGCGTACCAGCCGAGGCCGATCAGGCCCGCGACGGCGGCGGCGCGCGCCGCCCACTGCCGCAGGTCCCTCATGTGCAGGCGGCGCTCCAGCCGCCGCGCCGCGGCGACGAGGTGCGGGGCCGGCTCCGCCGCGGGTCCGGCGAGTGCGAGCTTCAAAGCGCTGCGGGCGTGAATGTCGGCGAACACCTGCGCGGCGGCGTCGGGGTGGCTTGCGAGATAGGCCGTCACCTCGACCCGCCGTTCGGGGACGAGCTCATCGTCGACATAGGCGTCGAGGTCGTCGGCGCCGATCGGGTCAGCCATGGTCGGTCCTCAGCAGGCGGAGACTGGTCTTGGGTGGTGCGGCGGCCGCGGGAGTGTCGGCGGCGCGCAGCGCATCGCGCGCCCGACTGACGCGCGACATCAATGTGCCGAGCGGGATGCCGAGCAGGTCAGCGGCGTCGCGGTAGCTCATGTCCTCGACCACGACGAGATAGAGCGCGGCGCGCTGCTCGTCGGGCAGGCTGTCGAAGCGCTGCGACACCTCGCGCAGCTGCAGCCGGCTCTCCTGGTCCGGCGGCGCGGCGGCGTGCGCCTGCGCGGAGACATGCCGCAGATGGCGGGCATCGGCGTCGGCGCGGCGGCGCTGGTCGATGAAGGTGTTGTGCAGGATGGAACGAAGCCAGTTGGTGATGTTCTCACCGGCGCGGTAGCTGGCGCTGCGCTCGATGGCGCGCAGCAGCGTGTCGTGCACGAGATCCTCGGCGCGGGAAGCGTCCCGCGTCAGCGCCCGCGCATAGCGCTGCAGGGCTCCCAGCGATCCGACGATGTCATGACGCCCCAGTGTGCTCATCAACCGGTATACGGATCAGGTACCGGTTTTCATCCTGACCGAAGTCGGAATTTATCGATCGGGCGAAGCGCGCCCGCGTCCCGCGGCATATTGCCACGCTGCGACGAACATGCCCCACATCGCGCCGAGCATCATCCAGAAGTGGCGCCAGTGGTCGACGTCGATGATGAAGCTTTCGCCGACGGTGCCGAGGAAGGCGGCGAACACCGCGAGATAGGCGCGCTGCCAGGGCACGCGGGCGAAGACGTGGCGGAAGCCGAGCAGCACGGTGGTGAACACCAGCGCCGGGAAGAAGATGCCGGCGATCCAGCCGCCGGACATGAAGGCGTTGAGATAGGAGTTGTGGGTGTCTTCCGGGAAGTATTTCGTGAACTGCAGCGGGCCGATGCCGAACGGCAGGTCGAGCGCCATCTGCGCGCCGAGCACGTAGCGGCCGAAGCGGCCGAAGCGGCCGGAGTCATAGCTCTGCTCGAACGCCGCGCGCTCCTTGAACAGGTTGCCGATGGAGTCGAACGACAGCAGCACCGCCACCGCGAACACCGCGACCGCGGCGCCGACGACGGCGAGGATCACGAGGCGCGCCCGCTGGGTCGGCGAGGGGCTGGTGATGTACATCAGCACCAGCAGCAGCGCCGACGTGAACACCAGCTGGCCCCAGGCGGCGCGGGAGAACGACAGCAGCACGGCGAGGGCGATGATGCCGAAAACGACGGTGCTGCGCACCGCCTTGGCGAATCCATCGGTCAGCACGCTCTGCAGCGCGAACAGCGCCGGCAGGATCAGGAACGCGCCGAGCACGTTGGGGTCCTTGAAGGTGCCGGCGGCGCGGCTGTAGAGCGTGAACGCCTCGGGGCGTCCCGGCACGAGGTGGAAGTAGCCGATGATGCCGGTCAGCGAGGCGATCATCGCGCCGACGATCAGGCCGCGCCGGAACGCCAGGAGGCGCGCCGCGGTATCCTGCGCGAACACCATGGCGAAGAACACCGCCGACACCGCCATGTACCAGGAGGTCAGGATCCAGCTGATGATCTTGCCGTCGTCCAGCAGGTAGGCGGCGCAGATGGTGTAGCCGAGGTTGATCAGGAACAGGAACAGCATCAGCGGCACGAACGGCATCCGCAGCCGCAGGCCGGTGATGGCGAAGAACGCCAGCGACGCGACGACCACGAGCTCGTAGGGGCTCGGCTCGATGATGACGATGCCGCCGGAGATGCCGGCGAGCCACAGCAGCGCCAACTGCACGGCGGAGACGCCCGGCACCGGGGGGGCCGGAACGACTACAGGGGTCGCCGCGCTATACGCCATGAACTCTGGTACTCGTGTTACTGCGCAAGCGAGCGCGCATCGCGCGCCCGTCGTCGTCCAGCCGTCGTGCCCGGCCGCGCCGCGGCCGGGTCGTCCCCTCAGTAGGCGTTCTCGGTCTTGAGCAGTGCCAGCGGCGTCTTGGCCAGGATGTAGAGATCGAACAGCACCGACCAGTTCTCGATGTAGTAGAGGTCGAACTCGACGCGCTTCTGGATCTTTTCCTCGTTGTCGATCTCGCCGCGCCAGCCGTTGATCTGCGCCCAGCCGGTGATGCCCGGCTTGACGCGGTGGCGGGCGAAGTAGCCGTCCACGGTCTCGTCGAACAGGCGGTTCTGCAGCTTGCCCAGCACGGCGTGGGGGCGCGGGCCGACCAGCGACAGGTTGCCCTTGAACACCACGTTGAACAGCTGCGGCAGCTCGTCGAGGCTGCTCTTGCGGATGAAGCGGCCGACGCGGGTGACGCGCGGATCGTTCTTGGTCACCACCTTGGACGCCGTCGGGTCGGCCTGGTGGTGGTAGAGCGAGCGGAATTTGTAGACGTCGATGCGCTCGTTGTTGAAGCCGAAGCGCTTCTGGCGGAACAGCACCGGCCCCGGGCTGTCGAGCTTGATCGCCAGCGCCACCAGCGCCAGCACCGGCGACAGCAGCAGCAGGATCAGGCCGCCGACGACATGGTCGAACAGCCACTTCATCACCAGGTCCCAGTCGGTGATCGGCTGCTCGAACACGTGCAGCGTCGGCACGTCGCCGAGATAGGAGTAGGAGCGGGGGCGGAAGCGCAGCTGGTTGGTGTGCGCCGAGAGGCGGATGTCGACCGGCAGCACCCACAGCTTCTTCAGCATTTCGAGGATGCGGGCTTCCGCCGAGATCGGCAGCGCGAACAGCACGAGATCGACCCGCGTGCGGCGGGCGAACTCGACGATGTCGTCGACCTTGCCGAGCTTGGGCAGGCCGGCGCAGGTGTTCTGCGCGCGGCCGTCGCCGCGGTCGTCGAACACGCCGAGGATCTTCAGATCGGAATCGTCCTGGGTGCCGAGCGACGTGATCAGCTGCTCGCCGTTGCTGTCGGCGCCGACCACGACGGTGCGGCGGTCGAGCCGGCCCTCGCGCGCCCAGCGGCGCACCAGCGAGCGCACCACCATGCGCTCCGCCGCCAGCACCACGAGGCCGGTGAGGAAGAACACCGACAGCCAGACGCGCGACACCTCGCCGCCGAGCTTGGCGAGGAACGAGACGCCCATGAACAGCAGGAACACAAAGCACCAGGACGAGATCATCCGCGTGAGCTGCAGGCGCGTCCCGCGAAACACCTGGAGGTCGTAGATGTCGGCGGCCTGGAAGCTGATCACCGCCGCCAGCGCCATCGCCAGGATCGCGAGCACATAGGACCACGAGAAGAAGCTGCCGCGCACCACATAGGCGAAGTAGACGGCAAGGCCGCTCAGCGTGATCAGGATGAAATCGGCGAGCCGCACCATGCCGGCGATCACCACCGGCGAGACGGCGGAGCGCACCTTCTCGTTGGTGACGGCCAGCGCCTCCGGCGACAGGCGGCGCCGGCGTTCGGTGCGGGGGACGCCATTGACCATCACGGTAGGAGCCGCGCTGGCGGCGTCGATGAGCGAGCGTGCGTCGATCGGTTCCACGGCGATAAACTGGTTGCTGCCTGGGCGACTGGAAAACCAGCGTCCGGCATAGCTAATGAACGGCGGGATGCCGTGCATCCCGGCTTAACGGACAAATCGGAAAAAATGGTTAGTGCGGAAAGGTTTGGTTAACGCATTGCGAACGCTTCGCGGTATCCCGCGAGGACGCCCTCGACCATCGCCTTCTGGGAGAAATGACTGAAGATCCGCTCGCGCAGCGCGCTGGCGCGCTCAGCCGTCGCGGCAGGATCCGACAGCGCGGCGTCGATCGCCGCGGCCATCGCCGCAGCGTCGCTGCCGGCGAACAGGGCGGAGGCATGCGGCCCGAAAATCTCGGGGATGCCGCCGACATTGGCGGCGATCATCGGAATGCCGGCGGCGCCGGCCTCGATCACCACATAGGGCATGGAGTCGCCGCGGGACGGCACCACCAGCAGCCGCCCCTTGGAGAAGCCGTAGCGCGCCTTGACGTGCCCGGCGAAGCGCACGGCGTCGCCGATCTTGAGCCGCTCGACCTGGGCCTTCAGCGCCGCGGTTTCCTCGCCGTCGCCGCCGAGGGTGAGCGTGACCGGGCGGTGGTTGGCGCGCAGTCGCGCCACCGCGTCGACCAGGAGATCGGCGCCCTTGATGTGGCGGAACTCGCCGACATAGGTGAGGTCGGTGGCGTCGTCCGCCAGCGCCACCGGGTCGAATTCGCCGGCGGTGACGCCGTTGAACACGCAGCGCACGAGCCCGGCCGGCTTGCCGATCCGGTCCTGATAGGTGTCGCGCGCGAACGCGCTTTCGAACAGGAACAGCTCGGTCCGGTTCATCAGCGCCCGCTCGAGCCAGGCGTAGACTTTGCCCTCGACCGTGTCGGTCGGAAAATGCAGCGATCCGCCGTGCGGCGTGTAGACCCGGATGGCGTGCTTCGGCGCCGGCCCCGAGCGCACGAACACGCCGGCCTTGGCGCCATGGCCGTGCAGCACGTCGGGACGCAGCCGCCGCGCCAGGGCGCTGAAGCGCGCCCACACGACGAGGTCGGTCGGGTGGGGCGGGCGATGCATCGCGATGCGGTGGACGCCGAGCGTCAGGCGCGGCGCGATCTCGGCGAGCGCCGCCGCGGCGCGCTCGCCGCCGGTCAGGCTGTCGGCGACGATGCCGACCGCATGTCCGCGCTCGGCCTGGCCGTTGGCGAGGTCGAGGATGTGGCGAATGATGCCGCCCACCGGAGCGCGCACCGCGTGGAGGATGCGCAGCGGTTTGTCGTGCGTGTCGGTCATGGTCAGAACCAGCGCTCGCCGACGACGACGGTGTCGCCCGGGCGCATGATGGTGCCGAGCGGCACACTGGCGCGGACGGCGCCGTTGCGGTCGGTGCGGGTGAGCTCGACGGAGGTCTTCTGCGCCCGCGGCGAGAAGCCGCCGGCGATCGCCACCGCGCTCTCCACCGTCATGTTGGGCACATAAGGGTACTGGCCCGGCGCGGTGACCTCGCCGAGGATGAAGAAGGGACGGTAGGCCTCGACCTCGACGGCGACATAGGGCTCGCGGATGTAGCCGGCGCGCAGCTTGCCGGTGACGGCGCGGGCGAATTCGGCGGGCGTCAGGCCGCGGGCCTGTACCGTGCCGATCAGCGGCATGGTGACGGCGCCGCCGGCATCGACCGCATAGGAGTTGGTGAGGCCGTCCTGGCCGAAGACCACGACGCGCAGCCGGTCGCCGGCATCGAGGCGGTACGCAGCCCCGGGCGCGAAGGCGACGGGCGTGACCGGCGCGCTAGCGACGGGCTGATCGAGGCCGGCAGTGGCCAGCAGCGGCGCACCGCCGGCGACCGGCGGCGGCACGGTCATGCAGCCCGACAGCGCGAGCACGGCGAGCCAGATGAACATGAAAGCGCGGGCGGCCCGCATCGGAGAATCCATCGCGAAAAATATGCGCCGATTAAGGGCTTCCATGGTTAACAAAACATGACCGCGCGGTGTTCCTGCACCAAAATCGCGCGCGCCGCGTGGCGCCGGCCACGGCCGTCCGGAAGGCGTGCGGCAGGGGCCGAATTAACGCGCCAGCAACCTTAATGGACTGTAATCGCCGCCGTCGGGGTGAGTCCTGACGTGCTGTGCGAGTGGGAGTCTTCAATGCGTCTGGCGTTCTGGCGTCGTGGTGAGACCGGTCCGGCGCCTGTCGAGGCCGCAACCGCATCCAGGCCGAGCGTGTCTTCGCCGGTGGTTGCATCCGTGCCTGAGCCGCGCGCGGCCGCCGAGCCGGAAGGGCTCGACCTGCGTGTGATCGGCCAGGCCCTGATGCGGCGCAAGTACTGGATTCTCGGGCCGACGCTGCTGGCCGCCTCCCTGTCGATCGTCGCCGTCAATCTGGTGACGCCGCGCTACAAGTCGGAGGCGCGGATCCTGATCGATGGCCGCGAGAACGTCTTCCTGCGCCCGAACGGCGAGCGTGCCGAGGAGCGCGCGTCACTCGATCCCGAGGCCGTGACCAGCCAGGTGCAGCTCGTGCTGTCGCGCGATCTCGCGCGCGACGTCATCCGGGAGAACAAGCTCGCCGAGCGGCCGGAGTTCGATCCGGTGCTCAAGGGCATCTCGCCGCTGAAGTCGCTGCTGGCGCTGTTCGGCGTCGTCCGCGATCCCTTCAAGATGACGCCCGAGGAGCGGGTGCTCGACGCCTATTATGAACGCCTGGCCGCCTTCGCGGTCGACAAGTCGCGGGTCATCGCCGTCGAATTCCAGTCGCAGGATCCCGATCTCGCCGCCCGTGTCGCCAATTCCATCGCCAACGGCTACCTCGTGCTACAGCAGGCGGCGAAGCAGAATCAGGCGCGCTCCGCCGGGCAGTGGCTGTCCGGCGAGATCGACAATCTGCGCCAGAAGGTGGCGGAGGCGGAGGCCCGGGTCGAGGATTTCCGCTCCAGGTCCAGCCTGTTTGTCGGTACCAACAACACCACGCTGTCCAACCAGCAGCTCGGCGAGATCAACAGCCAGCTCACCAGCGCGCGGGCGCAGAAGTCCGACGCCGAGTCCAAGGCGCGGCTGATCCGCGAAATGCTGCAGAGCGGCCGCCCCATCGAGGCGTCCGAGGTGCTCAACTCCGAGCTGGTGCGGCGCCTGACCGAGCAGCGCATCACCCTGCAGGGCCAGCTCGCCGAGCAGTCCTCGACGCTGCTCGACGGTCATCCGCGCATCAAGGAATTGAAGGCGCAGATCGCCGACCTCGACCGCCAGCTGCGCGACGAGGCCAGCAAGATCTCGCGCTCGCTGGAGAACGATGCGCGGATCGCCGGCGCGCGGGTCGAGAGCCTGACCGCGAGTCTCGACCAGATGAAGCGCCAGGCCACCTCGACCAACGGGCAGGACGTGCAGCTGCGCGCGCTGGAGCGTGAAGCCAAGGCGCAGCGCGACCTGTTGGAATCCTACCTCGCCAAGTACCGCGAGGCGACGGCGCGCGAGAGCATCGACACCGGGCCGAGCGATGGCCGCATCATCTCCCGTGCCATCGTCACCAACGTGCCGGCCTATCCGAAGAAGGTGCCGATCGTGCTGATCGCCACGCTCGCGACCCTGATGCTGTCGGCAGGCTCGATCGCGTCCGGCGAATTGCTGCGGATCACCGCGCCGCGCGCCGCGGCCGCTGCGCCCGACGTGTCCGAAGGGGCAGCCCGGGCTGTGATCGAACCGCGCTTTGCATCCGCTGCACCGTTCCCGCAGGCGATGCCGCTTGCGGCCATGCCTCATCCCCTGGACGTGCCTCTGGCGGTCCAGCTGCCGCCGGTCTCGCATCCGGATCTGGCTGCGCCGGTGCCCGAGATCGAGCGGGTGGCGCGCGACCTGCAGGCCGCCGGCGTGTCTGCCCGCAAGGTCACCATGATCGGCGTCGGCCAGAACGAGAGCGTGACCCTCACGGCGCTGACGCTGGCGCGGCTGCTGTCACGCAAGGCCAAGGTGGTGCTGGTCGAATTGTCGCTGTCGTCGCCGACGGTGGGGGCGGTGTCCAGCGACCCGATGGCGCCGGGCCTGTCTGACCTGATGCTGGGCTCGGCGAATTTCGGCCAGATCATCTCGCGGGACCGGCTGTCGCAGGTGCACCTCGTCGGTGCGGGCCGCGCGTCGCGGGACCGCGCGCTGCTGCAGTCGCCGCGCCTCGGGCTGGCGGTCGACGCGCTGCTGCGGGTCTATGACCATGTGCTGCTCGACGCCGGCACCGCGGCCGATCTGCCGGCGGCGCTGCTCTCCAGCAACGCCCAGGCGGTGGTGATCCCCGACCCGGCGATGGATGCGCCGGCGCGGGCGTTCATGGCCGAGCAGTTGCGGGCCACCGGCTTCCTTGGCGTGACGATGCTGAGCGGCCCTGCCGATCCGCTTGATGACGGCCGGCCGACGGTCGCTGCGGCGTGACACCTGCCGCCGTCATCGTCTGACAGGACGGTGCTCGGTGCGGCCGGATGTCAGTGGCGCAGGGTGCTGCGCACGCGCTGGGCGAACTGAGCGAGCGCCGGGGTCTGCTTCACCAGGCGCTTGGCGCGGGTGACGGCGGAGAACGCGAAGGCCGCGGCGCCGCCCTTGGCGGACAGCGGCAGGAAGCTGTCGAAGATCGGCTCGTCACCCTTGCAGAACTGCAGCTTGTAGTCGTCGGAGCCCATCCCGAGGTCGATCGAGGTGTAGTTCAGGTCGGCGCAGTGGTCGATGAGGCTGCGCAGCAGGATGAGGCCGGGGCTGAACTTGGCGTTCGCCGAGATGGTGTAGGTGTTGAACATCGTCGAGAACCGCGTGCCGCCGCCGACGCCGGCGAAGACGGCGATGACTTCCTCGTCGCACAGCAGCGCATGGATTTCGATGGCGCGGTCCGCGCCCGTGCGGGCATGGCAGGCGGCGACGATGAAGTCCCTGACGCCGGGTTCGGCGAAGACGTCGGGCAGCTTCTGGAGCGCCATCCGCTGCGGCTTGATGGCGAAGAACGCCTCGAGGGCGAGATGGATCTCGTCGTCGGTCCGCGCGATCAGGTAGCGGTATCCGGGGAGCGCTTGCAGCTTGCGTTCCTTGCCCCTGAGGCGGCGGCGCAGCGAAGTGCCGACGCGGTCGGGCGGCTGGGAGCCCGGCGACCATGCCAGCAGCGGACAGACGTTGACCGAGGGCTGCGACGGCAACTGCGCGAGCGGATTGGCGACGTCGAGCCAGCGCGCGGGCTGTCGCGTCAGCGCCAGCAGGTCGGCCCTGACGGCGTGCCCGCGCAACAGCTCGAGCACGCGGGCGAGGTCGTCGCGCTCGGCGGTCGCCGCGAAATCCTGCGCCAGCAGCGGCAGGTTGAAGGTCGTGTGCTTGCCGCCGAGAAAGGCGGCGGTGCGCAGGCCACGCTCGGCGCTGAGGCCGAGCGGCAGCAGCAGCAGCGGACGTCCGCCGCCGTCATAGCCGACCACGATGAACGGGGTGATCCCTTCGCGGCTGCCGACATGGGTCTGCCATGCCGACAGAAAGTCGAAGCGCTGGAACGGCGTGAACAGATGGTCCGGCGTTTCCATGGCGCGCCAGGTTGCCTCGGCCTCCGCCATCGAGCGAAACACCTCGACCCCTGCCACTCGCATTTTGATGGAAGATGTCGCGCCGCTCGCCGTCTCGTTGTCCATCACCGCAGCCACGTGCATCGCTGGACCCTGTCACATTTCCACATTTTCTGGATCATCCCGACCTTTGCAAATAAGTGTCAACAAACGGTAAGGACAATCGCGCAGTTGCGGTCGTGGGGCGCCGCTCGGATCTGGAGGATCCACTGTGCTGCCGCCACCGCCCGCGCCGAAGGGGCTGGGGTGAAGGTGCTGGGGTTAGAGGTCGCTTGCATCAGCGGGGCCGTGCGGTTGCTGGAGGCGCGCCGTCGCGGCACCGGCGCCATGCTCCGGCTGCAGCGCATTCTGCCTGCAACGGCCGGCGATTTCCAGCCGCTGCGCGCCATCACCATCACGCCCGAGCTGCTCGACCGGCTGCTGCGCGGGCTGCGGCGCCGCGGCGTCGAGATCGTGACGATTGACGAGGCTGTGCGGCGGATCGCAGCTCCGGCGCGGCGACGGCGGTTCGTCTGCCTGACCTTCGACGGCGCCTATCGCGATGTCCTGCATCATGCCGCGCCGGTGCTCGCGCGGCACGGGGTACCGTTCACCGTCTATGTGCCGACGGCGTTCGTCGACGGCATCGCCGAGCTGTGGTGGCTCGCGCTCGAGCAGATCATTGCTGCAAACGATCGCATCAGCCTGATCCTCGACCAGCGTGAGCGTCATTTCGACGCCGTGCGGACGGAGCAGAAATATGCGCTCCACGACTTGCTGGCGGACTGGCTGCAGCAACTTGCGCCCGCCGAGCGCTCGCTGGCGATCCGCGACCTTTGCTCGCGCTACAGGGTCGATCTCGCGGCGCTGTCGCGCGCGGCGGTGATGGATTGGAGCGAGGTGCGCACGCTGGCGGCAGATCCGCTGGTGACCATCGGCAGCGCGACCGTCAATGCTCGCGCGCTGGAGCGGCTCGACGATGCCCGGGCGCTGCGCGAGATGCGGCTGGGGCGCGAGGTCGCGGAAGCGGCGCTCGACCGGGCGTTGCCGCATTTCGCCTATCCGCCCGGCATGGTCGGTGCGCGCGAGACCGCGCTCGCCGCGCAGGCGGGCTTTGCCAGCGCGGTCACCGGGCAGGGCGGCTTGATCTGGCCTGACGGGCGGTCGCGTCCATGGGCCTTGCCGCGCATCGGCTGGGACGGGCGCAGCCCGTCGCTGCGCGCCTTGCGCGCGCGGCTGGCCGGCCTCGGCAGCTAGGCGGCCTTGTCCGGACGCGACATCCAGCTCACGACCGGCATCGCCGGCAGCACCCAGCCGAGGCCGGCGACGACATAGTAGACGAGCTGGATCAGGCGGGATTGCGCGATGAACGGGGCCTGCGCGAACGCCATCGCCAGCAGCGACCAGACGATCACCAGCACCAGCAGGATGATCGTTCCCAGCAGCTTTCGGACGCGAATCTTCATGACGGAACCAGTGGGAGGGCGCTTTTCGGGCCGGGGCGGCGCGACTATAAGAGCCGCACGTATCCGATCAAGGTTGTGATGTCCACATGTCCGTCAGTGCCGTTTCCCCCCGACATCTCGCTGCTGTGCGGATCTGGCTCGCGGCGGTCGCTGCGCTGATCGTCGCCATGGTGCTGGTCGGCGGCGCCACCCGCCTGACGGAATCCGGCCTGTCGATCGTCGAGTGGAAGCCGGTCACCGGTGCGCTGCCGCCGCTGACGGACGAGGGCTGGACCGCGGCATTCGAGGCCTACAAGACGATCCCGCAGTACCGCGAGCTCAACCACGGCATGAGCCTTGCGGAGTTCAAGGAGATCTTCTGGTGGGAGTGGAGCCATCGCCTTTTGGGCCGCGTCATCGGTGCGGCCTACCTGCTGCCGTTCCTCTGGTTCCTGTGGCGCGCCTCGCTCGCCGGTGATCTCAAGCGCCGGCTGTGGATCATCTTCGCCCTCGGCGGCCTGCAGGGCGCCGTCGGCTGGTGGATGGTGGCGTCGGGGCTGTCGGAGCGGGTCGAGGTGTCGCAGTATCGTCTCGCGGCGCACCTGATGCTGGCGCTGGTGATCTATTCGGCGATCGTCTGGACGCTGCGGCGGCTGCGGCCGGGCGCCTCGGTCGCGGCGCCGCCGCGGCTGCGTGTCACCGCCATCGTGCTGCTCTCCCTCGTCTACCTGCAGCTCTATTTCGGCGCGCTGGTCGCGGGGCTCCGGGCCGGGCGGGTGTTCAACACCTGGCCGCTGATCGACGGCGCCTTCATCCCCGACGCCGCACGGCTGTTCTTCGAGCAGCCGTGGTGGCGCAACTTCTTCGACAGCACCCTGACGGTGCAGTTCTGCCACCGCATGCTGGCGTACACGATCTGGATCGGTGCGATCCTGCATGTCGCCGATGCGATCCGCGCCCGTGCCGGAACGGCGGCGATCAACGGGGCGCTCGGGCTTGCGATCGCGGTGACGCTGCAGGCGGCGCTCGGCATCCTGACGCTGCTGCACATGGTGCCGATCGGCCTTGCGCTCGCCCACCAGGGCGTCGCCATCGTCGTGCTGACGCTGGCGCTGCTGCAGTCCGAGCGCCTCGCCGCCGGGCAGCCGGCGGTCCGGTCCGCGGCGATCGGCGCGGCGGTCGGCCAGCGCGGCTGACGCCGCCGAGGCTCTGCCAGCAACAAGGCATCTCCCCGAAAGACGAACGCGGCGCCGGAGACCGGCGCCGCGTTTTTGTCATGAGTGGATGGTCGCGCGCGGCGCGATCAGGCGTTGAGCGCCTGGTCGAGGTCGGCGATCAGGTCTTCCTTGTCCTCGATGCCGACCGACAGGCGCACGACGTCGGGGCCGGCGCCGGCCAGCGTCTTCTGCGCGTCGTCGAGCTGGCTGTGGGTGGTCGAGGCCGGATGGATCACCAGCGAGCGGGTGTCGCCGACATTGGCGAGGTGCGAGAACAGCTTGACGTTCGACACCAGCTTGACGCCGGCGTCATAGCCGCCCTTGAGGCCGAACGTGAACACCGCGCCGGCGCCCTTCGGCGCATATTTGCGGGCGAGGTTGTGGTAGCGGTCGCCCGGCAGGCCGGCGTAGTTGACCCAGGCTACGGCCGGGTGGGTCGACAGCCATTCGGCGACGGCCTTGGCGTTGTCGGAGTGCTTCTGCACCCGCAGCGCCAGCGTCTCGATGCCGTTGAGGATCAGGAAGGCGTTGAACGGCGACAGCGCCGGGCCGAGGTCGCGCAGGCCGAGCACGCGCGCGGCGATGGCGAAGGCGAAGTTGCCGAATGTCTCCTGCAGGCGGATGCCGTGATACTCGGGGCGCGGCTCGCTCAGGGTCGGATAGCGGCCGTCGCGCGACCAGTCGAAGGTGCCGGCGTCCACCAGGATACCGCCGATCGAATTGCCGTGACCGCCGAGGAACTTGGTCAGCGAATGCACCACGATGTCCGCACCGTGGTCGATCGGGCGGATCAGGTAGGGCGTCGCCAGGGTGTTGTCGACGATCAGGGGCACGCCGGCGCGGCGCGCGATGGCGGCGATCGCCTCGATGTCGGTGATGCTGCCGCCGGGGTTGGCGATCGATTCGATGAAGATCGCCTTGGTCTTCGGCGTCACCGCCTTCTCGAAGCTTTCAATGTCGTCGGGGTCGGCCCACACCACGTTCCAGCCGAACTTCTTGAACGAGTGGTTGAACTGGTTGATCGAGCCGCCATAGAGCTTGCGCGCGGCGACGAACTCGTCGCCCGGCTGCAGCAGGGTGTGGAACGCGAGGAACTGGGCGGCATGGCCCGACGCGGTGGCAAGGCCGGCGGTGCCGCCCTCGAGCGCGGCGACGCGCTCTTCGAGCACCGCGGTGGTCGGATTGCCGATGCGGGTATAGATGTTGCCGAACGCCTGCAGGCCGAACAGCGAGGCGGCATGATCGGCGTCGTTGAAGACGAACGACGTCGTCTGGTAGATCGGCGTCGCACGCGCCCCCGTCGTCGGATCCGGCTGTGCGCCGGCGTGAATCGAGAGCGTGGAAAATCCGGGAGGGCGTTCGGTCATTATGATTCCTTGGTTGACGCGAAATCGGCAGATCGTCGGTGCAATGACGCGCGGCCATGCCGCGCGCATGCCATGCTGCGGGGGCGGGTAGGGCCCCGTCAAGCCGGCGCGACAGCTATAGCAAAAATCGCAAGGCTGTGCTGCGCGGCGAGTTGACCGCGACACAAACCGGTCGGCCGCCGCGGGGGCGGCAGGGCGGTCGTGCTGCGGCTACTGATCCTTGGTGGTCTGGCTGGCGCGATCGGCCGCGGTGGTGGCCGCGCCCGACACGCTCTGGCGGTTGAGTGACAGCCGCATGCCCTGCGTCGGCGCCGGGGCGCGCCGTGCGCTCAGGGTGCGCGAGTTGACGCCCATCCACTGGATCTCGGCGCTGAGGCGGCCATACTCGATCTTCGGGCAGCGGTTCATCACCACCTTGATGCCGTGTGCTTCGGCCTTCGCCGCGGCGGCGTCGTCGCGCACGCCGAGCTGCATCCAGATCACTTTCGGCAAAGGCGACAGCGCGAGCGCCTCCTCGACGACGGGGGCGACATGGGCCGAGGCGCGGAAAATGTCGATCATGTCGATGGGGCGGTCGACGTCGCGCAGCGACGCCACGAACGGCCTGCCGACCAGGCTCTTGCCGACCTGTCCCGGATTGATCGGGATCATGTCATAGCCGCGCTCGGCGAGATACTTGAACGCAAAATAGCTCGGACGCACGTTGACCGGCGAGGCGCCGACCATGGCGATGGTCTTCACGGTGTTGAGGATGCCGCGGATGTAGTTGTCGTCGTAGCTGTCGTGATTCATTCTTGTTTACGTCGTCCGGTGGTCTACCGGTCCTCCCAGGTCGGCGTGCGCTTCTCGATGAAGGCGTTGATGCCTTCCTCGGCGTCGCGCGCCAGCATGTTTTCGGTCATCACCTCGGCGGCAAAGCGGTAGGCGTCCGCGAGCGGCATCTCGATCTGCCGGTAGAACGCCTCCTTGCCGATCTTCACGGTGTGCGCCGATTTCGCCGCGACGCGCCGCGCAAGCGCAATCGCCGCGTCGCGCTCGGTCCCCGCCGCGACCACGTCGTTGACGAGCCCGAGCTCGCGCGCGCGCGCCGCCGTCACCGGCTCGCCGGTCAGCAGCATGTGCATGGCGTGCTTGCGCGGCACGTTGCGCGATAGCGCCACCATCGGCGTGGAGCAGAACAGGCCGATGTCGACGCCGGGTGTGGCAAAGCTCGCGCGCTCGGAGGCGACCGCAAGGTCGCAGCTCGCGACCAGCTGGCAGCCGGCGGCGGTGGCAAGGCCCTGCACCGCGGCGACGACGGGCTTCGGCAGCCGCACCACCGCCTGCATCATGGCGCTGCAGGCGTTCATGATCGTTGCAAAGTAGGCGCGGCCGCGGTCGGCGTCGCTGCGGCGGGCCGTCAGTTCCTTGAGGTCGTGTCCGGAGGAGAACACCGGTCCGTTGGCGGCGATCACCACCGCTCGCACCGCGCGGTCGTCGCGCACATCGTCCAGCGCGCCGTGCAGGGCGGCGATCAATCCTTCCGACAGGCAGTTGCGCGCCGCAGGCCGGTTCAGCGTCAGAATGGCGACGGAATCGACGGTTTCGCGCGTCAGAATGTCGGATTGTAGGACCTGCATGGCTGCTCGCGAAGCGGTCATCGGCGTGTCACAAGGCTATTCATGGCCGGCACCCTAATGTAGACGGGGAGGCAAGGCGAGGCGAAAGCCGCGCGAGAAGAGGGCAGGATTGAACAATTATGGCTGCAGCGAAGATGACCGTCGCCGAACTGGAGCAGTTCCTGCACCGGGAATTCCCCCAGGCGTTCAGCAGCGGGGACATTGTGATCGAAAGCGCCGATGGCCAGACCTGCCTGCTGCGTCAGACCTACAGCGAGCGCATGCTGCGCCCGGGCGGCACCGTGTCGGGGCCGACGCTGATGGCGCTGGCCGATTTCGCCATGTACGTCGTGCTGCTGTCGGCGATCGGTCCGGTGGGCCTCGCCGTGACCACCAACCTCAACATCAACTTCCTGCGGAAGGGGCAGCCCGGCCAGGACGTCATGGCGGCGGCGCGGCTGCTCAAGCTCGGCAAGCGCCTTGCGGTGGGCGAGGTGAACCTGTTGTCCGGCACCTCGCCGGACCCGATCGCCCACGTCACGTCGACATATTCCATTCCGTCGGCTGTCGTTTCTCAGAGGTAATATCGCACCATATTTTTAATTGATTGATTTTGCTGGTTTATTTTTGACGTCAGGGCGTTGACGCTGGCGGGCTCTTTCTCTAGAAACCGGCCCAGCGCGGCGCAGGCCGCCGCAAACCTATTTTTCAATTGGACATCTCACATGACAACGTTTTCGGCGAAGCCGGCCGAGGTCGAGAAGAAGTGGGTGCTGATCGACGCCAAGGGCTTGGTGGTCGGCCGCCTCGCGACCCTGGTCTCGATGCGCCTGCGCGGCAAGCACCGGCCCACCTACACCCCCCATGTCGATGACGGCGACAACGTCATCATCATCAACGCGGACAAGGTCGTGCTGACCGGCCGCAAGCGCGAGAAGAAGGTGTACTACCACCACACCGGCTTCATCGGTGGCATCAAGGAGCGCACCGCGCGCTCGATCCTCGAGGGCCGCTTCCCGGAGCGCGTTCTGGAGAAGGCCGTCGAGCGCATGCTGCCGCGCGGTCCGCTGGGCCGCAAGCAGCTCGGCAACCTGCGCGTCTACGCCGGTGCGGAGCACCCGCATGAAGCGCAGCAGCCGGAAGTCATCGACGTCGCATCACTGAATCGCAAGAACACGAGGGTCGCGTAATCATGGCCGAGTCCATTCAATCGCTCGACCAGCTGTCGTCGCTGAAGGTGGCGACTGCCGCCGAGGCGCCGAAGTACGTCAAGAAGGTCGACAAGTTCGGCCGCGCCTATGCCACCGGCAAGCGCAAGGACGCGGTCGCCCGCGTCTGGATCAAGCCGGGCTCCGGCAAGATCGTCGTCAACACCCGCGAGTTCGAAGTCTACTTCGCCCGCCCGGTGCTGCGCATGATGATCGAGCAGCCGCTCAGCATCGCGGCCCGCGCAGGTCAGTATGACGTGATCTGCACCGTGTCCGGCGGCGGTCTGTCGGGTCAGGCGGGCGCTGTGCGCCACGGCCTGTCCAAGGCGCTGACCAACATGGAGCCGGAGCTCCGCGGCGTCCTCAAGAAGGGCGGCTTCCTCACCCGTGACTCGCGCGTCGTCGAGCGCAAGAAGTACGGCCGCGCGAAAGCCCGCCGCAGCTTCCAGTTCTCGAAGCGCTGATCTGCAGTCGCGCGCCGTCACGGCGCAGCGAACCGGAAAAGGGCAGCTCTGGCTGCCCTTTTTGCGTTTCGGGCTTTGCGTTTCGGGCTTGCCGCTGTCGCGCGTCCGGCACGCCCGTCTTGGTTTCAAATTCATTGCCGGAAACCGCGCGGTTTTTGCGAAAACTGCGGGGCGCCGGACAACCATTTCCGAACACCACGCCGGTAAAATCGCCTTCATCAGAAGAGGGGGCCCATGCAGCTCCATCCGCTTTGGAAAGCCTTTCGTCTCTGGCTGGTGGGCAAGTATGTCGCTGGATATTTCGACGCTCTATCTCGTTGCGGCTCTGGTCGCGGCAATGCTCGGCGCATTGCTTCTGTTCTTCTGGCGCCAGGAGCGGATTCCGGCGCTCGGCTGGTGGGGAACTGCCTACCTCCTGGGGGCGGTGTCGATCGGCGTCTGGGTGCTGGCCGGCGGACGGCTCGGCGGCGTGGTGCTGCTCGCCGTCAATGTCATCGGCTTCATCGCCTGCGGCATGGTCTGGACAGCCGCCCGCGTGTTCCATGGCCGTCGACCGAACTGGATCGGCTTGTGCGCCGGCGCTGCGATCTGGGTCGCGACGGTGCTGTTGTCCGGCGACGAGCGCTTCCTCGAGACGGTGGTGAGTGCGGCGATCGTGGCCGCCTATGCCGCCCTGACGGCGAGCCAGCTGTGGTCGGAGCGGCGCAGCTCGATGCGCTCGCGCTGGCCGGCGCTGACGATCCCGGTGCTGCACGGCGCGGTGCTGATGCTGCCGATCGCGCTCGGCGGCCTGTTGTCGTCCCATGACGATGCCTTCCGGACCAACAGCGTCTGGGTGATGATCTTCGCCATCGAGCTCGTGCTGTATGCGGTCGGCACGGTGTTCATCATCTTCATGATGGTGAGCGATCGCACGGTGCGGGCGCACAAGGCGGCCGCCTCGATCGATCCGCTCACCGGACTGCTGAACCGCCGCGGCTTCAGTGAAGCGACCGGGCGGATGATCGAGCGGGAGGCCAAGGCGGGCCGGCCGGTCACGGTGATGATCTTCGATATCGACCACTTCAAGTCGATCAACGACCGCTTCGGTCATCCGGCCGGCGACGAGGTGCTCAAGCTGTTCGCCGCCGTGATCACCGCCAATCTGCGCATCACCGATCTCATCGGCCGCATCGGCGGCGAGGAGTTCGCGGCCATGCTGCCCTGCGCGATCGACGAGACGCTGCTCGCCGCCGAGCGCGTGCGCCTTGCGTTCCAGGGCTGCGGCATCGAGGTCGACGACGCGCCGGTCGAGACCACGGTCAGCATCGGCGTCGCGGGCGGCCCGCCCGATACCGAACTCGACGTGCTGCTGGCGAGCGCCGACACCGCGCTCTACCGCGCCAAGCGCGGCGGCCGCAACCGCGTCGAGATCGCCGAGGAAGAGCCGTTGTCACTGGAGGAAAGCCGGCGTCGCCAGATCGAGAAGGCCGGCGCGCCGCGCAAGGCGAGCGTCGTGCGCCAGACTGGCAGCGTGATCGGCGTCGCGCAATAAACGGCATTCTCCGCGAAAAGCTAACGGGGCGTTTACCATGTCGCCCCTAGCATCGGTGCATGTTGATGAGCACCGATCCCCAGCGCCAGTCCGCCCTGTCGTCGCTCGAAGCCAGCGTTGCGTCCGCGCGCACGGGCTTCGCCTGCCTGTTCTCGTCGTCGGACGAGTTTGAACGCGCGCTGATCGACGAGCGCCGCGCCGAGGGACGCTACGGCCGTCATGCGCCGCCACCGAGCCGCTGGCCGGTGGTGATGTTCGTCGGCGTCGCCCTGATGGTCGCCGGCGCCGCACTGCTGATGGTCTGACGCCGGAGCGCGCCAGCCTGCGCCCCTGAATTCGTTTGTCGCAGACAAAGCCAGCCGCTATTGACGTCGTTCGACAGGCGCGCGGCGGTCGTCGCGCCGGATGAGGGCACGCAGATGATCACCGAAATCGCTCAGATCGAGGTCAAGCCGGGCAGCGAGAAGGATTTTGAGGCCGCCGTCGCCAAGGCCAGGGCGGCCTTCGGCCGCGCCAAGGGCTTTCACGGCTTCGAGCTGCATCGCTCGATCGAGAAGCCGCAGCGCTACCGCCTGGTGGCGAAGTGGGAGACGCTCGAGGCCCACACCGTCGATTTCCGCGGCTCCGAGAATTTCACCGAGTGGCGTGCGCTGGTGGGGCCGTACTTCGCCGCGCCGCCGGAGGTCGAGCACACGCAGACGGTGGTCACCACCGCCTGATCTGTCCGATAAAACGCGAGGTGGCGGCTCAGGCCGCCGCCTTGGCGTCTGGCTCCGTCCCGGCCTCGGTCTCCGCCTCGCCATAGATATGCTTGAGCACCACCTTGGTCACCGCGATCAGCGGCAGCGCCAGCGCAAGGCCCCATAGCCCGAACAGCACGCCGAGGAAGATCTGCGACGCGAACAGCGTCGCCGGCGGAATGTTGATGGCATGCCGCTGGATCAGCGGCGTCAGGATGTTGCCTTCCAGGAATTGCAGCGAGCAGTAAAGGCCGAAGGCGCTGATCACCGCGGTCCAGCCCGATCCCAGGCTTGCCAGCACGATGATGATGCCGGCGATGAACGAGCCGACGGTCGGGATGAAGGTGAGCAGGCCGGCCTGGAAGCCGAGTACCAGTGCGCCGGGGATGCCGATGATGGTGATGCCGGTCCAGGCGATCATGAAGATGACGCTCATGGTGGTGATCTGGCCGAGCAGCCAGCGCCGCAGCGTCTCGGCGACATCGTCCACCAATCGCGCCGCATAGGCCTTGTGCCGTCGCGGCACGAAGTTCAGCAGGCCGTTGCGGTAGACCTCCGGCTGCAGCGCCAGCATGACGCCGAGCAGTACCACGACGAAGATGTTGCCGACCGTGCCGAACACGCCGAGCAGCAGCCGCGCGGTCTGGCCGAGCACGGCGGTGGTGCCCGAGGCGATGGTGCCGGCGCTCGGCAGTTCGGGCTTGCTGCGTGCTGAACTGTTGTCCGCGACCGGGGCGAGTGCGGTGGCCGGATCGAGGAAGCTGGTGTCGATGCCGTGCTGCTCCAGGAAGGTCTTCACCGTGCCGACCTGGGAGCGGATGGTTGTGGTGAGGGCGCTTGCCTGCTGGGCGATGGTGGCGCCGCCGAGCACGACCACGCTGGAGACGATGCCGGTCAGCAGCAGGCAGACCAGCGCGAGGCGGGCGAGGTAGGGGCCGCCGATCAGGCGCCCGAACAGGTGGCTGAGTGCGTTCAGGAATACGCCGAACAGGATGCCGGCGAAGATCAGGAACAGCGTGGCGGCCGCGTACCAGATCAGGGCGAGCAGCGCGGCGAAGGCGACGATGATGCAGCCGCCCTGGGCGATCGACCGCGCCAGGGAGGGGGGCGGCGGCGCGGGATCGGCGGATGCGGGGGTCATTCGTCACCTCGTGGAGCGGGCGGCCATTCTTCGCCGAACGCGCGGCGCGGATCAAGCGTCGCCGCGGGGATCCGGTGGCCGCCGCCGGCACGCGGGCGGTCCGCACAAAAAGAAAGGCGCCCGCGAGGGGCGCCTTTCCGTGTCCGAGGCGGAGCCTCGATGACGCTCAGTACGAGTAGTACATCTCGAACTCGACCGGGTGCGGGGTCATCTCGAAGCGCGCGACTTCGGTCATCTTGAGCTCGATGTAGCTGTCGATGAAGTCGTCGTCGAACACGCCGCCGGCCTTGAGGAAGGCGCGATCCTTGTCGAGGCTCTCCAGCGCTTCGCGCAGGCTGCCGCAAACCGTCGGGATCTCCTTCAGCTCTTCCTTCGGCAGGTCGTACAGATCCTTGTCCATGGCAGCGCCCGGATCGATCTTGTTCTTGATGCCGTCGAGGCCGGCCATCAGCATCGCGGCGAAGGCGAGGTAGGGGTTCGCCATCGGATCCGGGAAGCGGACCTCGACGCGCTTGGCCTTCGGCGAGGTGGTGTACGGAATGCGGCACGACGCCGAACGGTTGCGCGCCGAGTAGGCGAGCAGCACCGGAGCCTCATAGCCCGGGACCAGACGCTTGTAGGAGTTGGTCGACGGGTTGGTGAAGGCGTTCAGCGCCTTGGCGTGCTTGATGATGCCGCCGATGTAGTGCAGGCAGCTCTCCGAGAGGTCGGCATACTTGTTGCCGGCGAACATCGGCTTGCCTTCCTTCCAGATCGACTGGTGCACGTGCATGCCCGAGCCGTTGTCGCCGTACACCGGCTTCGGCATGAAGGTGGCGGTCTTGCCGTAGATGTGCGCGACCTGGTGGATGCAGTACTTGTAGATCTGCATCTGGTCGGCCATCAGCGTCAGGGTGTCGAACTTCATGCCGAGCTCGTGCTGAGCCGACGCCACCTCGTGGTGGTGCTTTTCGACCTTGACGCCCATCTTGGCCATGGCGCCGAGCATTTCGGAGCGCATGTCCTGCACGCTGTCCTGCGGCGGCACCGGGAAGTAGCCGGCCTTGGTGCGGATGCGGTGGCCGAGGTTGCCGCCCTCATACTCGGTGTCCGAGTTGATCGGCAGCTCGACCTGGTCGAGGCGGAAACCGGTGTTGTAGGGGTTCGCCGAGTAGCGCACGTCGTCGAACACGAAGAACTCGGCTTCCGGGCCGACGAACACGGTGTCGCCGATGCCGAGCGCCTTGACCTGGGCTTCCGCCTTCTTGGCGATGCCGCGCGGGTCGCGGTTGTAGGGCTCGCCGGTGGTCGGCTCGAGCACGTCGCAGGTCAGGACCAGGGTGGTCTCGGCGAAGAAGGGGTCGATCGACGCGGTGACCGGATCCGGCATCAGGCACATGTCGGACTCGTTGATCGCCTTCCAGCCCGCGATCGAGGAGCCGTCGAACATGATGCCTTCGGCGAAGGTCTCTTCTTCGATCATGCTGACGTCGAAAGTGACGTGCTGCCACTTGCCGCGCGGATCGGTGAAACGGAAGTCGACGTACTTGACGTCGTTGTCCTTGATCAACTTCAGGACGTCTTTGGCGGTCTTCATGAGTACCCCTTGTCTGTACTGGCCTTGGGTCGTGGTGAGGCGGCCGAGAGCACCGGCCGCGTGGTGGGAGGGAAGTCGAATTCTGTCGGGTTAGATGGCGTCCAGGCCGGATTCTCCAGTTCTGATGCGAATGGCTTCTTCGATGTTGGAAACGAAAATCTTGCCGTCGCCGATCCGGCCAGTCTGAGCGGCACGGCGGATAGCATCAATTGCCTTCTCGACCAACTCGTCGGAGATGACAATTTCAATTTTCACCTTGGGCAGGAAATCAACGATGTACTCCGCGCCCCGGTACAGCTCCGCATGCCCTTTCTGTCGCCCGAAGCCCTTGGCCTCGGTGACCGTGATGCCCTGAAGTCCGACCTCCTGAAGCGCCTCTTTCACCTCGTCGAGCTTGAAGGGTTTGATGATCGCCTCGATTTTCTTCACTGAACGTCTCCCCGGCACTCCGAAGCTGCAGAGCGGGTTTGCGCCCCCACTGCCGTCTTGAGGCGCGCGTGCACGACGACGCGCCAATCGAGCCCTCTTGTAAGCAGGGTCCGTGCCAAGTTGGAAGTTGATCAAAAACTGGAATAGTATCAGTGCATTAAGATGATCCGGTGAGCCATGGTTGTGACCTGGATGCTGGCGGCTGCACAAAAAGAGTGCTGATTGCACATTTATTGTGCCGTCACGGCTGTTTTCGCGGCGCGACTGGATCAAGTTTCAGCGGATTGCCTGAGGAAGAGGCGGTTCGGGAAGGAGAGGCCATGGAATTGCTGACGCCGACCGAGATGGCGCGTGCCGATGCGCTGACCATTGCCGCCGGGACCGCCGGCTTTGCGCTGATGCAGGCGGCGGGGCGCGCAGTGGCGGATGTCGCGATGCTGATGGCCCCGGACGGGCCGGTGCTCGTGGTGGCCGGGCGGGGCAACAATGGCGGCGATGGCTTCGTCGCGGCCGCCGAGCTCGCGGCGCGCGGCCGTCAGGTGTCGGTGATCCTGCTGTGCAGCCGTGACACCCTCAAGGGCGATGCCGCGCGCGCAGCCGCTCTGTGGTCCGGGCCGGTGCTGCCTTGCGATCCCCGGGCGATCGGCCGGCCGGCCCTGATCGTCGATGCGCTGTTCGGGGCCGGGCTCGACCGCCCGGTGAAGGGCGATCCGCTCGTCCTGATCGCGGCGATGAACGAAAGCGGTGCGCCGATCCTCGCCGTCGATCTGCCGAGTGGCATCGATGGTGCGACCGGCGCGGTGATGGGCGCCGCGGTGCAGGCGGCGGCGACCGTCACCTTCTTCCGGCGCAAGCCCGGCCACCTGCTGCTGCCCGGACGGCTGCACTGCGGGGCCGTCCACCTCGCCGACATCGGCATCCCCTCGTCGGTGCTGGACGAGATCCGTCCGGCGGCGTCCGAGAACGACCCCGGGCTCTGGCGGGATCTGTTCCCGGTGCCGCGGACCGACGGCCACAAATACGGGCGCGGCCATACGGTGGTGGTTTCCGGCGGGCTGACCTCGACCGGCGCGGCGCGCCTTTCGGCCCGCGGCGCGCTGCGGGCCGGGGCGGGGCTGGTGACGGTGGCGTCGCCCCGCGAGGCGCTCGCCGTGCATGCGGCGGCGCTGACGGCCATCATGGTTCGGGTCAGCGACACGCCGGCGGACCTCGCTCGGCTGCTGGCCGATGCCCGGCTCAACGCCTGCGTCGTCGGGCCCGGCGCCGGCGTCGGCGCGCCGACCCGCGCCATGGCGCTCGCCGCGATCGGGCCGGGGCGGGGCGCCGTGCTCGACGCCGACGCGCTGACGAGCTTCGCCGAGGCGCCTGACGAGCTGTTCGAGGCCGTTAAGACATTGCGTGATCCACAGGTTGTCCTCACCCCTCACGACGGTGAATTTTCGAGATTATTCAAATCATTAAGTGAAGATCAGAAGGTTAATTCGAAGCTTGAGCGCGCGCGCCTGGCGGCAGCCCGGTCGGGGGCTGTGGTGCTGCTGAAGGGGCCGGATACCGTGGTGGCTGCGCCGGATGGGCAGGCGGCGATCGCCGCCAATGCGCCGCCCTGGCTCGCCACCGCCGGATCCGGCGACGTCCTCGCCGGCTTCATTGCCGGCCTGCTGGCGCAGCGGGTTCCTGCCTTCGCGGCGGCCTGCATCGCGGTGTGGCTGCATGGCGAGGCCGGGCGGGAAGCCGGGCCCGGCCTGATCGCCGAGGACCTGCCGGAGGCGCTTCCGGCGGTGCTGCGGCGGCTCTACGCCGCCCTCGGGGTGATTTGAACGATTGGGGAGGTTTCAGTCCACCGCGTACCATTGCAGGAGCCGCGGCGCGGACCAGTCCGTGCCGGCGGCCTCCAGCAGCCAGGCGCCGGGCGCGGCCTGGAAGGCGATGCGATGGGTCTGCCGGGCGTCCAGCACAAGCGTATCGAGCCAGAACGGCTTCCAGCCGTCGTCGAGCCGGTCGAGCAGGCGGAACGGGCCGCCGTGCAGGCGGAACGTCACCGGCGTCGCGGCGCGGTTGGCCAGCGCCAGCACCGCCACCCGTCCGCGCCTGATCCGGAACGCCGGCGGGCGGCTCGCGGCAAAGCCGGCCGGCGGGCTCCAGCCGGCGCCCGCGCTGGCCGCGACATCGAGCGGCAGGTCGACGCGCAGTGCATTCTGAAGATCAAGTTTGTCCGGTAAGCCATTGGATGGAAATGGAATGATGGCGGGGAGAGGGACTCGTCGCTCCATTGTGTCGCGGCTGTAGACGAGACGACCAAGCGGGCGGGCCGTGGTGCCGTCGTGGATCTGGATGGCCGCCGTGCTCAGCGGGCTGCCGGTCATGTTCATGAGCGCGTCGACCCGCGATCCCGGCGCCAGCACGATCTGGCCGTTGCGCGCCGCGAACGGCTCAGCGGGATGGCCGTCGATGGCCATGACCTGGAGGTCGTGGCCGTCGATTTTGAATGCGATCACAGCGCGTTGGCAGCCGCTGATGATGCGGAACCGGATCCGCTCATTCTGGGCAACCGCGAGATCGAGCGCCGGCTTGCCGTTGACCGTGAACGCGGTGGCCGCGCCGGCGGCGTCCCGTCCCGGCGCCAGCGCGGCGCCGTCGGGCGCAAGGCGCCAGTCCTCGATCAGCAGGGTCTCGTCGCGATCGGCGGCGATGGGCGTCGTCTCCGCGGCGACCAGCGGCCGGACGGGCAGCGCGCGGGCGGCGGCGTCGCCGAGCAGGCGGGTGTCGAGCAGCAGGGTGCCGGCCTGCCGCAGGGCGAAATTCAGCGTGGCTGTCTGGCCGGGCGGGATCGGCTGGCGGGCGACCAGCGGCTCGGTCGCGGCCATGCCGACGAGGCCGCGGATATCGGGCACGACGGGCAGCGGCAGGTCGTTGGTCAGGGCCAGCGTGACGTCGCCTTGCGGGAGGGGCAGCGGCGCGATCCCGTCCTCGAACGTCCACATCGGGGACGGCGGCGGATTGTCGCGCAGCGGCCGTGTCGCGGGCTGCAGCCGCAGCGCGAGCGACCGGCTCTGCGCTCGGGCGGCGGGCGCGGCGACAGGGAGCAGCGCGGCGCCGGCAAGGCCGGCGAGCAGGGCGCGGCGGGACAGGGGAAAAAGGGCTGCCGTCATGCAGCGATGCGGATCATGTTCCGGGCGTGCTGTCCAGCCGCTCCGGCGCGTCTCGGCGTGCCGCCGGGGGAGCGGCCGAAGCGGCCATTTTTTTGCTGCGAAGAGGTGCGCCCATGTTATAAGCCCGCCGCTCGCGGCATCGCCGCTGGACGTGATGCGCCTCGCGGGCGTGGCGGAATTGGTAGACGCGCTGGATTTAGGTTCCAGTGACGAAAGTTGTGGGGGTTCGAGTCCCTCCGCCCGCACCATCAGCGCCACGTTTTGCGGACGAGACGTTTTGCGGACGAGACTTGGGTAGCCCGGACATCCGTCCGAAGAACCGCCGATACAGGCCGATGCCGCGTATCGATATTGATTGCAACGAACCGGTCGCCGACCGGCGTAAGGAAGAAGATTGACGCCATGCAGGTGAAAGAGACTGTCGCCGACGGCCTGAAGCACGAATTCCAGGTGAGCCTTCCGGCCGCCGATATCGATGCCAAGGTCGATGCCCGCCTTGCCGACATGAAGGACAAGGTCCGCATCAACGGCTTCCGCCCGGGCAAGGTGCCGGTTGCGCATCTGAAGAAGATCTATGGCCGCTCCGTCGCCGCCGAGACCCTCGAGCAGCTGATCCGCGACAGCAATGCGCAGATCTTCAGCGAGCGCGGCTATCGTCTCGCTACCGAGCCGAAGGTGACGATGCCGACCGAGGAGAAGGAGATCGAAGCCATCCTCGCCGGCAAGTCCGACCTCAACTACTCGGTCGCGATCGAGGTGGTGCCGGCGATCCAGCTCGCCGACTTCAAGACCTTCAACATCGAGAAGCCGGTCGCCGAGGTCGGCGAGGCCGACGTCGACGAGGCGATCAAGCGCATCGCCGACCAGAACCGTCCGTATGAGGCCAAGGGCGAGGGCGCCAAGGTCGAGACGGGTGACCGCGTCACCGTGTCGTTCAAGGGCACCATCGACGGCACCGCGTTCGACGGCGGCACCGCCGAGGACATCCAGGTGGTGATCGGCTCGGGCAGCTTCATTCCGGGCTTCGAGGATCAGCTGGTCGGCATCGGCGCGGGTGAGACCCGCACGCTGAAGGTCTCCTTCCCGGCCAACTATGCGGCGGCGAATCTCGCCGGCAAGGCGGCGGAGTTCGAGACCACCGCGACCAAGATCGAGGCCGCCAAGGACGCGGTGATCGACGACGAGTTCGCCAAGACGCTCGGCCTCGAATCGCTCGACAAGCTCAAGGAGATCATGCGCGAGCGCCTGACCCAGGAGTTCGCCGGCGCGACGCGCCAGCGCGTCAAGCGCATCCTGCTCGACCGCCTCGACGAGGCCCACAAGTTCGATCCGCCGCCGTCGCTCGTCGACGAGGAGTTCAACCTGATGTGGAACTCGATCAAGGCGGAGATGGAGTCGGGCGGCAAGACCTTTGCCGACGAGAACACCACCGAGGATGCGGCGAAGGACGAGTATCGCAAGATCGCCGACCGCCGCGTGCGCCTCGGCCTCGTGCTCTCCGAGATCGGCGACAAGAACAAGATCACCGTGACCGACGACGAGGTCAGCCGCGCCGTGGTCGACCGCGCCCGCCAGATGCCGGGCCGCGAGAAGGAAGTGTGGGACTTCTACCGCAAGAACCCCAACGCGCTCGCCCAGCTCCGCGCGCCGATCTACGAGGACAAGGTCGTCGACTTCATCCTCGAGCTCGCCAACGTCACCGACAAGAAGGTGTCGCGCGAGGAGCTCTACAAGGACGACGACGAGAAGAGCGCGGCGTGATGCCGGGCCCGGCCTCACATGCGGTCGGGCTCCATTAAGCTTAACCGGCGAAACGGCGCGCGGACCCCGCGCGCCGCTTTGCTGCGTCCCGCCGAATCGGCTTCAACTAGGCCCGCCCGTGGGGGCCGGTCTGGCCGGCGCCCGGCGTGGCGCAACCGTTTCCCGGCGCGCGTCCGCGCCGACCTTGCCGCCGGACAACCGGCTCATATCTGTACCCCCTGCATCACGGGGCGTTCGCTCGACGCAAGGCCATGCCGGCCGGCGGAGCGGCTGGCGCCTCTGTCAACCTCAGGTGATTCATGCGCGATCCGGTAGAAACCTACATGAACCTCGTGCCGATGGTGGTCGAGCAGACCAACCGCGGCGAACGGGCCTACGACATCTTTTCGCGCCTGCTGAAGGAGCGCATCATTTTCCTCACCGGTCCGGTCGAGGACGGCATGGCGTCGCTGATCGTCGCGCAGCTCTTGTTCCTCGAGGCCGAGAATCCGAAGAAGGAAATCTCGATGTACATCAACTCGCCGGGCGGCGTGGTGACGTCGGGCCTCGCGATCTACGACACCATGCAGTTCATCCGTCCGCCGGTGTCGACGCTGTGCACCGGCCAGGCCGCGTCGATGGGCTCGCTGCTGCTCGCCGCCGGTGAGAAGGACATGCGCTTTGCGCTGCCGAACGCGCGCATCATGGTGCACCAGCCCTCCGGCGGCTTCCAGGGCCAGGCCACCGACATCATGCTGCACGCTCAGGAGATCCTGAACCTGAAGAAGCGGCTCAACGAGATCTACGTCAAGCACACCGGCCAGCCCTACAAGGCGATCGAGGATGCGCTCGAGCGCGACAAGTTCCTGACCTCCGACATGGCCAAGGAGTTCGGCCTGATCGACAAGGTGGTCGAGAAGCGCACCGAAGAGCCGACCCCGGCGAAGCCCGCCACCTAAGAGGTGGGGCAGGCGTTCCGGCTGGCGGCGTCGCCGCCGGCAAGGCGTCTCAAGGTGTGGGATCGCCGGTGGCGCGCGGCCGTGTTCCGGTGTCGCGCCGCAGGTGTGTACGATTCATTACTTGGCGCGGGTTCCGCTGGTGCGGGCACCCGTGTCATTCGCGCCACGCGACGTGGAATTGCCGTGGAATATCACCTCGGCTGCCGTGCAAATGTCCCAAATCACGGTAGTTTCACGTCACCGGGGCTTCCATCCGATTAGCGAATTCTTGATAGTCGGCTGGCACCATGGCTCGATGGCGCATATCGGGTAGTATCCCCTTGAGGGCGAGTTATTCCCGATTCGTGCGACATCTGGATTGAAGGGCCTTTTCTGGTACGGTTTTTGCTCCTATCTAGGTACACTTGAAGGTGTGCCAGGGCGGGGCGGTCCAGAAAAGATCGACAGACGGAGACAGGAATGAGCAAGGTCGGTACGAGCGATTCAAAGAACACCCTGTATTGCTCGTTCTGCGGAAAGAGCCAGCACGAAGTCCGCAAGCTGATCGCCGGTCCGACCGTCTTCATCTGCGACGAGTGCGTCGAGCTCTGCATGGACATCATCCGTGAGGAGAACAAGTCCTCGCTGGTGAAGTCGCGTGACGGCATCCCCACCCCGAAGGAAATCTGCAAGGTGCTCGATGACTACGTCATCGGCCAGCAGCATGCCAAGAAGGTGCTCTCGGTCGCGGTGCACAACCACTACAAGCGGCTGAACCACCAGACCAAGCACACCGACGTCGAGCTGGCGAAGTCGAACATCCTGCTGATCGGTCCGACCGGCTCGGGCAAGACGCTGCTGGCGCAGACGCTGGCGCGCATCCTCGACGTGCCGTTCACGATGGCGGATGCGACGACGCTGACCGAAGCCGGCTATGTCGGCGAGGACGTCGAGAACATCATCCTCAAGCTGCTGCAGGCTGCCGATTACAACGTCGAGCGCGCGCAGCGCGGCATCGTCTACATCGACGAGATCGACAAGATCTCGCGCAAGTCCGACAATCCCTCGATCACCCGCGACGTGTCGGGCGAGGGCGTGCAGCAGGCGCTGCTGAAGATCATGGAAGGCACGGTGGCGTCCGTGCCGCCGCAGGGCGGCCGCAAGCATCCGCAGCAGGAGTTCCTGCAGGTCGACACCACCAACATCCTGTTCATCTGCGGTGGTGCGTTCTCCGGCCTCGAGAAGATCATCTCGGCGCGCGGCCGTTCGACCTCGATCGGCTTCGGCGCCCAGGTGATGGCGCCGGAAGACCGCCGCACCGGCGAGATCTTCCGCGAGGTCGAGCCCGAGGATCTGTTGAAGTACGGCCTCATTCCGGAGTTCGTCGGCCGCCTGCCGGTGGTTGCGACGCTGGAGGACCTCGACGAGGCATCGCTGAAGAAGATCCTGCAAGAGCCGAAGAACGCGCTGGTCAAACAGTACCAGCGGCTGTTCGAGATGGAGAACATCGAGCTGACCTTCGCCGACGAGGCGCTGGGCGCGATCGCGCGCAAGGCGATCGAACGCAAGACCGGCGCGCGCGGGTTGCGCTCGATCATGGAAGGCATCCTGCTCGAGACGATGTTCGAGCTGCCGGGCCTCGAGGGCGTCGAGGAGGTGGTGATCTCCCGTGACGTCGTGGAGGCGACCGCGCGTCCGCTCTACATCTACGCCGACCGCTCCGACCGGGCGGTGGAGTCGAGCGCCAGCGCCTGATCCGGCGCTTGGCCTGGCGCGGCAAGGCCGCGTCTCGTGCAGCGCAAAATGCGACTTAATATGACGGCCCGCTAACCATGCGGGCCGTCTTTTTTGTCGCATCCGGCACGACTTTTTGCTCTGCTGTCGCTGTGCGACGTTCACTTGACACCCCGGTCACCCGTAGCCACCTAATGGCAGTTGCGGCGCCAAAAAGGGTTCAGATTCGCCGCATCGACGACCCGGACAGGCAGGGGATCGCGCCGCGATCGATGGCTCAAGAGAGCACCTGTTCTGTGCGGAACACTGGCACCCTGTGGTGGCTGCGTCGGCTCGGCGGGCTGCGTGCAGGGGGGCGAAACATAAGGATGACGGGCATGACTGCCTCAAAGTCTCGGCCAACAATTGCTTACGGCGAGCCGCACTCCTATCCGGTTCTGCCGCTCCGTGACATCGTGGTTTTCCCCCACATGATCGTGCCGCTCTTCGTCGGTCGCGAGAAGTCGATCCGCGCGCTCGAAGAGGTGATGAAGAACGACGCGCTGATCATGTTGGCGACGCAGAAGAATGCGTCGGACGATGATCCGAGCCCGGACGCGATCTACGAGATCGGAACGCTGGCGAGCGTGCTGCAGCTCTTGAAGTTGCCCGACGGCACCGTGAAGGTGCTGGTCGAGGGCCTCGAGCGCGCGCGCGTGTCGAAGTACACCGATCGCGCCGACTACTATGAAGCGACTGCGGTCGCGCTCGCCGACACCGACGCCAAGAGCGTCGAGGCGGTGGCGCTCGCGCGCTCGGTGGTGTCGGACTTCGAGAGCTATGTGAAGCTGAACAAGAAGATCTCCGCCGAGGTGGTGGGGGTCGTGCAGCAGATCACGGACTACGCCAAGCTCGCCGACACCGTGGCCTCGCATCTCGCGGTCAAGATCTCGGACCGGCAGAACATCCTGGAGACGCTGTCCGTGTCCCAGCGCCTGGAGAAGGTGCTCGGGCTGATGGAGAGCGAGATCTCGGTGCTGCAGGTCGAGAAGAAGATCCGCTCGCGCGTCAAGCGCCAGATGGAGAAGACCCAGCGCGAGTACTATCTCAACGAGCAGATGAAGGCGATCCAGAAGGAGCTCGGCGACGACGAAGGTCGCGACGAGCTGGCCGATCTGGAAGACAAGATCAAGAAGACCAAGCTCTCCAAGGAAGCGCGCGACAAGGCCCAGCACGAGCTCAAGAAGCTGCGCCAGATGTCGCCGATGTCCGCGGAAGCGACCGTTGTGCGCAACTACCTCGACTGGCTGCTGTCGATCCCGTGGGGCAAGAAGTCCAAGGTCAAGAAGGACCTCGCTGCCGCGCAGGAGGTGCTCGACGCCGATCACTATGGCCTGGAGAAGGTCAAGGACCGCATCGTCGAGTATCTCGCGGTGCAGTCGCGCGCCAACAAGCTGACCGGTCCGATCCTGTGCCTCGTCGGCCCTCCGGGTGTCGGCAAGACCTCGCTCGGCAAGTCGATCGCCAAGGCGACCGGCCGCGAGTTCGTGCGCGTGTCGCTCGGCGGCGTGCGTGACGAGGCGGAGATCCGCGGTCATCGCCGGACCTATATCGGCTCGATGCCCGGCAAGATCATCCAGTCGATGCGCAAGGCCAAGACCTCGAACCCGCTGTTCCTGCTGGACGAGATCGACAAGATGGGCGCCGATTTCCGCGGCGATCCGTCGTCGGCGCTGCTCGAGGTGCTCGACCCCGAGCAGAACTCGACCTTCAACGACCACTACCTCGAGGTCGACTACGACCTGTCCAACGTGATGTTCATCACGACCGCGAATACGCTGAATATTCCCGGGCCGCTGATGGACCGCATGGAGATCATCCGCATCGCGGGTTACACCGAGACGGAGAAGGTCGAGATCTCGCGCAAGCACCTGATCCCGAGCGCGGTCGCCAAGCACGGTCTGGACTCCAAGGAGTTCTCGATCGACGACGCGGCGCTGTTGCTGCTGATCCGGCGCTACACCCGCGAAGCGGGCGTGCGCAATCTCGAGCGCGAGCTGTCGACGCTGGCCCGCAAGGCGGTGAAGGAGCTGACGCTCACGACCAAGAAGTCGGTGGTCGTCACCGAGAAGAACATCGAGGAGTTCCTCGGTGTGCCGAAGTTCCGCTTCGGCGAGATCGAGAGTGACGACCAGGTCGGTGTGGTCACCGGTCTTGCCTGGACCGATGTGGGCGGCGAGCTGCTCACCATCGAAAGCGTCATGATGCCCGGCAAGGGCCGCATGACGGTCACGGGCAACCTGCGTGACGTGATGAAGGAATCGATCCAGGCGGCGGCGTCCTACGTCCGCTCGCGGGCGATCACCTTCGGCATCGAGCCGCCGCTGTTCGACCGCCGCGACATCCACGTGCACGTGCCGGAAGGCGCGACGCCGAAGGACGGTCCGTCGGCTGGCGTGGCGATGGCCACCACCATCGTCTCGGTGCTGACCGGCATCCCGATCCGCCACGACATCGCCATGACCGGCGAGATCACGCTGCGCGGCCGGGTGCTGCCGATCGGCGGCCTGAAGGAAAAGCTCCTGGCGGCGGCGCGGGGCGGCATCAAGACGGTGCTGATCCCCGACGAGAACGCCAAGGATCTCACCGAGATCCCGGACTCCATCAAGAGCGGCCTGGAGATCATCCCGGTGGCGCGGATGGACGAGGTGATCAAGAAGGCGCTGGTCCGCCAGCCACAGCCGATCGTGTGGGAGGAGGACACCTCCCGCCCCCCGGCCGGGGACTCGGACGAGGCGCCGGGCCTGACGGCACACTGACCGCCTGATCCGGACCAATGATGAAACGGCGCCTTCGGGCGCCGTTTCTTTTTGCGTCGGAGGGAACGGCGCCGGGCGCCTGGCGCGCCGACCGGCTTGCGTTCGCCGGGCGGGCAGGGCAAAACACCGCCCACGGGCGGTTAGCTCAGCTGGTTAGAGCGCCTGCTTTACACGCAGGATGTCGGGAGTTCGAATCTCTCACCGCCTACCACCTTCCCATCTCTCAATTGATATTGATCATTTTCAGCTCGGCGACGTGTCGCATTGACATCGCCGGCCCCGCGCGCGCACGCCCATGCCGGTGTCATGCGCCCGACCGGCGTGTGAGCTTCCGCCCTTCGATCCGGTGAGCAACGCATCATGAGCATCGCAAGCGACGCCCGCTTCTGGGACCGCGCGTCACGGACATACGCCAGGGGAGCGATCGCGGATCCGGCCGGCTATGAGCGCACGCTGGACCGCACGCGCACCCTGCTCGGATCAGGTGACCGGGTGCTGGAGCTCGGCTGCGGCACGGGAACGACGGCGCTCGTTCTCGCGGGGCATGTCCAAAGCTATCTGGCGACGGACATCTCCGCCGCGATGATCGCGATCGCGGAGGAGAAGCTCGTCGCTCGTGCCATCCCGGCGCTTGTGTTTCGCACCGCGACCGCAGAAGCGCTGACGTGCGAGGCGACCGCGTTCAACGCGGTTCTCGGTTTCAACTATCTCCATCTCGTCCGCGACCTGCCGGGCACGTTGCGCCGCATCCATGCCATGCTGGCGGCCGGGGGCCTGTTCATCTCCAAGACGCCTTGCGTCGGCGACATGACCCCGCTCATCCGCCTCGTCCTGCCGGCGATGCGCATGATCGGCAAAGCGCCCTATGCCGGTGTCTTCCGGGCAGTGGAGCTGCGCCAGCAGATCGTCGCCGCGGGTTTCGACATTCTCGCCAGTGAAAGCCATGCCACCAAGGGGCGCGACAACCGTCCCTACATCGTGGCCCGCAAGAGGTGATGGCGAAACCGGCGATCCCGCCGTCAACCCTGTTCGCCGTTTACGCGTAAATCCCGATACCGACGCCCGCACGGTTGCCTATAGTGCGCGGCCGGAGGGGATGCGGCGACGTGAGGCGGACATCATGGCGGCGGTATCCTATGATCGACAGACCATCAACTCCCCGAACCCGCTGGCGCGGTTCGCCCATCGCAGCCGCATGGCGCGGTCGGTCGCGCTGGTGGAACAGCACCTGCCGCAGCGTGGCGTCGTCGTCGACTTCGGTGCGGGCACCGGGCGGTTGCTGAGCTCCCTCGGCGATCGCCGTCCGGATGCCGGCCTGTTCGCCATCGAGCCTTATATGCCGCCGGCGGGCGATACCCGGCTGCACTATGTCCAGGACTTCGCGGCGCTGACCGAAAGCCCCGATGTGATCTCTGCGTTCGAGGTCTGCGAGCATCTCAGCGACATCGAGACGGCGCAGTTCCTGTGGAATGCCCGGGAGGCTTTGAAGACCGATGGCCGGCTCATCGTCTCGGTGCCGATCATGGTCGGCGGCGCCCTGCTGCTCAAGGAGCTGAACCGCGCCATCCTGTTCCGGCGCGGATCGGACTATTCGGCGTCGGAGCTGGTCGCCGGAACGCTCGGCCGGTCGGTGCTGCGTCCGGCCGATCGGGGGCCGACCCACAAGGGTTTCGATTTCCGCTGGCTGCGCGAGCGTCTGAGCCAGCGCTTTGTCGTCGAGGCGCAGATCCTGTCGCCGCTGCCGCTGCCGTGGTGGGCGAACTCGCAGATCTTCTTCGTGTGCCGGAAAATCTGAGGCGGCCGACAACAACGGCCGCTGCCGCGCGCGGCAACGGCCGTTGTGCCATGAGGCCTCAATGCTGTTCGATGCGGACGCCGCCCTGGTAGTAGACGCCGGGGCGGCTCGGCGTGACGATGACCGCATCCGGACGGGTCGGGCCGCCGCGTCCCGCGCCGGGATCGCGGCCGCGGTTCCAGTCGCCGCGACGATCCCAGTCCCGGCGCCGATCCCAATCGCCACGGCGATCCCAGTCACCGCGGCGGTCCCAGTCGCGGCGGCGGCGCCAGTCGTCGTCGCGATAATAGCGGCGGCCGAAATACTCGCGCTCATCGCCAGGGTGGTAATTGCCGTAGCGGTCATACCAGCCGACGCGAACGGTGTCGGCGGCAGGGGCGGCGATCGCGCCGGCCGGTTGCGCCTGGAAGGCGTGCGCGGGCAGCGCGACCACGGTCAGCCCGAGCAAGGTGGCGGCGAGGGTGAGTGCTTTCACGAAAATCTCCTTCACTGACGCGAGACTCAGGTCGCGGAACATTCAGTGAAGCCGCGATCGATGGCGGCATTGAGTCCGAATGGTTGCGCCGGCCTGCGGCGAAAGCACGCAAGCACCGGCATCGCAGCGGAGGTGTTGACGTCCGTGCCGTTCAGGGGGTGTTCAGGCGCGCTCTTCCCAGATCATCGCCAGATGGATGATGGTCTGCGCCGCCTTCTCCATGTCCTGCACGCTCACCCACTCGAGGCGCGAGTGGAAGGCGTGCTCGCCGGCGAAGATGTTGGGGCAGGGCAGCCCCATGAACGACAGCCGCGAGCCGTCGGTGCCGCCGCGGATGCTGGTCCGCACCGGCGTCAGGCCGGCGCGGTGGATCGCCTCGGCCGCATGGGCGGTGACCTGCGGATGGCGGTCCAGCACCTCCTTCATGTTGCGGTACTGTTCCCGGATCTCGATGCGATAGGACGAGCGCGGGAAGTCGCGCATCACGTCCTGCACGATCCGCTCGAGCAGCGCCTCCTTGTCCTTCAGTCCCGCGGCGGCGAAGTCGCGCACGATCAGGCTGAGCTCGGCGCTGTCGAGGCCGCCGGACAGGCGCGTGACATGGAGGAAGCCTTCGCGCCCCTCCGTGGTCTCCGGCGAGCAGCTGTCCTTGGGCAGGCCCTCGACGATGCGCGCCGCGATCTTGATGGCGTGCTCCATCTGGCCCTTGGCGAACCCCGGGTGCGCGCTCAGGCCCTGGATGAACACCGTGGCGGAATCGGCCGAGAAGGTCTCGTCCTCGAGGTGGCCGGCGCTCTCGCCGTCGATGGTGTAGGCGAAGTCGGCGCCGAGCTTTTTCAGGTCGACCTTGTCGACACCGCGGCCGATCTCCTCGTCCGGGGTGAACAGGATCTTGATGACGCCGTGCGGGATCTGCGGGTTGGCGCTCAGGAAGCGCGCCGCTTCCATGATCTCGGCGACGCCGGCCTTGTTGTCGGCGCCGAGCAGGGTGGTGCCGTCGGTGGTGATGATGTCGTTGCCGATCTGCTCGGCGAGCGCCGGATGGGCGACGGCGCGGATCACCTGGGACGGGTCGGCCGGCAGCACGATGTCGCCGCCCTGGTAGTTGCGCACGATCTGCGGCTTGACGTCCTTGCCAGTGCAGTCGGGCGAGGTGTCCATGTGCGAGCAGAAGCAGATCACCGGCACCGGCCTGGCCGACGTCGCCGGGATGGTGGCGTAGACGTAGCCGTGATCGTCGAGATGGGCGTCAGCGAGCCCCATGTCGGCGAGCTCCTGCGCGAGCAGGCGCCCGAGGTTCTTCTGCTTGTCGGTGGAGGGGCAGGTCGGGGAGTCCGGATCGGACTGGGTGTCGATGGCGACGTAGCGCAGGAAGCGCTCGGTAATCGATTGGGCGAACGAAAAGGGAGGGACCACGATGACAACCGCCGCAGCGGCGAGGACTCATGCCGGAGCCGTCGCTGCGACCGGCCCCGGAATGATGTTAGCGCGAAACGAGGGTCCCCGCATCCGAAGTTCGTGACACATCGCGGCGCGCTCGATCACGAACTTCGGATGCAACAGGGGGGCACTCGCAAATCGGCGGCGCTCGTCTTTTCTCAGACCGCTTCCTTCAGCTCCTTGGAGGCGCGGAAGGCGACCTTCTTGCTCGCCTTGATCTGGATCTGCTCGCCGGTCGCCGGGTTGCGGCCGGTGCGGGCGGCGCGCTTGCGAACCTGGAGGATGCCGAGGCCGACGATGCGGATGCGCTCGCCCTTCTTCAGGTGCTTGGTGATCTTGCCGACCATGTCGGTGAGAATCGCCTCGGTCTGCTTCTTGGAGAGCTCGTGATCCTCCGCGAGGGCGGCCGCGAGATGCTTGAGCGTGACAGTGGCGGGCGTCGCTGCTTTCTTCGCCATATCTGGCCCTCCTGGGTTGGTGGCACATCAAAAAAGGCAGGTAAATCGCGGCTTAAACGATTCGACGGCGCCCTGCCTATGTCGTTCCCCCCGGAAAACGGGCGCTTTTGGCATCCGGCAACGCTGAACACCTGCCAAAACAGGCGCGAACGCGCGCGGAGGGGGAAATGTGGTGGACCAGTTGAACGGGAGATCGGAGGGCTGCAGTGACCAGCCATTCAGGCCGGATCGGGCACGCGCAGATCGAAATTTCAGCTAAGTGCTTGATTTCGCTGGCGCGAGAGACGGGGCTCGAACCCGCGACCTCCGGCGTGACAGGCCGGCGCTCTAACCAACTGAGCTACTCCCGCATCGGGGGAACAACGCCCCGCCGCGATGGGGTCGGACTTAAAGGGGCCGGTCGCGCAAGTCAAGTTGAAGTGCGCGACCAGGACGCAATCGTTGTGATTTTCTTCAACCTGATCAGGCGGCGCGCGCGATGTCGCCGCGGATCGAGGCCGACGCCCACACGAACAGCAGCGCGCCGAGCGTCGAGGTGGCGCCGGCCGACAGCAGCGCATAGCGCACGGCGTCGGCGCCGTAGCCCGCCTTGAGCGCGTCGCTGATCATGCCGACCGCAAGCGGCCCGACGCCCTGGCCGAAGCAGGTGGCGGTCAAGAGCACGATGGCGGAGGCGAGCGCGCGCATGCTCGGCCGCGCCACCGTCTGGGCGACGGCGAAGATCGGCCCGAGGTGGAAGCCGACCAGGAACGAGGTCGCAGCGAGAGCCGCCACCATGGTGACGAAGTCCGGCGTCAGCATGCACAGCGCGAACACCGGGCCGGCGAGGCCGGACATCAGCGCCGGCGCCCACAGCTTCCAGCGGTCGTCGCCGCGGCTGATCTGCGCCACCACGAGGCCGCCGACCAGCGTGCCGGCCATGCCGAACAGCCCCTTGAAGGTGCCGGCATAGGTGCCGATCTCCGCGCTCGAGAGATGATGCACCCGGGCGAGGAACGGCGGGATCCACGCCGAGGTGGCGTAGTTGGTGTAGGAGGTCAGGCAGAAGCCGACGAGCACGATGACGAAGCTGCGCTGGGTGAACAGAAAGCGCAGCGTCGCGCCGAGCGGATCGGGCGTGACCGCGGCGCCGCCGGGTTCGGACGCGCCGCGCGCAGGTTCGCTCACCGTCAGCCACAGCACCGCGGCGAGCACGAGGCCGGGCAGGCCGGCGCTCATGAACGCCATCCGCCAGCCATAGTGCTGGTTGACGTAGCCGCCGATGAAGTAGCCGAGGAAGACGCCGAGATAGGTGCCGATGGCATAGATGCCGAGCGCGCGCGGCCGCTCGTTCTTGCCAAAGAGGTCGGCGACCAGCGACTGCGACGCTGGCGTGCCGGCCGACTCGCCGATGCCGACCCCGATGCGCGCCAGCGCCAGCGTCGTGACGCTCGACGCCAGCCCGCAGACGAACGTCATCGCGCTCCAGAATGCGAACGCGATGGCGACGATGTTGCGGCGGTTGAGGCGGTCGGCGATCCGCGCGATCGGGATGCCGAGGATCGAATAGAACAGCACGAAGCCGAAGCCCGCGAGCAGCCCCATCATGGTGTCGCTGAGCGCGAACTCCTTCTTGATGGGCTCGATCAGCACGTTGAAGATGGTGCGGTCGAGGAAGTTGAGCGCGTAGATCGTGGTCAGCAACCCCAGCACATAGTAGCGGCGCAGCGCGGATGGCGCGCGCGCCTCGGCCCGCGGCATCGCCTGCGGTGCGACATCGACCATGGCGGTCCCTCCCGAATTGTTGTTGTTATGATCGCTGCGCGCCGGCCGTGGCCGGCGGCGCCGTCGTCGTCGTGGGGCGTGCGCGGGGATCAGGCCTCGCGGATGTAGTTGCCGGCCTCGAACTTGACCGGCGGCGCATCGGCCTCGAAGCTGATGCCGGCGGGATCGCGCCCGGCGGCCATGGCGTCGAGCTGGTCGCGGATCATCCGCCGCACCAACAGCACGCCACGGTCGCTCTGGCCGAAATGCTCCTCGGAGTGCAGCGTGATCGGGCCCTGGCCGACCTGCGCCTCGTAGTCGCCGGGGAAGCGCTGGTGCTCGTCCTCGGTCATGTCCCACCAGAACTTGCCGTTGAACTTGGAGCGCATGCGGCCGATGTCGCCGGAGGTCTTCACCCGGCCGGCGACATAGATGCGAAACGCCGTGTCGTGCATCGGCAGCACCCAGCCGATCGATTCGACCCGGGCGAACTGCGCCACCCGCGGATTGGGCACCACGCGCAAGGTCGGGAAGGCGGCCTCGGTCACCCGGTAAAACACCTTGCCGTCGTCCTGGCGGCGGATCGAGCGGATGGCGACGCCGCGCGGCGTGCTCTCGAACGTCACCTCCGGCATCGACGCCATCATGGTGGTGAACTGCGGGCCGCTGAACGAGCCGTGTAGCACCGGCACATGATAGGGATCGGCGACGTTCTCGTAATGCTGCAGCCAGTTGCAGGGGATGATCGCCGGCCCGCCGCCGCCGATCGAGCTGTCGTCGGCCTCGACGAACTCGCCCTCGTCCATGGTCTCGAGGCAGTCGTAGCGCGGCAGCACCGGCTTTTTGTCCGGCGGGCCCATGTAGGCGAAGATCAGGCCGTAGCGCTCCTCGACCGGATACCAGGGCTGGCGGACCTTGTCCTTGAAGGCGCCGCCGTTCGGCTCGCAGGGCTGCTCGAGGCAGTGCCCCTCGGTGTCGAACAGCCAGCCGTGGTAGCAGCAGCGGATGCCGTGGTCCTCGACCTTGCCATAGTAGAGCGTGGTGCCGCGGTGGCAGCAGCGGGCGTGCAGCAGCCCGGGGCGGCCCTGCCGGTCGCGGAACAGGATCAGATCCTCGCCGAGCGCCTGGACGCGGACCGGCACGTCGCCGGCATCCTTGGACAGCCCGACCGGGTGCCAATACCGCCGCAGCAGTTCCCCCATCGGTGTGCCCCGTCCGACCTCGGTCAGCTCCGCCTTGTAGGCGGACGGTTTCATCTCGTAGCCGGTGCCGGTGTCGTGCGCGACGATGGTCATTGCTGTCCTCCCAGCCCGCAGCGGGGCGCCGGGGCTTGTTCTTGGTGGCGGAAAAGGGATGATAGATCGATGACATTGTCAACGATTTTCCCGCCTCCAGGGTGATGTGGGGGCCGGGGGACGAGCGAGGTGCTTGGCTTGGCACGGTTTTCTTGGCAGAGGACGGGCATGATGGAGACCGGCGGCATGGCGGAGCAGGAGCGGGAGCAGGAGGCGGCGGCCGGTGCGGCCGAGCTCGCGCCGATCACCGCCATGATGTCGTCCCGCCTGATCGTGCTCGCCAACCTGCTCAAGCGCGGCGCGCTGCTGCGCTACAAGCGCCTCGCCGGACTGTCGTCGGTGGAGTTCGGCCTGGTTGCTTCGCTCGGGCGCCGACCACCCATGAGTGTGGCGCGACTCGCCGAGGCGGTCGGCATGGACAAGGGCCAGATCAGCCGGGCGCTCGCCGGCCTCGTGGCGCGCAAGCTGGTCGCCAAGGAGGTCAATGCCCGCGACACCCGCGAGGTGCTGGTGTCGCTGACCAAAGCCGGGCTCTCAGCGCATGACAGGATTGTGGAAGGCGCGATGGAGCGCCAGCGCGACCTGCTGAAGGGAATCGACCCGGCGCTGGCGCAGGGCCTCCTGGCGGCGATCGACGTTCTCAGCGAAAAAGCTGCGGCAATGCTGGAGGCCGAGCGCCAGATCGAGACAAAATAATTGTGTCACAGGCGGTTGGCGGGGGGCGAAAAGGCTTGTCCCCACCTCGGCTTCATGGTGGAAACCCTCAAAATACCTTGTCTTGCCACCCCTGTTGCACTGCGCTAATCCAGAACCATTCCAAAGTTTCGCGAATCCGCGGAACGGTTTTCCGCTGAGATCGAGGATTGCCGATGGGCGGCATCTTGCAGAGCTATCTACCCCTTGTCGTGTTCATCGGCGTCGCGGTGGTGATCGGACTGGCGTTGCTGATCGCCCCGTTCATCGTCGCCTACCAGCAGCCGGACGCCGAAAAGCTGTCCGCCTATGAGTGCGGCTTCAACGCCTTCGACGACGCGCGCATGAAGTTCGACGTGCGCTTCTATCTGGTCGCCATCCTGTTCATCATCTTCGACCTCGAGGTCGCGTTCCTGTTCCCGTGGGCGGTGGCCTTCGGCAAGCTCGGCGCCGCCGGTTTCTGGTCGATGATGGTGTTCCTGGCGGTGCTGACCATCGGTTTTGCCTATGAATGGAAGAAAGGGGCGCTGGAATGGGATTGATCCAGCCCGCAGTTGCGCCGGCGGCCACCGGCGTTCTTGATCCCCGCACCGGACAGCCGGTGGGGGCGGACGATCGTTTCTTCCTGGAAGTGAACAGCGAGCTCGCCGACAAGGGCTTCTTTGTCACCGCGACCGAGGACCTCATCACCTGGGCGCGCACCGGCTCGCTGATGTGGATGACGTTCGGTCTCGCCTGCTGCGCGGTCGAGATGATGCAGATGTCGATGCCGCGCTACGATGCCGAGCGCTTCGGCTTCGCGCCGCGCGCCTCGCCGCGCCAGTCGGACGTGATGATCGTCGCCGGCACGCTGACCAACAAGATGGCCCCGGCGCTGCGCAAGGTCTACGACCAGATGCCGGAGCCGCGCTACGTCATCTCGATGGGGTCGTGCGCCAACGGCGGCGGCTACTATCACTACTCCTACTCGGTGGTGCGCGGCTGCGACCGCATCGTGCCCGTCGACATCTATGTGCCCGGCTGTCCGCCCACCGCGGAAGCGCTGCTGTACGGCGTCATGCTGCTGCAGAAGAAGATCCGGCGCACCGGCACGATCGAACGCTAGGTTTCAAACGTTTAAGGCCTGCAGGAATGGACGACGCGAAGCTCGACGCATCCCAACGCGACGCCTCCAAGCTCGATGCTTTGGGGCAGGCGATTGTCGCAGCGCTGCCTGGCGCCGCGCTCGCGTATGACATCGCGTTCGATCAACTGAACGTAACGGTGGAGACCGGCAAAATTGTGGAGGTCGTGCGGCTCGTGCGCGACGATCCGCGCTTCCGCTTCGTCAACATCATCGACGTCACGGCGGTCGACTATCCCGGGCGCGAGCTGCGCTTCGACGTGGTCTATCACCTGATGTCGCCGACGCTGAACGCGCGGCTGCGGCTGCGCGCCCATGCCGGCGAGACCACCCAGGTGCCGTCGATCATCGACGTCTTCCCCGGCGCCGACTGGTTCGAGCGCGAGACCTACGACCTCTACGGCGTGATCTTCACCGGTCACCCCGACATGCGCCGCCTGCTGACCGACTACGGCTTCGACGGTCACCCGCTGCGCAAGGACTTCCCGCTGACCGGCTTCGTCGAGGTGCGCTACGACGACCAGGAGAAGCGCGTGGTGTACGAGCCGGTGCGGCTCAACCAGGAATTCCGCAAGTTCGATTTCATGTCGCCGTGGGAAGGCGCGGACTATCCGCTGCCGGGTGACGAGAAGGCCGCCGGCGGAAAGGCAGGCAACTGATGGCTGAGGCATCGCTCCGCAATTTCACGATCAACTTCGGGCCGCAGCATCCGGCGGCCCACGGCGTGCTGCGCCTCGTGCTCGAGCTCGACGGCGAGGTGGTCGAGCGCGTCGATCCGCATATCGGCCTTTTGCATCGCGGCACCGAGAAGCTGATCGAGCAGAAGACCTACCTGCAGGCGATTCCCTATTTCGACCGGCTCGACTACGTCGCGCCGATGAACCAGGAGCATGCCTTCTGCCTCGCGGCGGAGAAGCTCTTGGGCATCACGGTGCCGCGGCGCGGCCAGCTGATCCGCGTGCTGTACTCCGAGATCGGCCGCATCCTGTCGCACCTGCTCAACGTCACGACGCAGGCGATGGACGTCGGCGCGCTCACCCCGCCGCTGTGGGGCTTCGAGGAGCGCGAGAAGCTGATGGTGTTCTATGAGCGCGCCTCGGGCAGCCGCATGCACGCCGCGTACTTCCGCATCGGCGGCGTGCACCAGGACCTGCCGCCGGCGCTGATCGACGACATCGCGAACTGGTGCGATCCGTTCCTCAAGGTCGTCGACGACCTCGAGGCGCTGCTCACCGACAACCGCATCTTCAAGCAGCGCAACGTCGACATCGGCGTCGTGACACTCGAGCAGGCGTGGGAGTGGGGCTTCTCCGGCGTCATGGTGCGCGGCTCGGGCGCGGCCTGGGACTTGCGCAAGGCGCAGCCCTACGAGTGCTACGCCGAGATGGATTTCGACATTCCGATCGGAAAGAACGGCGACTGCTACGATCGCTACTGCATCCGCGTCGAGGAGATGCGCCAGTCGGTGCGCATCATGAAACAGTGCATCGACAAGCTGCGCGCACCGGACGGGCAGGGGCCGGTGGCTGTGGAAGATAACAAGATCTTCCCGCCGCGCCGTGGCGAGATGAAGCGCTCGATGGAAGCGCTGATCCATCACTTCAAGCTCTACACCGAGGGCTTCCACGTGCCGGCCGGCGAGGTCTACGCCGCGGTCGAGGCGCCCAAGGGCGAGTTCGGCGTCTACCTCGTCGCCGACGGCAGCAACAAGCCCTACAAGTGCAAGATCCGCGCGCCGGGGTTCGCGCATCTGCAGGCGATGGATTTCATCTGCAGGGGCCATCTGCTCGCGGACGTCTCCGCCATCCTCGGCTCGCTCGACATCGTGTTCGGCGAGGTGGACCGGTGATGATGTCCGCCTGCCTTGCCTTCGACTGCAACCTCAGCGCCGCACGGCGCTCGTTGAGAGACTGAGTCCCATGTCCGTCCGCCGTCTGGCACCGAAAGAGCTGCAGCCCGCGAGCTTCGAGTTCACCGCGGAAAACCTCGCCTGGGCGAAAGCGCAGATCGCGAAGTATCCCGAAGGCCGCCAGGCCTCGGCGGTGATCCCGATCCTGTGGAAGGTGCAGGAGCAGCACGACGGCTGGGTGTCGGAGCCGGCGATCCGCGCCGTCGCCGACCTGCTCGACATGCCCTATATCCGCGTGCTCGAGGTCGCGACGTTCTACACCATGTTTCAGCTGCAGCCGGTGGGCAAGAAGGCCCACGTCCAGGTCTGCGGCACGACGCCGTGCCAGCTGCGCGGCGCCGGCGACCTCATCAAGGAATGCCAGCACCGCATCCACCACGATCCCTTCCATCTGTCCGCCGACGGCGATTTCAGCTGGGAGGAGGTGGAGTGCCTCGGCGCCTGCGTGAACGCGCCGATGATGATGATCGGCAAGGACACCTACGAAGACCTGACGGTCGAGAGCTTCAACAAGGTGCTCGACGGCTTCGCCGCCGGCAACCCGCCGAAGCCCGGCCCGCAGAGCGCCCGTCCGTCGTCCGCGCCGATCAACGGACTGACCACGTTGAAGGATAAAGTGTGATGCTGGACGACAAGGACCGCATCTTCCGCAATCTCTACGGCCTGCACGACTGGGGCCTCGAAGGTGCGCGTGCCCGCGGCGCCTGGGACGGCACCAAGGCGATCCTCGACAAGGGCCGCGACTGGATCATCAACGAGATGAAGGCGTCCGGCCTGCGCGGCCGCGGCGGCGCCGGCTTCCCGACCGGCCTGAAGTGGTCGTTCATGCCCAAGCAGTCCGACGGGCGGCCGCACTACCTCGTCGTCAACGCCGACGAGTCCGAGCCTGGCACCTGCAAGGACCGCGAGATCCTGCGCCACGATCCGCACCTCCTGATCGAAGGCTGCCTGATCGCGTCCGCCGCGATGGGGGCCCATGCCTGCTACGTCTATGTCCGCGGCGAGTTCATCCGGGAGCGCGAGCACCTGCAGGCGGCGGTCGATCAGGCCTATGAAGCCAAGCTGATCGGCAAGGACAACGTCCACGGCTATCCGTTCGACCTCTACGTCCATCACGGCGCCGGCGCCTACATCTGCGGCGAGGAGACTGCGCTGCTGGAGAGCCTGGAGGGCAAGAAGGGCCAGCCGCGCCTCAAGCCGCCGTTCCCGGCCAACATGGGCCTCTATGGCTGCCCGACCACCGTCAACAACGTCGAGTCGATCGCGGTCGCGCCGGACATCCTGCGCCGCGGCGCCAGCTGGTTCTCGTCCATCGGCCGTGCCAACAACGTCGGCACCAAGCTGTTCGGCATCTCCGGCCACGTCAACACGCCGTGCGTGGTCGAGGAGGCGATGGGCATTCCGTTCCGCGAGCTGATCGACAAGCACGGCGGCGGCATCCGCGGCGGCTGGGATAACCTGCTTGCCATCATTCCCGGCGGCGCGTCGTGCCCGCTGATCCCGGCGGCCGACTGCCAGGAGCTGATCATGGACTTCGACGGCACCCGCGCCGTGAAGTCGAGCTTCGGCACCGCCGGCGTGATCGTGATGGACAAGTCCACCGACATCATCCGCGCCATCGCCCGCATCAGCTACTTCTTCAAGCACGAGAGCTGCGGCCAGTGCACGCCGTGCCGCGAGGGCACCGGCTGGATGTGGCGCGTGCTGTCGCGCATGGCCGAGGGCCGCGCCCACAAGCGCGAGATCGGCATGCTGCTCGAAGTGACGACCCAGGTCGAAGGCCACACCATCTGCGCGCTCGGCGACGCGGCGGCGTGGCCGATCCAGGGCCTGATCCGGCACTTCCGGCCGGAGATCGAGCGGCGCATCGACGCCTATTCGCATCGCGCCGACATCGACGATGCCGGCGTTCTCGATCCCGCGCACATGATCGCGGCGGAGTGAGCCGGGATCATGGTTCAAGCACACGGTTGCAACAGGCCGGCGCGGGCGCGCCGGTCGGCGAGCTGAGGAAGTCGTGAGGCAATGACGAAGCTTCTCATCGACGGCAAGGAAATCGACGTTCCGGCGGAGTTCACGCTGCTGCAGGCCTGCGAGGCCGCTGGCGCCGAAATTCCGCGTTTCTGCTACCACGAACGGCTGTCCATCGCCGGCAATTGCCGCATGTGCCTCGTCGAGGTGAAGGGCTCGCCGAAGCCGGTGGCGAGCTGCGCCTGGGGCGTGCGCGACTGCCGTCCGGGCCCGAACGGCGAGCCGCCGGAGGTCTCGACCCGCTCGCCGATGGTCAAGAAGGCCCGCGAGGGCGTGATGGAGTTCCTGCTGATCAACCATCCGCTCGACTGCCCGATCTGCGACCAGGGCGGCGAGTGCGACCTGCAGGACCAGGCGATGGGCTACGGCGTCGACACCAGCCGCTTCGCCGAGAACAAGCGCGCGGTCGAGGACAAGTACCTCGGCGCGCTGGTCAAGACGTCGATGACGCGCTGCATCCAGTGCACCCGCTGCGTGCGCTTCTCCACCGAGGTGTGCGGCGTCCCGGAAATGGGCGCCACCGGCCGCGGCGAGGACATGGAGATCACCTCCTACCTCGAGAGCGCGCTGACCTCGGAGCTGCAGGGCAACCTCGTCGACATCTGTCCGGTCGGCGCCCTGACCTCCAAGCCCTATGCCTTCGCGGCGCGGCCCTGGGAGCTCGGCAAGACCCAGTCGGTCGACGTCATGGATTCGGTCGGCTCGGCGATCCGCGTCGACACCCGCGGCCGCGAGGTGATGCGCATCCTGCCGCGCGTCAACGAGGCGGTGAACGAGGAGTGGATCTCCGACAAGGCCCGCCACGTCGTTGACGGCCTGCGCACCCAGCGCCTCGACCGTCCGTACCTGCGCGACAACGGCAAGCTGCGTCCGGCCACCTGGCAGGAGGCGTTCGCCGCCATCGCCGCCAAGGTCAGGGGGCGTGACGGCAAGCGCATCGGCGCCATCGCCGGCGACCTCGCCGCGGTGGAGGAGATGTTCGCGCTCAAGGAGCTGCTCGGCAAGCTCGGCTCGGCCAACCTCGCGACCCAGCACGGCGCGTTCGATCCCAAGGCGGGGCGGGCGTCCTACGTCTTCAACCCGACCATCGCCGGCATCGAGCAGGCCGACGCGCTGCTGATCGTCGGCAGCAACCCGCGCAAGGAAGCGGCCGTGCTCAACGCGCGGATCCGCAAGCGCTGGCGCACCGGCCAGCTCAAGGTCGCGGTGATCGGCGACAATGCCGACCTGACCTACGCTTACGATTATCTCGGCGCCGGCGCCGACACGCTGGCCGAGCTCGCCGCCGGCAAGCTCGCCTTCGCCGAGGTGCTGAAGAACGCCAAGGCGCCGATCGTGCTGGTCGGCGCGGGCGCCATCGACCGGGCTGACGGCGCCGCCGTCGTCGCCCAGGCGGCGAAGCTCGCCGTCGACGTCGGCGCGCTCAAGGACGGCTGGAACGGCTTTGCCGTGCTGCAGCCGGCGGCCTCCAGCGTCGGCGCGCTCGACATCGGCTTTGCGCCGGGCGAGGGCGCTCTCGATGCCGCGCGGATGACCGCGGCCGGCGCGCTCGACGTGCTGTTCCTGCTCGGCGCCGACGAGGTCAAGGTCGCCGACGGCGCCTTCGTGGTCTACATCGGCACCCATGGCGACCGCGGCGCGCACCGCGCCGACGTCATCCTGCCGGGCGCGGCCTACACCGAGAAGAGCGGCCTGTTCGTCAACACCGAAGGCCGCGTGCAGATGGCGAGCCGCGCCGCGTTCCCGCCGGGCGATGCCCGCGAGGACTGGGCGATCCTGCGCGCGCTGTCCGACGTGCTCGGCGCGCGGCTGCCCTACGACTCCCTCGGCGCGCTGCGCCAGGCCGTCTTCAAGGCCGTGCCGCATCTGATGCGGGTCGGCCAGATCGAGCCGGCGGATGCTGCCGGCGTTCGTACGCTGGCGTCGCGCGGCGGCAGCATCGACAAGGCCGGCTTCGTCTCGCCGGTGAAGGACTTCTACATGACCAACCCCATCGCCCGGGCGTCCGCCGTGATGGCCGAGTGTTCGCGCCTCGCCGCGGGCCGCGTTCTGACCGCAGCGGAGTAAGTCGATGACCTTCGCCGAATTCTGGACCAGCACGTTGTGGCCGCTGATCATCATGGTGGCTCAGAGCGTCCTGCTGCTGGTCGTCCTCCTGGTCGGCATCGCCTACATCCTGCTCGCCGACCGCAAGATCTGGGCGGCGGTGCAGATCCGCCGTGGCCCCAACGTGGTCGGTCCGTGGGGCCTGCTGCAGTCGTTCGCGGACCTGCTGAAGTTCGTGCTCAAGGAGCCGGTGATCCCGGCCGGCTCGAACAAGGGCGTGTTCCTGCTGGCGCCGCTGGTCTCTTGCGTGCTGGCGCTCGCCGCCTGGGCGGTGATCCCGGTCAATCTCGGCTGGGTGATCGCCGACATCAATGTCGGCGTGCTCTACATCTTCGCGATCTCGTCGCTGTCGATCTACGGCATCATCATGGCCGGCTGGGCGTCGAACTCGAAGTACCCGTTCCTCGCCGCGCTGCGCTCGGCGGCGCAGATGGTGTCGTATGAAGTCTCGATCGGCTTCGTCATCATCTCCGTGCTGCTGTGCGTCGGCTCGCTGAACCTGACGGCGATCGTCGAGGCGCAGCATGCGCACGGCCTCGCCAGCCTGATCGGTCTGCCGTGGCTGACCGTCCTGAACTGGTACTGGCTGCCGCTGCTGCCGCTGTTCGTGATCTTCTACGTGTCGGCGCTGGCCGAGACCAACCGCCCGCCGTTCGATCTCGTCGAGGCGGAATCCGAGCTCGTCGCCGGCTTCATGGTCGAGTACGGCTCGACCCCGTACATGATGTTCATGCTCGGCGAGTATGTTGCCATCGCCACCATGTGCGCGATGGGAGCGATCCTGTTCATGGGCGGCTGGCTGCCGCCGGTCGATCTGCCGCCCTTCAACTGGGTGCCGGGCGTGATCTGGTTCGTGCTCAAGCTGCTGTTCATGTTTTTCCTGTTTGCGATGGCGAAGGCGATTGTGCCCCGCTATCGCTACGACCAGCTGATGCGGCTGGGCTGGAAGGTGTTCCTGCCGATTTCGCTGGTCATGGTGGTCATTGTCGCGGCGTTCCTGCAGTTCGTCGTACCGCTAGTGAGGCTGTGATGAGTGTCGCAACCGCAACCCGTTCGCTGCTGCTGAAGGAATTCGTTTCGGCGTTCTTTCTCGCCATGCGCTATTTCTTCAAGCCGAAGCCGACGCTGAACTATCCGTTCGAGAAGGGGCCGATCTCGCCGCGCTTCCGCGGCGAGCATGCGCTGCGCCGCTATCCCAACGGCGAAGAGCGCTGCATCGCCTGCAAGCTGTGCGAGGCGGTCTGCCCGGCGCAGGCCATCACCATCGAGGCCGGCCCGCGCCGCAACGACGGCACCCGCCGCACCGTGCGCTACGACATCGACATGGTGAAGTGCATCTACTGCGGCCTGTGCCAGGAAGCGTGCCCGGTCGACGCCATCGTCGAGGGGCCGAACTTCGAGTTCGCCACCGAGACGCGCGAGGAGCTGTTCTATGACAAGGCCAAGCTGCTCGCCAACGGCGACCGCTGGGAGCGCGAGATCGCCAAGAGCATCGCGCTCGATGCACCGTACCGGTGAGGTGACAGCATGATCCTTCCGGCTCTGTTCTTCTATCTGTTCGCGGGCGTCTGCGTCGCTTCGGCGGTGATGGTGATCGCCTCGCGCAACCCCGTCCACTCGGTGCTGTTCCTGATCCTGGCGTTCGTCAACGCCGCGGGCCTGTTCATGTTGATGGGCGCCGAGTTCCTGGCCATGATCCTGATCGTGGTCTATGTCGGCGCGGTCGCGGTGCTGTTCCTGTTCGTGATCATGATGCTCGACGTCGACTTCGCCGAGCTCAAGCAGGGCTTCATCGAGTACCTGCCGGTCGGCCTCCTGGTCGGCGCGATCTTCCTCGCCGAGCTGCTGCTGGTGGCCGGCAGCTGGGTGATCAACCCGACGCTGGCCAAGTCGGTGGCGGTGCCGATCCCGGCGAACATCACCAATGCCGAGGCGCTCGGCCTCGTGCTCTATACGAAGTATGTGCATTACTTCCAGCTGGCCGGTGCGGTGCTGCTGGTCGCCATGATCGGCGCCATCGTGCTGACGCTGCGTCACAAGGCGAACGTCAAGCGGCAGAGCATTCCGGTGCAGAACGCCCGCACCAAGGCGCTCGCGATGGATGTGCGCAAGGTGGCGTCGGGGCAGGGCCTGCAGGACGCCGATGCGGAAGGGTGGGTGCGATGACGATCGGGCTCGGACACTATCTCGCGGTCGCCGCGATCCTGTTCACGCTGGGCATTCTCGGCATCTTCCTCAACCGCAAGAACGTCATCGTCATCCTGATGTCGATCGAGCTGATCCTGCTCGCCGTCAACATCAACCTCGTGGCGTTCTCGACGTTCCTCAACGACATTGTCGGGCAGGTTTACGCGTTGCTGGTTCTGACCGTCGCGGCGGCGGAAGCGGCGATCGGCCTGGCCGTGCTGGTGGTGTTCTATCGCAACCGCGGCTCGATCGCGGTCGAAGACATCAATCTGATGAAGGGCTGACGGCGGATGATTCAGGCCATTGTTTTCCTGCCACTGCTCGGCGCGATCCTCGCCGGTCTGATCTCGCTGTTCGGGGCGCATGCGCGCAATCCGAGCGGCGACGACATGGACCATGGCGACGCCCACGGTGACCATGGCGCCCACGCCCATGCCGCGCATGACGATCACGGCCATGACGATCATGGCCACGACGACCACGGCCCGGTCGAGCCGCCGGCGGCGGGCTCGCGCGCGGCCGAGGTGATCACCACGGCGCTGCTGCTGATCTCGGCGGCGCTGTCCTGGGTGACCTTCGTCGACGTCGGCTTCATGCACCACGACGCGCGCGTCGTGCTGCTGCCCTGGATCAACTCCGGCGAGCTCAACGTCGCCTGGACGCTGCGGGTCGACACCCTGACCGCGGTGATGCTGGTCGTGGTCAATACCGTGTCGTCGCTCGTGCACCTCTACTCGATCGGCTACATGAGCGAAGATCCGAACCGGCCGCGCTTCATGGCGTACCTGTCGCTGTTCACTTTCGCCATGCTGATGCTGGTGACCGCCGACAACCTCGTGCAGCTGTTCTTCGGTTGGGAAGGCGTCGGTCTCGCCAGCTACCTGCTGATCGGCTTCTGGTTCCAGAAGCCGTCGGCCAACGCCGCCGCCATCAAGGCGTTCGTGGTCAACCGTGTCGGCGACTTCGGCTTTTCGCTCGGCATCTTTGCGGCGTTCGCGCTGGTCGGCTCGACGGACTTCGACACCATCTTCGCCGCGGCGCCCGGCCTCGTCGGCAAGACCATCCATATCTTTGGCTGGAACGTCGACGCGCTGACGCTGACCTGCCTGCTGCTGTTCATGGGTGCGATGGGCAAGTCGGCCCAGTTCCTGCTCCACACCTGGTTGCCGGACGCGATGGAAGGTCCGACCCCGGTCTCGGCGCTCATTCACGCCGCGACCATGGTGACTGCCGGCGTGTTCATGGTGGCGCGGCTGTCGCCGCTGTTCGAACTGGCGCCGACGGCGCAGGCCTTCGTCATGCTGATCGGCGGCACCACGGCGCTGTTCGCGGCGACCATCGGCCTCGTGCAGAACGACATCAAGCGCATCGTCGCGTACTCGACCTGTTCGCAGCTCGGCTACATGTTCGTGGCGATGGGGGCAGGGGCTTATTCGGTCGGCATCTTCCACCTGTTCACCCATGCCTTCTTCAAGGCGCTGCTGTTCCTGGGCTCGGGCTCGGTGATCCACGCGATGCACCACGAGCAGGACATCCGCAACATGGGTGGCCTGAAGAACCGCATCCCCTTCACCTACAGCGTGATGGTGATCGGCACCCTGGCGCTGACCGGATTCCCGCTGACCGCCGGCTACTTTTCGAAGGACAAGATCATCGAGTCGGCGTTCGTGGCCCACAACCCGTTCGCGCTGTACGCCTTCCTGGCGACCGTGCTCGCGGCCGGTCTGACCTCGTTCTACTCCTGGCGTCTGATCTTCAAGACGTTCCATGGCGAGCCGCATGACCGCAAGCACTACGATGCGGCGCATGAGAGCCCGATGGTGATGCTGATCCCGCTGGCGGTGCTGGCGGCCGGCTCGATCCTTGCCGGCTATCCGTTCGCGGAGCTGTTCGCAGGGCACGGCGTCGAGGAGTTCTTCCGCGAGTCGCTGAAGATGAAGGAGCACATCCTCGAGGAGATGCACCACATCCCCGAGACCATCGCCTATCTGCCGACGGTGATGATGGTGCTCGGCTTCGTGGTCTCCTACGTGTTCTACATCAGCAAGCCCTACCTGCCGGTGGAGCTCGCCAACGATCATCCGCTGCTGTACCGCTTCCTGCTCAACAAGTGGTACTTCGACGAGCTCTACGACTTCCTGTTCGTGCGCCCGGCGAAGCGGCTCGGTTATTTCCTCTGGAAGAAGGGCGATGGCGCCGTCATCGACGGGCTCGGCCCGGACGGCGTCGCCGCGCGGGTGCTGGATGTCACCCGCGGTGCGGTCCGCCTCCAGAGCGGTTACCTCTATCACTATGCCTTCGCGATGCTGATCGGTGTCGCTGGGCTTATCACCTGGTTCATTTTCGGTCTCGGGGGCCAATAAATGACAACCTGGCCCGTTCTATCGGTCGTCACGTTCCTGCCGCTCGTCGGCGCGATCCTGGTCTATCTCAGCCGCGGCGACGATGAAGCCGCCAAGGGCAATGCGCGCTGGATCGCGCTCTGGACCACACTGATCACCTTCGCGGTGTCGCTGGTGCTGGTCTGGCGCTTCGATCCCGCCCAGGCCGGCTTCCAGTTCGAGGAGAAGGGTCCCTGGCTCGCCCAGGCGATCAACTACCACATGGGCGTCGACGGCATCTCGCTGCCGTTCGTCATCCTGACCACCGCCCTGATGCCGTTCTGCATCGTCGCCAGCTGGAAGTCGGTGACGGTGCGGGTGCGCGAATACATGATGGCGTTCCTGGTGCTGGAAACGCTCATGGTCGGCACCTTCTCGGCGCTCGACCTCGTGCTGTTCTACCTGTTCTTCGAGGGCGGCCTGATCCCGATGTTCCTGATCATCGGCGTCTGGGGCGGCGCGCGGCGGGTCTATGCCAGCTTCAAGTTCTTCCTCTACACGCTGCTCGGCTCGGTGCTGATGCTGCTCGCCATCATGGCGCTGTACTGGAATGCCGGCACCACCGACATTCCGACGCTGATGCACACCGCCGTGCCGCGCAGCCTGCAGACCTGGGCGTGGCTGGCGTTCTTCGCCTCGTTCGCGGTGAAGATGCCGATGTGGCCGGTGCACACCTGGCTGCCGGACGCCCACGTCGAGGCGCCGACCGCGGGCTCGGTGATCCTCGCCGCCATCCTGCTGAAGATGGGCGGCTACGGCTTCCTGCGCTTTTCGCTGCCGATGTTCCCGCTGGCGTCGCATGACTTCGCGCCGCTGGTCTACACGCTGTCGGTGATCGCGATCGTCTACACCTCGCTGGTCGCCCTCATGCAGGAGGACATCAAGAAGCTGATCGCGTACTCGTCGGTCGCGCACATGGGCTTCGTCACCATGGGCATCTTCGCCGGCACCATGCAGGGCGTCGCCGGCGGTGTGTTCCAGATGGTGTCGCACGGCATCGTGTCTGGCGCGCTGTTCCTGTGCGTCGGCGTCGTCTACGACCGCCTGCACACCCGCGAGATCGCCGCCTATGGCGGCATCGTCAACCGCATGCCGCTCTACGCCTTCGCCTTCATGGTGTTCACCATGGCCAATGTCGGCCTGCCGGGCACCTCGGGCTTCGTCGGCGAGTTCCTGACGCTGCTGGGCACCTTCAAGGTCAGCACCGCGACCGCGACTTTCGCGACGCTGGGCGTCATCCTGTCGGCGGCCTACGCGCTGTGGCTCTACCGCAAGGTGGTGTTCGGCGCGCTGACCAAGCCGGCGCTGGCGTCGATCAAGGACCTCACCCTGCGCGAGGGCGTGATCCTGATGCCGCTGGTGGCGCTGACCATCCTTTTCGGCGTCTACCCCAAGCCGGTGCTCGACATGTCGGCGGCGTCGGTGCAGCAACTCGTGACCAATTACAGCCAGGCGATCACGGCCGTGAAGGCGGCCGCGCTGCCATGACCGTGTCGACGGATCGGGATTGAACCTCATGACTTTCGCCGGATATTCCCTGCTTCCTGTCGTGCCGGAGATCGTGCTGGCGCTGGGGGCGATGCTGCTCCTGATGATCGGCGCCTATCGCGGCCCGCAGACCACCGGCGCGATCAGCGTGCTCGCGGTGCTGCTCCTGGTCCTGACCGGCGTGCTCGAGCTGTGGCTGCCGTCCGGCAAGCTCGTGACCTTCAACGGCAGCTTCGTCGTCGACGACTTCGCGCGCTTCCTCAAGATCCTGGCGCTGATCGGTTCGGGCACGACGCTGGTGCTGTCGCGCGGCTTCCTGTCGGAGTCGTCGCGGGGGATGTTCGAGTTCGCGATCCTGATCCTGCTGTCGACCGTCGGCATGCTGGTGCTGATCTCGGCCGCCGACCTGATCATGCTCTATCTCGGCCTCGAGCTGATGTCGCTGGCGCTCTATGTGGTGGCGGCGAGCCATCGCGACGACGCCAAGTCGACGGAAGCGGGCCTCAAGTACTTCGTGCTCGGCGCGCTGTCGTCCGGCATGTTGCTCTACGGCGCCTCGCTGATCTACGGCTTCAGCGGCACGGTCAGCTTCGCCGGCATCGCCGTGGCCGCCAAGGGCGGCAGCACCGGCGTGGTGTTCGGCATCGTGTTCCTGCTTGCCGGCCTGTGCTTCAAGGTCTCCGCCGTGCCGTTCCACATGTGGACGCCCGACGTCTACGAGGGCGCGCCGACCCCGGTGACCGCGTTCTTCGCCTCGGCGCCCAAGGTCGCCGCGCTCGCCGTGTTTACCCGCGTGACGCTGACCGCGTTCCCGGGCATCACCGCGCAGTGGCAGCAGATCGTGGTGTTCGTCGCCATCGCCTCCATGGCGCTGGGCTCGTTCGCCGCCATCGGCCAGAAGAACATCAAGCGCCTGATGGCGTATTCCTCGATCGGCCACATGGGCTTCGCCCTGGTCGGTCTCGCCTCCGGCACCCCGGAGGGCGCGCAGGGCGTGCTCGTCTACATCGCCATCTACGTGGCGATGACGCTGGCCTCGTTCGCGGTCATCATCGCCATGAAGCGCAACGGCCAGGCCGTTGAGAACATTTCGGATTTCGCCGGCCTTGCGCGCACCAATCCGCTGCTGGCGTTCTTCTTCGCCATGCTGCTGTTCTCGCTCGCCGGCATCCCGCCGCTCGCCGGCTTCTTCGCCAAGTTCTATGTGTTCCTGGCCGCGATCAAGGCCGGCCTGTTCACGCTCGCGGTGATCGGCGTGCTGACCAGCGTGGTCGGCGCGTTTTACTATCTCAGCATCATCAAGACGATGTACTTCGACGAGCCGGCCGGCGCGGTCGACCCGGTCCGCGGCGAGCTGCGCACCGTGCTCGCGATCGCCGGCACCTTCAACATCCTGTTCTTCGCCTATCCGGCGCCGCTGGTGAACGTGGCGACGGCAGCGGCGAAGTCCTTGTTCTGAGATGGCGTTCGCGCTCGGTCCCGCAGCCCGTTCGGCAGGCTACCGGCTCGAGGCGTTCGAGAGTATCGGATCGACCAATGCGGAAGCGCTGGCGCGGGCACGCGCCGGCGAGCGTGGTCCGCTGTGGTTGGTCACGCCGCAGCAGACCGCCGGCCGCGGCCGGCGCGACCGGCCCTGGATGTCGCCGCGCGGCAACCTCGCCGCCAGCGTCGTCGAGGTGATCGACGTCGCACCGCCGGTTGCGGCGACGCTGGGGTTCGCCGCCGGGCTTGCGCTCGAGCAGGCGCTGCAGGCGGTCAGCCTCGAGGCGCGGCTGCGCTCACCGGGGTCGGCCGATACCGTCTTCACGTTGAAATGGCCCAATGACGTGCTCGCCGGCGGGCGCAAGCTGTCCGGCATCCTGCTGGAGGCGGAACTCGTCGCGTCGCGCGAGCTTGCGGTCGTCGTCGGCATCGGCGTCAATGTGGTCGCGGCGCCGGAAGGCACGCCGTACCCGGCGGCGGCGCTGCACTCGCTCGGCATTCATGTCGGGGCGGAGGAGCTGTTCGGTGCGCTGTCGGACGCCTGGGCGCGGCTGCGGGCGGTCTGGGACAACGGCCGTGGCTTTGGCGAGATCCGGCAGCTGTGGCTGGAGCGGGCGTCCGGGCTCGGACAGCCGGTGTCGGTGAAGACCGGGGGCGCCACGCCGCTGACCGGCCGCTTCGAGACCATCGACGAGACCGGCTGCCTGATCGTGCTGACGGACGACGGGGCGAGGGTGCCGGTGACCGCCGGTGACGTTTATTTCGGGGCAGCTGCCTCATCAGGAGCAACGTGATGGCGCGCCCCGACGAACTGACCTTTGCGCCGCTCGGCGGCGTCGGCGAGATCGGCATGAACCTGTCGATCTACGGCATCGGCAACCGCCACCAGCGCAGCTGGCTCGCGGTCGACCTCGGCGTGTCGTTCGGCGACGAGGAGCACCTGCCGGGCATCGACCTCGTGATGCCTGACATCCGGTTCCTGGAGCAGGAGCGCAAGAACCTCGTCGGCATCGTGCTGACCCACGCCCACGAAGACCATTTCGGCGCCATCATCGACCTGTGGCCGCGGCTGCGGGTGCCGATCTACGCCACCGCGTTCAGCGCCGGACTGTTCGAGGCGAAGTGCGCCGCGGAGCGCAATGCGCCGGAGATCCCGGTCACGGTCGTGCCGTCGGGCGGGCGCATCGATCTCGGCCCGTTCAATGTCGAGTTCATTCCGGTGGCGCACTCGATCCCGGAATCCCATGCGCTGGCGATCCGCACCTCGGCCGGCACCGTGCTGCACACCGGCGACTGGAAGATCGATCCGACCCCGATCATCGGCAAGCCGACCGACGAGAAGCGGCTGCGCGAGCTCGGCGACGAGGGCGTGCTGGCGCTGGTCGGCGATTCCACCAATGCGGTGCGCGAGGGCCGTTCGCCGTCGGAAACCGAGGTCGCCGCGGCGATGGCCGCCATCGTCAAGGACGCGAAGGGCCGCGTCGCGGTGACGACGTTCGCCTCCAACGTCGCGCGCATCCGCGCGGTGGCGGACGCCGCGCGCGCCGCCGACCGCGAGGTGGTGGTGGTCGGCCGCGCCATGGAGCGCGTCGTGCAGGTGGCGCGCGAGACCGGCTATCTCGACGGCGTGGCAGAATTCCGCAGCGCCGAGTATTATGGTCATTTCCCGCCGGACAAGGTGCTGGCGCTGTGCACCGGCAGCCAGGGCGAGCCGCGCGCCGCGCTCGCCCGCATCGCCAAGGACGACCATCCGCTGGTCACGCTGAACCGCGGCGACTGCGTGATCTTCTCCTCGCGCACCATTCCGGGCAACGAGAAGGCCGTCGGCGCCATCATCAATTCGTTCGTCGAGCAGGGCGTCGAGATCATCACCGACCGCACCCATCTCGTGCACGTCTCGGGGCATCCGCGCCGTGACGAGCTGCGCGACATGATCTCCTGGGTGCGGCCGCAGGTGCTGGTGCCGGTGCACGGCGAGGCGCTGCATCTGTCGGAGCATGCCAAGCTCGCCCGTGCCGCCGGCGTGCCCAAGGTCATCACCTGCCGCAACGGCAACCTGCTGCGGCTCGGGCCCGGCGATCCCGCCGTCATCGACGATGTGCCGTCGGGCCGCCTCTACAAGGACGGCCTGCTGCTCGAGGACCAGAAGGCCCGCGCCGTGGTCGAGCGGCGGCGGATGTCGTTCGCCGGTTGCGCCTTCGTCGCGCTCGCCCTCACCGACAAGGGCGAGCTTGCGGACGACCCCGAAGTCGATCTCATGGGCATTCCGGAAAACAATGCCGCGGGCGAGGTGATCGCCGACGAGGTCTTCGATCTCGTGGTCTCCACGGTGGAAAACCTGCCGCGCGCCCGCCGGCGCGACGCCGACGCAGTCTCGGAATCGGTGCGCCGCGCCGTGCGCGCCTCGATCGCCGAGCAGTGGGGCAAGAAGCCGCTCTGCGTCGTGCACGTCTTGATGGTGTAGGCTGCGGGGCGCGGGCCGATCGGCGCCGGCGACCCCGGGAAAGCAACAGGGAGGATGTCATGCTCGGCCGTCTCAACCACGTCGCCATCGCGGTGCGCGATGCGCAGAAGGCCGCGAAGATCTACGGCGTCGCATTCGGCGCCGAGATCTCCGATGCGGTGCCGCTGCCGGAGCATGGCGTGATCACCGTGTTCGCGACGCTGCCGAACACCAAGATCGAGTTCATCCAGCCCTATGGCGAGGCCTCGCCGATCGCCAAATTCCTCGAGCGCAATGTCGACGGCGGCATCCACCATGTCTGCTACGAGGTGCCCGACATCATCGCCGCGCGCGACACGCTGATCCGCGAGGGCGCGCGGGTGCTGGGCGACGGCGAGCCGAAGATCGGCGCCCATGGCAAGCCGGTGCTGTTCCTGCACCCCAAGGACTTCTCCGGCGCCCTCGTCGAAATCGAGCAGGCCTGACGAACGTGTCGATCTCGTCCGCGATCGCGATCTATTTCGTGCTGTGGTGGGTGGTGCTGTTCGCGGTGCTGCCGTTCGGCGTGCGCAGCCAGGTCGAGGAGGGCACCTCCGCCGCGCCGGGCTCCGATCCCGGCGCCCCGGTGCTGCCGCGCATGGCGAAGAAGCTGCTGTGGACGACGCTGATCTCGCTGGTGCTGTTCTCGGCGGGGTTGTGGGCCTATCGCGCCGGCTATCTGAACGTCGAACACCTGACGAAGATGATGGGGATTCCGCTGTAGCGCGGGCGTTTGTCGCGGGTGTGCGTCACATCCTTGACACGTTGACGTCGTACCTCCGGTTCCAGCGGGCTTCCTGTCGCGCAGACAAAAAAAAGCAGGGCCGTGCCCTGCTTTAAAAATTGTGTCGACCCTATTGTCCCCGAAAACGTTGAGGTTTGGTGCTGTTGGACGGGGCGACGCAGCTTCGGCGCGTCAGGGCTCCTCCCGAGACTTGGACCACCAAGCTTCAGCCTTACGGCCAGCCTGAAGCCTCAAGCTAGCCGATGATTTTTCGTTTGTCACTCTTTTCGGCAACAAATGTCTAAAACATCGGCTGGACGTAAATCATCGTTTCAAACGGCTGATGGCAGGCGCCAAAATACAACCCAAGAGAGAAATTTCTACTGGAGCGCGTGGGCTGTGGCTGCGCCCGTGGGAAAAATTGCCTGTGGCTGGGGCGCTACCTGATCCCTGGCCAGGGCGTCGCGGCCGGACGGGCCACGGCGCGCGTGAGAATCAGCTGCAGCCGGACACAGCCTGAGCGGCTGTTGCCGGGGCGCGTGGCCCCCGGGGCTTTGGGACAGCGTGCCAGCCGGCGGCGGCGGGGGCGACGCCCCAGCGCCAAAACGCGGTTTTCCGGCCGCAAACGCTTGTGTTTTGGGCCCCGATCCGGTTTCACTGCCCCGATCCCGGTCCCAAACGATTCTTGAGTGTTCCCATGCGATTGTCGCGTTTCTTTCTGCCCATCCTCAAGGAGACGCCGAAGGAGGCGGAGATCGCCTCGCACCGCCTGATGCTGCGCGCCGGCATGCTGCGCCAGCAGGCTGCGGGCATCTACTCGTGGCTGCCGCTCGGCTGGCGGGTGCTCTCGAAGGTCGAGCAGATCGTCCGCGAGGAGCAGAACCGCGCCGGCGCCATCGAGCTGCTGATGCCGACGCTGCAGCTCGCCGACCTCTGGCGCGAGAGCGGCCGCTATGACGCCTATGGTCCGGAGATGCTGCGCATCCAGGACCGCCACAAGCGCGAACTCCTCTATGGTCCGACCAACGAGGAGATGATCACCGAGATCTTCCGCAGCTATGTGCGCTCGTACAAGAGCCTGCCGCTCAACCTCTATCACATCCAGTGGAAATTCCGCGACGAGCAGCGTCCGCGTTTCGGCGTGATGCGCGGCCGCGAATTCCTGATGAAGGACGCTTATTCCTTCGACATCGACAAGGATGCGGCGCGGCTGTCCTACAACAGGATGTTCGTCGCCTACCTGCGCACCTTCGCGCGGATGGGGCTGCAGGCGATCCCGATGCGGGCCGAGACCGGACCGATCGGCGGCGACCTGTCGCACGAGTTCATCGTGCTCGCCGACACCGGCGAGTCCGGCGTCTACTGCGACAGCGACGTGCTCAAGCTGCCGGTGCCGGGCGAGGATGTCGACTATGGCGGTGATCTGACGCCGATCATCAAGCAGTGGACCGAGCTCTATGCGGCGACCGAGGATGTCCACGACGCCGCGAAGTTCGAGGGCGAGGTGCCGGAGGCCAGGCGGCTGCATACCCGCGGCATCGAGGTCGGCCAGATCTTCTACTTCGGCACCAAGTACTCCGAGGCCATGAAGGCGCTGGTGATGGGACCGGACGGCACCGAGCACCCGATCCATGGCGGCTCCTATGGCGTCGGCGTGTCGCGCCTGCTCGGCGCGATCATCGAGGCCTTCCATGACGAGGCCGGCATCAAGTGGCCGGAGCCGGTGGCGCCGTTCCGCGTCGCGCTGCTCAACCTCAAGCAGGGCGGCGGCGACACCGACGTCGCCTGCGACAAGCTCTATGCGGCGCTGACCGCCAAGGGCGTCGACGTCCTCTATGACGACCGCGAGGAGCGGCCGGGCGCCAAGTTCGCGACCGCCGACCTGATCGGCATCCCCTGGCAGGTCATGGTCGGCCCCAAGAGCCTCGCCGAAGGCAAGGTGGAGCTGAAGCGCCGCAGCGACGGCGAGCGCGAGCTGCTGACGCCGGACGACGTCATCGCCCGGCTGACCGCATGAATTGTTCACCGCGTGCTGCGCGGTGCCGAGGGTGTGCGACCAGAATTAGCCCCAATCGTGTGAAATCCGTGCGATGGATACGCCGATGAGTGAGCCAGTCCGAACCGCCCCCTTTGCCGCTTTCGAGTGGATGCTGTCGATGCGCTACCTGCGGGCGCGTCGCAAGGAGGGATTCATCTCGGTCATCGCCGGCTTCTCCTTCCTCGGCATCATGCTCGGCGTGGCGACGCTGATCATCGTCATGGCGGTGATGAACGGCTTCCGCAAGGAGCTGCTCGACAAGATCCTCGGCCTCAACGGCCATATCGCGGTGCAGCCGCAGGAATCGCCGCTGACCGACTGGAAGGACGTCGCCGAGCGCATCAATACCGTGAACGGCATCCGCTTCGCCGCGCCCGTGGTCGACGGGCAGGCGCTCGGCTCCTCGCCGTTCGGCGCCGCCGGCGTGTTCGTGCGCGGCATCCGCGCCAAGGACCTCGATAACGTCACCTCGATCGCCAAGAACATCAAGCAGGGCACGCTCGAAGGCTTCGACGACGGGCAGGGGGTCGCCATCGGCCGCCGCCTCGCCGACCAGCTCTCGATCCATGCCGGCGACAGCATCACCCTGGTGGCGCCGCGCGGCGCGGTGACGCCGATGGGCACGACCCCGCGCATCAAGCCCTACAAGGTCGCGGCAGTGTTCGAGATCGGCATGTCGGAATACGACGCGACCTTCGTCTTCATGCCGCTCGCCGAAGCGCAGGCCTACTTCAACCGCAACAACGACGTGACCGCGATCGAGATCTATACCGACAACCCCGACAAGGTCGAGGCGTATCGCAAGGCGGTGATCGAGGCGGCGGGGCGGCCGATCTACCTGATCGACTGGCGCAGCCGCAACGCAACGTTCTTCAATGCGCTGCAGGTCGAGCGCAACGTCATGTTCCTGATCCTGACCCTGATCGTGCTGGTCGCGGCGCTCAACATCGTCTCCGGCCTGATCATGCTGGTGAAGGACAAGGGCAGCGACATCGCCATCCTGCGCACCATGGGGGCGTCGCAAGGGGCGGTGATGCGGGTGTTCCTGATCACGGGCGCGGCGATCGGCGTTGTCGGCACCCTGGTCGGGTTCCTGGTGGGACTCCTGATCTGCCTCAACATCGAGTCGATCCGCCAGTTCCTGTCGTGGCTGACCAACACCGAGTTGTTCTCGCCCGAGCTGTATTTCCTGTCCAAGCTGCCCGCCCAGGTCGATGTGGCGGAAACGGCGGCGGTGGTGATCATGGCGCTGACGCTGTCGTTCCTGGCGACGCTCTACCCGTCATGGCGGGCGTCGCGTCTCGATCCCGTCGAAGCGCTTCGGTACGAATAGGGCGGCTGCGATGGCTCAGGGGGACCAAAACGACGTACCGGTGATCTACCTGCACGACATCCGCCGGCAGTACCGGCAGGGGGAGGCGGTGCTCACCATCCTCGACGGCGCCAAGCTCGCGCTGTGGCCGGGACAGTCGGTGGCGCTAGTGGCGCCGTCGGGCTCGGGCAAGTCGACGCTGCTGCACATCGCCGGGCTGCTCGAAAGCCCCGACGAGGGTGAGGTGTATGTCGGCGGCACCGCCACCTCGACCCTGTCGGACGCCGACCGCACCCAGCTGCGCCGCACCGACATCGGCTTCGTCTACCAGTCGCACCGGCTGCTGCCGGAGTTCACGGCGCTCGAGAACGTCATGCTGCCGCAGATGATCCGCGGCCTGAAGCGCAGCGAGACCATCAACCGCGCCAAGGAGATCCTGGCCTATCTCGGCCTCGGCGAGCGCATCACGCACCGGCCGGCCGAATTGTCCGGCGGCGAGCAGCAGCGTGTCGCCATCGCGCGCGCCGTCGCCAACGCGCCGCGGGTGCTGCTGGCGGACGAGCCGACCGGCAACCTCGATCCGCACACGGCGGATCACGTGTTCCAGGCGCTGATGCAATTGGTGAAGGCGACGCGGGTATCGATGCTGATCGCCACCCACAACATGGAGCTGGCGGGGCGCATGGACCGCCGCGTCTCGTTGCAGGACGGCCACGTCGTCGAGCTGGACTGAGCGCGCCCAAAGAGCTGGCGCAACGGTGCAGCCCGCGGGTTCATCGCCGGCTGCATTCGAAAAGATCGGCAGGAAAGCGAGCGAGAGATCCGGTCAGCCGTGGTGACGCGGCCGGCGGTGCCGCCGTGGCGGCGGGGCGCCGTCGTCCAGGGGATCGGCGGCCATGGGGCCTTCGATGCCGCGCGCGCCAAAGGGATAGGCCGGGTTGTAGAGGCAGGTCGCGCCGATCCCGGAGGCGCTGGCATTGCATTGCGCCAGCGACACGAAGCGGCAGCTGACGAGGTCATCGCGCCAGTGCAGGCAGATCGGGTAGACCCGCGACTGCGCCAACGCCGGCGTTCCGATGAAGGCAATGCCCAACGTCGCCGCTGCGAGAGCTGCCCGCACTGTCATCCGCATTGTCTGCGCTCCACGCCGCGATGCTCAGTAATATTCCCGGTACCAGTGCTTGCGCCGGTGACGGCGCGGCGCGGGCTCGTCGACATAGGCGGCGCGGCCGGCATAGGCGGGGTTGGCGAGGCAGGTCGCGCCAAGGCCCGAGGCCGAGGCGGCGCACTGGCTGAACGTGCTGTAGCGGCAGTCCATCCGGTCGAACGGACCGTACTGGCAGACTGGATAATTGCCGGCGGAGGCGGGAGCCGTGCTCATCATTGTTGCACCGATCCCGATGGCGAGGGCGGACATCGCGCCCAGCACAATGTTACGGTTACGCATCTCAACCTCCTGCCGACTCGCGGCGCTTCGAACTGTCATCCTCACCAAGCCGCCCCGGTCGATTTTCGTCAAGACACGTTTGCGCGTGCCATCGTCGCAATGCCGGCGCTTGCGGACATGAGTGCCGGCCGCCGGCCATGACGTTCACGCGGCCGGCCGAGCTTTGTGTGACATTGTCGGATTTCGGCCTTGCGACGTCGCGACGCGGCGACACATAGTGGACGCATGGGACGCACCTTTCACCTCATGATGTTTGTCGCCACCGCGCTGTGCTGTGCGGTGTGTCTCGGCTTTCTCGCCCACGATGCCTTCGGCTTCTCCGACCACGTGATCCGGCGGGATGCCCTGGAGGGAGCGACCTTCCTCGGCCTCGCTCTGGCCTGCGGCGTGCTGTTGCCGAAGGGGCGGCGGTAGCCCGATCCGCCCAAACCGGGCGCCATCACAATTAACCAACCGCACCGACCCGCCCGGTCCGCCGTTCGTGGCTGCTTGACTCTTTGAACAAAAAGAGAACAATGTTCGTCATATGTTCCTGTCGTCTTCGGGCCAGGGACGCTCAGCCACCAGACAGACCAAACAGCTCAAGGGGTCCGCCATGTTGAGAACATTTGTCGAGGAAGCCGCCGCGCTGACGTCGATCGTTCTGTTCGTCGGAATGGTTGCGATCTGGGCCCAGGTGCTGCCGCAGCTTTGAGGCCCCCGGAACGGTTGAGGATGGGGACGGGAGGGGCAGCGTCGCGATCGGCCGTGGACAGCGGGTCCGGCAGACTTCACGATCGGGCGCCGAGTCGGCACAACGGCCCTTGCGATCGATCGCGGGCCGGGGCGTCTGCCGGGCGGCCGGTCCCTTGCGGGACATCCTCCAACGACTGATGACTGCTGCCATGGCCTCTGCTGGTTTCGTCCATCTCCACGTCAAATCCGCCTATTCGCTGCTGCGGGGCGCGATGAAGATCGGGAAGCTGGCCGAGCTCGCCAAGGCCGACCATCAGCCGGCGCTGGCGCTGACCGACGTCGACAACATGTTCGGGGCGCTCGAGTTCTCGGACAAGATGGCCGGCTCGGGCATCCAGCCGATCGTCGGCTGTGCGCTCGCCATCGACTTCGGCGATATCGAGCCGGGCTCGCGCAGCGTGCTCGCGAACTCCCACGGCCGGATGGTGCTGCTGGCGACGCGGGAAGCCGGCTATCGCAACCTGATGCGGCTGAACTCGCGGGCGTTCCTGGAGACGCCGGTCAACCAGACCCCGCACATCAAGTTCGACTGGCTGCGCGACGATGCCGAGGGGCTGATCGTGCTCACCGGCGGCCCGGAGGGGCCGATCTCGCAGGCGATCGCCGCCGACCAGACAGGCCTTGCGATCACCCGCTGCGACCGCCTCGCCGAGCTGTTCGGCGATCGCCTGTACGTCGAGCTGCAGCGCCATGGCCTCGACAAGGAGCGCCGTGCCGAGCCGGCGCTGATCGACATTGCCTATGACAAGGGCCTGCCGCTCGTTGCGACCAACGAGCCTTATTTCGCCAGCGCCGACGACTATGAGGCCCATGACGCGCTGCTGTGCATCGCCGGCGGCCGGCTGATCGCCGAGGCGGATCGCGACCAGCTCACGCCCGACCACCGCTTCAAGACCCGCGCCGAGATGTCGCTGCTGTTCGCCGACATGCCGGAAGCGCTGGCGTCGACAGTCGAGATCGCGGAGCGCTGCGCCTACCGGCCGCTGACGCGCAAGCCGATCCTGCCGCGCTTCACGGTCGGCGCCAGCAGCGGCGGCGACGCCGCGGCTGAAGAGAACGCCGAGGTGCGGCGGCAGGCGGAGGAGGGGCTCGCCGCGCGGATCGCCGCCCATGGCATGGCGCCGGGATTGGCCGAGGAGGACTACACCAAGCGGCTGAACTTCGAGCTCGACGTCATCACCCGCATGAACTACTCCGGCTACTTCCTGATCGTGTCGGACTTCATCAAGTGGGCGAAGTCGCAGGGCATTCCGGTCGGCCCGGGCCGCGGTTCGGGCGCCGGCTCGCTGGTCGCCTATGCGCTGACCATCACCGACCTCGACCCGATGCGCTTTGCGCTGCTGTTCGAGCGCTTCCTCAATCCTGAACGCGTGTCGATGCCGGACTTCGACATCGACTTCTGCCAGGACCGCCGCGACGAGGTGATCCGCTACGTGCAGGAGCGCTACGGTCGCGACCAGGTGGCGCAGATCATCACCTTCGGTACGCTGCAGGCGCGCGGCGTGCTGCGCGACGTCGGCCGCGTGCTGCAGATGCCCTACGGCCAGGTCGACAAGCTGACCAAGCTGGTGCCGCAGAACCCGGCGGCGCCGGTCACGCTCGCCGCCGCGATCGAGAGCGAGCCGAAGCTGCAGGCGGTGCGCGACGAGGATCCGGTGGTGGCGCGCGCCTTCGACATCGCGCAGAAGCTCGAGGGCCTCAACCGCCACGCCTCGACCCACGCCGCCGGCATCGTCATCGGCGACCGGCCGCTGAGCGAGCTGGTGCCGATGTACCGCGATCCGAAATCGGATATGCCGGTCACCCAGTTCAACATGAAGTGGGTCGAGCCCGCGGGCCTCGTCAAGTTCGACTTCCTCGGCCTCAAGACGCTGACGACGCTCGACGTCGCCGTGAAGCTGCTGCGCCAGCGCGGCGAGATCGTCAATCTCAGCCAGCTCAAGATCGACGACGCCGACAGCTACGCGATGCTGGCGCGCGGCGAGGTGGTCGGCGTGTTCCAGGTTGAAAGCCAGGGCATGCGGCGCGCGCTGATCGACATGCGCCCCGACCGTTTCGAGGACATCGTCGCGCTGGTCGCGCTGTACCGGCCGGGCCCGATGGCCAACATCCCGACCTACTGCGCGCGCAAGCACGGCGACGAGCAGCCGGAATACCTGCATCCGATCCTCGAGCCGATCCTCAAGGAGACGTTCGGCGTCATCATCTACCAGGAGCAGGTGATGCAGATCGCGCAGGCGATGTCAGGCTACTCGCTCGGCGAAGCCGACCTGTTGCGCCGCGCCATGGGCAAGAAGATCCGCGCCGAGATGGACAAGCAGCGCGTGCGCTTCGTCTCCGGCGCCGTCGAGAACGGCGTGCCGAAGGAGCAGGCCGACACCATCTTCGACCTCCTTGCCAAGTTCGCCGACTACGGCTTCAACAAGAGCCACGCGGCGGCCTACGCGCTGGTGTCGTTCCAGACCGCCTACATGAAGGCGCACTATCCGGTCGAATTCCTGGCCGCGTCGATGACGCTCGAAATGAGCAACACCGACAAGCTGTCGGAATTCCGCGCCGAGGCGCAGCGCCTCGGCATCAAGGTCGAGCCGCCGTCGGTCAACCGCTCCGGCGTCAATTTCGACGTCGCCAATGGCAAGATCCATTACGCGCTCGCCGCGCTCAAGGGCGTCGGCGCCCAGGCGGTGCAGCAAGTCGTCGAGGCGCGCGGCGACAAGCCTTTCAGCTCGGTCGCGGACTTCGCCTCGCGCGTCAATCCGCGCGCCATCAACAAGCGGGTGCTGGAAAGCCTCGCAGCCGCCGGGGCGTTCGATGATCTCGAACCCAACCGCGCCAGCGTGTTCGCCGGCGCCGACGCCATTCTCGCCGCCTGCCAGCGCAGCCATGAGGCGGTGACGCTCGGGCAGAACGACATGTTCGGCGGCCTTGCGGACGCCCCGTCGGTGATCCTGCCGGCGGTCGAGCCGTGGTTGCCGGCCGAGCGGCTGCAGCGCGAATACGACGCCATCGGCTTCTTCCTGTCCGGCCATCCGCTCGACGACTACCGCACCGTGCTCAAGCGGCTGAATGTGCAGTCCTGGGCGGAGTTCTCCCAGGCCGTGAAGAACGGCCGCACCGCCGGCAAGGTCGCCGCCACCGTGGTGTCGCGCATGGAGCGGCGCACCAAGACCGGCAACAAGATGGGCATCATCGGCCTGTCGGACCCCAGCGGTCATTTCGAGGCGGTGCTGTTCTCCGAGGCGCTCGGCCAATTCCGCGACATGCTGGAGCCCGGCCTTGCGGTGCTGCTGCAGCTCGCCGCCGAGCTGCAGGGCGAAGACGTGCGCGCCCGCATCAACAATGTCGAGCTGCTCGACCAGGCCGCTGCCAAGACCTCGATGGCGCTCAAGGTGTTCGTGCGCGATACCAAGCCGCTGGAGTCCATTGCCAAGCGGCTGGCGATGTCCGAGGCGCCGTCCGTGGCCGCAGCCCCCCGGCCGCCGGCACCGGGGTCGCGCCCGGCCGCGCGGGCGGGCAACGGCGACGGCGAGGTGACGCTGGTGATGATGCTCGACCTCGAGACCGAGGTGGACATGAAGCTGCCGGGGCGCTTCAAGGTGTCGCCGCAGATCGCCGGCGCCCTCAAGGCGGTGCCGGGCGTGGTGGACGTCCAGACCATTTAAGCCCGCCGCAGGCCCGGGCGGGCTGTGCCGCCGGGCCATGGGCGGCCGCACGGGCCGCGTTTTCTGTTCAACTGGTGTTCAGCCAGCGACCCGCTCAATATGCGGATTGTCCGACTCGTCACCGGGAAGAACAGCCATGCAGCTCGCCCGTACTTTGTCTATTGTTTCTGCCTGCCTCCTCGTCGTTCTGGCCTCGACCGGCCTGTCGCAGACGGCATCCGCCCAGCAACAGGAGAAGCGCATCGCGCTGGTGGTCGGCGACGGCGCCTACGCCAAGTCGCCGCTCGCCACCGCCGCCAACGATGCGGGCCTGATCGCGCAGACCCTGCAGGCCGCCGGCTTCGACGTCGTCGGCGCCCGCGATCTCGACGGCGATACCCTGCGCAAGAGTTTCCGCGACTTCGTGCAGAAGGCGGAGAGCTCCGGGCCCGGCACCGTGGCGATGATCTATCTCTCGGGTTATGGCGTGCAGCTCGCCGGCGAGAACTACTTCATTCCGGTGGACTCCAATGTCGCGCGCGACACCGACATCCCGACCGAAGGGTTGCGGATCAGCGACTATGTCCGCCAGCTCGCCGCGCTGCCGCTCAAGGCCAACATCGTGGTGCTCGATCTCGCGCGACAGCAGCCGTTTATCGAGGGCGGCCAGCCGATCGCCAGCGGCCTTGCGCTGGTCGAGCCGGATGCCAACACCCTGATCGCCTTCAATGCGGCGCCGGGCACGGTCGCGCCGCCGGAGCAGGGGGCCTACGGCATCTACGCGCAGTCGCTGGCCGAAATGATCCGCACCGGCGGCCTGCCGCTGACCGAGCTGTTCAACCGTCTGCGCCTGCGTGTCAACGAGACCAGCAAGGGCGCGCAGGTGCCGTGGAACGCGCAGAAGGCCGATCTGCAGTTCACCTTCTTCGATCGCGGCCCCGATGCGCCGGCCGCACCGCCGCCGGACCAGGTCGCCGCGATGCGGACCCGGCCGATGCGCGATCTCGGCGTGCAGGACGCCTATGCCGCGGCGCTCGAGCGCGACACGCTGCCGGGCTATGAGGACTTTCTCGCCGCCTATCCGACCGATCCGCTGGCGAAGCGGGTGAGGGCGATCGTCGCCGCGCGGCGCGAGGCCATCACCTGGCGCCGCTCCTATCGTGCCGATACGCCCGACGCCTACTGGTCGTATCTGCGCCGCTATCCGCGCGGGCCGCACGCGGCCGACGCGCGTCGCCGCCTCGCCATTCTCACCGCGCCGCTCGAGCCGCCGCCGACCTTCGCTGCGATCGAGTACGACGTGCCGCCGCCACCGCCGGACGAGATCGTCTATGTCGATCGCCCGGTGCTGGTGTTCAGCGATCCGGTGTTCGACTTCGCGCCACCGCCACCGCCGCCGGTGTTCTTCCTGCCGCCGCCGCCGCCGGATTTCATCGTGTTGCCGCCGCCGCCGCCGCCGATCGGCCTGTTCGTGCTGCCGCAGCCGTTCTTCGTGCCGATCCCGGTGTATGTCCGGCCGCCGGTCTATGTCGCGCCGCCGCCGAACAACATCATCTTCAACAACATCCACAACACGGTGGTCATCAACAACGTGATCAACAACCGGCCCGCGGCGCCGGCGCCCGGCGCGCCGGGCGGGCCAGGCGTCGCCCCAACCGGTCCCGGTCAGGCCGCCGCCGCGGCGTCCGCCGCCGGGACGGCGCTGCCGGGCGCGGTCGCGCAGCGGGCGTCGCTGATCCAGCAGGGCAAGCTGCCGCCGCCGCGCAGCCAGACCATGATGAACCCGGCGTTGAAGCCTGGGCCGGGACAGGCGACTCAGCAGCCGGTGAGTGCGCCCGGAGGCGGCGCCAATCAGGTCACCACCACGCCGCCGACCACCACCCTGCCGAAGGTCAACAACCTGCCGGTTCCCGGCCAGAGCGCGCCGCCGGTGTCGTCCGCTCCCGGTGGCACCGGGATCGTGCATCCCAATGCGCTGCAGTCGACCCATCCGGGTCCGGCCCCGGTCGGGGCGTCGTCGGCAGGAGGGGGGCAGCGCCCGACCGGGCCGGCCGGCGGTTCCACGCCGGGAGGGCTGAAGCCGTCCCCCGGGGCCGGACAGCCGCCGAGCGGTGCCCAGCATGGTTCCGGATCCGCTGTGCGGCCCGCCGTCACGGCGCAGAAGCCCGTGGTGACGCCGCCTCCGCCCCAGACCCGGGCCCGGCCGCAGGTGCAGGCGAGGCCGCCGGTCCAGCGGGCGGCCCCGCCGCCGCGACCGGCTCCCCAGCGCGCCGCGCCGCCGCCC
>JBFLYG010000006.1:0-138097 GCA_040756765.1 Pseudomonadota bacterium | reverse complement strand
AAGACAAGGACTTAACGGCCCCCCGATTATCGAAAGATAGGGTCGTCTTCGAAGCAGCGGCGTTGAAGAGACTCGGGTTTTTGTCGCGTGCAAAGAGCCTGCCCAAAGATGTGTGCATCTCGTAGGGTCTTCGCCCGGCAATGACGAGGTGGGTGCGGCCTGCGCTAAGAATTAACCGGACAGCCGTGGATCAAGTCCGGAAATGACGCAGCCGATGTGGCCGACGCCGAAAATAAGCCGGACGGCGTTGCCCTTTTACACAACTACAGCCGCACACCCGTCGTCGCGAAGGCCTGCGCGACCGGCTCCTGCACGCGGTCAAGAACCGTTGCCCCGACCACCGCCAGGATGGTGGCGGCCACGCAGGCGAGCAGGAAAGCTTTCATGGCGCTTCTCCAAAATGCTCTGCCCCGAAACTGGATGACCTGGGCATTCTTTGAGCACCCTCGTGCGGAAAGATAGCATGGATTGCCCTGGAAGCGGGGAAAGAATGTCCGCGGCGCCATCGGCGCGCGAGTTGGCGGGGCGAGGGCGTTGTCGTCACGAAGAGGCGTCTGCTGCACGGTCGTCGTACGCTGGGATAGTGCGCTTGATTTTCTGGACGTATTGCATTGTTCATCTGCCAGGAACATGCCGTGTCATCAGATGCTGCAGGCTGCGCCATCAGTTCGTGAAGTTGACCGATCGAGTCGTTCTAGAAAATTTTCGTACAAGTCGCAGAATTGCATCGTGAATTGCTGCGAAAGAATTTTTGGATTTCTTCAAGAGTGGGTTGTTGACCCCTGTGATCTGGTTCAGATTGTTTCTGCATCGATGCAGTTGAGGCTCGTAGCGCTCTTCGAGCCTGGCGCGATAGTCAAGAATGTAAACATGAACACTACCATCGCAGCCGAAAGCAGCAGCCCAGCCCGCCGTGCTTCAAGAGACGTGAGGAGCATCCGCGCGAGGAGGCGCCTGCCGTCGTTTTGAGATCGCACCCCGCCAGTCCAATGACCTGGCATTTTGACCTCCGGATCAACGGTCCGCAGTGACGGTTCGTGCCGAGGCATCCGGGCTGACAAACATCATGCAACAAGACGGCTATACCCTCGCAACCAGCTCCAGGCTCCTGGAGCATATGCCTCTGCCGCGCGAGCCGCGTGATTTCCGTGACAAGGCGCCGGCGTTGCCGCGGGTCTTGTCGACGCTGCCTTACGACCCGCCTGAGCAGTTCGAGGTCTGGAGGAGCCGTATGAGCACCCTCAGCGCGGTCGGCCTTCCGGAAGGCGCCAGCGCCGCGCACGGTTTTGAAGTCGAGTTCATGACCTGCAATATGGACGATATCGTCCTGAGCTCGGGCCATTTTGCCGCGCAAACCTTTGCGCGCGCGGCGAAATCCTCAGCCGACGCACGTCTTGATCATTGGTTGCTGTTTCGGCTGCGCTCCGGAGAGGCATGGTTTGAGACCGACGAACGTCGCATTCATGCGGCGCCTGGAGGGACCTTCCTGATCTCCCTCGATCAGGATTTCCACGGTCGCATCACCGATTGCGAGGGCATGCTGCTGATCCTGCCGCGCGCGGCTTTCCTGCCCGTTGCGGAGGGCCTCGACAACCTCTGCAACATCGTTCTTTCGGGCAACCTCATCGAATTGCTTGCGGATTTTCTGAGCTCGTTGGAGGCCCGGGTGGTTCGCATGCGAGCGGATGAGCTCAAGCAGGCGGGACGGGCAGCAGCCGACATGATCGCCGCCTGCATGCAGCCGTCACCTGGCCTCTCCGCGCTCGCAAGGGGATCGATCGATTCGGTGCTGTTCGAACGGGCGCGCCTCTATATCCAGAATCATCTCGGCGAATTTGATCTGACGCCGGAGCGGGTGGCGCAGCAGTTGCGGACGTCGCGGTCGAATCTCTATCGCGCGTTCGAGCATGTCGGCGGCGTGGCGCGTTATATCCAGCTGAAGCGCTTGCGTGCCGCTCACGCCGAGCTTGCCGAGCGCGCTGACAAGCAGGTGCAGCAGGTCGCATATCGCTACGGCTATAAGCTCGCATCGGATTTCGCGCGCGCGTTTCGTCGTGAATTCGGCTATAGCCCGCGCGAAGCGCGCGAGCGCAGGCGTCAGTGATTAATTTTCGGTTGATGCGCCGCGCGCCCCGAAGCGGCGATCGGTCGCGCGGATCCTTCGACTTGTGAGACGATCTGCGAGCTATTTGGACGGCGTGCTGGGTGACGCCGATGATCTCTTGTCTATCATCGCACATCATGACTCGGAGTTGTGATGGGGCAGTCGAAGCGGGCGTCATCGGCGGGATGCGCTCGTTCCAATCAGCGAACCATCGACTGAGCTGGAGGTTGCGGCGTGCCGCGCCTTGGCCTGTCCTCATCCGCATCTGTCCGACTGCGCGATCGTGCGGCCGATGGCGATGCAGCCTCGGTGCAGAAAGAAGAGGTCAAGGGGGCACCATGCCAGCCGCTCAGGTTTCGACGTCATCATCCATCCCGCCGCGCCGCTATGCCTTCGTTCACAATTGGATCGTGCTCGGCGATGCGGGCAGCCGTTCGCTGCGGCGTCGGATTCTCGCGGTGCTGCGCCTGGCGCATCGCGTGCTCGGGACAAAGCGCGACCGGCTGGGGCTCGGCGGGCTGGGCGTTGGCGGGGCGGTCGGTGTGCTGCTTGCCGTGACGGGGATCATGGCCCCGCAAGCGGCGTTCGCGCAGCTTGCCATTGGCAATGGGACTTATACCAACGTTGCTGATTGCGGCTCGAATCCCTCTGCAGTGTCCCTGAGCACGGCGATCGGCTGTGGAGCCACCACTACCGGTGCCGGATCGACCGCCGTGGGCCTTAATACCCATGCAAACGGCCTGAACGCCCTGGCGATCGGTGCCAGCAACAGCACCACCGGCGATGGCTCGATCGTTGTCGGGTATGCTAATTCTGCCAATGGCATCAATGCGATCGCTCTCGGCGTGATTTCAAATGCGACCGGTGTCAATGCTCTCGCCGTGGGCGGAAATGCTCACGCCAATGGGGACGGCGCCATAGCCCATGGCGTCAATACCGTCGCAAACGGCACCTATGCCATCGCCTTTGGGGCCACGGCCCAGGCCTTGGCGGCGAACACGCTCGCGATCGGCGTCGGCGCAGTTGCCAATAGTGGCGGTGGCTCCAGTCTCGCGCTGGGCAGCAACGCCAAGGCCGTCGCGACCGGGAGCGGCTCTCCGATCGCCATCGGCATCGGTGCGAATGCGAGCGGGACGGCGCCCGCCGGCTTCAGCTTCGAGGCGGTTGCGCTCGGCACTTCCGCAACCGCCACAGGGGCATGGTCCACGAGCGTTGGCACGACCGCTTCTGCGACGGGGACCGGATCCAGCGCCTTTGGCACCTCCGCCAAAGCGTCGGCAGACCAGTCGACGGCGATCGGAAACGGGGCTGCCGCTTCCGCTGCGCAGGCCATGGCGATGGGCTACCTTGCCACTGCGTCGGGCATAAGCGCCGTTGCCCTTGGTCGTTCTACCAATGCTTCGGGCGACTTCGCGGTGGGCCTGGGCAATCTGGCGGTGTCGAGTGGAGTCGGCGCGGTCGCGGTGGGATCGGGGGCCCAGAGCACGGGCACGTCCGCCGTGGCGCTCGGCAATAACGCTGCTGCGACTGCCGCGCGCGCAAGCGCGTTAGGATTGGGCGCGATTGCGAGCGGCCAGAGCTCCACCGCGCTCGGCACCGGCTCGCAGGCGCTCGCCGCCTCGACCGTCGCGGTCGGCGACACGACCAAGGTCGCCGCCGCGGCCGGCACCGGAGCGGTCGCGATGGGGCACAACTCTCAGGTCCTGGGCGGCACCGGTGCGGTGGCGATCGGCGAAGGCCAGGTCGCCAATGGCAACGGCGCGGTGGCGATCGGCGATCCCAACAACGTCAACGGCACCGGCGCCGTGGGCATGGGCTCGAACGACACCGCCAACGGCATCGGTGCGATCGCGATCGGCAACAGCAACAATGCGCAGGGGCAGGGGTCGGTCGCGCTCGGCAACAGCAGCAGCGCGCTCGGGGCGGGCTCGCTCGCTTTCGGCGACGGAGCCACCGCGAACAACGCCCGCGACGTGGCGCTGGGCTCGGGCTCGGTCACCGCCGTAGCTGTTGCCACGCCCAACACGGTGATCAACGGCACGACCTATACCTTCGCCGGTGTGAACCCGACATCGACGGTCAGCGTCGGCGCGCTCAATGCCGAGCGCACCATCACCAATGTCGCCGCGGGGCGGATCGGCGGCGGTTCGACGGATGCGATCAACGGTTCGCAGCTCTATGCGACCAATCAGGCGATCACCGCCGTCTCGGGCCAGCTCACCCATTATTATGGTGTGAACGACGGCGGCACCCAGCAGGCGAACTACGCCAACAATGGCGCGACGGGCGTCGACTCCATGGCGGGCGGCGTTGCCGCCTCCGCAACCGCGGCGCGGGCGACGGCGCTGGGCTATAACACCTCGGTGGTCGTGACCGATGGCGTCGCGATCGGCTCGGGCTCGATCTCCAACCGCGCGATCGCGCCTGCATCCGGCCTCATCGGAACCTACGTTCCCTATAACACCATGGACCGGACGCTGCTCGGCGCGGTGTCGGTCGGCAATGCGACCAGCTACCGCCAGATCACCAACGTCGCCGACGGCACGGCGTCGAGCGACGCGGTCACGGTGCGGCAGCTGACCGGCGCGCTGACGTCGTTCGCCACCACGACCACCAAATACTTCCATGCCAACTCCACGCTCGCGGACTCGCTTGCGGTCGGCAACAACGCCGTGGCCGTGGGGCCACAGACCGTGGTCAACGGCGACAACGGCATCGGCATCGGCAACGGTGCGGTGGTGCAGATGACCGCTCCTGGTGGCATCGCCATCGGCCAGAATGCGAACGTCGGTTTCGCGGACGCGGTGGCGCTCGGCACCAATGCCCAGGCCAACGGCATCCAGTCCCTGGCGCTGGGCGCCGGATCGTTGACCTCCTTTGGAACCAACGCCGCGCTCGGCGCGGGCGCGAAGGCGACGGCCCAGGCCGGTGACGTGGCGCTCGGCGCCAACTCCGTCACCGCCGTCGTGGTCCCGACCACGGGCATCACCATCGACGGCACGGCCTACACCTTCGCCGGCGGGGCTCCGACCTCGACGGTCAGCGTCGGCGCGCTCAACGCCGAGCGCACGATCACCAATGTCGCCGCAGGGCGGATCAGCAACTCCTCGACCGATGCGGTCAACGGTTCGCAGCTCTGGGCGACGACACAAGCGATCGGCGCCGTCTATACCCAGCTCACCACGGTCTCCAGCCAGCTCACCCACTACTATGGCGTGAATGACGGCGGCACCCAGCAGGCGAACTATGCCAACAATGGCGCGACCGGCATCGATTCCATGGCGGGTGGCGTCGCTGCCTCGGCCACCGCGGCGCGGGCGACGGCGCTCGGCTACAACACCTCGGTGACCGTGGCCGATGGCGTCGCGATCGGCTCGGGCTCGGTCTCCAACCGCGCCATCGCGCCGGCGTCCGGCACCATCGGCGGCACCATCATCCCCTACAACACCAGCGACCTCGCACTGCTCGGCGCGGTGTCGGTCGGCAATGCGACCAGCTATCGCCAGATCACCAACGTCGCCGACGGCACGGCGTCGAGCGACGCGGTCACGGTGCGGCAGCTCACCGGCGCGCTGTCGTCGTTCGCGACCACGACCACCAAGTACTTCCACGCCAACTCCACCCTCGCGGACTCGCTCGCGGTCGGCAACAATGCCGTCGCCGTGGGGCCGCAGACCGTGGTCAACGGCGACAACGGCATCGGCATCGGCAACGGTGCGGTGGTGCAGATGAATGCTCCGGGGGGCATCGCCATCGGCCAGAATGCCAATGTCGGCTTCGCGGATGCAGTGGCGCTGGGCACCAATGCCCAGGCCAACGGCATCCAGTCCCTGGCGCTCGGCGCGGGAGCATCCACCACCAATCCCACCAGTGTTGCGCTCGGTGCGGGCGCGAAGGCGACAGCCCAGGCCGGTGACGTGGCGCTCGGCGCCAACTCCACCACCTCCGCCGTGGTCAAAACCACCGGCACGACCATCGACGGCACGAGCTACAGCTTCGCCGGCACCGCGCCGACCTCGACGGTGAGCGTCGGCGCGCTCAACGCCGAGCGTACCATCACCAACGTGGCGGCGGGCCAGATCAGCGCGACCTCGACCGATGCGATCAACGGCTCGCAGCTGTGGGCCACCAACATGGCGCTCGGCAGCCTCTACAACACCGTCACCAACATCAGCAACGGTGGCGCCGTCACCAAGTACTTCCATGCCAACTCCACCGCGGCGGATTCCTCCGCGCTCGGCGCGGAGAGCGTCGCGATCGGGCCCCAGGCGGTCGCGAGTGGCAGCAACGCGATCTCGATGGGCAACGGCTCCGCGGCGTCGGGCGACAACTCGGTGGCCATCGGCGCCGGCGCCAAGGCGACCCAGGCCAATTCGCTGGCGCTCGGCGCCAATGCGACCACCACGGCAAACCTCAGCGACGCCGCCTACACTCCGGTCGTCGGCAAGTCCGTTGCCGGCGTCGCCACGGGCGAGGTGTCGGTCGGTGCGTCCGGCGCGGAGCGGCGCATCACCAATGTGGCGGCTGGCTCAGCGGCAACCGATGCGGTCAACGTCAGCCAGCTCCAGGCGCTGGCCAACAGTTCGCTGCGCTACGACACTGACGGCTCCGGCAAGACCATCAACAAGATCACGTTGAACAACGGCAACGGCTCCCCGGTGACCATCAGCAACGTGGCGGCGGGCGTCAACGGAACCGATGCCGTCAACGTCAACCAGCTCAACAGCGCCTTCAGCATGCTGAACGGTCAGATCGGCCAGGCGCGGCAGGAAGCTTGGCGCAGCGCCGCCATCGGCATGGCCGCAGCCTCGCTGCGCTATGACGACCGGCCCGGCAAGGTCAGCGCGTCGGTCGGCGGCGGCCTGTGGCGCGGTGAGGGCGCCTTCTCGTTCGGCTTGGGGTACACCAGCGAGGATGGCCGCGTGCGCACCAATGCGGCGGCGACCACGAGCGGTGGAGACTGGGGCGTGGGTGGCGGTTTGAGCGTGACGCTCAATTGACGCTCTGAGTGCCTGATGCGCAACTTCGCCTGCCTCGTTGCCGCGGCGCTGATCTGTGCCGCTGGCGGCGTCAGCGGGCAGCCGGCTCCGTCCGGCGGCTACGCCGTGAAGCCGTCGGATGTCGCGGTTCCTCAAGGGGAAACGCTCGGCGAGTTTCGTCGCATGATTCAGCCGTTTCGGAACTGGACCTTGATCTGCGACGAGAGCCTGAAATCGAAGCGCCGCGTCTGCAACGTCACCCAATCGATCGTCGATCCGCAGGGGGCCGTCGTCTTCAGCTGGTCCCTCATTGCGACGGCGGAAGGGAGGCCACTGATGATGATGCGCGTCCCGGCTGCCGTCGGGATCGGGCAGCCCATCGAAATCGCCATGGGCGCGCGGCCGGACCGGATCGTCGCGCAGACCGATCAGTGCGGCAGCAGCTTCTGCATGGCCACCATTGCGATCGGCGACATGCTGAAGCGGCACATCCGGGCGGCGACGCCGAGCAAGATCTCCTATCAGCTTCCGCAGGCCGGGCCGGTCATCCTGGAGGCGCCGCTGGACGGGCTCTTTGTTGCACTCTCGAAACTGAAATAGCGTCATGGCGAGGCGTCGAATGCGAAGTCGTCGCATGGCTGCCGGGACGCGGCACCAGGAAGGAAATTGATCCATGCACTTCAACCGCACCGCACTGCTGGCGCTCGCATCGGTCGGCGGCGCGCTCGTGATCGCGGCCTTCGGCACTGGCGTGATGGTGTTCGCGCAGCAGACGTCTCCGACGCCGCTTTCGCCTCCCGGGACCGCTGTGCCGGCGCCCGTGAAAAAGTCTCCCGTGGCAGTGGCGAAACCGCAGCCCAAGCCGCGTGCCGCGGACGGACAGGCCCAGCCGGGCAACGCGGCGGCGGCACAGACCCAGCAGGCGGCCCAGCAACCGACGGTGTTCGACGAGCATGCACGTCAGGGAAACATCGCGACCTGCGCCAATGTGTTCGGTGCGCTCGGCCGTGGGCTGGCGACGAACTCAGCCTTCACCGCCCAGAGCCAGTGGGACGCGAAGGCCGGCAATGCCCACTCGGTGCAGTCGCTGGTCGTGCTCAATCAGACCCAGGCCAATGGGGCGCAGCATGCCGCAGGTGTCGTGTTCGCCGCGCCGGTCGGGTCCGTCTGCGAGGGGAACCTGGTGCGGGTGACGCCAAACCCCGAGAGCTGTCCGGTCGTCGCCGCCGAACTTGCCAAGCTCAATGGCCAGAGCGGAGCATTGGGGGACCTCTCGCTGATGACGCTGCCGAACGGCGCGCAGATCATGCTCATTCCTTTCGGTAACGCCTGTGTCGCGGTGACGGCGCTCAGGATTGCGGGGCAATGACATTCCGATGCCTGGCAAGGCTCGCGATGGAAGGGCGACGAAGGCATGCTGTGCCGGGCCCATGCATTCCGTGCCAGCAATACCGGCTCATTGCTGCTGATCGGTTGCCTCGACCTTCTTCCAGGTGTCGTCCGGATTGAATGCGGTCATTCGTTCGGCGAGCTGCTCGGTGTGGTCCCCGAGATTCTTCTGGTAGATGGTGCCGCCGTGGCTGACGAGGAAGGTCATGACGCCGGAGTTGCCGTAATCCGCCGGCCAGGCGACGAGGGCAAAGCCGCCGATCATCTTGCCGTGTACCAGATAATTGAGCGCGCCGCCGGGGGCGGCTGGTCCCTGCCTCGTCAGGATCTTGAAATAGTAGCCGCGGAACGGAGCGCGTTGGCCGCCTGCGCTGTAGCCTTCGCTGGTGGCTTGCGCGACCAGTTCGCCGAGCGGGCTCGCCTCATCGCCTGGTGCGGTCTTCCAATAGAGCCCGTCTGTCTTGCCGGAATTGCTGATGATATGCTGCGCATAGACGCCGGGCCCCGCGCCGGTGCGGTCCTTGTCGGCATAATCGCTCTGCGCATCGACATAGGCGAGGCAGGCCTGGATCGCATCGAGCTCGTTGCGGCCGATGCGGCGGAACAGGATTTCGTCGCGCCCCGCCGCGGTGTCGAACCGCCACTGTCCGTCCTTGCGCACGAGCGGGATGGGGACCGGAAAGTCCTCCTGTCCGACCATCATGGTCGCCTTGTCGCCGTCGGGATTCACCTCATGGCGCGCGTCGTAGGCGGCAAGAAAGCGCTGGCGCGTCGCCGCGTCGGCCACGGTGTCGCCGGACGAGATGATGTCGGCTGCGTCGCGGCCAAGGACCGCGAGCATGCTGGTCCTGTCGCCGCTTCGGACGGCCGTTGCCAGCGCGACGGCGGCATCGTCCGGGGTTTTGAACGGCTGCTGCGCCACGGCCGCGGAGGCCATGGCGACGAGCATCACCGCCGCCAGGGTGGACGCTCTTGCGAGGGACGGGGGGCGAGACATCGCGTTGGTCATGGTCGTGGCATCCTGTATCGCATGGAAGCTGAGACGGGCCGGCGTTGCGTGCCGCTTCGTGTCACCGCATCTTGCGAGGGACGTGTCCTCCGGATCTGATCCACTGGTCGTAGGTCTCGAACCTCAATCCAAGCCTGTCGTAGAAGACGCGCAGGTAGCCGTCGCGACCGCGCGTGACCGCCTGCGGCATCACCGTCTGCACCTCCTGCGCCATCACGCCGACATAGGCCTTGTCGCTGCCGTTGTAGGCAAAGCGGTAGAAGCCGACACCGTTGTCGATCGTGCCGAGCAGGACGATGTCGTGCTTGAGCCTGACATCGGACCGCCGCCCGCCGCCGCCTCGGAAGCCTCCGCCGCCAAAGCCGCCGCCGCCGCGGAAGCCGCCGCCGCCGAAGCCACCGCCTCGGAAGCCTCCGCCACCCATGCGGGCGCCGGCTCCGGCGAAGCTGGCACGGCTGAAATTGGCGCTCGCAAAGCTCGCGCGTCCGCGCTGGGACTGACGGTTCGCGACGCGGCCGGACTGCATGTTCCCGAATGCCGTATCGCGTCCGCCGGCCGGCCGGCTCGGGCGGGCCGCGGCACGGTTGCCGCCACCGCGCTCCCCGCGCGCCTGTTTGCCGGCGCCGGCTTGCCTGGCCTGGCCGCGTTCAGGCCGATTGGCGCGATCAGCGGTGCCGGCGCGCTCGCCGTCACGGTTGGCCATGCGGTCCCCCGCGCTCGGACGTTCTCCGCCGGGCCGGAGTACCTGCTCGCCGCCGCGGCCACGGAAATCCATGCGCTGGTCGCGGCCGGCGCGCAGATTGTTGTTGCCGAATTTCTGTTGCAGGTTGGCGTTGCCATAGCGCACGCCCTGGCGATGCTGCGGGTTGTGCTGCCAATGCTCGACACGGGCGCCGCGATTGATGTTGATGTCTCCGCCGCCCCAGTTGATGCGGTTGCCGCCCCAGTAGCCGCCTGTCGTCCAGCGACCGAGCGCATAGCGGGCGCCGAACGCGATGCCGGTTGCGAGCACGCCGGCGCCGATGTAGCCGGGCGCCGGCCAGTCATAGGGGTAGGCCGGATAGTCGGAATACGGCCATTCGCCGTAGACCGTGGCCGGCTCGTAGTAGGGCACGTAGACAGTGTCCGCGACCGCGGGCTCGATGGCGATCACCCGCTTGTTCTGCTCCTGCTTCACCGTGACGGTCTGTTGCTTGGTGGTCGTCAGCTTCTGACGGTCATAGGCTTTCGCGCGCAGGCGCTGGATCGCGTCCATCACGTCCGGCTGCTGGGCGAGCACGGCGTCGCCGAGCTTCTGCGTCCAGTCGAGCTTCGTGCTCATCATCTCGAGCACGGTGGGCGTCGCCGCCAGCGCCTTGACGCTGTCGTCCCAGGCCTGCTTCTCCACCGCCGCTCTCAGTTCGTCGCCCTTGAGCTGTTTGTTCTCGCGGACCCAGCGGTCGGCCTGCACCACCTCGAGCGGATAGGTCGAGGCCATCACAATGTTGGCGAGCAGCGTATCCGGATACAGCGCGATCGGCGCAACCAGCCCGTCGAGTTCCGCGGGCTTGAGGGGCTGCTGTTCCGCCGCTGCTGGGGCGGCCGTCGGCGTCGGGCTCGGATTCTGCGCCGGCGCGCTGCAGGGCAGCAAGGCCAGCACCACCACGGCCATCCACGGTCTCATCACCCAGGGCGTCATATGCGCCTCCTGATGACAAAGGAGCCAAGCTTCGCCTTTTGCCGAGCCTGCCTGCAACGTGCCTTGAGATAGATCAAGGCGCCCGGACCGCACCGGGCTATCGCGGAGCCTGCTCAAAGGCGGTCATGACATCCTCGAGATCCTCGAAGATCATCCCCTTGCCGATGGCATCGAGCAGGCCGGCGCGCTCCAGAATTTCCTTCGGTTCGGCATGCAGCTCGGCGAAGCCGAGCGCCAGTCCGCGCGCGGCGAAGGCGCTGCGGACCTCTTCCAGCATGGCGGCCGCGGTCGAATCCATCTGCACGATGGCGCTGGCGTCGAGCACGAACCAGCGGGTGTCGGCGGGAAGCGCCTGCGCGATCGCCAGCAGCCGCGACTTCACATGGTCGACGTTGAGGAACAACAGGCTGGCCTCGACCAGGCAGAGGGCGAGGCCGGGCACCGGATGCGCGGCCTTTGAGCGATGCAGCTTGTAGAAGCCGTGCTGGCCGGCAATGCGGCCGAGCATGGCGTCGCGCGGACGCATCAGTTTGAGCAGCAGGTACAGCAGCGTGGCGCCGACCGCGATCACGACGCCGGCCAGCACCCCGAGGCCGACCACGCCGAACAGGCCGATCAACGCGAAGACGAACTCCATCCGGCTGATGCGCCAGACCTCGCGCAGACCGGCAAGGTCGATGATGTTGAGCGCGGCGGCGACGAGAATGGCGCCGAGCACGGGGACGGGCAGCAGCCTGATGGCGCCGTGAAGATAGACGAGCGCGACCGTGAGCGTCAGCGCCGCGATCAGGCTCGATGCTTGCGATCGTGCGCCGGTCGCCATGTTGATGGCGGTGCGGGAATCCGAAACGGTGACCGGAAAGCCGCTGAACAGGCCCGATGCGATGTTGGCGGCGCCGAGGCCCGTCAGCTCGGCGTTGGCATCGACCTCGAACTTGCCGCGTGCGCCGAAGCTGCGCGCCGCGACGATGCCCGAGCCGAAGCTCACCAGCCAGACCGCGGCGGCGCCGAGCAGCAGCTCCCTGACCGGCAGATTGGTGATGACGGGAAGCGACGGCATGGGAAAGGCTTTCGGCAGATCGCCGACCACCTTGATCCCCATGCCCTCGAAATCGAACAGCGCCGACGCCACAACCGCAACGACGACCACCACCACCGGCCCCGGGATCGGCGAGCGCAGCGCTGTCATGACGCGCAGCAACACGAACATCGTGACGCCGAGCATGACCGACGGCCAGTGGATCGCGTGCGCCTTGCGGGCGAGTTCGATGATTGGCGGGATGAGGCCGTCGGATTCGATCTTGAGGCCGGTGAAGCGTCCGATCTGGCCGATCAGGATCGAAACCGCAATGCCGCTGATGAAGCCGACCAGGATCGGCTTCGACAGGAATGTCGCGATCACGCCGAGGCGAAACAGGCGTCCCGCGAGACAGAGCAGGCCGACGGCCAGCGCCAGCACCGATGCCGCGGCGACACGGTCGGCCGGCGCCATCTCCGCCATGCTCGCCAGCGCGGCGGCGAGCACCGTCATCGTTGCCGCATCCGGGCCGACCGCGAGCTGGCGCGAGGGACCGAACACGGCATAGCCGATCAGCGGCAGGATGCTGGAGTACAGCCCGACCTCCGGCGGCAGCCCCGCGATTGCCGGGTAGGCGATCGCGCTCGGTATCGCCACCGCGGCGACCGCGAGCCCCGCAGTGGCGTCGTCGCGCAGCCATTCGCCCTTGTAGCCGTTGAGGCTCGTCAGGATCGGAAGCCGGGTGAACATGGCCAGCCTGCTCCATCAGCAATGCGCGTGACGTTGCCCCTTCTGGGGGCGATCGCGGGACGAACCTCTACTTATTCAACTGGTGCAGGCACTGGCGATTTTCGATGATGATGTCGCGCTGGTGGCAGCCGGTGAACCTGATGACGCCGTCCTCCTGGAGCTGCGACAGCGCACGGGACACGGTTTCGAGCGTCAGGCCGAGATAATCGGCGATGTCGCGGCGGCTCATCGGCAGCACCAGCATGCCTGCACGTGCCAGGCGATGATCCATCTCCAGCAGAAAGGCGGCGACGCGCTCCATCGACATCTTGCGCCCCAGCAGCAGCACATGCTCTTCCGCCTGGCGGAGCTTGGTCGCCGTCATGCTCAGAAGGTCGTGGACGACCCGAATGTCGCTTGCCGCCACTGCGTTCAGGCTGCGACGTCGCACGATGCGAATGCTCGTGTCGACGATGGCTTCTGCGGTAAACTGATGCACCGGATCACTGCCGAGTCCGAACACATCGTCCGGCAGATGAAACGCGTCGATCTGGCGGCGGCCGTCCGAGAGAAGCTTGTAGGTGCGGACGGCGCCGCGAACGACCTGATACACGTAGTCGGCAGGCTCCCTTTCGCCATAGATCTCCTCGTCCTTGGCGTAGGAGAACTCGCTGGCACCGCGCGTTGTGGAGGCCGTCGCGGTGACGAGCTCGGCAAAAAGCTGCGATGCTTTGCATGCGTCGCAAGATGAATCGTCCGCTGCGTTATCGGTCTTGACGGTCCCGGTCGTGCCCATGAAGACCCCTCCGCAATACGACGAGAAATCGTGCGCCGATATCAATGATCGAGATCTTCGGCCGACTGTCGCAAAAGGTCTCGGCGTGTGCCGTGAAAAGCTGCCCGTGATCTGGGCTGTTCTGCAAGTTTGGGCCAATACGGCTTGATCGTACAATCGATCCGGCCGCCGCGCGACTCAATTTCATGCTGGCGCGACGAAGCAGGCGAGGGGCATGGCATGGGCAACCACTGGTGGTGCGGGCCTCAAAACTCTTGTGACATCGAAGCGCTGCCGGTCAGTTCGCGACGAAAGCCGGAATCGTCGTCATGTCGATGATCCCGTGCGTTACCTCGCCGAGCCTGAACTCCTTGTATCGTGCGTAGCCGTCGCAGCCCATCACCAGCACGTGGCTGCCGGCGTCGGCGACGGCCAACAGGATGGTGCTGGACACATCGGACGACGCCGACCGCAGCCGCCGGACATGGGCGCTGAGCTGGTGGCGGTGAAGATGCGAGGCCAGCGCCTCGGAACAGGTCGCGCCGGAGACGTCGTCCTCGTTGACAGCGATGATATCGATGGTCCGGGCCTGCCGGAGCAGGGGGAGTGCGTCATGGACAGCCCGTGCCGCCTGTCGTCCACCGTTCCAGCAAATGGAGATATGATCGAGATCGAGCGCGCCGCGGTGCATGCCGGGGACGATCAGCATGGGGCGGCCCGAATCGAACAGCACGGCTTCGCACAGCGCATGATCGAGCTTCGCCTGGGAGCGCTCGGGCCGGATGACGATGGCGAGGTCATACAGGCGCGACGCCTGCAGGAGCTTGAGATCGACCGGGTCCGGCGTATCGCAGACTGCCCTGGTGGCGCACGACACACCAGCAGCCTTCGCCGCGGTCTCGAACCGGCGCAGCGCTTGCGCGCATTGCTTCATGCCCGCTTCGTACTGCAGGACGAGCTCGAGCGCGGCGGAGGTCGCCCCGACCGGGATGTCCCTGTTGACGGGAGCCTCGACCGCGGCGACGGCGTCAAGGTGCGCACCGAAACGATGCGCCAGCGACACGGCGCAGTCGATGATGGCCTGAGCGCGGTTGTCCGGGGGCAAGTAGGCCAGGATGTCCTTGAACATGACGCTTCGGTCTCCGGAACAAGAGCATCGGAGGTGCCGCAGCCTTTGAATGGCTGGGCCGGCCAGACCGGCATGGCGGGCCCCGCTGTCGGCTGCGCCGCGGTGCCAAGGCTCCGGCGGTTGTTCGCGATGTGCGTTGATCTGGATCAACGCACGCGCATGTGGTCAGGGATCTAGGATGACCGTGACTGGCCGGATCGTATCGGCGCACAACAGCCGGAAAACGTCGCCGTGAGCCGTTCTCGAGAAACGCTGCGTACGCGCCCGTATCCCAGAGACGACGTCATTCAGTTGGCGATCCGGCTCGGCCTCCTCGCTTTCCTCGTCTACTGGTCGTACGTGCTGGTCCGGCCGTTCGTTCCGATCCTGATCTGGAGCACCGTTCTCGCGACAGCCATGTATCCGGGCTTTGCCTGGCTTGCGGATCGCCTGCATGGCCGGCGCTATCTCGCGGCGATGGTGGTGACTTCGCTCGGTCTTGCCTTTCTGATCGGACCTGCGGCATGGCTGGGGTTCGGTCTGATCGATAGCCTCGGTGCTCTGTCCGATCTGCTCGGCGCTGGCGCGCTGACGGTGCCGCCGCCGCCCGCTTCGGTCAAAAGCTGGCCGCTGATCGGGGCCTGGATCCATGAGGCCTGGGATATGGCCGCAACCAATCTCGGCAGTGCGCTGCGTCAGCTGGCGCCCCAGCTCAAACCGTTCGCTGGACCAGTGCTTGGCGCCGCGAGGCGTGCCGCGGCCGGAATCTTCTACATCCTCGCCTCGATCGTCGTTGCAGGTTTCTTGCTGCCGCCGGGCCCGAGGCTGGCTCAGGCGGCGCGGGCGATGCTGCTGCATATCGTGCCGCAACGCAGCGACGAATTCGTGGCGCTCGCCGGCGCAACCATCCGCTCCGTGACCCGCGGGATCATTGGCATTGCGCTGCTGCAGGCGCTGGTCGTCGGCATCGGGTTCAAGGTCGCCGGCGTGCCCGGGGCCAGCGTGCTGACCGTGATGGTGCTGGCCCTCGGGATCGTGCAGATCGGAGCCGCGATCGTGATCATTCCCGTCGTCGCATGGTGCTGGAGCTGGATGGACCACCAGTCGGCGGCGCTGTTCACCGCCTACATGATTCCGGCGAGCCTGCTCGACAATGTGCTCAAGCCCATCGTCATGGGGCAGGGCCTGAAGACGCCCACGCTGGTCGTGGTGATCGGCGTGATCGGCGGCACGCTGGCGCACGGCCTGATCGGGCTGTTCGTCGGCCCGATCGTGCTGGCGGTGGCGTGGGAATTGCTGGTGGCGTGGATGCGGGCCGACGATCCCGCTGCTGGTGCGGCGGACGCCCCGCGCGCCTGCGTTGAGGACGATCGAGGCGCCGCATGACAGCGACGATGGCACTGACCGGGTGATCATGATCATCACGGGGAGAATGAGATGACAGCTCGTCGGATCGGGATGCTACGTGCCGCCGTATGGGCTTCGACGCTGGGATGGCTGGCGGCTGCGGCAGGGCTTGCGCCGGCTTTGGCGGCGACGGGGTCGGTTCGGGTCGTTGTCACCAAGGCCGGGTTCATCGTCGGGGCCGGCGGCGGCAGCGGGACCCTGAGCTTTCACGGGCGAAACTATCCGCTGAGCATCCGTGGAATGAGTGTCGGGGTGACCGTGGGCGCCTCGAAGACGCGATTGATCGGGCGGGCCTATCATCTGAACGCTCCGTCGGACATTGCCGGCATCTACAGCGCCGCCGGGACAGGCGGCGCATTCGGCGTCGGCGATGACGCGGTATGGCTGCAGAACGCGAAGGGAGTGGTCCTCGAGTTGAAGGGACGCAAGCTTGGCCTGGAGTTTTCCGCCGCCGTGAGCGGAATTGAAGTCAGCCTGCGCTGATGCAGTCGGGGAGATCGCGGCATCTGTCGGGGCGCCGAAGTAGCCCGGCACAGGCCGTTGGCGTGGCAGGAAACGATGACGTCGCATCTTGCGAATTATTCGGCGTTTGAAGGCCTGCGCGACGGATCGCGCATCGAAATCCGCGCGCTGAGACCTGACGACCGCGCCGATTTCGTCGCTGCTGTCGGGCAGGTCAGCGCCATGTCGCTCTATCGTCGCTTCTTCGGCCCCAAGCGTGCGTTCTCGGAAAAGGAAGTCGCCTTCTTCACTGACGTCGACTTCGCCACCCAGGTGGCCCTGATCGCGGTGACCGAGGAGGGCGGGCGGCCGTTGATCATCGGCGGCGGGCGTTACGTCCTGGTCAAGCCCGGGCAGGCTGAAATCGCGTTTGTCGTTGTGGACGCGCATCAGGGGCGAGGGATCGGGGCCTGCCTGTTGCGCCACCTCGCCGCGATCGCCCGGGACGCCGGCCTCACGGAGCTGATGGCCGAGGTGCTGGCCGAGAACACCGGCATGCTGAAGGTGTTCGAGAAGAGCGGGCTGCGCTGCCAGATGCAGCGGCACGGTGGATCGGTTCACGTCGTTCTGCATCTGTCGTAGCAGCGTGGGCCGCTGACCGTTAGCCCGTCAGGAGGACGGAACATGGGTCACCAACCCGCGAATGAACCGTTTCCCGGAGGCGGTGGCGTGACGCTCCTGCTTGTGGAAATTCGTCATACCCCGTTGTTGTGGCTTCTGATTTTGGTGCCTGCGGTGCTGGTTGCAGAGGTCGCGGCGCCGCAGGCGCATACGCTTTTGTTCGTGCTGTCGGTCGCGGCCATCGTGCCGCTCGCGGCGTTGCTCAGCCGCGCCACGGAGGCGGTCGCCAGCAAGACCGGAGAAATGATCGGCGGCCTGCTGAACGCCACGCTGGGAAACCTGACCGAGCTGATCATCGCCCTGGCTGCGCTGCGCGCCGGGCAGCACGTGCTCGTCAAGGCCACGGTGGCAGGGGCGATCGTGACCAACGCGGTGTTCATGCTGGGGGCGTCATTCCTGCTCGGCGGGATCTACCATCATGTGCAGGACTACAACCGCAACAACGCGCGCCTTCAGGGCGGGCTCCTGTTCCTGGCGACGATCGCGATGCTGATTCCGTCCGTGCTCGCCGAAGCCGATGCCGCCACCACCAGCGCGGCGTTCATGCACACGCTGAGCGTGGGTCTCTCGGTGCTGCTGATCGTCGTCTACGGACTGGGTCTGTTGTTCTCGCTCGGAACCCATCGCGAACTGTTCGCGAGCGAAGGTCATGACGATGCCGGCGTGGCGGAATGGCCGCTGCCCCTGGCGCTGGTGGTGCTCGCGGGCGTCACCGTGCTGGTGGCGCTGGTCAGCGAGGTGTTCGTCGCGTCGGTGCAGCAGGCGGCGACCACGCTCGGGCTCACCCCCGCCTTTGTCGGCTTCATTATCGTGGCGCTGGTGGGTGGGGCCGCCGAGATGGTCTCGGCTTTTGCCGCCGCGCGCAAGAACAAGCTCGATCTGAGCGTCGGCATCGCGCTCGGCAGCGCGGTCCAGATCGCGCTGCTTGTCGCGCCGCTGCTCGTGCTGCTCAGTTATGCGATCGGCCCGATACCGATGGACCTGCAGTTCTGGCGCGGCGCGGTGGCGATGATGATCATCGCCACCTTGACCGCATCCCTCGTCACCAATAGCGGGCGCTCCGCGTGGTTCGTCGGAGCCTTGATCGTCGCAGTCTACGTGATCTTCGCCATGACGCTCTATCTGCTGCCGCCGCGAACTTAGCGGCGGCGAAGGTTGGTTCACTCCGCCCGCGCGGAGCGAAGGGTCGAGGTCAGCACCTCGAAAATGACCGCGGTCGACCAGCCGAACAGCAGCACGCCGTTCATCGCGGTCATCGGCCCGATGAGGCGCCAGCGTGGAACGGGAACGATGTCGCCGTATCCGAGCGTGGTATAGTTGACGAAAGCAAAGTACAGCAGGTCTGCTTCCGCCGGCGCCGCTGCGACCACTGCGTAGGCCAGCGACCAGATCATGACCTCGCAGACATGCGCCGCCATCAGCACCGCGACCGTGGCGATCATCACCGCGATCAGCCGCAACGCCGGCCATGGCCGCCGTGGCGCCGCAGCGGCTCGCGCCGCGCGAATGACAGCGGTCATCGCCAGTGCATGGACGGCGATATTGGAGAGACTGATCGCGCTCCCGAAGACGATCTGCCGCAACATGACTATCGCAACATGACTATTCGCGTGCGGCTAGTACCGCTCGCGCACGAATTTCATCCCGCGCAGCGGCGCCTGATCATTGTAGCGGCCCTTTCCCGCCCGCGCCGGCAGCTTCACCTTGGCGTTGCGGACACGCTTGTACGGTATGGTATTCAGAATGTGGGAAATGGCGTTCAGGCGCGCCCGCTTCTTGTCATCGGACCGGACAATGTACCACGGCGCATGCCTGGTGTGCGTCGCCTTGAGCATCATGTCACGCGCACGCGAATAGTCATACCAGCGCCGGTAGGATTCGACATCCATCGGGCTGAGCTTCCACTGCCGCAAGGGATCGTCGATGCGGGCCTTGAACCGCCGCTCCTGCTCCTCCATCCCGACTTCCAGCCACAGCTTGATCAGGATGATCCCGCCGTCGACAACATACTGCTCGATTTCCGGGCAGAGTTCGAGAAAGCGCTTGTGCTCCTCCGGGGGACAGAAGCCCATGACGTATTCGACGCCGGCGCGGTTGTACCAGCTGCGATCGAAGATCACGATTTCGCCACCCGCGGGAAAATGCGCCACGTAGCGCTGCAGGAACATCTGGCTCTTTTCCCGGTCGGACGGCGCCGGCAGGGCGACCACACGAAACACGCGCGGACTGACGCGCTCGGCAATGGCCTTGATAGTGCCGCCCTTGCCGGCGGCGTCGCGGCCCTCAAACAGGATGACGACCCGCAGCTGTTTGGCCTTCACCCAGGCCTGCAGATGACACAGCTCGACCTGAAGCTTGTGCAGCTCTCTTTCATAAAGCTTTCGCTTCAGTTTTTTCGAGGCATCGTCTTTTGCCATGGTCGGCTCCTTGTTCTCGAGCAGACGCGCTGTCGTCGTCACCAGCTCAGGATGATGCCGATGTCTCCGGGGATGCCGCCCGGAAAGTCGATGACCATGTAGCGGATTTCGTAGCCGCGCGGTTTCAGGTAGTCCTGCCAGAGCTGGTAGATCTCCTTGGGGATGCCGGTGAGCGTATTCTCCCAGCCAGGCTCCTGCTGGTTGATCGCGCGACCATGATCGGTGGTGAGGAAATTCGGAAACCGGTAGACCTGCACTTCCTTGAGGCCATTCCTCACCGCGCGCTGGATGACAATGGACGCGCGCTTGATCTTGTCGTCTTCCGAAAGACCGGAGGGCTTGCTGAGATGATCGATCAGCGCCTGCTTTTCGGCCGCGGCCTCGGCCGCCTGGCGCATGGCTTGCTCCGCCTTGTCGGATTCTTCGAGCGCCGCCTTCCTGCGGAGCTCTTTGACGTTGGGCAGCAACTCATCGATATTGGTGGACATGGAGCTCTCCTGAACGGAATTGGCCTGGCAGGGCTCGCGACACAAATCTGTCGTGATCCCATCACATTCGGAACTGGCTCTGCTTCTCATCCAAGCGTGTCTTGCGCGCCGGTGGCTTGAGATAGATCAATGCAGCCGCGGCTGGCGGGCGGATCATTTTGCACTGCAGAGAACGGCGGGCAGATCAGCGAAAGCGGCTCACAAGTCGGCAGGGGTTTTCACCATGTCGGACGCGACAAAGACGCCGGACACGAGACCGTCCGGATTTTCCAACCCGGCCTTCGACTACTTGGCGGACGCGGCCCAGCGCAGCCTGCTGTTTTGGGACGTCATGCGCCAGCGCGGGAACCAGTTCCGTGAGCACCAGGCGCAGACCGTTCCCCACGTCCTGGACTACGACGTCGAGCTGGTGGTGGATGGCCGCACGCTGGAACGGCCCGTCAATTACGGTCTGGTGCGGATCGTTCCACCTGAAGGCGTGGAGGTCGATCTTCGGCGCCGCCCCTTTGTCGTGATCGATCCGCGCGCCGGGCACGGTCCCGGAATCGGGGGCTTCAAGGCGGACAGCGAAATCGGCTTCGCGCTCAGGGCAGGGCATCCCTGCTATTTTGTCGGCTTCACCCCGGACCCGATGCCCGGGCAGACGATCGAGGATATCGCGCGCGCCGAGGCCGTGTTTCTTGAGAAGGTCATTACGCTGCATCCGGATGCGGAAGGCAAACCGTGCGTGATCGGCAATTGCCAGGCCGGCTGGGCCGTGATGATCCTGGCGGCGATCCGGCCCGAGCTGTTCGGACCGATCATTGTGGCGGGAGCGCCGCTGTCCTATTGGGCCGGGGTTCATGGCAAGTACCCGATGCGCTATTCGGGTGGGCTGCTTGGCGGCAGCTGGCTGACCGCGCTGACCAGCGATCTCGGCGGCGGAAAGTTCGACGGCAGCTGGCTGGTGCAGAACTTCGAGAACCAGAATCCATCCAATACGCTGTGGACCAAGCAATACAACGTCTATGCCAAGGTCGACACCGAAGCGCCGCGCTATCTCGACTTCGAGCGCTGGTGGGGCGGCCACGTCAATCTGAACGCCGAGGAAATCCAGTTCATCGTCGACGAGCTGTTCATCGGCAACAACCTCGCCGCCGGGTGCATCAAGATGTCCGACGGCATGACGGTGGATCTGCGCAACATCCGCTCCCCGATCGTGGTGTTCTGCTCGAAGGGCGACAACATCACGCCGCCGCAGCAGGCATTGGGCTGGATCCTCGATCTCTATGACGACGTCGACGAGATCAGGTCCTACGGTCAGACCATCGTCTATACCGTGCACGAAAGCATCGGCCATCTCGGCATCTTCGTCTCCGGCGGTGTCGCCAAGAAGGAGCATCGGGAATTCGCCAGCAATATTGACCTGATCGATGTCCTGCCGCCGGGGCTCTATGAGGCGACGTTCGAGCGCAAGTCCGCCGATACCACCAATCCCGATCTCGTATCGGGCGACTGGATCATGCATTGCGAGCAGCGCACGCTCGACGATATCCGTGCCATGGGCGGAAACTCGGCTGAGGATGAGCGCAAGTTCGCGACCGCCGCGCGAGTGTCCGAGATCAACCTGTCGCTGTACCGGGCGTTCGTCCAGCCCTGGGTCAGGATGGTCGTCACGCCGCAGGCTGCACAATGGCTGCGCCAGTTTCATCCGCTGCGACTGCAGTATGAGCTGTTGTCCGACACGAACCCGTTCATGGCGTCGATCGCGGCCGCGGCGGAGGGTGCGCGGGAGAAGCGCGCGCCCGTCGAGGCCGACAATCCGTTCCTTGCGGCACAGGAAGCGGTGTCGAACCAGATTGTCGGTGCGCTCGATGCCTGCCGCGATGCGTGGGAAGGGGGCAGCGAGCGCATGTTCCATGCGATCTATGGCATGCCCGCGCTGCAGGCCGCCGTCGGCATCGATCGCAACGCCGCTGGCCTGCGCAAACCCGGCAAATCGCTGCTGCATCGCGAGCTGTTGCAGGAGCGGATCGCGGAGCTGAAGGCGAAGATCAACACCGGAGGCCTGCAGGAGTGCATTATTCGCGGTCTGCTCTATGCGGGAATGCCGCGTCGTGCCGTCGACGAGCGCGGCGCCGAAGCGTTGCGCCGGGTCCGCTTGAATGACGAGGGACCACGATTGTCGCTCGCCCGGTTCAAGGAGATGGCGCGCGAACAGTTCTTCCTGCTGCTGATCGAGCCGGACGCGACGCTGGCGGCCATCCCGCGATTGCTGCCGCCGGATATCGATCAGCGTCGCAGGGGGATCGCGGCGATCCGCAATGTGCTCAGCGCAAGCGGCGAGGTATCCGGCGAGACCGCTCAGCGGCTGAAGCGGGTCGCCGAACTGTTCGGAATTGGCGAGCCGGACGACGTGTCCGTAGCGGCCGGCAGCATTTCTTTCGCGTCGGCGGCAGAGATAGCCAGGGCAAAGACCGCCCCGAAGACCTCGCAGAAGGCATCGTAGCGCCTCGAGCACCTGGAGCCGCACCGTGAGCATGGCCCCTAGCAATGCGACTGCACCCCAGCCTCACGCCAAATACGAGCGCCTGATCGCCGCGGCGAAGCAGGTCTCCGCGCCAGCGACCATCGTGGTGCACCCTTGCGACGAGACGTCGTTGCGCGGGGCCGTCGAGGCGGCGGAAGCGGGGCTCATCAAGCCGATCCTGGTCGGGCCGGCCGCCAGGATCGCCGGCGCGGCGGCCGCATCCAAGCTCGATATCACTGCTTTCGAAATCGTCGATGCGCCCCATAGCGAGGCGGCAGCCGCCAAGGCTGTCGAGCTGATCCACCACGCCAGGGGTGAACTCCTGATGAAGGGCAGTCTCCACACCGACGAATTGATGCGAAGCGTCACAGCGAAAGCGACAGGGCTGCGCACCGACCGGCGTATCAGCCATGTGTTCGTCATGGATGTTCCGACCCACGCCGACACGCTGTTCATTACCGACGCCGCCATCAACATCTTCCCTGATCTCGATTGCAAGCGCGACATCGTGCAGAATGCTATCGATCTCTTTACCCAGGTCGGCCTCGGTACGCCCCGCGTTGCGATCCTGTCTGCGGTGGAAACCGTCACCACGAAAATTCCATCGACCATCGAGGCAGCGGCGCTCTGCAAGATGGCCGAGCGCGGCCAGATCACCGGCGGCGTGCTCGACGGGCCGCTCGCATTCGACAACGCCATCGACGAGGAGGCTGCGCGCATCAAGGGGATCAGGTCGGCGGTGGCCGGGCGCGCGCAGATCCTGGTCGTTCCCGATCTCGAATCCGGCAACATGCTTGCGAAAAACCTCGCTTATCTCGCCAAGGCGGATGGTGCGGGCATCGTGCTGGGCGCGCGTGTGCCGATCATTCTGACGTCGCGCGCGGACACGGTGCGGGCACGCATGGCGTCATGCGCGGTCGCGGTGCTCTACGCGGACGCCCGGCGTCGCCTCCAACCTGTCTCCGGCTGAGGGGAACGCCATGGACACGATCCTGGTCGCCAACGCAGGGTCTTCCAGCGTCAAGTTTCAGATCTTTGGGATCGGCGCCGACGGTGTGCTGACGCGCCAGATCAAGGGGCAGGTGGACGGCATCGGCGTCCGGCCACGATTGCGGGCGACCGGCTGCGATGGCGCCGTGCTGGTCGAGCGGACTTTTGCGAACGAAGCCGTCGGTGACGTTGCGGCGGGGCTCGCGACAGCCGGCGCCTGGCTGCGGGAGGAGATCAGCGTCAACCCGGTGGCCATCGGCCATCGCGTGGTGCATGGCGGCCCGGACCACGACAGGCCGGTGCGCGTCGACGCCGGCGTGCTGAACCGGCTGGAGGCCTATGTCTCGCTGGCGCCGCTGCACCAGCCTTACAACCTTGCGCCGATGCGATCGATCCTGGCGCGCTTTCCCGAGATTCCGCAGGTTGCCTGCTTCGATACCGCGTTCCACCGCAACCACGGCGCGCTGGCGGATCACTATGCGATCCCGGGGGCTCTCTATGCGGACGGCATCCGCCGCTACGGTTTCCACGGCCTGTCCTACGAATACATCGCCGGCAGGCTGCCGGATGTTGCGCCGGACATTGCCGCCGGGCGCGTGATCGTCGCCCATCTCGGCAGCGGCGCCTCCATGTGTGCGCTAAGCCAAGGGCGCAGCGTCGAGAGCACGATGGGCTTCACCGCGCTGGACGGGCTGCCCATGGGAACGCGGCCGGGCCAGCTCGATCCGGGGGTGGTGCTCTATCTGATGTCTGAAAAAGGCATGTCGGCCGCTGCAGTGCAGACCTTTCTCTATCACGACTGCGGGCTGAAGGGGCTGTCCGGCGTCAGCAACGACATGCGCCAGCTGCAGGACAGCGATGACCCGCGCGCGGTCTTCGCCGTCGACTATTTCGTCTATCGCGTGAGCCTCAATGCCGGAATGCTGGCGGCTGCGCTGCAGGGTCTGGACGGGCTCGTGTTCACTGCCGGCATCGGGGAGAATTCCGCACGGCTGCGCGCGGCGATTGTCGGCAGACTGGGCTGGCTCGGCGCATCCCTCGACCCCGCAGCCAATGCCCGGCACGCGGGACTGATCTCGCGGCCGGACAGCCGCATTCCGGTCCATATCGTGCCGACCGACGAGGAATTGATGATCGCGCGACATACGTTCGCGCTGCTGGCTGAGAAGCAGGGAATTCAATCACAACAGGCGAGGGCATCATGACCATTCCGAGTTACCCCGAGCCCAGGGTCGCACTCAAGGGACGCAAGGGCCTGATCGTCGGCATCGCCAACGACCAGTCGATCGCCTGGGGCTGCGCAAAGGCGTTTCGTGCGCTCGGCGCCGATCTTGCCGTGACCTATCTGAACGACAAGGCCAAAAAATATGTCGAGCCGCTGGCGCGCGAGCTCGAGGCGCCGATTGTCATGCCGCTCGATGTCATGGCCGCGGGGCAGACCGAAGCGGTGTTCGGCGCCATCGCCAGGGAGTGGGGACGGCTCGATTTCCTGGTCCACTCGATCGCGTTCTCGCCGAAGGAGGCTTTGCATGGGCGCGTCGTCGACGTTCAGCGTGACGGCTTTCTCGCCACCATGGAGGTCTCCTGCTGGTCGTTCATCCGGATGGCGCATCTCGCCGAGCCGCTGATGAAGAACGGCGGAACGCTGTTCACCATGACCTACTACGGAAGCCAGATGGTGGTGGAGAACTACAATATCATGGGCGTGGCGAAGGCGGCGCTCGAGTGTGCGGTGCGGTATCTCGCCGCCGAGCTGGGGCCGAAGGGCATTCGCGTCCACGCCATCTCACCGGGACCGCTGGCGACGCGGGCGGCCTCCGGCATTCCGGAATTTGACGAGTTGATGGACAAGGCGCAAGCTAAGGCCCCGGTGCGCAGCCTCGTCGGCATCGACGATGTCGGACGCGCAACGGCGTTCCTGGCGCTTGACGGTGCCAAACTGATGACGGGATCGACGCTGTACGTCGACGGCGGCTACCACATCATCGATTGATGTCTGGTTGTGGCGGCAACGATCAAACGGATGCCTCGAACTGAAGACATGTGAGGGCAGGCGGTGACGTCCAATCTGACCGGGTAAGCCGGTCCGCAAGTACAAGCAGGAGGCTGTGATGCGCTTGCTCGTTGGTGCGATAGTGCTGGCATGCGGGATATCCGCGGATGCAAACGCTCAGTCCGCTCAGCAGCCGGCGGCGATCCCCGTCAGCGTGGTTGCAGCCGAGCACAGGGCGGTCACGAAAACAGCCGACTTCGTCGGCCGTGTCGACGCGATGCAACGCGTCGAGGTCAGGGCCCGCGTCACCGGATATCTCGAGAACGTGTTGTTCAAGGAGGGCGACCCGATCAAGGAGGGAGCGCCGCTTTACGAAATCGAGAACGGGCTGTTCAAGGCGGCGGTCGAGCAGGCGGACGGCTCGCTGGCGAAGAGCAAGGCCGCGAAGACGCTGGCCGAGGTGCAGTTGCAGCGCGCCCAGGATCTCCTGGACAAGAACGCCGGCACCGTCGTCGCCCGCGACCAGGCGCAGGCCCAGGATGAATCGGCCAGGGGCGCGGTCATGATCGACGAGGCCAATCTGCAGACCGCGAAGATCAACCTCGGGTACACCCAGATCATGTCTCCGATCACTGGAAAGGTCGGCAAGACCAACGTCACCAAGGGCAATGTCGTCAGTCCGGAGAGCGGTGCGCTGACCGTCATCGTCAGCCAGGATCCGATGTATGTCGCTTTCCCGGTCAGTCAGCGCGAATTCCTGCGCGTTCGCGAAACACAGAAAGCCATCGACCTCACCGGCATCAGGGCGCAACTGCGCTTCTCCGACGGCACCACCTACAAGCACCCCGGCACGATCAATTTCGTCGACGTCATCGTCGATCGCGCAACCGATACGGTGCTGGTGCGCGCCACCTTTCCGAACCCGGACTCCGAGCTGACCGATGGCCAGCTGGTGCGCGTCGGACTGGCCGGCGGGGAGGCGCAGGACAGGATCGTCATCCCCCAGGCGGCGCTGATTTCCGATCAGGAAGGCGTCTATGTCTTCGTCGTTGCCGACGGCAAGGCGGCCGTGCGCCGCGTCAAGACCGGCGGGGCGAACGGCACGGGCGTGATCATCGAGCAGGGCATCAACGCGGGAGACCAGGTGGTCGTGGAGGGCTTCCAGGGACTGCGGCCGGGCGTTGCGGTTCGTGCCACGCCGCAGGTGCCGGCGCTGGACAGGAGCTAGATCGATGTTGTCCGCGATCTTCGTCGACCGTCCGCGGCTCGCGATCGTCATCGCCATCGTCACCACGATTGCCGGCGCACTGGCCTATCTTGCGATGCCGGTGGCGCAGTATCCCGACATCGTTCCGCCGCAGGTCCAGGTCACGACGACTTATCCCGGCGCGAACGCCGCCGTGGTCGACGCCACCGTCGCCCAGCCCATCGAGGCCAAGGTGGTGGGCGTCGACAAGATGATCTACATGAAGAGCACCAGCGGCGATGACGGCAGCTACACGCTGACCTGCTCGTTCGAGCTCGGCACCGACCCGGATATCAATACGGTCAACGTCAATAACCGGGTGCAGACCGCGCTGTCGTCACTGCCGTCGGAGGTCCAGCTCCAGGGCATCAACGTCAAGAAGAAATCAACCGCGATCCTGGCCTTCGTCACGCTCTATTCGCCGAAACACAGCCACGATCCGCTGTTCCTGTCGAACTACGCCACGATCAACCTGCTCGACCCGATCAAGAGCACGCCCGGCGTCGGCGACGCGTTCCTGTTCGCGGCCCAGGATTACGCCATGCGCGCCTGGGTCAAGACCGATCGCCTGACCGGCCTCAACCTGACCACCGGCGATATCATCAATGCCATTCAGTCGCAGAATGTTCAGGCCGCGGTCGGGCGCATCGGTGCACGGCCGATCTCCAGCGATCAGCAGCTCCAGCTCAATATCCAGACCAAGGGCCGTCTGAGCTCGGCCGAGGACTTCCAGAAGATCATCATCCGGACCAATCCCGACGGCTCGGTGCTGCGGCTGAGCGATGTCGCCGACGTCGAACTCGGCGCGGCCAACCTCGACCGCGATACCCGCTTCAACGGTGGGGATGCGGCGGCGATCGTGATCTACCAGACGCCCGGCGGCAACGCGATCGACACCGTCAACGCCGTGCGCGGCAAGCTCGCCGAGCTGGCGAAGCGCTTTCCGGAGGATCTCGCCTGGAAGGTGACCTACGATCCGACCATCTTCGTCACCGACACCATGCACGAGGTCAAGAAGACGCTGGTCGAGGCCTTCATTCTGGTTGTTCTGGTTGTCTTCATCTTCCTCGGCAGCCTCCGCGCGACGCTGATTCCGACCCTCGCGGTGCCGGTCAGCCTGATCGGCGCATTCATCGCGCTGAAGGCGGTCGGCTATTCCGCCAACACGGTATCGCTGCTGGCGATCGTGCTCGCCATCGGCATCGTGGTCGATGACGCCATCGTGGTGGTCGAGAATGTCGAACGGGTGATGGAGGAGGACCCGCATCTCAGCCCGGCAGATGCCACCAAGAAGGCCATGGCGGAAATCACCGCGCCGATCATCGCGATCACGCTGGTGCTGCTGTCGGTGTTCGTGCCGGTCGCGTTCATTCCCGGGATATCCGGCGAACTGTTCCGCCAGTTCGCGGTGACGGTGGCGGTGGCGATGTTCTTGTCGGCGATCAACGCGCTGACATTGTCGCCGGCGCTGTGCGCCGTGTTCCTGCGCCCGCATCACGGGCCACGGCGCGGCGTCATCGGCTGGATGATGCGCGCGATCGACCGGGTGCGCGACGGTTACGGCGCCGTCGTGGCGCGGATGGTGCGCTTTTCGGTCATTGGACTTGTGATGGTCGCGGTCGCCGGCGCGGCGACCCTGGCGCTGTCCAGGATCACGCCGACGGGATTCGTGCCCGAGGACGACCAGGGCGCGATTTTCGTCGTCGCCCAGTTGCCGGGCGGGGCCTCGGTCGGCCGCACATCCGAGGTCATTCGTCAGGCCGAAAGCATCGTCAAGCAGGATCCGGCGGTCGACGAATACACCTCGATCGTCGGCCTCAACTTCATCGACAACTATTCGCAGCCCAACGCCGGCTTCATGGTGGTGACCTTCAAGTCGTTCGAGGAACGCCGGAAGGCGCCGGGGCTGGGTGCGCGCGACGTGATTGCGCGGCTGCGCACCAAGTTCCGCGATATCCCGGGCGGCACGGTGGTGCCGCTGGCGCCGCCCCCGATCGTCGGCCTGGGCACCGGCGGCGGCTTCACCTACGTCGCCGAGGACCTGCGCGGCGGCGATCCGAAGGACCTCGCCCAGGTGCTGCGCGGGCTGGTGGTGGCGGCGAACCAGGATCCGCAGCTGCGCGGCGTTTTCAGCACGTTCTCGGCCACCAATCCGTCGATCTATCTCGATATCGACCGTGACAAGGTGCAGATCCTCGGCGTTCAGCTGAAGGACGTGTTCCAGGCGCTGCAGGCCTCGCTAGGCGGCTACTTCATCAACAACATGAATCTGTTCGGCCGCACCTGGCAGGTCCAGGTCCAGGCGGACGCCGCCGATCGCTCGGGCATCGACGACATCTTCCGGATCAACGTGCGCAACAACGAAGGCAAGATGATTCCGCTGCGCAGTCTCGGCGAAATCCGGGTCGTGGTCGGGCCGTCTGCGATTATCCGCTACAACAACCTGCGGGCCGTGACGATTCAGGGCAGCCCGGCGCCGGGCGTGTCGTCCGGCCAGGCGCTCAAGGCGTTCGAGCAGGTGGCGGCGAAGACGCTGCCGCCGGGATATGCCGGCGAGTGGACGGATACCGCGTTCCAGGAAAAGCGCACCGAGGGCAAGACAGCCATCATTCTCGGCTTTGCGATCCTGTTCGCCTATCTTTTCCTGGTCGGTCTCTATGAGAGCTGGACCATTCCGGTGCCGGTGCTGCTCTCGGTTGCGGTCGGCATCGCCGGTTCGTTCGGCGCGATCGTGCTGAGCGGGCTGACGCTCGATCTCTACGGCCAGATCGGCATGGTGGTCCTGATCGGTCTCGCCGCCAAGAACGGCATTCTCATCGTCGAGTTCGCCAAGGAGCAGCGCGAGCGGGGCGTGCCGCTGCTGGAAGCGGCGGCGGAAGGCGCACGGTTGCGGTTCCGGCCGGTGATGATGACATCGTTTGCCTTCATTCTCGGCCTTTATCCGCTGGTGGTGGCGTCGGGCGCCTCCGAGCTCGCGCGTCGCGGCGTCGGCACGCCGGTGTTCGGCGGCATGATCCTGGCGTCCTTCGTCGGCATTTTCGCCATCCCGCCGCTCTATGTCACGTTCCAGGCCATCCGCGAGCGCCTGCGCCCCGGCGCGCGGCCGGCCGACAAGCCGCCTGCCGCCACCCTTGCGCCTGGATCGGAGATCGAGCCGAAACATGCGGCGGAATGAGGTGCGTGAGACGTGCGTGGACGAGCAGGGGAGGAGAGCATGATCAACGTCTGGCGGTCGGCTGGTGCGGTCGTGGTGGTGGTGGCGACGGGGCTTGGGTCTCCGGCCGAGGCCTTCGATCTCACCGGCGCCTGGGCCAGCGCTCCCGAGCTGTGCGGGCTGGTTTTCACGAAAAAGGGGACACAGGTCGATTTCGCCGAGCTGTCGGATCTCTATGGTTCCGGCTTCATCGTCGACGGCTCGCGCATCCGCGGCAAGGCGGCGCGCTGCACGATCAAGTCGCGCAAGGACAGTGGCGATCAGATCAGCCTGGCGGCGTCCTGTGCGACGACGATCATGACGTCGGATGTCCAGTTCAGCCTCAAGGTCAACGGCGATGACAACATCACGCGGCAGATTCCCGAGATGATGAACATGTCGCTGAACTACTCGCGTTGCAAGCTCTGAGGTGACGCGGGCGCGGGGGCCGGTGGTTCGATGCGACGATGTCGCATCGCAGGTGTGACAAGGAGACGGTCCATGACAAGCGTAAGGCATGCAGTGATGAAGTCGGCTGTCGCGGCATTGATTGCAGCAGGCGGCCTGTTGTGCGGCGAGCAGGTGGTGTCGGGAGGCAGCATGGTGTCGACCGCCGAGGCGCGCGTTGGCCGGCCGCTGACGCCGATGAGCTACGCCGGCGTCGCCCGCCGGACCACCCGGCGGGCCGTCGGTGCCGGCGCTGTTGCCGCGGGCGCCGCCGGCGCCTATGCCTACGGAGCGAGATGCGTGCATGTCAGAGACGCCTATGGCCATGTCGTCACCCGTTGTCCCTGACATGGCCGCGCCGGCGCGACGCCACTGACTCTACCGGTCAGGCCGTCACGAGATGGCGCTGAAGGGCGTTCGCGCCCAAGGAGGCGATCCGGAAGGATTGCAAATTCCATGGCCCTGCCCAGAAGGCCTGATTGTGGGCCATGGGCTAAAGTGCGCGCAATCGCAGCCGGGGGGCAACGATTGCGTCCGGATCGCTTCGTCCTGTGCTTGCGCTGACTTATTCGTTCACTGAAACGATCAGGTTTTCAGCTGCGGTCTGTTGCTTCACGACCATGAGCAACGCTCCCAGTGCCGCCAGGCTGAGCAGCGACGATACCACCAGCACTTTCCCGCCCAGTGGCTCGATCAGAAGCCCGAAGCCGAGCGGCGCCAGCGCCTGGCAGATGCGCGAGGGCGCGCCGATCAGTCCCAGCCGATAGCCGTAGTTCTCCGGGCCGAAGATCGCGAGCGGCAGGGTGCCGCGCGCAATGGTGAGGATGCCGTTGCCCGCGCCGTGCAGCAGGGCGAAGGCGGCGGCGGCACCGCCGCCGAACAGGCCGATCACGCAGGCGCCGATCGGATGGGTCAGGCAGGCAAGCCGCGTCGAGACCACCGGGTGAAACCGGCTCAACAGCGAAGCTTCGACGATGCGCGCCGCGACCTGCGCGGGGCCGATCATGGCGCCGGCAAACACCGCCTGCGCGCTGGTGGCGCCGAGGGCTTCGACGATGCGCGGCAAATGCGCGGCCATCGCGGAGGTCACTGTCCAGGCGGCGGCGAAGGTGAATGACAACAGCACCATGGTCCGGTCGATGGCGATGTGGGGCTTTGTTGCCGTCGCCATGTGCGCCTGTGCGGTCCGCGTTCCGCGCGGCAGGAACAAGAGGTTCAGCGGCAGCCCGATGACGAGATGCGCCACCGCCCAGACATAGCAGGTTTCGCGCCAGCCGATGCTTTCGAGGCCGAACGCCGTCAGGGGCCACCCGATGGTGCTGGCAAAGCCGGCCAGCAAGGTAATCCCGGTGATGGACTTGCGCGCGTTGTCGCCGTAGAGGCGTCCCAGCGCGGCGAATGCGGCATCGTAGAGGCCAAGGCCCATGCCGACGCCGATCACAAGCCATGCCAGCGCGAGCAGCAGGACGCTGGTCGATGCGCCGAGCAGGGCGAGGCCCGCCGCGAAGATCAGGTTGGAGGCCGAGAGCACCTGCCGGCCGCCAACGCGATCGATCTGCCGGCCGACGCGCGGTCCCAGCAGGCCGGAGACCACCAGTGCGGCCGAAAAGGTGGCAAAGAACCAGTTGCTGGCAATGCCGAGGTCGCGCGAGATCGGATCGGCGAGGATCGCCGGCAGATAGTAGCTCGACGCCCAGGCCAGGGTCTGCGTGGTGCCGAGCGCCAGGATGATCGGCAGCTGTCGCCCATTTGCGGAATCTTGCATCACGAATCTCCGCAGCCGGCTTCGCCGGCGGGCTTTGTGCAAGAAGCGAATGTCAGATCCACCACACTAGACCGCCTGATCCAGTTTCACGCGTTTGGCCAGCTTGTCGGCATTTTCCTTGCGCTCGCTATAGCGATCGGTGAGGTAGGGCGAGGCGCCGCGCGTCAGCAACGTGAACTTCATCAGCTCTTCCATCACGTCCACGACGCGATCGTAGTAGGCGGAAGGCTTCATGCGGCCGTCATCGTCGAACTGCTCGTAGGCCTTGGCCACCGACGACTGGTTGGGAATGGTGATCATCCGCATCCAGCGGCCGAGGATGCGCAGCTGATTGACCGCGTTGAACGATTGCGAGCCGCCGCTGACCTGCATCACCGCAAGGGTCTTGCCCTGGGTCGGCCTGACGGCGCCGACCGACAGCGGGATCCAGTCGATCTGTGCCTTGATGATCCCGGTCATGGCGCCGTGACGTTCGGGGCTGCACCAGACATGCCCCTCCGACCAGGCCGAGAGGGCACGCAACTCCTGCACCTTGGGATGCGTCGGCTCCGCATCGTCCGGCAGCGGCAGGCCCGACGGATCGAAGATGCGGACGTCCGCGCCGAACGTTTCCAGCAGCCGCGCCGCTTCCATCGTCAGGAGGCGGCTGTAGGACCGCTCACGCAACGAGCCGTAGAGCAGAAGAATGCGGGGCGGGTGCTTTGCGATCGGCGCATGCAGCGCCGCCGGGTCGGGCATCGCGAACGCATCGCCGGCGATATGGGGGAGATCAGGCAGATCAGGTCGCACTTGAACCAGCCCCACGGTCGACAATCTCGCCGTCTTCTTTGACGAAACGGCCGATATCGGGATTGGGGAGGAGGTCGAGCACCAGCTCGGACGGGCGACAGAGCCGGACGCCCCTCGACGTGACGACAAGGGGGCGGTTGATCAGGACGGGGTGGGCCAGCATGATGTCGATCAACTGGTCGTCGGTCCATTTGGGATCGGCCAGTCCCAGTTCGGCATAGGGCGTGCCCTTCTCCCGCAGCAGCGCCCGCACCGGGATCTGCATCGCGGCGATCAGCTCGATCAGCTTGGCGCGCGTCGGAGGGGTCTTCAGATATTCGATGATCGTCGGCTCGATGCCGCTCTGCCGGATCATCGCCAGCGTGTTGCGCGAGGTGCCGCAGTCGGGATTGTGGTAGATGGTGACGCTCACAGTTGAGCCTCCGGCTTGAGGGCAGGGGCGCCGCGCGCGGGGCGCAGCAGCCAGTTCATGACAATCAGGCCGACGACGGCGCCGCATATTTCCGCGACAATGAAGCCGGGAAGATCATGGGGCCGGATGCCCGAGAAGGTGTTGGTGAAAGACCGCGCGATCGCAACAGCCGGATTGGCGAATGACGTCGATGCGGTGAACCAGTAGGCGGCCGTGATATAAAGGCCGACGAGCCAGGGCACCGCGTCGCGTTGAAAGCGGAGGCCGGCGAGAATGGTCGCAACCAGGCCAAAAGCCGCGATGCTCTCGGCCAACCATTGGGCGCCGCCTGTCCGCATCTTCAGCGATGCGTCCAGGAGCGGCAGCGCAAACATCAGGTGCGCCGCCATCGTGCCGACGATGCCGCCTCCGATCTGTGCAAGGACGTAGAGCAGGGCCTGCGACGCAGGAAGCTCGCGTTTGAGCATGAAGACGAGGGTGACGGCAGGATTGAAGTGGGCGCCGGAGATCGGACCGAGAATCGTGATCAACACGACAAGAATGGCGCCGGTCGGCAAGGTGTTTCCGAGCAGGGCGAGGGCCACGTCCTTCGTCAGGCCTTCGGCCATGATGCCGGAGCCGACGACGGTCGCAACCAGCAGCGCGGTTCCCAAGGCTTCTGCGACGAGGCGCCGTCGCAAATCGTAGGCCTGCATCAGCTCGCCTTTCCTTGGGCGGACGTCGAGCCCTCCTGACGGCCGATCTCGCGCAGCTTGGTCCCCAGTGAAAGCTGGTCGATGCCGGCGAGGGGCAGGCTGGCGAAAATCGTGATGCGATTTTTCAGGTAGCGAAACGCCGTCACGAAGGCTGCTTCCTTCTCAAGGTCGGTGCCGATCACCGCGGCCGGATCCTCAATGCCCCAATGCGCCGTCATCGGTTGGCCGGGCCAGATCGGGCACGCCTCACCGGCGGCGTTGTCACAGACCGTGAAAACGAAATCCATGACGGGCGCGTCGGGTTCGGCAAACGCCAGCCAGCTTTTGGCGCGCAGGCCGTCCGTCGGATAATCGAGACTGGCAAGCACCTTGAGCGCGACCGGATTGACCCGGTCTTTCGGCGTGCTTCCCGCCGAGAAGGATCGAAAGCGGCCACGGCCATCCCTGCGCAAGATCGACTCGGCAAGGATCGAGCGTGCCGAATTGCCGGTGCAGAGAAAGAGGACGTTGAAAACTCTATCCGACATGGGTTTTCTCCGTTGGCGGACAACACGGCGTGAGGCTTGCGATCACAGGCGCGCAAACTTCGGCACGGCCTCCACAACAGTCTTGCAGCAGAAACAGGGCGACGGCCTGAAACCCGGCGAGGTTCGCTCTGTAGATGATCGAGCGGCTCTGCCGTTCGGCCGTCACCAGGCCAGCGCGCGACAGGATTCCCAGGTGAGCGGACATGGTGTTTTGCGGCACGCCAAGCAGACGAGCCAGCTCGCCTGCGGGGATGCCATCGGGCTCATGCTTCACGAGCAGCCGAAACGCATCGAGCCGGGTGGCCTGTGCGAGTGCGGCCATCGCCGCGATTGCGGTTTCTGATTCCATGTATCCAGATTTATCGAAATGATGGATCGTGTCAAGATGTCCAGGCCGGGAGGTGCGGCGACGGCCGTGATGTTCGATCAGTCGGCGGGCATGGATTGCACGCCCGATAGCAGCCGGCGGGTACGTGCAGGCTGTTGCCGTGGAGGTGCGGGAGATCTTCCGTGTGATGGCGCTGACAGAGCTGCCTGTCATCGTCAACACCCGTGATGGCGCAAACGCTCCGTCCGCATAACCTGATCAGCAATGGCATTCGGTGATTGGCGCGTCACGCCTCGTCACCGGCCGATGATGGACGAGGCCTCCCAGCCGCCCCTCGGGTGATGTCGAAATGTCCCCGGGGCTTACAGGCAGCGCCGCCCGCGTGACCGAATTTGTGATGGCGTTCATTTCTCGCCCTTGCTATCCATGACCTCGATGAAACGGCAGATCGGCCATAGGCATCGCTCCTTCGCCCCCGCCTTGCGCGGGCTGCTGGCCGTTTGCCTTGCCCTTGCGTATATCGTCGTTGGATTTGCAGGAGAGATTGCCTGCGCCGAAGAGACGCCTGCGTCGGTCGAGCAGGTCGAGCTGGGCGATGTACCCGGCAAAGCGGACCAGGAATCGAAGAAGCCGGTCACCGTCGTCGATCATTGCTACAGCTGTGTCCCCCTTCTGATTCCGCCACCGGTCCTGGTCGTTGAGCCAGCGGCAAAGTCGGTCCCGCCGACATACGCAACGCCGACCTTCGTTCTTGAGGACCATCCGAGGCTGGATACACCGCCGCCCAAATACCAGGCCTGAGCGTCTTCTCGGAGCGCGCGAGCGCTCGATCGAACTGCTTGGTCAGGTAATTCTCATGTTTGGGAAGACAGTCACGCGTCTTGCGTGCACGGCCGCATGTCTGGTTGGCCTGTGGCTCACGGGCGCTTCACACGCCCAGACCCTCACGATGAGGGACGCGCTTGCGCGTGCGCTCGCCGCCAGCCCCCGTCTCACCGCGGCCGAGCGGGACGTCGGGATTGCGACGGGGCAGCACATGCAGGCAGGGGCCTTGCTCAATCCGGAGCTGTCCTACGAACAGGACAATTCCTTCGGTACGGGCAGGTTTCGGGGGACGAAGTCCGCGGAAGCCACGCTGCAGATCAGCCAGGCCTTCGAATGGTTCGGCAAACGGGAAGCCCGCATTGCCGCCGGAGCCGCAGGTGTCGAGACAGCAGCTATCCAGCGCCGGGCGATACGGCTGGAGGTTCTGTCCGAAACCGCGATAACGTTCCTCAATGTGCTGGGGGCGCAGCGCCGGATCCAGATCCTCGATGAGCAGGTCGCCGCACTCGATAGATTGACCCCACTGTTGCAGCGCCGCGTCGAGGCGGGGGCATCGTCACCGGCGGAAACCGGGAGGGCGGAAGTGGCTTCCGCCCTGGTAAAGGCGGACCGCGAACGGCTCCGGTCAACGCTCGCCAGCGTGCGGCGCGAATTGGCCGTCCTGATGGGCGGCACGACGCCAAAATTCACCTCCGTCTCGGGCCGGCTCGATGCCACGGGGCGGCCGCCGTCGTTTCAGTCGGTCGTGACGGCAATCGACGCGAACCCGCAACTGGTGCGATGGACCGCGGTCTACGCGCAGCGGAATGCGGAGCTGTTGCTTGCTCGACTGAAGCCGTATCCGGACGTCCGCATCGCCGCCGGGTGGCGGCATTTCAACGAGACCAGCGATGATGCCGTCCGGCTTACGCTTTCGGTGCCCATCCCGGTGTTCGACCAGAACCAGGGTAACGTTCTGTCAGCCCAGGAGAGCCTGGCGAAGACCAGGGCAGAGCGAGAAGCGAACCGGAATACGCTCATCGTGATCGCGGGACGGGCCTACGATTCGCTGCAGGGCTCGCTGCGGGAGCTGGCGATCCTCCGTGACGTCGCGATCCCAAAAGCGGAGCAGGCGGCACAGGCCATTTCCGATGGTTACGGCCAGGGCCGCTTCACGCTTCTCGAGGTGCTGGACGCGCAGTCGAGCCTCACCCAGGCGCGACTGCGCGAACAGGAAGCATCGCAGAATTTCCACGTTGCCGTCGCGACCATCGAGGGACTCGTCGGCAATCCGTTTTCGCTCGCGCGCGAGAGTTCAAGATGATTGGCGCACTGATCCGATATCTGGTTTTCATCCTGGTGGCCGGGGCGCTCGTTTACGCCGGGTATCGGATGCTGACACCGGCAACCACCACGACGGTCGCAACCCAGAACACCGAAAAAGAAGAGCATTCCGACAGCGTCGCGATGAGCGATGAGAAAGTCTCCACGTCGGGCATCGAGCTGGCGAAAGCATCGCCTGCCGTGCTGCACGACAATCTGCAACTGAACGGAATGGTTCAGCCCAACCAGGAATTGCTGGTTCAGGTCACGCCACGCTTTCCAGGCATCGTGCGGGACGTGCGCAAGCGGATCGGCGATCGTGTCCAGAAAGGTGACGTCCTTGCGGTCGTCGAAAGCAACCAGAGTCTCACGCCATACGAGTTAAGGGCTGCTCTCGACGGGACGGTGATCGACCGCCAGACGACGTTGGGCGAATATGTCTCTGAACAGAAGCCGGCGTTTGTCATCGCGGATCTGTCGACCGTCTGGGTGGACTTCTCCGTCTATCGTCGCGATCTCGGCCGGGTCAACGTCGGCGATCAGGTTCTCATCGATCCCGCCGACGGCAAGCCGGTGATCGAGGCGAAGATTTCCTACCTTTCGCCGGTCGGCAGCAGCGATACCCAGAGCGCGGTGGCAAGAGCAGTCGTGCCGAACACGGAGCAGCGGCTGCGTCCCGGGCTGTTCACCACCGGCCGGCTCACGCTGTCGGCGAGGCAGGTATCGGTCGCCGTGAAGGCTTCAGCGCTGCAGACCGTCGAGAACCGGACCGTCGTGTTCGTCCGCGCCGGCGACAAGTTCGAAGCCCGCGACGTCGAGATCGGCGAGCGGGATCCGCAATTCGTCGAGATCACGTTCGGTGTTCTGGAAGGCGACATCTACGCGGCGAAGAACAGCTTCCTTGTGAAGGCGGAGATGGCGAAGGGAGGAGCGGACAATGATTGACGGCATCCTGTCATTCGCCATCCGTCAGCGCTGGCTGGTGATGATCGGCGTGCTCGCCATGGCGGGCTTCGGCGCATGGAATTTCACGCTGCTGCCGATCGATGCCGTTCCCGACATCACGAACGTCCAGGTCCAGATCAACAGCCGCGTGCCCGGCTACTCACCGCTGGAAATCGAGCAGCGCATCACGTTCCCGGTCGAGACCGCGATGGGCGGGCTGCCCCGTCTCGAAAGCACGCGGTCGCAATCCCGCTACGGCCTCAGCCAGGTCACCGTTATTTTCAAGGACGGCACCGACATCTATTTTGCCCGGCAGTTGGTCAACGAGCGGATACAGCAGGTCAGGGATCAGTTGCCCGCCGGGATCGAGACCGCGATGGGGCCGATCTCCACCGGGCTCGGCGAAATCTACATGTTCACAGTCGAGGCCCGGCCGGACGCTCGCAAGTCGAACGGAGAAGAGTACACGGCCACCGACTTGCGGACGATCCAGGACTGGATCGTCCGGCCCCAGTTGCGGACGGTGGCGGGGGTCAGCGAGGTCAACACGGTCGGCGGGTTCGAGAAGCAGTTTCACGTGCTGCCGGATCCTGCGCAACTGATGGCCTACAAGATCAGCTTCCGCGAAGTCATGGCGGCCTTGGCTGCAAACAACGCGAATGTCGGAGCCGGTTACATCGAGCGGAACGGCGAGCAGTATCTCGTCCGCACCCCCGGCCAGGTCGGTAGCATCGAGGAGATCAAGGACATCGTGATCGGCTCGCGCAACGGCGTTCCGGTCCGGATATCCGACGTCGCCGAGGTCAGGCAGGGCAAGGATCTGCGCACCGGCGCCGCGACGTTGAACGGAAACGAGGTCGTGCTTGGCACCGCAATGCTCCTGATCGGCGAGAACAGCCGCACGGTGGCGCAGCGTGTCGCCGCCAGGATCAGGGAGATCGGACGGTCGCTGCCGGAGGGAGTGACCGCCCACGTCGTTTACGACCGGACCCGGTTGGTGGAGGCGACCGTTGCGACGGTCCGCAACAATCTCGTCGAGGGCGCTTTGCTGGTCGTCGTCGTGCTGTTCCTGACGCTCGGAAATTTCAGGGCGGCGATCGCGACGGCATGTGTCATTCCGCTTGCCATGCTGTTCGCCATTACCGGCATGGTGGAGAACCGGGTCAGCGCCAACCTGATGAGCCTGGGTGCCATCGATTTCGGCATCATTATCGATGGCGCTGTCATCATTGTCGAAAACTGCCTGCGCCTGCTCGCCGCGGAGCAGCACCGGCTCGGCCGGGTGCTCGATCGCGAGGAGCGATTTGCCACCATTCTCTCGGGGGCGCGCGAAGTTGTCCGTCCCAGCCTGTTCGGAACGTTCATCATCGCCGCCGTCTATCTGCCGATCCTGACGCTCACCGGCGTCGAGGGCAAGATGTTCACGCCGATGGCGTCGACGGTGCTGATGGTGCTGACGGGCGCCAGCATCCTGTCGCTGACGTTCGTACCGGCGGCGGTGGCGTTGCTGGTCGGCGGCAGAGTATCCGAGCATGAGAATTTTCTGATGCGAGGCGCGCGGCGCGTCTATGCGCCGCTGCTCGCGGCTTCGATCCGGAACAGGCTCGGCGTCGCGGTCATCGCGGTGCTGCTTGTCGCGGTCTGTGGGATCGCGGCCTCCCGCATGGGGGCGGAGTTCATACCCGGTCTCGACGAAGGCGACGTTTCGTTCGAAGCGGTCCGGATCCCGGGGACAAGCCTGACCCAATCGGTCGAGATGCAGGGCATGATCGAGAAACGCCTCGGCCAGATTCCGGAAGTCAAGGAAGTCTTCGCCCGTACTGGAACGGCGGAAGTTGCCACCGACCTCATGCCGCCATCGGCATCCGATGGTTACGTGATGCTCAAGCCGCGGAAGGAATGGCCGGATCCGGACAGGCCGAAGGCGGCGGTCGTTGCCGAGATCCAGGGAGCGGCTCAAGATGTCCCGGGAAACGCCTACGGCTTCTCGCAACCCATCCAGCAACGGATGAACGAACTCATCTCGGGGGTCCGAAGTGATGTCGCCGTGAAGATATTCGGTGACGATCTCGACGTCCTGATCCAGGGCGCGGCCCGGGTCCAGGCGGTGTTGCAGAAGGTCGCTGGGGCCGCGGACGTCAAAACCGAGCAGACCTCAGGCCTGCCGGTCCTGACGGTCAAGCTGAACCGTCAAGTGCTGTCGCGCTACGGGATCAACGTTGCCGATGTGCAGAGCCTTGTCGAGATCGCCGTCGGCGGCAAGAACGCGGGCCGGGTATTCGAGGGGGACAGGCGCTTCGACATCGTGGTCCGGCTGCCGGAGCACCTTCGTTCGGATGTTGAAGCGATCAGGTCGCTGCCGGTGCCATTGCCGCCGATCGAGAGCCAGGCCAAGGCGACGCCGGCCGTGTGGAGCAGTTCGCCGCTTGCCCAGATCCGCTACGTGCCGCTCTCGGAGGTCGCCCAGATCGATCTGGCTCCGGGGCCCAATCTGATCAGCAGAGAGGACGGCAAGCGACGCATCGTCGTCACGGCCAACGTTCGCGGCCGTGATCTCGGCTCCTTCATCGCGGATGCTCAGGCGCAGGTGACGAAGAAGGTCAAGCTTCCGCCCGGGTACTGGATCGGCTGGGGCGGTCAGTTCGAGCAATTGGTCTCGGCGACGCAGCGGCTGACGATTGTCGTGCCCCTCGCGCTCTTTCTGATCTTCCTGCTGCTCTTCATCAGTCTCGGGTCGATGCCTGACGCGTTGCTGGTGTTCAGCGGCGTGCCGCTGGCGCTGACCGGGGGCGTCGCCGCGCTTCTGCTCAGGGGAATCCCGCTCTCGATCAGCGCCGGGATCGGCTTCATCGCGCTTTCCGGGGTCGCCGTGCTCAACGGTCTCGTCATTATCACGTTCATCGAGAAATTGCGCCGCGAGGGGCGGGCGCTGGTGGATGCGGTCCGGGAAGGCGCGCTCACGCGACTGCGGCCGGTCCTGATGACGGCGCTCGTTGCCTCGCTCGGCTTCGTCCCGATGGCGATCGCGACGGGCGCCGGCGCAGAGGTCCAGCGGCCGCTGGCGACCGTCGTCATTGGTGGGATCATCTCGTCGACCGTTCTCACCTTGCTGGTGCTGCCGGCTCTCTACGTCCTGCTCAGGCGGGAAGACCCCGCCACAGGCCAATCGAACTCACCTGTTACCGAAGGAACAGCGTCATGAAATACACACTGTTGTTGATCGCAAGCATCCTGTTCGCGGCGCCGGCTTTCGCCGAGGACTACGAAAAAGGACCGAACGGCGGACTGATGCTCGACGTCGCCGGCATCGATGCCGAGCTTCTGACGGCGGGCAACACGGTCACCATCAACGTCTTCGAGGCCTTCAAAGCGAAGCCGGTGTCGACGAAGGGCTATGTGGGGGCCGTGCTGATTGCCGGCGGACCGACCCGTGAAACGGTCACCCTCGCGCCCCAGGGCGAGAACTCGCTCAAGGGCGAGGCGAAGAATCCGATCCCCGCCGGCGCGACGATCACCCTCACGATCAAGACTGCCGAGGGAAGGTCGGGCCAGGCCAAATTCAAGAAATAGCCTCGTGGAGCTGACGCGAATGCGGCAAGCCAAGAGAAGGTCAGGCGTTGAATGCGCGCGAGTGTCGATCGGTCGGACCATCCGGCTCTTGGCGGCCGCCTGCATTCGGCCTGATGGCCCAATTGAGGTTCCTGGAGGGCCGCTGCGCGCGAAACGAGACAGTCGAGTTCGCCATGGCCGTCCAGGCGCTCTACAAGCGGTTACGGCTGGAAGGCAGGACGTGAGGCGAGGACACGAATGACGAAGACAGACACCGCCGAAGCAGTGCGCTACCGCGTCACGGGCATGGATTGCTCCGCCTGTGCCGCCAGGATCGAAGCCGCGGCGCGTTCGGTCGCGGGGGTGCGGGATGCGAAGGTTTCGATCGCATCGCAGGAGATGACGCTCCGGACGGAAGGCGGGACGGCTCCGCTGCCCGAGGTCGAGCGTTCGATCACCGGGCTTGGTTACAGACTGGCGCGTATCGACTGGGACGAGGACGACGACCAAATTCCGGACCTCTCGCATGTGACGCCGGCCTACAAGCGCGCCCTGTGGATCGTGGTTCTGCTTAATGCCGGGTATGGCGTCGTCGAAATCGTCGGCGGCTTCCTCGCCGGCTCGCAATCCGTGAAGGCTGATGCGCTCGATTTCATCGGCGATGGCGTGATCTCGTTCCTGGGGTTGATCGCGGTGGGGTGGGGGCTCGCGGCCCGCGCCAGGGCCGCCTTGCTGCAGGGAATCTTCCTGGGCGTTCTGGGAGCGGGAGTTCTCATCGGGACGGCGTATCGCTTGCTGGTGCACCACCAGCCGGAGGCTCGGCTGATGGGAATACTCGCCCTCGTCGGACTTGCCGTGAACGTGATGGCAGCCGCGGTGCTTCTTCCGCACCGGCAGGGGGATGCCAATGTGCGCGCGGTATGGCTGTTCAGCCGTAACGATGCCATCGGCAACGTCGCGGTCGTGATCGCCGCCCTCTTGGTTGCCTGGACGCAAACGCCGTGGCCCGACCTGGCCGTGGCGGTCGTCATTGCCGCGCTGTTTCTGCAGTCGTCGTTCTCGATCATAAGGGATGCACGAGCCGACCTCCGCGTGGCCACACGGTCCCGGCGCGGGAGCGAGCGGTAGCCGTTGTACCGGTTCTCGAGCTTGCCACCGCGACGGCCCCTTCGGCGTCCGCCTGCTGCCTCAGGACGCTCGGAGCATCTTCTCGATCTTGCGTATCTCGGTTCGCAGCAGGCGTGCGATCTTTTCACTGCGCTCCGGCGGTAGTCGGCTTTCGATGGCGGCGATGCTGATCGAGCCGGCAAGGCTGCCGTCCGCCCGTCGCACGGCCATGCCGATCGCCGCGATGCCTGGCGCGCGATGTGGATTGACGGCATAGCCGCGACTGCGCGCCGCGGCCACCAATTCAGCAAGCTGGCTCGCCGTGAGGTCGCCGTATGCCGCCAGACGCGGGGCGTTGTAGGCGAGAATGCTCTCGGCTTCCTCCTCGGGCAGGGCGGCGAGCATGGCGATGCCGCCGCAGCCGATCCCGAGAGGAATCCTGCTGCCGACGTCGACCGTGAAGGCCTTGATCGGAAAGCTGCCGGCCTTGCGCTCGACGCACAACGCATCGTTGCCGCCGCGCACGGCTGCAAAGACCGTGTCGCCGGTCTGATCCGCCAGCAGATCGATCGCCGGGCGCGCGAGCTCGCGCAGATGAAATCGCGGCTCCGCGAGCAGGCCGAGCTCATAGATGAACGGACCGAGATGGTAGCGGCGCGTGTCCTCGTTCTGGCTCGCCATGCCCTCCGCAATCAGGCCCTGAAGGATGCGGTGCGCTGTCGGGCGCTCGAGCCCGGTCTCGCGCGCGATATCGGCCATGCGCGCTCCCGACTGGCTGCGCAACGCCAGCGCCCGGAGCACCGCGGCGGCGCGTCCGATGCTCTGGGTCCCGGTGGGTTTGCTGTCAGTGTCCGGCATCGCGCTCTCATAAATGTCCAACATATGGAATTGCATTGGATCTGAATGATGTGATGATAATTCGGATACTATTGACATCACCGAAGATTAGGTGAGACAAACACACATCGAAATTATAAATAGTCCATATTGTGGACATGTCAAGGCGGGAGGGTGTCGTGGGGCAGGGTTGGCTGGGGGCGGTGGTTGCCTCGGTTCTGGTGTGGGGTGCGTCGGGGGCAGCGTCCCAGGCCGAGACCTATCCGGCGAAGCCTGTTCGCCTGGTGGTCGGCTATGCCGCTGGCGGTTCGACCGATCTGGTCGCGCGGATCGTGGGGCAACGTCTGTCCGAGGCGCTGGGGCAGCCCGTCGTGATCGACAACCGGCCGGGAGCGGGCGGGACCATCGCGTCGGACCAGGTCGCGCGGTCTACGGCGGATGGTCACACGATCTTCATGAGCACCATCGCCAACTCGATCAACACCACCCTCTATCCGAAGCTGCCGTTCAATTTCGCGACGGACTTTACGCCCATTAGCCTGATCGCAACGGTGCCCAACGTGCTGGTGGTCAATCCTGCTGTACCGGCGACCAACGTGAAGGAGTTCATCGCGCTGGCGAAGAGCAAGCCCGGTCAGATCAACTTTGCGTCGTCGGGGGCCGGGTCCTCGATCCACCTCAACGGCGAATTCTTCAACATGGTCGCGCAGGTGCAACTGGTGCATGTGCCCTACAAGGGCAGCGCGCCGGCGATCGTCGATCTGATCAGCGGCCAGGTCCAGTCGATGTTCGACAACCTGTCGTCCTCATTGCCTTACATCAAGGCGGGTAAATTGCGGGCGCTCGCGGTGACGAGTGCGCAACGCTCGCCGGCGGCGCCGGACATCCCGACCATGGCGGAGGCGGGCCTGCCGGGCTGCGAGGTCACCTCGTGGTTCGCCCTGGTGGCGCCGGCGAAAACGCCGAAGGCGATCGTCGCCCGCCTCAACGAAGAAGTGAGCAAGATCCTCGAGCAGCCCGCGGTCAAGGCGCGCTTCGCCGAGCTTGGAGTCGAGGCCGCGCCGAGCACGCCAGAAGCGCTTGCCGCGCTGATCGGGTCTGAAACGGCGAAATGGGCCGGCGTCATCAAGGCCTCCGGCGCCAGCATCGAATGAAACCCCGCGCCCAGCGCCGCGCATCGTTTTCCATTGGAGTGATCGAACAAATGAACCAGCATGTTGACATCAAGCCGGAGCCCGACGCTGGCGTCCTGGACATCACCGGCGGCGAGGCGATCGCCCGCATGATCAGGGCGTTCGATGGCGGCGCCATGTTCGGCATGGGCGGCTTTCAGCTGCTGCCGTTCTATGATGCCGCCAGGCGCTTCGGATTGCCGCACTATCTGATCAACGACGAACGCACCGGCATCTTCGCAGCCGATGCCTACGCCAAAGTGTCGGGCCGGGTCGGTCTCGCCGACGCCACCCTCGGACCCGGCGCCACCAATCTGGTGACCGGGTTGATGGAAGCCCTCAACTCGGGCACGCCGCTGGTGGTCCTGGTCGGCAATACCCATCGCGACCACTCCTGGAAGAACATGACCCAGGAATGCCGGCAGACCGACGTGCTGCGTCCGGTGTGCAAGGAGGTGATCCGCGTCGAGCAGGTCGCGCGCATTCCCGAGTTGATGCGCCGCGCCTTCGCGGTGGCGACATCCGGCCGGCCAGGCCCGGTCGTGGTCGATATCCCCGAGGATATCTCCCATGCCACGCATCCCTTCAACGCTGCGGATTTTTATGGGGATGCCATCTATCGCGCGGTGCCGGCGTTGCGCGCGCGCCCCGACGGGGCTGGTATCGCCCGCGCCGCCGAACTGATCGCGAGCGCCAAGGCGCCGGTCATTCTCGCTGGCGGCGGCGTGCATCTGTCCGGTGCCGCCGAGCAACTGACGGAGTTCGCCCGGGCCTTCAATCTGCCGGTCGCGCACACGCTGACCGGCAAGGGCGCCATTCCCTGCAGCGACCCTCTCAGTGCCGGCCTGTTCGGCCGCTATGACCGCTTTGCCAACCAGCTGATCGAGGAGGCCGATCTGTTGCTGGTGGTCGGCTGCAAGCTCGGCGAGATCGCGACCAAGCGCTACACGGTGCCGGCCCCGGGCAAGCAACTGATCCATCTCGACTGCGTGGCCGAGGAATTCGATCGCACCGTGCCGGCGACGGTGCGGCTGTGGGGCGATGTCCTGCTCGGCATCGCCGATCTGGCGGCGGCGCTGTCGCCAGCCGCCGGCGCGCTGCAGGCCCGCTGGGCCGGCCGGCCGGCCGACGTTGCCGAGCGGATGGCGAACTGGCGTCGCAAGGTCGGCGAGCGCCTTAACTCCGAGGAGTGTCCGGTCGACATCGCGCGCCTGCTGACGGAGATCAACGCGGCGCTGCCCGCCGATGGCTATCTCGTCGCGGACGGCGGCTTCGCGGCCCATTGGGGTGGCCTGCTGTTCGATACCAAGCGTCCCGGCCGCGCTTTCGTGCCGGATCGCGGCTCGGCCTCGATCGGCTACGGCCTGCCTGGCGCGATCGGCGCCGCACTGGCCGTGCCGGGGCGACCGGTCTTCGCGCTGACTGGCGATGGCGGCTTCAACATGATGATCGGTGAATTGGAGACGGCACGTCGCCTCGCGCTCGATTTCACGATCATTGTCGTCAACAACGCCGCTTCGGGTTACGTCAAGGCGCTGCAGCATCTGATGTACGGCCCCGGCGCCTATCACGCCTCCGACCTCAGCGAGACCAATTACGCCGATGTCGCCACGGCCATGGGCTGTCATGGCATCCGGGTCGAACGTCCCGATCAGCTCGGTCCCGCCTTCAGGGAGGCGCTGGCGCACCGCGGTGGCCCGACGGTGATCGACGTCGTCGTGACGCGCGATCCTGCCAAGATGCTGCCGGGCGTCGACAGCCGCACCGTGCAGGTCAAGAAGGGCGACCGGATTGCGTGAGCGGGCCGATGACTGATCATGTTGTGCGCCGTGATCGCGCCGCGTCCCTGATCCGGCGCCTCGGCAAGGACCGGATCGGCGCCATGCTGCTGATCCTGATGGGGGCGGGGATCGCCGCCATGGCGCTGACCTATCGCATGGGGACAGCGACCCGCATGGGGCCGGGCTACATGCCGTTCTTCTACGGGGTGCTGATGGCCGTCGTCGGCGTCGCGATCGCCATGACCGCGCGGCCGGAGGAGGGGACGGCGCGCGAAGCCGCGCCCTTCAACGGACGGGCCTGGCTCGGCATCCTCGGCGGTCTCGTCGCATTCGCGGTCATCGCCGTCTATGGCGGCCTGGTGCCGGCGACCTTTGTCGCCGTTCTTGTCTCGGCGCTGGCGAGCACGGCCAATTCGGTGCGCGATGCCGCGCTGTTGGCGGCGGGGCTCGTCGTCGCCGCGGCGCTGATCTTCAGCTATGGCCTGAAGCTGCAGCTTCCGCTGTTCGCCTGGGGTTGATTGTCGGATTGAGGGTGGGGGGACGGCGATGGAACAGGCTCTGGCGGATCTCTGGTACGGTTTTGGTGTCACGCTGCAGCCGGCGAACCTGATGTGGGTCGTCATCGGCGTGGTGCTTGGCAACCTGATCGGTGTGTTGCCCGGCATGGGGGCGATGACCACCATCTCCATGCTGTTGCCGCTGACCTATGTGATCCCGGCGGTGCCCGCGATCCTGATGCTCGCGGGGATCTTCTATGGCTCGATGTATGGCGGCGCCATCTGCGCCATCCTTCTCAACCTTCCGAGCCATCCCCCGCACGCCGTCACCTGCATTGACGGCTATCCCATGACGTTGAACGGGCGCGGCGGTGCCGCGCTCGGCATCACCATGATGGCATCGTTCTTCGCTGCGTCGGTCGGGATCGTGCTGATGGTGTTCGTCTCGCCATTGCTCGAGGCGGTGGCCTTCAAGTTCGGCCCGACCGAGATCAGCGCGGTGATGCTGCTCGGGCTGCTGGCCGGATCGACCATGGCGCGGGGATCGCCGCTCAAGGGCATCGCCATGACGTTGTTCGGGCTCTTCCTCGGCGCGATCGGCACCGACGTCAGCAGCGGCGTCCAGCGCTACACCTTCGGCCTGCCGGATCTTGCCGACGGGGTCGATCTGGCGGCGCTCTCCTTGGGGCTGTTCGGCATCGCGGATTTCCTGCTCACCGTCAACCGCCGCGAGGTCGCCACCACGACGACGCGCGTCACCATGCGCCAGATGATGCCGACACGCAGCGAACTGAAGGCGGCCATCCTGCCGATGCTGCGCGGCACCGGCGTCGGCGCCATCTTCGGCGCCATGCCGGGCACCGGCCCGACCATCACCACCTTCGTGGCCTATGCGCTGGAGCGCAAGATCGGGCGATCGCCGGAGCGGTTCGGCAAGGGGGCGATCGAAGGGGTGGCCGCGCCCGAGGCGGCGGCGCATTCGAAAACCCAGATTGATTTCATCCCGACCATGTCGCTCGGCATCCCGGGGGATCCCGTGATGGCGCTGCTGCTCGGGGCTCTGATCATCAAGGGCATCAACACCGGGCCGCAGCTCATCACCGAACATCCGGATGTCTTCTGGGGATTGGTCGCGAGCTTCTGGATCGGCAACCTGTTGCTGATCGTCCTGAACGTGCCGCTCATCGGGATCTGGGTCCGGCTGTTGCGTGTGCCCTATCGCCTGCTGTTTCCGTCGGCGCTGTTCTTCATCGCGGTCGGGGTCTACAGCACGCACAACAACGTGTTCGATATTGTCCTTGTCGCGGTTTTCGGCGGCGTCGGTGCGATCTTCCTGATGCTGGATTTTCCGGTCGCTCCCGTCGTGCTCGGCTTCGTGCTGGGGCCGATGCTGGAGGAGAATTTTCGCCGGGCGATGGTGCTGTCGCGCGGCGATCTGGCGATCTACATCGAGCGACCGATCAGCGCCGCGTTCATCGTCGTTTGTGTGGTTCTGATGCTGTTCCAGCTCTATGGCTACCTGCGTCTTCCGCCGTCGTCCCGGCCGGTGCGGGTCTCGCATTGAGCCGCCGGGATTGAGGTGACAGTGCATTTTAGCTGACGCTGCCAGCCATTGAGCGCGGCCATCGTGCATGACGCGTTCTGGCGGCGTCATCGTTCCCAACATCGCGCGCCACGTCGGCCGGCGCGGTAATGGCGCGCGCACCCTCTTCGGTGACGATCGCGATCTTCTAGCAACACACTGCTGCGCTCACGACGCCCACCGGCGCGGTGGGCGCTGTCATTCCAGCGTTTGCGAACGATGTCCATCCGCGCGGTGGCGATCCGTCGGCGTGCCCCTCCGGCGACGATGCGGTCGCGTTCCAATTCCGGTGTGGATAGGGCTGGCGTCTCCGACGGCTTCGCGATAAGTTACATGTAACTCACATTCGGAGTCTTGCCGTGGCGACAGCATCCAAGCCTGGGTCGAAGTCCACATCCAAGTCCAAGCCGGTGCGGGTAAAGGTGCGTGAGCATCGCCAGCGGCTGCGCGCGCAGGGGTTGCGGCCGATCCAGATTTGGGTGCCGGACGTGCGCGCGCCGTCCTTCCGGGCGCAAGCACATCGCCAGTCGCTGGCGGTCGCCGCAAGCGCTCATGCCCGCGAGGATCAGACTTTCATCGACGCCGTATCAGCCATTGATTTTGATGGTGACGAATGAGGCGTGGCGAGATCTGGACGGCTTCCGGGGCTAAGGACTATGCGGGGAAGCCGCGCCCTGTCGTCATCGTGCAGGATGACAGTTTTGATGCCACCGACTCCATCACGATCTGCGCCTTCACCACCGACCCGACCGATGCCCCGCTGTTTCGCCTTGTCGTTGAGCCAAACGAGCGCAACGGGCTGCGTTCTGTCTGCCGCCTGATGGTAGACAAGATCACCACGGTTCCCAAAACGAAGTTGGGCGTGCGTGTCGGGCGCCTCGATGACGAAGATGTGGTGCGGCTCAACCAGGCCATGATGGTTTTTCTCGGCATGGCGGTCGCTCCCCGCGCCAGGAAGAGGGAAGAATAAGTGGGCCGCGCTTAGCCACCGTAATCCGAGATTACGGTGACAGTGCATTTAAATTGACGCTGCCTGTCACGAGCGCGATCCATGCGACATGGCTCGTCTTGCCCGCATCGTCATTCCAGCGCGCTTGCGCGCCGCTAAGAGCATTGGACGAGCCCTCGGAGGCGACCGGTTTTTGTCCAGCATCGAGCGCATCACCAGGCGTCAGCTTAGGCCGCGTAAGCGCGGACCGAAGCCGCGGAGTAAGGCAGAGGGGGGCGATGATAAATCGGAGCCATGATAACTGCGCTGTCATCGTAATCCCGCGATGGGGGAGGTATCTATGCTAACTGTCGTTCGAGCGATCGGTGCAGTGAGTTTGCTCACAATTTCATTCTTTGCGGATGGCCAAAGTGCTCAAGCTGCCGATGCGCTGATAAACAATGCGCCTGCGATAGAAAACTTGGTGCCAAATGCCGAGACTGCGATTGCGATAGCAGCGGCGGTTTTGATTCCGATCTATGGTGAAAAGCAGGTTAAATTCGAGAGCCCCTTCACCGCTTCACTAAATGGTTCAACGTGGCTTGTCGTTGGTCACGTTCCGAAAGGGTGGTTCGGCACGGCAGCCACAGTCGAGCTATCGAAGGACGATGCTCGGATAATCCGTATCCTTCACGTTCGCTAGAAACGAAGTGTGAGAGTCGTGCCGTTATCCCGGGGATTACGGTGAGAGTGCATTTTAATTGACGCTGCTTGCCACGAGCGCGATCATGCGACATGGCTCGTCTTGCCCGCGTCGTCATTCCCGGCATCGCGCGCCACGTCACTCAGCGCGGTAATGGTCGCGCGCGCACCTTCTTCGGCGACGAGACTGTGTGCTCTATCGCGATCTCCTGGCAGAGCGCTGCCGTGCGGCTGACGTCGACGTCTGGGCGTGGTGCCTGATGACCAATCATGTCCATCTCATTCTGGTGCCATCTGATGTCGATGGATTGCGCCGAGCGCTCGCCAGAGTCCACCGCCGCTATGCCGGGATCATCCATGCGCGGCGCCGGCGCATCGGGCGTTTCTGGCAAGGCCGTTTCGGAGCCGTCGCTATGGATGAAGATCATCTCGCGTCGGCCTTGCGTTACGGTTCGCTCAATCCGGTGCGCGCGCGTCTCGTTGCCAGGGCGCAGGATTGGCGATGGTCGAGCACGCGGGCGCATCTGACGGGCAGGGACGATGGGATCACGGCGCGGGCGCCGATCCGTGTGCGTTTCCCGCGCTTTGCGGAGCTCCTTGCGGTCGAAACCTATGTCGTTATCGGGGTGTTCGCGCGCCTGCGCGCCGCTGAGAGCATTGGACGGCCCTTCGGAGACGACCGGTTTTTGTCCAGCATCGAGCGTATCACCAGGCGCCAGCTTAGGCCGCGTAAGCGCGGACCGAAGCCGCGGGGTAAGGCAGAGGGGGGCGATGATAAATCGGAGCCATGATAACTGTACTGTCACCGTAATCCCCCCTAGGGGTGGACTTGCACCATGAGCTGGTCACGACTGCGTCTTTTCCTAGTAGGGGAGATTAGCGATGAATCATGATGAATTCGTCGCCTCTAGGAGGCAGGAAATTGTCTCCGTCTCAAGGTCTGTTTTAGAGGGAGACATCAATACTATTGAGGGGATAAGGAAAATTTGTGCTCTTAGAATGTTCATGGATAACCCGCAAGATGAAGTCTTTCTCGCGATCCGAGCGATCGAGTCTGAAACAGATCATTTCCCCATAGGAGATCAGCGGGCGAATAGGGCACCTGAGGCTCTAAAGAAATTGGATCAAAAGGTTGAAGAATATCTCGCTGACGCGCGGGATGACATTTACGAGGCTTGCCGCGAAATTATCCGGTTGTATTCAGATTTGTGAGGCCTTTGGCTCTCGCAAGATAAAAGGGCCGGCTTTGATGCCATCGCCCAACCGGGCAAATCCAACTGCCATGGAGAACTCAGGGCTGGATAAAATTTGGGGGCAAGGCCACTGAGCCCCAACTTCATTCGCTGACGAGTGGAGGCCCGATGACATTTGAGCCCAAGGGGCCTCGGTGAAGCAACTGGGCGGGGAGCGGACCCCTTGTCGCCCCGCGCGGCGGGATGATCCGCCGCCTCAGTTGTCGAGCGCCGCGCCGTCGCGTATTTCGATCTGTGGCGATGGGCGTCGGATTTTCCGCGCGCCGAGGCGCCGCTCGATGGCCTCCAGCGACTGTCCCTTGGTTTCGATGCCGAGCCCCGCCCATATCACGCCGCCCAGCAGATAGAACGCCGCGAAGTAGACGAAGCTCGGCATCAGGGCCGCCAGCGAGACCTCCGGCTTGATGACGTTCGATGAGCCGACGACGACTGCAAGTCCGCCCGGTCCCGCGATCTTGCCGATGCCGCCGAACCCGTAGGCGGATCCCATTCCGGTCGCGCGCAGGCGCGAGGGCCAGATTTCCGCCACGTAAGGACCGGCCACCGCAAGGGCGCCGTCGCCGATGAACGACCAGATCAGGAGCATCAGGTAGAAGACCGAGAGGCCGCCGAGGGTGGCGTCATGAAAGTAGGCGGCTGCCACCAGCGCCATCGATGCGCCGCAGCCCCACACCGCTCCGCAGAGCCTGCGTCCCCACCTGTCCGCAAGCCATGAAAACAGGAAGCGCGACAGCACGCCGATAACCCCGACGCCAATCCACAACGTGGCCGCCTGTTGCGGCGTCACGTGCATGACGAGAATGAGAAGCGTAGGCGCCCAGAGTGTCACGCCGTAAATCGCCGTCTGGGAGCACAGCGCGAGCCCCCAGGTCACGACGACGCTGCGGGGGTAGTTGAAGATCTCGCGGAAGTGCGGCGCTTCATCGGGCGTCGCGGCCACTGGATTGAGGCTGTCGACCGGCACCTCGATGACGGATGCGAGAGCGCGGCGAGCGTCCTCGGGCCGGCCCTGCGAGAGCAGCCAGCGCGGAGATTCAGGCACCCACGAGCGAAGCAGGAAAGAGCCGAATGCGGGGATCAGGCCGAGCGCGAACAGGCCTCGCCACCCGATCACGGGCGTCAAGGTGCTGGCCGCGAGGGCGCCCAGCAGGACGCCGCCGCCAACCGCGGTCGTGACGATGCCCGTGACCAGTCCGCGCTTGGAGGAGGGGATGAACTCGAGGACGAACGGGATGTCGACGGAGTAGAGGCCGCCGGCACCGAAGCCGACGATGAACCGGAACACGATCAAGTAGATCCAGCCGTGATCGGGGGTGAGCGCGAGAGCGCCGGTCGCCAGTGAAAATGTCAGGATGGTGCCGAGAAAGACCGGGCGTCGTCCGATCCGGTCTGCGGCAAACCCCCAGAAGAAACCTCCGAGCATGGCGCCGACGCCGGACGACAGCAGCACCAGGGCGGATTGGCCGAAGGTCAGGCCCCACGGGCCGATGATGAACGCGAGCACGAAGCCGATGATGAAGTAGTCGAAGAAGTCCATCAGATTGCCGAGCATGGCGGCCGCGATGATCTTGCGCTGACTGATGGTCAGTCGCTTCTGACGGTCGAGTGCTTCCAGCATGTTCATTTTCCTCCAGTCGCCGTAAGCGTGACGGCTTGTTGTGCGTGTCGTTCGCGGCCTGCATCGGGGCTGTTCGGCCAGCCCAGCGGAGCCGTCTCTATTTTCTGATTGAATACTCAGTTGAGTCATGACTTAATTGCGCGACATGACGCCGCCGTCAAGGGGCAGCCTGTCGGCCGCGGCATCAGGGGAGGGAACGCGATTGAGCGATATCTACGTCGTCGGTGTGGGAATGACGCCGTTCGGGCGCCTTGGGCGCGAAACGGTCAAGAGCCTGACGAAGCAGGCCGTCGCCGCCGCCCTGTCGGATGCCGGACTGACGCGCGACGATGTCGGCGCGGCCTTCTTTGCCAATACGTCACAGGGGCCCGTGGAAGGGCAGTTCATGATTCCAGGCGAGATCGCGTTGCGAGACGCCGGATTTTCGGAAATCCCCATCACCAATGTCGAGAACGCCTGTGCCAGCGCCAGCACCGCTTTTCATCTGGCGTACGCTCACCTCAAGGCAGGGCTCGGCGATGTCGCGATCGCGGTTGGCGCCGAGAAGATGAACGGTCCCGACAGAGCGAGAAACCTCGCGATCTTCGATGGCGCCTGGGACGTTCATGCGGTCGATGCCAATGCGGCGCGTCTGCTTCGTCTCGGGGATAGCATTTCGCCGCCGCCGGGGCGCGCGGGCGACCCCGGCTTGCGCAGCGTTTTCATGGACGTCTATGCCGCGATGGCCAGGTTTCACATGAAGACGTTCGGGACGACGGAGCGGCAGCTCGCCGCGGTCGCGTCCAAGAATCACCGCCATTCGACGTTCAATCCGCTGGCGCACTATCGCGCCGCCATATCGATCGACGAGGTGCTGGGCGCGCGCATGATTTCCTGGCCGCTGACGCTGCCGATGTGCGCGCCGGTCACCGACGGCGCCGTGGCGGCGATCCTCGTTCGCGAAGAGGTACTCGAGCGCTTCGACCGCACGCGGGCGGTCAAGGTGCACGCCAGCGTGCTCGGCTCGGGAAGCGACCGCGAGCCGGAGGAGGTCGAAAAGCATATTTGCCGCCGCCTCGCGCTCAAGGCCTATGAGCAGGCCGGGATCGGACCTGAAGACATCTCCGTTGCGGAGGTCCACGACGCGTCGGCGTTCGGCGAGATCGTCCAGGTCGAGAACCTGGGGTTTTGCGATTTCGGCGAAGGCGGCAAGTTGGCCGAGCGCGGCGACACCACGCTCGGTGGCCGCATTCCTGTCAATCCATCGGGCGGCCTGGAGTCGCGGGGGCATCCCATCGGCGCCACGGGACTTGCTCAAATCCATGAGCTTGTCCTGCAACTGAGAGGAGAGGCCGGGGAGCGCCAGGTGCGCAGCGCCCGCTTTGCGATCGCCGAGAACGGCGGCGGTTTCCACGGTTGTGAAGAAGCCGTCGCCTGTCTGACCATCCTGGGGCGGTGAGGTCATCCCATGAACGTCGGCCATTTTCTTGCGTCCGCGGCGCGGTCTTTTCCCGGGCACCCTGCGATTTCTGTCGGAACCGAACGCCGCGCCTCATACGCGCAGTTCATGCTCCGCGTCTCCCGGCTCGCGGCCGCCTTGCGTGGACGGTTGAACCTGCAGCCCGGCGATCGCGTCGGTCTCGCCATGAAGAACTGCCCGCAATACCTCGAGGCGCTGTACGCGATCTGGCACGCGGGGCTCTGCGCCGTGCCGATGAACGCCAAGCTTCACGCGCGGGAGTTCGGCCATATCCTGCACGATACCGCGGCGAGGCTGTGCTTCGTGACCGCGGATCTCGCGGAGCCGCTGGCGTCTCTTGTCGGCGAGCTGCCTGATCTCCGGCAGCTCGTCTGTGTCGATGATCGCGAATACGAGCTGCTATTCCACGCCGATGCGCTGGATCTCCAGGCTGTTGCGGACGACAGCCCGGCGTGGCTGTTCTACACCAGCGGCACCACCGGCAGGCCCAAGGGCGCGATGCTGTCACACCGTGCGTTGCGCGGCATGGCGCTGCGTTACTACGCCGATATCGATCAGCTCAGCGAGGCCGACAGCATGCTGCATGCCGCGCCGTTTTCGCATGCGGGCGGCCTGTTCGCGTTGCCGCATATGGCGCGGGCGTCGCATCAGGTGATCCCCGCAAGCCAGGGGTTCGATCCGGCAGAGATTTCGGAGCTGACGCACCATCATGACAACATGGCGCTCTTCGCCGCGCCGACCATGTTGACGCGCATGGTCGATCATCCGTCGATCGGGCGTGCGCGGCTCGATGCCATCCGCACCATCGTCTATGGCGGGGCGCCGATGTATGTCGAGGACATCAAGCGGGCACTGCAGACCATCGGGCCGCGGCTGCTCGGCGGCTACGGGCAGGGCGAAATGCCGAACACCATCACCGGGCTGCCGAAGCGCATGCATGCCGATGCGAGCCACCCGGACTATGAGCAGCGGCTCGCGTCGGCCGGCATCGCGCGGACCGGCGTCGAAGTCCGCGTCGTGGATGACAGCGGTCGCGACCTTGCGCCAGGCGAGGTGGGAGAGGTCATCGCCCGCAGCGACGTGTGCATGACCGGCTACTGGCGCAATCCCGAAGCGACGGCTCACGCCTTGCGCGACGGCTGGCTCTACACCGGAGACCTTGGTTGCCTGTCGGCCGATGGCTTTCTGACGCTGAAGGACCGCTCGAAGGATCTCATCATTTCCGGAGGAAGCAACATCTATCCGCGCGAGGTCGAGGAGGTGCTGCTGCTGCATCCGGACGTCCTGGAGGTCTCGGTGGTGGGACGTCGCCACGCGGACTGGGGCGAGGAGGTCGTCGCGTTCGTGGTCCCGCGCGCAGGCAAGGTCGTCACCGGCGAGGCGCTCGACAGCATCTGCCTTGCCAACATCGCCCGCTTCAAGCGCCCGAAATCCTATCGGTTTATCGAGGCGCTGCCCAAGAGCAACTACGGCAAGGTCCTCAAGACCGAGCTGCGGTCACGCCTGTCCCGGCAGGACGATCAGGCGTGACGCCGGACGTCATCCATCGAACATCAAAGACTGCAAATTGAAGGGAGGCTTACGTGAGGCTGTACACGATCGTTCGGTCGTCGGGTGAACGCGCGGTTTGCGCGGAGTTCGTCGAAGGACTGCTGCTTGATCTTGGCCATGCCGATGAGATCAGGACTGGCGCTGCGCGGCCCGAGTTGCTGACCATGCAGGCCCTGATCGAAGCCGGGGACTCGGGGCTCGATGCCGCAAGGGCGCTCCTCCTGGATGTCGTCCAGGAAGCCGTCGTCAAGCTCGACGACGCCCGGCTGCTCGCTCCTCTGCCGGTGCCGGCGCGGCTTCGCGATTCCGGGATGTTCATCGAGCACCTTGAGCCGGCCCGCCGGGCCATGATGCGGCTCGCGTTCCGTGGTCATCGCGATCCCGACGCGGCCGTGGCCGCGGCGCTCCAGAACGATCCTGGCCTGCCCGAAATCATTTCCCGGCGCGTGCTCTACTACAACGGCAATCATCATGCGGTGATCGGCCCGGACGCCGTCGTCGGCTGGCCGCTCGATTCCGACGTGCTCGACTACGAGCTCGAGATGGCCGTTGTCGTTGGCCGCGCCGCGTCGAATATCGACCGTCAGCAGGCGCAGACGTGTGTCTTCGGCTACACGCTGATGAACGACTGGTCGGCCCGCGATATTCAGGTGGATACCTCCAGAGGCGGCGTCGGCCCCTGCATGGGCAAGGACTTCGCGACCAGTCTCGGTCCATGCATCGTGACGGCCGATGAGGTCCGGAATCCACACGATATCGCCCTGAGCGCCTGGGTCGACGGCGAGTGCTGGTCGCGCGGTTCGACGCGCAACATGCACTACACCTTCGATGACGCGTTGAGCCAGCTCAGTCGGGTATCGCCGCTGGTGCCGGGCGAGGTGATCGGCACTGGCACATGTCTCGGCGGCTCGGCCGTCGAGCAGTATCGCCAACTGGCGCGCGGGCAAACCGTTGAACTGCGGGCGGAAGGCATCGGCACGCTCCGCAACCGGATTAAGGATTGAAGCGCGGCCGTGGCCGATCCGGCCTTTCAAACGTTCGATCCCGACCGATTCCCATCGGCGATATCAGGAGAACCATTGTGCGCCTTGTTGATTTGACCACCACCCTCGATCCGGCCAACCGTGAGAGACTGCCATCGTTCTTTCCGCCCGATATCAAAGGCGTCATCGCGCCATCGATCGAGTATCTCCATCCGGCTGAACCTGGAGGAAAGAACCAGTTCTGTGCAGGCCTTGGTTGCCGGCATGAAGATCTGCCCGATGGCGAGGGGTGGGGAGCCGAGCGGCTCACCGACATGTCGTCTCATTGCGGCACGCATGTCGATGCGCCGCTGCACAGCGGGTCGCGAAGCGGTGGCGCGCCGTCGCGAACGATTACCGATATTGACCTCAGCGAGCTTTTCCGCCCCGGCATGGTTCTGGACGTGCGCGCCTTTGCCAAGGGCGGAGAGCCGATCACGGTCGAGATGCTGGATCGGGCGATCGAGGCGGTCGGCAGGCCCATTGCCCCGGGGGATGCGGTCCTGATCCGAACGGGGCAGGAGCGCTATGGGCTCAACGATCCCGAGTATTTCAATCAGCCGGGCATGTCGCGCGAGAGCACGCTGCATCTGACGTCTCTTGGCGCGACCATTCTGGGCACGGATGCGATCGGCTGGGACCTGCCGTTCCCGGTCATGGCGGCACGCTTTCGCGCGACGGGCGTGAAGGAGACGCTCTGGGACGGCCACAAGGCGATCACGCAGCGCGAAGCCTTCATCGTGCAGCAGCTCGCGAACCTGAAAGCGTTGCCGCCAACCGGATTCCAGGTCGGCTTTTTTCCGATGAAGCTTGCGAACTGCAGTGCTGCGCCTGCGCGTGTCGTCGCCTTCGTTCCGGAAATCGCCGGATAAAGCTGCCGGATATAGGAATCGCGAGCTAGGGTGCGGTGGCTGTACGGGCCAACGCACCCTTTCGCGTGTGCTGGCGCAGATCGTCGACGATGAGCTGCGTGCTCTTCAGGAGCATGGTGCTGTAATCGGCGCGGCTGAACAGCTGGGATTCGATGGTGTAGGACCCGTGCACGCCCATCAGCATGCAGAGGATCGACCCCGCGGCCTGCATCGCGTCCTTCGCGGAGGCCTGGGTTTCGTGCACGATCTCGTCACGGATCATGGTGCGGATGTGAGCGTGGTATGACGCGTAGGTCGGCCGGAAGACACCACTCGTTCGGTTCTCGCTCATCAGTTTCGAGAAGAAGGCGGCGATCACCGGATCTTCGAAACAGTCATCCAGTCGCCTGACGAGATCGAGCACCCCGATGTGGGCGGTATCAGGCAGGGAGCCCCACGCCCTGATGCGGGCTTCATCGAGGCAAGCCTTGAGAAGGCCTGCCTTGGTCTTGAAGTGAAAGAAGATGGTGGCCTGGCTGTAGCCGGCACGTTCAGCGATCTGCTCGGTCGAGGCGGAACTATAGCCGTGCTTGCCGAACGCCTTGAGGGCCGAGTCGATGATCTTCTGGCGTGCCTGCTCGGGGTTCTTCGAGACACCTTTGACCCTGGCCATGGCCGCATACCTTCAAATGATTCCTGGACGGTCATTTCATCGCAGCTTGATGATGAAACTGCAATTACTATTGTATAATCAATTAATTAAGAGGGGGCTTCGTGCGTGGGCCGGGCATGAAGTGCAGGTGGCTCTGGTGTTGGGGGATACCGCTTCGTGGAAGCCCGCCGGCGACCGAAGGTCGGTCTCCATTGACGCAAAAGCCCTCTCAAGCAGCGCAGCTCAATCAGGTTTTGCTATCGCAGCATAAGGCCCGCGCCCTTGATCGATTCTAAGTTTTTATCCAGCGTCCGCCTCGACTTGATCAAAGCCGGATGGACGTGCGGATGGGACTTCAGCAGTCGTTGGGGAACGGGGCGGAACCCTGGAATGAGGCTCGCGCCCGGGAGATCATCGCCGAACACAGGCATCTCGACGGGGCGACGCTGCCGATCCTCCATGCCCTGCAGGACGCGTTCGGCCATGTCCCGGAAGCGGCTATTCCGCTGGTCGCCGAGGCCTTGAACCTGTCCCGCGCCGAGGTCCATGGCGTCGCCACCTTCTACCATGACTTCCGCCGCGCCCCGGCCGGCCGCCATGTCGTCAAGCTGTGCGGCGCCGAGGCCTGCCAGGCCATGGGCGCGGATCATCTCGCCGCCTGCGCCGAGAAGACCCTCGGCGTGAAGATGGGCGAGACCACGGGCGACCGGCGGGTGACGCTGGAGCACGTCTACTGCCTCGGCCTGTGCGCGGTGGCGCCCTCGGCCATGATTGACGGCCGCATTGTCGGCCGGCTGGACGAGGCGCGTCTCGAGGCGCTGCTGGCGGAGACGCGGTCATGAGCCTCAAGATTTTTCTGTCGCGCGATGCCGCCTCGGTCGCGGTCGGCGCTGATGGTGTTGCCGAAGCCCTCGGCCGCGAGGCGGAGCGGCGTGGCCTCGCCCTCGATCTCGTCCGCACCGGCTCGCGCGGCATGTGCTGGCTGGAGCCGCTGGTCGAGGTCGCCACCCCGGCAGGCCGCGTGGCCTACGGGCCGGTCACGGCGGCCGATGTCCCGGCGCTGCTCGATGCGTTCGCCGCCGACGGCGCCCATCCGCTGTGCCAGGGGCCGACCGACGACATTCCCTGGCTGAAGCGCCAGACCCGGCTGACCTTCGCGCGCTGCGGCGTGATCGATCCGCGCTCGCTCGATGATTACCGCGCCCATGGCGGCTACAAAGGCTTGGAGAAGGCGCTGACGCTGACCGGCACCGGCATCGTCGCCGAGGTGCTGGCGTCGGGCCTGCGCGGCCGTGGCGGCGCCGGCTTCCCGACCGGGATCAAATGGCGGACGGTGGCGGAGGCCGCCGGTCCGCAAAAGTACATCGTCTGTAACGCCGACGAGGGCGATTCCGGCACCTTCGCCGACCGCATGATCATGGAGGGCGATCCCTTCCTGCTGGTCGAGGGCATGACCATCGCCGGCATCGCGGTCGGCGCCACCAAGGGCTTCATCTACATCCGCTCGGAATATCCCCATGCGATCGAGGCGATGCAGGCCGCGATCGCGGCAGCGCGCCGCGGCGGCATGCTCGGCGACTCGGTCGCCGGCTCGGCGCATGCCTTCGATCTGGAGGTGCGCACCGGCGCCGGCGCCTATGTCTGCGGCGAGGAGACCTCGTTGCTGGAAAGCCTGGAGGGCAAGCGCGGCCTCGTGCGTGCAAAACCGCCGCTGCCGGCGCACAAGGGCCTGTTCGGCAAGCCGACGGTGATCAACAACGTGCTGTCGTTCACCGCGGTGCCGTTCATTCTCGCCGAGGGCGCCAAGACCTATGCGGACTACGGCATGGGGCGGTCGCGCGGCACCATGCCGATCCAGCTTGCCGGCAACATCCGCCATGGCGGGCTGTTCGAGACGGCGTTCGGCGTCACGCTCGGCGACCTCATCGACGACATCGGCGGCGGCACCGCCACGGGACGGCCGGTGCGCGCGGTGCAGGTCGGCGGGCCGCTCGGCGCCTATTTCCCGCGCGCGCTGTTCGACACGCCGTTCGACTACGAGGCGTTCGCCGCGCGCGACGGCCTGATCGGCCATGGCGGCATCGTGGTGTTCGACGACAGCGTCGACATGGCGAAGCAGGCCCGGTTTGCCATGGAGTTCTGCGCCATTGAATCCTGCGGCAAATGCACGCCGTGCCGCATCGGCTCGACCCGCGGCGTCGAGACCGTGGACAAGATCCGCGCCGGCCACAACGTCGCTGCGAACCTGACGGTGCTGACCGATCTCTGCAACACCATGAAGTTCGGCTCGCTGTGCGCGCTCGGCGGATTCACGCCGTATCCGGTGATGAGCGCGCTCAAGCATTTTCCCGAGGATTTCAGCCCAGCGGCCGTGCCGCTGCAGGCTGCGGAATGAGGAAAGCACGTCATGTCGCTGGTGCATGAGATCGATTACGGCACGCCGCCATCGAAGTCCGAGAAGATGGTCAACCTGACCATCGACGGTAGGCAGGTGACGGTGCCCGAGGGCACCTCGATCATGCGCGCGGCGATGGAGTCGGGCACCCAGATCCCAAAGCTCTGCGCCACCGACATGGTCGACGCCTTCGGCTCCTGCCGGCTGTGCCTCGTCGAGATCGAGGGCCGCGCCGGCACGCCGGCGTCCTGCACCACGCCTGTCGCCGACGGCCTTGTGGTGAAGACCCAGACCGAGCGCCTCAAGCAGCTGCGCAAGGGGGTGATGGAGCTCTACATCTCCGACCATCCGCTCGACTGCCTGACCTGCGCGGCCAACGGCGACTGCGAGCTGCAGGACATGGCGGGTGCGGTCGGCCTGCGCGACGTGCGCTACGGCTACGAGGGCGAAAACCACGTGTTCGCCGAGTGTCACGGCGAAGACAACGCCAACTGGCTGCCCAAGGACGAGTCGAATCCGTACTTCACCTATGATCCGTCGAAGTGCATCGTGTGCTCGCGCTGCGTGCGCGCCTGCGAGGAAGTGCAGGGCACTTTTGCATTGACCATCGCCGGCCGCGGCTTCGACAGCCGCGTGTCGCCGGGTATGAGCGAGAGCTTCCTCGGCTCCGAATGCGTGTCCTGCGGCGCCTGCGTCCAGGCGTGCCCGACCGCGACGCTGACCGAAAAGTCGGTGATCGAGATCGGCCAGCCCGAGCGCTCCGAAGTCACCACCTGCGCCTATTGCGGCGTCGGCTGCACCTTCAAGGCCGAGATGCGCGGCGAGGAAGTGGTCCGCATGGTGCCGTACAAGGATGGCAAGGCCAATCGCGGCCACTCCTGCGTCAAGGGCCGCTTCGCCTGGGGCTATGCCACCCACCGCGAGCGCATCCTCAAGCCCATGATCCGCAAGCAGATCAGCGATCCCTGGCAGGAGGTGAGCTGGGAGGAGGCGTTCAGCTACGCGGCGTCCGAGTTCGCCCGCATCCAGAAGATCTACGGCCGGGATTCGGTCGGCGGCATCACCTCGTCGCGCTGCACCAACGAAGAGACCTATCTGGTGCAGAAGCTGATCCGCGCCGGCTTCGGCAACAACAATGTCGACACCTGCGCCCGCGTCTGCCACTCGCCGACCGGCTATGGCCTGTCGCAGGCGTTCGGCACCTCGGCCGGCACCCAGGACTTCGACTCCGTCGAACATACCGACGTTGTCATCGTCATCGGCGCCAACCCGACCGACGGCCATCCGGTGTTCGGCTCGCGGCTGAAGAAGCGGCTGCGCCAGGGCGCCAAGCTGATCGTGATCGATCCACGCCGCACTGACCTCGTGCGCTCGCCCCACATCGAGGCGGCCTATCACCTGCCGCTGCTGCCGGGCACCAACGTCGCTGTGCTGACCGCGCTCGCCCATGTCATCGTCACCGAGGGCCTCGTGAACGAAGCGTTCGTGCGCGAGCGCTGCGACATCAGCGAGTTCGAGGACTGGGCCGCCTTCGTGGCGCTGCCGCACAACAGCCCCGAGGCCACCGCGCTCACCACCGGCGTCGATCCCATGGCGCTGCGCGGCGCCGCACGGCTGTTCGCCACCGGCGGCAATGGCGCGATCTACTATGGTCTCGGCGTCACCGAGCACAGCCAAGGCTCGACCACGGTGATGGCGATCGCCAACCTCGCGATGGCCACCGGCAATATCGGCCGGCCGGGCGTCGGGGTGAATCCGTTGCGCGGACAGAACAATGTCCAGGGCTCCTGCGACATGGGCTCGTTCCCGCACGAGCTGCCGGGCTATCGCCATATCTCGACCGACGCAGTGCGGGAGACCTTCGAGTCGCTGTGGGGCGTGAAGCTCAACAACGAGCCGGGCCTGCGCATCCCGAACATGCTGGACGCCGCGGTCGACGGCAGCTTCAAGGGGCTGTATGTGCAGGGTGAGGACATCCTGCAGTCCGATCCCAACACCAAGCATGTCGCGGCAGGCTTGGCTGCCATGGAATGCGTGATCGTGCACGATCTCTTCCTGAACGAAACCGCGAATTACGCACACGTGTTCCTGCCGGGCTCGACCTTCCTGGAAAAGAACGGTACCTTCACCAATGCAGAGCGCCGGATTCAGCGCGTGCGCAAGGTGATGACGCCGCTGAACGGCATGGAGGACTGGCAGGTCACGATCGGTCTGGCCAAGGCGATGGGCTACGAGATGCACTACGAGCATCCCTCGCAGATCATGGACGAGATCGCGGCGCTGACGCCGACGTTCACCGGCGTGTCCTATGCCAAGCTCGAGGAGCTGGGATCGGTGCAGTGGCCGTGCAACGACAAGGCCCCGGAGGGGACGCCGGTGATGCATATCGGCGGTTTCGTGCGCGGCAAGGGCAAGTTCGTCATCACCGAATACATCCCGACCGATGAGCGCACCGGTCCACGATTCCCGCTGCTGCTGACCACCGGCCGCATTCTGAGCCAGTACAATGTCGGCGCGCAGACGCGCCGCACCGCCAACGTGGTCTGGCATGAGGAGGATCGTCTCGAGATCCATCCGCACGATGCCGAGCAGCGCGGCGTGCGCGACGGCGACTGGGTGACGCTGACCAGCCGCGCCGGCGAGACCACGCTGCGTGCCCTGATCACCGAGCGGGTGGCGCCGGGCGTGGTCTACACCACGTTCCACCATCCCGACACCCAGGCCAATGTCGTCACCACCGACTTTTCGGACTGGGCCACCAACTGTCCCGAATACAAGGTGACGGCGGTGCAGATCCGGCCCTCGAACGGTCCCAGCGACTGGCAGAAGCGTTACGACGAGCAGGCGCGGCAGTCGCGTCGGATCACACCGATGGAAGCAGCGGAGTAGGGAGTAGAAATTGCCGGATCCGGTCCACATCGCAGGTCGCGGGATATGGCGGGACAATGGCGGCTTCAGCGCCGGCGATCGCGCGATTCCCGAGGAGACCGCGATCGCGCTGTCCTATGACGGCGGCACCTATGCGGTGATGATGGGAACGCCGACTGATCTTGAAGATTTTGCGATCGGATTCAGCCTGTCGGAAGGCGTCATCGATGCCAAGGAGGACATCACCTCGCTGGACGTCGTCGAGCTCGACGACGGCATCGACGTGCGGATGTGGCTGGAGACCTCGCGCGCGACGCGGCTGAGCGAGCGGCGGCGGCACATTGCCGGGCCCACCGGCTGCGGCCTGTGCGGCATCGATTCCATCGCGGAGGCGATGCGCCCGGCCGCCGTCATCAGTGGTGGCATCCAGGTGTCGCCGCAGCAGATCATGGCGGCGATGCAGGCGCTGACGCCGCTGCAAAAGCTCAACATGGAAACCCGCGCCGTGCACGCGGCGGCGTTCTGGCTGCCCGATCGCGGCATCATCGCGATCCGCGAGGACGTCGGCCGCCACAATGCGCTCGACAAGCTGGCGGGAACCGTGGCGCGCCAGGGGCTGACGGCGATCGACGGCATCGTGCTGCTCACTAGCCGCGTCTCGGTCGAGATGGTGCAGAAAACCGCGGCGATGGGCGCCTCGATGATCGTCTCGGTGTCGGCGCCGACCGCGCTCGCGGTGCGGATGGCGGAGGCCGCCAACATCACCCTGTGTGCCATTGCCCGGGCCGACGGCTTCGAGCTGTTCACCCATTCGCATCGTGTGTCGACGGGAGTTTCGATCGATGTCGCCTGACAGATTGGTCCACATGGCCAACCAGATCGGCAGCTTTTTCAAGAGCCAGGGCGAGGCCAGGGCGCTGCCCGGCATCGCCGAGCACATCAACAAGTTCTGGGACCCTCGCATGCGCTCCGCGATCCTGGCGCATTGGGAGGCCGGCGGCGACGGGCTCGATCCGCTCGTGCGCAACGCCATGGTGGGGGTGAGGAAGCCAGGAGCGCAATAACGGGTCGGGACGACAGATCGCCTCGCCAATGAAGGCGGCTGCCATGGGGAGAAAACGAAATGGCTACTCTGGACAATGCGGGGGTGGTGTCCGCAGCGGGCGCCGGCATCCTCGACCGTGAGCGCATTATCGCGACCGCTGGCTTCAACCGCTGGCTGGTGCCGCCGGCGGCGCTCTGCATCCATCTGTGCATCGGCATGGCCTATGGCTTCAGCGTGTTCTGGCTGCCGCTGTCGCGCGCCATCGGGCTGGCAGCGCCGAAGGCCTGCCCGGACATGTCGATCGTGCAGGAGCTGTTCACCACCACCTGTGACTGGCGCGTCTCCAGCCTCGGCTGGATGTACACGCTGTTCTTCGTCCTGCTCGGCGTCTCTGCGGCGCTGTGGGGCGGCTGGCTCGAGCGGGCGGGGCCGCGCAAGGCCGGCGTGGTCGCGGCGTTCTGCTGGGCTGGCGGCCTCGTGCTCGGCGCCATCGGTGTCGCCACCCATCAGCTTTGGATCCTGTGGCTCGGCTCCGGCGTGCTCGGCGGCGTCGGCCTTGGCCTTGGCTACATCTCGCCGGTCTCGACATTGGTGAAGTGGTTCCCGGACCGCCGCGGCATGGCCACCGGCATGGCGATCATGGGGTTCGGCGGCGGGGCGATGATCGGCGCGCCACTCGCCGACATGCTCATGAACACCTTCAAGACCACCACCTCGGTCGGCGTTTGGGAGACGTTCCTGACCATGGGCGCGATCTATTTCGTGTTCATGATGATCGGTGCGTTCCGCTACCGCCTGCCGCCGGCCGGCTGGCGGCCCGAAGGCTGGGCGCCGCCAGCCGAGACCAAGTCGATGATCACCCAGCACCATGTGCATCTCGACAATGCGCACAAGACGCCACAGTTCTGGCTGATCTGGTGGGTGCTGTGCCTGAACGTGTCGGCCGGCATCGGCGTGATCGGCATGGCCTCGCCGATGCTGCAGGAGATCTTCGCCGGCTCCCTGATCGGCTTGCCGGACATCAAGTTCAATGCACTCAGCGCCGAGCAGAAGGTGGCGATCGCGGCGATTGCGGCCGGCTTCACCGGACTGCTGTCGCTGTTCAACATCGGCGGCCGGTTCTTCTGGGCGTCGCTGTCCGACCATATCGGGCGCAAGAACACTTACTACACGTTCTTCCTGCTCGGCATCGTGCTCTATGCCGCGGCGCCGTCGTTCGCTGCGCTCGGCAGCAAGGCGCTGTTCGTGCTGGCGTTCGGCATCATCCTGTCGATGTATGGCGGCGGCTTCGCCACCGTGCCGGCCTACCTCGCCGACATGTTCGGCACCCAGTTCGTCGGCGCGATCCACGGCCGGCTACTGACGGCGTGGTCGACCGCCGGCATCATCGGCCCGTTCGTGGTCAACTACATCCGCGAGGCGCAGCTCGCCGCCGGCGTGCCGCGCGACCAGCTCTACAACACCACCATGTACATCCTCTGCGCCATGCTGATCGCCGGCCTGATCTGCAACTACCTGATCAAGCCGGTCAATCCGAAGTGGTACATGAGCCAGGAAGAGGTCGCGAAGCTGCAGGCGGCCACCAAGGGTGCGTCCTCCGGGCCGACCGGCTCGTTCGGCATCGGCAGGGGCGGGCTCGACGCCTCGGCCCTGGTGTTCTGGGCTTTCGTCGGCATCCCGTTGGCCTGGGGCGTCTGGATCACGCTCAAGAACGCGGTCAAGATCTTCTGATCGGCCAGACGGCAACGGACGGGGCGGCAGGGTGACCTGTCGCCCCGTCCGTGTGTTTCGGGGGCTTCATGGCTGCGGGCCGGTCTTCGGGCTTGGCTTTGCGGCTTGGCCGGCCGATAAGGCGCGATCATGCCCCGTGACGTGCGCCCGTGACCGTTTCCCCGTCTTCCGATATTGCCGGGCGGACCATCGCCGTGATTGGCGCGGGGCCTGCCGGCCTGATGGCCGCCGAGATCATTGCCGCCGGCGGCGGCCGCGTCACCGTCTATGACCGCATGCCGTCCGCTGGCCGCAAGTTCCTGATGGCCGGCCGCGGCGGGCTCAACATCACCCACAGCGAGCCGCTCGGTCCGTTCATGGCGCGCTACGGCGCCGCCGCGCCGCTGCTGCAGGCGGCCATCGATGCGTTCTCGCCCGCGGACCTGCAGGCCTGGTGCGCCGCGCTGGGGCAACCGACCTTCGTCGGCAGCAGCGGACGCGTGTTTCCCGAAGCACTGAAGGCCTTGCCACTGCTGCGCGCCTGGCTGCGCCGCCTTGAAGGGCAGGGCGTGACGCTGGCGCTGCGTCATCGCTGGACCGGATGGGCAGAAGACGGCCGCCTGCAGTTCGAAACCCCGCATGGCCTGGTGCAAACCGCGGCGGACATCACCGTGCTGGCGCTCGGCGGCGCGAGCTGGCCGCGCCTCGGCTCCGATGGTTCCTGGCAGGCGCTCCTGGCCGCGCGCGGCGTCGCCATCGCGCCGCTGCGGCCAGCCAACAGCGGCTTTAAGGTCGCCTGGTCGCCGCTGTTCCGCGACCGCTTCGAGGGCACGCCGCTGAAGGGCATCGCGCTCTCGGCCGGCACGGCGACGAGCCGGGCCGAGCTGGTGGTGACGCGCGATGGTTTGGAGGGCGGCGGCGTGTATGCGCTGTCGGCGGTGTTGCGCGAGGCGATCGCGCGTGATGGTTTCGCCGACCTCATCATTGCGCTCCGTCCGGATGCGGCTGTGGCGGAGCTCGCGGTGCGGCTCGCCGCACCGCGCCGCAAGCAGTCGTTGTCGACCTTCCTGCGCAAGGCGCTTGGTCTGTCGCCGGTCGCGGTGGCGCTGCTGCAGGAGAGCGCGATCGCGCGCGGGATCAATCTTGGTTCGCTGCCGTCCGCCGGCCTTGCTGCGGCCATCAACGCGGTGACGGTGCGGCTCACCGGCACCGCACCGCTCGATCGCGCCATCTCGACGGCGGGCGGCATCGCCTGGGAGGAGATCGACACCGCCTTCATGCTGCGCCGGCTGCCCGGTGTGTTCGTCGCCGGCGAGATGCTGGACTGGGAGGCGCCGACCGGCGGCTATCTGCTGCAAGCGTCTTTTGCGACCGGCGCCGCGGCCGGGCGGGGCGCACTCGCCCGGCTGCGTGGGGAGGCGGTGCCGTGACGGGCGGTCATGACGACCCGGTCCGGGTGATGAGATCGGTGATCAGCGCGAGCAGCCCGAACAGCGCGGTGACGGCACACACCGCCGCCCAGCCGCCGAGCGGCCAGGCGAACGCGGCGGCCGCGGCGCCGATCGCGCCGCCGATGAAGAACAGGCCGACGAACAGGCCGTTGAGGCGGCCGCGCGCTTCCGGGCGCAGCAGGTTGACGGCGCGGCGGCCGAGTGTCTGGTCGCCGGTGATGCCGACATCGAGCAGGATGGCGGCGGCGGCGAGCAGGATCAGCGACCAGGCGGAGGCACTGAGCGTGGCGGCGAACGCCGCAATCAGCGCTGCCAGCATGATCATGAGGTGCGAGCCGATCAGCAGCGGCCGCACATGGCCGCGATCGCCGATCCGGCCGGCGATCGGCGCGGCCGCGGCGCCGGCGGCGCCGACCAGCGCGAACACGGCGATGCCGCGGGCGTCGAGGTCGAACGGCGCCGTGGTCAGGCGCAGCGCCACGGCGGCCCAGAACGAGGTGAAGGAGGCCATCACCAGCGCCGCGGTCCAGGCGCGGACGCGCAGCACCGGCTCCTCCCGCAGCAGCGTCCAGAACGAGCCGAGCAGATGCAGGTAGCTGACGCGGACCACTGGGCGCAGGGTCGGCAGGCGCAAACCCAGCGCCAGGCCGAGGACGGCGACCGCCGTCGCCGAGAGGACGTAGTACCCGCGCCAGCTCCAGACATCGGCGACAAAGCTCGCCAGCGGCCGCGACAACAGGATGCCGACCATCAGCCCGCTCATCACCTCGCCGATCACCCGGCCGCGGTCGGCGGGCGGCGCCATCGCGGCGATCAGCGGCACCAGCATCTGGATCGCGGCACACGAGCCGCCGAGGACGAACACGGCGAGCAGCAGCAGCGCCGGCGTCGGCGCCAGCGCGGTGCACAGTGCGGTGGCGACCGTGCCGCACAGCGTCGTCAGGATCAGGCGCTTGTTCTCGATGCGGTCGGCGAGCGGCACCAGCAGGAACAGGCCGAGCGCATAGCCGAGCAGGGTGAGCGTGCTGATCATCCCGGCCTGCGTCGCGGTCATGTGCAGCGCCGGGCCCATCTGGCCGACCAGGATCTGCGGCGCGAACAGGTTGGTGACGATGACCCCGGTCGCGATCGCGCCAAGCCAGATGAAGGACCGCGTGATGGTTGCCGTGGCAGGCACGGCGGGGGAGGTGGTGTCGCTGGCGCTCATGAAGCCCTCGAAGTCATTGCGGAAGGGCCTTTAAGCAGCCGCCTGATTATGCGACAATTGAAATGATCTGATATTCAATATGCGAGTTATTTATGAACACCAACGACCTCCTGGCGTTCGTCGCGGTGGTGGAGACCGGATCGATCGTGGCGGCGTCGGCGCGGCTCAACCTCACTCAGCCGGGCGTGACGCGGCGGGTGCAGAACCTCGAGCAGTTGCTCGGCGCGGAGCTGCTCGACCGCCAGTCGAAGCCGTTGCGGCCGACGGTGGCGGGGCGGGAGGCCTATGAGCACGGCCGGCGGGTGCTGCGCTCGCTGGAAGACCTCAAGTCAGGCGTTTCGCGTGACGGCGCGGTGCGCGGCGAGTTCCGGCTCGGCATCACGCCCTACCTGTCGGAAAGCGGCCTGACCGGGCCGCTCGACGCGCTGCGCAGCGCGTTTCCATCGCTCGCGGTGCGGGTGGTATCGGGCTGGTCACCGGATCACCTGGCGAAGGTCGTTCGCAATGAGCTCGACGCCGCGGCGGTGTGCCTGCCGGACGGCATGGCGCCGCCGGCGGATCTCGCCGCTGACGATCTCGGCGCGCAGCCGGTGCTGTTCGTGGTCGCCCGCGACATGACGATCGGCAAGTCGGTGGGCCTCGATACGCTGTCGCAACTGACCTGGGTGATCAACCAGGACGGCTGCGGTTTTCGCCAGGTGCTCAAGCGCCATTTCGACGTCGCCCACCTGCCGTTCAACGTCGCCGTCGAGGCGCTGGATGCGGAGCTGCGGCTGTCGCTGGTGGCGCGCGGGCTCGGCGTCGGCATCGCCACGCCGGTAGCGCTGACACGCAGCGCGTATCGCGGCAAGCTGAAGGTGATCAAGGTGCCGGGCTTCGAACCAGCGGTGCGCGCCTGGGTGGTGCACCGGCCACCGGCCGGCCGGCTGGAGCGGCCGATCGCGATCTTTCGCGACGCGCTCGATCGCGAATTCAAGGCGCTGGTGAAGCGCTGAGCACGGGGGCGTTTTACCCCTGCTGCTCGATCTCCTCGCGCAGGATCTCGAGCTCGAGCCAGCGCTCCTCGGCCTCCTGCAGCTTGTCCTGTGCGGCGACCAGCGCCGCCGAAGTGTCGTCGAAGGCCTTGCGGTCGCGGGTGTAGAAGGCGGGATCGTCGAGCTTCTTCTGATGCGTGGCGATGTCGGCCTGCAGCTTCGCCATGGCCTTGGGCAGCGTCTCCAGCGCATGCTTCTCGTTGAAGCTGAGGCGGCGCTTTGCCGTGGCTGCGGGCGCCGCAGGCTTCGGCTCTTTCGCGGCCTTCGCGGCGGCCGCCTTCGGCGCGTCGCGCCGCAGATCCTCGCCGCGCTGGGTGAGCATGTCGCTGTAGCCGCCGGCGTACTCGAGCCAGCGGCCCTGGCCGTCCGGCGCGATCACCGAGGTTACGACACGGTCGAGAAAGTCGCGGTCGTGGCTGATCAGCAGCACTGTGCCCTCGTAGTCGCCGAGCAGTTCCTCCAGCACGTCCAGCGTTTCGAGGTCGAGGTCGTTGGTCGGCTCGTCCAGCACCAGGAGGTTGGAGGGCTTGGCCAGCGCGCGGGCGAGCATCAGGCGGCCGCGCTCGCCGCCCGACAGCACCTCCAGCGGCGTGCGCGCCTGCTCCTGTGCGAACAGGAAGTCCTTCATGTAGCTGATGACGTGTCTGGGTTTGCCGCCGACCATGACATGGTCGCCGCGGCCGCCGGTCAGCGCTTCCGACAGCGTCGACTTCGGATCGAGGCTCTCGCGGTGCTGGTCGAGCGTCGCCATCTCGATGTTGGCGCCGAGACGAAGACTGCCGCTGTCCGGCGCAAGCCCGCCGGTCAGGAGGTTGATCAGGGTGGTCTTGCCGGCGCCGTTCGGCCCGATGATGCCGAGGCGGTCGCCGCGCTGGACGCGGATGGAGAAGTCGCTGACGATCGGCCGGTCGCCCCACGCCTTGGCGACGTTCTTGGCCTCGATCACCAGCGTGCCCGAGGTCTCGCCGGCGGTCGCGGTCAGCGTCGCCTTGCCCGCGGCGCCGCGGTAGTCGCGGCGCTGGTCGCGCAGCGAATGCAGGTTGGCGAGGCGCTTGACGTTGCGCTTGCGCCGGCCGGAGACGCCGTAGCGCAGCCAGTGCTCCTCGGCGACGATCTTGCGGTCGAGCTTGTGCTGGTCGCGCTCCTCCTCCGCCAGCACCTCGTCGCGCCATTCTTCGAACGCACCGAAGCCGCGCTCGATGCGCCGGGTCTGACCGCGGTCGAGCCACATCGTGCTGCGCGACAGGTTGGTGAGGAAGCGCCGGTCGTGGCTGATCAGCACCAGCGCGCAGCGGCGGCCGAGCAGCTCGCTTTCCAGCCACTCGATGGTCGGCAGGTCCAGATGGTTGGTCGGCTCGTCGAGCAAGAGAATATCGGGCGAGGGCGCCAGCACACGCGCCAGCGCCGCGCGGCGGGCCTCGCCGCCGGAGAGGTTGGTGGGATCTTCCTCGCCGGTGAGGCCGAGTTGCTCCAGGAGGTAGCGGGCCGGATGGACGTCGTCGCCCGGGCCAAGGCCGGCCTCGACATAGGCAAGCGTGGTCGCGACGCCGGAGAAGTCGGGCTCCTGCGGCAGGTAGCGGATGGTCGCGCCGGGCTGGACGAAGCGCTCGCCGCGGTCGGGCTCGACAAGGCCGGCGGCGATCTTGAGCAGCGTCGACTTGCCCGAGCCGTTGCGGCCGATCAGGCAGACGCGCTCGCCGGCGGAGACGCTGAGCTCGGCCGACCTCAGCAGCGGCGTGCCGCCGAAGGTCAACGCGATATCCTTCATCTGGATCAGGGGAGGAGCCATGGTGATGCGGTCTTCAGCTCTGTTGGGCGCGCTTGCTGCGCCGAATGGTCTGGTCGAGCGCCGACAGGAACGTCGAGCGGTCGCGCGGCGAGAACGCGCGCGGCCCGCCGGTGACGTCGCCGGCCGAGCGCAGGTCGGTCATCAGGTTGCGGACGGCGAGCGCCATGCCGATCGAATCCTCGGTGAAGGCCTTGCCGTTTGGCGCCAGCACCGCGGCGCCGGCCTTGACGCAGCGGCTGGCGAGCGGGATGTCCGCAGTCACCACGACGTCGCCCGGGCCAGCTCGTTCCGCGATCCAGTCGTCAGCGGCGTCCATGCCGTCGCCGGCTGCTATCCGCTCGATCAGGGGATGCTGCGGTACCCGCAGGAAGCCGCCGGCCACCACGGTGACCGGCAGGCCATGCCGCTCGGCGACCCGATAGATCTCGTCCTTCACCGGACAGGCATCGGCATCGACATAGATGCGGCCGGTTGATGGGGCGGCGGTCATGTGGCGGTTCGGAAAGCCTTGAAGTTCGGTCGCGACGGGGTAGCCCAGCGGCGGCCGGATTGCGAGCAAAAACGGCGCTTTAGACAGGGTTGCGGAAGCGCTTTGTTGGCGTACCATTGGAGCACCAACAACAGCGGACAAGCGATCCGCGGGAGGAACCATGGAACTGACGCCGTACCGGGTGGTGGCCTGCAATCTCGCCAAAAGCTCCGAAAACAAGATGCACGACGACACCGTGGCCCGGCAGTACGGCTTCATCGGTGGTCTCGTGCCCGGCGTCGATGTGTTCGCCTACATGAGCCATGTGCCGGCAAAGGTTTGGGGCCGGCTTTTTCTCGAGCGTGGCTGGATGGAGGGGCACTTCCTCAAGCCCGTCTACGATGGTGAGACCGTCGAGGTCACCGCGCGGGAGGCCGACGGTGGTCTTGCCATCGAGCTGCGCAGCCGGGGCGAGCTGTGTGGCACGGCGACTGCGAAGTTGCCGCGGGCCGCGCCCACGGTGCGGCTCGACGATTTCGCGGCGGTCGAACCTGTGGCGAAGCGCTTGCCGGTGGATGGGCAGACTTATCGGCCCGGATCGTGGCTCGGCATCGTGCCTTATCGCCAGGACGTCGCGGAGCGGCAGGAGTATCTCAGCGCTATCCACGAAGCCGCGCCGGTCTATGCCGCCGAGGCGGTCCTGCATCCCGGCACGCTGCTGCGCACGCTGAACTCGGCGCTGAAGGAGAATGTGATCCTCGGGCCATGGATCCATGTCAGCAGCGCGCTGCAGCACCTTACGACGGCTTTCGCCGGCGACGAGCTGACGGTGCGGGCGAAGGTGGCCGACAACTACGAGCGCAAGGGCCATCGCTTCGTCGAGCTCGACGGCGTTGTCGTCGCGAACGGCAGCCGCGCGGTCGCGCGCTGCCGGCATGTCGCGATCTACCAGCCGCGCGAGGCCGCCGTGGCTTGACGGCGGCTAGACCCTGCCGAGCAGGGCGAGCGCGGTGACCGGATTGTGCGGTCCACGCTGTGCCGTGCGGTCGATCGCATCGGCGATGGTTGCCTCCAGCGCCGGCGGCAGGTCGTGGCCCATGCCGTCGATCAGCATGAGTTCGGCTCCGGCGATCGCGGCCGCCGTGTCGGCGCCGCAGGCGGCAGGGATCAACGGATCGTCCGCGCCGTGGACGACCAGCGTGGGCGCTGCGATGGTCGCCAGCGCTGTGCGGCGGTCGCCGGTCACCGCGATCGCGGCGAGCTGGCGGGCGAAGCCGGCCGGATCGTAGGCGCGCCGTATCTCCTCGCGGATCAGCGCGCGGTATGGAGCTATATCAACGGGATATCCTGATCCGTTGATGCGTTGCGCGAACGCCAGCGCGTGGTCGAGATAGCCCTCGATATCGACGGACGGATCGGGCGCCGGCCGTGTCATGAGCGCCATCACATCCGGCGCGGCCGAAGGCAGTTGTGGATTGCCAGTGCTCGACATGATGGAGGTCAGCGACAGCACCCGCTCCGGACAGGTGCTTGCCACGACCTGCGCGATCATGCCGCCCATCGAGCGGCCGACGAGATGCGCGCGCGTGATCGATAGCGCATCGAGCAGGCCGATGGTGTCGCGGGCCATGTCGTGGAGCGTGTAGGGCACGTCCGGCCGCCGGCCGGCCCTGAGCGCGGCGGCGAGGGCGCCGAAGTCGGGGGCGGGGTGATCGGCGAGGTGGGTCGAGCAGCCGGCGTCGCGGTTGTCGAACCGGATCACGCGATAGCCGCGCGCCGCGAGATTTTCGCAAAACGAGGCCGTCCAGCGGATCATCTGCGTGCCGAGGCCGGCGATCAGCAGGATGGTTTCGGCATTTGCGTCGCCGAAGTCGTCGTAGGCGAGGGTGATGCCGTTGGCAGTCAGGGTCTTCATGATCGTATCCGGTGGTGCTGGCGTTCAGTTGGCCCGGAGCCAACGGCTCATTTATTACCCGGATAATATTCGAACATCAATATTGCCCGGATAATATTTGAGGACCGCGGATGCCGGACGCGCAAACGAACAGAGCCGGACCCTTGGCGGGCCCGGCTCGGTCGGCATGAATGTCGTTTGGCTCAGGCGGCCTGGGCGCCGGCCTTCGTCGCCTTGGCGTCCTGGATGGCGCGCCACACCCGCTCGGGGGTGAGCGGCATGTCGATATGGGTGACGCCGAACTCCGACAGCGCGTCCACCACCGCGTTGACGATGGTGGAGAGGCTGCCGGCGCAGCCGGCTTCGCCGCAGCCCTTGGTGCCGAGCGGGTTGGAGGTCGCCGGTGCCGGATGGTCGCCAAGCGTGATCGGCGGGATGTCGCCGGCGCGCGGCAGCGCGTAGTCCATGAACGAGCCGGTCACCGGCTGGCCATTGGTGTCGTAGCGCACGCACTCCATCAGCGCTTGGCCGATGCCCTGCGCGACGCCGCCATGGACCTGGCCGGCGACGATCATCGGGTTGACCACGGTGCCGAAGTCGTTGACGCCGCTGTAGCCGACGATCTCGACGACGCCGGTCTCGGGATCGACCTCGACCTCCGCCACATGGCAGCCATTGGGGAAGGTCGAGGGCACCTCCTTGGAGGTGTGGTCGACGTCGAGCGAGGCCGGCGCGCCCTCGGGCAGGCCGCCGTCGCGCACGCGCTGCGCAAGGTCCATGATGCCGATGCTGCGGTCGGTGCCGGTGATGGTGAAGCGGCCGCCGCTGAACTCGATATCGCCGGGGGCTGCTTCCAGCACGAAGGACGCCGCGGCCTTGCCCTTCTCGATGACGAGGTCGGCGGCCTCGACGATCGCCATGCCGCTTGCGGTGATCGAGCGTGAGCCGCCGGTGCCGTTGCCGGTGTGGACGATGTCGCTGTCGCCCTGCATCAGGGTGACGGCGTCGAACGGCACGCCGAGCCGGTCGCACAGCACCTGGGCGTACGGCGTGGCGTGGCCCTGACCGTAGTCGAGGGTGCCGGTGGCGATCTGCACGCTGCCGTCCGGCTTGAACTCGATCTTGCCGAGCTCGACGCCGGGAGGCGCGGTGATCTCGAGGTAGGACCCGACCGCGATGCCGCGCAGCTTGCCGTGCTTGCGGCTGTCGCGCTTGCGCCTGGCGAAGCCGGCGTGGTCGGAGAGCTTCAGCGCGTCGTTGAACACGCCCTGGAAGTCGCCGCTGTCATAGGTCATGCCGTTGGCGGCGGCGTAGGGGATCTGCGCCGGCTTGACGAAGTTGCGCCGGCGCAGCGCCAGGCGGTCGATGCCCATCCGGTCGGCGGCGAGGTCGATCAGCCGCTCCAGGAAATAGTTGGCCTCGGGCCGGCCGGCGCCGCGATAGGCGCCCATCAGCGTGGTGTTGGTGACCACGCACTTGATCGCCACCTCGATCAGCGGCGTGCGGTAGACGCTGGCGATGTTCTTGGCGATGTTGATCGACAGCGGCACCGGCGCGACGCCCATGATGTAGGCGCCGAGATTGCCGAAGCCCGTCACGCGCACCGCGAGGAAGCTGCCGTCGGCGGCGAGGGTGAGCTCGGCGACGATGTCCTGGGCGCGGCCGTGGCTGTCGGACAGGAAGCTGGTCGAGCGCTCGTCGGTCCACTTCACCGGCCGGTTCAGCTCCCGCGCCGCGTGCAGGATGCACATGTACTCGGGATAGTTGACGTTCTTCATGCCGAACGAGCCGCCGACATTGTGGGTCAGCAGACGCACCTTGTCCTTCGGCACGTTGAGGTTCTTCGCCAGCATGGTGCGGTTGCCGGCCACTCCTTGCGTCGGCGCGTGGAGGGTGAAATGGCCGCTCGCCTTGTCATAGACGGCGAGGCCCGCGCGCGGCTCCATCGGCACCACCGCGAGGCGGGTGTTGGCGATGTCGAGCTTCACCACTTGGGCGGCGGTGGCGAACGCGGCGTCGACCGCGGCGGTGTCGCCGGAATGGAAGTCGAGCGCCACGTTGTCCGGGATGTGGTCGTAGAGCTGCGGTGCGCCGGGCTGGGCCGCGGCTTCCGCCTCGGTCACCGCCGGCAACGGATCGATGTCGACGCCGACCGCTTCGGCGGCGTCGCGGGCCTGCGCCTGGGTCTCGGCCACCACGAAGGCGACGGGGTCGCCGACGAAGCGCACCTTGTCGCCCGCGAGCGGCGGGCGGTGGGTCTGGCGGACCGGGGAGCCGTCGCGGCTCTTCAGCGGCACTGCGGTGCCGAACGTGCCATAGCCCATGGGTTCCAGGTCCGCCGCGGTCCACACCCCGAGCACGCCCGGCATGGCGCGGGCAGCATCAGTGTCGATGCCGCGGATTACGCCATGGGCGTGGGCGCTGCGGACGATCCAGGCGTAGACCTGCTTGGGCAGGCGGAGGTCGTCGGTATAGGTTCCCCGGCCGCGGACCAGGGTATCGTCCTCCTTGCGGCGGACAGGCTGGCCGACCCCGAATTTTTGCGTTGCAATAGCGTTCTCGAAGGTGCTGCCGAGAGGGCGGTCCTGCATGGAGAAATGTCCGGTCTGGGAGCGTGCATGAGCGGCGTGGAAGCGCGCGAACCGCGTTCTCGGGCCGCAGGCTCAGAGATAGTGCAGCTTTCGCTCCCGCACAACGCCACCTGGAACATGCCGTATCTGCACGATGGTTGCACCAGATCGTCCGGCTGATACACTTCCCACGAGCAGAGATTTGACCCGTCGCCGCAGGCCGGTGCCGGAGAATGGACTTGTATGATGGAAGAGACACGGCTCCGTGACAGCCGTGAGCTGCGCGGAGAGCCGGACATCTCGGACGTTGCCATCAGTGCGGGCGGGGCGACGCCGGTTGCGCATGCCTCGACTTCGCATGACCGGGTCTCGCATGACATCGGCGTGACACTGGCGGCGTCCGGCGCCGTCTATGCGGCGCTCGACCTCGGCACCAACAACTGCCGCCTGTTGATCGCACGCCCATCGGGCGACAGCTTTCGCGTCATCGATTCCTTCTCGCGCATCATCCGCCTCGGCGAGGGCGTGTCCTCCACCGGGCGCATCAGCGAGGCGGCGATCGAGCGCGCGATCGCGGCGCTCGCGGTGTGCCGCGACAAGATGGTCGCCCGCAACGCACGCCGGCTGCGCCTGATCGCGACGGAAGCCTGCCGCGCCGCCGAGAACGGCGACGCTTTCCGTGACCGCGTTGCCGATGAGCTCGGCATTCATCTCGAGGTGATCGACCGGGAGACCGAGGCGCGCCTGGCGGTGACCGGCTGCCTGCCGCTGGTGGACGCAGCGGCCTCCGGCGCCGTCCTCTTTGACATCGGCGGCGGCTCGACGGAGCTGGTGCGGCTGCAGCGGCCAGCCGGGCAATGTCACGGCAGCCCGGCGATGGCGGGCTGGGCCTCGATCCCGCTCGGCGTCGTGACGCTGGCGGAACAGTTCGGCGGCAAGGCGGTGACGCGGCAGTCCTATGACGCCATGGTTGCCGAGGTGGCGCGGCATCTGGCGGCGTTCGCCGCCGCCCACGGCAACGATCTCGCCGGCATGCATCTGCTCGGCACCTCCGGCACGGTCACCACCATCGCTGGCGTCTACCAGAACCTCGCCCGCTACGACCGCCGTCGCATCGACGGCATCTGGATGAACGATGCCGACGTCGGCCATGTCATCCAGAGCCTGCTCGCGACCAGCTACACCGACCGCGCCGGCAACGCCTGCATCGGCCCGGACCGGGCCGACCTCGTGCTCGCCGGCTGCGCCATCCTGGACGCCATCCGCAACGCCTTTCCGCTGCCGCGGCTGCGGGTCGCCGACCGCGGCCTGCGCGAAGGCATGCTGATCGAGATGATGCGCGAGGACCACGCCATCGCCGCGGCGTGAGCTAGAGGCGGAATTCGTGAAGTCTCGTCTCCGGGTGATGACAGCGCCCAACCCTGCCCCTCATCCTGAGGAGCCCGCATCGCGGGCGTCTCGAAGGATGAGGCCCCAACGTTGCAGCTCGTGGCCTCATGGTTCGAGACGCGCGGCCTTGCCGCGCTCCTCACCATGAGGAGAGGGCCTGAATGGTTTTGTCCGTGGTCCGCCGCTCTGGCCACGCGGGCGCGGCTCTGTTAGAGGCATCCCATCATGGCCAAGGATGACACCGGACGGCTGCACGTCACCGTCAAGACCGGCGGCAAGCGCAAGCTGTCCTCAAAACTCTGGCTCGAACGCCAGCTCAACGATCCGTATGTCGCGCAAGCCAAGCGCGACGGCTATCGCTCGCGCGCGGCGTATAAGCTCAAGGAGATCGACGACAAGTACAAGCTGCTGAAGAGCGGCCAGGCGGTCATCGACCTCGGCGCCGCGCCGGGCGGCTGGAGCCAAATCGCCGCGCGCAAGGTCGGCTCAGTCGAGGGCCGCGGCAAGGTGGTGGCGATCGACCTCCTGGAGATGCCGGAGATCCCGGGCGTCACCTTCGCCCAGCTCGACTTCATGGCGCTCGAGGCCCCGGACCGGCTGCGCGAGATGCTGGGCGGCGGCGCGGATGTCGTGATGTCGGACATGGCGCCCAACACCACCGGCCACCGCAAAACCGACCAGCTGCGCATTCTCGGCATCGTCGAGAGCGCCGCGGCGTTCGCGCTCGAGGTGCTCAATCCCGGCGGCACCTTCCTGGCGAAGGTGTTCCAGAGCGGCGCAGACGCCGCGCTGCTCGCCGAGCTCAAGCGCGATTTCGCCACCATCCGCCACGTCAAGCCGGCGGCGAGCCGGCAGGATTCCTCCGAGCGCTACCTGCTGGCGACCGGTTTTCGCGGGCGATCGTAGGGCTATTGAAGCCTGTCATGAGCTCAGCCGACGCCAGTCTTTACTCCTCACCATGAGGGGAAAGAATGCGGCGCTGTTTCCGTGAGCTTTTCCCCCAGCCGCTCACAGCCGCTGGTCGCGCGCGTCGGCGGTGCCTTCGCTCGCCTTCTTCTCGACGCCTTTGGTTGCGCCCTTGCGGCTGGAGATCTCGGCAGCCTTGCGCCCGGAGATCTCGTGGCCGGCATCCGGCGGCAGCTGGTAGAATAGGATCGACGACAGCGCGGTGATGGCGGCGACCACCAGGAACGCCGGCCAGAAATCGTCCGCCGACAGCGTCGTCGCATGGCGCAGCAGCATGGTGCTCTCGACCGAGAACGCGCCGATGGCGACGCCGGCGGAGATCGCGAGCTGCTGGTTGACGCTGACGATGGTGGTGGCGCGGCTGAGCTGGGCCTGCTCGATCTCCGCATAGGCGATGGTGTTGATCGCGGTGAACTGCAGCGAGCGGAAGAAGCCACCGACGATCAGGATGATCAGGATCAAGAGCAGCGGCGTCGCCGGCGTGAAGATGGCGCAGGCGGCGAGGAAGGCGGCGCTGACCACGGCGTTGACGGTCATGATGTTGCGGAAGCCGAAGGCGCGGATGATCCGCGCCGCCAGCGTCTTCATGCCCATGGCGCCGACCGCCGAGCCGAACGTCACCAGGCCCGACTTGAACGGCGACAGGCCGAAGCCGATCTGCATCAGGAGTGGCAGCAGGAACGGCAGCGCGCCGATGCCGACGCGGAACATGAAGCCGCCGATCAGGCTGGCGCGCATGGTCGACAGCCGCATCAGCGAGAAGTCGAGCACTGGCGAGGAGGTCGCGCGCGCGTGCTTGACATAGACCGTCATCGAGATCGCGCCGCACACGATCAGCAGCGTCACCACCTCCCATGGCAGCAGGTTGAGGCCGGCGACCGACAGGCCGAAGGCGAGGCCGGCGAGGCCGATGCCGGCGAGCAGGAGGCCCTTGAGGTCGAACGGCTCGGGATGGTCGCTGCGGATCGGGTCGATGTAGCGCTGCGCCATGAAGATGCCGAGCAGCCCGATCGGGATGTTGATCAGGAAGATCCAGTGCCAGGAGAAGTAGGTGGTGATGAAGCCGCCGAGCGGCGGGCCGATCACCGGGCCGATCAGGGCTGGCGTCGTCAGCCAGGCCATGGCGTTGACGAGCGCGCTCTTGTCGATCGAGCGCACCAGCACCAGGCGTCCGACCGGGGTCATCATTGCCCCGCCGATGCCCTGCAGGATGCGGGCGAACACGAACTGGGTGATGGAGGAGGAGAGCGCGCAGCCGATCGAGCCGACCATGAACACCGCGATCGCGGTGCTGAACACGGTGCGGGCGCCGAAGCGGTCCGCGGTCCAGCCGCTCGCCGGAATGAACACCGCCAGCGAGAGAAGATACGAGGTGATCGCGAGCTTCAGCGTCAGCGGGCTGGTGCCGATGTCGGCGGCGATCGCCGGCAGCGAGGTGGCGATCACCGTGGAGTCCATGTTCTCCATGAACAGCGCGGTGGCCACGATGAGCGGGATGAGGCGTTCCTTCTGCATGCGTGGCGTCAGACCCCGGTTCGATGCTGGGAGATGGCCGGAAACGGCCAGAATTTTATCGTCCGTCTGATAGGCCTCCGTCCGGATTGGTCAATCAAATCCTTGCTGAGCGCGCACGGCCGGGACGAGGGGGATCGCGGCGGGCGGGCCGGCGCGCCGGGCGGTGCCGGGGCGGCCGCTGGAAGCCGTTGAAATCAGGGCGGTTTGGGCCGTGCCGCCACTGGTGCGGGCGACAGGCCCCGGCCGCAGACGAGCCATACCCAAAAAGCGCCTGTGAACTGGGGGCAGGCCCTTTGAATCGTCATGCGGCCATGCTATCGACCAGCGCCAACCCCAAAGAAGGGCGACGATTCGAGCGTGGTGCGAGTGCCGCGCGAGCGATGCGCCTTTCCTCAATGCGTTTTCGCGGCATGCGCCGCCAGAGGAGTTGGCAATGGCTGTCATTCATCGACCGGGTTTCCAGGAAGCATTCACGTTTGACGACGTGCTGCTCAAGCCCGGCCTGTCGGAAATCCTGCCGTCGGAGGCGGATGTCCGCACGTTTCTCACCAAGGCCGTTCCCCTCAACATCCCGGTGATGGCGTCCGCCATGGACACCGTGACCGAGGCGCGCATGGCGATCGCCATGGCGCAGGCCGGCGGCATCGGCGTCATCCATCGCAACTTCGACATCGACGGTCAGGCCGCCCAGGTCCGGCAGGTCAAGAAGTTCGAGTCCGGCATGGTGGTGAACCCGCTGACCATCGGCCCCGACGAGACGCTCGCCGATGCGCTGACGTTGATGAAGGACAACGGCATCTCCGGCATTCCGGTGGTGACCGGCAGCGGCCCGGGCCGTCCTGGCAAGCTGGTCGGCATCCTTACCAACCGTGACGTGCGCTTCGCCACCGACCCGCGCCAGAAGGTGTCGGAGTTGATGACGCACGAGAACCTTGTCACCGTGCGCGAGGGCGTCGGCCAGGCGGAAGCCAAGAAGATGCTGCACCAGCACCGCATCGAGAAGCTGCTGGTGGTCGACGACCAGTACCGCTGCGTCGGCCTGATCACCGTCAAGGACATGGAGAAGGCGGTGGCCTATCCGCTGGCGTCCAAGGACGAGCAGGGCCGCCTGCGTGTCGCCGCGGCGACCACCGTCGGCGAGAACGGTTTTGAGCGCACCGAGAAGCTGATCGAGGCCGGCGTCGACGTCGTCGTCGTCGACACCGCCCACGGCCACTCGGCCCACGTGCTGGCGGCGGTCAGCCGCATCAAGAAGCTGTCCAACGCCGTGCAGGTGGTGGCCGGCAACGTCGCGACCACCGAGGCGGCGCAGGCGCTGATCGATTCCGGCGCGGACTCCATCAAGGTCGGCATCGGCCCGGGCTCGATCTGCACCACCCGCATCGTCGCCGGTGTCGGCGTGCCGCAGCTCACCGCGATCATGGATGCGGTCGAAGCGGCGCATAAGGCCGGCATCCCGGTGATCGCCGACGGCGGCATCAAATTCTCCGGCGACATGGCCAAGGCGCTCGCCGCCGGCGCCAGCGTCGTCATGGTCGGCTCGCTGCTCGCGGGCACCGACGAGACCCCGGGCGAAGTGTTTCTGTACCAGGGCCGCTCCTACAAGGCTTATCGCGGCATGGGGTCGGTGAGCGCCATGGCCCGCGGCTCCGCTGACCGCTACTTCCAGCAGGACATCAAGGACACGCTCAAGCTCGTGCCGGAAGGCATCGAGGGCCAGGTGCCGTACAAGGGCCCGGCCGGCAATGTCGTGCACCAGCTCGTCGGGGGCCTGCGCGCCGCAATGGGCTATGTCGGCGCCAAGACCATTCCCGACTTCCACCAGAAGGCCCAGTTCGTCCGCATTACCGGCGCGGGCCTGCGCGAAAGCCACGTCCACGACGTCACCATTACGCGTGAAGCGCCGAACTATCCGGGCGGGGCGTAAGGGAAGCGGACGGCCTGCGGCCCGCAGGCTGAGTCATGCGTTTCCGCCTCTATTGGCGTCGTGCGCGGGCAGCGCGATCCGTCTGTGACGGATCGCCAGGACTAGGGTCACCCGCGCATCCAGCTTCATGACTTTTCGTCCTGCGCGATAGGCTTCAAAGCTGGATCACCGGGGCACGGCGCTACGCGCCGGCCCGGTGATGACGCGGAAGAACTCGGCGGGCGCAACGCCTCGGGGCGTCGTTCCGAAGGGGAGGCTACAGCCTCACTTCTCTGCGCCGTCCTTGGGCTTGTATTGCAGCCGCGCCATCGGCGCGCAGCCGCAGTCGTCGCCGCAGGTGAAATGGCGGCCTTCGCGCGGCAGGTCGGCGGCGGACATCACGCGCCAGGTGGATTGGCGAGCGGGCTGGGGTTTGGGCGGCTCCGGCGTCTGCGCCGAATAGTCTGGCGCGCGGAGCAGGGCGGCGATCAGCTCGCCGAGCAGGTTTGTCATGAGCCCCTCGTGACCCCCATCATTGTTCCGGACAGCACGGTGCACTGCCAGCGCGGCACAGGGCATCCGGCTTGCTGTGTTATAATATAACATTTCCGATTGAGGCGCCTTCATGGCGCATGGCCTGACGATCTTGATGTCCCGGACCGCTGGGTGAGCAGCGCGGCGCCGCACAGACAGCGCATGCGGCGCCTGCTGGCGCAGAATCGTCCGGTCGCCTACATGAGGGGCACAAAGGCTGAGGAAGAGACCATGGCGCCGCCGCCCTATGAGCTGACAGGCAAGACCGTCTATGTGGCGGGGCACCGCGGCATGGTCGGCAGCGCGCTGGTGCGGCGGCTGGCAGGCGAGGGCGTGAGCGTATTGACCGCGTCGCGTAGCGAGCTCGACCTCACCGACCAGGCCGCGGTCAACCGCTGGTTCGCGGCCAAGCGGCCGCAGGCGGTGTTCTTGGCCGCTGCCAAGGTCGGCGGCATCGTCGCCAACAACACTCTGCGCGCCGAGTTCATCTACGAGAATCTGGTGATGGCGACCAACGTCATCCAGGCGGCGCACGTCCACGGCGCCGAGAAGCTGATGTTCCTGGGCTCGTCCTGCATCTATCCCAAGATGGCGCCGCAGCCGCTGCGCGAGGATTCGCTGCTGACCGGGCCGCTCGAGCCGACCAACGAGCCCTATGCCATCGCCAAGATCGCCGGCATCAAGATGGTCGAGGCCTACCGCGCCCAGTACGGCAGCGACTTCATCAGCGTGATGCCGACCAATCTCTACGGCCCCGGCGACAACTACCACCCCGAATACAGCCATGTGGTCGCGGCGCTGATCCGCCGCTTCCATGAGGCCAAGGTCGTCGGCGCGCACGAGGTGGTGGTGTGGGGCACCGGCACGCCGCGCCGCGAATTCCTGTTCGTCGACGACATGGCGGACGCCTGCGTCCACCTGATGAAGACCTATTCCAGCCCCGACCTCATCAACATCGGCTGCGGCGAGGACATCACCATTGCCGAGTTCGCCCGCGTGGTCGCCGAGACGGTTGGGTTCGAAGGGGAGATCACCTTCGATACGACCAAGCCCGACGGCACGCCGCGCAAGCTGCTCGACGTCGGCCGCTTGGCGCAGCAGGGCTGGCGCGCCCGCACGTCGCTGCGGGATGGGCTGCGGCTGGCGTATCAGGCGTTTTTGGCGCGGGCGGTGTGATCGCCGCGCTCGCAGCGAGTCCCTGTTCAGGGCTGTCGGCTTGTTTTCGGCGCTCGCTACACCCAATGCGTCGTTGCCGGGCTTGACCCGGCAACCCAGCTTTTCTGATCGCCGTCGTCATCAGCTGGATCACCGGGTCTCGGCGCTGCGCGCCGGCCCGGTGATGACGCTGGAGGTGTACGGGCGCGCGGTGTCTTGGACGGCTGACAACGCCCCGCTCACCCCTTGCCCTTCACCGTTGCCACCGTGCCGATCACCCCGCGCGCCTCGAGCGCGGCGATCTCCTCGGCGCTCAGCCCGAGCACGCCCGACAGCACCTCCGTATTGTGCTGGCCGAGGGTCGGGGCCGTGCTGCGGATCGCGGCCGGCTGGGCCGCGAATTCCTCGCGATAGGGCACGGTCGGCAGCAGGTGTGGGCCGATGAACGGGCGGTCGGCGCTGTGCCAATGGCCGGTCGCCACGAGATGTGGGTCGGCGGGCAGGTCGCCCGGCAGGCGGGCGATGCCGGCGGCGATGCCGTGTCGCTGCAGCGTCATCATCGCGACGTCCGGGCGCACGGTCATGGTCCAGTGCGACACCGCGGCCTCGATGCGGTCCTGCTGCGCGCGCCGGCCGTCGGCGGTGGCCAGCTCCGGATCATCACCGAGGTCGGCGCGCCGCATGGTGACGCACAGCGCCCGCCATTCGGCATCGCTGCGCACCGCGATGGTCACCCACTGGTCGATGCCGAGACATGGGAAGCAGCCATGCGGCACATGCTCGGGATGGCGGTTGCCGAGCCGCGGCCTGGAGCGGCCGGTGATCGACTGTTCGACGATGAAGGGCGCCACCAGCGGCAACATGCACTGCACTTGCGACAGGTCGATGTGCTGGCCCTCGCCGGTCGCCTTCTGGTGGGCGAGGCCGAGCAGCAGCGCGGCGGCGCCGTTGAGGCCGCCGAGCGGATCGCCGAGCGCGGCATGCAGCATGGTCGGCGGATCGCTCTCGCCGCCGTTCACGGCCGGCAGGCCGGAGGCCTGCTCCAGCGTCGAGCCGTAGGCGCGGGCGCCGCTCCAGGCCCCGCTCATGCCGAACGCCGGCATGGTGACGACGACGAGCCGCGGGTTGATCGCCAGCATGGCCGTGGCATCGAGACCGAGCCGCGGCATCACGTCGGCGGCGTAGTTGTCGATTACCGCGTGCGCATCGGCGAGCAGGCGCTTGAGCAGCGCAAGGCCCTCTTTGGTGGTGAGGTCGAGGGTGATGCCGCGCTTGTTGCGGTTGTTGAACTGGAACCAGTAGGTCTTCTCGTAGAGTGTTTCTTCCAGATAGGGCGGGCGGGTGTCGGTGCCGCGGAACCAGTCCGGATACTGGCAGGACTCGACCTTGATCACGTCGGCGCCGAGATCGGCCATCTGCCGTGTCGCGGTGGGACCGGCCCAGCCCATGGTGAGATCGATGATGCGCAGCCCCGCGAGCGGCAGCGGATCGTCGCTCGTCGCGGCACGGCTCGCGCGCCGTTCGTGCGGCGGGAGCGTCGCCGCGTCGGTCTCGCCGGCGCGCGGCGCGCGGCCGTTCGGCTTCGGCGGGGTACGGGTGAGCGACTGCGGCAGCACCGGGGCGTCGAACGTCGCCGCCCCGGTGGCGACGGGCGCGAAGGCGCCGCGGCTGCGGTGCACCTCCTGGGTCAACAGCTCGGCCATGTCCGGCACCACGGCGAGTGGCAGCCGCAGCGGGATGCCACGCTCGAACCATTCCTGCGCCGTCCGCTGCATCAGCGCCGGTGAAATGATGTCGCGCAGCGCCTCTGCGCGCATGAAGCGGTTGATCATGGTGTTGTAGGCTGGATCGTGCCCGAGCTCGGGCAGGCCGATCAGTTCGCAGAATGCCACCCACTGGGCCGGCGTCACCACGGTGACACCGAGCCAGTCATGCCTGGTCATGAACGTGCCGGACGGATAGCCGCGGCCGAACCGGTTGATACCGGCGCGCGGCCGCGAGAAGCCGGATTCGAGCGCGAGACCCGTGTCGAACTCGGTGATCTGCAGGAACGCCTCGAAGGTGCTCACGGTGAAGCGGCGCGCGCCGCTCGCCGCACCCATCAGGCCGGCGAGGCTGGGAATGAAAGCGGTGAGCCCCGCGGTCATCGCCACCTGGCCGTCGCGCGGCAGCACCGGCGGGCCGTCCACCGGGCCGACCAGCTTCACGAGGCCCGCGAGGCTGCGGCACACCGACTCGGTGATGGCGAGGTCGCGGTAGGGGCCATGCTCGCCGAACCACGACAGCGCGGTGATCGCGAGCGCGGGATCGGCGCGGCGCAGCTCGCGATGAGCCAGCAGCGAGGTTTCGATCTCGCGGGGCAGCCGCGCGTCGAGCAGGAGATCGCTGGTGGCGAGCAGGGCGCGCACGCGCGCGACGTCATCGCTGTCGCGGAGATCGGCGATGACGCTCGCCTTGTTGGTGTTGAGCCAGGCGAACACGCCGCTTTCCTGCGCACCGTCGCCGACGTTCGCGAGTGGTGCGGCGCGGCGCATCGGATCGCCGCCGGGCGGCTCGATCTTGATGACCTCGGCGCCGAAATCCGAGAACAGTTTTCCGCAGTAGCCGAGCGCGTCGCCGGAACCGACTTCAACGACGCGAATTCCAGTCAGCGGAAATTGTTGCATCTGCGCTCCACCTGCTCGGACAAGCCAGTGTGAGCGAAGTCGCCGCAAAGCTCAATGCGCGGGCGCGCATGAGGCCACGGCCGTTCCGCGAGAAGGGCCCGGGGCAGTCCGCACAGCGTCTTCAACGATCGGTTTCGGTGGTTCGGGATGGCGATAAGCGCATGGAATACGGAGGCTGAATTTGCTATATTTCAGAAATGATATCCGATGCCGAGATGCGCCGCTTCATCGCGGATTTGAGCCAAAAATACGTCTGGTGGGAGCCCGTGAACGGCCGCTGCCATACGGACGATCGCATCATCGCGCAGGCGATGAATTTGGCGACGTTCGATGATGTGGTACAGCTCGAGCAGGTCGTTGGTTGCCGTCGGTTGGTCGATCTCATGCGACGCGCCGAGCCGGGCTGGTTCTCCGCTCGTTCGTGGGAATTCTGGCGCGGGCGGCTGTCGTATTCCACCGGCGAGACCATCGCGGATGAGCCGCCGCGGAGAACGATCGATGCCGCAGCGCTTTGAGCCGAAGCTCGCTGCCCTTCCTACCGCGCAACGCGAGATCTGGGAGCAACTCAAACCGGCCCCCGGCCTCTCGCTCGTGCTTTATGGAGGCACGGCGATCGCTCTGCAGTTGGGCCATCGACAGTCCGTCGATTTCGACTTCTTTCGTGCCGATCCGCTGGACAAGGCGGCGATCAGGTCGGCTTTCACGTTCGTTCAGGGTGCGCCTGTTCTGCAGGACAGCCCGGACACGCTCGTCGTGCTCGCACAGATGCCGTCGGGGCCCGTCAAGGTGTCGTTCTTTGGCGGATTGGGGATTGGGCGTGTCGGCGAACCGCTGCTGACCAATGATGGAACGCTGCTTGTTGCTTCACTTGACGATCTGATGGCGACCAAGCTGAAGGCGACGCTGGATCGTGCCGAGGCCAAGGACTATCGGGATCTCGTCGAGCTCATTTCGGCGGGGGTCTCGCTGCCTGCCGGATTGAGCGCCTTCAAGCAGATGTTCGACGGAGAGCCGTCGCAAGTGCTGCGCGCCATCGGTTACTTCAGGGATGGAGACCTACCGACGCTTGATGCGCGCGATCAGGCGATCCTGCGCGATGCGCGGGACAAGGTTGCAGAACTGCCGGAGGTCGCCCTGGTTCGTGGTTCGCTCGCGCCGTGATCGTGGCGGAGCGGGTGCGGCAAGTTGTCTCCTAGTGTGCTGAACGCGAAGTTCGTGTGATTTCTCGGCTGGCTCTTTCAGGAACTTCGCGTTCATAAAGCACGCTAGAATCATAGATTTGCTTGTGTCCTTGTCGCTTCGCAAGTTCGTACGAAGTCGCGAAAAATGTAGCGAACTTGCGAAGCGGGACACTAGCCCCCCGCGCGCGGCGGTGTTGCCGCGAGTGCGCTCGCCATCGCGCTGATCAGCGGTTTCATGAAGAACGCATCGTTGGCGGGATAGATGTCGGTGCGCAGGCCATGGGCTGTCAGCTCGTCGGAGACCGCGGGGCCGACGGAGGCGATCTTGGTGCGCGTCAGCGCGTCGCGCAGTTTGTCGTCACAGCCATGGGCATGGGCGGCATCGATCAGCCGCCGCACCTGGTTGGAGTTGGTGAGCGCGATGGCGTCCACCGCGCCGCTCGCCATCTGCTCGATGGCGGTGAGAATGTTGGTTTCCGCCGCCTGCGGGTCGTAGACGTAGGGCAGCACCGCATCGACCTCCGCCCCGAGCGCGGTGATCGCCGCGATCAGCGGCGTGTGGTCCTTGTCGGGATAAAGCTGCAGGCCGACGCGGTGGCCCTCGAGGTCGAGGCCGGCGAGTGTTGTGGCGACGCCCTCCGAGGTCGGCGTCTCGGTGGTGAGGTGCGGGGCGAGCCCGAGCTCGCGCAGCGCCTTGCCCGGCTTGGGGCCGCGCGCCACGGTGCGCGCCTTGCCGAGCGCCGTGACCACGTCGCGGTCGATCCCGAGCCGCGCGGCGAGCTTGAGCAGCCGGCGCAGGCCCTCGCCGGTCATCAGCACGAGGTCGTCAAAGGGGCGGGCGATGCAGCGGCGCAGCCAGGCTTCCACCGGCGCCGGATCCGGAGCGTCATGGATGACGAACATCGGGCATTGCAGCACCTCCGCGCCCTGTTCCGCCAGCAGGCGGGAAAACTGCGCTTCCTCGCGGGTTTCGAGGATGAGGATGCGATAGCCGTTCAGTCTGTCCGCCATGGTCTCGTTCCGTCAGCTTGGGCCCGGATCTCCGGGATCTCGATGGGGCGCCATTAACCAGCGCGGTCCCGCCGGGCTATTGTGATCGGGGCGGGGATTGGCGCAAGAGGGGGGTGGTGGTAGATCAACGCCGCCATCGGTGCCCGGTTCGCCATCCGGCGCACCCACAAGATGCCGTACAGAAGATCGCTGTCCATGTCCCAGACCCAGTTCGTGCTGACGCTCTCGTGCCCCGACCGCCCCGGCATCGTCGCCGCGGTGTCCGCGTTCCTGCTCGCCAACGGCCAGAACATCCTCGACGCGCAGCAGTTCAGCGACACCGAGACCGGGCACTTCTTCATGCGGGTGGTGTTCGAGCCGGCGACGTCCGCCGTCGCGCTGGAGGGGCTGCAGGCGGAGTTCGGCCATGTCGCGATGCGCTTTGCCATCGACTGGCAGATGCGCGACCGTGCTCACCGCAAGCGCGTCATGCTGCTGGTGTCGAAGTTCGACCACTGTCTCGCCGACATCCTCTACCGCTGGCGCACCGACGAGCTGGAGATGATCCCGACCGCGATCGTCGCCAACCATCCGCGCGAGACCTACAACGGCTTTGAGTTCGGCGAGGTGCCGTTCCACCATCTGCCGGTCACCCGCGAGACCAAGCCGCAGCAGGAGGCCGAGATCCTCAGGCTGGTGGAGGAGACCAAGACCGATCTCGTGGTGCTCGCCCGCTACATGCAGGTGCTGTCCGACGATCTGTCGGCGAAGCTGGTGGGCCGCTGCATCAACATCCATCATTCGTTCCTGCCGGGCTTCAAGGGCGCCAAGCCCTACCACCAGGCCCATGAGCGCGGCGTCAAGCTGATCGGCGCCACCGCGCACTACGTCACCGCCGACCTCGACGAGGGCCCGATCATCGACCAGGACGTCGAGCGCATCAGCCATCGTGATGCGCCCGACGACCTCATCCGCAAGGGCCGCGACATCGAGCGGCGGGTGCTGGCGCGCGCGGTGCGCTTCCATCTCGAGGACCGCGTGATCCTCAACGGCCGCAAGACGGTGGTGTTCACCGACTAGGCTGCACCTCCAAGGCCTGCGGGCGCGGCCAGGACGACGGCATCAGCGCCAGTGCGCCATCGCCCAGGAGCGCCAGCGCCACGCTGATCGCGATCAGCACCGCCGGATATTCCCAGCCACCGCCCGTGGCGGTGAACACCCAGCCATTGGCGCCGTGCACCCAGATGATGGCGCCGAACAGCGGCGGCAGCAGCGCGAGGGCGACCCAGCGCGCCTGGATGCCGAGCACCAGCAGCACGCCGCCGACCGCCTCTGCCGCGAAGGTGAGGTAGGCGAGCGGGGCCGGCAGCCCGACGCTGACGAAGAAGCCGGCGGTGCCGGCAAGGCCGAAGGTCAGCAGTTTCAGCACGATGCTGTGCATCAGGTACATCAGTCCGAGCGTCACGCGGATCACCAGGACCCCGGCCGGGGCGAAGCGGGAATCGAGCGGCATGGGAAGCCTCCAGTTGTTGCAATTACAACAAAATACTCCAGGCTTGTTGTAATTGCAACGATCCGGTAGGCTGCCCGCGTGATTGACCGCCTTCCCGACGACACCATCCGGACCTGGGCGCGCCTCGTGCGGGTGCAGCAGGACCTGCTCGACCATGTCGAGGCCGACCTCAAGGCGGCCGGGCTGCCGCCGCTGGTGTGGTACGACGTGCTGCTGGAATTGGTCCGCGAGCCGGACGGGCGGCTGCGCTACCGCGATCTGCAGGCGCGGCTGCTGCTCGCCAAGCACAACCTGTCGCGGCTGCTCGACCGCCTCGCGGCAGAAGACCTGATCACGCGCGAGGCGGTGGCCGATGATGCGCGCGGCGCCTGCATCGTGGTCACCGCCGCCGGCCGGCAGCTGCAGAAGCGGATCTGGCCGGTCTATCACCAGGCGATCGCGACCCATTTCGCCGGCAAGCTCAGCGGCGCCGACGTGAAGAAGCTCGGCGACATTCTCGACAAGCTGCGCCGCTGACGCGGCGTGCGGCAGTGGTCAGGCCGGTCGGATCGCCCGATCCATCGCCTCGAAGCCGAACAGTCGGGCCGGATTGGTGCCGAGCACGGCGGCGCGTAGCGCCCCATCCGGGAGCCAGCGCGCGAGCGTGGCGAGCGCGCCGGTGATGTGGGCGGCGCCGTCGCGGGACGGCGGACAAGGGCCGCTGCCCCACACCAGGCGGTCGGGGCGAACGGCGGCGGCGGCACGGACGAAAGCGGCAAATGCCTCATCGTCAGCGGCGGGGATGTGGCCCGGGAGACGGATCCAACTGCGTCCAACGCGCAGGAGGTCGAACAGGAAGCCGATTTCCGGATCGTCGGCGCCGTGTTGTGCGACGAGGTCGGCGACCCCGCTGAGGCAGAGTGCAACCGGAAGCCGCATCAAGGTCCATTCATGCGGGGTGAGCACGGCACCGGCGCCGAGCGCAAGCTCGACATGCCAGCCGAGCGGGACCACGCGCTCGGCATAGCGCAGCACGCTCTCCAGCTCGGCGCGGGTGGCGTCGGCATCGCCAGGCAGGGTGAAGCGTACGCCGCACACGCCCTGACCGTCGAGGTCGCGCAGCAGCGCCGCCGACGGCGCCAACGGCGCGGCGATCACGATGCGTGTGGTGACGCCGGCGGGAAGCGCGGCGGGCGACAGCGTCGCCGGCTGCCGCGGCAGGCGTCCGAGGACCGCATGCCGAAAACCGAGAGCGGCAAGGGCCTCGGCGTCGCGTTCCGCGACAGCCGGGTCGAGATCGCCGTCCGTCCAGCCGACCGCAACCGGCGCGGCGGCGTCGGACGATGCCGTCCGCGCCGCGCGCATGAACGCCTCAGGCATCGGTGAGCCCCCAGCCCCCTTTGAGCGCGCGCACCGTAAGTGATTTCCCGGTGATTCGCTCATATCCCGACATGACCGCGCGCGCCGTTCGGCCAGCGAGGTGGGGAGCGGTACGGGTTCGTGAGGATCCACCCGACACTGACGTCGAAGCTAGCGGTGTCCGAATTCGCGCAGCCAGGGAATCTCTGCGGCCGCGTCATGCTCCGCTTGCGCCAAGGTCGCGTAGAGGCCGGAGCGCTCGGCTGGAAGCCAGCACGGCCGATCCTCGATCCATTCGACATACCCCCTGAATTCATAGAGGCCGTCGTGGCGTTTCAGGAGTTCGACTTTGGCCTTGCGATCGGAGCGCCAAGCTCCCTGACGATATCGGCGTGACAATATGCCATGGCAGTCCCCGGGCTTGCCTGCGCAAGGGAGATCGTTCGGGCCGGCCTTTGGGATCAACGGGCTTTTCGATAGGCGGGCGCGGCCGGCGCTGTATACAGTTCAAGGATATAAACCTCGATTTCACGCGATAACTAGTTGATTTCGGCGCCGGGCTGTATACACGATGCCCGCCGTACGGGAGGAGGCGGAGCGCGAACCATGCGCTCCCGGCACAAGGGAGTTTGAGCCAGCAGGGCTGCTCGGAGGGGATCGGGATCGAGCCACAGGCGCAGAGCGCCGGGCATTCGGTCAGGCTGAACGGACGTCGCTGCGCGCGGGATGACGACCGCCGCGTCCGCAGGCGCAAAGCCTCTCCTTCGAACATCGCGCAGGCAAGGTGGCCGGGGCAGGGGCTCCGTCATCGGGGCCTGACATCACGCTGATACGCAGCGAGCGTTTTGGGTTAGGATTCACGCCAAAGCCACCGACCAAGGTGGTGACACCAACAACGACAGACGAACGACTGGAGGGAAACAAATGTCTGCTGGCAATCACCTGTTTTCACGCGCCGCCCTGTTCGGCCTGATCGGCGCCGCGGCGCTCGCCTCGACCTCGGCGCTGGCGCAGGACACGGTCAAGATCGGCCTGATCGTGCCGATGACCGGCGGCCAGGCCTCCACCGGCAAGCAGATCGACAACGCGATCAAGCTCTACATGCAGCAGAACGGCGACACCGTCGCCGGCAGGAAGATCGAGGTCATCCTCAAGGACGACGCGGCGCTGCCCGACAACACCAAGCGGCTGGCGCAGGAACTGATCGTCAACGACAAGGTCAACATCATCGCCGGCTTCGGCGTGACGCCCGCGGCATTCGCCGCCGCGCCGCTCGCGACCCAGGCCAAGGTGCCGGAGGTCGTGATGGCCGCGGGCACTTCGATCATCACCGAGAAGTCGCCCTATATCGTGCGCACCAGCTTCACGCTGCCACAGTCCTCCACCGTGATTGGTGACTGGGCGGTGAAGAACGGCATCCAGAAGGTCGCCGTGCTGGTGTCCGACTACGCGCCGGGCGCCGACGCGCTGGCGTCGTTCAAGGAGCACTTCGAGGGCGGCGGCGGCAAGATCGTCGAGGAGGTCAAGGTCCCGCTCGCCAACCCGGACTTCGCGCCGTTCCTGCAGCGCATGAAGGATGCCAAGCCCGACGCGATGTTCGTGTTCGTGCCTGCCGGCCAGGGCGGCAACTTCATGAAGCAGTATGTCGAACGCGGCCTCGACAAGAGCGGCATCAAGGTGATCGGGCCGGGCGACGTCATGGATGACGACCTGCTCAACAACATGGGCGACGCTGCGGTCGGCGTGGTGACCGCGCACATCTACTCGGCGGCGCATCCCTCGCAGAAGAACAAGGATTTCGTTGCCGCCTACGAGAAGGCGTACGGCACCCGTCCGGGCTTCATGGCGGTGGGCGGCTATGACGGCATCCACCTGATCTACGAGGCGCTGAAGAAGACCGCCGGCAAGGCCGACGGCGACACGCTGGTCGGCGCGATGAAGGGCATGGCCTGGGAGAGCCCGCGCGGCCCGATCTCGATCGACCCGGAGACCCGCGACATCGTGCAGAACGTCTACATCCGCAAGGTCGAGAAGAAGGACGGCCAGCTCTACAACGTCGAGTTCGCCACCTTCGGCCCGATCAAGGATCCGGGCAAGCTGAAGAAGTGACTTGAGACGGCCGCGCGGTGATGTCCGCGCGGCCCTCGTTTCCGGCCCGTATCAGTCCTCCTCATGGTGAGGAGCGGCCCCAGGGCCGCGTCTCGAACCATGAGGCCAATGAGCGCAACGTCTTATCCTTTTAAGACGGCGCTTGTGGCGCCTCTTGGGTGCTGAAATGCAACCGCCGATCCTAGTGTTTGTCGTCGCCGGGCTTGTCCCGGCGACCCCGATAAGGAAGGCACTGCGTCCCTAAGCGGGGTGGCCGGGACGAGCCCGGCCACGACTGAGAAAAACGGAAGGCGCTGTCATTTCACCAGAGCCTGACGCTTTTTTTGGTCAGATACTCGGGACGAGTGGAAAGGTTTGAGCCTAATGCAGAACACGAACCGCTTGGATCGCTCATGACCGTCCTGACCATTCTGTTCGACGGCGTCGCCTACGGCATGCTGTTGTTCGTGCTGGCCTGCGGCCTCGCCGTGACCATGGGCCTGATGAATTTCGTCAACCTCGCCCATGGCGCGTTCGCGATGGCGGGCGGCTACGCCTGCGTCATCCTGGTCAACCGCCTTGGCCTGCCGTTCTTCGCCGCGCTGCCGCTCGCCTTCGTCGCCGCGGCGGCGGTTGGTGTGGTGCTGGAGCGGCTGCTGTACCGCCATCTCTACGGCCGCAGCCATCTCGACCAGGTGCTGTTCACCATTGGCCTGACGTTCATGGCGGTGACCGCGATGGACTACCTGATGGGCTCGCAGCAGGTGTTCATCCAGATCCCCGAGTACCTGCGCAGCCAGGTCGACCTGTTCGGCCTCGAAGTCGGCCGCTACCGCCTGATGATCATCGTGATCTGCGGCCTGCTGACGGTGGCGCTGCAGCTCATCCTGGGCCGGACGCGGTTCGGCAGCCGGCTGCGCGCGGCGGTGGACGATCCGCGGGTAGCGACCGGCCTTGGCATCAACGTCGCCCAGGTGTTCGCGCTGACGTTTGCGTTCGGCTCCGGGCTCGCGGGCCTCGGCGGCGCGCTCGGTGCCGAAATCCTCGGCCTCGATCCGTATTTCCCGCTGAAATTCATGATCTACTTCCTGATCGTGGTGTCGGTCGGCGGCACCTCGACCATCACCGGGCCGTTCCTGGCCTCGCTGCTGCTCGGCATCGGCGACGTGGCCGGCAAGTACTATGTGCCCAAGCTCGGCGCCTTCGTCATCTACGCCATGATGATCGTGCTGCTGCTGTGGCGCCCGAACGGCCTGTTCGGCCGCTCGGCGACGCGGTGAGGCCGGCCATGCAGCAGCACGGCGCCATGGGAGATCATCTGGTCGCGGCGGCGCGCTGGCGCTGGCCGGAGATCGCGTTCTGGCTGGTCGCCGCCGCGGCGATCGTCCTATTCCCCAACCGCTACCTCATCCTCACCGAGATCGCCTGGCTCGGCCTGTTCGCGCTGTCGCTGGATCTCATCCTCGGCTATGCCGGCATCGTGTCGCTGGGGCATGCGGCGTTCTTCGGCATCGGCGCCTACAGTGCGGGCCTGCTCGCCAAGCACGGCATCATCAACGAGCCGGTGATCGCGCTGGTCGTGGCGGGCTTCGCGGCCATGATCGTCGGCTTCCTCACCAGCTTCCTGGTGATGCGCAGCTCAGCCGACCTGACGCGGCTGATGGTGACGCTCGGCATCGCGCTGCTGCTGCGCGAGCTCGCCAACCGCTACTCCAACATCACCGGCGGCTTCGACGGCCTGCAAGGCATCACCATCGCGCCGATCCTCGGCCTGTTCGAGTTCGACATCTTCGGCAAGGTCGGCTTCATCTACTGCCTCGCGGTGCTGTTCGTGCTGTTCCTGCTGGCGCGGCGCATCGTGCACTCGCCGTTCGGACTGTCGCTGCGCGCGATCCGCAACAACCCGCTGCGAGCGGCGGCGATCGGCATCCCGGTGAACCGGCGACTGATCGCCATCTACACCATCTCGGCGTTCTATGCCGGCGTCGCCGGTGCGCTGTTCACCCAGTCGACTGCGCTCGCCTCGCTCGACGTGTTCGCCTTCGACCGCTCCGCTGACCTGTTGCTGGTGCTGGTGATCGGCGGCACCGGCTATCTCTATGGCGGGCTGATCGGCGCGGTGGTGTTCAAGCTGCTGCAGGAGCAGTTTTCGACCTGGACGCCGCAATACTGGCAGTTCTGGATCGGGCTCGTGCTGGTGGTGATCGTGCTGATCGGGCGCGAGCGGCTGCACCGCTGGGTGCTGGTGCTGCCGCGCCAGATTGCGCGCCTCGCCGGCAAGCCGGCCGCGGCTCCCTCGACCGGCAAGGAGGCGCAATGACCCTGGCGCTGGAAACCATCGGCCTTCGCAAGAATTTTGGCGGCCTCGCGGTTACCCGCGACCTCTCGCTGCAGGTCAAGACCGGCGCGCGTCATGCGCTGATCGGTCCGAACGGCGCCGGCAAGACCACGGTCATCAACCTCCTGACCGGCGTGCTGCGGCCGAACGGCGGCCGCATCCTGCTGGAAGGCGCCGACATCACCGCGCTGCCGGTGCACAAGCGGGTGCTGCGCGGCCTGTCGCGCACCTTCCAGATCAACCAGCTCTATCCCGACCTGACGCCGCTGGAGACCATCGGCCTTGCGGTGTCCGAGCGCCTCGGCCACGGCTCCGACTGGTGGCGGGTGCTTGGTACCCGCTCGGACGTCAACGGCGAGATCGCCGAGCATCTGGCGCGCTTCCACCTCCTCGACGTGATGCGCGAGCCGACCTCGACGCTGCCTTACGGCAAGCAGCGCCTGCTCGAGATCGCGGTGGCGATCGCCACCAAGCCGCGGGTGCTGCTGCTCGACGAACCCGCCGCCGGCGTGCCGGAGAGCGAGCGCCACGACATCCTCGCGGCGGTCGCCAGCCTGCCGCGCGACGTTACCGTGCTGCTGATCGAGCACGACATGGACCTGGTGTTCTCGTTTGCCGACCGTATCTCGGTGCTGGTCAGCGGCGCGCTGCTGGTGGAGGGCACGCCCGACGAGGTGGCGCGCGATCCGCAGGTCAAGGCGGTCTATCTCGGGGAGGGCGCCGATGCCTGAGCTGCTGTCGATCTCCGATCTGCGCGCCGGCTATGGCGAGGCGGTGGTGCTGCCGAAGATGTCGCTGCAGCTCGCCGAAGGGCAGGTGCTGGCGCTGCTCGGCCGTAACGGCACCGGCAAGACCACGCTGATCAACTCCATCGTCGGTGTCACCCGCCGCTTCGGCGGCAGCATCGCGCTTGCGGGCAGCGACGTGACACGGATGCGACCGGACCAGCGCGCCCGCGCCGGCATCGGCTGGGTACCGCAGGAGCGCAACATTTTCCGCTCGCTGACCGTCGAGGAGAACATGACCGCGGTCGCCATCCCGGGACCGTGGACCGTGGAGCGGATCTACGACATGTTCCCGCGGCTCAAGGAGCGGCGGCGCAATTTCGGCAACCAGCTGTCGGGCGGCGAGCAGCAGATGCTGGCGATCGGCCGCGCGCTGACGCTCAATCCGAAGGTGCTGCTGCTCGACGAGCCGACCGAGGGCCTTGCCCCGATCATCGTCGACGAGCTGTTGCTGGCGCTCGGTAAGATCACGCGGGCCGGTGGCATCTGCTCGATCATCGTCGAGCAGAACGCCCGCAAGATCCTCGGCCTCGCCGACCGCGCCGTGATCCTGGAGCGCGGCGCGATTGTGCACGACGCCCCGAGCGCGGCGCTCAAGGACGACGCTGCGACGTTGGAGAAATTTCTGGGAGTGTCAGGTGGCACCCACTGACGGATGACGCGTGAAGGCGGGAGTTCCTGAGGAGCGGCCACTTGGCCGCGTCTCGAAGGATGAGGCCTCATGGTTCGAGACGGTGCGGTGCACCTCCTCACCATGAGGAGAGAGCTTCACGCGGATCGGCATTCTATCGTTCAAGCAAGACCAACAAGCATTGGAGACAGACCATGCAGAGAACTTCACCTCCCTTCCGCGCCGACCATGTCGGCAGCCTGCTGCGGCCGCCGCGCATCAAGGAGGCGCGCGCCAAGCTCGAGAAGGGCGAGATCGCAGCGAGCGAACTCGCCCGCATCGAAGATCTCGAGATCGAGAAGATCGTGCACAAGCAGAAGCAGATCGGCCTGCAGCTTGCCACCGACGGCGAGTTCCGCCGCTCCTGGTGGCACTTCGACTTCCTTGCCAGACTGACCGGCGCCGAGCTGTACCACCCGGACGGCATCCAGTTCGCCGGCATCACCACGCGGCCGGACAACGTGCGGGTGATCGGCAAGCTCGATTTCCCGGATGACCATCCGATGCTGGCGCACTACCGCTTCCTGCACAAGCAGTGCGCGGCCACCGGCGCCACCGCCAAGATGACCATCCCGTCGCCGGCGGTGCTGCACTTCCGGGGCGGCCGCAGGTCGATCTCCAAGGACGTCTATCCGGATCTCGAGCCGTTCTTCGAGGATCTGGCGAAGACCTACCGCAAGGCCGTGAAGGCATTCTACGACGCCGGCTGTCGCTACCTGCAGTTCGACGACACCGTGTGGGCCTATCTGTGCTCGCAGGACGAACTGGCGAAGGCCCGCGCGCGCGGCGACGAGGTTGATCGCCTGCAGGAGATCTATGCGCGCGTGATCAACTACGCGATTGCCGAGAAGCCGGCCGACATGGCGATCACCACCCATGTCTGCCGTGGCAACTTCCGCTCGACCTGGATCTCGTCCGGCGGCTACGAGCCGGTGGCGGAGACCATGCTCGCCGGCACCAACTATGACGGCTACTTCCTGGAGTACGATTCGGACCGCGCCGGCGGCTTCGAGCCGCTGCGCTTCCTGCCCAAGGGCAACAAGGTCGTGGTGGTCGGCGTCATCACCTCGAAGTTCGGGGAGCTCGAGAAGAAGGACGACCTCAAGCGCCGCCTGGAAGAGGCGTCGAAGTTCGCCGACGTCAACCAGCTCGCGATCTCGCCGCAGTGCGGTTTTGCATCGACCGAGGAAGGCAATATCCTGTCCGAGGACGAGCAGTGGGCGAAGCTCAGCCTCGCTGTCGAGATCGCCAGCGAGGTGTGGGGCAAGTAAGCGACATGACAGGCGCCGCCGCCGCGTGCGGCGACGTTTGAGATCGTTCGGGGCCGGTGGCGCTGGTCGCTGTCGGTCCCGCTGCGTTTAACGGGGCGTGTGGGTCAGCTGGCCGCGGCGATGTCCTGCAGCTCGATCACCTGCAGGTAGTTGCGCAGCCGGTTTTCCTCCAGCGTGCGCAGCAGCCGGTTCTGGTGGAACGGCAGCAGCTTGTCGGCGAGCGCTGCACTCCACGGCGCGTCCATGTCGAAGAACACGCCGAGGCCGAACACGGCTGGGATCTCGGCGAAGCCGAGCTCGCGGCCTTCCTCCAGGCTCTTGGCCAGGAAGTCCTCGATGGCGGTGAGCACACCGTTGCGCGGACCGCCATCGACGGTTGAGATGGCGAAGCTGCCCATGCCGCGAAAGCCGCGGCCCTCGATCAGGTGCGGCGTATCGGGCTTGGCGCCGGCGTCGTAGCTGTAGGGATGGCGGTATTCCGCCGGGATCTGGTCGGGGGCGCAGTACTGGTCGCGGCGCGCGCACGGCCAGCCGACATCGTGCAGGAACACCAGCAGCGGCTTGCCGTCGCGGCGGCTCAGCGCCGCGATCTGTTCCAATTCGTGATAGACCGTGTACCAGTTGTGGTCGCCGTCGATGAGCCAGGCATCGATATCAGAGAGCTCGGCGAACGCGGCGAGGCTCGGCTTCGCCAGGTGCCGCACATGCGGGTTGTCCTGCAGCCAGGCGGCGAATTCGGCCTTGGGCGAGGGATCGATGCTGGTCAGGGCGCCGCCGTGGCGGCGGCAATAGTCCGCGAGCAAGGACGACATGCCGCCATATTCGGCGCCGATCTCGGCGATCTGCCGGGCGCCGGCGAGCGCGAGTGCGGGCAGGATCAGCTCGGAGAATTCCGACATCGAATGGATCAGCAGGTCGGGCATGGCGGGCGGTCTCGGCTGAGCGGCGCCCGGCGAATCAGGCACCGCTGGATCTGTGGATCACCAAGCATGAAATCCGAATCCGGCTCAAGGATGGGCCGCCGGCGCGGGCCATGGAACCGGATCGCTTGCCGCTTCGCGGGGCTCTTGCTTCAATGCGGCGCGCCGGCCGCGGCCGGCATCAGGCGGGGAGCATGATGGACGCACGGCTGGAGAGAAAGCTGCGGATGCTGGCGGTGATCTGCATCGCCGGGGTCGCGGCGGGGCTGATCTTCGTCGGCGTTCAGGGGCACACATCGTCGTCGACCCTCGCGGCGGCGATCGCCTATGGCCTCCTGATCTCGCTGGCGATCGGCGGGATTGAGCTGTTCGTGGCGGACGGCGGGCTGCGTGCCTGGTTCGATCGCCTGTCGTTCACCGCGAACCTTGTCGTCCGCAGCGTGATCTATGCGGCGGTCATCGTCTCGATCCAGGCACTGCAGCTCGGCACGCTGGTGGTCGGCCTGCCGTTCGATCCGTCGGCGCAGGGCATGTGGAATGCGATCGCGTATTCCGGGCTGTTCGCCGTCGGCATGAACCTCGTGATCGGCATCGCCAATTTGATCGGGCCGCGCGCGTTCCTCAATTTCGTCACCGGCCGCTACCACGCGCCGGTGGAGGAGAGCCGTTTCGTGCTGTTCGTCGATATCGCCGGCTCCACGGGACTCGCCGAGCGGCTCGGCGGCGTCGGCTTCCATCGCTTCCTCGACCGGACCTTCAAACTGCTGACGCTGCCGGTCGTCGACTATCGCGGCGAGGTGCTCGGCTATGTCGGCGACGAGGTCATCGTCACCTGGTCGGAGGCCGCCGGCGTGACCGACTGCCGGCCGCTGCGCTGCTTTGCGGCGATGCGGGCGGCGCTGGCGAGGTCGGCCAGCGAGTTCGAGCGCACGTTCGGCGCGGCGCCGCGCGTCCGCGGCAGCCTGCATTTCGGCCCGGTGATCGTCGGCGAGATCGGCAACGTCAAACGCGCGATCGTGTTCAACGGCGACGTCATGAACACTGCGGCCCGGCTGGAGGAACTGAGCCGAAAGGTCGACGGCGGCTTCCTCGCGTCGCAGGCGGCGATGCAGCGCTTCGGCGCCGCGCCGCCATTCGCCATGCGCGACCTCGGCCTGCTGCCGATCCGCGGCCGCGCCGACGGCATCGCCGTGGCCGGCCTCGACGTTCCGGCGGGCTGAGCGTGTCCCCCAGCAGCTGGTTACCGCGTCTTGCGGAAGGTCAGGTTGAGGCGCTGGCGGCCGACCAGCGGATGCTCACCGTCGGGCAGCGGCGCGACGCCGTGATAGGCGAGGCGGGCCGGCCCGCCCCACACCACCACGTCGCCATGGCTGAGGCGAACGCGGCGGGTCTTGTCGCTGCGCGACAGGCCGCCGAACAGGAACGTCGCCGGCAGGCCCAGCGACACCGAGACGATGGGCGCGTCGAGGTCGAGCTCGTCCTTGTCCTGGTGCAGCGACAGTTTCGCGCCGGGCTCGTAGCGGTTGATCAGGCAGGCGTCGGGGACGAGGCGGGCAAAGCCCGCGGCCGCCGCCGCATCGGCGGCAAGGGCCGTGAACGGCTCCGGCATCGCCGGCCAGCGCCGGCCGCTTTCCGGGTCGACGCCATCGTAGCGATAGCCGCTGCGGTCGCTGACCCAGCCGACCGCGCCGCAATTGGTCATCGCCACCGACATGCGATAGCCGCCGGGTGTGATCAGGTGGCGGAACGGTGCCTGCGCCACCACCTCGCGCAGCGCCGCGAGCAGGGCGTCGGCGCGCGGCAGCGCGAAGCCGCCGAGCACCACGGCCCCGGTGGCGAGGGGCAAATCGCGCGGTTCGCTGGTGAACAGATCGTCCATCATTTGGCGTCGTGGAAGATGATGCCGACGGTGTGGCGGCGACCGGAGCGGATGCGGCTGACGCCGTGGCGCAGATTGACGCGGTAGACGCCGCGGGTGCCCTGCACCGGGCGGTGATGCACGGCGAACACGACTGCGTCGCCCCGGCGCAGCGGCACGACTTCGGCGCGCGACTGCATGCGCGGCCGCTGCTCGGTCAGCACGAACTCGCCGCCCTCGAAATCGCGCTGGGGCTCCGACAGAAGAATGGCGACCTGTAGCGGGAACACGTGCTCTCCATAGAGATCCTGATGCAGGCAATTGTAGTCGCCGGCGACGTAGCGGAGCAACAGCGGTGTGGGGCGGGTCTGGCCCGCGGCGTGGCAGCGCGCGACGAAGTCGGCATGCGCGTCGGGAAAGCGCACGTCGATGCCCATCGCCTCGTTCCAGCGGTTGGCGATCGGCGCAAGGCGCGGATAGAGCGCGGTGCGCAGCGCCGATACGAGGTCCGGCAACGGATAGGAGAAGTACTTGTATTCGCCGCGGCCAAAGCCATGCCGCGCCATCACGATATGGCTGCGGAAGTGGTCGCCGTCGTAGAGCGTGGCGATCTCGCCGCATTCCTCCGGCGTCAGCAGCCCGCGGATCGGGGCGCAGCCGGAGGCGTCGAGCTCGGCGGCGATGTCCGCCCAGGGCAGGGCGCCGACGTGCTGCGTGACGGCATCGAGGTGGGGCGGCGCGGCGGTCGCCGCCGCGCGTCGCGCCGTGGCGCGGCTGGTCGCGGTCATCGTGCCGCCTCCTGCTGCAAGAGTTGCGTCTTGCGGGCGACACCCCAGCGATAGCCCGACAACGTCCCGTCGGAGCGCACCACGCGATGGCAGGGAATCGCGACCGCGATCGGGTTGGCGGCACAGGCGCTGGCGACCGAGCGCACCGCGCCGGGTGTGCCGATGCAGCGCGCGACGTCGGCATAGCTGCGGGTCTCCCCGGCCGGGATCGTCAGCAGCGCCTGCCACACCCGGCGCTGGAATGCGGTGCCGCGCGGATCGAGCGGCAGCGCGACGGTGCGGTCCGGTGCGTCGATCAGGCGAATGACGTCTGCGATGTGTCCGCCGCAGCCGTCGGTACTGGCGACGACCTCGGCGTGCGGGAAGCGCGCGCGCAGTTCGTGCACGAGCGTATCGGCGCTGTCGCCGAGCAGGATGGCGCGGATGCCCTTGCCGCCGGCGGCGACGAGGACGGCGCCGAGCGCGCAGGCGCCGGTGGCGTAGGTGAGGACGGGGTCGGGGGATGGCTGCATGCGCAGCTGGTCCGTGAACTTACCCATGGCGATGCCTCCTTGAATCCGGGCGTGGTCGTTGTGCCGACGATGCGCCCGGCGCGCCCAGATCTCCACCCGATTCCCGACATTGCGTTCGTGCTCGCCCCCGAGGGCGTCTGCCGGCGGGCGTGGCGAAAACGGCCTCCTCGCAACGGCTGGATTCGCCGGTGCCCGAGTAGGCAGGGGCGTCGCCACGCGCGCCGAGAGTTCGCAGCCGATCCTTATCCGATTGAATCCACTTCATAAAAATAGCGTCATGGAACTGTCATTCTGCCGGCTGGCGCCTCGGTTATGTTGCTGGCCATTGCTGTGCCAGCAGAATTTCATTGGGGTCCAACGCGATGAACGAAGCCGTCAATCTCCCAACCGTCACGAGCGATACCTCGGCGGTTGCGCGGATCAAATCCGAGATCGACATTTCCGATCGTTCGCGCATCGTCACGTTCGGGGATCGCGCGCAGCGCTCGGTGGTCGAGTTCGCCGACCGCGTCCTGGCGCAGACCCAGAACCGGGAACTGGGGACCACTGGCAAGTTGCTGTCGGACATCCTCGCCAAGGCGCGCGGGCTTGATCCCGCGGCGTTGCAGGACAGCGGCCTTCTCTCCCGCCTGTTCTCGTCCGTGGAAGCCCGTCTGCGGCGTTTCAGCGAACAGTTCGGCGACGTCGCCTCGCAGATCGATCGCGTCTGCGTCGAGCTCGACCGCAACAAGGAGACGTTGCGGCGCGATATCGCCCTGCTGGACGACCTGCACGAGCAGACGAAGTCGGCGCTCGTCGATCTCGACTCCCATATCGCCGCCGGCAAGGGATTTGCCGAGGAATTTCGCCGCGGCCTGCTCGTCGAGCTCGAGCGCGCGGCGAAGACCGGCGGACAGGACAGCGATGCCTTGCTGGCCGCCCAGACCTATCAGGATGCCGTGCAGGCGCTCGACCGGCTCGAGAAGCGCGTGTTCTATCTGCAGCAGGCGCGCCAGATCGGCATCCAGCAACTGCCGCAGATCCGCATCGTCCAGTCGGGCGACGAGACGCTGATCGAGAATCTGCAGGCGACCACCGAACTGACCATCCCGGTGTGGAAGCAGAAGATGATCCTGCTGCTCGGGCTGAAGCGCCAGGAGTCGGCGCTGGCCCTGCAGAAGACCGTGACCGATGCGACCAACGAGATGATGCGCCAGGCGTCGGAGATGATGAAGTCGCAGGCGATCGAGATCGAGAAGCAGTCGCAGCGCGGCATCGTCGACATCGAGACGCTCGAAAAGACCAATCGCGATCTGATCGACACCGTCTCCGGCGTGCTGAACGTGCAGGAGCAGGGCCGCAAGAAGCGCGCCGATGTCGAGCAGCGCATGGCGCAACTGACTGACGAGCTGAAGAACGCCCTGTCCAAGACGCCCGCATAAGATCCACGCATGAAGCTCACAGCACGCATGAGGCTGCTTGTCGTCGGGTTCGGCGCGTTGATGCTCGCGGCCTGCTCGAAGCCGGCACCGCAATTCACGATCCTGTCCGGCTCCGAGAACGAGGTTCTGGCGCCGCTGGTGCAGGAGTTCTGCAAATCGCGCGGCGCGACCTGCACGATCCGCTATCAGGGCTCGCTCGACATCGCGCTTGCCCTCAAGTCTGGCAACGATCCGGCGGCCGATGCGGTGTGGCCGGCGGCGTCGATCTGGATCGACATGTTCGATACCCAGCGACGGGTGAAGTCGGTCAGGTCGATCGCACAGATGCCGGTCATCCTCGGCGTTCGCCGCTCCAAGGCGCAGGCGCTCGGCTGGGTGGATGCCAAGGTGACGGCGAAGGACATTCTCGCCGCGGTCGAGGGCGGCCGCCTCAAATTCCTGATGACCTCGGCCACCCAGTCGAACTCGGGCGCGGCGGCCTATCTCGCCATGCTGGCCGCGGGCATCGGCAAGCCCGATCTGATCGAAGCCGGCGATCTCGACAAGCCCGGCGTCCTCGCGACCGTTCGCGCGCTGCTGCGCGGCGTCGAGCGCACCGCCGGCTCGAGCGGCTGGCTCGCCGATCTCTACCGGGACGGCGAGAAGACCGGCGCCCATTACGAGGCGATGTGGAACTACGAGGCCGTCATCAAGGAGACCAACGACAAGCTGATCGCCGACCGGCAGGAGCCGCTCTATGCCATCTATCCGGAAGATGGCGTCGCAGTCGCGGATTCGCCGCTCGGCTTCGTCGACCGCGGCCGTGGCAACGAGGTCGAGAGCTTCTTCAACGACCTGCAGGCATTCCTCCTGAAGGACGACTCGCAGGCGCGCATTGCCAAGACGGGGCGCCGGGTCGAACTCGCTCGCGCGGCGCTGCTCCCTGCGGACGCTGCGACCAACGTCAATCCCGGCCGTGCCGTCACGGTGGTTCGGCCGCCGGAGCCGGCGGTGATCCAGAAAGCGCTGGGGCTCTACCAGGAGGCGCTGCGCCGGCCGTCGCTGACGGCGTTGTGCCTCGATCTTTCCGGAAGCATGCAGGGCAACGGCGAAAGGCAGCTGCTCGATGCCATGAAATTCCTGTTCACGCCGGCGCGCACCCGCGAGATGCTGGTGCAGTGGTCGAAACAGGATCAAATACTGGTGCTGCCGTTCGATGGCCAGGTCCGATGGACGGCGAGCGCGAGCGGCGACGAAAGCGAGCAGGCCGGCCTCCTCGCACGGACGCTGGAGCTGCATGCCGGTGGCGGCACCGACTTCTACACGTGCGGCGCGCGGGCGCTTGCCGCCATGAAACAGTCCCTTGACGACGGGCAGCATCTCGCCGCCATCGTCATCATGACGGATGGCAAGAGCCAGGGCGAGATGTCGACATTCGAGCGCCCTTGGCGCGAGGATGGCCGACGGGTTCCTGTCTTTGGCGTCACTTTCGGTGACGACGCCGATCGCAGTCAGCTTGACGCCCTCGCCAAACTCACCGGCGGCAGGGTTTTCGACGGCACGAAGAACCTGACCGAAGCTTTCCGTGCAGTGCGCGGGTACAACTGAATGCCCGCACTTCCGTCGGGAACCAACTGGATCGTCGGAGGAGCGGTCGCCGCTGTCCTTCTTCCCGTGCTGGCGGTCGGCGCGGCGATGCCGTTCTGGATCGCCGTGCTCATCAGTGCACTGGCCGGCTGCGGCATCGTCGCCGTCGTCGCGCCACGCGCGCTGTTCGCACGGCTCGACGCCAGCGGCGCGGCGCGCGGCAAGATCGAATTCGCGCGCGAACTGCTGATCGAAGCCGAGCCGCTGACCACGCGCATGGAGGAGGCGGCGGCGTCGATCCGCACGCCGAAGATTGCCGCGCATGTCCGCCATCTCGTGACGATCGCCCGGGACATCTTCACTGCGATCGAAAAGGATCCGCTGCGGGTCGACCGTGTGAGGCGCTTCCTAACCTACTATCTGCCGCGCGCCGCCGAGATCGCCGAGGCCTATGATCGTCTCGAGCGCAGCACCGTTCCGGATGCTGCGCGGATCGCGGCGACCAGCGAATTGATCGATCGGCTCGACATCGCGTTCACGCGCTACGCCGCGGGCCTGCAAGATGCCGACCTCGACAAGCTCGATATCGAGCTCAAACTGCTGAAAGGTGCCCTCGACGACGATCTGGGGCCGGCATCGTCGGCCAGCGTCCCGTTCGGTCAGGGCCAAAGGAGATCGTGATGGCCTTTTCGCGCCGCGCCTTCGGGGTCGGACTGCTCGCCGCGAGCGCCGCGGCGACGGGCGGCTATATCTATCTGCGTGGCCACCCGGAGATCGCCGGACGATTTGGCGAGGCGAGGCGGCTGTTCGGCTTCGCCGGAGGCGAGAAGGAAGGCTTCCTCGCCAACGCGCGGGTTCGCAACCTGCTCGAACGCCGCTTCGGACTGGTGCTGGATGCGCGCCGCGCCGGGTCCGTCGAGATGGTGCGGGAGCGCGCGCTGCTCGACCAGAAGCCGCAGTTCCTGTGGCCGTCGTCATCGGTGCTGGTCGAGGTGGCGCGCAGTTCCGGGGTGAAGATTTCACGTGATCAGGTGATCTTCAATTCGCCGATCGTGCTCTATTCATGGGACCGGATCGCGGATGGCCTGGTCAAGGCGGGCCTGGCGGAGTCCGCCGGCGGACCGCGCTACACCATCGACTTGTTGAAGCTCCTCAAGGCCATCATTGCCGGTCAGTCGTGGGCTGACATCGGGGTCTCCGATCTGTTTGGCCGCGCGCGCGTCGTCTCGACCGATCCCAACAGATCCAACTCGGGCTTCATGTTCGCGGGCCTCGTGGCGAGTGTGCTGAGCGGCGATCTTGTCATGATCGATACGCTGGGGCGTGTCGATGGCGACGTGGCCACGGTCTTCCGGCGCATGGGCTTCAAGCCGCCGTCGTCGGGCAAGCTGTTCGACGATTATGTGTCGGGGGGCGTCGGCGCCCAGCCGCTGATCGTCGGCTATGAGAACCAGCTCGTCGAATGGGTGCTGCAGGATGCTGACCGCTGGAAGCGCGTCGAGGCCAACGCGCCGGCCAAACCTGTCATCCTCTACCCGCGGCCGACGGTCTTCTCTGCGCATCCGCTCATCAGCATCAACCGCGAAGCCGACGATCTCATCGATGCGCTGGTGAATGAAAGCGTCCTCGAGCTCGCGTGGGAGGATCACGGCTTCCGCGGCCCGCTCGGCACGATTGGCAAGGCGCGCAATGCGCTGTTGCAGTCGCGCCTGCTCGATCGCGTCGATGCGGTGCTGCCGATGCCGGACGCGCCCGTCATGCTGGCGCTGCTGGATCGGCTGGCCGTCTAGCGCGTTCGCTTTGGCGCGTTGGGGACGCGCGAGCCGGTGCCGAGCCCCGGATCGGGGCGGGGCATGCTCTGCTCGAAACCCCTCGGGCGGATGCGCGGTTATTTCGCCGGCCTGCCCACGCTCTCGTAGGTGAAGCCGTGTTCGGCCATCTCGTCGGGGCGGTAGATGTTGCGCAGGTCGACGATGACGGGCTGCGCCATCTCGGCCTTCAGCCGCTTGAGGTCGAGGGCGCGGAACTGCTCCCACTCGGTCACGATCACCAGCGCGTCGGCCTTCGCGGCGCAGGCGTAGGGGTTGTCGCAGTAGGTGATGGCCGGCAGCTCGAGCTTGGCCTGCTCCATGCCGACCGGATCATAGGCCTGCACATGCGCGCCGAGGTCCTGCAGCGCGGTGATCAGCGGGATCGACGGCGCCTCGCGCATGTCGTCGGTGTTGGGCTTGAAGGTCAGGCCGAGCACGCCGATGGTCTTGCCGCGCAGGTTGCCGCCGAGCGCGGCGGAGACCTTGCGCGCCATCGCGCGCTTGCGGGCGTCGTTGACGGCGAGCGTCGCCTCGACGATGCGCAGCGGCGCGTCGTGGTCCTGCGCCGTCTTGATCAGCGCGCGGGTGTCCTTGGGAAAGCACGAGCCGCCGAAGCCGGGGCCGGCGTGCAGAAATTTGCTGCCGATGCGGTTGTCGAGGCCGATGCCGCGGGCGATGTCCTGCACGTCGGCGCCGGCGCGCTCGGCGAGGTCGGCGATCTCGTTGATGAAGGTGATCTTGGTGGCGAGGAAGGCGTTCGCCGCGTACTTGATCAACTCGGCGGTGCGTCGCCCGGTGTACATGATCGGCGCCTGGTTGAGGTAGAGCGGGCGGTAGATCTCGGCGATCACCTTGCGCGCGCGCTCGTCCTCGGTGCCGACGACGATGCGGTCGGGATGCTTGAAGTCGCGGATCGCCGCGCCCTCGCGCAGGAATTCCGGGTTGGAGGCGACCACGACGTCGGCGTCAGGATTGGTCTCGGCGATGATGCGCTCGACGTCGTCGCCGGTGCCGACCGGCACGGTCGATTTGGTGATGACGACGGTGAATCCCCTGACGTTTTGCGCGATCTCGCGCGCAGCGGCGTGGACATAGCTGAGGTCGGCGTGGCCGTCGCCGCGGCGCGACGGCGTGCCCACGGCAATGAACACGGCGTCCGCATCCGCCACCGCGTCGCGCAGGTCGAGGCTGAAGTCGAGGCGGCCGGCGGCGGCGTTGCTGGTCACCAGCTCGTTGAGGCCGGGCTCGTAGATCGGGATCTCGCCGCGCTGCAGCGCAGTGATCTTGGCCGCGTCCTTGTCGATGCAGGTGACCTGATGGCCGAAGTCGGCGAAGCAGGCGCCGGACACCAACCCGACATACCCCGTGCCGATCATTGCGATACGCATGCTGCCGTTCCAATCCGTTACGCTGGGTGGCCCTTCCTAACAGGGGGGACCCCTCCATGGCGAGGGCCCACCGCCAGTGCCGTCATCGGCGCGGCTGCTGTCGCGGTTGCGTTTTGTTGCCGCGAGCGGGTCCCCGTTCCCTGCGAAACGGCTATACGTGAGTCCTGTGATTCATTTGCGAACCGCGGCACGGTGCTGACTGGCGATGAAAAACGACCCGCTGCTGGGCCAGATCTCCGACTATTGCCGACAGGCGGGTATCGCCGAATCGACCTTCGGCCGCCTCGCGGTCAATGACGGCAAGCTGGTGTCGCGCCTGCGCGAGGGCAAGCGCATCACCACGGATACGCTGGACCGTATCCGGGCCTTCCTTGGGGAGGGGCTGCCCGGCGGCGCCCCGCCGCCGCGGCCCGAGCCGCTGGAGCGCCGCGACCCGCGGGGCAATTTCCGCTTCTTCGAGAACCGCCAGAAATACCTGCTGTTCGTCCATACCTGCAGCGAGAAGCGGGTGATCGCCCAGCGGGTGGAACTGGAGTTCGCCAGCATGCACCCGCGGCCGCCGGCTCTGCGGGTGTTCGATGCCGGGGTGGGCGATGGAACCGTGCTGGCCCGTGTTATGCGCTCCATGCATAGTCGGTTCCCGCATATGCCGTTCTATGTGGCGGGCAAGGAGATCAGCCTCGAGGACGTCCGCCTGGTGCTGGACAAGCTGCCGGACCGCCTGTTCGAGCATCCGGCGACTGTGTTCGTCCTGACCAACATGCACTATGCCGAGGCGCCCTGGCTCGCCCCCCGGTCGCCGTCGGCGGCCGCCGGCATGATCTGGCGGGAGGTGGCGCTCAATGGCAGCGCCGCGGGGGATTTCGAGGCCCAGATCGCGGAACTGCAGCCTTTTCTCGAGGAAAACTGGCGCGCCAGCGTCAGTCCGCGCTCGGGCATGCCGGTCTATGAGCGGCCGATCGCGCTGGTGTTCTTCCGGGAGGACCACCGGTTCCTGCTGGATGCCGTGATTCCCCGGGCCGGGCGGGTCGAGGCCAATTTTGATCTGGTCATAGCGTCGCAGCCCTATCGGGCCAAATCCTCGGTCAATTTCCGGGCCAAGCGGATCATCGCGCCCCTGGCCCGGGCCCTGCGGCCCGGGGGGCGGCTGATCGGAATTCACTCCTATGGTCATGATCCCGGCATGGAGATCATCGAGGCGGTTTGGCCCGGAGAAAATCCTTTCTCCGTGAGCCGTCATGAGCTATTGCGCGCGGTGAAATACGAGCTGGGGACAGCTGGCCGGGATCTTAACTTCAACGCTTATTCGGACGCGCGTTCCATCTTCCGATACGATATGGAAGCGCTGCCGAACGAGGTCACCGGAGCGATCGGGAGTTCGACGGCCTTTGCAGCCTGGAACGCGGCGGTGTATGTCGCTCAGATCGAGGACGACCGGTTGACGGAGATGACCCAGAGCGGCCGGTATCTCGACGCAACCAGGGACGTTTTGCGCCGGCACAACGGTCTGTGGTTCTACGATGAATCCTACGTCATTTCGCGCCGGCGTGACTGACGTTTCATGGTCATTCTAAACGGACCGCTGGATGGTCCAGCGGAAGGGGTTTTTTGATGCGCGCATCTTACCTGTTCACCAGTGAGTCGGTGTCGGAAGGTCATCCGGACAAGGTCTGCGATCGGATTTCCGATGAAATCGTCGATCTGTTCTTCCGCGAAGGCCCGAAGGCGGGCATCGATCCCTGGGCAATCCGCGCCGCGTGCGAAACCCTCGCCACCACCAACCAGGTGGTGATCGCAGGCGAGACCCGCGGCCCGTCGACCGTCACCAAGGACTGGATCGCCCACGTCGCCCGCATGGCCATCAAGGACATCGGCTACGAGCAGGAAGGCTTCCACTGGGACAAGTGCGACATCAAGGTGCTGCTGCACCCGCAGTCCGCCGACATCGCCCAGGGCGTCGATGCGCTGCAGCCGACCAACCGCGAAGAGGGCGCCGGCGACCAGGGCATCATGTTCGGCTACGCCTGCAACGAGACGCCGGAACTGATGCCGGCGCCGATCTACTACGCCCACAAGATCCTGCGCCTGATCTCGGAAGCGCGCCACGCCGGCACCGAGGCGGTGCTGGGCCCGGACTCCAAGAGCCAGGTCACCGTGCGCTATGAGAACGGCAGGCCGGTCGGCGTCACCCAGATCGTGGTGTCGCACCAGCACCTCGTCGAGAACCTGACCTCCGCCAAGGTGCGCGAGCTGGTCGAGCCCTACGTGCGCAAGGCGCTGCCGGATGGCTGGATCAGCAAGGACACCATCTGGCACGTCAACCCGACCGGAAAGTTCTACATCGGCGGTCCGGACGGCGACGCCGGCCTCACCGGCCGCAAGATCATCGTCGACACCTATGGCGGCGCGGCGCCGCATGGCGGCGGCGCGTTCTCCGGCAAGGACCCGACCAAGGTCGACCGCTCGGCGGCCTATGCGGCGCGCTACCTTGCCAAGAACGTGGTGGCGGCCGGCCTTGCCGAGCGCTGCACCATCCAGCTGTCCTACGCGATCGGCGTTGCCAAGCCGCTGTCGATCTACGTGGATACCCACGGCACAGGCAAGGTGCAGGAAAGCCAGATCGAGAAGGCCGTCGCCGAGGTCATGGACCTGACGCCGCGCGGCATCCGCAAGCACCTCGACCTCAACAAGCCGATCTATGCCCGCACCTCCGCCTATGGCCACTTCGGCCGTGCGCCGGACGCCGAGGGCGGCTTCTCCTGGGAAAAGACCGATCTGACCGACGCGCTCAAGGGCGCCGTCTGATTCGGATCGCGCGCATCCCCGCGGGCCGAAGTCTGCGGGGAGGGCTCGCCTGACTGAAATTCGTCCAATCAGGGAATGAGAGCGCAGCCCGCTCTCATTTTTTCCTCATTCATGTTGCGTGTTCCCGGCGGCTTTTCGCATGTCCGGGACATGCCTTTTAAGGGACCCCTCCATGAGCACCGCTGACTACATCGTCAAGGATATCGGCCTCGCCGCGTTCGGCCGCAAGGAAATCGACCTCGCCGAGACCGAGATGCCGGGCCTGATGGCGACCCGTGCCGAGTTCGGCCCGTCGCAGCCGCTGAAGGGCGCGCGCATCGCCGGCTCGCTGCACATGACGATCCAGACCGCGGTGCTGATCGAGACGCTGAAGGCGCTCGGCGCCGACGTGCGCTGGGTGTCCTGCAACATCTACTCGACCCAGGATCACGCGGCGGCGGCGATCGCCGCGGCCGGCATTCCGGTGTTCGCCTACAAGGGCGAGACGCTGACCGAGTACTGGGACTACACCGCCAAGCTGTTCGACTGGCACGGCGGCGGCATGCCGAACATGATCCTCGACGACGGCGGCGACGCCACCATGTTCGTGCACCTTGGCCTGCGCGCGGAGAACGGTGACGCCGCGTTCCTCGACAAGCCGGAGAGCGAGGAAGAGGAGATCTTCTTCGCGCTGCTCAAGAAGAAGCTCGCCGAGAAGCCGAAGGGCTGGTTCGCCGAGCTCGCCAAAAGCATCAAGGGCGTGTCCGAGGAGACCACCACGGGCGTCAACCGCCTGTACCAGCTCGCCGCCGCCGGCAAGCTGCTGTTCCCGGCGATCAACGTCAACGACAGCGTCACCAAGTCGAAGTTCGACAACCTCTACGGTTGCCGTGAATCGCTGGTCGACGCCATCCGCCGTGGCACCGACGTCATGATGTCGGGCAAGGTCGCGTTCGTCGCCGGCTTCGGCGACGTCGGCAAGGGCTCGGCGGCGTCGCTGCGCCAGGCCGGCTGCCGCGTGCTGGTGTCCGAAGTCGATCCGATCTGCGCGCTGCAGGCGGCGATGGAGGGCTACGAGGTCGTCACCATCGAGGACGCGCTGTCGCGCGCCGACATCTACGTCACCGCGACCGGCAACAAGGACATCATCACCGTCGACCACATGCGCGGGATGAAGGACCGGGCCATCGTCTGCAACATCGGCCACTTCGACAACGAGATCCAGGTCGCGGGTCTGCGCAACCTGAAGTGGACGAACATCAAGCCGCAGGTCGACGAGATCGAATTCCCCAAGGGCAACCGCATCATCCTGCTGTCGGAAGGCCGCCTGGTGAACCTCGGCAACGCCATGGGCCATCCGTCGTTCGTGATGTCGGCGTCGTTCACCAACCAGACCATCGCGCAGATCGAGCTGTGGACCAACCCCGGCAAGTACGAGAAGAAGGTCTACACGCTGCCCAAGCACCTCGACGAGAAGGTCGCGATGCTGCACCTCAACAAGATCGGCGTGAAGCTCACCAAGCTGCGTCCCGACCAGGCGGCCTATATCGGCGTGACGCCGGAAGGCCCGTTCAAGTCGGATCACTACCGCTACTGATCGCGCCATCTGGCGCACTCTAGGAAGCAGCAAGAACTGCCATCAAGAAAAAGCCCCGGATCGCTCCGGGGCTTTTTTGCATCAGTGCGGCTGAACTTGTTCCCCGGCGTTCAGCCGGTCTCGGACGACCCCGATCCCCCACGATGCTGGCTCTCCTCCAGGTCCATTGTTCCTGGAGGTCAGTTGTCCCCTGAACAGTTGTCCCCTGAAGGTCAGTTGTCCATTCGCCGGCCCGCGGCCCGCTGCTGGATGCTCTCGAGCGTTTGCGAGACCTCGAGGCTCGCCATGGACAGCAGGTAGGCTGCCATCCGCTGATCGAGCTTTTCAGCGAGTTGCATGGTGGACGCGATCCGGTTGCCGAGTTCCTTGAGTTCCTTCTGTGAGTGCATTCTTCTCCACCGCAGACTGTGTTGGCCTTCGACAGGCGGGAGGACGCGAACGAGCTCACCCGCCCGGCGCAGGCTGGAGACTCGCTGAAAACGGCGGAATATGTGGCCCGAGCCTCGGGGGCTGACCATTGGCAAATTCTGGCCATTGACGGCAGCATCCGGCCAGTCACAGCAGGAGCAGGCGGATCCCGGTCCATATGGCAACGGCCCCGTGAGGGGCCGTTGCTGCACTCCTGGAGCGTATTCCCCGGCTGTGCGGGGCCGGGCCGACCGATCAGGCGGGCTCGCCGATGGCGATCCTCAGGGTGCCGATGCCGTCGATGCCGCACTCGACCCGGTCGCCGGGGGAGAGCGCCGCGACGCCCGCGGGGGTGCCGGTCATGATGATGTCACCGGCGCCGAGCGACACCTGCAGCGACAGTTTGGCGATGATCTCGGCGACGTTCCAGATCATTTCGGACAGGTCGCCCTTCTGCCGCTCGACCCCGTTGACCGACAGCCAGATCCGGCCGCTGGTCGGATGGCTGATCTCGCTGGCCGGCCGCAGCGCGCTGCAGGGCGCCGACAGGTCGAACGACTTGCCGATCTCCCAAGGCTGTTCCTTCTTGCGCGACGCCATCTGCAGGTCGCGCCGGGTCAGGTCGATGCCGACCGCATAGCCATAGACATGGTCGAGCGCCTGGGCGGGGGCGATGTTCAGGCCGCCGCTCTTGAGCGCCACCACCAGCTCGACCTCGTGCTGGAAGTCCTTGGTCAGCGGCGGGTAGGGGATGGTCGCGCCGTTCGGCGCCAGCATGTCGGCATGTTTGGCGAAGAAGAACGGCGGCTGCCGCTCGTCGTTGCCGAGCTCGCGGATGTGCTCGAGGTAGTTGCGGCCGACGCACCAGATCCGCCGGACCGGAAAGGTCTTGTCGAGATCGGCGACGGGCAGCACGGGGGTGGTGGAAGCGGGAATGACGGAAGAGGCGCTGGACGGCATGGTCGGGTCCGCTGGCTGGGCGAGGGGGGAGGACGGCGCGGCGGAAGCCGGCGCCGGCCGTAATCTAGGCCGAGGCCGCCACCGGCGCCAGCGGCGTCGCTTCACGATGCTGCAAGCGGAAGAACGAGGCGTAGCGGCCGCCACGGCGCAGGAGGTCGTCGTGCTGGCCGGATTCGACGATGCGGCCGCCCTCGACCACCAGGATCGCGTCCGCATGCATGATGGTGTGCAGGCGGTGGGCGATCACCAGCGTCGTGCGGTTCTGGCAGAGGTGCTCGATGGCTTCCTGCACCTGGCGCTCGGATTCGGAATCGAGTGCCGCGGTGGCCTCGTCGAGCAGGATCAGCGGCGCGTCCTTGAGCAGCGCGCGGGCGATCGCCACGCGCTGGCGCTGGCCGCCGGAGAGCTGGGTGCCGTGCTCGCCGACCGGCGTGTCGTAGCCCTGCGGGAAGCCCATGATGAAATCATGGGCACAGGCGGCGCGCGCCGCCGCGATGACATCGGCCTCCGAGGCGCCGAGGCGGCCGAACGCGATGTTCTCGCGGATGGTGCCGCGGAACAGGTAGACGTCCTGGCCGACATAGGCGGTCTGCTGGCGCAGCGAGCGCCGCGAGATCGTGGCGATGTCCTGGCCGTCGATGACGATCTGGCCGCTGTTCGCCTCATAGAGCCGCAGCAGCAGCGCTAAGACCGTGGACTTGCCGCCGCCGGAGGGGCCAACCAGCGCGGTGACCTTGCCGGGCTCGGCAACGAGGCTCATGTGGTCGAGCACCGGCTCGTCCGGGCGGTAGGCGAAGCTGACGTCCCGCAGCTCGACGCGCGCCTGCGTCAGCTTCAGCGCCGGCTTGTCGCTGTCGTCCGGCTCGGTCGCCGGGCTGTCGACGATCTCCAGCAGCTTGCTGGCGCCGATCAGGTTGCTGTTGAGGTCGATGTTGAGGCGCGCCAGCCGCTTGGCCGGCTCGTAGGCGAGCAGGAACGCGGTGACGAACGAGAAGAACTGACCGGGGGTCGAGCCCTTCACCACGACGCCATAGCCGCCATAGATCAGCGCGGCGGCGATCGCAAAGCCGCCCAGCATCTCCATCAGCGGGCTGGAGCGGTTGGAGACGCGCGCCATCTTGTTGGCGTTGCGCTCGACGGCCGCGATGTTGGCGTCGATGCGCTGGCGCATGGTGTCTTCCAGCGTAAACGCCTTGACCGTGCGGATGCCCTGCAACGATTCCTGCATGGTCTCGAGGATGTCGTTGGTGTTGGCGAACTGGGTGTGGGCGAGGTTGCGCACCCGCCGCACCAGCTTGCGCAGCACGATGATCGCCGGCGGCGCCACCACGAGGCCGAACAGCGACATGATCGGGTCCTGCATCAGCATCACGATGACGAGGCCGATCAGGGACAGCAGGTCGCGTCCGACCGCGGTGATCAAGAGACTCAGCACCTGGGTGACCGAGGTCGCGCCGGCGGTGAGGCGGCCGAGGAATTCCGAGGAGTGGCGGTCGGAGAAGAAGCCGATGCTCTCGCTCATCAGCTTGCTGAACAGGCGGCGCTGGTTGGTGGCGACGATGGCGTTGCTGATCCGCGACAGGATCACCGCCTGGCCGTAGGTCGCCGCGCCCTTGGCGGTAAACAGCGCCATGGTGATCAGCGACAGCATCAGGATGGCGTGGAAGTCGCGCGCCACATAGGCGGCGTTGATGACTTCGCCCAGGAGATAGGCGGACCCGGCAGTGCTGGCTGCCACGACCGCCATCATGCCGAACGCCACGAGGTAGCGCCGCCAGTAGGTGACGCCCTGCTCGGAAACCAGGCGGCGGATCAGGACCGCGGCGCCATACGGATCGTCGGTGATCTTTCTCGGGGTCTTGGTCTGGGGCTTGGCAGCAGTGTCGGTCATCCGCGGTCCATCGACGGCATGGGAACAGGCGCACGTGGTTCCAGCCCGGAAAAGCCGACAGCGGCCAAGCCGCACGCGAGCGTCGTCCGGCAGGGCCTTGTCCGGGGCGGACCGGCGCCTGCCGATGTGGGGCAGGTGCGGGGCCGCGAGGCCCCCAATCGTGGCCCGGGTACGTGCGAAACGCCCGCCTCAATGCCCCTGCGGGGCGTTTTTTTCAAGCCAAATCAGGGCTTGACGCCAGCCATGGGCAATGCCTCGCGCCCCCGAGGCTAGGGGCGCGTTCGGCCGGCGGGGCGGCCGTTCACGGGTTCCGCGAGGCGGATCAGGCGGTTGCGGCCCGCCCGGTGCTGCGCTCGTGCAGCAGCTTCTCTTCCCAGGCGAGCGCGTGGGTCGCGATGGTGTCGAGGTCGTCGTAGCGCGGGGTCCAGTCGATCGCGCTACGGATGCGGCTGGTGTCGGCGATCATGGTCATGATGTCGCCCGGGCGGCGGTCGGCGTGCTGCACGGCGAAGTTGCGGCCGGAGACGCGGCGCACCGCCTCGATCACCTCGAACACCGAGTAGCCGCGGCCATAGCCGCAGTTCAGCGTGGTCGAGGCGCCGCCGTTCATGAGGTAGCCCAGCGCGGCGCGGTGCGCCTCGGCCAGGTCGCTGACATGGATGAAATCGCGGATGCAACTGCCGTCGGGGGTGGGGTAGTCGGTGCCGTAGACGTCGATCTTGGCGCGCTGCCCGGTGGCGGCTTCCACCGCGATCTTCAACAGGTGGGTCGCGCCCTGGGTCGCGAGCCCGATGCGGGCCTGCGGGTCGGCGCCGGCGACGTTGAAGTAGCGCAGCACGACGTAGTTCATGCCGTGCGCGGTGGCGACGTCGTGCAGCATGATCTCGGTCATCAGCTTCGACATGCCGTAGGGCGACAGCGGCCGCGTCGGCGCTTCCTCCACCACCGGCATCTGTTCGGGATTGCCGTACACCGCCGCCGTCGAGGAGAAGATAAAGCGCGGGATGTTGCACTTCACCGCGACGTTGAGCAGGTTGCGCGTCGTCATGGTGTTGTTGCGGTAGTAGCCGAGCGGATCGCGCAGCGATTCCGGCACCACCACCGAGCCTGCGAAATGGATGATGGAATCGACATGGTGCGCGGCGATCACGCCCTCGACGAGGTTCTCGTCGGCGACATCGCCGATGAACAGCGGCACGCCATCGGGAAGGTAATGGGAGAAACCGGTCGACAGGTTGTCGATGACCACCACGCTCTCGCCGGCCTCCGCAAGCGCCAGAACCATGTGGCTGCCGATATAGCCGGCCCCGCCGGTGACAAGAACGGTCATGCGATCACCTCATTCCTTCGACGGCCGAAACGCGGCCGCCGCATGTTCTGTCGGCCGGATCATGTCCGGCGCGGCCGAAACACTGCATGGCGCTTGGTCGATATCCGGTATAAGGCAGCGGGCACGAGGTGCATTTTGGTGGCTTTTTGCGCCTGAAACCGCTTTATGGTTTCCAAACCGTAACGTCGAAAGTGCGTATTTCCTCTCATCGCATGTCCAACGTCCTCATCATCAAGACCTCCTCGCTCGGCGACGTCGTGCACCAGATGCCGGCGATGACGGACCTGCGCCGTGCGCGTCCCGACACGCGGCTGACGTGGGTGGTGGAGGAGGCGTTCGCGCCGCTGGCGCGGCTGCATCCCGCTGTCGATGCGGTGGTGCCGGTGGCGACGCGGCGCTGGCGCAAGCAGTTGCTGAGTGCGGCGACATGGCGCGAGTTCGGCGTGTTCCGCGCGGCGCTGCGCGCGGTCGGCGCACAGACGGTGGTCGACACGCAAGGGCTGCTGCGCTCGGCGCTGATCGTGCATTTCACGACCGGCGAACGCCACGGCTATGACCGTGACAGCATCCGCGAGCCGCTGGCGTCGCGCTTCTATGACGTCACCCATCGTGTCGGTCGCGAGCTGCATGCAGTGACGCGCAACCGCCTGCTCACCGCCGTGAGCCTCGGCTATCAGGCGGACGACGCCATCGACTATGGCCTGGTGCGGCCGCCGCGCGGCGATGGCGCGCCCTATGCCGTGCTGCTGCACGGCACCTCGCGCGCCAGCAAGGAATGGCGCGAGGTCGACTGGATCGGGCTCGGCAAATGGTTGCGCGGGCGTGGGTTCGACGTGCTGCTGCCGTGGGGCAATGCCGCCGAGGAGGCGCGCGCAGGCCGGCTCGCCGCGGCAATTCCCGGCGCGAAGGTGCTGCAGCGCCAGCCGCTCGACGTCACCGCGCAGGTGATCGCGGGCGCGGCGCTCGTGGTCGGCGTCGACACCGGCCTTCTGCATCTCGCGGCGGCCTATGGCGTGCCGCTGCTCGCGATCTTTCTCGCTACCGAACCCGGCCTCACCGGGCCGGTCGGCGGCGGCACGATCACCGTGCTCGGCGGCAAGGGACAGTACCCGTCGTTCGTGCAGGCGACGGCCGCGCTGGAGCAGCAGGTGCTGCCGTCAGTGGCTTTGTGACGGCTTCAGCAGGTCGGCGACGAAGGCGTCGAGATCACCCCCCGGAAACTTCACGCCCATGATCCCCGCGGCGGCCGCGGCCGCGACGTCGATGTCCTTGTCGCCGATCATGAAGCTGCGCGCCTTGTCGATCGGCCAGTGCGCCATCAGGTCGAGCAGCATGCCGGGCCTGGGCTTGCGCCAGTCGCTGTCGCGGCGATAGCGCGCGAGCGGTGCCTGTGGATGGTCGGGGCAGTAGCGGACGTCGTCGATGTGCGCGCCGGCGCGCGCGAGCTCGCCGCGCATCCAGTCGTGCAGTGCGCGGACGTCGTCCTCGCTGAACAGGCCGCGCGCGACGCCGGATTGATTGGTCACCACGAACACGAGATAGCCGGCGTCGTTGAGCCGGCGCACGGCCGCCGCCGCGCCGTCCATCCAGCGGATGCGGTCGCGATGGCCGATATAGTCGTCGTCGTGGTTGAGCACGCCGTCGCGATCGAGGAAGGCGGCGGGCCGCGGCGCGCGCTCGCCGGCGGCAGGTGCGCTCATGCCTTCGCGTTTCCTGCGAGCAGCATCTGCTCGATCTCGTCACAGATGGCGTGGCCCGCCATCATGTGGATCTGCTGGATCACCGGGGTGTCGTCGGTGGGCGCGACCAGCAGGAGGTCGCAGTGTTCGCGCATCGCTTCGCCCCTGAGGCCGGTGAAGCCGACGGTGGTGAGCCCCTGGGCGCGGGCGAGCTTGAGCGCGGCGATGACATTCGGCGACTTGCCGGAGGTGGAGAAGCCCCAGAACACGTCGCCGCGCTGGCCGAGGCCCTGCACCTGGCGGGCGAACACCTGCTCGAAGCCGTAGTCGTTGGCGATGGCGGTCAGCGCCGAGGTGTCGGTGGTCAGCGCGATCGCGGCCCAGCCGGGACGGTCGATCTTGTAGCGGCCGACGATCTCGGCGGCGAGGTGCTGGGCGTCGCCGGCGCTGCCGCCATTGCCGGCCATCAGCACCTTGTGCCCGCCCTGCAGCGCCTTGGCGGTGGTGGTGGCGATGGCGTGGGCGGTGTGCACCAGCGCGTCGTCGCAGGCCGCTTCCGTCATGGCCGCGAGCGAGCTCTGGAAATGGGCTGCGATCCGGTACTGGCTCAAGGGAGGCTCCACCTGTCAGGAGTGTGCCGCAGTGGTACTGGCCGCCCGCTGCCGGTGCAAGCGGCTCAGGTCGGCTGCGGCGCCGTGGCGGCGACCCCGAGCCCGGCGAGGATGTCGTCGGCGACCGCCAGGACCCGTGCGGCGCTGATGTCGGTCATGCAACGGTGGTCGTTCACCGCGCAGACCGGCTTGTGGCATGGCTGGCAGGACAGCTTGGTGTCGCACTGGAGGGTGGCGGCAAGGCCGTTGAGCGGCGCCCAGTGATAGGGGCTGGTCGGGCCGAAGATGCCGACCGACGGTGTGCCGATGGCCGCGGCGACGTGCAGCAGCCCCGAATCGTTGGAGATGGCGAGGCGGGCGGCGGCGAGCGCCAGGATGCCGTTGCGCAGGTCCGTGCCGGTGAGGTCGCGCACCCGCGGACCGCCGGCCGCGACGATGGCGTCGGCGAGGGGCTTTTCGCCCGGGCCGCCCACCACCCAGACATCGATGCCGCGCGCGGCGAGCTGCCGGGCGAGCTCGGGGTAGGCCGTCCAGCGCTTCGCCGGGCCGACCGCGCCGGGCGCCAGCGCCACCGCCGGGCCGTCTCCCAGGCCGTTTTGAGCCCGCCAGGCGGCCGTCTCGGCGGCGGGGACGACGAGCTGGGGCGGCGGCCAGTCCATGGTCAGGTGGGTGCCGCGCGGCAGCGTCAGCGCCACCTTCTTGTCGATCATCCGGGGGAGGGCCCGTTCCCCCCAGCGCCAGTCGTTGAGCAGGCCGAACCGCACCTCGCCGACAAAGCCGACCCGTTCCGGGATGCCCGCCAGCGCGGGCGCGAGGGCGCACTTCCAGGTGCGCGGCATCATCAGCGCGGTTCCGTAGTGTTCCGCCCGCAGCGTCTTGGCGAGCTGCCACTGCTGGTCCAGCGCCAGCTGGCTGCGGGGCAGGTTCCAGACCACCCCCTTGCGGATCCCGGGCATGTAATCGAGCAGCGGGGCGACGAGGCTCGTCGCCAGCATGTCCACCGGGCGGTTCGGCCAGCGCTGCTTCAACACCCGCACCGCGGTGTGGCCGCGGACGAAGTCGCCGATCCACATGTAGGGAACGATCAGGATCGGCCGGGTATCGGACGGGTCGACCTGCGACGGATCCAGCTTAAAATATGAATCTGAATTCATAGGTATTTGACAGTCTCACGGCCCAGTTGGCAGAAGCGGCGCGCGGCGGCACGGCGGTCTGCCGCTTGCCGGTTATCCCCTGGCGCCGGCCGCGTCCAGTGCGGCGGGGCAGAAAAAAATGTGGCCAGCTTGGCATTCGATGCGGTTCCACATTTTCTGCGTCATCACCGGGCCGACGCGAAGCGTCGAGACCCGGTGATCCAGCTTCAAAGGACTTACGTCACGCCGCGAGCAAGCTGGATTGCCGGATCAAGTCCGGCAATGACGCATTGGGTGTGGCGTGGTTCGAAATAAGCCGGACAGCAGTGCAGAACCTGCATGAATGACACCGGACGTGAGTTGCCTGCCGGCCGGGTCTGGGGCAAAGGTGGCCCCCGCAACGCAAAACTGGAACTCGTCATGCTGCTGGTGACCGGTGGGGCCGGATTTATCGGATCGAACGTCGTGGCCGCGCTCAACGAGGCCGGCCGCGCCGACGTCGCGGTCTGCGACCATCTCGGCAGCGAGGGCAAGTGGAAGAACCTCGCCAAGCGCCAGCTTGCCGACGTGGTGCCGCCGGCCGAGCTGATGGCCTGGCTGCAGGGCCGGCGGATCGAGGCCATCATCCATCTCGGCGCCATCTCCGAGACCACCGCGACCGACGGCGACCTCGTGATCGACACCAACTTCCGCCTGTCGCTCAAGCTGCTCGACTGGTGCACCGCCAATGCGACGCCGCTGATCTACGCCTCGTCGGCCTCGACCTATGGCGACGGCGAGCAGGGGTTTGCGGACGACAGCTCGGTTGCGGCGCTCAAGCAGTTGCGGCCGATGAACCTCTATGGCTGGAGCAAGCACCAGTTCGATCTCGCGGTGCTGGGACGGCTCGAGAACGGCGACAAGCTGCCGCCGCAATGGGCGGGGCTGAAGTTCTTCAACGTGTTCGGGCCCAACGAGTACCACAAGGGCACCATGGCCAGCGTGCTGGCGCGCCGCTTCGACGACATCCGCAGCGGCCACGAGGTTCAGCTGTTCAAGTCGCATCGCGCCGGCATCGCCGATGGCGACCAGCGCCGCGATTTCATCTATGTCGACGACGTCGTGCGGGTGATCATGTGGCTGTTGTCGCGCCGCTCGGTCAGCGGGCTGTTCAATGTCGGCACCGGCCATGCCCGCAGCTTCCGCGACCTGATGCTGGCGGGCTATGCCGCGCTCGGTCGTACGCCGAACATCAGCTATGTCGACATGCCCGAGCAGATCCGCGGCAGCTACCAGTATTTCACCGAGGCCAAGGTCGATCGCCTGCTGGCCGCTGGCTATAATGGCGGCTTCACGTCGCTGGAAGAGGCGGTCGGCGCCTATGTGAAGGACTTTCTCGATCAGACCGATCGCTACCGCTGATCGCGCCAACTTTAGGACACGGACGCTTTTCATGTTCGATTTCGACGCGCTCGCGGGCGCCATGGTCCGGCAGACGGTGCTGTGCATCGGCGACCTGATGCTGGACGAGTTCGTCTATGGCGAGGTCTCGCGCATCTCGCCGGAGGCGCCGGCGCCGGTGATCGCGGTCCAGCGCAGCGAGACCAATGTCGGCGGCGCCGGCAACGTGGCGCGCAACATCGCGAGCCTCGGGGCGCGCTGCCTGTTCGTCGGCCTCGTCGGCGCCGATGCGGCGGGCGACGTGCTGCGCGCGGCGCTGTCGCGCGAGCCGCTGATCGAGCCGCTGCTGGTGACGGACGCCGCGCGGCCGACCACGCGCAAGGTGCGCTATGTCTCCGAGCACTTCTCCACCCACATGCTGCGCGCCGACTGGGAGCGCGCCGCGCCGGCCGCGGAGGCGGTCGAGCAGCAACTGATCGATACCGCGCTCGCGGCGCTGCCGCGCGCCGACATCGTGCTGCTGTCCGATTACGCCAAGGGCGTCCTGACCGCGCGGGTGATCCGCCATGTCATCGATGCCGCGCGCAAGCTCGGCAAGCGGGTGATCGTCGACCCCAAGAGCGCGAACTTCGCGATCTATCGCGGCGCGACGCTGCTGACGCCGAACCGCAAGGAGTTCGCAGAAGCGAGCCGCAGCCGCGCCGGCAATGATGCCGAGATTGCCGCGGCGGCGCGCGAGCTGATGCTGCTCGCCGACTGCGAGGCGATGCTGGTGACCCAGAGCGAGCACGGCATGACGCTGGTGCCGGGGCAGGGCGCGCCGGTGCATGTGCCGGCGCTGCCGGTCAAGGTGCGCGACGTCTCCGGCGCCGGCGACACCGTCGCTGCGGCGCTGGCCGTGACGCTCGCCGCCGGCGCGGACTGGGAGGGGGCGCTGCGCTGTGCCGCGGCCGCGGCCGCCGTCGCGGTCAGCAAGCGCGGCACCGCGACGGTGTCGCTCGCCGAGCTGCGCGGCCGCATCCTGCCGCCGGCGGCGCTCGCCGCCGAGCAGAAGATCGCCGCGAGCGCCGCCGATCTCGATGCCCATCTCGCCGCGTGGCGGGGGGAGGATTTGCGCATCGGCTTCACCAATGGCTGCTTCGACATCCTGCACCCCGGCCATGTGCGCTCGCTCACCCAGGCCCGCGCTGCCTGCGACCGGCTGGTCGTCGGCCTCAACAGCGACGCCTCGACCAAGCGGCTGAAGGGCGAGAGCCGCCCGGTGCAGAACGAGCGCGCCCGCGCCGAGGTGCTGGCGGCGCTGGAGGCGGTCGATCTCGTGGTGATCTTCGAGGACGACACGCCGCTCGAATTGATCAAGCAGGTCAAGCCCGCCGTGCTGGTCAAGGGCGGCGACTACACCCGCGAGCAGGTGGTCGGTTACGACGTGGTCGAGGCCTATGGCGGCGAGGTCGTCCTGGTCGACATCCTGCAGGGCCACAGCACGACGTCGCTGGTGCAGCGGGCGCGCGAGGGGCGGACGTGAGCGCGAGCGTGATCGATCGGGATCGCGTCGCGGCCGGCGGCCAGCGCCGCGGCCTGATGGCTGCGCTGCGCGATCCCGCAGTGCGCATGCGCAACACCGACATCTTCGCGGTGCTCGCCGCGGCCTCGCTGCCATGGTCGACGACCCCGCCGGCGGTCTTCATGGCGCTGTGGCTGGTCGCGCTGGCGTTCACGGCCGACTGGCGCGCACTGCTGACGTCGCTGCGCCGGCCGGCCTGCGCGCTGCCGCTCGCCTTCTTCGCGCTCGCGGTGGCCGGCACGCTGTGGGCGCAGAGCCCCTGGCCGGAGCGGCTGCACGGCATCAACCCCGTGACCAAGCTGCTGGTGATTCCGCTGCTGATCTACCATTTCGAACGCTCGCAGCGCGGCCTGTGGGTGCTGGTGGCGTTCCTCGCCTCCTGCACGCTGCTGCTCGCGTTCTCCTATGTCGTGCTGTTCGCGCCGGCGCTGAGGATCAGCGAGACGCTCGGCAATGGCGTGCCGGTCAAGAACTACATCGACCAGAGCCAGGAGTTTGCACTCTGCATGTTCGCACTGGCCGCGCCGGCGCTGACGCTCGTGCGTCGCCGGCAATGGGGGCTGGCGCTGGCCTGCGCCGCGCTGATGCTGGCGTTCTTCGTCAACATGATGTTCGTGGTGTCGGCGCGCACAGCGCTCGTCTACATGCCGGTGCTGCTGTTGCTGTTCGCGGCGCTGCACCTGCGCGCGCGCACCACGGTGCTGCTGTTCGCCGGCGCGGCGGTGGTCGCGGTCGCCGTGTGGTTCTCCTCGCCCTACCTGCGCGAGCGGGTGACCCATATCGAGGTCGAGTACCAGGGCTACCAGAACAACGAGATCACCTCGACGGCGCAGCGCCTCGGCTACTGGACGCGGTCGCTGAAGTTCATCGGCCATGCCCCGCTGCTCGGCAACGGCACCGGCGCGACCAAGACACTGTTCGAGCAGGATGCGGCCGGCAAGACCGGGCTCGCCGCCGATGTCATCGGCAACCCGCACAACCAGACCCTCAACGTCGCCGTGCAGTGGGGGCTGCTCGGCTGCGTCGTGCTCTACGCCATGTGGATCGCGCATCTCCTTCTGTTCCGTGGCACGTCGCTGGTGGCCTATGTCGGCCTCCTGGTGGTGGTGCAGAACATGGTGAGCTCGCTGCTCAACTCACACCTGTTCGATTTCCACGAGGGCTGGATGTATGTCCTCGGCGTCGGGGTCGCCGGCGGCATGGCGCTGAAGGCGCGCCGCGAGGATGTGTCCGCGGCGCCGTCGCCCGCAGGCGCCGGTGGGAGTGCGCGGCCATGATCCGCCTCTACCGCATGACCTGGCGCAACTGGCTGATCGCGCTGCACGACGTGCTGGCGACCGGCGCGGCCGTGCTGGTGGCGTTCTACCTGCGCTTCGAGGGCTCGCGGCTGTTCGACCGCCTGCCGCTGCTGCTGTGGATCCTGCCGTACTTCCTGCTGTTCAGCTTCGTGGTCAGCTACCTGTTCCGCCTCACCGCCACCAAGTGGCGGTTCATCTCGCTGCCGGACCTCTTCAACATCCTGCGCGTCTCCACCGTGCTCGCGGTGGCGCTGCTGGTGGTCGACTACATCTTCCTGGCGCCGAACGTCTACGGCACGTTCTTCCTCGGCAAGACCACGATCATCCTCTACTGGTTCGTGCAGATCTTCTTCTTCAGCGGTGCGCGGCTCGCTTACCGCTATTTCCGCTACACCCGCACCCGCAACCAGGCCCGCGTGGTCGCCGCGGCGCCGACGCTGCTGATCGGCCGCGCCGCCGATGCCGAGGTGCTGCTGCGCGCCATCGAGAACGGTGCGGTGAAGCGGCTGTGGCCGGTGGGGCTGTTGTCGCCGTCGATGGCCGACCGCGGCCAGATCATCCGCGGCGTGCCGGTGCTCGGCGGGCTCGACGACCTCGGCGACGTCGCCGGCGATTTCGAGCGCCGTGGCAAGCCGTTCGACCGCGTGGTGATGCTGCCCTCGGCGTTCGAGCCGGAGATGCAGCCGGAATCCGTGCTGATGCGCGCGCGCAAGCTCGGCCTTGTCGTCAGCCGGCTGCCCTCGCTGGAGGAGAGCCGCGACACGCCGCAGCTCGCGCCGGTGGCGGTGGAGGACCTGCTGCTGCGGCCGAGCGTGAAGATCGACTATGCGCGGCTCGAGGCCCTGGTGAAGGGCAAGGCGGTGGTGGTGACCGGCGGCGGCGGCTCGATCGGCTCGGAGATCTGCGAGCGCGTCGTGACCTTCGGCGCCGCGCGCCTCCTGGTGATCGAGAACGCCGAGCCGGCGCTGCATGCCGTGATCGAGCAGCTCGCCCAGCGTGGCGGCGACGTGCAGATCGAGGGGCGCATCGCTGATATCCGCGACCGCGACCGCATCATGCGCCTGCTGCAGGAGTTCAAGCCGAGCATCGTGTTCCATGCCGCGGCGCTCAAGCACGTGCCGATCCTGGAGCGTGACTGGGCCGAGGGCGTCAAGACCAACATCTTCGGCTCGGTCAACGTCGCGGATGCCGCGCTCGCATCCGGCGCCGAGGCGATGGTGATGATCTCCACCGACAAGGCGATCGAGCCGGTGTCGATGCTGGGCCTCACCAAGCGCTTCGCCGAGATGTACTGCCAGGCGCTCGACCGCAAGCTGCAGGGCAAGGGCAACGGCAAGCCGCCGATGCGGCTGATCTCGGTGCGGTTCGGCAACGTGCTGGCCTCCAACGGCTCGGTGGTGCCGAAGTTCAAGGCGCAGATCGAGGCCGGCGGCCCGGTCACCGTCACCCATCCGGACATGGTGCGCTACTTCATGACCATCCGCGAGGCCTGCGACCTCGTGGTGACGGCGGCGACCCATGCGCTGCAGCCGCAGCGGCCGGACGTCTCGGTCTATGTGCTCAACATGGGCCAGCCGGTGAAGATCGTCGACCTCGCCGAGCGCATGATCCGCCTGTCCGGCCTGCAGGTGGGCTACGACATCGAGATCGTGTTCACCGGCGTGCGCCCGGGCGAGCGGCTGCACGAGATCCTGTTCGCGAACCAGGAGCCGACCGCCGAGATCGGCATTGCCGGCATCGTCGCCGCGCGGCCGGCCGAGCCGCCGCTCGAGACCCTGCGCGGCTGGCTGGCGGCGCTGGAGAAGGCTGTCGTCACCGAGGACCGCGGCGTGATCGAGGGCGTGCTGCGCGACGCGGTGCCGGAGTTCGGGGCGACGCCGGCTTAAATCGCCCGCCGCGGCCGGGCGAAGCGGACCAGGACGAACGCTACCGCCGCCGCGCCGACGGCGACCAGCCCGGCGCCGGCGAGTGCCGAGGGCCAGGCCAGCGACAGCGCGGCGAGGGCCACCAGCACGAGGTTCAGCACGAACACGTGGCCGACCACCGCGATGACTGCAAAGCCATTGTCGGTGGCACGCTGGTAGAAATGGCTGCGGTGGGCCTCCCACACCTTCTCGCCGCGGCTGAGCCGCAGGCCGAGGGTGAGGGTGGCGTCCGCCAGATAATACAGCGGCAGCAGCAGCGCCGCGGCGAGATGGCCGCGGCCGGCAAGTTGTATGAGCCCCCAGCCGACAATCAGGCCGAGCGGCAGGCTGCCGACGTCCCCGAGGAACAGTCGCGCCACCGGCCGATTGAACGGCGCGAAGCCGATCAGGGCGCCGGCGAGGGCGAGCATGACCGGCAGGGTCTCGGACGGGGCCGTGCCGGCCAGGGCGAACAGGGCGAGCGCGGCCGTCACCGGCAGCATTTCGGCCACCGTCATCCAGTCCAGCCCGTCCATGAAATTGGTCAGGTTGACGAACCACAGCAGCCCCAGCAGCAGCACCGCCCGCTCCAGCCACAGCGGGCAGGGCGGCAGGATCCGCAGGCCCCCCGGCAGGGCGGCCAGCACCGCGGCCACGGCGGCCGCCTGGAGCACGAGGCGTGGCAGCACCGGGATCGGCCGGAGGTCGTCGACGGCCCCCACCACGGCCAGCAGCACGGCCGCCCCCAGCACCACGGCGACCGGGCCGAGCTCCCCTGGCAGGCCCCACGGCGCCGCCAGGGCGACGCCGGCGATGGCCGCGGCGATCACGGCGATACCCCCGCCCTGGGGCGTGGGAATCCTGTGGGAAGAGCGGGCGTTGGGGCGGGCGAGGGCGTAGCGGACGAGGAGTGGGCGCAACACGACGATCAGCGCCATGCAAAGGATTGCAGCGGCGGCAGGAAGCGCGATGAGGGACAGGGCGGAGGGCGCAGATGCGATCGTCACGGGCGGCTTGGCGAGTTCCTGGGAGGTTTGTGCCGGATCGGTCTTTCCGCTAGGAGTCCGGGTCGGCGGTGGGGTCTTGGTCTATGGCCGCGCCTGCAACGCCGGCTCGGGAAAGCCGAGCGCGGGCAGTGCAGCCGGCGCGTCACGTCCCCGGACAGGACGCCGTCCGGGCTGGAGACGTCGTTGCAGGGCAGCCGTTTCCTTACATCAACCGGGCCTGCGCGCTCAAGCAAACCGGTCGCCCCTCCGCAGGCGGAGCGCGGCCGGCAGGAATGGTCGGACAAGTCATAGTCGAGTGATGATGGGGAAGATCGTCGCGAACGGCTTGCGGGTCTATCGCAAGTATCTCGCCCAATATTTTGTCTTCAGGCTGGGCCGCGAGATCGGGCTCGCCGTCTATCGTGCGTTCTTTCGGCTCGGCTGCCGGCTGCGGCATGGCGATGCGATCGCCACCTACACATTCGTGTCGTTCTCCGAGTTTCGGCGTCGAACCGATCCGAAGACGTCGTTCATCGCCCCGGCGGCGCATCTCGTCCTGCCGCCGCCGCACATCATCGGCGCGCCGTCGGCGGCGCTGGCGATGGCCGCACCGATCGAAATCGACGTGCCGGAAGCGCGAATCATCGAGATCACCGACGCGACCGTGGTCGGCGGCACGAGCTTCGTCCTGGCGCAAGGCTGCGCCGTTCATCCCGATCTGCTGGCGCCGAAGACCGAGGAATCCCCGGCTGAAATCCGCGGTTTCATCAAGGTCGATTCGGCGCGCGCGCGCATGACGGCCTATTTCGGCGAGGTCGTGCAGACACTGCCGCGCGCCATCAACCTGCTCGGGCAGAGCGCCGGCAACTATGCGCACTGGATGACCGAGATCGCGCCGCGGCTCGCCATCCTCGATGCCTCGCCCGGCTATGACGACTGGCCTTTGCTGGTGGATGGCTGGATCCATCGCAACATGCGGGATTCAGTCACGTTATTGTCACGAAAGCCCCGCCAGCTGATCCTGGTCGAGCGCTGGCAGCCGGTCGCGGTCAAGGTTCTCGCCGAAGTGTCCGCGACGGGGTACGAGCCGTACATCCCGCACAAGCTCAGCAACAAGCCGCATCCCAAATACAAGAACTGCTTCTCGCGCTACGCCCTCGATGCACTGCGGACAGCTGCGCAACAGGTCTCCCTGCCTACACAGGGAGCCGGGCCGGAGAAGATTTACCTGCACCGGGGCACCGGCAGCACCAATGCGCGCGGATTGAGCAACGTGGCCGATGTCGAGCGGATCATGATCGACAACGGCTTTACCGTCGTCGATCCCGGGAGGCTTGGCTTTGCCGAGCAGGTTCGTTTGTGCAGAAACGCACGGGTGATTGCGGCGCCGGTCGGCGCGAGCCTTGCCAACATGATCTTTGCCCCGGCCGGGGCGACGATTGTGGCGCTCGCGCCGTTCTACGAGAATGACAACTATTATTATTACACGGTGCTGTCCGGGGTGCTTGGACACAAACTGTTGTTCGTGTTAGGCAAACCATCATCTCAACGGGCGCACCCCATTCATAATGCCTATCACATCGACCCCGGAACCTTGGGCGAAGCGCTGAGAACGTGCCCTTGAGCTGGCGCCGTGTGCCGCGCAAGGTGGCGAACGCATGCGATGTCCGGATGAAGTCTTTGGAAACGAACGCTAAATGAGCAAGATCGCGTTACTCGTCGGCAGCAGCTTCAGTGCCGCCCCTCTGTTCTTTGCGCTCAAGCGGCGCGGGCTCGAGGTGTGGGTGTGCGGGAACGCGAAGGATGATCCCTGCCATCAGTACGCGGATCGCTCTTTCTATTTTGACTATTCTGAGGCGGCGGAACTCGCGACTTTTCTGAAAAATGAAAAGATCGACTATCTCGTTCCCAGTTGCAACGACTACTCCTACATGTCCTGTGCGGCGCTCGCGGAGCAGTACGGTTTTCCCGGCTTCGACCGTCTCGACGTCGCCGAGGTCCTGCATACCAAGGTCAGCTTCCGGAAGTTCACCGAAGCGCACGGCATCCCGGCGCCGCGTGCGCGGCAGGTCCGGTCGGTCGATGAGGTCGCCGCGTTCGATCTCGCGCAGCCGCTGCTGTTCAAGCCGGACGACAGCTTCAGCGGCCGCGGCATGGCCAAGACGTCGGCCGATGCCAATCTGTCCGCGGTGATCGCGCAGGCGCTCAAGGTCTCTCGCTCGGGCCAGGTGCTCGTCGAGGAGTTCGTGGACGGCAGCCTCCACAGCCACACGGCGTTCATCGAGGACGGCGAGATCGCCTTCGATACCTTCGTCGACGAATTCTGCACGGTCTATCCGTTCCAGGTCGACTGCTCGAACCATCCGACGGCTCTGTCGGACGGGATCCAGGAGGCGGTGCGTGCCGCGATCCGGCGATTGGTCACGGCGTTGAAGCTGAACGATGGTCTGCTGCACACCCAGTTCATCAGCAGCGGCACGGACGTCTGGCTGATCGAGTGCATGCGCCGCTGTCCGGGCGATCTCTACGGTGGTCTCGTCGAGCGCTCCACGGGCGTTCCCTACCACGACCTCGTCGTCGCCAAGTATCTCGGCGAGCGCTATGCCGTGCCGCCGCGCAGCGAGGCTCTGAAGCCGTACAGCCGCCACACGATCTCGGTGACGGAGCGCGTCGTCGCCCACGCCTTCAGCCAGAACGTGCCGGCGAAGAACGTCGAAGTCGTTCAGCTCAAGATCAGCGGCGAGGTGCTCGAGCCTGCGCCCTACGACAAGCTCGCCATCCTGTTCGCCGAGCATCACAGCCACGACGAGATGCTGGACGTCGCGCCGCGGTGGGCGAGCCACGTCACCATTCGATCGCTGGAGCGGCCGTGATGCAGGGGCGCCATGCCGGCGAGCACCGCAGGCTCAAGGTCGCCTTTCTCGGCGGCAGCGTCGATTCGGCGATCGGCCAGGTGCATCGCATCGCGATCGAGATGGATCAGCGCTACGAGCTGGTGGCCGGCTGCTTCAGCCGCAAGAGCGAGCCGAACCTGCGCACCGCCGCGGCATATGGCGTCGCGCCGGAGCGTGTCCATGAGTCTCTCGGCGCGCTGCTGGCAGCCGAGCGCTCCCGCCTCGACGCGGTTCTGGTGCTGACGCCGACGGACCAGCACCGCGACCAGGTGCTCGACTGCATCGCGAACGGCGTGCCGGTGATTTGCGAGAAGGCGCTGGCCGGTTCGAGTGCCGATGCGCGGCAGATCAAGGCGGCCCTCGACCGGCATAACGGCTTCCTGGCGGTGACCTACAACTATACCGCTTATCCGATGCTGCGGGAGCTGCGCCATCTGATCGACCAGGGGCATTTCGGCGCCATCAGCCAGATCCATGTCGAGATGCCGCAAGAAGGTTTTGCCCGGCTCGATGCCAAGGGCAACCGGCCATCGCCGCAGGACTGGCGACTGCGCGACGGCAGCAGCATTCCCACGGTGTCGCTGGACCTCGGCACCCATGTGCACAGCCTGACCAAGTTCCTGACCGGCCAGAGCCCGCGCGAACTGGTCGCCATCCAGGACAGCTTCGGCCACTTCGACCAGGTCGCCGACAACGTGCTCTGTATCGCCTGCTACAGCGGCGGCCTGACCTCGAATGTCTGGTACGGCAAGAGCGCGCTGGGCTATCGCAACGGTCTGCGCCTGCGGCTGTTCGGCAAGAACGGCGCCGCCGAATGGCATCAGGAAAATCCCGAATACCTGCATCTCGCTGATGTCGCCGGTCACAAGTCGACGCTGGATCGCGGCAGCGGCGAGACTGTGATCGCCAATCAGGCACGCTACACGCGCTTCAAGGTCGGCCATCCCGCCGGCTTCATCGAGGCGTTCGCCAACTACTACAGCGATGTCGCCGATGCGCTCGAAGCCTATCGGCGCGACACCGCCGCCAAGTTTCCGCCTTACGTATTCGGCATCGACGATGCGCTCGAAGGGCTGGATATGCTCGAAGCCATCAAGTCGTCCTCCACCAAGAAAAGCTGGGTAAGCGTTTCCTCATGAAGCTGATCGTCGAAGACGCTGGCAGGCAGGAATGGGCCGAGGCCGCGCAGCGGTTCTGCCGCGAGTTCGTGCGCGACAACGGGCGCAAGAAGTATATCTTCGGCTGCAATGCCTACGGCGAGGACCTCGTCAAGCAGGTCAGGGTCGACGGCTTCATCGACGATTTCGCGAAGACCACCTCGTTTCTCGGCCTGCCGATCATCAAGACCGCAGAGGCTCCGAAGGATGCGATGGTGCTGGTTGCTTCCGGCGGCCGGCCTTTCACCGCGATGCGGCACCTTGCGGCGTCCGGTCTTGCGCATCTCGACTATTTTGCGTTCTACCGCTGGTCGGGGCTGGCGCTGCGCGAGCTCGTGTTCAACGAGGGCTTTGCCGCCGAGTTCGCCGCCAATCGTGCCGAGTATGACCGCATCTTCGCTGCGCTCGCCGACGACGAGTCCCGGCAGGTGTTCCAGAAGCTGGTGAACTTTCGCGTCAACCATGATCTCGACAGCCTGCGCGGCTTCACGTCGCGCGAGGACGTGCAGTATTTCGAGCCGTTTCTCGCGCTCAAGCAGAGCGGTGAGACGTTCGTGGACGTGGGCTGCTACGATGGCCACACCAGCCTCGAATTCATCAAGCGCTGTCCCGACTATCGCGCGATCCACGTGTTCGAGCCGGAGCAGAAGAACATCGACGTCTGCAAGGCGCGCCTCGCCGGACATCGCGACATTCACTTCCATGCCTGTGGCCTGTCCGACCGCAAGGAGAGCCTGCACTTCAGCGCGGGCGGCTCGACGTCGCGGATCGATGCCCAGGGCGAGCTGGTCATCGAGGTCGACCGGCTCGACGATGTGATCGACGATGCGCCGACCTTCGTGAAGATGGATATCGAGGGCGCCGAGCTGAAGGCGATCGAGGGGGCGAAGGCGACGATTGCGTCAACCCATCCGCGCCTCGCCATGTCGATCTACCACAACGCCGGCGATTTCTGGCGCATCCCGCAGGCCATCCTGTCCGTGCGCGACGATTACGCTCTCTATGTCCGGCACTACACGGAAACCATTTATGAAACCGTGATGTTCTTCATTCCGAAACACTAAGACGATATTCTGTAGGGATGTCCTCAACCCGTGAGATCTAAATGGCTCTGAGCGATTGTAGAATCATTGAACTGCCTAAAATCCAGGACAGCCGCGGCAATCTCAGCATTGTCGAGGCCGGGCGGCAGATTCCCTTCGACATCAAGCGGGTCTATTATCTTTACGATATTCCGGGCGGCGCTGCCCGTGCCGGCCACGCCCACCGCCAGCTGCATCAACTGATGATCGCGATGTCGGGCGCTTTCGACGTGACGCTGGATGACGGCCGCGAGCGCAAGAAGTTCCACCTCAACCGGTCCTATGTCGGGCTGTACATCGCGCCGATGACCTGGCGCGACCTCGACAATTTCTCGTCCGGCGCGGTCTGCATGAACATCGCCTCGGAGTACTATGACGAGGCCGACTACATGCGGACCTATGACGAATTCCTCCAGGAAATCGAAAAGACGCGATGACCAAGGTTCCGTTCCTCGACCTCGCCGTTCAACATCGCACCCAGCGCGAAGACCTGGTGGCTGCGGCGACCGCCGTGATCGACTCCGGCTGGTACATCCTCGGCAACGAGGTCCAGGCCTTCGAGCGCGAGTTTGCCGAATTCTGCGGCGTCAAGCACTGCATCGGCGTCGGCAACGGTCTGGAGGCGCTGCAGATCACCTTGCGGGCGATGAATGTCGGTCCCGGCGACGAGGTCATCGTTCCCAGCAACACCTTCATCGCCACCTGGCTGGCCGTGACCGGTGTTGGCGCCACCATCGTTCCGGTCGAGCCGGATCCGGCCTCGCACAATCTCGATCCGGTCGTGCTCGAGCAGGCGATCACGCCGCGCACCAAGGTGATCATTCCCGTCCACCTCTATGGCCATCCCGCGGACATGGACCCGATCAACGCGGTGGCGCAGCGGCACGGCCTCAAGGTCATCGAAGATGCCGCCCAGGCGCATGGCGCGCTGTATCGTGGCCGCAAGGCCGGCTCGCTCGGGCATGCCGCGGGTTTCAGCTTCTATCCGGGCAAGAACCTCGGCGCGCTGGGCGACGGCGGGGCCGTCACCACCGATGACGACGCGCTCGCCGACCAGATCCGGCTGATCCGCAACTACGGCTCGAAGAAGAAGTACGAGCATCTCGTGCAGGGCTGCAACTCGCGCCTCGACGAGCTGCAGGCGGCGCTGCTGCGCGTGAAGCTGCGCTCGCTCGAGCAGGGCAATGCCGTGCGGCGGGAGATCGCAGCGCGTTATATCGATCAGCTCGCCAATCGCGGGATCGAGGTCGTGGAACCGCTGCCTGAGACGCAGTCGTCCTGGCATCTGTTCGTGGTGAGCGCGTCCGATCGCGAGCGGTTGCGCACGCACCTGCAGGAGCACGGCGTGGAGACGATGATCCACTATCCGGTGGCGCCGCATCTCCAGCCCGCCTATGCCGGGCTGAACCAACATGGGAAGAATTTCCCGATCGCGGAGCGCCTGCAGAATCGTGTGCTGAGTCTGCCGTTGTTCCCGGGCATGACGACGCAGCAGGTGGATCAGGTGCTCGGCGCGATTGCAGCCTGGCGACCGTGATCTGCGCGATCGTTGCGGGCGGGAGCAAGTTCCTGTCGTCCCGCGGCGATCTGCGGCCGTTGTTGGCGCTGCGGCCGTTTGCTAGATAGCAAGACTTGTTGGAGGTTTCGGCTTGTGGGCCGGGCCTGAGACTTGGGGACCAGGCTTCGATGGGCGAATACGAGGAACGCTTCGGGCGGGAGTTCGACGGCTTCATCCTTCAGCGCGGGCTTGGTGCCCTCAAGGCCATCGTGATTGCGGTCATGATGTTCATTTCGATTGACCTGCTGAACGGCAGCCTCGCCAAGGCTCTCGTCGTTGCCTTGATATGCGCGGTCGTCTCGTTGTTTCGGACCTGGCGGCGGTATCTGGAGCCGATCAGTTTCATCCTGCTGTGCGTGGCGATCGCGAGCTGGCTCGGCTTTCGCTGGGATAGCGTGCGGCTGGTCATCGCGTCGATGAAGGCGGCGATCGGTCCGAACATGTAGCTTCGCAGGGGCGCGCGGGGCATCCTGAGCTAGACGCAGGGCCTTTGAGCGGGCATGCGTGAAACCGGCGGCGCGGCAGTGCGCTGAGGGTAAGAGGCGGCCTCACACCAGAGCGTCTTCGAACGAAGTGGGCGCCAGGTTCACGCAAAAAAACGCGTCAATTCATGAAGTGAGAGCGCGCTCGCGGTTCCATCCAAAGCGAACGCGTTCCAGAAGTTCGCGTCACGCGAATTTCTGAAAGGCTTTTTCCAGCGCAGCGACGTCGATCTTGAAGTTTTTATGAAACGGATGGCCTTCGCCGATCTGGGGGCCGACGACGTAATAGAGCTCGTGATTGAGCATCCCAAACAGATTGGACCAGAAGTAGTAGTTCGCGTCCTCGTAGTACGGGGACATCACGATGACCTTGCACGACTGTCTGGCGAACATCACGTTGGATAGCGCCGCGCCGATCTGCCCGACCACCAATTCGGCGTCGCTGAAAATCGAAAGCTGCTCCCGGAACGACAGTCCGCCGGGCTCGATGGTCTCGAAGCCGTAGCGGCGGGCGAGCGCCTCCGCAGCATCGTCGTTGACCGCAGTGCGCGTGTTGCCGTTGTTGGCGCGGCGCAGGTAGAGTTTCCGGCGCTTTGTCTTGCCCGGGGTCGCCGCCTTCAGGGCGACGTCCCGCAGCGTGAGCAGCGCGGTTCGCGAGAACGGAAACTCGTCGGCGCCTGTTTTCAGGATCTTTCCGCTGGTGACGTATTCGCGGTATTCGGCGGGAATGTAGGCGACCGGCGCGACATGAAGGACGCTGTCAGCCGCCACCATCTCCCAGCGCTCGACCTTGATGAGCGGCCGCTTGTTCTGATTCACCACCTGCAGCGCTTCGTGCAGGTTGGGGTGAACCCAGCCGTCGATCAGCAGCGGGAGGTCCTTGTCTGCCTCGCTGTTGTCGAGCACCGTCAGCTTCGGCAGGATTTCGGTCAGCCAGTGCGCATAGTTGCCGGCACACTGACCGATGATGGTCGCTGCCGAGTCGATATGTCGCCGGCCGCGGGGAAACCTGGTCCGCATCAGCCCTTGAACCGGATCAATGCCCGCTTCGCCGAAGGTCTCGGCCGGGCAGACCTCGCGCAGGGGATGGTAGAAGCTGGAATGGATGGCATCGCCGCCGGCGAGCACGAAGTCGGTGCCGCCGATGACGTTGGCCTGCGGGATCTCGGTGAGCGCCAGCTTGGGCGAGGGAACGCGGACGGTCTTGAGGTCGGCATATTCATCGGGCGTGAAGCCGATGAAGCGGGGCGAAGGGATCTCGATCAGCGTCTCGGGTTCGATGGTCTGCGCGCGCAGATCGTGCTCGCGCGCATAGGTGTCGACCGGCACGAGTTCGAAGGTCTCCCCCCGGTAGCGCAGCGACCATTGGATCCATTCCCGCCGGCCGCGGTCATGGAGCAAAAAAGCCCAGTTCCGCAGGGCGCGGAAGGCAGAGTACCGGGAAAGGTAGCTGCGGTAGAGCGAGCGGAGCTTTCCCTTGAGGCCACGGGTTCGCCAATAGGTCGACAGCAAGGTGTCCTTGAGAGGTGGTCCCGGTTGTCTGAACAGATTTTCCGCGTCGATAAGTGGAGCCTCTGCCGAGGTTAGGCTGCCAAGCGGAGTGGCAGCGGGTTGAAGTAGGCTTGATCCGGGGTGGCGTCGTCAAGGC
>JBFLYG010000005.1:0-126151 GCA_040756765.1 Pseudomonadota bacterium | reverse complement strand
AGCCGACCATCGGCTACTGCATCCTGTCGTCGCTCCGCACCCTGACCGCGGCGATCAGCACGCTGACACGCAAATGCGTCAACGGCATCGAGGTCGACCAGGAGCGCTGCCAGGCGCTGCTCGACAATTCGATCGGGCTGGTCACCGCACTCGTGCCGACGCTCGGCTACGAGACCTGTTCGCGGGTCGCCAAGCAGGCGCTGGCACAGAATCGCCGTGTCGCCGACATCCTGCTCGAGGAGAAGCTGCTGACGCCCGAGCAGCTCAGCCGCCTGTTCCGGGCCGATGCCATGACCGCGCCGGCGCGGGCGCGGTGAGCCGCAGCCCGGCATCTGGCTGTTTTCGAAGCCGCTCCTCAGAGGAGCGTGGCCGCTGCGATCTTGTTCAGTGTTGCGAGCTGATCGGCGGGCGGTGCCTGGATGGATTGCTCCGCATCGCTGACCACGCCGAGCAGCCGCTCGAACGCCTGCTGGGCCACCTCGACTGGCAGCGGCTCTTCGTCGAAGCTGTCGATATAGCCGTCCGCCAGCGCCGCCAGCATGCGATAGCACGCGCGATGCTCCGGCTCGGCGCTGGCCAGCTGCAGGGCTTTTTGCTGGAAGACTTTGTAGGTGCGCAGGCCGGGATGCTGACGCGTCAGCCAGTCGTGTAACTCACCCAAGATGTTCCCTCCCTCTCTCGAGAAGAAACAACCATCCTTATCATCCAGGACGCCGTCTGACAATGATTTTTTGGAAAAGTACAAAAAAATCGACTCTGCCGGCCGGCGAACCGTCAGCGCGCCAGGCCCCCGCCGGCAACCGGCGCCACCTCCCGTCGCGCCGCGCTGGCGCCGCGCAGCCGCGCCAGCAACTCCGCCGTCGGCCAGGAATCGGCGGGCAGGCCGAACTTGATCTGCATCGCCTTCACAGCGCTGCGGCTCTGCTGTCCCAGCACGCCGTCGATCTTGCCGACGTTAAACCCCTGCCGCGCCAGGATCTGCTGCATCTCGCGGATCTCGGCGAAGGGGAGCTGGGCGACCGGCGTTGCAGGCTTGCGCATCGGCGCCGCGCCGGCAATGCGGGTGGCGAGATAGCCGGCGGTGGTGGAATAGATCAGCGAGTTGTTCCACTCGGTGTAGGCGGCGAAGTTGGCATAGGCGAGAAACGCAGGGCCCGACCGTCCCATCGGCAGCAGCAGCGACGCCGGCAGGGCATCGTTCGGCAGCGGCCGGCCGTCGGCAAAGGTCACGCCCCACTGCGCCCACTGCGAGCGCGGATGCTTGATGGTCAAGTCGGCCTGATCCCACGGAACGTTGGCGGAGACCCGCACTTCCTGCAGCCAGGGTTCACCGCGCCGCCATTTCAGGCCGGTGGCGATGTAGTTCGCGGTCGAGCCGATCACGTCCGGTGCGCTGCGCAACAGATCGCGCCGGCCGTCGCCGTCATAGTCCACCGCGTAGTTGACGTAGTGCGCGGGCAAAAACTGGGTCTGCCCAAGTTCGCCGGCCCACGAGCCGATCATGTCCGACGGCGTGAGATCGCCGCGGTCGATGATCTTCAGCGCCGCGATGGTCTCGTCATGGAACATCTGCGCCCGGCGGCAGTCGTAGGCCAACGACACCAGCGAGCGCAGCGTCGGCAACTGGCCCATGTTGGCGCCGAAGTCGCTCTCCAGCCCCCAGAATGCGGCGATCACCGCTGGCGGCACGCCATACTCCTTCTCGGCACGGGCGAAGGCCTGCGCATGAGTCCGGATCAGCGCCTGGCCCTGTTGCATGCGATAGGGTGCCGCCATGCGGCCGGCGAATTCGGTGAAGATCTGACCGAACACGCGCTGGCCACGGTCGCGGTTGACGATGCCCTGGTCGTAGACGAGGCTCGGCGCGGCCGCTGCGATCGCACGCTGCGACACGCCAGCCTGGGCGGCGTCCTGCTTGAGCTGCTCGACGAAGCGGGGGAAGCTCATGCCGCCGTGGCAGCTTGCGCCGTTTTGGGCAAAGGCCGGCTGCGCCGACAGCGCGACGGCGACAGCGATCGCGGAAAGCGTTGCGGGTCTGATCATCGCGGGGGAAACCTCGAGCGCGGCGGCGGGACAGGCGGGCGGCATAAACCTTGCCGTCACTCCAGCATAAGCGTGCCGATTCATCTACCCCGCGGCCCAAATATAGATTTCAATTTGATCGACAGGCGGACGGCTTCAACTACATTTTCAGGCGTCGTCACGCGCGGTGAAGCCGGCCTGTTCCGGCGTTGCAGCGTCTGTCCTCCGTCATGCGAGAGTCATTTATGCCGAAGACGATTCCTTTTCGTCTCCTCCTGTCATTGCTGCTGGCCGTCACCGCTGTCGTGCCGGCCGTCGCCCGCGATGCGGCCAAGGTCGAGATCAAGGTCGGCTTCGTGCCCGGCCCCTATGTCGACGGCTTCAAGGCCGGCATCGAGCCCGAGCTGAAGAAGAAGGGCTATACTGTGCGCTACTACGAGTTCTCCACCGGGCTAGAGGCCAACACCGCGGTGTTCCGTAACGACATCGACGCCAACATCATGCAGCATACCGTGTTCCTCAATGCCTACAACGATCGCAACGGCACCGATCTCGCCGGCATCGTCCAGGTGCCGACGCCGCCGATGGGGCTGTATTCCAGGAAACATCCGCACGACGTTGCCGTGAAGCCGGGCATGACGGTGGCGGTGCCGAACGATCCAGTCAATCTGCAGCGCGCGCTATGGATCCTGCGCGATCTCAAATGGATCGAGATCAAGGACAACAACCCGGTCGACGTCACCGAGCTCGACGTGATCGGCAATCCCAGCGGCATCAAGATCGTGCCGCTGGAGAGCGCCCAGGCGCCGCGCGCCCTCGACGATGCCGATTACGCCGCGGTGCAGGGCAACTTTGCCATCTACAGCGGCCTCAAACTGACGGAAGCGATCGCGCTGGAGAAAATGGGCTCGCCCTACGTTAACGTCGTCGCCGTGCGCCGTGGCAACACCGATGCGGAATGGGCGCAGGACATCGTCGCGGCGTATCATTCCGACGGCTTCAAGCAGGCGATCCGCTCCGACCGTTTTCACGACGGCTTCACCCTGCCGGATTATTTCCGGTAGGAGATGTGGCGCGGTGCCGCATCGAAAGGCGGCGCGACGGCGGATCGGCCGGTCGTCTGGCCCTCGTCACCCGGGCGGCGAGGTGTTGTCGAAGCGCTGCGACGATTCCCGCACGATCAGGCTGGGCGGCGGGCCCGTCCGCGAGACGTCCGAGGTCGTTCCCGCCATGACGTCGAGCAGCAGGTGCACCGCGGCCGCGGCGACGGCGTCGAGGTGCAGGTTGACCGCCGTGAGCTGCGGCCGGCTCTCACGGGCGCGCAGGCCGTCATAGCGGGTGACGATACGCAGGCTCTTCGGCACCCTGCGTCCGAGTTCGTTCGCGGCCTGCAACGCGCCGGTGGCGAAGGCATCGACCGGCACGCACAGCGCGTCGATCTCCGGATCGTCCGTGAGCAGGCGCAGGCAGGCGGCGTGGGCTGCCGCGACGCCAGCTGTCTCGTCGAGCTGAAGCAGCCGTTTCGGCATGCGGTGGCGGCGGATGAAGGTGTCGTACTCCGCTTCGGTTTCCCGGTACGAGTTGCGCGACTGGGCGCCGATGATGAGCGCAGTGCGGCGGCTGCCTTGGGCCCGTAGATGATTCAGCATCAACCGTGCGGTCAGCGTCGACTGCAGGTCGACGTGGGGCTGTTCCGGCGCGTCCGATTGACGGCCGATGCTGACCACGGGAATGCCACGCGCGCGCAGCCGCGCCACTTCCGGGTCGTCTGCGAGCGGCTCGACCACGAGCACGCCGCTGACGTCGAGCTGCTCGATCGGGGCACGGTCGGCCTCCACCGGCGGCACCAGCACCAGGGCGACGCCGCGCTCCAGTGCGACCGCGGCTGCTGCCGCGGCAACCTCCATCAGGAAGCCGAGCCGCGACGGGCCTGCCGCGATCGCGAAGGGCATCGAGGACAGGATGGCAATGGTTGCGGCGCGGCCGGTGCGCAGCCGCTGCGCTCGCACGTCCGGCGTGTAGCCGAGCCGGGCCACAGCCGTGAGCACCTTCTCGCGGGTGGCGTCGTCGACCGGCCGGGTGCGGTTGAGCACGTTGGAAACGGTGCCGGGCGAGACGCCCGCGGCCTTGGCGACGTCGACGATACGGGGGCGGCGCTTGAGCATGACGGGCCTTCGGCTTGGGATTCGCAGGCATATAATGCCATTTCGCCCGGCAAAAGCCTCATCGATCGGCAGCGGTCGCCGGGAGAATGTGCAACAAGGCGATTGACAGCGTCCCCGATTATAGCTCATTTTTGCCGCATTAAATCGATTTAATGAATTCACCGGCCGATCGCCTGCCGCGGAACGCGGGGGGCGGCGTCCATTCCCGGGAGGAATGATGATGGCGGTACAGAAGACCCTTCCTGTCGACGAGGTGCTCCCCTTGCGCCGGCTCGTGCTGCTCGGCCTGCAGCATGTGCTGGTGATGGCGGCCTCGCCGATCACCTCGGTGTTTCTGGTGGCGCGGGCGCTCAATTTCTCGCCGGCGCTGACGCTCAACCTGATCAGCGCCACCTTCCTGGTGTGCGGCATCGGCACGCTGCTGCAGAGTTTCGGTCCGCTCAAGATCGGTGCGCGGCTGCCGTTCATCATGGTTCCCGGCGGCGCGCCGGTGGTGATCTTTCTGACCACGGCGCAGCAGACCGACCTGCAGACCGCGGTCGGCGCGGTGCTGCTGACCGGGCTGTTCTACTTCCTGGTGCTACCGGTGTTCGCGCGCTGCCTGCGTTTCTTCCCGAAGATCGTGATCGGCACCATGCTGCTGCTGGTCGCCATCAACCTCGTCAAGGTCTATGGCGGCATCGTCACCGGGGCGCCCAACGCGCCGAATTACGCGGCGCCGTCGAATGTGCTGCTGGCGCTGGCGACAGTGGCGTTCACGCTGTTGTTCGCGCGCCTGTTCCATGGCCTGCTCGGCCAGCTCGCGGTGCTGTTCGGCCTGCTCGCCGGCACGGCGGTCGCCGCGCTCGCCGGGCTGATGTCGTTCGGCGCGGTGTGGTCGGGCGACATGCTCAGCGTGCCCTCGCTGTTTCCGTTCGGCATGCCGAAGTTCGATCTCATCGCCGCGATCCCGCTGCTGGTGTTCAGCGTCATCTCCATGGCGGAGGCGACGGGGCAGACGGTCGCGATCGCCGAAGCGGTGGACAAGGACATCGATGTGCGCACGGAGGTGCCGAAGACCATCCGCGGCGATGCGCTGGTGTCGCTGCTCGGCGCCTGCCTCGGCACCTCGCTGATCATCACCTCCGGCGAGAACATCGGTGTCGTTCGCGCCACTGGCGTGCGCTCGCGCTATGTCACCGCCGCGAGCGGCGTCATTCTGATTGCGCTGGCGCTGTTCGCGCCGCTTGGCCGGCTGATCAACGCCATCCCCGGCGCTGTGGTCGGCGGCACGGCGGTGATCGTGTTCTGCATCATCGCGGTGATGGGCATCGACCAGCTGCGCAAGGTCGACCTGCGCGACCACGGCAACCTGTTTACGCTCGCCGCAGGGCTCGCGATGGGCCTGATGCCGATCCTGGTGAACGGCATCTACAGCAAGTTTCCGTTCTACGTGCAGATGGTGCTGGGCAACGGGCTCGCCGCCGGCACCATCACCGCGGTGCTGCTCAACATCGCCTTCAACCTGTCGCGCACGGCGCAGCCGACGCCGGTGGCGACCGACGCGGCCGCGCCGGCCGACGCCTCGGCGGCATGACGCCCACAGCCGGGAAAGACACGACCATGACCGACCTCGCCCCCCACCTGTTGCAGGCCGACGAGCTGCTGCTGGCGCCCGGACAGCTGATGCTGCCCGATGGGCCGGTCACTGGCCACGCCGTGGTGATTGCCGACGGCGTGTTCCGCGACATCGGCCCCGCCGATGCGCTCGCTGCCCGTCACCGACACCTCAAGGCGGTCGAGCTGCCGGGCATGCTGCTGATGCCGGGCTTCATCGACGCCCACCATCACCTGACCCAGACTTTCGGCAAGGCGCTGGCGTTCGGCGAGCCGTCGGAGATTTTTCGCCGCATCTGGGTGCCGATGGAGGGCGTGCTGAACGAGGAGATGGTCTATCTCGCGAGCAAGGCGGCCGCGCTGGAATCCCTGCGCGGCGGTTTCACCACGGTGGTCGACGCCGGCACTCGCGCGGAAGGCGATGCCTCGGCAGTCGCGCGCGCGACGACCGAGGCGGGCCTGCGCTGCGTGCTCGGCTTCATCTGCAATGATCTGGGACGCGACGCGGCGGTGGTGATGGCCGCGGCGCGGGCGCATCTGCAGCGCTGGCAAGGCCATGCCCTGGTGCATCCCTCGCTCGCGGTGTCGATCCCCGAGGTGGCGACCGACGCCACGCTGCGCGAGGTTTCGGCGCTGAGTGCCGAAGCGGGCGTCGTGTTCCAGACCCATGTCAACGAGCATCTCGTAGCGGTCGAGCGCTCGCTGGTCGAGCGCGGGCTGCGCCCGATCGAGCATCTCAATCATCTCGGCGCGCTCGGGCCGCAGGTGCTGCTCGCCCACGCCACGCTGATCACCCCGGCCGAGCTCGCCATGCTGCGCGCCAGCGATGCCGCGGTGGCCTACAATCCCGTCGCCTCCGCCTGGAAGGGCAATGCGGTGGCCCCGGCCGTGCTGATGGACGCCATGGGCATCCGTTTCGGCCTCGGCACCGATGGCACCCGCAGCGACGGTTTTCGCCTGCTCGACGCCGCAGAAGCGGCGCAGCGCTACGTGTTCGGCCTGTCGATCGGCGATTCGTCGTGCGGCGGCGGCTGGACCTGGCTCGACCATGCCTGCGGCGTCGGCGCGGCCGCGATCGGTCTTGGTGCCGTCACCGGCCGGATCGCGCCGGGGCTTGCCGCGGACTGCCTGCTCGTCGACATCGAGACGCCGGAATTCGCGCCGTCATGGGATCTCACCTGGGAGCTGGTGCGGCTTGGCAACCGCGACCAGATCGTCGCGGTGATGGTCGGTGGCCAGTTGCGGCTGTGGGAGGGCTGGCCGGTGGACTGGGACGGCCGCGCGTTGATGCGCGAGGTCGCGGCCGCTGCCCAGCGTACCGTCGCGCAGGCGCCGATCAAGCGCGTGCATCCGACGTCGCAGCGGCACCGCGCAGCCGCGACGGCGCGGAGCGGCGCGTGAGCCTGACCCTGTTCGCATTGATCGCGGCGGTGGTCACCATCGCCGGTTTCATCCAGGCGACCATCGGCGTCGGCTTCGCGCTGATCATCGCGCCGGTGCTGGCGCTGCTGGCGCCCGACCTGCTGCCGGGCGGCTTGCTGCTGCTGATGCTGCCGCTGAACGCCTTCGTCGCCTGGCGCGAGCGCAGCGCCGTCGACTGGTTCGGCACCGGCTGGATCACCGCAGGGCGCACGGCCGGCACCTTCGCCGGCTTCTGGATTCTGGTCGCAGTGTCCTCGGCGATGCTCAATCTCCTTGTCGGCGCGGCCACGCTGCTCGCCGCGATGGCCTCGCTGCTGGCGCCGAAGTTCGAGCCGTCGCGTCATGCCTTCCTTGCCGCGGGCCTCGTCACCGGCGTTACCGAAACCGCGACCGGCATCGGTGGCCCGCCGCTGGCGCTGGTCTATCAGCACCACAGCGCGGCGCAGCTGCGCGCCAACGTCGCGCTGTGCTTTCTGATTGGTGAGGTGTTCTCGGTGCTTCTGCTCGCCGCCGCGGGGCGCCTGACGTGGGCGCAGGCGATTACGTCAGTGCTGCTGCTGCCGGCGCTGCTGCTGGGCATTGCGCTCAGCCGCGTCGCCTATACACGCCTTGACCAGCGCCGGCTGCGCCTGTTCGTGCTCGGCTTTGCTATGGTATCCGGCCTTGTCCTGATCGTGCACCGCTAGGGGCATCGGCCGCCGCCGGGCGGTCGTTGACGTTCACGATGGAGCAGTCTTCGGCATTGGCGTTGCAGAAGCCGAGTGCATCCTCGCGCGCCTGCTCCGGCGTGCGGCGGCCGCTCGCCCAGCCGAAATGCGAACCGCTGACGGCGAAGGCCTTGTTGGGGCCGCTGTCGAGATAGTTGCCGAAGGCGGCGCGTCCGCTGCCGCCGAGACCCGAGGGCGGCGGAACGTTCGGTCGTGCGACCACGATCGGCGTGTTGCGCAGCACCAGGTTGTTGGCGCGCAGGAAGTCGTCGACGATCGGTGTCCACACGGCGCGTCCGTCCGCGGCGCCGAACAGCTCATGGCCGTCGGTGCCGAATGCCGGCGTCCGCACGAAGGTGGCGTGGCCGCCGGCGCCGTTGAACGCGCCTGTGAGCCGCGCCGTCAGCTGCGGCCCGAAGAAGTGGTCGTTCTCGGCCGAGACCCAGAGCAGGGGCACGTGCGAGGTCTTGCCGTACTGAGCGAAGGCGGCGACCAGCTGGTCTTCGCCGCACACCTTGTCGGGACCCGAGGAGCCGCGGCCCGGCGCGAAGCTGAGTGCCGCCACCAGCCCCTGTGGCGCCATTGATGTCAGCGCGACAGTCGCGAAGCCGCCGGCGGAGACGCCGACGCTGATCCAGCGGCCCTTGTTGACATAGGCCTGTTCGCCCATGGCATGCGCCACCGCGGCGATGTCGCTGGCGCCGGCCAGCCCTGCCGCGGCGTAGTCGGGGCGGGAGCAGGGGCCGTAGGTTTCGGCCCAGCCGCCCTGCGACTGGCCATAGCCGCGGCGCATGAACGACACCGCGGTCCAGCCGCGTCGCGCGAACACGCTTGCCGGCCCCCACATCCGGAACGGCGACAGGTTCGGCCGGTCGTTGCCATCGCGCGGCGAGCCATGGTTGATGATGGCCAGCGGGTGCGGCGCGCCGTCGTCCGGGCGCACCACCATGGCCTCGAGCTCGACCGTGCCGGCGCCGGGGATCGCCGCGCGTAGCGTGAGAGGCTCGGTGCGCAGTCCCTCCGCTGCGGCAGGTACGTCGAGAATGAACGGTGCGAGCAGGGCGAGCCCCGTCAGCCGCCGGATGCGCGAAATCGTCCCCATGAAACGCCCCTGTCGTTGTCAGCTGCCGGGCAGCCCGCGGCGGCGCGATGATGCCCGTCCCTGCATCGGAATGCTACTGCGTCGTGCCGGGCGGCGCCGCGCGCCCTATCGCGTCATGAACAACGCGAACGGCTCATCGACGGCGCGCTGCAGGTGCCTGCGGTAGAGCGCGTGGTTGAGATCGGCAGGCGCGATGCGACCGAAGCTCGGGGTGGGAACCAGCCTGATCGGCAGCAGGACGATCGGGGCGGCGATCGGTGTCAGCAGCGAGCCGCGGCCGGCGAGCAGGGTGGTGATGATGCCGTACATCTCGCCGATGATCGTCGGGCGCGACACCGTGATCAGGCGGTGCTGGCCATGGCGGTTGGTGGCGAGATAGACATGGCCTGACTGGTTGGGCAGCGCGACCTCGCCGAACTGGGTGTAGGCCGCGTCGGTTCGCTCGCCCTCACGGAAGGTCAGGCACGATGCCGCCGCATCCCAGATGATGTCGGTGAGATAGGCGTAGATCATGTCCGCGTCGCCGCCGAACGACGGGCGTATCGTCACATACTGCCCCTCGATCCAGTCGACCGAGCGCCGTGAATAGGCGCCGAGGTGATCTGGCGCGACGTCGCCGTTGACCGATGACCGCGCATCGCTGCCCACAGTTTTGTCGCTCCTGTCCTGCCGCAGCGACAGGCCGAGCGCCTGCTCGAGCCGCACGGTGGTGGCGAGCGTGAACGGGCGCTGGCCGCCGAGCGCCTTTTCCAGCGTGGACAGGCTGATCTTCGCCAGCTCGGCGAGCTGTTGCCGGGAGATGCGGCGGCGCGCCAGCTCTTCGCGCACCAATGCAGCAACGGTGCGGCTTTGTTGGGCCGAAAGTTCGTTGTCGGACGCCGCCATGTCTACTCCTCGAATCCGCGGCGATCCTAGCAGACGCACAATTCATCACAAACCCGCACAAATCCGCCAGCCGTCGGTGAGGGGTCGCACCAGGTGTGGCGGAACTATCCGGATCATCACGCTCGCGAGGGGGACGCGGTCGTGGACAACTGCTCGCGATCATATCGATCACGGATGGATGCCATGACTCTCTGCAATGATGCCGACAACCTTCGCCCTCTCGCTGTCACGCCCGTCACGGGCACACGCGGACGCCTGCACGCGGGGGCGGCGATCCTGGTCGGGCTTGCAGCCGTATTCCTCGGTATCCTGCCCGGGCGAGCGACCGAACGTCCGATACCGGTGGCGATGAAGCCTGGCGACGTTCGTGCCGGCTCGCTGCTGCTCAAGGACGGCAACGACAGCTATACCGAGGCCACGCGGCTCGGCATCGATGTCGACCTCGTGGTGTCCGGGCCGACGGTGCGCGCTCGCGTGACGCAGGCGTTCCGGAATCCGACCAAGGAGTGGGTCGAGGCCGTCTACGCCTATCCGCTGCCCGACACCGGCGCGGTGGATACGCTGAAGATGGTGGTCGGCGATCGCGTCATCATCGGCAATGTCAAGGAGCGGGCGCAGGCGCGCGCGGTCTACGATCAGGCCAAGCGCAATGGTCAGAAAGCCGCGCTGGTCGAGCAGGAGCGGCCCAACATCTTCACCAACTCAGTGGCCAATATCGGTCCCGGCGAAACCGTGCTGGTCCAGATCGAGTATCAGGAGCCGGTGCGCCAGTCGGGCGACGAATTCTCGCTGCGCCTGCCGATGGTGATCGGCCCGCGCTACAATCCGGCGCCGGTGACGCAGAGCGTTGACCTCAGCGCCGATGGCGGCGGCTGGGGCGCGACCACCACCGATCCGGTGCCGGACCGCGACCGCATCTCGCCGCAGACGCTGGATCCGGCAGTGAGCGCCCCCGTCAATCCCACCAGCATCACCGTGCGGCTGCAGGCCGGCTTCCCGCTCGGCGCGATCAAGAGCGCGCATCATGAGGTGGCGATCGAGGTGATCGACGACGCCACCCGCATCATCAGGCTCAAGAATGGCGCCGTGCCGGCGGATCGCGACTTCGAGCTGACCTGGACGCCGGCACCAGGCCGCAATCCGTCGGTCGGGCTGTTCCGGGAGCATGTCGGCAGCTCCGACTATCTGCTGGCCTTTGTCACGCCGCCGGCGCGCGAGCAGGCGGAGCAGCGGCCGCTGCCGCGCGAGGTCATCTTTGTGATCGACAATTCCGGCTCGATGGGGGGCACCTCGATCGTGCAGGCCAAGGCCAGCCTGATCTATGCGCTGGGCCGGCTGCAGCCGAGCGACCGCTTCAACGTGATCCGCTTCGACCACACCATGGACCAGTTGTTTGCCGATGCGGTGCCGGCCGATCCGGCCCATCTCGCTCAGGCCAAAACCTTCGTCGATGCGCTGCAGGCCGCCGGCGGCACCGAGATGGTGCCGGCGATGCGGGCGGCGCTGACCGACCGCCGGGCGGGCGACGTCGCCCAGGCCGATCACGTCCGGCAGGTGGTGTTCCTCACCGACGGCGCCATCGGCAACGAGCAGCAGCTGTTCGATACCATCGGCCAGATGCGCGGCCGCTCGCGCGTCTTCATGGTCGGCATCGGGTCGGCGCCGAACAGCTATCTGATGACCCGCGCCGCCGAGCTCGGCCGCGGCACCTTCACCCATATCGGCTCGGTGGCCGAGGTCGAGGAACGCATGCGTGGCCTGTTCGCCAAGCTGGAAAATCCTGCCGTCACCGGTCTCACCGTGACGTTCTCCGACGCCAATGCGGACATGACGCCGATGGCGATCCCGGATCTCTATCGCGGCGAGCCGCTGGTGCTCGCCGCACGGCTCGACCGCCTCGCCGGCAACGTCCTGATCAAGGGGCGGGTCGGTGACCGTCCCTGGAGCGTGACGCTGCCGCTCGCCAACGTCGCGGAGGGCAGGGGGCTGTCGAAGGTATGGGCGCGGCGCAAGATCGCCGATGCCGAGATCGCGCGCACGCTGCGCCAGGTCAAGCCGGAGGACGCCGACATGGCGATCCTGTCGCTGGCGCTCGAACACCAGTTGGTGTCGCGGCTCACCAGCCTCGTTGCGGTGGAGCAGGCGCCGAGCCGCCCGGACGGTGCGCCGCTGACGCTGGCCGAGCTGCCGATCAACTTGCCGGCCGGCTGGGACTTCGCCAAGGTGTTCGGCGAGCGCGGTCAGGGTCTGTCGCCGCCGGCCGAGCGTCGCGCTGGTGCCGATGTGCGGCGGTTTGCCACCCTCGCGCCGAGCCCGGTGAAGTTGCCGCAGACCGCGACCGACGCCGAGCTGAAGCTGATTGCGGGCAGTGCGCTGCTGATGCTCAGCCTGTGTCTGCTCGCCCGTCGCCGGCGCCTCGCCCAATGACGCCGGATGCCGGAAGGAGGATCGTCCCCGCCTCCTTCCGCGGCGCGCGCGGCAACCCCGGCCGCGCGCGCTTCGTCTTGTCGGAGCGTTCCATGCGACGGAGAAGGAGTGCCGCTCTCGTGATCGTCCGAAGCCCTGGTACAGCAGCGATGGTCATCATGCGCGTGGTCACGGCAGTTCGCTTGCGCCCCGCGGTTGCGGCTCTGCTCGCTCTTGGCGGCCTCGTCCTGCTCGGCGATGGCCTCTGGATCCACGCCAAGGCGCTGTTGGCGCAGGTGCTGCTGGAACGTGCATTCGCCGCGACCGTCGCGACGGGGCAAATGACCAAGCCCTGGCCATGGGCCGACACCTGGCCGGTGGCGCGCCTCACGGTGCCGCGCATCGGGGCCAGCGCGGTCGTGCTCGCCGGCAGCAGCGGGCAGGCGCTGGCGTTCGGTCCCGGGCATGTGGAGCAGACGCCGGACGCCGGCGAGCGGGGTGTTGCGGTCTATGCCGCGCACCGCGATACGCACTTTGCATTCCTGAAGTCGGTCGTGCCCGGCGACGTCATCGTCGTCACGCGCACTGACGGGCGCGTCTTTCGCTACCGGGCCGATGGCGCGACGGTGGTCGCTTTCGATGCCACTGGCATCGACCCGCAGGCGGCAGGTCATGAACTGGTGCTGTCCACCTGCTGGCCGTTCGATGCCGTCACGCCGGGACCGCTGCGCTACATGCTGCACGCCACGCTGGAGGCGCCGGTGGCATCTGCCATGCATTGACGAGCTGGTCCTCGACAGGGCGTTTGCCGGAGGCGAGGCGGTCGCGGCAGGTGGACTTGCCGGTGCGGCAGAAATTCCATGGAGCAAAATTTCATGGACCGCACCTCTGCGGCGAGATGAATCACGACGCCTCCCTTGCGCGGCTGTCGCCGCGCCGGCATGCTGCGGTGAGATCGGCACAAAAGCCGACGGAATGTCCTGGGAGGTTACATGAAGCTCTTCGGTTGCGCCGCCGCATCGCTGGCGTTTGCCCTGTCGGTCGGTGTCGGCTCGCTCGCGCAGGCGCAGCAGTCGGCCGCGCCGATCAAGATCGGCGTCCTGACGGATTTCAACTCGGTCTATTCCGATATCGGCGGCGCTGGCAATGTCGAAGGCGCCAAAATGGCGATCGAGGACTTCAAGGGCACGGTGCTGGGCCGGCCGATCGAGATGATCAGCGCCGATGCGCAGAACAAGGCCGACGTCGCCGCCGCGATCACCCGCAAGTGGTACGAGAGCGAAGGCGTCGACATGATCATCGACATGCCGACCTCGGCGACCGCGCTCGCCGGCATGGAGATGTCCAAGCAATTCCAGAAGATCATGATCGTCACCGATGCGGCGAGCTCGGACATCACCGGCAAGTCGTGCTCGCCCTACACCGCGCACTGGACCTACGACACCTATTCCAACGCCCACACGGTGGGCAGCGCCATCGTCAAGCAGGGCGGCGACAGCTGGTTCTTCATCACCGCCGACTATCTGTTCGGCCACTCGATCGAGCGTGACGTCAGCGAAGTGGTGAAGGCCGCCGGCGGCAAGGTGCTGGGCAGCGCCCGCGCGCCGCTCAACACGCCGGATTTCTCCTCGTTCCTGCTGCAGGCGCAGGCGTCCAAGGCCAAGATCATCGGCCTCGCCAATGCCGGCGGCGACACCATCAACACCATCAAGCAGGCGTCCGAATTCGGCATCGTCGCCGGCGGCCAGAACCTCGCCGGCATCGTGATGTTCATTTCCGATATCCACAGCCTCGGGCTCAAGCTCGCCCAGGGGCTGATCGTCACCGAGGCCTATTACTGGGACCAGAACGAGCGCACCCGCGCCTTCGGCAAGCGCTTCTTCGAGCGCATGAAGCGGATGCCGACCATGAACCAGGCGGCGACCTACAGCGGCACGCTGCACTATCTCAAGGCGGTGCAGGCGGCCGGCACCACCGAGACCAAGGCGGTGCTCGCCAAGATGCGCGAGCTGCCGGTGCGCGACGCCTTCACCGACAACGGCTACCTGCGCGAGGACGGCCGCATGGTGCATAGCATGCTGCTGCTGCAGGTGAAGAAGCCGGAGGAATCGAAGGCGCCGTGGGACTATTACAAGATCCTCGCCGAGGTGCCCGGCGACCAGGCGTTCCGCCCGCTCAAGGACGGCGGCTGCCCGCTGGTGAAGTGACGGCCGGTCTGCGGCTGCGGCGATATCGTGCGGAGCCACAAGGCTCTGTTTAGGCCCCGCGTCGCAGCCGGCTGTGCCGCCGGCCATAGACCGCGTAGATCGCAAGGCCTGCGGCGAGCCACACGGCGAGCCGCACCCAGGTGTCGAGTGGCAGGCCGATCATCAGGAACAGCGATGTCAGTGCGCCGGCGGGGGCGACCAGCCAGATCGCCGGCGTGCGGAACGGGCGGCGCAACTCCGGCTCGGCAAGGCGCAGCACCAGCACGCCGAGCGACACCACGACAAAGGCGAACAGCGTGCCGATGCTGACAAGCTCGCCGACGAGGCCGATCGGCAGAAGTCCCGCCAGCACGGCGACGACCGCGCCGGTGGCGATGGTCGCGACGTAGGGCGTGTGCAGCCGGGGATGGATTTTCGCTGCCGCTTGCGGCAGCAGGCCGTCATGGGCCATGGCGCGGAAGATGCGCGGCTGCGCTAGCAGCATCAACAGGATCACCGAGGTCAGGCCGAAGATGATGCCGAGCTTGATGAAGGGCGCGAGCCAGCCGATGCCGGCGGCGTCGATGCCGATCGCGATCGGGTCCGGCACGTTGAGCCGGTCGAACGGCACGATGGCGGTCAGCACATAGCCGACCGCCATGTAGAGCGCCGTGCAGATCACCAGCGAGCCGAGAATGCCGATCGGCACGTCGCGGGTTGGGGTCTTCGCCTCCTGCGCCGCGGTGGAGAGCGCGTCGAAGCCGATATAGGCGAAGAACACCACGGCGGCGCCGCGCACCACGCCGGACCAGCCGAACACGCCAAAGCCTTGCGCGGGTGGAATGTAGGCGCCGGCCGGGTTGCTCGCCGTCACCCAGTTCGCGGTGCTCACCACCGGCGTGGCGCTGACGAGGAACAGCGCGATCACCGCGAGCTTGAGCACCACCATCAGGCCGCTGAACAGGGCGGATTGCCGGATGCCGGCGACCAGAAGCGCGCTGATGCCGACGATGACGATCATCGCCGGCACGTTGGCGATGGCGCCGGTCGCCGACCAGCTGTGGCTCGCCGCATCATAGGCGAGCGGCGCCGAGGCGAAGCGGTCGGGCAGGGCGAGGCCGATGTCGCGGGCGAAGCTCGCGACATAGCCGGACCAGCCGATGGCGACGGCGATGGCGCCCACGGCATATTCCAGGATCAGGTCCCAGCCGATGATCCAGGCGACGAGCTCGCCAAGTGTCGCATAGGCATAGGTGTAGGCGCTGCCGCTGACCGGCACCGCCGCCGCCATCTCGGCGTAGCACAGCCCGGCGAAGGCGCAGGCGACCGCGCCGAACAGGAACGACAGCGTCACCGCCGGCCCGGCATTGGTGGCCGCGGCATGCCCGGTGAGCACGAAGATGCCGGCGCCAATGATGCCGCCGACGCCGAGCGCGATCAGGTTGATGGCGGAGAGCGTGCGGTGCAGCGGCCGCACCATGGCATCGGGGTCATGGCCCCAGGCCTCGCGCTCGAGATCGGCGGTGGACTTGCAGGTCCAGATTGTGGTCATGGCACGCAACCGTGCGCATCCTCTGGGCGAGAGGATAGCGCAGCGGTGCGGTTTTGGCTGGTGCAATTTTTTGCCGCGCTGCCACAGGCGCGGTCATCCCTGTACAGGGGAAACAAGGGTGGACGTTTCGTTCATCCACCCCCGCATCGGGGCACAGCGTGCGGGCTGCGGCCTACTTGGCCGTCCCGTAGTCATAAAAGCCCTTGCCGGTCTTGCGGCCGAGGTGGCCGGCATCGACCATTTCCTTGAGCAGCGGGGCGGGGCGGTATTTCGGATCGTTGAAGCCCTTGTAGAACACGTCCATCACCGACAGCATGGTGTCGAGGCCGATCATGTCGGCGAGCGCCAGCGGGCCGATCGGGTGGTTGCAGCCGAGCTTCATGCCCTCGTCGATGTCGGCCGCTGTCGCCAGCCCCTCCTGCAGCGCGAAGATCGCCTCGTTGATCATCGGGCACAGGATGCGGTTGACGGCGAAGCCGGGGCTGTTCTTGGCGGTGATCGACACCTTGCCGATGCGCTTGGCGAAGGCTTCGGCCTTGGCGTGGGTGGCGTCGGAGGTCTGCAGGCCGCGGATCAGCTCCAGCAGCGCCATCATCGGCACCGGGTTGAAGAAGTGCAGGCCGATGAAACGGTCGGGGCGGTCGGTCGCGGCCGCGAGCTTGGTGATCGAGATCGACGAGGTGTTGGTCGCGACCAGCGCCTCGGGCTTCAGCGTCGCGCAGACGTCCTTGAGGATCTTGACCTTGAGCTCCTCGTTCTCGGTCGCAGCCTCGATGACGAGGTCGCAGGTCGCGAGCTTGCCCCTGTCGGTCGTGCCGGTGATGCGCGCCAGCGCCGCCTCGCGGTCGGCCACCGTCAGCTTGTCCTTCTTGATCAGGCGCACCAGGCTGCTGTCCACGGTGGCGATGCCGCGCTGGACCGCTGCGTCGGAGATGTCGACCATCACCACGTTGAGACCCGCCACCGCGCAGACCTGGGCGATGCCGTTGCCCATGGTTCCCGCGCCGATGATGCCAATGGTGTCCGTCATGATCTGTCTCCTTCGGGTCTGATCTGGTCCGGGGGCCGCAACGGGCCGGATGTCAGGACCTGCATCGCCAAACGCCGCTGGTTTTGCAAGCCCCGGGGGCGCGCCCCAGGGGCAGGCGGCATCCGGGCGCGGGTCGGAGGCCGGTCGGGACCGGGAGCGGGAGACGGAATGCTGTTGGGCTGCAGCCGGCGGGGTGGGTTCCGCCGCCCGCCCTCACCACTGATAGCGCAGCGTGCCCTTGCCACCGTAGGAGCGGCTGATCTCGGAGAATTCGCCATCGAAGCTCGCGGCGAGGGAGAAGCCGTTGCTCCAGGCCAGTTCCGCGGCCGCCGTGGTCAGCGCCGCATTCTGCGCCTGCGCCGCGCCGTTGACCACGAACGAGGCGCCCGGCAGCGCCTGGAAGGTCGCGGCGATGGCGCGGTCGGGGCTGAAATCGTGGACCCAGGCGGCGCGGCCGCGCAGGGTCAGCAGCGCGGTCGCCAGCGCGAACGAGCGGTCGGCGCGCAGGCCGAGCTCGGTGCGGGTGTCGGTGACGCCCTTCGCGCCATAGGCGAGCGCGAATGTGCCGGAGCCGGCCTGCGCCTGCTCGGCATAGGCCGGCAGGTTGTAGGCGGTGGTCTGCACGGCGGCGTAGGGGGTCAGGCCGAACCACGGTGTTGCGATGCGGCGGCCGCCCTCGATGCGGCCGGAGAAGGCGTTGGCGTTGAAGCGGCCCTGCAGGCGATCGACGCCGGCGAGGGTCACGGTGCGGTCGGTGGTGACGTCCTGCCAGCCATAGGCGAGCGCGGCGGAGAGATAGCCCGCGCCGATGCTGTGGCGGATGAATGCGCCGGCCTGGAACAGGTCGGAGCGGCCGCTGCCGCTGCCGGCAACGCTGAAGCTGGTGCCGCCGCCGGCGAGCGCGAAGCCGAACAGGGTGTCGCGCGACAGCCGATAGTCCGCGCCGACCATGCCGCCGCCGATCCGGCTGGTGGTCGTGCCGCTGCCGGCGGCCGCGCTGCCGTCGGTGGTCTGGCTGCCGCCGAAGCCGCCGGCCCACACGCTCCAGCGTGCGGCGAACGGATCGGCCGCGTGTCCCGCCTTGGTGATCATGGCGTAGGCGTCGCGCGTGGCCCGCGTGGCGCCGCTGCCATCGGCGAAGGCCGTCGGCTCCGCCGGCGATCCGTCGACGCTGCCGCCGCCATGGTCGAGCATTCCGCCGAGGAACGCATTCATCGCATTGAAGGTCGTCTGCTGCGAGCCCGTCGCCGCCTCGCCGGTGAGCTGCGAATAGGCTGTGGCCGGAGCGCCGAACAGGTTGCCGAAGCCGCCGCTCGCGCCGCCGGCGTTGAGCGCGGCGTCGATCGCGGTCGCGATCGCCTGCTGGTTGCGGTTGAGGCCGGGCGTCGAGGCGAGCTGCGCGGTCAGCGTCAGCTGCACGTCGGTGCTGGTATAGCTGAGGTGGCCGCTCATGCCGGAGGACAGCAGAACGAGTGATGCGAAGGTGGTGTCGTTGAGCCCGCCCGGGGCGGTCAGGATGGTGTAGGGCCTGCCGAAGCGATAGCTTGCCGTCGGCGAGGAGACTTTCACCGTGCCGTCGAGGAAGGCATCGCCGTTGCTGAGACTGCCGGGCACGATCCGCACGAGGTCGCTGCCGCTGCCCGACACCTTCACCGCATAGGTGCTGCAGGCGCAGAACATCACGCGGTCGCTGATCGTCAGCGTGCCGGTCGCCGTGCCGACGCCGGGCGCCAGCGTGCCGGTGTCGAGAAGGGTGAAGGGCACGCGGCCGGCGCCACTGAGCGTGCCGTTGTTTCCCACCAGCACTACGCCGGACGACGAGATGTCGCCGGTGACAATCAACTGGCCGCCGTTGATGGTGGTGACGCCGGTATAGCCCTGCGTGGTCGCGAACACCGTGGTGCCGGCCTCGACGTCGACATTGCCGCTGCCGCTCATCGGCGTGGCGAAGACGTAGTTCGAGCCGGTGTGGTTGAACACGATGGTGCCGTTGCCCGAGCCGAAGTCGATGCTCGGCGCCGAAATGATGCCGGCGCCGGTTGGCGCCGCGCCTGCGGCCGCACCGATGTTGATGGTGCTGGTCGCGCCGACGGCGATCGCGTTGGTGGTGGTGACGGTGCCGCCATTCGACACGGTCAGCGTGCCCGTGCCGCTGCCGCCCAGTATCAGGGTATCGGCCTTGAACTGCGATCCCGCGCCGTCAACCGTGACCGTGCTGTTGCCGCCGCCGCCGGCGATGGTCGCGGTGCCGACGGTCGCCACGCCGCCACGGGTGATGGCGAGGGTCCCGGAGCCGCCGTTGCGTCCGAGCTGCAATTCAGCGCCCGCGGCACTCAGGGCCGAGCCGGCGCCGTCGATGGAAAGGGTGCCTGATCCGTTGACGCCGACATCGAGAATGGTTGACGTCGACAGCGCCGTGATCTGGCCGCCATTGCTGATGTGGACCGTCCCGCTGTCCAGGTAGCCCGCCGCCAGGCTATTGGCGACCGCAAGGATCGATCCGGCGCCATCGACGGTCAGTGTGCCGGTCGCGCCGGGGGTCGTGCCGACGAACAGGCTGCCGACAGCGGCCTGGCCGCCGCTCGCGATGGTCATCGTGCCGGAGGAGCCCGCGTACATGCCGACGTAGACGACGCCGATGCCGGCCTGGCCGCCGCTGGTGATGGTCACCGTGCCGCTCGAGCCGTAGCCGACATACATGGCGCTGGCCGTGACCTGGCCGCCATTGTTGACGTTCAGCGTGCCGGTGCCGTTGTTGCCGACGGTCAGGCTGCTTTGCGCAGTCAGCAGTGATCCCGTGCCGCTGACGTTGACCGTCCCGACGCCGCCGCTCTGATCACCGATCGAGACGCCGTATGTGGCGCCGCCGGAGACGCTGCCGCCGCCGGTGATGTTCAGCGTACCGGTGCCGCTGTCTCCGACGAGGATGTAGGTCGCGGGGGTGATCGCGGACCCTGCGCCGTCCACCGTCACCGTGCCGCTCGCGCCGGCGTTGGTGCCGATGATCAGCTGCGAGGACGTCATCGTGGCGCCGTTGGTGAAGCTGACGGTGCCGGTGCCGGATACGCCGACATGGATGTCGTTCTGCAGAGTGATGGACGAGGTGGATCCGTCGACCGTCAGCGTGCCGGCCGAGCCAGCATTGGCACCGACGAGCAGATAGTGGCCCGTCAGGCCGGCGCCGCCGCTGAGCCCGAGCGTGCCGTTGCCGCTGTAGCCGACATAGACGTTGTTGGTGGTGATAAGGCTGGATCCTGAGCCGCTGAACGTCAGCGTGCCGGACGATCCCGCATTCCGGCCGAGATAGGTGAAGCGGCCGAGGGTGAGTGTCGATCCGCCGATGACCGCGAGGCTGCCAGTCGCGCTGTTGCCGATCGTGACGTCCTGGGCGGTTGCGGCCGTGCCGCCGCCGATCGTCGCCGCGTGCGGCGTGGTGGCATCGATGGTGGCGTTGTCGCTGCCGGTCGGCACGGCGCTGCCGCTCCAGTTCGTGCCCGTGAACCAGTCGCTGGAGGTCGCGCCGGTCCAGGTCTGGTCCGCAGCCGCAGGCGTTGCGATCGCGAGGCCGGCCAACGCCGACCCGCCGAGCCAGACGGCCTGCCACCGCCTCAAGCCCGCCCGTGGCTTCGCCCGCCTGCCCCCAACGCCCATCGTACCCCCGCGCAACCGACGCATATCCTTGAACGGGTTCTGCAAAATTCCGGCAGGGCTGTCGTCTCATTCAGCGCAAAGCGGGAATTTTTCCGCGCCGGAGTCACCGGAAAACCACGACGGCTTCCAGGTATTGCGGTGCGATCGATTGGAGGGCCGTGACTCTCTAAAAGGCGGCCCCCGGCACGTGTTCAACCAAAAGTTGCTCGAATCGATTGCGTTTGCGATCATAGACGTCGGCGATAATCAAGGTAATTGCGTAGAAAAGGCGATTGATTGATCCTCAACTTTCCGACGGAAGAGCTGAGAGAAATCTGTGAAATGCGAAGCGTAGCCATGACAGAGCTCGGTCAAGCTGCTGCGTTAGAGCTTGCACAGTTGCTTGCAGACATGGAAGCGTGCGAAACCGCTGCTGAATTCTGTGACCTTTATTCGCATATGGTTGTCGATGTGAGCCCAACTGAGAAGCGTATTCGTTTTGCGTCGAGCAATCATGAGATTGCCCTCCGGTCGGGTCATCCTACTCATCCACAGCCGCCGGCCACCATTACCGACTGGAGTCGAACTACAAGACTGAGAATCGTATCGATCGAGGTGTGCGATGGTTGATACAGCTTTTCAGCCTGATTGGTTCGTCAAGCCAGGAGATACTCTCCTGACGCTGATGGAGCATCGAGAGCTAACCAGCGAGGAGCTCGCGACGAAGCTCGGTCGCAGCGAAGCGACAATCCGGGGGCTATTGGCCGGAACAATAGGAATTGACGAAGAACTGGCAGAGTCGCTCGCCGAACATGTTGGAGGAACGGTTGCGTTCTGGCGTAAGCGCCAGTCGACTTATCTTTGCGCCCTTTCTCGGGCTGCGGATGCCGTCTCCCCAAAATCTGGAGATGAATGGCTAAGACAGTTTCCTCACCGAGATATTGCTAGTTACGGTTGGATCGAGAAGCCGCAGCGTCGTGACGACCTCTTGAAGACATACCTTGCATACTTCGGCGTAAGCAATCCAAGTGAATGGTACGATCGATACACTAAATCGCTCGGGGTAGTATTCAGGACCTCGCCCGCGTTCCAGTCAAAGGCTGGAGCGCTGTCAGCGTGGCTTCGGCGGGGAGAGCTTGAAGCTTCGAGCATTACATGTGCTCGATGGAATCCACAGTATCTCAGGCTGCGGCTGGACGATATTAAGGTGCTAACGAAAGCAAAGGCTCCAGCTTACTTCTTACCGCGCATTCGTAAAATTTGCGCCGAATCCGGTATTGCGCTGGTTTTTGTTCGAGCTCCTGCCGGCTGTCGCGCAAGCGGCGCGACGCGTTTTCTTTCGAAGAACAAAGCGATGATCATTCTCAGTTTCCGCCATAGGTCTGACGATCATTTCTGGTTCACGTTGTTCCATGAACTTGGGCATCTTTTGCTCCACGATTGCTCCGCTACATTTATCGATGGAGAGGTTGACGCTGTGACGCAGCAAGAGCGCGAAGCAAATGAATTTGCAGCTTCAACGCTCATACCGCCGGAGCGGAGGGATCAATTATTGGACTTAAAGCCCAAGAGAGAGAGCGTAATTCGCTTCGCGCTATCTGTTGGTATTTCTCCAGGTATTGTCGTTGGGCAGCTCCAGCACAACGGGGTAATTAAGCAAAATCAGCTCAACTATCTTAAGCGGCACTTTGATTGGAGCCAAATATCTCAGGCGATTGCCTAGCCCTTGAAATGTGTGAATTCCATTGGGCTCTTTTGCCAGTTGCAAATGGAGTCTTCCATCGCTTGCATGCCAATATTGATTTTTTTATCGAGTTTTTGAAGTATTTCGTCGATTGCTTCAGGAGCGGTTTTGCTATCAACGCTGCCATCAACGAGAAGGCGCCCGCCTCTAAGTGGGCCCGTTGCTCCGCGCAGATAAGCGGATCCCGGGTGGATTGGCGCCAAATCTAGTCGCCCTAGCAGAGCCAAGAAATCAAACTTTGCGAGCCTGCCGAATCTAGTGACTTCCATTTCTCGATAGGCTGTATCGAAAATCACGTGCGGATCATTTCCGGCACGTCGAATGGTATCTGACATCCACGTCGCCGGTGATCCCGCTACTGATTGGATGAAGCTCTCTATTACAGCACAAGTTCCTTTTGCGGAATCTGGCTTTAAGCTCTCATATTTTCGATGATTGCTAAATGCGCCGCCGATCTTTTCGTGGTTGGTCCGCATCCAAGAACGAAAAGCTGTAGGGTTCGTCGAGATGCGTTCCCAAGTCCAGTGGGTCTGACCTAGGCCTGAGTAAATGTCGCGAAGTCTCCGCCATCCGTGCTTGCCGTGTTGTCCAATGTGAGTTGCCAAAAATATCAGCCATATAGCTTCATCTACACGGCCCGAGCGTGCATGAAGCACGGCTGCACGCTCTGGGTCGAATATGGGGGCGTTAGGATCCGCTCGCTCGGGGCTTATTGGTCGCGAGATAACTATGCGAGTGTAGTCTAGCCGACGTAAGCTCGAAACCATCTGTAAAGCCAGCGTGTGACGTGCACGATCTCTCTTGATTCCTGGCAGCAAATGGTTGGTTTCTGAAAATGACTTCAAGGAGGTGTCTAGTCGAGAGACATCAGCTCGGCGAGAGGGCCATATTTTAGTTGCCATTGTTTTGGTGCTCGTTTGCCTGGCCGAAACGATCCTGCTTGCGTGTCATGTTGATCCGAGTGTCTATGTATGGATGGTAGCTATCCGACGACATATTGTCTCTTATCTCGGCAATCGCCTTTTGGTCGCCCGTTGCAGCAAAGATCTGAAGCAGTCGGACTAAGTCTGCCCAATACTGATTGTCTCCAAAGTCGCTAAGATCGACGTCTTCGTTTTTGCGAATCTTGTCTAGTGCGGCCAGGGTACTGCGAATGGCAGGCCAAGGGTCCCCAAAGGGCATCGCGGGCATTTCTATTCGACGTTGGTAGCCTTCTTGAATCAAGCGCTGTGCGTCATCTCGGAATTCGTCATAGATGTGCATGCTGCCCACAAAATGCCTATATGGACCGATTTCCAAGTCTAGACTTCTTGCGACAATCTCCTGAAGCATCGTGAAGCAAAATACGTCGTGCGGAAATCCCCAGTAGGCATCGTTGGATCTCATGGTCGCGATTAGATGAAGCTCATTCTTTCGAACGAGAAATTGCAATGTTGTGGTGCAGGGGATTTCTGGGCGATCTTCGGCGAGATCTTGTGCATCGAAGATTTGAATTACCGCTCTTCTAGAATCGCTGCGTTTGCGAAGCAGCTCTATGACGTTCGAAATCTGGTCTTGGCCCTTGTGCTGAAACAGTCTTGGCCCATAGCCGCCGTAAACTGTGATGCCGTCGGTGGACTCTTCTTCGTAGCGAGGAACGAATGGCTTGATGAAGTCGAGGCTGTTATCTTTAGTTAAATACCAAAGCAGCTCTCCCAAGGAACTAAATGGCCTGCCTCTGGTTTCGGTTCTGCTGAGACGGGCTCGAGGTGATCTAATCTCAACAAGCGTTCCGATCAGCTCTGAATTTTTGCCTCGTGTCGCCCCTGATATGGTCGGGGCCGCTAGGATGCATGGATATAATTTTAGGAGTGCGTCATCAAGAGTGTCGCAGAGAATGTGCATGTGCGAGGGCTCTTGGCTCGATTGTTGACCTAGTTGCTCGGGAGGTTGTCTGAACTGGCGACCGTTGATGTGTTAATCTGCAGGATCAATCGCAATCGTAGTTTGAACTACGTTCTGGATATCTGCTTGTATATCGGGGAGTGTTGTGAAGCGTTCTGTCGTTAGGTCATAAAAAAGATCAGGCGTGCCAATATCGCAATCGAGAAAATCGTTGGCGAGGATCTGTCCCAGAGACTCTAGTTTTCCTTTCTTGCGGAGTGCGACTTTTATGCCTTCGCATTCAATCACATCCGTTGCGCGGCAAGCTCCGTACCCCTTGTCGGTGTAGTCGATGGCGATGCCGGAGGCTGTCCAAACCAGCATGTTTCGACATTGCTCGACGAGCTTCCTGTCTTTGTGCCTCCAGCGATGTTTGGCCTGAAAGGGAAGGCCTTTGCGTCGCACTGTCTTCCCATCGTAGACTTCGATTTGGAAAATCCCATCTGCTCCGAACAATTTTTCGGGTGCAGCGGAGCCGCGGCCCCTCAATTTGTAATATGTGGTTTCCCAGCGATAAGTGTGCGTTCCGTCACGGAGTATCATGGGGTGTGGGGTGACGATTTCGGCCCCAAGTGCGCCTGTGAGAGCGTCTTCATCTCCGGCGTTGAATCGGTATTTGGCTTCTGCCGCTGCGACGCCGGCGAGATATTGGCCGCTTAAAAGATGTTTGAGTGGCTCGGGAATGATGCTTGCCATGAAGTTAGTATGCGGTAGTTCGAGAATATGAGAATTGTTCGCAAGGAATCTAAACTCTTCACGTAATTGGAGCAGATCATACGTTAGGTCGGCTATAAAATCGAAGCCATTTTTGATTGTATGTTGGCGTTTTGGTCTGCGTTTCAGCAATATCAACTGATGTTTGGATGCGAGGGCTCACAACTCCCTTGCATTGCTGAACGCAAAGCTCGACATCCGCCGCGTGCTCTCGTCGAGGATCAGAGTGCGGGTTAGTGGCGGTTCGGCGCGCTGGGAGCAGTTTTCGCGTTCGCACAGCCGACAGTTGACGCCAATCGGCGTGCCTTCCGCCTTCTCCAGATCCATGCCCACCGCATAAACCAGCTTGGCCGCGTAGCGGATGTCGCAGCCGAGCCCGATGGCAAAGCGCGGCTGTGGGTGCGGGTGGGGCGCCACGGGGCGGCGCAGCATCTGTGCGATCGAGAAGTAGCGGCTGCCGTCGGGCATCTCGACGATCTGGCGCAGCAGGCGGTCCGGGGTGTCGAAGGTCGAGTGCACGTTCCACAACGGGCAGGTGCCGCCGAACTTGGAGAACGGGAAGGTGCCGGACGAGAAGCGTTTTGAGACGTTGCCGGCGTTGTCGACCCGCAGCAGGAAGAACGGAATGCCGCGCGCGTTCGGCCGCTGCAGCGTGGTCAGGCGGTGGCACACCTGCTCGAAGCTCGCGCCGAAGCGCTGCGCGATAACGTGCACGTCGTAGCCGAGCGTCTCGGCGGCGGCATGCACCTCCTGGTAGGGCATCATCGCCGCGGCGGCGAAATAGTTGGCGAGCGTGATGCGGTAGAGCCGCCGCGCGGTGTCGTCGAGCGGCCCGGCGCGGCTGACGATGGCGTCGATCACAGCGCCGAATTCCGACAGTGCGGTCTGGAAGGCGAGGTGGAACGAGCGGCTCGGCAGGTCGACAAGCTCGGACAGCAGCAACTGGCGGCGGTGGCGGTCGAACCGGCGCAGCGTCTCGCGCATCACGTCGATCGGCATGATGCGCACGGTGATCGAGTGCTTCTCGCGCAGCCGCGCGCCGAGTGCGGCGAACAGGTCCTGCGCCGTGGTACCGAGCGCATCGCGCAGGCCCTCGGCGGCCTGCTCGAGTTCAGGGAAATAGTTGCGGTTGGCTTCGATGAGGTCGCGCACCCGCTCGATCGGGTTGGCCTCATAGCGCGGGCCTTCGTTGCGCTCGGCGAACTGCGCCGCCGCCAAGGTCTCGCCGCGGCGGGCTTCGGTATAGGCGGCATAGAGGCGCTGCAGCGCATGGGTGACGCCGGGGCACAGCTCGGCGAGGTCGCGCAGCTCCTGCTTGGGCAGGTCGATCTGGCGGAACAGCGGATCGGAAAAGATCTCGTTGAGCTCGGCGAAGAAGCGGTCCTCGTCGGCGGTGGCGAGGTCGCGCAGGTCGAGGTCGTAGGTCTCGGCCAGCCGCAGCAGGATCTGCGCCGTCACCGGGCGCTGGTTGCGCTCGATCAGGTTGACATAGCTCGGCGAGATCCCCAGCCCCTCGGCGATCTGGGTCTGCGACAGTCCCAGCTGCTGGCGGATCCGCCGGAAGCGGGGGCCGACGAACAGCTTCTTTCCGGAATCCGCCGCCATGGGCGCCTCCTCGCGCGTGTCAAAGGCTGTAAAATTTACACTTTTGACAAATTTACTTTTATTACAAGTATGGATGTTACATCGCATCACTGTTCGATATCAAGCCATCTGGCGGACCTTTCGAATTTGGCGTTATCTCATGGCCATGTTCCCGCGACGCGATGTCACGAATGTCGCAAGAAGGAGAGACGGCCATGCACGGAACGCATTTTTGGGTGGTGGGCGGCGAATTCCGGTCCCTGAACTTCCACACGCTGGTGCATGGAAGCGCGCAGGTCGAAGGCCCGTTCCCGTCGCGCCGCGAGGCCGAGGAGGCCTGGCGCACGCTGTCCGAGAAGAATCGGCACCGTTGCAACGTCCGCTTCTCCATCGTCGAAGAACCGCGCCGCGTGGTGGCCTGATCAGAGCTTTGCCGCCCGGCCGGTTGGGCCGGCCGGGAGGCCAAGAAACGACCAAGGAGGTACGGCCTCACCCGGTCCCGCGGGTGGGGCCGTTCTCGTTCAGAGGGGCGGCGGGCATCCGGGCGGCCGCAGCTTTTCGCCAGTCGCGCGGTCCGGCGACGGTCGTTTCATCTCATTTTAGGACAGGGATTTCAGACAGCTGGCGGGGGGCGGGCCCTTTGCCGGGGCGATGGTTACTGGTAGGTTAAACGCTCAGAGCGAATGCAGGCTAAAGGATCGCGGGCGTGCCAAACCTCGAGAGCGACATGACGGGCGAGACACGGCCGAGCCGGCTGCGCGACGCCCTGCGCAAGGCCCGGATCGAAGCCGCCGACCGCTCCGCGGTGGTGGTCGACCTGCGCGATGCCGAGGTGGCGCGGCTCGAAATCCTCAACGACGCGCTGGATCCGCTGTTCGCCGAGATTCCCGACAATGTCGACCTGTTCGACCGCGGCCTCAGCCGGGGGGACACGCCGCGGCTGTGGATCGACGTGGTGGCCCACGTGGTCATGGGCCGCGACAAGCGCATCTACCGCTTCGTCCAGGACACCCGCTTCGGCCGAATCGTGCTCGCTGAAGCGCACGACGTGAAGTCGATCGTGGACGCGGTGACCGACTATGTCGCCCGCCGCATGATCGAGCGCGAGCATGCGCTCGTCACCATGGCGGTCCCGGCCGGCGCCGCGCCGGCGGGTGCCGCAGCCGCCGCCGTCCCATCGGCAACGGCCCTCCCTGTCCGCCCGAATCGCAAGAGCCTGTGGGTGTTCGGGTTTGGCTTCCTCGCCGGCATGGCGGTGCTGTTCGGCATCGCGCTGATCGCCGCGCTGCACAGCATGTGAGCTCAGACGTTTCGGCCGGCGTCGTGGTGCTGGACTTCTCCAACTGAAGACATGGATGCGCGGCGGCGCGGGCGGCTGCGCTACAGCAGCGTCTCCTTGCGCAGCACCGTGATGCCGTCACGCCGCAGGCCGCGCGTCGTCATCTCCACATGCCAGCCGGCATTGCCGCGGCTGATAGCGAACAGGTTGTAGGCTGCGGGCTCGCGGTGGCTGCCGGCCGCGACCGAGGCCGACGGCACGCCGATCACCGGAATGCGCGTCAGCGGGCCGTCGACATAGGTGACGGCGTGGCGGTGGTCATGGCCGTGCAGCACGAGATCGACGCCGTGGCGGCCGAGCAGCGCGCGCAGCGCCGCGGAATCGGTCAGCCGCGCGTGCCGTCGATGCGGCGCCGACTGCAGCGGATGATGCAGCAGCAGCACGCGGAAATTGCCATCGCTTGAGAGGCTGCCGAGCAGCCCATCGAGGGCCGCGATCTGTGCACGGCCGAGACGGCCGGTGGCGCGGAACGGCGCCGTCGGCACCGCGGTGGTGAGGCCGATCAGCGTCAGCGGCCCGCGCCGCCGCACGAAGGGAAAGCGCGCCGCTTCCGCATCATCGCCGCGCATGTAGTCGCCCCAGGCCCGCGCCACATGGGCGGCGGCCGCCGCGACATAGGCATCGTGATTGCCCGGCACCAGCGTGACGTCATCGGTGCTGCCGACCTCGCGCAGCCACTCGGCCGCACGCATGATCTCCGCCGGCAGCGCGATGTTGACGAGATCGCCGGTGACGGCGACATGGTCCGGCCGGCGCGCCTTGAGATCGGCGACGAGGGCATCGATGACCTCGAGGCGATGCACCCGGTGGCGGTTGCGCGTCCAGTTGACGTAGCCGATCACGCGCTTGCTCGCGAGCTCGCCGAGCGTGGGACGGGGCATCGGCGGCAGATGCGGGTCGGACAGGTGCGCGAGGGTGAAGGCGGTCATCGGCGCCCCCGCTGGCCGAGAGGCGCGTGGTGTCGGCGGTCGGTCGTCGGCCGGCCGTGACGCATGCGAAGGCCATCAGTCCTGCCGTCGAAGGCTGCCATCCTGTCTCCGGAACTCCTGCCGCGCTGCCTGGGCAAGGTTTTGACAACACGGGCGGGACGATGCAAGGGCTGTCGGGCGCCATGCGACGAGCGGGCGCGGAGGTCTAGTGTGGTGGATCTGACATTCGCTTCAGTCTCACCGCGAGTCCTTCAAGCGAATGTCAGATCTAAAACCACACTAGAATCTTATATTTGCTAGTGTCCCTATGGTTCTAACATTCGCAAAAGAGCCTGCCGCAAAGAGATGCGAATGTTAGAACCGGGACGCTAGGACACCATGAACCTGCAACCCCTGCGCACGGCGCTCGAGCCGGCGCTTCGTCGTGTCCTGCACCTGTACTGGCGCTTCGCGCGCGGCATGACGCTCGGCGTGCGCGCGCTGGTCGTCGATGGCGCGGGGCGCGTGTTCCTGGTCAAGCACTCCTATGTGGCGGGCTGGCATCTGCCGGGCGGCGGGGTCGAGGTCGGCGAGACCTGCGACGACGCGCTCAAGCGCGAGTTGTGGGAGGAAGGCCAGATCGAGATCACGGGGCCGGCCGCGCTGCACGGGGTGTTCTTCAACCGCCGGATCTCCCGGCGCGACCATGTCGCTGTCTATGTGGTGCGCGCGTTCCGCCAGGCCGGGGTGCCGGCACCGAACCACGAGATCATCGCCTGCGGCTTCCATGCCCTCGACGCGCTGCCCGAAGACACCACCCGCGGCACCCGCCGGCGCATCGCCGAGGTGCTGGAGAACGCGCCGCTGTCGCCGGACTGGAGCTGAGGGCCGTCATCTCCACCATGGACCGCCCCGGCGCCAGATGCTATGCGGCGCAGCCATGAGCGACCTGTCCCTGACCATCCTGCCGGAAACCGCCAACGACGCGCTCGCCATCGAGCGGCTGCATGAGCGCACCTTCGGCCCCGGCCGGTTCGTGCTCAGCGCCTATCGGCTGCGCGAGCATGTCGGCCACCGCCTGAGCCTGTCTTTCACCGCGCATATCGGCACGCTGCTGGTCGGCTCGGTGCGGCAGCTGCCGGTGTGCATCGGCGATACCCCGGCGCTGCTGCTTGGGCCGCTGACGGTCGAGCCGCCGTTCCGCGACCGCGGCGTCGGCAAGGCGCTGCTGGCGCGGGCGCTGCAGGATGCCAAGGCCGCCGGCCACCGCCTGGTGGTGCTGGTGGGAGATGGCGCCTACTACACCAAGGCCGGCTTCACGCCGATCCCGAAGGGCCGCGCCACCATGCCCGGGCCGGTCGATCTCAAGCGGCTGCTGGTGGCCGAGCTGGTCGAAGGCGCCTTCGAGGGTGTCAGCGGCGCGATCCGCCCCGACTGGAGCGCGCCGGAAGCGATCAGCTGACGGCGCGCGGGAGCTCTGCCTCGTCGGCCCCCTCATTCCGAATCTTGCTGTCTTTGCATTCGTCATGGCCGGGCTTGTCCCGGCCATCCCGTTTAGGGACGCAGTGCCTTCCTTGCCGGGGTCGCCGGGACAAGCCCGGCGACGACAAACACTAAGGTTGGTGGCTGCTTCTCAAATCAGACTCTGAGCAGTAGGTGCGTCATCTCGCGCGCAAGAGTGGAGTCACGTTCAAGTCCGTCACCACTTGGTATTGGCGAACACGCGGATGTTCATGCCGGGCAGCAGCACCTCGTCCTTGGTGTAGGAGACGTGGTCGCGGATGTCCTGGTTGAGCAGGTTGTCGCCGACGACGCCGATCGTGTACTCCGACAGGCCGAAGCCGCTGTGCGGCAGCTTTTGCGTGTAGCTGAGCTCCGCGCGCAGCCGGTCGTAGCCCGGCGTCGGCGTCTCGACGCCGCCGGTCTGGTTCTGCGCGAAGGCGTGCAGCAGGTTGACCTTCGCCAGCCAGTTGGCGTCGCGCCAGTAGGCGCCGCCGCCGAGGCGCTGCGGCGGAATCCGTGGCACGTTGCTGCCGTCGGTGAAGGTGGCGCGCACGATGTCGTACTGCCCCTCGACGCCGAACAGGCCGCCGGCGACCGGCATCACGTCGTACTGGAACTGGAATTCGCCGCCGCGGAAGGTGGCGTCGCGCTGCGAGTAGACGGCCTGCTTGCCCTCGTTGGTGGGATCGCCATTGCCGCAGGACGCAAAATCGCTGCCGCACATCAGCCCGGTCAGGTTGCGGAAGATGAAGCCGTTGAAGCGGGTGTAGTAGGCTGTGGCCTCGAAGCGGAACGGCCCCGTGGCGCGGCGCAATCCCAGCTCGACCGATTTCGCCGCCTCGACCGTCAGGTTCGGATTGCCGATGTCGAAAGTGCCGGTGGCGTCATGGGCGCCGCGCGAGAACAGCTCCGCCGGCTTCGGCGCGCGCTCGGTGTACTGCGCGGTGAGGCTGGCGACGAGATCCCAGGGCAGGTTCTGGATCAGGCCGATGCTGGCGCTCTTCGGCGTGTAGTTGGGATTGCGCTGCACGTTCGGCCGGTCGATGCCGTCAGGCACGAAGTCCGCGGGGAAGTCCGGCGTCATGCCGCTGAGGCTGACATGCTCGATGCGGCCCGCGATCTGCGCCTTGGTGGTGTCGCTGAACTTGAACTCGTTGAACATGTAGCCGGCGACGCGGGAATTGTGGTTGGGGTCCCACAGGCCGTTGAACTGCGTGCCCGGATTGTCCGGGCTCGGCGCGGTCAGCTCCTGGTGGCCCGCCTGCACGCCGAGCGCGGTCGTGAGGCTCGCAAAGCGCAGGTTGAAGGGCGCGAGCTGCACCTCGAGGCGGCCCTCCTGCTCCTTGTTGGTGAAGGTCTGGCGCACGCCGTCGGAGGTGGGATCGGCGGGATCGGCGAGCCCGAGCTCGTTGTGGCGGTAGTCGGTGGCGCCGATCCAGAAGCGGATCGCGTCGATCAGCGGCGAGTCCGGGCGGTACTCGCCTTTCGACAGGATCTTGGTCTGGTGCGCGTCGATGCGGGTGTTGTGATCCGAACCGTCGATGCCGGGGATGTGGTAGAGCGCGTTGTTCTGGATCACCGCGAGGCCGACGAAGCCGCCGTCGAAGAAGTAGGAGCCGCCGAGCGATCCGCCCTCGGAGCGCGCCGCCGAATTGGGCTGGCGGCCGTTGAACGGCCGGCCCGGATCGAACCGGTAGGGATAGCTCGGCACGTTGTAGTCGTTGCTCTCGCGCCAGTAGCCGTCGGCATGGACGGCGACGTTGTTGCCGCCGGCATCGAGCAGTACCGCGCCCTCGCGGCCGAGGTTGACGCTGGAGAAGCCGCTGCGGGTCTCGAAGCTGACGCATGGCGCAGACGATGCCAGCGGCGCCTTCATCGGCAGGCCGTAGGACTGGAACGGCTGTGCGCAGGGCATCGCATCGGGGATGCGGTTGTTGGTGGTGCTGACGACGACGCCGATTGACTGCGAGCCGTAGCGCAGCGTGGCGGGGCCGCGGATCACCTCGACCTGGTTGGTGGTCAGGGGATCGATCGGCACGAAATGATCTTCGCCGAGGTCCGACGCGCCGCCGCCGCCGATGCCGTTCTCGGCGATGCCGACGCGGTTGACGTCGAGCCCGCGGATGATCGGCCGGCTGGAGGCGCCGGGCGCGAACGACGAGCCGGTGATGCCGGGCTTGTCGAGCAGGAGGTCGCCGAGGGTCGAGGCGCCGTTGCGGCGGATTTCCTCGTTCGGCACCACGGTGACGGTGGCGAACTGGTCGGTGACGACCGGCAGCGCGCCGCGCGCCGGCGGTTCTGCCTGGGGCGCGGGGGCGGCGGGGGCCGCAGCCTGTTGCACAGCCGGACGGGCGGTGTGCGCCGGACGGCGCGGTCCTGTGCCGGTGCCGGTGGCGGTGTGCACCGGCCGCCGCCGCACGATCGGGCTCGGCGACTGCACGACGATTTCGGGCAGGGCGGTGGTGCCGGACGACGGCGCTGCGGCGGGCGCGGCCGGCGTCGCGGCCGAAGGCGCGGGACTGGCGTTCTGGGACGAGGCGGTGGAGCTGGCGGCGACGAGCACGGCGAGCGCTGAACCGCCGAGGAAGAGAGCGCGGGTGGTGTGCAGACGAAGCATGACGTGAATTCCTGATGATGCCGTCACGCGCCCGTTGATCAGGGGGCTGCGGGAGGACGGCTTCCCGTTCGCGCAATGCGAACGGACCGGTTTCGCCGAGGCGGTGCCGCAAAGGCCGTGCGGTGCCGGCTCGAGCGATCAGACGGTGTCAGGAGTGGGTGGGGCGCGGGACCGAAAGGCCGTACGGGTCGGTTGCGCCAAGCCGGCGTCGGAGGGGAGACTGGCACGCGCGACGACGAACGCAACCGGCAGCACCAGGGCTGGCGGGGTCGCCGTGAGTGCGGTGCCGGCCATGGCCAAGGTGGCGCAGATCGCACAGGCATCTGCTGCCGGATTGTCGCGGTCGGAGGCCGGGCCGGCCGGCGAGGAGGCGCCGCTCTGCTGGGCGACGGTGGCCTGCGGGGAGCCATGGACCAAGCCGTCGGCATGAACGTGGCCGAACGACAGCACGAGCTGGATCGCCAGCGCCAACAGCGCCAGCACCGCCCCCTGTCTCGTCCGCGATCGCACCCAGGTCATATGTCGCCCCCACGGCGGCGGGCGGCCAGCGGCCGACCTCACACGCAGTGTTATAATATAACATCGCCCGGCCGATGCCGGGCTGTCAACGGCGCTGCCGGCGATCTCTGCGGCTTGGGAGGCGGTGGTGGATTTCGGCAACACTGCCACGCGAGGTTCTCCCGTCCGCTTACAGGTGCGCGGCGTGACCAGTCAGGTGGCTGTTGCGCTGGATGGTGAAGCCTCCGGTCGCCGGATCCCGCGTCCAGACCTCGACCGTTCCGCTCCGGCGCCAGATCAGGGTGACGACGCCGGCGCGCTCGAACCAGTGGCCGCTGGCGATGGCTGCGGCTTCCGGCAGCGGTGATGTGGCGGTCTTTGGCCTCGCCCGCGCCATGCGCGCGCGGCCGTCCGGCAGGACATCGTAGAACAGCACCTCGCTGCCGAACGTGACCTTCCACCAGCCGCCGATCTCCCGCGCGGTGGCGGCGCCGACCGCGCCGTCGTCGCTGGTGAAATGGATCAGCGTGTAGGTGTAGCCGTCCTTCAGGAACCAGCGGTCCTCGATGTCGGAGAGTCCCGGGAAGCGGGACATCGAGTGGCAGGTGATGCGGCCGGGGTCGTGGTGATTGCGCTTGCCGGCGAACATGGTCGAGTGGGTGTAGCGGATCTCGCCGTAGTCGCCATGCGGACTGACGTTGAAGTAGCCGAACATGTCGCCGCTCTTGAAGATGCCGGTGTCGATCACCCGCTGTGCGGCTTCCTGGCCGACACGGTCGCACAATGTGCGGGTGTCGGAGCGCTCCTGCAGCGCCATCACCAGGCCGTGCACGCCGCGCTGGCTGACATTGACTCCGCCGGCTTGCAGGCATCGCGACAGGAAATGCGCGCAGTCGGCAAGGCCGGCCCAGTCATTGATCAGCTTTTCCTCGGCGTCTTTCTGGAACACGGCCTTCTCCGACAAGGCGCCGGTGTCGTCGGTGTAGCGCACGAACTTCGCTTCCCAGCCGTCGGCGGCCGGCGCCCGCAACTCCCGCCGCTTGTGCTCGATGCTGAGCACCTCGTTGTCGAGGCAGAGCAGGCCGTCGTCGCAGGGGATGGTCCAGTGCTTCCTGGCGTAGGCGATGGCCTTGGCACGGTCGAGCGACATGGTCGGCTCCGGTCGTCGTTAGCTCATTTGGTCCATCGGTTGACGCCGGCAACACGATCGATTGCCGCCGCGATGTCGGTCAGGCGCGAGGCGATGGGGCCGGTGCAGCCGACATTGTGTTGCACCGTCTTGCTGCGGCCGTCGATGTTTAGTGTCAACGTTGCGGTGGGTGCATCGTCCTGCCGCGTGACGCAGTCACCGGGATCGCGGCCGTAGGCGTCCTTGAGGGCGAAGAAGTCGAGCGCCTGAAGCTGCTGGGCGATCTGCCGGATCGCATCCGGTTGCACCCGCGCGGTGGCGCGGCCGGCCTTGTGCACGAAATGCCGGCCGAGATAGACGACATGGCCGTCACCTTCGAGGGTCAGGCGGTAGACGGCGCAGCGCGCCTCGCAGGGGCCGCGTTCCAGCGTGATGATGAGGCCGTTGGGGGCCACCGGGCTGAGCGCGCGCGCGGCGGCGATGCCACAGATCAATGAGGCGGCGAGCACGAGCCGCGCGATCGCGGATGGGGTCATGGCCAGTTCCGACGGATGGCGTCCGAACGCGGCTGCGTGCGTCGCGGACCGCGGTCGTGTGTTCGTCGATTGGTCGCCATCCGCGACGGCGAGGTTCAACGCCTGTCGGCAAGCCTCTGGGTGGCTAGCGGCCCTCGCGCACCCAGGTTGCGGCGAAGGCGCCGATCAGCAGCAGCAGGCCGGCGAGGCCGGCAAACACCGGCAGCACGCCGATGCCGCGCACCACGCTGGCGTCGCGCATGCGGACGCCGAGCCAGCCGTCGCCCTGGAACGAGGTCGCCGAGCGCACCGGCAGCACGCGCGGCACGTCGACGCCGGATGCGTCGGCGATGCGCCGGGTATCGCCGCCGGTCGCGCGCGTCAGCGGCGCCAGTGCGTCGGTGGTCGAGGTGACCTCGGAGAATTCCCTGGGGTTGACCGGGCCGACATTGATCAGCGCCTTCAGCGTGCCGTCGCTTGCTTGCCACAGGCCGAGCTCGCTGGCGTCGGTGGTGGCGCGCCACTGGCCGGGATCGCCGGCGGTGAGCGTCAGCGTGCGGCTGGCGCCGGAGGGCGAGGTGACGGTGACCGGCGCGGCGCTGTCCGCCATGGTCTGCCGCGTCACCTGCAACTCGTGGCCGTGCACCGCAAGCCGCAGCGCCTCCTCGTCGAGCTCCGGCTGCTTCATCAGCCAGTGCGAAATGCGGCGCAGCAGGTCGAGATGCGGGCCGCCGCCCTCATAGCCGCGCGCCCACAGCCAGATGTGGTCGGACAGGATCAGCGCGACACGGCCCTCGCCCTGGCGCGACAGCACCAGCAGCGGCTTGCTGTCGGCGCCTTCCATCAGCGCCGGCGAGGTGATGTTGCGGGTGTCGACCAGGCGGAAGAAGCGGCTCCAGTGCGGCGGCTCGCTCGCCGAGCCGTCGAGGCCCCGCGTCACCGGATGGCGCTTGCCGACCTCGGTGAGGCGCGCCAGGAACGCCTTCTCGGTGACGCCGACCGGCTCGGCGGGCAGCACGGTGTCGAGCGGCGTGCGCCAGATACTGGTGGTCGAGGCATAGTCCGGCCCGGCGGATACCAGCACCGCACCGCCGTTGCGCACATAGCGGGCGATGTTGTCGAAATAGGAGATCGGCAGCACGCCCTGGCGGGCGTAGCGGTCGAAGATGATCAGCTGGAATTCGTTGATCTTCTGCTGGAACAATTCGCGCGTCGGAAACGCGATCAGCGACAGCTCGTTGATCGGGGTACCATCCTGCTTCTCCGGCGGTCGCAGGATGGTGAAGTGCACGAGGTCGACGCTGGCGTCGGACTTCAGGAGGTTGCGCCAGGTGCGCTCGCCGGAATGCGGCTCGCCGGATACTAGCAGCACGCGCAGCTTGTCGCGCACGCCGTCGATCGACACCACGGCGCGGTTGTTCACCGGGGTCAGTTCGTTCGCCAGCGGCGTCGCCTCGATCTCGACGATGTTGGGGCCGGCATGGGGAATGTCGATGTTCACGCTGACGGTCTGGCCGCTCAGCACCTGGCGTTCGTTCAGCACCTCGCCGTCGCGGCGCACGGTGACGCGGGCCTGCTGGCCGGTCACGCCCTGGTCGTCGAGGCGGTAGGTGATGGTCTGCTGCTGGCCGACGATGCCGAAGCGCGGCGCCGCGATGATGGCGATGCGGCGGTCGCGCTCGTCCTTGCGGCCGGTGATCAGCGCATGCAGCGGCGCGGAGAAGCCGATCGCCGCGGCGCTGGCGGGAATGTCATGGACGCGACCATCGGTGATCAGGAAGGCGCCGGCGACACGGTCGGTCGGCACGTCGGATAGCGCCGAAGCCAGCGCGCCGAACAATTTCGTGCCGTCGGTCTCGCCGTCGGCCTGGCCGGCCTCGACCACGCGCACTTCGAGGCCCTTGACCTGCTTGAGCCGGTCGACCAGCGCCGTGCGCGCCGCTTCCGTCTCCTTCGTGCGATCGCCGAAAGTCTGGCTCGGGCTCTTGTCGATCACCACGGCGGCGACGGAGGACAGCGGTTCTCGCTCCTCGCGGGTGAACGAGGGATTGGCGAGCGCGAGCAGGATCAGCGCCAGCGCGGCGACGCGAATCGCCGCGCCGCGGGCGCGCGCCACCAGCAGCAGCGCTGCGATCACGACAATGGCGCCGAGCCCGATCCAGAGCACGGTCGTCGGAACCAGCGGTGCGAAGGCGATGCCGTACTGCATGCGTCTCCCGTCTTGCCTCTATCTCAGAGCCCTGGTGGCTCGCGTCGTCTCCTCATGGTGAGGAGCGCGGCGAAGCCGCGCGTCTCGAACCATGAGGCCCGACCATCGTCTCGTTCCTCGGCCTCATCCTTCGAGACGCCCGCTGCGCGGGCTCCTCAGGATGAGGAGTTAACATCGGCCACTGCGCCGTGGCCCGCTACTGTCCCAACCGCTCGATCAGCGCCGGCACGTGCACCTGGTCGGCCTTGTAGTTGCCGGTCAGCGTGTACATCACGATGTTGACGCCGGCGCGGAACGCGAACTCGCGCTGGCGCGGCTCGCCCGGCGTCAGCGGCAGCATCGGCTGGCCGTCAGGACGCATCGCCCAGGCGCCGGCGAAGTCGTTCGAGGTGATGATGATCGGGGACACGCCGTCGCCGCCGCGGGCCGGCCGCGTATTGCTGTCGTCCTCGTCCTCGCGCGGCAGCGCCTCCACCCAGGTCTGGCCGGTGTTGAAGCGGCCGGGGAAGTCGCGCAGCAGATAGAACGTCTTGGTCAGCACATGCTCGCGCGGCACCGGCTCGAGCTCCGGAATATCGAGAGCGGAGAGAATGGTGCGCAGCGCCTGCATGCCGGGTGTCTGGGACTCGCCGCCGGCGCCCGGCGGTGCCTCGATGGCGTCGCGGGTATCGAACAGCACGGTGCCACCCTGCTTCATGTAAGCATCGAGGCGGTTCAGCGCCTCCTGCGACGGCTTGGGCGCGCCCGGCAGCACGGGCCAGTACACCAGCGGATAGAACGCGAGTTCGTCCTTCGCCGGATCCACCGCGACCGGCTCACCGGCCTCGAGCGCGGTGCGCTGCGCCAGGAACAGGGTGAGGCCGGCCATGCCGGCCTTGACGATGCCATCGACATCCTCGTTGCCGGTGACGACATAGGCGAGGCGGGTCTGCGACACTGCGCTGATTGCGGCCGCGTCGCTGCTCGCGGTCGCGGCTGATGTGGCAGGGGGCGCCGCGACCTTGCTCTTGTCCTGTGCCGAGGCGGTGTGGTTTGCCGCGAGCGTCAGCGTCAGCATCACGGCGGCGAGAATTGCGGCCGCCGCGGGCCGCCGGCGCAGCAGCGCGGCGATGCCGCCGCCGAGCAGCGCGACGATGATGGCGTCGATCAGGAACAGCGCCAGCGCCGCCGACAGCATCAGCCCGCGCAGGTCGCGCGGCTCGGTGTTGGTATAGGCGGTGTGCCGCGCCTTCAACGTCGAGGTGTCGAGCGGGGCGAGCCGGTCGGCGGCCGCCAGCGCGTTGACTGCGACCGGCCCCTCCGGCGGGCCGTAGAAGCCGGGCGGATGGTCGAAGGTGGCGCGGTCGCGGAAGTCTGCGGCGATCGGTTTGGCGGTCGCCGGCGGCGGGCCGAACGCGCCGAAGCCGTCGAGCACGCGGTTCGGCGCCACCGCATCCTTGGCGGCGGCTTCGGTCGCGACGCCAGGACCGGGATTGGCGGTGTAGCCGGAGAGATCGACGATCCGCCGCAGCATCTCGACGAAGGCGCCGGACAGCGGCAGGTCGGACCAGCGCATGTCGGCGCTGACATGGAATAGCACCACCATGCCCTTGCCGCGGCGCTCGCCGGTCACCAGCGGCGTGCCGTCGGCGAGCGAGGCCCAGCTGCGCGTTGCCAGCGACGGGTCGGGCTCGGCGAGCACCTGACGGTTGACCGTGACGTCGGCCGGCACGGCGACGCCTGCGAACGGCCCATCGGCCGCGAATGATGCCAGGTGCTGCGGCTTTTCCCAGGTCAGGCTGCCGCCGAGCGTGCGGCCGCCGCGGCGCAGCTTCACCGGGACGAGGTCGTCGTCGCCGGCGGCGAGGCGCGGACCGGCGAAGCGCACCAGCACGCCGCCCTGGTCGATCCAGCCATTGAGGCGGTCGCGGATCTCGGGCGACAGCGTGCCGACATCGGCGAGGATCAGCATCGGCAGCTTCTGGTCGAGGAACTGGCCGATCGCCTGCGCCGGCGCGCCGCGCTCGCCGAGCCGCACGTCCGCGAACGGCGCGAGCGCCCGTGTCAGGTAGAAGGTCGAAGCCAGCAGCGGCTGCGCGGTGTCGCTGGTGGCGCCGCTGACGACGCCGATAGCGCGGCGGCGCCAGCGCTTGTCGAGCAGTTGCACCGCGCCGGCGGAGTGCTCGCCGGCGATCTCGAGGCGGGCGATGTCGTTGCGCAGCTCGACCGGCAGGTCGAACGATGCTTCGGTCTCCTGGTCCTGGGCCGACAGCACGAAGCGCGTCTCGCCGATCGGCGCGCCCTTCTGGTCGAGCGCGCGCACGACGCCGGCGTCTGTGCCGCCGCTGTGGGCGCGCAGCACCTTGACCGTCATCTTCGCGGCGGCGTTCTCGGCCGCGGCCAGCGCATGCGCCGGCGGCACGCCGCCCTCGACGATGGTCAGGCTGCGATCGCCGACGGTCTTGGTAAGGCCGGCGAGGAAGTCGCTGCCACGGCCGGTGTCGATGCCGTCCGACAGCCACACGATGTCGGCGTCGCCGGTCGCGCCGAGAAAACGCTGCAGCGCGGGCAGCGTCTCCACCCGTTCGACCGCGTAGGGTTTTGGCGCGAGCTGGCGTAGCGCGACGCGCGCGGTGCCGGGAGGCATCAGGGTGATGTCGCGTGCGGGCTCGGAGAGCGGCACCAGCGCCACCGCACGGCGGTCGCCGTCGGCGTTGGCGATGAGCTCATCGGCGGCACGGATGCGCGCATCCCAGCTCGCCGCGGCGCTCCAGCCGTCGTCGATCAGCAGCACCAGCGGGGCGCTGCTGCGTCCGACGCCGGTCTGCGGATTCCAGGTCGGGCCGGCGGCGGCGAGGATCACCAGCGCCGCAGCCGCGAGCCGCAGCAAGGTCAGCCACCATGGCGTGCGCGAGGGCGTTTCTTGCTTCGGTGTGATGTCGAACAACAGCCGGGTCGGCGGGAAGTCGATCCGCCGCGGCCGCGGCGGCATCACCCGCAACAGCCACCACAGCACCGGCAGGCTGACCAGTCCGATGAGCAGCAACGGCTCGGCGAAGGACAGGGGCAGGCCGCCGATCATGCACGTTGCCCCACGGTCATGAGGGGCGTGCCGGCCTTGCTCGCGGTCAGGCTGCCATGCAGCACCAGCAGCAGGTCGGCGGCGGAGCGGCTGGTGGTGTGGGTCGAGAACAGCCAGCCGAGGCGGTTGGTCTCGGCGCGGATCTGCGCACGGTGCAGCGCGACACGCTGGACGTAGTCGTTCGCCCAGGTCTCGGCACGGCCGGCGGTGATCTCGCCGCCGCCCTCGGGCTCGACGAACATCACGCGCCCGGAATAGGGAAAGCTCTCCTCCGCCGGGTCGACGACCTGCAGCAGCGTGCCGTGCGCGCCGGAGGCGGAGAGGCCGGCCAGCATGGTGCGGATCTCGGCGATCGGCGACCAGAAGTCCGACATCACCAGGATCTCCGACAGCGGCGAGGGCACGAACGACGGCGGCAGGCTGAGGCGATCCGATCTGTCGTGGAGGATCGCCTGCGCCATCTTGTCGATGATGCTGCGGCTCGCGCTCGGCGCCATCAGGCCGGGGATGCCGACCCGTTCGCCACCAGCAACCAGCAACTCGGCGAGCGCGAAGCTGACGATCAGGCCACGCTCGAGCTTGCTGTCGCGCGCCGTCTTCGACGCGAACGCCATCGAGGCCGAACGGTCCGGCCACAGCCACACGGTATGGGCGGCCTCCCATTCGTGCTCGCGGACATAGAGATGGTCGTCACGCGCGGAGCGGCGCCAGTCGACGTTCTGTGCCGGCTCGCCGGAGGCGAAGCGGCGGTATTGCCAGAAGCTTTCGCCCGGGCCGGCGCGGCGGCGGCCGTGCAGGCCGTGGATCACATTGGCGGCGATGCGGCGCGCCTCCAGCACCAGACGCGGCAACGAGGCCGCGAGCGTGCGGCTCTCGCCGTCGGCACGGCGGACCGCAAGCGTTTCCGGGCTGGTGCGCTCTACCATCAGCCGATCCGCGTCTTGAGCTGTCCGATCACGTCGGTGATGGTCTGGCCCTCGGCGCGGGCGGCGAAGGTCAGCGCCATGCGGTGCTTGAGCACCGGCTCGGCGAGATCGAGCACGTCGTCGATCGAGGGCGCGAGACGGCCGTCGAGCAGCGCGCGGGCGCGCACGGCCAGCATCAGGGCCTGGCTGGCGCGCGGGCCGGGGCCCCAGGCGATCTGCTTGCCGGTCGCGCCGCTGTCGGGGCCGGGGCGTGCCGAGCGCACCAGCGACAGGATCGCCTCCACCACCGAATCACCGACCGGCAGGCGGCGCACCAGCCGTTGCGCGGCGATCAGCGCCTCCGGCGTCATCGCCGCCTTGGCCTGGGTCTCCTCGGCGCCGGTGGTTTCGAACAGGATGCGGCGCTCGGCGTCGCGGTCCGGATAATCGACGTCGATCTCCATCAGGAAACGGTCGAGTTGCGCTTCGGGCAGCGGGTAGGTGCCTTCCTGCTCCAGCGGGTTCTGCGTCGCCAGCACGTGGAAGGGCTTGGGCAGGTCGTGCCGCGCGCCGGCGACGGTGACATGCTGCTCCTGCATCGCCTGCAGCAGTGCGGACTGGGTGCGCGGGCTAGCGCGGTTGATCTCGTCGGCCATCAGCAACTGGGCGAACACGGGACCGGCAATGAAGCGGAACGAACGCCGGCCGCTGGTGCTCTCGTCCAGCACTTCCGAGCCGAGGATGTCGGACGGCATCAGGTCGGGCGTGAACTGGATGCGCTTGGCGTCGAGACCGAGCGTGACGCCGAGCGTCTCGACCAGCTTGGTCTTGGCAAGGCCGGGGACGCCGATCAGCAGCGCGTGTCCGCCGGACAGGATGGTGACGAGCGTGTTCTCGACCACGCGGTCCTGGCCGAAGATCACGGTCGCGATCGCGTCCTTGGCGGCGCGAATCTGCCCGGCCACCTGTTCCGCAGAGCGGACGATCACGTCTTCCAGTTTCTCAACGCTGTCTGCCATCGGCTTCTCCTGTGGATCGCGCGGCCCGCCGTCCGTGGCCCGGAGCCTGTTCGGGCCTCCGGGGCCGAGCCGCCGGGCAGGAAACCCCTGCCGCGCGATCGAAGCTCTCGGACTGTCCCATTCCGGCTTCCATGCTAGACTTCCCAAAAGACCATGTATGTCCTTGAATTAAGCTTTCCCCACCTTATCGGTAGAGGTCGGCGGAGCTGATCACGAGTTGGAGACCGCGCCATATGCTTTCGGGTGGCATCGTTCAGGTTGCATCGTTCCGATCTGTCTCAATTCGATCCGCATCGGCCCGGTTTACATCCGCCCATTTTGCATCAATCGTGGTTGCATCGAGCGCGGTTGCATCAACCATGCCAAACTGAGCGGACGAGCGTCGGGGCAAACCATGGCGAAGCAAGGGCAGACAGCGAGGCCGCAGGCCGGCAATGCGCTGGACGAGATCGCCAGCGTCGCCCGCACGGCGGGCGCGCGGGGGCTGCCGCCGGTGCATCTGTGGAATCCGCCGTTCTGCGGCGATCTCGACATCCGCATCGCGCGCGACGGCACCTGGTTCTATCTCGGCACGCCGATCGGCCGGCCGGCCCTGGTGCGGCTGTTCTCCACCGTGCTCAAGCGCGAGGGCGACAAGCACTTCCTGGTCACGCCAGTGGAAAAGGTCGGCATCCGCGTCGACGACGTGCCGTTCCTGGCGGTCGAGATGCGGCGCGAGGGCGAGGGGGCGGACGCAGCCCTGCACTTCCGGACCAATGTCGACGACTGGGTGCGATGTGACGCCGACCACGGCCTGCGCTTTACGAGCGCGCCGGACGGCGGGCTGACGCCCTACCTGCACGTCCGCAGCGGGCTGTGGGCGCGCGTGACGCGGGCGATATATTACGATCTGGTGGAGCTCGGCGAGGAGCGAATCGTCGATGGTCATGCCAAATTCGGCGTGGCGTCGGCAGGCATCTTTTTTGCGATGGCCGACGCGGAGCAGGCGAGAGGCGAGACTTGACCGAACCGTTACTGAAGCGGGACGCGACCGCCGACATGTCCTCGGCGGATTTCTTCGAGCGCGCGCGGGCGCGTCTGTCGTTCGACGTGCCGCCGGGCCTGACCGACGCCAGCATCATTCCGCCGAGCGGCGACCAGGGCACTGATCACATGCTGCGGATCGTCGCGCAGGAGCGCCCGATCCGCCCCGCCGCCGTGCTGATCGGCATCGTCGAACACGACAAGCCGACCGTGCTGTTGACCCAGCGCGCCGCCCATCTCAACGACCATGCCGGGCAGATCTCGTTTCCCGGCGGCAAGATCGATCCGGGCGATGCGACGCCGCTCGACACGGCCCTGCGCGAGGCCGAGGAGGAGATCGGGCTGAACCCCGCCTTCATCACGCCGGTGGGGTATCTCGATGTCTATGCCACCGGGTTCGGCTTCCGCATCCTGCCGATGGTCGCGCGGGTGCGTCCGGGCTTCGAACTGCATGTCAATGCCGACGAGGTCGACGAGGCGTTCGAGGTGCCGCTGGCGTTCCTGATGGATCCGATCAATCATCAGATCCACAGCAAGGAATGGCGGGGCATGATGCGCTCGTACTACGCGATGCCGTTTGCCGATCGCTACATCTGGGGCGCGACTGCCGGCATCCTGCGGATGCTGTACGAGCGGATTATCGTGTAGTGTGCGGCTTCGGACCCAGCATGATGTCCTGCGGTGCGGTCGCGCGGTGGCGCCTCCGTACCGGTGGCATCACGGCCTCCGGGGCATCGTCATGATTCGGCCGGTCCTGACCGAAGTCGGCATCTTCCTGATTCCGTTCGCGGTTTATGCGGCGTTCCTGATCGCGACCCGCGCCGGGCTGCTGACCGCCGCATCGTGGCCGACCGTCGTTGTGGCGCGGCTGGTGATCGGCGCGCTGCTGCTCACCATTCTCAGTCTCGTTCTGCTCGCGAATTTTTCCGGTGCGCCGCCAGGCTCGACCTATGTGCCCGCGCACATGGAGAACGGAAAGCTCGTGCCGGGGGCGTACCAATGACTGAACCCTTGCTGCATGACGCGCCGTGGCTGCGCGGCGGGCCTGCGGGCCGCCTGCTCGCCCTGCTCGATGGCGATGGCGAGGAGGCGCGGGTGGTCGGCGGCGCCGTGCGCGATGCACTGCTCGGTCGCCCGATCGGGGACGTCGATATCGCCACCACGGCCTTGCCGGAGGAGGTGGTGCGCCGCGTCACTGCGGCGGGTTTCAAGTCGGTGCCGACCGGCATCGAGCATGGCACGGTGACGGTCGTCGTCGACAGCCATCCATTCGAGGTTACGACGCTGCGCGAGGACGTGGAGACCTATGGCCGCAAGGCCAGGGTGGTGTTCGGGCGCGACTGGGCGCGCGACGCGCAGCGTCGCGACTTCACCATCAATGCGCTGTCGGCGACCATCGACGGTGTGGTGCACGACCATGTCGGCGGCCTTGACGATATCGCGGCGCGGCGGGTGCGCTTCATCGGCGAGCCGGAGGCGCGGATCGCCGAGGACTATCTGCGGGTGCTGCGGTTCTTCCGCATCTCGGCGGCCTACAGCGAGACGGCGCTCGACCGCGCCGGCTTCATTGCCTGCACGGGGGCGCGTGCGGGTCTTGCGACGTTGTCGGCCGAGCGCGTGCGCATGGAGATGCTGAAGCTCGTCGTCGCGCCGCGTGCCGCCGAGGTGCTGGTGGCGATGGGCGACGGCGGGCTGCTGCTGGCGCTGCTCGGCGGCGTCACCTATCACGGCGCCTTCGTTACCATGGTCGCGGCGGAAGCGGCGCTGCAGCGCGCGCCCGATCCGATGCTGCGGCTCGGCGCGCTCGCTGTTGCTGTCACCGAGGATGCGCGGCGGCTGGCGCAGCGGCTGCGGTTGTCGAATGCGGAAACCAAGCAGCTCGACTCGATGGGCCACCGCTGGTGGCGCTTGAAGGGCATGGACGATGCGCTCGCCAAGCGGCGGCTGTACCGGCTCGGGGTGCGGAACTATCGCGATCGTATCCTGCTGGCCTGGGCGCGCGCCGGCGCCGGCGAGGACGCGGCGCGCTGGATCGAGCTCGCCACGCTGCCCGACCGCTGGACCGCGCCGAAATTTCCGATCAGGGCCGCCGACATGATCGCGCGCGGCATCGGCGAGGGGCCGGCGCTCGGCCACATCCTGACGCTGGCGGAGGACGCCTGGCTCGCCAGCGACTTCGCCTCCGATCCCGACAGTTTGACGCGGATCGCGGACGAGACTGTCGCTCGCTTCCGCCGCGAGCACCGGCTTTAGCGACTTTCTCGCGCGCGCGTGTCGCCGGGCCTCCGGCCCTGGTTTACGGCCACTTCACCTCGGGCGGCATCGACGACAGGATCGAATCGACGTTGCCGCCGGTCTTGAGGCCGAAAATGGTGCCGCGGTCGTACAGCAGGTTGAACTCGACATAGCGGCCGCGCCGCACCAGCTGCTCCTGCCGGTCGGCGTCGGTCCAGGGCGTTGCGACGTTGCGCCGGACGAGTTGCGGATAGGTCGCGAGGAACGCCTGTCCGACCTCCTGCGTGAAGGCGAAGTCGGCGTCCCAGCTGCCGCTGTCGAGCCAGTCATAGAAGATGCCGCCGATGCCGCGGGCTTCCTTGCGATGGGGCAGGTAGAAATACTCGTCGCACCACGTCTTGAACTTGTCGTAGGGCGCGACCGCGGGATGGGCGTGGCAAGCGTCGCGGAAGGCGCCGTGGAAGGCGACGGTGTCGGCGTCCTCCTGGGTGCGGCGGCGGTCGAGCACCGGTGTGAGGTCGGCGCCGCCGCCGAACCAGGCCTTGGTGGTCACCACGAAGCGGGTGTTCATGTGCACCGCCGGCACGTGCGGGCTGCGCAGATGCGCGATCAGCGAGATGCCCGAGGCCCAGAAGCGGGGATCGTCGGCAGCGCCTGGAATCTGGGCGCGGAATTCCGGTGCGAATTCGCCGTGCACGGTCGAGCAGTGCACGCCGACCTTCTCGAACAGGCGGCCGCGCATCATCGCCATCACGCCGCCGCCGCCGGGGGCGCCGGAGTGGTCGGTGCGCTGCCATGGCGTGCGCACGAAGCGGGCCGGAGCCTGCGGAAACAGGTCGGCCGGCGCCTCGTCCTCGAGCTGTTCGAATGCCGCGCAGATCCGGTCGCGCAGGCTCTCGAACCAGCCCCGCGCCGTCTGCTTGCGCTGTTCGATCTCGGTGATGTCCATGCGCCCCTCGCTTGTCATGGGTATTATTGGCCCTGCGGGCCGAAATAGCTGCAGCTTTCGCCGCAACTGTCGCGATGGACGCTGACGCGCACCACCGGACCGGCGCTCTGCACCCGCTCCCAGATGAAGCGCGTGAGGTTCTCCAGTGTCGGGGTGCCCAGCGCCTCGATCCGGTTCAGCAGCTTGTGGTCGAGCGCCGCCCGCACCTCGGCGATGCGGCGCTCCAGAAGGCCGAGGTCGAGCACCATGCCGGTCGCCGGATCCGGCGTGCCGCGCACGGTCACCTCGGCACGGAACGAATGGCCGTGGATCTCCTCGGCGATGGCCTCGAGCGTCGTGCCGGACAGCGCGTGCGCCGCCTCGAAATAGAACGACTTGGTCAATTCCCACATCGGTTCGATCAACCCTTATCTGATGCCGAGCGCCTTGTGCGTCTGCACGCTGAGGCGCCATTGCGGATGCGCGAGGCAGTAGGCGATGGCCCGCTCGGTGTTATCAGCGACGTCCGGGCCGTCCATCGGCTGCAGCGAGAAGCGCTCGAAGGCGAGGCCCGCGAAGGCCTCCGGCGGTGCGCCGTCCTGCGGATAGACGAGCTTCAGTTCATGGCCTTTGCGAATGCGCAAGGGGGCGCCGGCCTTCGGGCTGACGCACACCCAGTCGAGGCCCGGCGGCGGCTCGATGGTTCCATTGGTCTCCACCGCAATGGTGAAGTGCCGGGCATGCAGGGCGTCGATCAGCGCCGGATCGATCTGCAGCATCGGCTCCCCGCCGGTCAAGACCACGTAGCGATGGGCGTCGGGGCCATTCCAGGTCGCGGCGATGGTGTCTGCGAGCATATCCGCCGTGGCATAGCGGCCGCCGAGCGTGCCGTCGGTGCCGACGAAATCGGTGTCACAGAACTGGCAGACGGCCTCGGCACGGTCCTGGTCCCGGCCGCTCCACAGGTTGCAGCCGCTGAAGCGGCAGAACACCGAGGCCCGCCCGGCATGGGCGCCTTCGCCCTGCAGGGTCAAAAAGATCTCTTTGACCGCGTAGCTCATGTGGGTCCTTCACCGGTCTGTCGCAGCGCCTCGCCCAAGGCCATGGCGACCGCCATGGCCACGTTGATCGACCGCAGGCCCGGCGCGATCGGAATCCGTAGCCGGGCGTCGGCGGCGGCCGCCACCTCGTCCGGCACCCCGGCTGATTCCCGCCCGAACAGCAGGATATCGTGCGGGGTGAAACGGTGGGCGAGGTAGGGCTCCGAGCCCTTGGTGGTGAACAGCACCAGCCGGCTTGCCGTCCTCTCCCGCCAGGCGGCAAATTCGCTCCAGGAAACATGGCGCTGGATGGTCACCTCATCCAGATAGTCCATGCCCGATCGCCGGAAGTGGTAGTCGCTGACCGGGAAGCCGGCTGGCTCGATGATGTGAGCCTCCACTGCGAGGCAGGCACAGAGCCGCAGAATCGTTCCCGTGTTCTGTGGAATATCTGGCTGAAACAATGCGATCCGCATCGGGGAGGGGCCTCTGGCGGATGTCAGAACCGCAACAAAAATCCGGTTTTCGTGCATCGCGCGGGAGTCTGCCGATAGCGGGCTTGCGCTCTCCCGGCAAGGGTGCCAATAGAACGATTCTGGATTGCATGTTCCGTCCGGTTTCGGCCGGTTGGCGGGGGGTGTGGTCCTGCTGCCGTGGGGAGACCCGCGGACCGGTGAACTCCCGGATCGCTCGCTTGCTTGCGTCTCGGGGGCGGTTCCGCCGGCTGCAGACCAGAAAGGGTTTGGGAACGTGACGACCTCGACTTCGGCGGAGCCGACCCGCCGCGATTTCCTTTATGTCGCAACCGGAGCCGTGGCGGCCGTCGGTGCCGTTGCAACGGCCTGGCCCCTCATCTCCCAGATGAATCCGGACGCCTCGACCATCGCGGCGGGCGCCCCGATCGATGTCGACCTGTCGCCGATCGCCGAAGGACAGGCGATCAAGGTGTTCTGGCGCGGCAAGCCGATCTACATCATGAACCGCACCAAGAAGCAGGTCGAAGAGGCCCGCGCAGTGCCGGTCTCGAGCCTGCCCGATCCGCAGTCCGACCAGGCGCGCGTCAAGGAAGGCCATGAGCAGTGGCTGGTGGTGATCGGCATCTGCACCCATCTCGGCTGCATCCCGATCGCTCACGAGGGCAACTACGACGGCTTCTTCTGCCCGTGCCACGGCTCGCAGTACGACTCGTCGGGCCGCATCCGCCAGGGACCGGCGCCGGCCAACCTGCCGCTGCCGCCGTACGCCTTCACCTCGGACAGCAAAATCAAGATCGGCTGAGCCCTCAGCGGCCGACGCCTCGCATCACCTTTCTCAGGATCGCATCATGAGCGGACCCTCCGACTACAACCCGCAGAACGCAGTTTTGAAGTGGATCGAACGGCGCCTGCCGATCGGCGGCCTGATCCACTCCTCGTTCGTTGCCTATCCGACGCCGCGCAACCTGAACTACTGGTGGACGTTCGGCGCCATCCTTTCGATGATGCTGGGCGTCCAGATCATCACCGGGATCATCCTGGCGATGCACTATACCCCGCATGCGGATCTCGCCTTCAAGTCGGTCGAAGGCATCATGCGCGATGTCAACTTCGGCTGGCTGCTGCGCTACCTGCACTCGAACGGCGCGTCGATGTTCTTCATTGCCGTGTACGTGCACATGTTCCGCGGCCTCTATTACGGGTCGTACAAGGAGCCGCGCGAGGTTCTCTGGATCCTCGGCGTCATCATCTACCTGCTGATGATGGCCACGGGCTTCATGGGTTACGTGCTGCCGTGGGGCCAGATGAGCTTCTGGGGCGCCACCGTCATCACCAACCTGTTCTCCGCCATTCCCTACGTCGGCGACAGCATCGTCACCCTGCTGTGGGGCGGCTACTCGGTCGGCAACCCGACACTGAATCGCTTCTTCTCGCTGCACTACCTGCTGCCGTTCGTGATCGCCGGCGTGGTCGTGCTGCACATCTGGGCGCTGCATGTGGTTGGCCAGAACAACCCGGCCGGCGTCGAGCCGCAGACCGAGAAGGACACCGTGCCGTTCACGCCGTATGCGACCGCCAAGGACGCGTTCGGCATGTCCTGCTTCCTGCTGTTCTATGCCTGGTTCCTGTTCTACACGCCGAACTTCCTCGGCGATCCGGACAACTACATCGTCGCCAATCCGGGCGTGACCCCGGCCCACATCGTGCCGGAATGGTACTACCTGCCGTTCTACGCCATCCTGCGCTCGATCCCAAGCAAGCTCGGCGGCGTCGTCGCGATGTTCAGCGCCATCCTGGTGCTGGCCTTCCTGCCCTGGCTCGATGGCGCCAAGGCGCGCTCGTCGCGCTACCGGCCGCTGGCCCGCCAGTTCTTCTGGATCTTCGTGGCGGTCTGCCTCGTGCTGGGCTGGCTCGGCGCGCAGCCGCCGGAAGGCATTTATGTGATCGCCGGCCGCATCCTGACCGCCTACTACTTCTTCCACTTCCTGGTGCTGCTGCCGATCCTCAGCCGCATCGAGACGGCGCGTCCGCTGCCGAACTCGATCGCTGACGACGTGCTCGGCAAGGGCAAGCTGAAGACGGTCGCTTCCGTGCTCGCGGTCTTCGGCCTCGCAGGCCTCCTGCTGGTCGGCAGCGCCGGCGGCTCGCGCGCCGAGGACGCCCACAGCCAGCCGACCCCGCCGTCGCTGAAGTGGTCGTTCGCCGGCCCGTTCGGCACCTTCGACCGGGGCCAGCTGCAGCGCGGCCTCAAGGTCTACAAGGAAGTCTGCTCGGCCTGCCACTCGCTGAACTACATCGCGTTCCGCAACATCGCCGATGCCGGCGGCCCGGGCTACAGTGAAGCCCAGGCGGCGGGCCTTGCCTCCGAGTACAAGATCAAGGACGGCCCGAACGACCAGGGTGAGATGTTCGAGCGTCCCGGCCGTCCGGCGGACTTCTTCCCGGCGCCGTTCCCGAACGATCAGGCGGCCCGCGCCGCCAACGGCGGGGCGCTGCCGCCGGACCTGTCGCTGATGGCGAAGGCGCGTGGTTATGAGCGCGGCTTCCCGCAGTTCGTGTTCGACCTGGTGATGCAGTTCCAGGAGAAGGGCCCGAACTACATCGCCGCCCTGCTGCAGGGCTACGAGGAAGCGCCCAAGGGCTTCGCCCTGCCGGCGGGTTCGAACTACAACAAGTACTTCCCGGGCCATGCGCTCGGCATGCCGAAGCCGCTCAGCGACGGCCAGGTGACCTACGACGACGGCTCGCCGCAGACCGTGCAGCAGTACGCCACCGACGTCGCCGCCTTCCTGATGTGGACCGCCGAGCCGAAGCTCGAGGCCCGCAAGAAGCTCGGCCTGCAGGTGATGATCTTCCTGCTGGTGCTCGCGACCCTGTTGTACTTCACCAAGCGCAAGGTCTGGGCCAACGCCCACTGATCGCTTCGACGCTGTCGTTGATCGTGACAAGGGCTCCCCTCGGGGAGCCCTTTTTTCATGCCGTGCAAGTGAAGCCGCGTGCGGCCATTCGGCGATTGCGCACGCGCTTCGGCGGCGGCATGCTGCGCGCGCCGCGGCGCCGCCTCACGCGCCGTTCAGTTCAAGTCCCCTGGAGGAAGACATGGGAACAACCATCACGTTCAAACGTCCCGATGGAAAAGAGGTGAAGGGCTATCTCGCCAATGCCTCGCGCGGCAATGCGCCCGGCGTGGTCGTCATCCAGGAATGGTGGGGCTTGTCGGAGAACATCAAGGGCCTCACCGATCGTTTCGCGCTCGCCGGCTTCGATGCGCTGGCGCCCGACCTCTACAACGGCGTGCTGGTGCCCTATCACGACACCGAGGCCGCCAACAAGGAAATGACCTCGCTGGACTTCCTCGACGCCACCGAGCAGACGGTGCGCGGCGCGGTGCAGTACCTCAAGCGCAACGGCGCCAAGGTCGGCCTGACCGGCTTCTGCCTCGGCGGCGCCGTCACCATCATCGGCGCGGCGCGCATACCCGAGCTGAGCGCGGCGGTCTGCTTCTACGGCATTCCGCCGGAGCAGGCGGCCAAGCCCGCCGACATCAGAGTGCCGCTGCAGGGCCACTTCGCCAACCGGGACGACTGGTGCACGCCCCAGGTGGTCGACGCTTTCGAGAAGGGACTGAAGGCCGCCGGCAGGTCGGCGGAGTTCTTCCGTTATGACGCCGACCACGCGTTCGTGAATGAGCAGCGCGCCGCGGTTCATGACCGCGAGGCGGCGGAGCTGGCCTGGGGTCGCGCCACCGCGTTCTTTGGCCAGCATCTGGAGTGAGGTCGTCGACATGACCGGAGCCGGCTGTCGATGTTGATCGCAAATCTGCAGCAGCGGCCGGAGTTCTTCGCCACCGTTGCGGACCGCATATGGGCCGCCTGGTGGCAACGCCACGGCGTGCCGCGCGACCATATTGCCGCGCGGCTGCAGGAGAACATGACCACCAGCACCCTGCCGCTGGCGCTGGTGGCCCACGATGGAGCGACCTTCCTGGGAACGGCGTCGGTGATCGCCTCCGATCTCGACGACCGCCCGCACTACACGCCCTGGGTCGCCGCCGTGTGGGTCGAGCCGGACTGTCGCGGCACGGGTGTGGGGACAGCGCTTGTCGCGGCCGCGGCCGCGGCGGCGTTCGGGCTTGGGGCCGCGCAGGTCTACCTCGCCGCGCGTCCGGCGCTCCGGGCCTGGTATCAGGGTCAGGGCTGGGAGGTGGTCGAGGAGAGCGTGGGTGCCCTCGGCCTCACCGTATTGAGGAGGGCGTGGGCGGGCTGAGCGAGGCCTGCGACCGGCTGGGGAAGGGGGGCTGGCGTGTCTTTGACGGGCCATTCCCCGGTTTCGCCCTTGACGCCCCCGCTGAGGCGTGGTGATTTGCGCCCCATGAACACCGTCGCCCGCCCATCCCGTCTTTGGTGGCCCACCTTCTAAAGGTGGCCGGTGCGATTTATTTTCCCGTTTTCGCAATCGTTCAGGCCGTCATCGCAGTGCGACGGCCTCTTGTTCGTGTGTTCTGCATGGCGCGCCTTCCAACACTCTGAGAGGACCGCATGAACAGGACCATCTTCTCCCTTCCCGCCCACAGCACCTACCGCACCGCGGGCGGCCTCGAAGTCGCGCGGGTCGCAGCGCATTTCACCGGCGGTGCGGCGCTCGACCGCCTGATCGAAAAGCTCGACCACCGCCGCGGCGTGGTGCTGTCGTCGGGCACCACGGTGCCGGGACGCTACGAGAGCTTCGACCTCGGCTTCGCCGATCCGCCGCTCCGGCTAGAGACCACCGGCTTCAACTTCCTGCTTCACGCGCTCAACGCCCGCGGCAGGGTGCTGATTGCCTTTCTTGCCGATACGCTCAATGAGCCCTGCGTGGTGGTGACCGAGCGCAGCGCGACGCGGCTCAGCGGGCATATTGTGCGCGGCGAGGCGCCGGTCGAGGAGGAGCAGCGCACCCGCCGCGCCAGCGTGATGTCGCTGGTGCGCGCCATCATCGGGGCGATGAGCGAGACCGCCGACCCGTTGCACGGCCTGTTCGGCGCGTTCGCCTATGATCTCGTGTTCCAGATCGAGGACCTCGAGCAGAAGCGCGCCCGCGAAGCCGATCAGCGCGACATCGTGCTCTACATTCCCGACGAGCTGCTGGTTTACGACCGCGCCACCGGCCGCGGCGTGACGCTGACCTACGACTTCACCTGGAAGGACAAGGCGACCGCCGGGCTCGACCGCGAGACCCCGGACAGCGTCTACCAGAAGACGCCGCGCCAGGCCTTTGCCGATCACGCCCCCGGCGCCTACCAGGCGACGGTGCAGAAGGCGCGCGAGGCGTTCGCCCGCGGCGATCTGTTCGAGGCGGTGCCCGGCCAGCTGTTCGGCGAGCCCTGCGAGCGCTCGCCGGCTGAGGTGTTCCAGCGCCTCTGCAAGATCAATCCGTCACCCTATGGCGCGCTGATGAATCTCGGCGACGGCGAGTTTCTGGTGGCGGCCTCGCCGGAGATGTTCGTGCGCTCCGACGGCCGGCGCGTCGAGACCTGTCCGATCTCCGGCACCATCGCCCGCGGCGTCGACGCCATCGGCGACGCCGAGCAGATCCGCCAGTTGCTGAACTCGGAGAAGGACGAGTTCGAGCTCAACATGTGCACCGACGTCGACCGCAATGACAAGGCACGCGTCTGCGTGCCCGGCACCATCAAGGTGCTGGCGCGGCGGCAGATCGAGACCTACTCGAAGCTGTTCCATACCGTCGACCATGTCGAAGGCATCCTGCGTCCGGGCTTCGATGCGCTCGATGCCTTCCTCACCCATGCCTGGGCGGTGACCGTGACCGGCGCGCCGAAGCTGTGGGCGATGCAGTTCGTCGAAGACAACGAGCGCTCGCCGCGCCGCTGGTACGCCGGCGCGATCGGCGGCGTCGGCTTCGACGGCGGCATCAACACCGGCATCACCATCCGCACCATCCGCATGAAGGATGGCCTCGCCGAGGTGCGGGTCGGGGCGACGCTGCTGTTCGACTCCGATCCGGTGGCCGAGGAGAAGGAGTGCCAGACCAAGGCGGCGGCGCTGTTCCAGGCGCTGCGCGGCGATGCGCCGAAGCCGCTGTCGGCGTCGGCACCGGATGCGGTCGGCTCGGGCAAGAAGGTGCTGCTGGTCGATCACGAGGATTCCTTCGTGCACATGCTGGCGGACTATTTCCGTCAGGTTGGCGCGACCGTCAGTGTCGTTCGCCACACCCATGCGCTGGAGATGCTGGAGCGTCAGGCCTATGATCTTCTGGTGCTGTCGCCGGGGCCGGGCCGCCCGGAGGATTTCAACATCGCGCGCACGCTCGATGCGGCACTCGGCAAGAAGCTGCCGGTGTTCGGCGTCTGCCTCGGCGTGCAGGCGATCGGCGAGTATTTTGGCGGGGTGCTCGGCCAGCTGACACAACCTGCGCACGGCCGGCCGTCGCGCGTCAAGGTGCGTGGCGGCACGCTGATGGGCAATCTGCCGAACGAGGTCGTGGTCGGGCGCTATCATTCGCTCTATGTCGAGGGCGACAGCATGCCCGACGTGCTGCAGGTGACGGCGGCGACCGACGACGGTGTCGCGATGGCGATCGAGCACAGGACGCTGCCGGTCGGCGGCGTTCAGTTCCACCCGGAATCGCTGATGTCGCTGGGTGGCGAGGTCGGGCTTCGGATCGTGGAAAATGCATTCCGGCTCGGTGTGCCGCGCTAGGCGCAGGTTGGAACCGGGCCGCCAGGTCAAATGAAAGGCGACAGATTCGCATGAGCGATTTGAAATCGGTGGTTCGCACCATCCCGGACTATCCCAAGCCGGGCGTCATGTTCAGGGACATCACCACGCTGCTCGGCGACGCGCGGTCCTTCCGCCGCGCCGTCGACGAACTGGTGCAGCCCTGGGCCGGCTCCAAGGTGGACAAGATCGCCGGCATCGAGGCGCGTGGCTTCATCATCGGCGGCGCGGTGGCACACCAGCTGTCCGCTGGCTTCGTGCCGATCCGCAAGAAGGGCAAGCTGCCGCACGCCACCGTGCGGATCGCCTATTCGCTGGAATACGGCCTCGACGAGATGGAGGTGCATGCCGATGCCATCCATCCCGGCGAGCGGGTGATCCTGATCGACGATCTCATCGCCACCGGGGGCACCGCTGAGGGGGCGGTGAAGCTGATGCGCCAGATCGGCGCCGAGGTGATCGCGGCCTGCTTCATCATCGACCTGCCCGAGCTCGGCGGCGCGGACAAGCTCCGCGCCATGGACGTGCCGGTGCGCACGCTGATGACGTTCGAGGGCCACTGAGCCGTCGGGAGCGCGCTGGCGGCGTGTCCGCCGGGCGATCATTGGCCGCAGCCATTCGGGTGGCCGCACCCCTCGCCGTGGCTTCACGGCGCGGCGCCTGTGCTAAGGTCTGCAGCGAACGAGCCGGCCCGGCGACCGCGGTGATCCGCACCGACCGGAGCCGGGCGCCGTGCGACAGGTGGCGAGGACCATGATTTCTGCGGACTATCTCAAGCGGATCGCGGCCTGGTCGCGCGCCCTGAGCGAGGCGGAGGTCGAGCGCGCCCGCGCCGGCATCATCGAGAAATCGTACAAGGCCAACGAGTTCATCTGTCTGCGCGGCGACCGCTTCGATTACTGGACGGGCGTCGTCTCCGGGCTCGTCAAGATGGGAACGGTGTCGCGCGAGGGCAAGGCGATCGGCTTTACCGGCGTCACCGCCGGCGCCTGGATCGGCGAGGGCACCATGCTCAAGGACGAGCTGCGGCGCTACGACCTGGTGGCGCTGCGCGACACGCGCCTTGCGATGATGGATCGCGCCACCTTCCTGTGGCTGTTCGAGAACAGCGTGGCCTTCAACCGCTTCCTGGTCGGCCAGCTCAACGAGCGCCTCGGACAGTTCATCGCCCTGCTCGAATACGATCGCATGCTCGACGCCACCGCGCGCCTCGCCCGCTGCATCGCCTCGCTGTTCAATCCCATCCTCTACCCGGACGTGACGCGCCATCTCGAGATCACCCAGGAAGAGGTCGGCTCGCTGTCCGGCGTATCGCGCCAGAATGCCAACCAGAGCCTCAAGGTGCTGGAGAAGGAAGGCTTGTTGCGGCTCGAGTATGGCGGCATCACCATCCTCGACCTCGACGGCCTGCGCAGCTACGGCGACTAGCGTCGTTTGCCCGGCCGGTCAGAAGAGCCGGCCAAGGCGTCAGCCGGAGTGGGCGCGATACTCCGCCAGCAGGGCCGGGAACTGCTCCATTGGCGGAAATTTGTCGAAGCTGTGGGTCGCCGGCGTCGTCGCCCACGGCAGCTTTTCGCAAGTGTAGGTTTCGATGAAGGGGCGGTACGAGCGCGCATCGTCCAGCATGGTCGCGCGGACATTGACGAAGTCGTCCATCCCCTCGGGACGGGTGAACACCCAGCTCATGCAGTAGGCGCAAAAGAAATGGCGGGCCGGGCCATGCAGCCCGCCGATCACCGGCTCGCCCGCGGTCACCGCAAAGGCCGCGCTCGGATAGAGCGCGCTGAGCGAGAAGGCGCTCGCCGTCATCCGCTGGCAGCCGGTGCAGTGGCACGCCATCGTCATCATCGGGACGCCTGTCACCGAAAAGCGGAGCCGTCCGCAGCGGCAGCCGCCGCCATGGGTGTCGTTCGGTGTGGTCATGGTTTGCCTCCCTTGCGTTGCGTCGATCGCTGCTCGGGCGCTGCAGAGCCGTGCGACCGTATCACATCCGATAGCGGTGCAGATGCAGCTCGATGTCGCGAAACGCGATGTAATTGCGCCGGATCCACTGGTTGAGCTCCGACGAGGTGTCGGTGTCCTGCCGCAGGAATCCGGTGAACGAAAAGTTGCGGCGGTCGATATAGGTTTTCAGGAACGGCGGCAGGGCCCGGATGTGCAGCGTGGGGAGACCGTCATAGGAAGCCGGCGGCTCGCCATGCAGCACCTGCTCGTTGTCCACCGGCACGATGGCGGCGTCCGGAAAGGTGCGCCGCAGCCGCGCGAAGTTTGCCCCCGACATCCGGTCGGAATCGGCGACGAACATCAGGATCGGATCGACCCCGCGCCGGCTCGCCTCCTTGATGAAGCCGATCTCCTCGATCATCCTGAAGAATTCGTCGTAGGCATGGAAGCCGAGATCGAGCACCTTGCCGATGTCGTCATTGACGATCAGGCGGTCCATCAGCTGGATCTTGCCGAAGGTGTCCATCACGTCCGCCGTCTCGGTGACGTCAGGCAGGAAGTCGATCAGCGATGGTTCCTTCTCGTTGATGTCGAAGGCCACCACCTCGCGCCGCTGCAGCAGCAGGAATTCGACCAGCAGGCGCGACAGCAGGGTCTTGCCGACGAACGGGCGGGTCGAGCAGACGATATAGACGGGCGTGCGGCTCATCAGTCCGGCAAATCAATACGGGATGGCGCCCCGCGCGGCGGGACGCTGAAGGCCCTTCAAGAGCCGACCATCGCAGCCGGAACCGCGGTGCGCAAGGGCCGCGGCGCGGCCGTCACTCCGCCTTGCGCGCGGCGGGCGCGGAGCCGACGAGGTCGGTCAGCTTGATGCGATCGAACTCGCTCCAGACGTTGCCGAGCCAGTGGCGGACATAGCCGCGCAGCACGAACGAGTAGTTCGCGGCGTCGTCGTTGTGGCCCTTGTTGGCGACGAACTTGAGGAACGGCACCGAGGAGACCTCGACCTGCTCGTAGGCCATCTCGTTGAGCTTGGGGATGGTGAGCTCGGTGGCATCCTTGATGCGGTGGAAGTAGGAGTTGTAGGTCGCCTGGTCCCACTCGAAGAAGCTGGTGTTGTTGATGAAGTTCTTCACCAGGAAGTACTTGGCGCCGTTCATGAACGTCGCGGTCTCGGCGATCTCCTCGAGCGAGGCGATCGACGGGCCGAGGATGTGGAACACGGCGAAGGTGATCTGGCCGGACTTCGCCGCATCGAGGAAGCCGATGTCGCGCAGCGAGGCGAGGGCGGGCGACAGCAGGCCTGCGCGCACGTCGATCACGGTGACCGAGGCGCCGGCGGTGTTGAGGGTATCGAAGATCTTCATCTGGTCCGAGGTCGTCGTCATGTCGACGATCTCGGTGATGTCCGGGTGGAAGCGCTTCAGCGTCCCGCGGGGCGACTCGGTGTCGAACGCCCGGGTCGGAATGTTGTTGGCGCTGAAATAGTCGAGTACCGCACGCGACACCGTGGTCTTGCCGACCCCGCCCTTGTCCGCGCCCACCACGATCACTGCCGGCTTTGCCATGAGATCCCCTTGCCCCAACCGTGCTGACCCGCAGGAATGCGGATCGTCCCTGTCTGCATTGGGGCGGAACATGGCAGAAACAAGGGAGAATTCAATTCCTCAACGGTTCTGCCGGCTGGATAGCCCCAGGTTCATTGGGGCATTTCCGGCGTGTCGGCCGGATGTGTTCCGGCGAGGTTATCCCCAGGGCCCGGCGGGCTTGTTCCAGGGGCCGGCCGGGGCGCCGGACGGCGGTTCCGGGGGCCCCCAGGGCGCCGCCGGCGATGGCGCGGGGTGGTCTGCGGGCGCGGCCGGCGACGGGGTGTCGGCCGTCGGCTGCGCCTGATCGCCGGTGTCCGTCCCTGCGTCCGCCGGCGGCGGCAGGGCGAGCGGGCCCGGATCATGGCCGCCGGCGAACTGCACCAGCGCGCGGACCCGCGAGTCGACCGAGGGGTGGGTGGCGAACAGGTCGGCAAAGCCCTCGCGCGGGTTGTCGACGCACATCTCCATCACCGCGGAGGTCGCCCCCGGCAGCTCGCCGCGGTTCTCGATCTTGCGCAGCGCCGAGATCATGGCGTCCGGATTCTTGGTCAGTTCCACCGAGCCGGCGTCCGCCAGGAATTCGCGCGAGCGTGACAGCGCGAACCGCACCACCAGCGACAACAGCCAGGACAGTGCGATCAGCGCGACCGCAAGGATGAGGACGATGATAGCCCCGCCGCCGCCCTTGCGGTCGCCGTCGGAGGATGACGAGGAGGAGGAGGAACTGCGGCCGCCGCCGATCCGGATCCCGGAGTTGAAGAAGAGGCGGAAGAACAGCTCGGCGAAGAAGCCGACGACACCGGCGATGATAACGGCGATGACCATCAGCTGGACGTCGCCGTTGCGGATGTGGGTCAGCTCGTGACCGAGCACCGCCTCGACCTCCTGGTCGTCGAGCGCGCGCAACAGCCCGGAGGTGACGGTGACGGCATATTGCTTGCGGTTGAGGCCGGTGGCGAACGCGTTGAGCGCGTCGCTGTCCACGATCTTGAGCTTCGGCATCGGGATGCCGCGCGAGATGCAGAGGTTTTCGAGCAGGTTGTAGAGCCGGGGCTGCTCCTTGCGGGTCACGTCGTGGCCGCCGGTGACGGCGTCAATGATCGACTGGTGGAAGAAATAGGCGATCACGATCCAGGCGGCGGAGCCGAGCGTCGCGAGCGGCAGCGCCTTGATCAGGTCGCGTGTGGCGGCGGCGAGATAATAGTCCACCGTGCCGCCGCCATAGCTCATGACCTCGGCGATCAGCGCGCCGGCGAACACCATCACATAGATCAGCAGGAACAAGCCGCCGAGCAGCAGCATCGAACGGAATTTGTTCGATGCGATGTGGGTGTAGAGACCATAGGCGGCCATGGGATGCGGCCCCGCGACGACGGCGTCAGAACTTCACGGCCGGGGCCTGGTCGAGCTGCACCCGGCTCTCGCCGAGGTCGAAGAAGTCCTTGCGGGTGAAGCCCAGCATGCCGGCGAACAGCGCGGCGGGCAGTTGCTGGATGCCGGTGTTGTATTCCTGCACGGCGTTGTTGAAGAAACGGCGGCTGGCCGCGAGCTTGTTCTCGATGTCCGAGAGCTCGCTCTGCAGCTGCTGGAAATTGGCATTGGCCTTGAGGTCGGGATAGGCCTCCGACAGGGCGATCAGGCGGCCGAGTGCGCCGGAGAGCTGGGCCTCGGCGGCGGAGACCTGGGCGGGGCCCTGGGCCGACAGCGCCGCGTTGCGGGCCTTCACCACATCGTCCAGCGTGCCGCGCTCGTGGGCGGCATAGCCCTTCACGGTCTCGACCAGGTTCGGGATCAGGTCGTGACGCTGCTTGAGCTGCACGTCGATATCGGCAAAGGCCTGGCCGACCCGCTGGCTCAGCGCGACGAGGCGGTTGTAGGCGCCGAATGCGAGGAAAGCGAGGACGACAATGACGCCGAGAACGATCCAGCCGGTCGACATGGGGAAGGGCTCCTGGGTGAACTGAAGGGGTCGCGCGGACGCAACCTAGACGAAAACGGTGCCGCGGGGCAGGGGCGCTCCGCGGCGGATGTCCGCTTTAGTCGTTCAGAACCCTGAAATCGTTCACGCTTTGCAAACCGGGGGCATGGCCCCAACGGTCGGTCAGGGCGCTGCGATATGCCAGACCCCGTTGAAGCCGTCGCCAGTGGTGTCACCCGGCGCCTTGTCGTTTTTCCAATTGTACAGCGGGCGGCCCTTGTAGGCCCACATCCGGCTGCCGTCCTCGCGGGCGACAAGGGTCCAGTCGCCAGAAGCTTTGGCATCCGCCGCAGCCGCCAGAGGGGGCCAGTTCTGCGTGCAGGCACCGTTGCAGTTCGACTTGCCCGCGCTGTCCTTGTCGAACACGTAGAGCGTCATGCCCTTGGCGTTCACCAGCGCCTTGCCCTTGGCGGTATTGGCGGTCGTGGCGGGGGCGGTCTGGGCCCAGGCGGCGGCTCCAGAGGCCAGCAATGTCAGCAGCGCGGCCGTGGCGATGGCTCTCGACATGTGATGAAGCTCCCTGTCATGAACAGTGGGACGCAGTGGCGCCCGCGTTACAAACGCGCACGCAGTGTCAATATTCCGGTTTCTTGCCCGGGTTTCTATCGATTTTGTGACAATTCCGGGCAGGCAAGACCTGCCACATAGCGCTTCCCTCCCGCGACATTTTGCGCGAGGCTGGGCCCATGACCGAAACAAAAGCTCTGTTTGACGTGCTGCGGCAGACCGCGGATGCCCGGTCCGTCGATGCCATCGAACGCGCGGTGCGCGACGGCTCGGACCGTGATCTCTGTCGCATCAACGCGCTCGAGTTCGCACAAAAGCAAAACCTCGACGTCGAGCACGTCATCGCGGCGTTCTTGCATGCCTCCCGCATGGGGCTGTTCGACCTGTCCTGGAACATGCTGTGTCCCGGGTGCGGCGGCGTGCTCGATGCCGGCGCCTCGCTCAAGACTTTCGACCACGACCGCTACAATTGCGCGCTGTGCGCCGCAGCCTACGAGCCGACCCTCGACGAGATGGTCGAGGTCACCTTCACCGTCAATCCGCGCACGCGCCGCATCGCAGCCCATGATCCCGACACGCTGCCCTATATCGAGTACTGCCGACAGGTGTTCTGGGGCTCTGGCATCGACCTGCCGGATGACCTCGAGAGCCATTTCGACGAATTCACGATGGAGGCGCTGGATCTGCCGCCGGGTGAGAAGGCGCTGCTGTCGCTGCAGCTGCCGAGCGAATTCATCATCGTGTTCGATCCGGTGACCCACGCCACCCAGTTCATCGACGTCAAGGGCGAACCGACACGGGAGCGGCAGTCGCTCTCCATCGTGTTCAACCAGGTGCAGGCGCCCACCGGCACGGTGGAGATGCGGCCCGGGCCGCTGCGCCTCACCCTGGAGAACCGCACCCGGCGCCGTGTGCTGCCCGGCGTCTGGATTGCCAATCAGGTGATGCACGACATGATCGGGAACCGCAAACCGTTCCTGACGGCGAAGCGGCTTTTGACCAACCAGACCTTCCGCGACATCTACCGCACCGACACCCTCGATGTGGACCAGCGGCTGAAGATCACCAGCCTCACCTTCCTGTTCACTGACCTCAAGGGATCGACCGAGCTCTATGAACGGGTCGGTGACCTCGTTGCCTATGATCTCGTGCGGCAGCACTTCAGCGTGCTCTACCGCATCGTCGCCTCGGAGGCCGGCGCGGTGGTCAAGACCATCGGCGACGCGGTGATGGCGACATTCCCGACGCCGGACCGGGCGCTCGCGGCGGCATTGCGCATGCGCGAGGCGATGCAGGAGATCAACGACCAGCGCGGCAGTGAGGACCTGCTGCTCAAGATCGGCATCCACGAGGGCCCGTGCCTCGCGGTCACCTTCAACGACCGCCAGGACTATTTCGGTCAGACCGTCAACATGGCGGCGCGGGTGCAGGGGCTGGCGAAATCGCGGTCGATCTTCGCGACCAAATCGATCGTCGCAGACAGTGATGCCGTGAAGATCCTGGAAAAGTCCGGACTGCAGCCGGTTGAGCAGCGCGCGGCGCTGCGCGGTATCACCGACGACGCGCTGGTCTACGAAATTCCGTAGGACGCGTCGTCGGCAGTGTCGTCAGCGGAAGCGATCAGGCCCGCACGCCCTTGAACGGGAAGCTGCCCATCGGGCCGATGCCCATCTCGCCGGAGATGCTGTCGCCGTCGACCTTGCCCGAGAATGCCAGCGTCAGCGGCATCGGGTTGGTGATGTCGATCTTCCAGGACACGTCGCTGCCGTTCACCGCACCGTCGAAAATCTCCGCGTTGTTGCCTTCGGCGGACTGCGTGCCCGTGAGGGCGCTGCCGGCGCTCTTCAGGGACAGCGTCGCCTGACGCTCGCCCATCGGCGTGCTCATGGTGATGTTCCAGTTTCCGTCGACGGACATGTGTCTTTCCCCTCGCAGGCTGTGTCGTTGGTGCGGTCGTAAGGCGCAGCGGCCCCGCCAGCGGCGTGCAGCATAGGTGTTCGGCGGGCCTTGGCAATGTGCCAAAACCGCCGGACCTGCACTTTTTGATCTGTATCAGGCGTCGGTGTCGACCGCGTCGCCCCAGCGCCAGCGCTTCGCCGCCGCGTAGGCGGCCTTGTCGCGGCGCGCGACCTTGACGATGGCGGCTGCGCCGTCGGCTCGGCACACTTTCGCGGTTACCTCGGCCTTGCCGACCAGCGGCTGCGCCAGCACGCGGGCGGCCGGGCGGGGCGCGGCCGTGCGCGCGAGCGCGACATAGCTGAACTTCTCGTCCTCGAACGGCAGCTCGACGCCCTTGACCTGCATGTGGCCGCGCGTGCGGGCGAGGCGCTGGACGAAATGGCACCAGTCCGGCGGCGCGAGCGGGCAGGCGGCGTCATGCGGGCAGGGGGCGACGACATGGGCGCCCGCGGCGATCAGGCGCTGACGCAGCGTGACGATCCGGGCATGGCCGGCCGGCGTGCCGGGCTCGACCACGAGCAGAAGGTCGTGTGTGCGCGCCCACAGGGCGTCCGCAATTCCCGCCTGGTCGCGGCCCGGCAGTTCGCCGATCACGTAGCTCGCGATCACGAGGTCGGCTGCGGGCGCGTCGGCCAGCGCCTGCGAGGCATCGCCGGCCCGATAGTGCAGTCCGGCCAGCGCCGGCGCGTCCTGCGCCAGCGCCAGCGCGAGGCTGCGCAGGGACGGATTGGCGTCGATCAGGGTGAACTCGGCAAGGCTCGCAAAAGTCTCCGCCGCGGCGAAGGTGGCGGTGCCGGGACCGGCGCCGATGTCGAGCAGGCGAAGTGGTCGGCGTTCAGGATCCCGCGCCATCACCTGCTGCAGGCAGGCGGAGACCGCCGCAAAGGTCGCGGGCATGCGCGCGAACGCATAGGCCAGCGCATCGTCCATATCGCGGATGACGGTCGAGCCGCCGCCGCTGCGGTAGGCGTTGGAGATGGCTGCGGCGCGCGCGGCGATGGTGCTGCGCGCCCGCCCATGGGCGAGCCGGTCGAGAGCGGCCGTCAGAGCGGGAGGCAGCGCCATGCCGCAAGGCCTCCCGCGTCGGGCTTACGCCACGTTCTTGTCGAGGATCTGCACCGCGCCTTCGAGGTCGACGGAGACGAGCTGCGACACGCCGCGCTCGGCCATGGTGACGCCGAACAGCCGGTTCATGCGCGCCATGGTGATCGGGTTGTGGGTGATGATGATGAACCGCGTCTCGGTGGTGCTCACCATCTCGTGCAGCAGGGTGCAGAACCGCTCGACGTTGTGGTCGTCGAGCGGCGCGTCGACTTCGTCCAGCACGCAGATCGGCGACGGGTTGGTGAGGAACACGGCGAAGATCAGCGCCATCGCGGTCAGCGCCTGCTCGCCGCCCGACAGCAGCGACAGCGACTGCGGCTTCTTGCCCGGCGGCTTGGCGATGATCTCGAGGCCGGCCTCGAGCGGATCATCGCTCTCGATCAGGTGCAGCGCCGCTTCGCCGCCGCCGAACAGCTCGGTGAACAGCCGCTTGAAGTGGCCGTTGACGATCTCGAACGAGCCGAGCAGGCGTTCGCGCGCTTCCTTGTTGAGGCTCTGGATGCCCTGGCGCAGCCGCTTGATCGCCTCCACGAGGTCGTCGCGCTCTGTGGTCAGGGTGCCGTGCTGGGTCTCGACCTCGCGCAGCTCTTCCTCGGCGCGCAGGTTGACGGCGCCGAGGCGCTCGCGGTCGCGCCGCAGCTTTTCCAGGTCGCCTTCGATCTCGGCGACCGGCGGCAGCTCGGTTTCCGGGGTGATCTCGGCCATGGCCGCGACGCCCTGGGGCTCGATCTCCAGCATGTCGCGGATCTCGCGCTCGGTGTCCTCGAGGCGGCGGCGGGCGCCTTCCATGCGCTCCTCGGCCCGGGCAGTGCCTTCGCGGGAGCTCGACAGCGCCTCCAGCGACAACCGTGCCGCGCGGTCGGTTTCCGCCATCATGCCCTCGGCTTCCGCGAGTGCGTCGGCGGCGGTGCGGCGTGCGGCCTCCGCCAGCTCGATCTCGCTGATCAGCGCGCGGCGCTTCTGCTCGAACACCTCGGGGGCGTTCTCGAGCTCGACGCGCTCGGCGCTGACCTCGGCGATGCGGGCCTCGACGGTCTCGATCTGCGAGCCGGCGCCTTCCTTGCGGCTCTGCCACTCGGTGCGTTCGGCGATGATCGCCTGCACGCGGCGGTCGGCAAGCTCGGCCTCGCGCGCCAGCGCCTGGGCTTCAGCGCGCACCTGCGCGGCGAGGCGGCGATGGCCTTCCATGTCGTCGCGCACGGCGGCAAGCCGCGCCTCGGTCTCGCCGCCGGCCGGCAGCTCCTCGAGCGAAATGGTGGCGGATTCGAGCGAGGCGAAGGCCTCCTCGCGGTCGGTGTGCAGGCGGGTGCGGGCCTCGTCGAGCGCGGACTTGCGCGCGGCGTGGCGGTTGATCTCGCGCTCGGCGGCGGCGTGGCGCTCGCGCGCGGCGTCGGCCTCGCGCTGCGCGGCGCGCCAGGCGTCGCGGGCGGCGGTCTCGGCGAACGCTGCGGCCTTGAGCTCCTGTTCGGCCGTCTCCAGCGCCTCGCGCTTGGCGGCGGCGTCGAAGCGGGCTTCTTCCAGCTCGGTCTCGATCTCGGTCAGGCGGGCGCGCTGCGCGAGGCGGCGGGCGGCGCCGGTCGGGGCGTGGGCGGCGGTGACGAAGCCGTCCCAGCGCCAGACGTCGCCTTCCAGCGACACGAGGCGCTGGCCGGTCTTGAGCTGGCCGGCGAGTTCGGCGCCGCGCTCCTTGGCGACGATACCGATCTGGGCGAGGCGGCGCGCCAGCTCGGCTGGTGCGCTGACGTGGGCGGCGAGGGGGTCCGCCCCCTCGGGTAGGGCCGGGTCGCCTTCGAGCACGCCGATCTCGGTCCAGCGGATCGGCGACGACGGATCGACCGGCGCATCGAGATCGTCGCCGAGCACGGCGCCGAGCGCCTTCTCGTAGCCCTTGGTGACGGTGACGCCGTCGATGACCGGCGGCCACAGGTTCTTGGTCTCGCCGTCGAGCAGCTTCGAGATGGTGCGCGCTTCGGTCTCCAGACGCTGCACCCGCTTGTCGGCTTCGACCAGCGGTGAGCGCGAGGCTTCGAGCGTCTGGCGCGCCACCACATGGGCGGTCTCGCTCTCGCGGCTGCCCATCTCGGCGGCCGCGAGCGACTGCTGCGCGGTCTCGATCGCGGCGGCCAGCGCGTCGACGTCGCCGAACACGCCCGTCTCCTGGGCGAGCCGCGCGATCTCGGCTTCCACGCTCGCGACTTCCTGGTCGAGGCGGGCGACGCGGGTCTGGTGAGTGCGGACGTTGGCCTCGAGCTGGTTGCGCTTGGCGCTGAGGTCGGCGAGCGCGGTGGTCAGCTCGGCGAAGGTGCGCTCGGCGGTGGCCAGCGTCGCGTCGGCCTCGGCGACGCGCTCGTCAGCGCCACTGCGCTTCTCGACGCGCGCCTTGATCTCTTCCTTGAGCACTGCGTCCTCGGCGTCGAGGCGCTCCAGCGCGATATCGGCGTCGGTCGACTGGCGCTGCTCGCGGGCGATGTCGGCGGTGAGCTGGGCGACGCGGCGGTCGAGCTCGGTGATGCGCTCCTTGGCGCGTCCTTCCTCGCGGTCGAGCAACTCGCGGGCGTTGGTCAGGCGCTGCAGGCCGGCGGCGGCGCGCGCCTCTGCATCACGCAGGTGCGGCATCTCCGCGGCGCGGATCGCCTGGATGCGTGCGGCTTCCGCCTGATGACGGGTGCGCTCGGCCATCTCGCGCACCGCGACGTCATGGACCTGCACGGATTCGTTGACGTCGGCGTGGGCCTGCATCCAGCGCAGGTGAAACAGCATGGCCTCGGCCTTGCGCACCTTGGCGGCGACCTCGCGGTAGCGGATCGCCTGTCGCGCCTGGCGCTTGAGGCCGTCGATCTGGCCGGTGAGCTGGCCGACTACGTCCTCGACGCGGGTGAGGTTGGTTTCCGCCGCCTTCAGGCGCAGCTCGGCCTCGTGGCGGCGGGCATGCAGGCCGGCGACGCCGGCTGCATCTTCCAGCACGCGGCGGCGCTGCTCGGGCTTGGCCTGGATGATCTCGCCGATCTTGCCCTGGTGGACGAGCGCGGGTGAGCGCGCGCCGGTGGCGGCGTCGGCGAACAGGATCTGCACGTCGCGGGCGCGGACGTCACGACCGTTGATGCGGTAGTTGGAGCCGGCCTCGCGCTCGATGCGGCGGGTGATCTCGAGAATGTCGTGGTCGTTCATCGCCGCCGGCGCGGTGCGCTGGGTGTTGTCGATGGTCATCGACACTTCGGCGTGGTTGCGCGACGGCCGGTTGCCGGAGCCGGAGAAGATCACCGAGTCCATGTCGGCAGCGCGCAGCGACTTGTGCGAGGTCTCGCCCATCACCCAGCGCAGCGCTTCCACGAGATTGGACTTGCCGCAGCCGTTCGGTCCGACCACGCCGGTGAGGCCCGGCTCGATATGGAAATCCGTCGGCTCGACGAAGGACTTGAATCCGTGAAGACGAAGGCGAGTGAGTTTCATGGACACTGTGCTCTGTTGGCAGGTCGCTCAAATCTCCTGCCGGGCCAAGGCGATAGCGCACCAGAGCCCAAGTCTAGCTGAGTCGGGGACGGCCGCCTGTATCGACCGACAATGACGATGCCGCGGAGCGAGAGCAACCGGCGACGGTGGATTCCTGAGGCTTTTCCCAAGCCTTTTATCCACACTTTTTCAGCTATTTAGTGCAGGTTTTGCGTGACGGCGAGCACTTTCGGCGCATGGGGCCTGCGCAGTGGACGCACCGCAAGAGCACCACAGGCCGGTTCCTGAAATGGAACAAGCGTCCTGTGGACGAACCGCGGCTCTTGCAGGAGCCGCGGCGGATCGGTGGATAAATTCTGCGCCGGTGGTTACGCCTTGAGCAGCGGGTCGATCAGCTTCTGGAAGCTCTCGAACGACGTCTCGCCCTTCACCAGCGTGCCGTTGACGAAGAAGCTCGGGGTCGAGTTGACCTTGAGCTTGTCGGTGGCGTGCTCCTGGGTTGCCTTGATGCCGTCGAGGATGGTCTGGTCCTTGAGGCAGGCATTGAAGGCGTCCTCGCTGAGGCCGGCCTGCTTGCCGATCCGCTTGAGCGGCTCGATCGGGTTCTTCACCACCCACTCGGTCTGCTGCTTGAACAGCGCGTCGACCACCGCGAAGTACTTCTGCGAGTCGGTCTTGGCGATGCAGCGCGCCATCATCGAGCCGGCCGCGGCGACGAGGTCGAGCGGAAACTCGCGGAAGATGAACCGCACCTTGCCGGTGTCGATGTAGGCGGCCTTCAGCTTGGGGAAGACCTCGGTGGTGAACGCCGCGCAGTGCGGGCAGGTCATCGAGGCGTATTCGACGATGGTCACGGAGGCGTTCTCCGGGCCGAGCGCCATGTCGCCGAGCGGGCTCGGCTTGGCGACATCGGCCGCGGTCTGGCTCTGGGCGAACGCGGAGCCGATCAGGCGCAGCGGCGACAGGCCGGCCAGCGCGACGAGACCGGTCATGGACAGGAGGGCGGAGAAGGTGCGGCGCGTAACGATCAAGGGACGTCTCCTGGTGCGGCGGTCGGTCGGGATCTGCGGTTCGCGGTGTTCGCTAGCTTGAAACCGCAATTGTGGCAATGGCGCGCCGGGATGCTGAACGGAGGCCTCGCCTCACTTCCGCTTGATCGCGGCGCCGAGCCGGGCCAGCGCGGTGCGCAGGTCGTCGTCCTCGACCGCATCCAGGGTGGCGGCGACCCGCGCCACCTCTCCGGCATCGGGGGGCAGCGGCCGCTTGGGCCGGGACGGGCGGGACAGCGGCGCCTGGCGCAGGGCGAGCCGCCCGATCGCGTTCCAGCCGAAGAAGCGGTTGACCCGCTGCAGGATGACGTCGGACGTGTGCTGGATCTCCAGCGCCATGGGCCCTTCCACCCGCAGCACCAGCGTCGCCGGCTCGGGCGGGCGGCCCTCGACCTGGCGGGGCCACTGGATCTTGAGCGGCTGGGAATGGCGCGCGATCTCGGCGCCGGCGATCTCGCCCCAGCGGGTCACGAGCTCCCGCGAGGCGAAGCCCTGCTTGGCGAACACGTCGTTGATGGCCCGGCCGGCGAGGACGGACAATGGTTTGGCGGTGAGAGGGCCGGGCTTGTTCATCGAGGGGCGGGCCGGATACATAGCGGCATGAGCTTAGCAGGTGCCGCGGCGCGGCGAAAGAAACCGCAACCGGCTGCGGACGCCCCCGACCGGGCGGCGGCGCTGCTTGCCTGGTACGACCGCCACCGTCGCCGGCTGCCCTGGCGGGCGTTGCCCGGGGAGGCGGCCGATCCCTACCGGGTCTGGCTCTCCGAAATCATGCTGCAGCAGACCACCGTTCGGGCGGTCGGCCCGTATTTCGAGAAATTCACGGCGCGCTGGCCCACGGTGGGCGACCTCGGGCAGGCCAGCCTCGACGACGTGCTGCGGCTGTGGGCCGGGCTCGGCTACTACTCACGGGCGCGCAACCTGCACGCCTGCGCGGTCGCGGTGCTGCGCGACCATGGCGGCACCTTCCCCGACAGCGAGGAGGGGTTGCGGTCACTGCCCGGCATCGGTCCCTACACCGCGGCGGCGATCGCGGCGATCGCGTTCGACCGCCGCACCATGCCGGTCGACGGCAATATCGAGCGGGTGGTGTCGCGGCTGTTCACGGTGGAGGAGGCGCTGCCGAAGGCAAAGCCGCGGATCCAGGAACTCGCGGCGACGCTGCTCGGGCCGTCGCGTGCCGGCGACAGCGCCCAGGCGCTGATGGATCTCGGCGCCACCATCTGTACGCCGAAGAAGCCGGCCTGTGCGCTGTGCCCGCTGAACGAAGGCTGTGCGGCGCTCGTCCGCGGCGATCAGGAGAGCTTTCCTCGCAAGGCGCCGAAGAAGAGCGGCGAGCTGCGCCGCGGCGCCGCCTTCGTGGTCCGCCGCGGCGACGAACTGCTGGTGCGCACGCGGCCGCCGAAGGGGCTGCTCGGCGGCATGACCGAGGTGCCGACCTCGGAGTGGCGCGCCGGGCTCGACGATGCGGCTGCGCTGAAGGAGGCGCCGATGCTGAAGGGCGCGTCGCGCTGGCATCGCAAGGCCGGCACGGTGAGCCATGTGTTCACGCATTTCCCGCTCGAGCTTGCGGTCTACACCGCCGCTGCGCCGCCGCGCAGCCGCGCCCCGGAGGGAATGCGCTGGGTGCCGATCGCCACGCTCGCCGACGAGGCATTGCCCAACGTCATGCGCAAGGTGGTGGCGCACGGGCTCGGCGACGACGCAACGTGACCCCATGACCTCCGTATGGCGAGCGTGCGGAGGCAGGGTCTGGACAGACATCTCGATCGCGACAGGACAGGAGCCGCAATGATCGTCGAACTGGTGACCTTCACGCTTCCCGAGGGCTGGACCCGCGCACAGGAGCTCGACGCGGTGCGCGCCATCGTGCCGAAATGGACCGCCAATGCCGAGCTCGTGCGCAAGCATTTCCTCTGGGGGCTCGGCGATGACGCCGGCACCGGCGCCGGCTTTTACATCTGGCCGTCGATCGAGGCGGCGCAACGCGCTCACAATGACGAATGGCGCGCCGCAGTGAAGCACCGCACCGGCCATGAGCCGACGATGCGCTATTTCGACCTGATGACGCTGGTGGACAACGAACGCGGTTCGGTGACCGAATGGTCGGCTGATGGTGAGGCACAAACGCGTCCCGGCGCCTGACGCATGCGATCGCGGACGCGGCGCGGCTCAGTGGCGCTGCAGCAGACGACTGGCGAGATCGCGGCCCCGCGCATGTGCTGGCCAGCGATAGGCTCAGTCACAGCGAGCGCAGCATGACGACGGAGCAGGCCTTGAAGCCGGAACGCTCGAAGAAATGATGCGCGCTTTCATTGTGCACGCCGCTCTCGAGGAACAGGCGGCGAATGCGACGCTCGCGCGCCTCGGCGGCAATCCACTCGATCACCGTCGTTCCAATACCCTTGCCGCGCTCGGATGGCGCGACGATCAGGTCTTCGATGACGGCGAAGGGGATTGGCGCACTGGCGGCAAAGGTGACCAGGGACAGGGCGGCAAGTCCGTCGTCGGTCTCGGTGACCACGACGGGCCGCCGATCTCCGGCGCCGATCTCATGCTGGTTGCGGGTGAGCCTCGGCTCCAGCTCGGTACGAATGATCTCCGGTAGCCTTTCGCGCCAGCGCGATGGCGAGGTTGCGCGCGGCCCCTGCAGCTCGCTGTGGGAAATATAGGCCGGCGTGACGTGGCTGGCGAAGAATTCAGCCAATTCCTGCGCGCGTGTCGGCTCGTCACACCATTTGATGTCGAGACGCATCTGCTGCTCCTGCTGTGGAACGAAGGGAGCGATCAGCACCCAGGCCGCGAGGATGGGGCTCATTGCTCCGGGCGTCGCCGGTTCAGGGCGCCGTGACACGGCGGCGCTTGCGGTCCTCGATGTGTTGCCAGGTTGTCGGCGCGGAGCTGCTGCGGCCTCCGGCAATGAAATCTTTGAAGCGGGCTAAAAATAAAATCGTAACAAAGGGCGATATTCGCCCAGCGATGGAAATTTATTCAATCATGTGATGAGCGCAACAGCAAATTCGCGCCGGGGTGGTGGCGCCGGGCGGGCCGCGGCGCCGATGGTAGGTTAATGCCGCCGCAAGACATGGGTGCAAGACAAGACATGGGTGCAAGACATGGGTGAGCGTCACGCGCTCGTCGACCATGGCACGATCGGCGGCTTGGCATTCAGCGCCTCGACCTGGAAGCCGGCGACGCGCTTGTAGTTGTTGGCGATGTCCTCCAGTTCCTGCTGCGACAGCACGTCGGTGACGACCTCGTAGCCTTGCGGTGCGCGCTCCTCGACGAGCTGCATCACCTGCTCGGGACCGTTGCGCCGGTTCAGCTTCACGAGTTCCGTGGTTGCCGGGCGGCGCTCGGCCTCATAGGCCGCCAGCGCCGCATGGCTTTCGCCATGCTGGAGAATTTCGCGCGTGAGCACGCGCGCGTCGAGGATCGCCTGCGACGCGCCGTTGGAGCCGATCGGGTACATGGGATGGGCGGCATCGCCGAGCAGGGTGACGCGCCCGAAGGTCCAGCGGTCGAGCGGATCGCGATCGACCAGCGGATATTCGTAGGCGCGCGGGCAGTTGCGGATCAGGTCGGGCAGGTCGAGCCAGTCGAACCGCCAGTCCTCGAACCAGGGCAGGAATTCGTCGAGCCGCGCGGTGCGGTTGTAGTCCTCGCGCCGCCAGCGGTAGTTGGGATCGAGCAACCGCTCTGCGATCCAGTTGATCTGGAATTTGCCGTTGCTGTCGGCTGTGCTGGTGATCGGGTAGCAGACGAACTTGAGCTGCTCATGGCCGGCCATGATCATGGTGCGGCCGGACAGGAAGGCGTCCGCGGTGGTGATGCCGCGCCACAGGATGCGACCATTCCACAGCGGTGCGCCTTCGTTGGGATAGAGCTTGTCGCGCACCGCCGAGTGGATGCCGTCGGCCGCGATCAGCAGCGTGCCGTCATAGCTGCCGGCATCCCCGCCGGTCGCACGGTCGATGAAGCGCGCACGGACGCCGTTGTCGGTTGCGGTGAACTCGGTCAGGTGGTGGCCGGTCAGCACGCTGTGGCGGCCGAGCCGTTCGATCACTGCGTCGAGCAGGATCTGCTGCAGGATGCCGCGATGGATCGAGAATTGCGGCCAGCGATAGCCGGCCTCGATGCCGCGCGGCTCCGACCAGATCGGCTGGCCGCGCTTGGAGAAATAGGCGAGCTCGCGGGTGCGCACGCCGAACAGGTCGAGCCGGCTCGCGAGGCCGAGCTCGGTCAACTCGCGCACGGCGTGCGGCAGCACGTTGATACCCACCCCGAGCGGCCGCAACTCCGGCACGCTCTCGAATATCCTTGCTTCGATGCCGATCTGATGCAGGCTGAGCGCGAGCGTCAGGCCGCCGATGCCGCCGCCTGCAATGAGAACCGTCATGGGAAGCAACTCCTGGTGGGATCAAGGCCTCATGGCATGGCCGGGCCGCATCGGCAACGATGAAAAGCTGTGGCGCAGCGCAGCATGGGCGCGCCGACGATGGGGCGCGCCAACGATCGCGCGGACATCTCATGCGGCCGGCCCTACAATCGGTCGGCTTCGCCGCGATAGTCTGCGCGGCGACCACTCCTGATTCCATTCATCTCGCAGCCAGGGTCATCCGCCATGAGCAAGCCGAAGCCGATCGACTATGCCGACGCCTCGCCGCAGGTGCGCGCCGTGTTCGACGACATCATGACCACCCGCAACATCAAGGACGTCAACAATTTCTGGAAGTATCTCGCCAACGATCCGGTGACTCTGAAGCGGACATGGCAGAGCCTCAAGGAGGTGATGGCGCCGGGCGCGCTCGATCCGCTGGTCAAGGAAATGATCTATGTCGCGGTCAGCGTCACCAATGGCTGCGGCTACTGCATCGCCAGCCACAGCGCCTCTGCAACCAAGGCGGGCATGACGCCAGCGCAGTTCGGCGAGCTGATGGCGGTGGTCGGCATGGCCAACGAGACCAATCGCCTGGTGAACGGCTACCGGGTGCCGATCGATCCCGCCTTCGAGAGCTGAGCGCGGCAGTCTAGCGCGAGCGCATTGCGCGTCTCCTCTCGATCACGCGTCCGATGTCCAGCACCTGCCGGCGCAGCCAGATCGATCCCGGATCGACCTGAGCGCGGGTCGGGTAAAACATGAATTGCTCGTCGAGGCCCGGATCGAGCGGCGGCGGCACGGTGGCGAGCCCGAGCGGTTGCGTCAGCGCCGCGATCAGCCGGCGCGGCACGAACGCGACGAGATCGGTGCGTGCCGCCATGTGCAGCGCCTCGATGTAGCTGGGAACCACCAGCGCGATCGCGCGCTCGAGGCCTCTCTCGCGCAGCCATGTGTCGATCAGGTCTTCACGCTGGCCGCGCCCGACCACGGCGACATGGCGGGCGGAGAGAAAGGTCTCGAGGCGTTTCAGCCGCGCGCCGAGCGGATGGCCGCGGCGGACCGCGAGCGCGTCGGAATCGGTGTAGAGCGTCTGGCGGTGGAAGCCTTTGAAGGCGTCGCCGATGCAGATCACGAGGTCGATGGTGCGGGCGAACTCGGGCGTCATGATCGCCGGGCCGCGCCACGGCGCCACATCCAGCCGCACCCGCGGCGCCTCGGTGGCGAGGCGCTCCAGCAGCGGCGGCAGCAGCAGCTCGACGGCGATATCCGGCATCATCAGGCGAAAGCGCCGTTCGCTCAGCGCGGCGTCGAAGGCGTCGGCGACGAACAGCCCGCGCACCTGATCGAGTGCCTGGGACAGCGGCGCGCGCAGGGTCAGCGCCCGCGGTGTCAACTCCATGCGGGCGCCGACCCGCACCAGCAGCGGATCGCCGACGAGAGTGCGCAGCCGCTGCAGCGCATGGCTCGCTGCCGGCTGCGACAGTCCGATCCGCAGCGCGGCACGGCTGACGCTTGCCTCGGACAGCAAGGCGTCGAGGGCCACCAGAAGGTTGAGGTCGAGCGCAGCTAAATTCATGGCACGAATATAGCTCATACGGAGCATCGATTGGAAGAATGAGTGACGGCGCGTCAGATTGCGGGGGGCAACCGTGGCGGCGCAGCCATGACGGTCTGCCCGGCGTCGCGGCGATCAACACCGCATTCCCGTAGGAGGTTCTCATGCGCACGACCGAGACAAGACAATTGCTGCAGACCATCTTCGACGGCCTCGCCAATCGCGACGGCTCGTTGTTCATCGACACGATGACCGATGACGTCGTCTGGACAATCATCGGCCGCAATTCGTGGTCGGGGACGTTCCGGGGCAAGGAGGCGGTGCTGCGCGACCTGTTGATGCCGCTGCGGGCACGGCTCGCCGAGCGGTCGATGACGGTGGCGTCGCGGATCATCGTCGACGGCGACCTCGCCGCCGTCGAGGCGCGCGGCCACAACGTGACCAGGGCGGGGACCCGCTACGACAATGAATACTGCTTCGTGTTTCGCTTCGCCGACGGCAGGATCGCGGAGGTGACCGAATATTCCGACACCGAGCTCATCGCGAGCGCGCTGGGAGAGCGCACGGCCGCGCTGTCGGCCGGCGCGGATTGAGCACTCGATAGGCGCAACAGGTCGGTGCTGGTCAAAATCCAGCATCGGCGCTCTAAGGGCTGCGCGTGCCCATGGTGGGCGGCCGCCGGTCGATTCTTCAAAATCGCCCGGGTCTGTGCTACGACATGTCGCGGGGACGGACAATGCCGGCGCTTTGTCGGCAGGTGGTATATGGTCTCCTGTGAAAATTCCCCGTGATTTCGACCGGTAGAAACAAGATTCGAATGCCCGACAAGTTCCCTGAGACCTCCGCCGCCGACGAGCATGACGACATCATGTATCCGTCTGCCATTCCCTTCGTCCTTGTCCACCTGGCCTGCTTCGCCGCGATCTGGACCGGCGTGACATGGCAGTCCGTTGCCATCTGCGTCGCGCTCTACTGGCTGCGCATCTTTGCCATCGGGGCGGGCTATCATCGCTACTTCTCGCACCGCGCTTACGCGACCAGCCGGGCCTTCCAGTTCATCCTGGCGTTTCTCGCTCAGACCACCACCCAGAAGAGCGTGCTGTGGTGGGCCGCCAAGCACCGCCATCACCACCTGTTCTCCGATACCGAGCACGACGTGCACTCGCCCCGCCAAAAGGGGTTTTTCTATAGCCATGTCGGCTGGATCTTCGCACGCCGGCACGACACAACGGACCTGATCAAGGTAGCGGATCTGGCGCGCTACCCGGAATTGATGTGGCTGCATCGTCTGGAACAGCTGCCGGCCATCGTCCTCGGGACGCTCTGCTTCCTGGTCGGCGGATGGTCTGGCCTCGTGGTCGGCTTCTTCTGGAGCACGGTGCTGGTCTACCATGCGACATTCTGTATCAATTCGCTGGCCCATGTGCATGGCAAGAAGCGCTACGTGACCGGCGACGATTCCCGCAACAACTGGCTGCTGGCGCTCTTCACGATGGGTGAGGGCTGGCACAACAATCACCATGCCTACCAGAGCAGCGTTCGGCAGGGTTTCAAGTGGTGGGAAATCGATCCGACCTATTACATTCTCCGCGCGCTCTCCCTGGTCGGCGTGGTCTGGGACCTCAAGGCCCCGCCGGAGCAGGTGCTGCGCAACGAGCAGAAGCTGGGCTCCCGGGTCATCGGCCGCGCGGCCGAGGAGTTGGCGGCGCGCTTCAACGCCGAACGGCTTGCCGTCAGCATCGCCGCGGCGATGCATGGTCCCGATCTGACGGCCTTGCAGGACGCGCTGGTCCGCGCCCGGGACCGCACCTCCCAGGTGCTGGCGACATGGCATCTGCCGCACATGCCGAGCCGTGAAGAATTCATGGCGGAGGCAAAGGTGATGTTCGCCAAGACCCGGTCGCTGGACGACATCATCAATCGTGCCTACGAGATCGTTCTGACCTCGGTCGGCACCCACCTCGCGGCCACGGCACAAGCGAGGTCGTAGCCGGATCGCCATCGCGCGAACAAGAGGGCCTTCGTTCACGCGCTGAGATCTATTCTGACAGGAGAGGACCTGGCGCCAGGATTTGGCGCCAGGTTTTTTTGCGCCCGGGATCCCCGCATGCTTGTCTGAAAATGAGGGATCTTTGTCATTTCGGACGGAAGCCGGATCGGCGATATCGGGGATCAAATCTCTAAGCAAGGTCCTGTCCGATGACACCCAGCGCTCGCAATGCCTTTGTGCTCGCCATTTGCCAGGGATTGTTCACGGCCGCATTGTCGATCGATCTCACGCTCACCGGGCTGACGGGCTACCAGCTCGCCCCGGACAAGTCGCTGGCGACGCTGCCGTTCGCCCTCATCACGGTCGCCGGAGCGGTTGCGACATGGTTTGCGTCGCTGTTGATGCAGCGCATCGGGCGCAGGTGGGGTTTCGTTTTGGGCGCCCTGACGTGCGCGGCTGGCGGGCTGTTGTCGGTCTGGTCGATCTTTCATGCCGACTTCTGGACATTTTGCCTCGGTACCGCCGCGGTGGGTGTCTTCCAGGCCTTCGCGCAATACTACCGGCTGGCGGCCGCCGATGCCGTCGGCCCGGACCTCAAAGCACGGGCGATCTCGACCGTTCTGGTCGGCGGCGTCATCGCGGCGGTTCTGGGGCCGGCGCTCGCCGCATGGAGCAAGAATCTCCTTCCGGTGCTGTTTGCGGGGGCCTATCTGATGGTCTTCGTCCTCGGACTTCTCTCCGCCATCGTTCTGGTGGTCGGGTATCGCGATGCAGAGCCTGCGCACGCTGATGTCGTCACATCCGATCTTCCGGCTCGTCCGCTGGCGACCGTCATGATGCAGCCGATTTCGCTGGCGGCGATCGCCAACAACGTGGTTGGCGGGGCCGTGATGATGCTGGTGATGACGGCCGCACCGCTGGCGGCGGTCGCATGCCACCACAGCATCGATGACGGCGCCAACATCATTCAATGGCACCTGGTCGGGATGTACGCTCCTTCACTGTTCGCAGGCTACCTGATCCGGAAGTTTGGCCTGCCCTCCATCCTGTTCGCCGGAATGGTGCTCAGCGCCGCATGCAGCGTGGTGGCGGTTGCCTCGGTCACGCTGGTCGCGTTCTACATCGCGCTGTTCTGCCTCGGCGTTGGATGGAATTTCATGTTCGTCGGCGGGACGACGCTGCTGGCACGGTCCTATCGGCCGGCCGAGCGGGCGCGTGTGCAGGGAACGGCCGAGATGATTCGCTTCGTCGTGACGGCCGTCGCATCGCTGTGCGCCGGACCGCTGCTTGAACGATACGGCTGGGCCGATCTCAACATCGTCGTTTTGCCGATGGTCGTGATCGCGGCGGCGATGACGCTGGTGTGGGTTCGCGCGGACCGGCGCGGGCGTGCTTCGTTCGCTGCGGCGTAGCGCCTGAAGCGATTCCTGCCGCCGCGGCATCGATTAAAAAAAATGCCCGCGGCGCGCGCGGGCATGGGGGAGCATGGCATCAAGATGATCGGATCGGCGTGTCAGCCGGCGGCCGCCATCTCGCTGCGGATTTCGGCGCGCAGCTCGTCGATCAGGCGCAAGCCCTTCTTGGTTTCGATGTGCCAGAACGTCCAGCCGTTGCAGGCCTGGGCGCCTTGCGCCAGTGCGCCGATGCGATGGATCGAGCCGACCTTGCCGTCGAGCATCACGGCGCCGTCGGCGCGCACCAGTGCGCCATATTTCTTCTTGGCGTCGACGAGCTTCGCGCCTGGCGCGATCATGCCGCGCTCGATCAGCTCTGAGAACGCCACGCGCGGGGCTTCGCGTGCGGTCATGAACGGTGCGAGCGTCGCCTCGGGCAGCGGCTCGATGGCGGCGATGCGCTTCTCCGCCGCAGCGGCGTAGGTGCGGTCGCGCTCGAAGCCGATGTAGCTGCGGCCAAAGCGCTTGGCCACGGCGCCGGTGGTGCCGGTGCCGTTAAACGGATCGATCACGAGATCGCCGGGCTTGGACGATGACAGCAGCACGCGGGCGAGCAGGCCCTCGGGCTTCTGGGTCGGATGGACCTTCTTGCCGTCGGCGCCCTTGAGGCGTTCCTCGCCGGTGCACAGCGGGATCAGCCAGTCGGAGCGCACCTGCACATCCTCGTTGGCCGACTTCAGTGCTTCGTAGTTGAAGGTGTAACCCTTGGCGTTCTCGTCACGCGCCGCCCAGATCATGGTCTCGTGCGCATTGGTGAAACGCCGGCCGCGGAAGTTCGGCATCGGGTTGCTCTTGCGCCAGACGATATCGTTCAGGAGCCAGAAGCCCAGATCCTGCATGATCGCGCCGACGCGGAAGATGTTGTGATAGGAGCCGATCACCCACAGCGTCGCGGACGGCTTCATGATGCGGCGGCAGGCGAGCAGCCAGGCGCGCGTGAAGTCGTCATAGGCGGCGAACGAGGCGAACTTGTCCCACTCGTCGGTAACGGCGTCGACATGGGAGTCGTCGGGACGCCGCAGATCACCTCGAAGCTGGAGGTTGTACGGCGGGTCGGCGAACACCAGATCGACCGAGCCAGCCGGCAGCTTTGACATTTCGGCGACGCAATCGCCGACGATGATGCGGGACGACGGTGAAGATTCAAAATGAGTGCGGGGCGCCTTTGCAGACGCCCCGCGACGCGACACACCCATGACTCAAAACTCTGACTCAGGCGACGCAGCCGGCGACGCGGGACCAACAAACCAGCTATCCACACCATGGCGGTCCAAGGTAAAAATCGACTTAACCGTAGGCAGCTTCTTCCGTGTGCTGCGCGTGCGGCGCATATTTTTTATGAGGCAAGGTGTGCGGCGTGACTTGCGAGCGCGTAAATGCTGTCGGAACCGGGGCGAATCGCCAGATGAACAGGCATTGCGCCGCGGTACGTTTGCGCATGCGACAAGACGCATCGCGGCCACTAGGCAATTTTTGCCGGGCGCGGTAATTGTTAAGCGATCGGAAATGGTGCGGCGCAGCCGCGTCGTCTCGCGGCGGTTCGCTGCAGGACCAGCAATGAAGGAGATGCCTGATGCGCTACGATGACTTTCGTCGCAGCGACAACATCGACGACCGCCGCGACGACTCAGGGGGCGGCGGCTTCGGCGGTGGCGGGGGTGGGTTTGGTCTTCCGATCGGGGGCGGCGGTGGGCTCGGTATCGGCACCGTCATCGTGCTCGGCCTGATCGGCTGGGCGGTCGGCATTGACCCGCGCATCCTGATCGGCGGCGCCGAGATCCTCTCCGGCGGAGGGCAGGCCCCGACCTACCAGACCGATCGCAGGTCGGCGCCAGCGAAGACCGGCGCGCCCAAGGACGAGATGGGCAGCATGATCGCCGGCGTGCTCGGCGAGATCGACGACCGCTGGACCGAGATATTCCAGGCGAGCGGCCAGACCTACACTGGTCCGCGCATCGTGTTGTTCCGCAACTCCACCAATGGCGGCCGCTGCGGCATGGCGCAGTCGGCGATGGGGCCATTCTACTGCCCGCCCGACCGCCAGATCTTCCTCGACACCGGCTTCTTCCGCGAGGTCGAGACCCGTTTCCGTGGCTGCTCGGGCAGTGCCTGCAAGTTTACCGCCGCCTACATTATCGCCCACGAAGCCGGCCACCATATCCAGAACCTGCTCGGCATCCTGCCACGCGTCACGCGCCTGCAGCAGCAGGCCGGCAGCAAGGCGGAGGCCAATGCGTTGCAGGTCAAGGTGGAGCTGCAGGCCGACTGCCTGTCCGGCGTGTGGGTCAACCGTGAGCAGAAGAAGCGCAACTTCCTCGATCCCGGCGACATCGATGCCGCGCTGACCACGGCGTCGGCGATCGGCGACGACACGCTGCAGCGCCAGTCGACCGGCCGTGTCGTGCCCGACTCGTTCACCCACGGCTCCGCCGAGCAGCGCAAGCGCTGGTTCATGGTTGGCTACCAGCAGGGCTCGGTGCAGGCCTGCAACACCTTCGCCGCCAACAACCTGTAGCGGCACGGGGCGATCATGGCTGCGATCGATGACACCAAGCTGTTCGTGCCGCTGAACATCGCGGTGCTGACGGTCTCTGATACCCGGACGCTGGACGACGACAAGTCCGGTGCGACGCTGCAGGGGCGCCTCGTCGCGGCCGGTCACCGCCTCGCCGCGCGCGACATCGTGTCCGACGATGTCGCCGCCATCCGCGGCAAGGTAGAGGGTTGGATCGCCGATCCGGGAGTGGACGTCATCATCACCACCGGCGGCACCGGCTTCACCGGCCGCGATGTCACGCCGGAGGCGGTTGAGCCGCTGTTCGAGAAGCGGATGGACGGCTTCTCCATCGCCTTTCATATGCTGAGCCACGCCAAGATCGGCGCCTCGACGATCCAGAGCCGCGCCACCGCGGGCGTTGCCGGGGCGACCTACATCTTCTGCCTGCCCGGATCGCCCGGCGCCTGCCGCGACGGCTGGGACGGCATTCTGGCCGCGCAGCTCGACTACCGCACGCGGCCCTGCAACTTCGTCGAGATCATGCCCCGGCTCGACGAGCACTTGAAGCGCGGCAAGGCCAAGGGCTGACCGCGGCAGTCCATCGACGTCGACGAGAAGCGTCGCCCGGATGAGCGCAGCGCTATCCGGGAGTGGTTGCCATGACCCTGGCCCCGGATGTCGTTGCGCTCATTCGGGCTACAGCTTCAGTTGTGTTGACACCCGCCCCATGATCCACACGAGGATGTCACGCAGCCTGCGCCACACCCGCCGATAGGCTGATACGCGCAGCGCCTGCACGCGCGTCTTCTGGGCGGCGATCAGCTCGTGCGTCACGCGCGGCGTTCGCCCGCGACGCAGCGGCGTCATGGCGCGTGCTCGGGAAGCGCGAGCTCCCAGGTCTCGCCGACGAGATCGTGCCCGAAGCTGTGGTGCGGCTCGATGCCGACCCGCACGAAACCCGCGGCGCTGTAGATGCGACGCGCCGCGATGAGGTTGCTCTGGGTCCACAGCGTGATCTTGCGGTAGCCGCAGGCATGCGCGAATGCGATGCATTCCTCCACCAGCCGCTTGCCGAGCCCGCAGCCGCGGCCGGCGGGGTCGACCAGCAGTAGCCGCAGCTTCGCCACCTCGTCGGACTGGCGGACCAGGAAGACGGAGCCCAGCCGCTCGCCGTCGCGCTCTGCGATCCAGCAGTGCTCGCGCGCCGGATCGAAGCTGTTGAGGAACCTGGCAACGATCTCGGCGCACAGTGCCTCATAGGTGCTGTCCCAGCCATACTCGCTGGCGTAGACCGCGCCGTTCTGCTGCACCACCCAGCCCATGTCCCCGGGCTGGTGGGGCCGCAGCACGATGTGGCCGGCGTCCTGGCCTCCTCCATGCAGGAGGCGGTCGATGCGTGCCATCGCGGCGACGAGTTGCGTGCGTTCGGTCGGCGCAAGCGGTTGCAGCAGTTCGCCGACCGCCGCGCGCGAACGACCGTCGAGCCCGTCGTAGACGGCGCGCCCCTTGGCGGTCAGGACCATGCCGTGCTGGCGCCGGTCGGAGGCGAGCGGCGTGCGGGTGATCAGGTCCTCGTCGGCGAAGCGCTGGACGATCCGGCTGAGATAGCCGGCATCGACGCCGAGCTCGGCGCCGATGGCCTTGGCGGTGAGATCGTCGCGATGGGCGAGCTCGAACAGAATCCGCGCCTCGGTCAGGGAGTAGGGACTCTGCAGCAGGTGCTGGTCGAGCACCCCGATGATCGCGGTGTAGCGCCGGTTGAATTGCCGGACCGCGGCGACCTGGGAATCGAGGGGGGTCTGTGCGTCGAGATCGGGAGGCGAGGGGGCGTTGGGCATGGTGCACTGTCCGGCTTTGAAACCGGAGCAGTGTCGACAAACAATATGACTGAGTCAAATATTATTTTGACTAAGTCAATTAGTTACCCGGCCGGCACGAAGATCCGGGTCCGCAGCAGGGCGCGGCCGGAGCGTCCGAGGTGGGCGAGCAGGCGCGCTTCCGCCTTGCGTGCTGTTGGTGAATAGCCGCCGAGCCGGTCGTAATGGCTGCGCGCGATCAAGAGACCCTGGTCGGCGAGCGGGCCGGACAGCAGCCGGGTGAGTTGCCGCAGCCGCGCGCCCAGCGACTGCTCGGCATAGGGCGAGCGGGCGTAGCGGAACACGCCGGCGCGCGGCTTGCCGCTCAGCGCGACGGTCTGGATGAACTGCGAGGTCTCGTCGATCCAGCCGTGATCGAGCACCGCGCCGGGATGCAGGAACATCAGCCAGTCCGAGCGGGCCTGGCGCGCACCGGCGGCGAGCGCCTCGGCGCGTGTGCCCGGGGAGGCGAGAAAGCTGCAGCCGGCGACGTCGGCGACCCGGGCGATGGTGTCGCTGCCGGAGCGGTCGACCAGCAGCACTTCGCGGATGACGCCGGCAGCGGCGCCGGGCACCAGCGCGGCGAGCGTGGCGACGACGGGCGGTTCGCTGCCCTCGGTCGGAATGATGACACTCAGCATGACGCGTTGCGGCCCCGAGTTCTGCTCTGAGACCCGCAGCCTTATCATCTCGCTGTCATGAAATCAGCTTTCTGGTTCCGTGCAGCTCATCAATTGGTCAGCTGCCTTCCGCATAGCCTTGCAGTTCGGATGCCGCGCGGAATCCCGAGGCTGTGGCGCGCGGCGGGATAACCGATTTTTTGTTCTTGTTTTGTTCATTGAGCCCACCTACATTGGCGCCATGAGCCAGGCCTCCCGTGTCAAAACCTCTCGTGCCGCGTCGCCCCCGCCGGTGCCGGCGTCCTCCCCGCCGCCGGTGGGAGCAGTGGCGCCGTTCGGCGAGCCGGGATCGCTCGTCGACAAGGAGCGCCGCCGCGGCCGCGGCGCGCAGTCGAACTCAAGTGGCCGCTACGAGGCGGAGGCGCGTGTCGCCTTCGACGACGGCTGGCAGAGTCTGGACGACCTGCCGGCGTTCAAGACCACCGTCAGCGTCGACACCGCGCGCAAGGTGATCACCCGCAACGAGTCCCCGGACATCGGTTTCGACCGCTCGATCAATCCCTATCGCGGCTGCGAGCATGGCTGCGTCTACTGCTTCGCGCGGCCGACCCACGCCTATATGGGGCTGTCGCCGGGGCTCGACTTCGAATCCCGCCTGTTCGCCAAGCCCGATGCGCCGAGCCTGCTGGAGAAAGAGCTCGCGGCGGCGGACTACGAGCCGCGCATGATCGCGATCGGCACCAACACCGATCCCTACCAGCCGATCGAGCGCGAGCACCAGATCATGCGCGGCATCCTCGAGGTGCTGGAGCGCGCCGGCCATCCGGTCGGCATCGTCACCAAGTCGGCGCTGGTGATGCGCGACATCGACATCCTGTCGCGGATGGCCAAGCGCAACCTCGTCAAGGTGGCGCTGTCGGTCACCACCATGGATCCGAAGCTTGCGCGCACCATGGAGCCGCGGGCCGCGACGCCGGCGCGGCGGCTGGAAGCGCTACGGGCGCTCTCCGAGGCCGGCGTGCCGACCACGGTGATGGTCGCGCCGATCATTCCGGCGCTGAACGACAGCGAGATCGAGCGCATCCTCGATGCCGCGGCCCATGCCGGCGTGAAGGAGGCGAGCTATGTGCTGCTGCGTCTTCCGCTCGAGGTGCGCGACCTGTTCCGCGAATGGCTGATCGCCAACTATCCCGATCGCTATCGTCACATCTTCACCCTGATCCGTGATATGCGCGGTGGTCGCGACTACGACTCGCAGTGGAACACACGCATGAAAGGCACCGGGCCGCTGGCCTGGATGATCGGGCGCCGCTTCGAGATCGCGTGCGGCAAGGCCGGCATGAACAAGCGTCGCGCCCGGCTGACCACGGATCATTTCGTGCGGCCCAAGCGCGGCGGCCAGCAGCTCGGCCTGTTCGATTGAGTGAGTTCGGTAAGTCAAGGAAATGAGGATGTCTGATCGTCCGTCCGCTCCGCAGGCGCGGTTTACCGTTGTGACGCTGGGCGTCGGCGACGTCGGTCGCAGCGCGGCGTTCTATGCGGCGCTGGGTTTTGCTCGCAAGCTCGCGGTCACCGGCGACAACGTCGCTTTCTTCGAGACGGGCGGCTCGGTGCTGGCGCTTTATCCCTGGGACAGCCTCGCGCGCGACGCCGCGCTACCGGAGGCGCCGCGCCCGTTGGCGTTTCGCGGCGCCACGCTGGCATGGAATTGCCGCAGCGAGGCGGAGGTCGATGACGTGCTGGCGTTCGCGCTGTCGCGCGGCGCCACCCTGCTGAAGCCGGCCCATCGCACCGACTATGGCGGCTATTCCGGCTACTTCGCCGATCCGGACGGCCATCCTTGGGAAGTGGTGGTCGCGCCGGGCATCGAGGTCGGCGACGACCGCCGGGTGCACCTCGCCGACTGACGGACGCGGCGTTTGCGGATCAGGCCTTGGTCGACAAGTTGAGCCCCGCGGCGCCGGCGACGATCAGTGCGATGAACAGCACCTGCGTCAGGGTCAGCGGCTGGCGCAGGAACAGCCAGCCGGTCATCGAGATCAGCAGAATGCCGATCCCCGACCAGATCGCGTAGGCGACGCCGACTGGAATCCGCGTCAGCACATGCGACATGGTCCAGAAGCAGCCGGCGAAGATCAGGATCGCAATGATGCCGTAGAGCGGCCGGCTGAAGCCGTCGGACTTGGTCAGCAGGGTCGTCGCCGAGACCTCCGCGATGATGCAGAGACCGAGCAGTCCCCACGGGCTGGTGAAGGCGTTCAGCAAGCCGTTCATGTCATTCCCATCGTGATGGTTGCGGGCGGCGGGCTATTCCCGCCTGTCGGGGGCGGCGAGGTTCGTCGCAGCTAGCATCGCAACACGACCGCCGCATGATGGCTGATCCCGCAATTGCGGGCATGTCATGGATTTCCGGGTTGCGCGGGCGGACGCGTGGTCGCAGCATCGCGCCCATGATTCGGAACAAGGCGCAGCGCCAGTCGCAGGCGGACGGCGAGGCCGGTGGAACCGCAGGCACCGCGTCGCGGCGCGCCAAAACGGCCAAACCTGCCAGGACCGCGGCCAAAGCGAAGCCGCCGAGCTTTCGCCGTGAGCGGGCGCTGCTCAAGCGCGGGATCTGGCCGATCGCCGGGTGTGACGAGGTCGGGCGCGGCCCGCTGGCCGGACCTGTCGTGGCTGCTGCGGTGATTCTCGATCCCGGCCGGATTCCGAAAGGCCTCGACGATTCCAAGCGGCTGACCCGCGAGCGGCGCGAAGCGCTGTTCGAGGAGATTTGCGCCACCGCATCGTTTTCAGTCGCCGTGGCGCCGCCGGCGCGAATCGAGCGCGACAATATTTTGCGCGCGTCGTTGTGGGCGCTGTCCCGCGCCGTCCATGCGCTGCCGCAGGCGCCGCAACATGTGTTCGTGGATGGCCGCGACCGCATCGACGTGCCCTGCGGCTGTGATGCCGTGATCGGCGGCGACGGGCTCGTGGTCTCGATCGCGGCGGCCTCGATCGTCGCCAAGGTGGTGCGCGACCGTCTGATGGGCAAGCTGGCGCAGGAGCATCCCGGCTACGGCTTCGAGCAGCACATGGGCTATGGCGTGCCGCTGCACCTTGCGGCACTGGACGAGCTCGGCCCGACCACCCACCACCGCCGGCTGTTCGCCCCCGTCGCCGCGGCCTGGCGCAAGCACGGCGGCGGTGATCTGCCGGACGAAGTGGTCGTGCCGGACGCCCAGCCTGATCTGTTCGATCTCAGCGAGACGCCGGCCTGAGCGCCGGGCACGTTGCCTGACCGGCCGTTGCGGCTTATCACAGGGCGTTGTCCGCCCGATTGTCCTGCCACCGGTTCGCCTTCATGCGTTTCACCTCCCTGATCGTCGAGCTGGTTCGCGCACGGCCCAAGCTGATCTTCTGGATCGCGGTGCTGGCGCAGGCCGCGCTGTGGCTGGTGTTGCCGACGCTGCTCTATCGCAGCCCGCCGGGCGACCTGGCGACGCTGCTGGTGTTCGGCCGCGAATATCAGGTCGGCACCGACATCGGTCCGCCGCTGGCATTCTGGCTCGGCGATATCGCCTTCCGCGCCGCGGGGCATCATGTCGTCGGTGTCTACCTGCTGTCGCAGGCCTGCTTTGTCGTCACCATGTGGGCGCTGTTCGAGCTCGGCGCCGCAGTGGTCGGCCGCCAGCAGGCGGTGCTCGCGGTGATGCTGACCGCGACCTTCGTGGTGTTCAGCTTTCCCGGGGTCGAGTTCGGTCCGCAGGTGCTGGCGCGGCCGCTGTGGGCGCTGGTGCTGCTGCACGGCTTTCGGGTGACGGGGCAGGGGCGCGGCGACGCCTGGTTCGCGCTGTCGATCGAGGCGGGGCTGCTGCTGCTGACCACCCACGCGGCGATCATCTTGCTGGCGCTGCTGCTCGGCTTCCTGCTGGCGACCGCGCGCGGCCGCCGCGCGCTCAATTCGCTCGATCCCTGGTTCGCGCTGATTGTGATCGTAGTGCTGGTGCTGCCCTATCTGATGTGGCTGGTGCGCGCCAATTCGCTGCATCTGCCGCCGCTGCCGCCGGCGCAGGAGTTCGGCGCACGCGCGACGCGCTGGGGCGAGCTGCTGGTCGGACTGGTGCTGGCAGTGGCTGGCATCGCGATCCTCGCGGCCTTCAATGCGCGGCGCTGGTCGCGCAAGCCGGATGATGCGCCGGCGATCTTCCGGCCGCCGGTCGAGGCGTTCGCGCGCCACTATGTGCTGTTCTTCGCCTGCGCTCCGGCGCTGGTCCTGACCCTCGTCACCGCGCTGTTCGGCTTCCCGCAGATCACCGGCGGTGCCGGCACCGTGCTGCTGCCGGTCGGGCTCGCCGCGATCCTGTTCGCGGGGGATCTCATTCCGCTGCGGCGCCAGGAGGTGCTGCGCACGGTCTGGGCCGCGATCATCGTCGCGCCCGCCGCCGCGACGCTGCTGTTCACGCTGTTGCAGCCCTTCGCCGGTGTCGAGGTCAAGACCACGCTGCCGGCGGCGGAGATCGGGCGCTTCTTCGGCGACAGTTTCGAGCGGCGCACCGGGCAGCCGCTGCGCGCGGTCGCCGGCGATGCGCAGCTCGCCTCGCTGATTGCGCTGGGCGCCGCGCGCCAGCCGCACCTGTTCCTCGACGCCATGCCGGAGCGCACGCCGTGGCTGAGCAATGCCAAATTCGCCGAGACCGGCGGCATCGTGGTGTGGCGAGCCGCCGATACCGCCGGCACGCCGCCCGACGATATCGCCAAGCGCTTCCCCGGCATCGCGCCTGAAGTGCCGCGCGCCTTCGAGCGCACGGTCAATGGCCGCTTGCCGCTGCTGCGAATCGGCTGGGGGATCGTGCGGCCGAAAGCGTCCTGAGCACTCAGGCGGCCGTGGCCGCGCGGCGTGCCCGCGCGGTCACCATCAGCACCGCCAGCGCCAGGGCGACCGGCGGAAACACCACCGCAGTGACTGTCGGCCAGCCGTAATTGGTGAGGAGCTGGCCCGACGAGAACGAGCCGATCGCCATCATTCCGAACACCAGGAAGTCGTTGAACGCCTGCACCTTGTTGCGTTCCTGCGGCCGATGGGTCTCGACCACCAGCGCCGAGGCGCCGACGAAGGCGAAATTCCAGCCCAGCCCGACCACGATGAGCGTGGTCCAGAAATGCATCGCGGTAATGCCGCTATGGCCGATGGCGGCGGCGAGAGCTTCCAGCAGCAGGCCGGCCGCCACGACGCGCGGCGCGCCGAAGCGCGCGATCAGCGTGCCGGTGACGAAGCTCGGCGCATACATCGCCACCACGTGCCACTGGATGCCGAAATTGGAATCGCTGACGCTGAGACCGCAGAACTTCATCGCCAGCGGCGCCGAGGTCATCAGCAGGTTCATCATGGTGTAGCCTACCGTGCCGCACAGCGCCGCGGCGATGAAGCGCGGCTGCCGCGCGATGGTGGCGAGCGGCCGGCCGTCGGCGAGATCGGTCGCGGCCGGCGGCGGCGCGTCGACGCCCGCCAGCACGGCCATCGCCACCAGCGCGATCACCATCTGCGCGATGAAGCTCGCCGCGAACAGGAACGGCGGCCAGATGTCCATGGTCCACTGCACGAGCTGCGGGCCGAGCACGCCGGCGAACACGCCCCCCGCCATCACCCAGGAGATCGCCTTCGGGCGGTAGGCGGCGCTGGCGCCGTCGGCCGCGGCGAAGCGATAGGATTGCGCGACGGCGGCGTACAGCCCGCCGAGGAAGGTGGCGAAGCAGAACAGGGGGAAGGAGCCGTGCAGGATGGCGATGGCCGCGATCAGGCCGCACAGCGCGCCGCAGCCGGTGCCGAGCATGAACGCGGTGCGCCGGCCGAAGGCGCGGGAGATCGCGCCGGTCGGCAGCGTGCCGCACGCCATGCCGACGACGTAGATCGTGATCGGTAGCGTCGCGAGGGACGTGTCAGGCGCCAGCGTCGCGCCGATGATCGAGCCGGTGGCGAAGATCACCGCGGCATTGGCGCCGGTCAGCGACTGCGCGATCGCCAGTCGCAGCACGTTGGCGCGGGCCCGGGCATCGTCACAGGCCTCATCGGCGGCAATTGCAGTCATTTTTTCTCTGATTTCGGCGCGAAGAGCGAATTTCTTCCTTTTATGTCCGAAATCGGAGGCCGTTTCTATCGATTTTGCGGATCGGGATGGCAGCTATGCCGTCCTCCACGGGCAGGCTCGCCGCGGACGGCGAGGCGGTCAACTTGTGGATAACTCCGCTCAGGAACCGGGCGACCAGCCATAGGCCTCGTCGAGATGCTCGAACCCGGCGAGGCCGACGATGGTGCTGTACTCCTGGTAGCTGACCATGTCGGCGGCGCGGGCGCGCGGCGTGCCGTCGCGCTTGAGCACCGCGAGCGTGTCGGTGATCGCCTTGACCGCGGAGAACAGCGTCGACACCGCGTAGAACGCGAGCTGGAAGCCCATCTCCTCGAGGTCGCGTGCGGTCAGCGCGGTGGTCTCGTTGCCGTCGACGATGCTGACGACCTTCGGGCCTTCGATCGCCTTGGCCACCGTCTCCACCTCGGCGATGGTCTTGATGCCGTCGACGAACACGAGGTCGACGCCCGTGTCCTGGTACATCTTCGCGCGACGGATCGCCTCCGCCGCGCCCGCGCCGGGCAGGGCGTCGGTGCGCGCGATGATCAGCATGTCGTGGGCGCCGCGGGCGGCGAGGGCGCAGCGCAGCCGCCGCACGTTCTCCTCCGCCGAAATCACCCGCACGCCGGCGAGCTGGCCGCAGCGCTTCGGCAACTGCTGGTCTTCGAGATGGATCGCGGCGACGCCGGCCTGCAGATATTCCTCGACCGTGCGGACGATGTTGGCCGGGCCGCCATAGCCGGTGTCGGCGTCGGCGATCACGGGGATCGAGACCGCGCGTGTCATGTCGCGCGCATGGGTCGTCATCTCGGTCTGGCTCATCAGGCCAAGATCGGGCTGGCCGAGACGGCTCGCGGTGGCGCCGAAGCCGGTCATGTAGATCGCCGGAAAGCCGGCCTGCTGCACGAGGCGCGCGGTCAGCGCGTCGGGCGCTCCCGGCGCCTGGATGATCCGCCCCTGGCCGAGCAGGGTTTTCAGCGCGCGCGCCTGTGTCATGTCGATGCCTCTTGTCCAATGCGGATGATGATCATGCGATGTGGGTCTGTTGCTCACCGGCCGCCGGAGACGTCCAGCACCACGCCGGTGATGTAGGCGGACGCCGGCGACAGCAGCCACACCGCGGCGTCCGCGACCTCCGCCGCGGTGCCCAGCCGCTTCAGCGGGATGACGTCGGCCATCGCCGCGATCTGCTTGGGGTCGGCGAACACGTCGTTCTGGATCTCGGTGTCGATGACGCCGGGCGCCAGCGCGTTGACGCGCACCGCCGGCGCCAGCTCCTTGGCGAGCGCGACCGTGAAGCTCGACATCGCGCCCTTGGTGGTGGCGTAGGCGATGCTGCCGACCATGCCGCCGGTCCGCGCCGCGATCGACGACAGTCCGACGATCGAGCGCTGCGGACGATCGCTGCCGTGGCGGCAGAACGCGTGCGAGACGTAGAACGCACTCTTGAGGTTGACCGCAAGCACGCGGTCGAGATCGGCAGTGTCGAGCTCGCGCACCGTCATGCGCCGGCCGATGATGCCGGCGTTGTTCACGAGATGGTCGATCGGCCCGAGTGTGGCTGCGACCTGCGCCGCGGCGGCATCCACCGCGGTCTTGTCGGAGACGTCGACATGCTGCGTCAGCACCTGCGCGCCGTAGGCCTTGGCGAGCTCCGCGAGGCGGTCGTCGCGCAGGTCCCACACCGCGAGCCGCGCGCCCGCCGCAGCCAGCGCCTCGACGACGGCGCGGCCGATTCCGGACGCGCCGCCGGTGACCAGCACCACGCGGTCACGGAAGAAGGTGGTGTCAGCTGCGGTGCGCTCGGTCATGTCCACGTCCTCTCGTTCTTTTTGTCGGGGCACGGCTCCCCGGGAGCCGCGACCTGTCCAAACTAGGGTTCTAGTTTCTGTATGCTACTTGCAAGGGCGGATGTCCATGGCTATAGGGGCACGGCAAGCCCCGCATCCGTGACGGGGCCGGGACAAACGGGGGGACCCATGGCGGATGTCATCGGCGCACAAGCTGCGCACAGCGGCGCGGACGTGCGCGATCGCACCATCAGCAAGCTGAACGCACGGATCGTGCTGTTCTGCTTCATTTGCTTCATCATCAACTACCTCGACCGGGTGAATATCGGCTTCGCCGCGCTGCACATGAACAAGGACGTCGGCCTGACGCCCTACATGTTCGGGCTCGGCGCCGGCATCTTCTTCATCGGCTACATGGCGTTCGAGATCCCCAGCAACATGATGCTGCATCGCCTGGGCTCGCGGGTGTGGATCGCCCGCATCATGGTGACCTGGGGCCTCGTGTCCTGCGCCATGGCTTACGTGCAGGGCGCCACCTCGTTCTATGTGCTGCGCTTCCTGCTCGGCGTCGCCGAGGCCGGCTTTGCGCCGGGCGTGCTGTTGTACCTGACCTACTGGTTCCCGGCGAAGGAGCGCGGCCGCGCCACGGCGTCGTTCATGGCCGCGACGGTGCTGTCGATCGTCGTCGGCGCGCCGATCTCGGCCTGGCTGATCGATGCCGGCGACGGGCTGTTCGGCCTGCGCGGCTGGCAGGTGATGTTCATGCTCGAGGGCCTGCCGGCGATCCTGCTCGGCGTCTTCACCTTCTTCTATCTGGTCGATCGTCCGGAGACTGACACGCGCTGGCTCAAGGACGACGAGCGGCAGTGGTTGCTGGCGCAGCTCAAGGCCGAACGTACTGTCGGTGCGACCGACACCCGCCACCGGTTCGGCGAGATCTTCAGCGACTATCGCGTCTGGCTGCTGACGCTGATCTACATGTTCAACGGCATCGCGGTGTATGGCGTCATCATGTGGCTGCCGCAGATCGTCAAGAGCCTCGGCAATCTCACGACGCTGCAGACCGGCGTGGTGTCGGCGATTCCGTTCGTGTTCGCCGCAATCGGCCTCGTGGTGTTCGCCAAGAGTTCCGACCGTACCGGGGAGCGCAAGATCCACACCGCGATCTCAGGCCTGTTCGGCGGCCTGTTCCTGGCGGCGAGCACGTTCGCGCCGAGTCCGCTGGTCGGCCTGCTGCTGCTGTGCGCCTGCGCTTTTTTCCTGTGGTCCTATCTCGGTGTGTTCTGGTCGCTGCCCACCCAGTTCCTGTCGGGCGCGGCAGCCGCGGGCGGCCTGGCCGCGATCAACGGCTTCGCGCAACTCGGCGGCTTCACCGGCCCTTATCTCGTGGGCTGGGTGAAGTCGGCGACCGACAGCTTCCAGCTCGCGCTGCTGACGCTGGCGATCTTCCCGATCCTCGGCTTCTTCCTGTGCATCAGCCTCAAGGCGCGCCGCGACTAAGGACAACTTCCATGGCGCTATGGATCAGCCTGCAAGGTGGGATAGCATAGCGCCATGGGGACAAAGCCGCGCCACAGCACCGCGCCGACACTGGCGCATACGATCGCGGAGCGGATTCGCGCCGCGATCATCGATGCCGAGTTCGAGTTCGGCGAGGGGCTGTCCGAGGACACGCTGGCGGCGGCATTCCAGGTCAGCCGCACCCCGGTGCGTGAGGCGCTCAACATCCTGCAGATGCAGGATCTCGTGCACATCGTGCCGAAGTCCGGCACCTATGTCTTCACGCCGAAGCCGGAGGACATCGCCGAGCTGTGCGATCATCGCGCGGGCCTCGAGGTGCAGGCGGTGCGGCTCGCGCTCGCCGGCGGCAAGACCGCAGAATTGGTGCGGGCGCTGCGCGCCGCGCTCGAGCGGATGTCGGACGCCATCCGCCGCGACGACCTGCAGGACTATGGGCGGGCCGACACCGATTTTCATCTTGCGTTTTTTGCCGCCTGCCGCAACCGCTACCTCGAGCGCGCCTACGGCCAGATCCTCGGCCGCGTCGCCGCGCTGCGCACCCATCTGGCGATCAAGGCCGAAGGCGAGCCGGCACGGTCATTCAAGGATCATCAGACGATGATCCGGCTGATCGGCGCCGGCGACACCGCGCGGCTGTCGCGCCTCCTCGTCGCCCATATCCTGCGCACCAAGGCCAACTACCTCAACGCCTTCCAGACCATGCCGCAGGCCGGCCGCGACGCCCGCGGACTGCGCCTGCGCAAGCGGCTGTTCGAGCAGGGGTGAGGGCATCGACTTTGCGACGTTCGCTTGGCGGTGGCACGCGATATGGCTGCGGAGGGCGGATCTCCGCAAACGGCGTCAGGGCCGGACTTGATCCGGCCATCCAGCTTCAAGCAAGCGCCCAACAAGACGGATCACCGGGTCAAGCCCTACAAGATTCACACATCTCGAAAACAGACTCAAAGACAAGGACTTAACGCCCCCCCGATTATCGAAAGATAGGGTCGTCTTCGAAGCAGCGGCATTGAAGAGACTCGGGTTTTTGTCTCGTGCAAAGAGCCTGCCCAAAGATGTGTGCATCTCGTAGGGTCAAGCCCGGTGATGACGCCGAAGATGTGGAAGCTTCGTGTTCCTGTAAGCGCCTCAGGCCGGTGTGATCGCCTTTCGGATCGACCGCAGGTCCTGCCAGGACAGGCGCTTGTAGGATGGTGAGCGCAGCAGGTAGGCGGGGTGGAAGGTCGGCATGGCGCGGATGGTGCGCCGGCCGGTGTCGTAGTCGATCCACTTGCCGCGGGTGCGCATGATGCCCTCGCGGGTCCTGAGCAACGTCTGGGTCGACGGGTTGCCCATGGTTACCAGGATGTCCGGATCGACCAGCTCGATCTGGCGCTGGATGAAGGGCAGGCAGATCTGCGTTTCCTGCGGTGTCGGCGTGCGGTTGCCGGGCGGTCGCCAGGGAATGACGTTGGCGATGTAGACCTTGCTGCGGTCGAGGCCGATCGCGCCAATCATCAGGTCGAGCAGCTTGCCGGAGCGTCCGACGAACGGCAGGCCCTCGATGTCCTCGTCGCGGCCGGGCGCCTCGCCGACGAACATGATGCGCGCCTGCGGGTTGCCGTCGGCGAACACCAGCCGTGTGGCGGTGAATTTCAGTGCACAGCCGTCGAAGGTCTCGAGCAGCGCCCGCAACTCGTCGAGGGTGTTGGCGGTGCGGGCGGCTTCGCGGGCCGATGTGATGGCGATGTCCGGCGCGGGGGCGGCGTCGCCGCGGGCCAGCGGCGCGACGGCCTGCATGACAGGGGCGGCCGGCGCGGCGGGGCGCAGGCTGGGCCGCTGCGCTGGCGCCGCCATCTCGTCCACCGTGTCTTCGGCGAGGCGGTCGACCGGCTCTTCCGACAGCGCACAGTCCACCCCGGCCTCGAGATAGAAGGCGAGCAGGTCGTGAACGGTCGGCGCGGGTTCGGGCTGCATGGGGTAGCGGCGGAGGGGTGGCGGCCCCGGGCGGAGCCGAGACCTCATGTTAGATCGGAAAGCAGGGCGGTGAAACGCCCATGTGGCATACAAGCGGCCCTGCCGTCCATGGGCATGGAACGGCGGGACTGGGGGTTGTCGGCGGCCGAAAAATCGGAAACAACAGAATTGGAAACGTTCTTAATCAGGGTATCCGAGACCTCAGCATGAGCACCGAGCCGCTGCCGCCGCGCGAAGCCATGGAATTCGACGTCGTGATCGTCGGGGCGGGGCCGTCCGGCCTCACCACCGCGATCCGGCTGAAGCAGCTCAACCCCGACCTCAGCGTCGTGGTGGTGGAGAAGGGCTCGGAGGTCGGCGCTCACATCCTGTCCGGCGCGGTGATTGATCCCGTCAATCTCGACAGGCTGGTTCCGGACTGGCGCGAGGATGCGGACTGCCCGCTGAAGACCCAGGTCAAGGACGATCATTTCTACTGGTTGACGTCGAGCCTGAAGATTCGCCTGCCGAATTTCCTGATGCCGCCGCTGATGGACAACCATCACTGCTACATCGGCTCGCTCGGCAACGTCTGCCGCTGGCTCGCCACCAAGGCCGAGGCGCTCGGGGTGGAAATCTACCCCGGTTTCGCAGCGACCGAGGTGATCTATGGCGAGCACGGCGAGGTGCGTGGCATCGCCACCGGCGACATGGGGATCGGCCGTGACGGCGAGCCCAAGGCGTCCTTCACCCGCGGCATGGAATTGCTCGGCAAGTACACGCTGTTCGCCGAAGGCGCGCGTGGCTCGCTGTCCAAGCAGCTGATCGCGAAATTCGCCCTCGACGCCAAGAGCGAGCCGCCGAAGTTCGGCATCGGCCTCAAGGAGGTCTGGCAGATCGACCCGGCCAAGCACAAGAAGGGCCTGATCCAGCACTCGTTCGGCTGGCCGCTCAACAATTCCACCGGTGGCGGCTCGTTCCTGTACCACTACGATGACGATCTCGTCGCCGTCGGTTTCGTGGTCCACCTCAACTACGCCGACCCCTACCTGTCGCCGTTCGACGAGTTCCAGCGCTTCAAGACCCATCCGCAGGTGCGCGACGTGTTCGAGGGCGGCAAGCGCCTCGCCTATGGCGCCCGTGCCATCACCGAGGGCGGCTACCAGTCGGTGCCGCGGCTGTCGTTCGCCGGCGGCGCGCTGATCGGCTGCGCGGCGGGCTTCGTCAACGTGCCGCGCATCAAGGGCGTTCACAACGCCATGGGGTCCGGCATCCTGGCAGCGGAGCATGTCGCCGCCGCGCTCGCCGCCGGCCGTGCCAACGACGAACTGTCGGAATACGAGAACGCCTGGCGCTCCTCCCCGGTCGGCGAGGACCTCTACAAGATCCGCAACGTCAAGCCGCTGTGGTCGCGGTTCGGGACCCTGATCGGCGCTCCGCTCGGCGCCATCGACATGTGGACCAATACGCTGTTCGGCTTCTCGCTGTTCGGCACCCTCGGCCACGGCAAACCGGACCGCGCCGCGCTCGATCCGGCCAAGGCCCACAGCCCGGCCGCGCCCTCCAAGCCCGATGGCAAGCTGACCTTCGACAAGCTGTCGTCGGTGTTCCTGTCCAACACCAACCATGAGGAGGACCAGCCCATCCACCTCAAGGTCAAGGACATGACCCTGCAGCGGACCTCCGAGCACGACGTGTTCGCCGGCCCGTCCAACCGCTATTGCCCCGCCGGCGTCTATGAATGGGTGGAAGAGGGCAGCGAGCCCCGATTCGTCATCAACGCCCAGAATTGCGTCCACTGCAAAACCTGCGACATCAAGGACCCCAACGGCAACATCACCTGGGTTCCGCCGGAGGGTGGCGGCGGGCCGAACTATCAGGCGATGTAAGCTCCTCGCTCCGATCACGATCATGTTGGGAGTGCGCCCGGCGACGGTTTGTCGCCGGTTGCCTGCTTTGTGTCGGGACAGAGGAATTTATGCTCGTCGCGGCGCGCCGGGCGCTTGCTCAATCCTAGTGCGGCGTCTCGTCAGGGGCTGATATCGGCCACGATCCCGCCACACTGCGGGCGCCAATCGCCTATTGCATGTCCTTGCGATTGCGCAGCAAAAGCGCCATTGTCGCGACGTGGTGCGCCGCAGGCGCGCAGTGAATGAGATCGGGCCGTCGCGAGCGGTCGTGAAGGCTGTCCTTGCAATCTGCTGATGCCCGAATCCGTCCATCAAAATCTGGGATCTAATCTTGGAGCCAGGCGAGCCGTGATGAAGTTCATTCGTTTCAATCGTCTGGCGGTTGCCGCCGTCACCGCGGCCGCGCTCGCCGCCGGCCCGCTTGCGGTCCAGGCGCAGGAGGGCGTCAAGCCGGAGGCTGCCAAGGGTGAGGCCAAGGGCGAGGCGACGAAGACCGCCGCGGTGGTCTTTCCGACCAGCCGCGACCTGATGACGATGACCACCGCCGGCAGCTATCTCGCCGCGCGCCATGCCAGCGTCGAGCGCGACGCGGCGTCCGCCGCGGCGTTCTACCGCTCGGCGCTGCGCTCCGATCCCAAGAACAACGAACTGCTCGACCGCGCCTTCATCTCGTCCCTCGCCGAGGGCGACATCGACGAGGCCGTCAAGCTCGGCGAACGTATCCTGGTCATCGACAAGAACAACCGGGTTGCGCGCCTCGTGGTCGGCGTGCGTGATCTCAAGCTGAAGCGCTATGGCGCGGCCCAGCAGAACATCAACCAGTCAGTGCGCGGCCCGATCACCGATCTCGTCGCCGCGCTGCTGTCCGGCTGGGCGCAGTACGGCGCCGGCAACACCCAGGCCGCGGTCGCCAGCATCGACAAGCTGCAGGGGCCGGAATGGTACCCGCTGTTCAAGGACTTCCACACCGGCATGCTGCTTGATCTCGCCGGCAAGTCGAAGGATGCCGGCGTGCGCCTGGAGCGCGCCTACAAGCTCGACGATTCGGCGCTGCGGGTGGCCGAGGCCTATGCCCACTGGCTGTCGCGGTCGAAGGATCCGGCTGCAGCCACGGCGATCTATGAAGCCTTCGACAAGAAGCTCGCCCGCCATCCGCTGGTAATCGACGGCCTGCGCGAGACCAAGGCCGGCAAGAAGCTGCCGCCGCTGGCCGATTCGCCGCAGGCGGGCGCTGCGGAAGCGCTGTACGGCATCGGCGCGTCGCTGACCCGCCGCGGTGGCGAGGATCTCGCGCTGGTCTATCTGCAGCTCGCACTCTACCTCGAGCCGCGCCATGCGCTGGCGCTGCTGTCGCTCGCCGATCTCTACGAGTCGGTGAAGAAGCCGCAGATGGCGATCAAGGTCTACGAGCGTGTGCCGGCGAATTCGCCGCTCAAGCGCAACGCCCAGATCCAGCTCGCCACCGATCTCGACGCCGCCGACCGCGGCGACGAGGCGATCAAGATCCTCAAGGAGACGATCGCGCAGGATCCGAAGGATGTCGAAGCCGTGATGGCGCTCGGCAACATCGAGCGCTCGCGCAAGAAGTTCGAGGACTGCGCAACCACCTATTCGCAGGGCATCGACCTCACCGCCGACAAGCCGAACTGGGTGCTATACTACTTCCGCGGCATCTGCGAGGAGCGCTCCAAGCAGTGGCCGAAGGCCGAGGCCGACCTGAAGAAGGCGCTGGAGATGCAGCCCGACCAGGCCCATGTGCTGAACTATCTCGGCTACTCCTGGATCGATCAGGGCACGAATCTCGACGAGGCGATGAAGATGATCCGCCGCGCCGTCGAGCAGCGTCCGGATGACGGCTACATCGTCGACTCGCTGGGCTGGGCGTACTTCCGCATCGGCAATTACGAGGATGCGGTGAAGACGCTGGAGCGCGCCGTCGATCTCAAGCCCGAGGATCCGACCATCAACGATCATCTCGGCGACGCCTACTGGCGGGTCGGCCGCAAGCTGGAAGCAGGATTCCAGTGGGCCCACGCCCGTGATCTCAAGCCCGATCCGGAGGAACTGCCGAAGATCGAGGCCAAGATCAAGAACGGCCTGCCTGACGATGCGTCGCCGGCGGCAGCCTCCGCCGACAAGGACAAGAAGGACGACAAGGGCGGCTAGCAACGGGCAGCTGTCAGAGGCTGCCCGCACAAGCACGTTTCCCTCGGCCAGAAAATGCATTAGGGCATGCCGGACGGGCCACGTCCGGCCTGCTTGGGAACTGGTTCGTCATGAGGCCGCTGGCTGAAACCGCGCGCGCAAAGGTCAATCTCACGCTTCGGGTGCTGGGGCGTCGCCCCGATGGCTACCATGAGCTCGAAAGCGTGGTGGCCTTCGCCGGCGTTGCCGACGGCCTGACCCTGGCGCCCGGCCCTGAGGCGAGCCTCACGGTGACAGGTCCGCGCGCGGCCGAATGTGGCGCGCTCGGTGACAACCTCGTATTCCGCGCGGCGCGCGCGCTGGGTGAGCGTGTCGCCGGATTGAAGTCGGGACATTTCACCCTCGACAAGCACCTGCCCGCCGCCGCCGGCATCGGCGGCGGGTCGGCGGACGCGGCAGCGGCGCTGCGGCTGCTCGCGGCCAACAACAATCTCGCCATCGACGACGCACGCATCATGGATGTCGCGCGCGCCACCGGAGCGGACATTCCGGTTTGCGTGGCCTCGCGTGCCTGCATCATGACCGGGGTCGGCGAAACCATCACGCCCATCGACCTGCCGCCACTCCCCTGTGTGCTCGTCAATCCGCGTGTGCCGGTGGCGACCCGGGACGTGTTCGCCGCGCTCGGGCTCAAGCCCGGCCAGTTGCGCACCGGCTTCTCGGAAGTGCTGGAGGCGATCGCCTGGCCGCCCGCCGGCGCCGGCGCCGATGCCTGGCTCGACGCGCTGATCGGCGGCATCAACGATCTCGAGGCGCCGGCGATCCGCATTCAGCCGGTGATCGCCGACGTGCTGGCGGCGCTACGTGCAACCGACGGTGTGCGGCTCGCGCGCATGTCGGGCTCGGGCGCCACGTGCTTTGCGATCTTTTCCACCGATGCCGAGGCCAGCGCGGCCGCCGCTGCCATCCGCAGCGATCATCCGCAGTGGTGGGTCGAGGCCAGCGCGCTGAGCTAAGCGAACGAGTGCGTATCAGCGCTCCGGCCACGTCCAGCGCGCATGAACCGGTCGAGCGGAATGGCGAGGTCTCGGATCGAGCGGTAGTTCAAGAGCGCGAGGGCCGGGTCTCAGTCCGTCTCGCCGCTTGTCTGGGCATAGCTTTCCAAAGACACGGACGCACCGAAACGCGCGACAAATCGTCCCTCGATGCGTTGCGCCCAGTTCTCTTCGTCGCTGGACATGTTTTCGGCGCGCAGAACGGCGCGGGCGAACTCGGACGCGGTCAGAGACGTCCCGGCTCCAGACGGCATCAGGTCCTTGCCCGTCAGGTGGGTACAGAAACCCCACTCGACGCAGAGGTTTTCAAGCAGGTAGTCGAGGTCTCTCAACAGATCAGGCTGTCGCTTTCGAGTCCTCGACACGGGGCACCCCACGAAGCTGCCTCGGCAGGCCGGTATGGGAAGGCGTCAGTGCGAGCGCGCGAGGCAGAAGGCGACGACTTGCTCGAGCGCGGTCTTCATCGGCGACGACGGGAACAGCGCCAGCGCGTCCACTGCCATGGCGCCATAGTGATGGGCGCGGGTGAGGGTGTCCTCCAGCGTGCGGTGCTTGGCCATCAGGCCGATGGCGTGGTCGAGGTCTGCATCGCCGATCTCGCCGCGCTCCAGCGTGCGGATCCAGAATGCGCGCTCGACGTCGCTGCCGCGGCGGAACGCAAGCACGACCGGGAGCGTGATCTTGCCCTCGCGGAAGTCGTCGCCGACGTTCTTGCCGAGCTTGGCGGCCTTGCCGCCGTAATCGAGCACGTCGTCGACGAGCTGGAAGGCGATGCCGAGGTTCATGCCGACCGAGCGGCACGCCGTCTGCTCGGCCTTGGGGCGGTGGGCGATCACCGGGCCGACCTCGCAGGCGGCGGCGAACAGCTCGGCGGTCTTGCCGCGGATGACGGCGAGATACTCGTCCTCGGTGGTGGCGGTGTTCTTGGCGGCGGCGAGCTGCGCGACCTCGCCTTCGGCGATGGTGGCGGCCGCCGCGGACAGGATGTCGAGCGCGCGCAGCGAGCCGACCTCGACCATCATGCGGAACGCCTGTCCCAGCAGGAAGTCGCCGACCAGCACGCTGGCCTCGTTGCCCCACACCATGCGCGCGGACAGCTTGCCGCGCCGCAGTTCGCTCTCGTCCACCACGTCATCGTGGAGGAGGGTGGCGGTGTGCATGAACTCGACCGCTGCGGCGAGCTTGATGTGGCCGTCGCCGGCGTAGCCGGCGAGCTGGGCCATGGCCAGCGTCAGCATCGGCCGCAGCCGCTTGCCGCCCGAGGAGATCAGGTGGTTGGCGACCTCCGGGATCATGGTGACTTCGGAGCCTGTCCGCGACAGGATGGTGCTGTTGACCCGCTCCATGTCGGAGGCGACAAGGGCCACCAGTTCATCTATCGACCCCGTCGAGGGACTCTCGAAAGGAACAATCACCGCCACGCCGGATCTCCAGAATTTGAGGCTCGTTTAGGAGCGGAATCTGCCGCATTGCGGCGAGGGCGTCAAATCCCATGGCCCCTCAATACCATATCGATCACTCAGGGGGCGCGGCGTGCGAGAATTGTTGCGGACCAATGACATGGTGCTGGTCTCAGCCGTGGAGGCCCTGCTCGACGGGGCCGGAATCGGTCATCTGGTGCTCGACCAGAACATGAGCATCATCGAGGGGTCGCTCGGCGTGCTGCCGCGCCGGCTGCTGGTCGCCGAGGAGGACCTGGGGGCCGCCCGGCGGCTCCTCACCGAGGCCGGACTGGCGCATGAGCTGCGGGCGGATGATTGACGCCGACACCTTGACGGACGACGCTTTTCTCGGCGGCAAGCTGCTGCTGCGCCAGCGCCGGCGCGGTCACCGGGCAGGCCACGATGCCATCCTGCTGGCGGCGGCGACGGCCGCGCGGGTCGGCGACCGGGTGGTGGATTTCGGTGCCGGTGTGGGGGCGGCGGGCCTTGCCCTGGCTCGCCGGATCGGTGGCCTCGATCTGACGCTGGTGGAGATCGAGCCGGGGCTTGCCGAGCTGGCGCGGCACAATGCCGCCGCCAACGGCCTGCCGGCACGGGTGCTGGAACTCGACATCGCGGCAGGGGCGGCGGCGTTCGCCGCCGCCGGGCTGCCGGCCGACAGCGCCGACGTGGTGCTGATGAACCCGCCCTTCAACGATCCCGTCCGGCATCGTCGCTCGCCGGATGCCGCGCGCGGCCTTGCGCATCAGGCCGAGACGGGCACGCTCGGTGGCTGGGTGCATGCCGCCCGCCGCGTGTTGCGCCCTGGCGGCGCGCTGACGCTGATCTGGCGGGCCGAAGCGCTGGCCGAGGTGCTGGGGGCGCTGGAGAGGGGCTTTGGCAGCGTGCGCGTCCTGCCGGTGCATCCGGATCCGGCCGCGCCGGCAATTCGCATCCTGGTGCGGGCGGTGAAGGGCGGGCGGGCGCCGCTGCAGCTCCTCGCGGGGGTTGCCCTCAATGACCAGGCGGGACAGCCGCATCCGGCTTTGCAGGCGGTGATGCGTGGCGAGCAATTGCTCGCGCTTGCCGCCGCGTGATGGCTGATTATTGCTGCAACGTCTCTGATTAGTGCGGCAGCGTCTCTGACCGTGAATCGGGCAGCGAGGTCATCCGGATGGCAGTCAGCAGCGCGCCCATCAGCATCAAGAGAAGATAGATTTTCATCTCTGCACCATCGCTCGCCCATTGCACCCTAAGGCTTGGCGTCGATGAGCTGCGATCAAGTCTCGCATCCGTCGGATCACGAAACCGGTATCGCGTCGCCGACGCTCGCCTCTCCAAGCAAGAAGCGTTCCATTGGTTAATGCGGGGTTACGTGGCCATGGAATTTTGTGAATGTTGCTGTGGACGTCTGCTGCGGCGGCACGAAGCGCGAAGGCTCCGCGGGGCGGATGACAATCGCGGCGACCATCGCTATCTCAGAGGACATGAGCCAGTCAGATCCCTCCCATCCCCAACCCGGACTTGCCGGTTTCGCGCGGCACCTGCTTGCCCGCAGCCGCCGCCTGCTGCCCGCGCGCCTGCGCGGCGACCGACCGGTGGTCCCGGTCGTGCGCCTCGGCGGCGTGATCGGCGCGGTGACACCGCTGCGCCAGGGCCTCACGCTTGCCGGCGTCGCGCGCACGCTGGAGCGCGCCTTCGCCACCAGAAATGCCAAGGCGGTGGCGCTGGTGATCAATTCGCCCGGCGGCTCGCCGGTGCAGTCGCGCCAGATCTTCCTGCGCATCCGCCAGCTCGCGGCTGAGAAGAAGCTGCCGGTGCTGGCCTTCGTCGAGGATGTCGCCGCCTCCGGCGGCTACATGATCGCCTGTGCGGCGGACGAGATCTTCGTCGATCCGTCGTCGATCCTGGGCTCGATCGGCGTGGTCGGCGGCTCGTTCGGCTTCGAGGGCCTGATCAAGAAGATCGGCGTCGAGCGCCGGCTCTACACGGCGGGCGCCCACAAGGCGACGCTCGATCCGTTCCTGCCGGAGGACCCGGAGGATGTGGCGCGGCTCAAGGCGATCCAGCGCGAGATCCATGCGGTGTTCATCACCCTGGTGAAGGAGAGCCGCGGCGCCCGCCTGACCGGCGCCGACGATTACCTGTTCACCGGCGAATACTGGGCCGGCGGCCGGGCGGTCGAGCTCGGTCTTGCGGACGCGATCGGTGATCTGCGGTCAACGCTCCGGGCGCGCTTCGGCGACAAGGTGCAGACGCCGGTCATCGCCCCGGCGAGCGGGCCTCTCGCCGGTCTGCTGGGGCGGCGCGTGCCTGGGGCGACATCCCTGCTGGGCGGCGCCGAGTTGCCCGACGAGCTGATTTCGGCGCTGGAAGCCCGCGCCGTGTGGGCGCGCTTCGGATTTTAGTCCTGTGCGGCAAGGTGTCCGGAAGAAACCGGACGCCTCGCCACAATCGCGACACGCCGTTGCCGGACAAAGGCGGTGTTGAGCGAGGACAGATCAATGCCGCGTCTGCTGCTGGTTCTTGTCGGTGCCCTGGGTGGGACTGCTCTGGTGCGCTGGGGCTTGCGGGAAGCCCGCCGGATCAATGACGAACTCGATCGCGTGCGCGCTGCGCACATGGCGGAGGCGCGCGTCGAGCCGATCCGCCACCTGCGGCGTGACCCGGTGACCGGCGCTTATTGGCCGGAGTGAGCCGCGAAGCCGGGGAGGCCTGACGCGCCTTCGTCCTGGAATCATGATGATCGCAACGATGCGCGCCGGCTCGCAGGCGGGGCATCACCTTGCGAGAGCCGGCGGGCAGGTATCGCGGCAGTTATCGAGCAATTCTTGAAGGTGTGAGCGTTGCCACGGTTCAGCGCCGTTGCGGACGCCGTACGGGGACGCGAACGCGGTTGTCGCGCACGCCGGCTCGCGCCATGGCGACCAGCGACAGTGCGATCACGCAGGCAACGATCAGGTCTGGTCCCGGCATCTGCAAGCTCCGTTCGTTCTCGTCCGTTGGTCGCCGCAGGGGAGGCGGCGGTTCAAGCTGACGATCGTCGCGTCACGCCGGAAGGCTAGCGCCGGGATTCCTAACAAAGTCCGAGGTCCGCCTTGCTCGGTTGGCGCCGCGGTTAGGGCGCGCTTGCCCCCTTCGTTCAATTTTTCCGGATCGCACGCAGCCGTCGCTGCTGCTGCCGCTCGGCATGCAGGAACGGAGAGGCTGCGACCAAGGTCGCGGCCACGACGAGAACTACCGTCGCAGCGGCCAGAAGCATGATGGTGTCCCCCCAGGGATCGGCGTGGAGAGGTCGTCGGATCGCGAATCGCAGGTGAATCCCGCTGGCCCGACGTATACGCCCTCTCGGTCCGAGGGGTTTCTGGCCGAGCCGCCTTGATTCCAGTTATCCACGCCGATACGGTCCGCCGCGTTCCGACACGGTGAGCCAATCCTTAAGACGATCATGGAAAATCTGCCCGACCACATGCGGCCCGAGCGCTCGTTCCAGGGCCTGATCCTGACCCTGCAGCGGTTCTGGGCCGACTATGGCTGCGTCATTCTGCAGCCCTACGACATGGAGGTCGGGGCGGGTACGTTCCATCCGGCGACCACCCTGCGCGCGCTGGGGCCGAAGCCCTGGAACGCGGCTTATGTCCAGCCCTCGCGGCGGCCCAAGGACGGCCGCTATGGCGAAAATCCCAACCGGCTGCAGCACTATTACCAGTTCCAGGCGATCCTGAAGCCGTCGCCGCCGGATATCCAGGACCTCTACCTGAAGTCGCTGGCGGCCATCGGCGTCGATTCGGCCCTGCATGACATCCGCTTCGTCGAGGACGACTGGGAGAGCCCGACGCTCGGCGCCTGGGGGCTCGGCTGGGAGTGCTGGTGCGACGGCATGGAGGTGTCGCAGTTCACCTACTTCCAGCAGGTCGCGGGCGTGGAGTGCGCGCCGGTCGCGGGCGAGCTGACCTACGGCCTCGAGCGCCTCGCGATGTACGTCCAGGGCGTCGACCGCGTCTACGATCTCAACTTCAACGGCCGCGAGGGCGCCGACAAGGTGACCTACGGCGACATCTTTCTGCAGGCCGAGCGCGAATATTCGCGCCACAATTTCGAGCACTCCGACACCGCAATGCTGTTCGAGCAGTTCAGGATGGCGGAGAGCGCCTGCCGCAAATATCTCGAGGCCGGCTGGCAGGACGGCAAGCGGGAGCGCCACCTGATGGCGCTGCCGGCCTATGACCAGTGCATCAAGGCAAGTCACGTGTTCAATCTTCTCGACGCCCGCGGCGTGATCTCGGTCACCGAGCGGCAGAGCTACATCCTGCGCGTCCGCGAACTGGCGAAGGCCTGCGGCGAAGCCTGGATCGCCACCGAAGCGGGCGGAGCGTAAGCGATGCCCGATCTTCTGCTCGAACTGTTCTCCGAAGAAATTCCCGCGCGCATGCAGGCCAAGGCGGCGGAGGATCTGCGCCGCATGGTCACCGACAAGCTGGTGGCCGAAGGCCTTGTCTACGAAGGCGCCAAAGCCTTCGTGACGCCGCGCCGCCTCGCGCTCACGGTGCACGGCGTGCCCGCGCGCCAGCCCGACCTCAAGGAGGAGCGCAAGGGTCCGCGCGTCGGCGCGCCCGATGCCGCGATCCAGGGCTTCCTCAAGAGCGCGGGCCTTGCCTCGCTCGATGAGGCCAAGATCGAGAAGGACGCCAAGAAGGGCGAGTTCTATGTCGCGCTGATCGAGAAGCCGGGCCGCCCGGCGATCGAGGTACTGGCGGAATTCCTGCCCGTCATCGTGCGCACCTTCCCGTGGCCGAAGTCGATGCGCTGGGGCACCCGCTCGGCCAAGCCCGGCGCGCTCGCCTGGGTGCGGCCGCTGCATTCCATCATCGCGACCTTCGGGCCGGAGACCGAGGACCCCGACGTCGTCGCATTCTCGGTCGACGGCATCGAGGCCGGCCAGACCACCCGCGGTCATCGCTTCCTGGCGCCGGCCGCGTTCAGCGTGCGCCGTTTCGCCGACTATGAGGCGAAGCTGCACGACGCCAAGGTCATGCTCGATCCGCAGCGTCGCAGGGACACCATCCTGGAGGACGCCAAGGAACTGGCGTTCGCGCAGGGCTTCGAGCTCGTCGAGGACCAGGTGCTGCTGGATGAGGTCGCCGGCCTCGTCGAGTGGCCGGTGGTGCTGATGGGATCATTCGATCCGTCGTTCCTCGCGATTCCCGACGAGGTGATCCGCGCCACCATCCGCAACAACCAGAAGTGTTTTGTGGTGCGCGACCCGAACACCGGCAAGCTCGCGCCAAAATTCATCCTGGTCGCCAATATCGAGGCGAGCGACGGCGGCAATGCCATCGTCGCGGGCAACGAGCGCGTCATCCGCGCCCGGCTGTCGGACGCGAAATTCTTCTACGAGACCGACCTCAAGACCAGGCTCGATGCGCGGCTGCCGAAGTTCGAGCAGATCGTGTTTCACGAAAAGCTCGGCACCCAGGCGGCGCGCATCGCCCGCATCGAGCGCCTTGCGGTGGAGCTTGCGCCACAGGTCGGCGCCGACGTCGCCAGGGTCGGGCGCGCCGCGCAGCTCGCCAAGGCGGATCTGCTGACGGAAGTCGTCGGCGAATTCCCCGAGGTCCAGGGCCTGATGGGGCGCTACTATGCGCTGGCGCAGGGCGAGGATGCGTCCGTTGCCGCCGCGATCGAGGATCACTACAAGCCGCAGGGTCCGAATGACCGCGTGCCGACCGATCCCGTCGCTGTTGCGGTCGCGCTCGCCGACAAGCTCGACACCCTGGTCGGCTTCTGGGCGATCGACGAAAAGCCGACCGGCAGCAAGGATCCGTTCGCGCTGCGTCGCGCGGCGCTCGGCATCATTCGTCTGGCGCTCGACAACGCGCTGCGGCTGTCGGTGCGCAAGGCCGCAGCGTCCGCGATTGCGGGCCTGAAACTGTCGGACCCGCGCCATGCCGGCGTCGATGCTCAGGCGCTGCCGGACGACCTGCTGGCGTTCTTCGCCGACCGTCTCAAGGTGCAGCTGCGCGACCAGGGCGCGCGCCACGATCTCGTGGACGCAGTGTTCGCACTCGGCGGCCAGGATGATCTCTTGATGGTGGTGCGCCGGGTCGAGGCGCTCGGCAAATTCCTCGACAGCGATGACGGCAAGAACCTGCTCGCCGGCTTCAAGCGCGCAGCCAACATTCTGCGCATCGAGGAGAAGAAGGACGGCAAGCCGTATGACGGCGCGCCGGATACCGCGCTCTACCGCCTTGACGAGGAGAAGGCGCTCGCGGCCGCCATCGGCACCGCGACGGCGGAGGCCGGCGCGGCGGTCGCCAAGGAGGACTTCGCCGCGGCGATGACCGCGATGGCGAAGCTGCGGCCGGCGGTCGATGCCTTCTTCGACAAGGTCAAGGTCAACGACGACAACGCGCAGGTCCGAGAGAACCGCCTCAAGCTCCTGAACCAGATCCGCGCGGCGACCCGTGCGGTGGCGGACTTCTCCAAGATCCAGGACTAGGATCTTGGGCTGAACTGGAGCCGGCTCCGCACGTCAGGAGCCGGCCCGATCCATGCGGCGTATGCACGGCAGGGCCGCGCGCTCCACCCTGAGGAAAAGCTGCGCGCTATGGCATCACAGCCTCCGCTTCGGGAGGCCTTGCCGATGGACCGCACCACGCTCACCGCCTACGACACCGCTGCCGCCGCGTTCGCCAGGGATTGGCACGAGCAGCCGCCGCCGACCGACCTGCAGGCGCTGGTGCGACGCTTTTTCGTGCCGGGCCTGAGCGCCGATATCGGCTGCGGCTCGGGGCGCGAGGTGGCGTGGCTCGCCGCCAACGGCTTTCCGGCGCAGGGTTTCGACGCCTCCGACGGGCTGCTTGCCGAAGCGCGGCAGCGCTATCCGAACCTCACATTTGCCCGTGCCGAGCTGCCCGATCTCGCCGCCATCGCGCCGGCGAGCTTCGATAATGTGCTGTGCGAGACGGTGATCATGCATCTGGGACGCGATGCGATCGCGCCGGCGGTGCGGCGGCTGTTCGACATCGTCCGGCCGGGCGGGGTGCTGTATCTGAGCTGGCGGGTGACGCCGAACGAAGACCTGCGCGATGGCCACGGCCGGCTCTATGCGGCGTTCGATGCCGGCCTGGTGCGGGCCGAGCTTGTGTCGGCGGAGCTCGCGCTGGACGAGGAGGTGGTCAGTGCCTCGTCGGGCAAGACCATCCACCGCATCGTCGCGCGCAAGGCACGCTGATCGGCGCAGCCGGTATTGCGTTAGGGCAGCCGCCGGTCGCGGGAGGGGAACGACGGAAATTTTCGGAAATATCCGGAAATATTTACGTTCTGTTAACCATGCGGGATGAAGGTCTGCGGCAGGCAACGGTTTCTTAAGGAATTGCCGTTCGCCGCCTGCGCCAATGCAAGGAGGCGCCGATGACCTCGGTCAACAACGGCCCTAATCCCTACGCCCAATATGGTTCGGCCTATGCGCGCGCGCTGATGACGCCGTCGCTGGCGACCACCCTCAACAACGATGCTGCCGACGGCACGCCGCCGCTTGGCGGCGGCCTCCTGGCCGGCAATGCCGCCACCACGCTGACGCTGTCGGAGGGCGCGCGCGCCAAACTCGCGGATGCATCGAAGTTGCCGGATTTTGCGGCCGTCGCCGGGACCGCGCGCACGACGCTCGATCAGCTCTATGCCGCGGCCAAGGTGAAGGGGCCGATCGTCGACGGCAAGGCCACCATCAGCCTGTCCACCCTCGACCGTCGCGCGCTGTTCGCGATCGCCACCAATCACGGCGGCAAGTTCACGCCGGACGAGCAGGCGGTCGCCAGCAGCGAATTGAAGACACGCTTCAATGCGGCGATGGCGCCGGCGGTTGCGACCACGCGCCTGACCGGCGACTACAGTGTCAGCTACAAGGCCGCGCTCGACTATCTGGAGGCGGCGAGCCCCGAGGAGAAGGCGACCGCGACCTGGGCGGCCCAGCACGATGCCGTGCTGAAGGGATATAAGGCGACCCAGCAGGCGCCGACCAAGGCGCCCAGCGGCATCGCCAACGATCCGGTCGCCGACTACCTGGCGCAAAGGCCGGGCACCGGCACCAGCCCCGCGCGCGACTTTGCGAGCGTCGCGCGCGACGCCCGCGCCATCCTCGACGCACAGAAGGCCGAGGCCGCGAAGAATCACAAGGAGCTGGTGTTCAGCGCCGGCCGCAAGACCGGCCAGCTCGCCGACCTGTCCTCACTCGACAACCGCGCGCTGTCGGCGATCGCCCTCAATCAGGGCAAGCAGTTCTCGGGCGAGGAGACGCTCGCGGCGAAGAAGGAGCTGGACACGCGCACGCGCACCTCGGTGCTGAGCGCGCTGAAGCAGAGCCAGTCCAGTGGCGATCCGCGCCAGCTTAGCCTCGGCATTCTCAAGAGCTATTCGGCGATGAGCGCGGAAGAGCGGCAGGCCACCAACTGGACGCCGGAATTCCAGGATCTGGCGCTGAAAAACTACAAGTCGACGGCGTCGCTGCTGTCGATCCTGCACGGCTAGTTCGTCGCGTAGCGCAGATCTCTTTTGCTACCGCAGATCCTCAAACTGGTAGCCCCGCCCCGAGGGGCGGGGGCGGGGCTCCCGGCGCCAGCAGGCGAACGGCAGACGGGGAACTGCCGCGCGCACTACGCCGAGCGCCGAACGCGATGGTCTTGCTTGTTTGCCGCACGACCTCTTGCTACTCGATCACCTGCATCACGCGGCGCGTGCGCGGATCGACCAGGATGGTGCGATGGTTCACCACCGTGTAGCGATAGGTGGTTTGCCCGAATTCCTGCGGTACGTCGTAATAGATAATGCCGCTGTCCGGCAGCACTGCGCCGACCGCGATCGGCTGGTCGATGTTGTAGGAGGGCACCTGCTCCTCGACAATGTAGCGGCGCAAGCGCGGGCGCTGGCTCTCGCTGATGATGCCGCCCGCGAGCGGCGCAGCGGAAAGACCGGTGGTGATGTGCTCCTCGACGATCACGCGCTCCTGGGCGTGTGCCGTGATCGGTGTGGCAATCGCGACCATCGCCGCGACAATCAACATCCTGTTGGGCAACATCCTGTTTTGCATCGCTCGCCTCGTCATTTGTGGTGACAACGGATTTGCCGCGGCTCCCCACCAATTCAGCGTTGCCCGGGATGTTCCTGATCTTTCCGTGGATTCATTGCGTCATTTTCGGGGGATGGGAACACTGCGGTGGTCGTATGTCTGCGGCCGCTTGTGGAGCGAGCAGAGCCTGGTTTGCATGGCGCTGCCACCTGTGCGGGCTCCCGCTGGAGGCACTCCCGGCCCACGGCTAAGATCCCCCGCGATTCGTCAGTCCCTGGACATCCCCCGGATGTCGCCCCCGCCGGAGAAACCCATGACCATCACCACCGCGCACATTCCCGCCATTGTCGCCCTGATTGCGGGCATTCTGATCCTGGTGATGCCGCGACTCCTGAACTTCATCGTCGCGATCTACCTGATCTTCATCGGCCTGGTGGGCCTTGGCGTTCTGCGCGCGCTTCACCTCTGAAACGCGCCAAAAACGGCCGAAAGTCGCATTCGGATCACGTCGCTGATGTCTCCGGCATGGCTTGCATGCCAGGGTATATCCGTGGTGTAAGGCGCCTGCTGTTGTCCCTCTCATGCTGACGTTTGGAAGCCATGGCCAAAGCTGCATCAAAGACCAAGACCGCCCCTGTGAAATCAAGGACATCCGTCGCCCCATCGGCGCGGGCCGCCAAGTCCAAGGCGGCGGCGAAGGCGCAGCCGCGCCCGGTCGGAAAGCCGGCCGGAAAGGCGGTGGCCAAGTCTGCAGCCAAGTCCTCAGCCAAGTCCGCAGCGAAGGCTGTGGCGGCGAAGTCCACAGCCAAGGCTGTGGGCAAGGCGGCCAGCGCGAAAACGGCGAAAGCCAGGGTTGTGAAGCCGGCTGTGGGCAAGCCTGCAGCAGCCAAGTCTGCGGCGGTCAAGCCTGCAGCGGTCAAGCCCGTGGCCAGCAAGCCTGTGGCCGCCAAGGCCGGTAAGTGGGTCTACACCTTCGGCAACGGCAAGGCGGAGGGCCAGGCCGGCCTCAAGGAACTGCTCGGTGGCAAGGGCGCCAACCTCGCCGAGATGGCCAATCTCGGCCTGCCGGTGCCTCCCGGCTTCACCATTCCGACGTCGGTCTGCACCTACTTCTACGCCAACGGCAAGACCTACCCGAAGGAGCTGAAGGCGCAGGTCGAGGCCGCGCTGGCCCACATCAGCAAGATCACCGGCAAGGGGTTCGGCGACACCCGCAACCCGCTGCTGGTCTCGGTGCGCTCCGGCGCCCGCGCCTCGATGCCGGGCATGATGGACACCGTGCTCAACCTCGGCCTCAACGATGAGACCGTGGAGGCGCTGGCGCACAAGTCGGGCGACCGCCGCTTCGCCTATGACAGCTACCGTCGCTTCATCACCATGTATTCCGACGTGGTGCTCGGCTTCGAGCATCACCACTTCGAGGACATCCTCGACAGCTACAAGGACAGCAAGGGCTACAGCCTCGACACCGATCTGACGGCCGAGGACTGGGTCGACCTGGTCGGCAAGTACAAGGACGCGGTCGCGCGCGAGACGGGGCATGACTTCCCGCAGGACCCGCATGCTCAGCTGTGGGGCGCGATCGGTGCCGTGTTCTCGTCCTGGATGAACGCCCGCGCGGTGACCTATCGCCGCCTGCACGACATTCCGGAATCGTGGGGCACCGCCGTCAACGTCCAGGCCATGGTGTTCGGCAACATGGGGGACACCTCGGCGACCGGCGTTGCCTTCACCCGCAACCCGTCGACCGGCGAGAGCAAGCTCTACGGCGAATTCCTGATCAACGCCCAGGGCGAGGACGTCGTCGCCGGCATCCGCACGCCGCAGGACATCACCGAGGAAGCGAAGCAGGAATCGGGCTCCGACAAGCCGTCGATGGAAACGGCGATGCCGGAGGCCTACACCGAACTCACCCGCATCTGCGCCCAGCTCGAGAAGCACTACCGTGACATGCAGGACATGGAGTTCACGGTCGAGCAGGGCAAGCTGTGGATGCTGCAGACCCGCAACGGCAAGCGCACCGCCAAGGCCGCGCTGCGCATCGCCGTCGAGCTCGCGAACGAAGCGCTGATCAGCAGGAAGGAAGCGGTGCTGCGGGTCGATCCCGCCTCGCTCGACCAGTTGCTGCATCCGACCATCGACCCGAGCGCGGCGCGCGACATCATCGCCACCGGCCTGCCGGCGTCGCCCGGCGCCGCCGCCGGCGAGATCGTGTTCTCGTCGGACGAGGCCGCCAAGCTCCAGGCCGACGGCCGCAAGGTCATCCTGGTGCGCATCGAGACCAGCCCCGAGGACATCCACGGCATGCACGCTGCGGAAGGCATCCTCACCACCCGCGGCGGCATGACCTCGCACGCAGCGGTGGTCGCGCGCGGCATGGGCAAGCCCTGCGTCTCGGGCTGCGGCTCGATCCGCATCGACTATGGCCGCGGCACCATGACGGTCGGCAACCGCACGTTCAAGGCGGGCGACGTCATCACCATCGACGGCGCCGTGGGCCAGGTGCTCGCCGGCCGCATGCCGATGATCGAGCCGGAGCTGTCCGGCGAGTTCGGCACGCTGATGGGCTGGGCTGATGAGGTGCGCAAGCTCAAGGTGCGCGCCAACGCCGACACCCCGGTGGACGCCCGCACCGCGGTGCGCTTCGGCACCGAGGGCATTGGCCTGTGCCGCACCGAGCACATGTTCTTCGAGGAGACGCGCATCCGCACGGTGCGCGAGATGATCCTCGCCGAGGACGAGCAGGCGCGCCGCGCGGCGCTCGCCAAGCTGCTGCCGATGCAGCGGGCGGACTTCGTCGATCTGTTCGAGATCATGAAGGGGCTGCCGGTCACCATCCGTCTGCTCGACCCGCCGCTGCACGAGTTCCTGCCGCACACCCAGGCGGAGATCGAGGAAGTGGCGCGGGCGATGAACGCCGATCCGCGTCATCTCGCCGACCGCGTGCGCGAACTGTCGGAATTCAACCCGATGCTCGGCTTCCGCGGCTGCCGTCTTGCGATCGCCTATCCGGAGATCGCCGAGATGCAGGCGCGCGCCATCTTCGAGGCGGCTGATGTCGCCGCCAAGCGCACCGGCAAGCCGGTCGGCATCGAGGTGATGGTGCCGCTGATCGCGACCAAGGCGGAGTTCGACCTGATCAAGGCCCGCATCGACGCCACTGCGGAAGCGGTGACGCGCGAGACCGGCGCCAAGCTGGTCTACCAGACCGGCACCATGATCGAGCTGCCGCGCGCCTGCCTGATGGCTGGCGAGGTGGCGCAGACCGCCGAATTCTTCTCGTTCGGCACCAACGACCTGACCCAGACCACCTTCGGCATCAGCCGCGACGACGCCGCCGGCTTCCTCGGCACCTACATCGCGCGCGGCATCGTCCAGATCGATCCGTTCATCTCGATCGACCAGGAAGGGGTGGGCGAACTGGTGAAGATCGCCGTGCAGCGCGGCCGCAAGACCCGCCCGGGGATCAAGATGGGCATCTGCGGTGAGCATGGCGGCGATCCGACCTCCATCGCGTTCTGCCATCAGGTCGGGCTCGACTACGTGTCGTGCTCGCCCTACCGCGTGCCGATCGCACGCCTTGCGGCGGCGCAGGCCGCACTCGGCAAGGCCGCGGCGAGCCAGGCGTAAGGCGCCTCAACTTCTCGACGACATCGATCGCGCCGGCAGTTTGCCGGCGCGTTTTTTTTGTGCGCGTGTACGGCGTAAGGTTTCGTCAACCATGTGTGTTGACCGGATCTTTACCAGGTTTGCCGACGCCGGATTCACCAACATCAACGATCGTTTCGCGCCAAAGGGTGGTGGGCCTTGCGTGTTGCGCGGATGCATCGCCGATTAACCGGCTCGCAACTTTAATTCGATACCAACGATTTTGGTCGAATTGCACGCATGTGCCTGCAGTGCGGCCGTGTGAGTTGCGTAGAGCGTACCGATGTCTGTGTTGCGTAACGGGCCGAAGGGTACACGCGGTGTGCCCTTCGGTCTCAGCCTCTGCCTCTTCGCTCTGCTGCCGAGCGAAATCGGCCTTCAGGATCTCGCAGCGCTGCTTGCGCGCCAGCCCGGCGTCGCGGAGCGCTCGCAGCGTCACATCGCCTCGACCGTTGCCCCCATCCAGGTCGCGACCTTCAGTTTCCCGCGGCCGATCGGCACCGCGATTCCGCATGCCACGCCCGTTCGCCTCACCAGCCTCGATAGCGAGAGCAGCGATATCACTGCCGCAATCGCCCGTGGCCCGCTCGGTCAGGATCTGCGCTGGCCGCGTCCGTCCGATTTTCCCGTCGTTGATCGCTCGCTGAAAGGCGACCGTCTGGCGGTGGCGGCGCCGGAGCATGAACCGGACAACCAAGCGCCGGTGCTCGAAGACCCCGCGAGTTCCAACGGCTCGGTGATGGGGGCGAAGACCGCGGAAGCGGTTCCCGCCGCCGCAGGCGAGCCGGCACCGCTCGACGAGGAATTGCAGGCCGCGCTGAAAGCGCCGCCGCTGCCGCAATACGACGCCGCGCAATCGACCGACGGCCGTGCGGCTGCGGGAGCCGTCGATGCGGCAGATGCCGCGGAGCCGGCGCCGACGACCGAGGGCTTCTCGGTGAAGACCGCGTCGCTGTTCTTCGGCAACGGCGCCATGGGCGTGCCGAGCGGCGCGCTCGAGCGCTGGCAGCCCGGCGAGGAGCCGGTGATGATCGTGCCCCAGGCCGATCCCGACCTGAAGCCGAGCGCGCTGCTTCCGGTGAAGCCGGAAGACACCAAGCCTGTCGATGGCAAGCCGGTTGATGCGAAGGCCGTCGACGGCAAGGGCGGCGAGACCAGTGTCGGCAAAGGCGTGGTGACCAGCGAGCCGAAGCGGCAGAAGACGCCTGCCGAGCGCCTCAATCTCAGCGAGAAGGCGCGCGCCAAGGCGGAGAAGTGCCTTGCGGAAGCGGTGTATTTCGAATCCCGCGGCGAGGCGGTGCGCGGCCAGATCGCGGTTGCCCAGGTGGTGATGAACCGCGTGTTCTCCGGCTTCTATCCGACCACCGTGTGCGGTGTCGTCTACCAGAACGCCCATCGCCATCTCGCCTGCCAGTTCACCTTCGCCTGCGACGATGTCGCCGACGTGGTGCGCGAGCCCGACATGTGGGTGCGCGCCAAGAAGATCGCGAAGGCCACCATGGAGGGCCAGCTCTGGCTGCCCGAGGTCGGCAAGTCGACCCACTACCACGCCTACTGGGTGCGCCCGTCCTGGGTGCACGAAATGAAGAAGATGTACAAATACGGCGTGCACACCTTCTATCGGCCGCGGGCGTGGGGCGACGGCAGCGACGCGCCGACCTGGGGCAATCCCAAGGAAACCGCGGCGATCTCCGCCAAGCTGTAGTTCGGCAGATGCGCAGGCGGCGCGCAACCCCGAACGATGCGGGGCCGGCGTCGCCGCGGTGTTGATCAGGTGGCGATGTCGATGGCGACGTCGAAGTTCGGCGCCGAGTGGGTCAGCGCACCGCTCGAGATGTAGTCGACGCCGGTCGCCGCGATCGCCGCGATCGACTGTGCGGTGACGCCGCCGGAGACCTCCAGCGCCACGCGCCCCGCCGCGATCGCCACCGCCTCGCGCAACGTCGGCACGTCCATGTTGTCGAGCAGCACGGCACCGGCGAGACCGCAGTCCAGCACTTCGCGCAGCTGCGTCAGCGTATCGACCTCGATCTCGATCTTCATCAGGTGCCCGGCCATGGCGTGGGCCCGCGTCAGCGCCGCGCGAATGCCGCCGGCGACGGCGATGTGGTTGTCCTTGATCAGGATGGCGTCGTCGAGCCCGAAGCGGTGGTTGGAGCCGCCGCCGCAGCGCACCGCATATTTCTCCAGCGCGCGCAGGCCCGGCGTTGTCTTGCGGGTGCAGCAGATCCGCGCCCGCGTACCGGCGGTGTGGCCGACATAGGCCGCCGTCTGTGTCGCCACGCCCGACAGTCGTCCGACGAAATTGAGTGCAGTACGTTCACCGGTCAGCACCGTGCGTGCCGGGCCGGTGATGGTCAGCAGTGTCGTGCCGGCGGCGACCGTTGCAGCGTCGCGGACATGGGCGGTGATCTCGATGCGGTCGGACAATGCGCGGAACACGGCGATGGCGAGCGGCAGCCCGGCGATCACGCCAGCCTGCCGCGCCACGAACAGCGCGCGAGCCGTGGTCGTCTCGGGGATGGTGGCGACAGAGGTGACGTCGCCGGCGCGGCCGAGGTCCTCGTCGAGGGCGCGGTGCACCGCGGCGTCGATGGCGAGCGGTGACAGGAAGGCATCGGGGGCGAGCAGGGTGGCCGGGGTGATCATGGCATGGTCCTTAAGGTCGATCATCGGTGAAGTCAGGCGGTGAGGGTGTGCGCGGCGCGTGGCGCCTCCTGCAGCGAGGCGGCGATCTCGCGCGCGGCGGCGAGCGTGGTCATGGTGCGCTGGCCGAGCGCCGGGTCAGCGGCGGGATGGTCGGCGCGGTAGTGGGCGCCGCGGCTTTCGCGGCGGCTCCATGCGGAGCTCGCCACCAGCAACGCCGTTGCCGCCATGTTGCGCACCGCCGTGGTTCTCGCGCCGGCCTCGATGTCGGCGAGGGTGCGCACGGCCTCGCTGAGGCCGTCATGGTCGCGGATGACGCCGACCTGCGCGGTCATGACGCGGCGCAGCCGGCCCTTGCGCAGATCGACCAGCGGTGAGCGGGGCTCGTCGGGGACGAGACGCGGCAGCCGCGTTCTTGGCAGCGTTTGGCCGGCGATGTCGTCGGCGATGCGGCCGGCATAGACCACCGCCTCCAGCAGCGAGTTCGACGCCAGGCGATTGGCGCCATGGGCGCCGGTCGAAGCCACCTCGCCGCCGGCCCAGAGATGGGCGAGCGATGTGCGGCCGCGCACATCCGCAGCGATGCCGCCCATGTGGTAGTGCACGGCCGGGGCCACCGGGACCGGCATGGTTGCGGGATCGAGACCGGCCGCGATGCAGCTCGCATGTACCGTGGGAAAGCGATCGGCGAAGCGGGCGCCGAGCGCCGTGCGGGCGTCGAGGAACGCGCCGCGGCCGGCAGCGATCTCGGCGAACACGCCGCGCGCGACGATGTCGCGCGGCGCGAGCTCGGCCAATGGATGCAGCGCCGTCATGAAGCGCTCGCCGTGGCTGTTGATCAGCGTGGCGCCTTCGCCGCGCAGCGCCTCGGTGGCGAGCGGCGCCGGATCGCGTCCCACCATGATGGCGGTCGGGTGGAACTGGACGAACTCGGGATCGGCGATAATGGCCCCGGCGCGCGCGGCGATGGCGAGCCCCTGGCCGCGCGCCTCCACCGGATTGGTGGTGACCTCGTAGAGATGACCGATGCCGCCGGTCGCGAGCACGACTGCGCTCGCCGCGATGGTGATGGGCGCGTACTGGTCGTCGGATTCGTGCAGCACCAGCCCGGTCACGGCGCCGTCATCGGTCAGCAGGTGCTCGGCCGTGTACCCTTCGAGCACCTGGATCGACGGCGTCGCACGGACGGCGGCGACCAGCGCCGCCATGATCGCAGCGCCCGCCATGTCGCCGCGGACATGCACGATGCGGCGCGCCGAGTGCGCGGCCTCCTGGCCGACCGCGAGGCGGCCGTCGGCGTCGCGGTCGAATGGCACGCCGTAGCGCAGCAGTTCCTCGATCCGCGCCGGTGCTTCGCGAGCGATGCCGAGCGCGATAGCTGGATTTACCAAGCCGCCGCCCACCGCCACGGTGTCGGCGGCGTGCGCTTCCGCGCTGTCGCCGGCCGCAATTGCGGCGGCGATGCCGCCTTGCGCCCAGGCCGTCGAGGCGCCCTGGCCGAGCGGCGCGGCGGCGATCACGGTCACCGGGCGCGGCGCGAGCTTGAGCGCACAGAACAGGCCGGCGAGGCCGCCGCCGACGATGACGATGTCGCCGAGAGGGGGAAGGTCGAGACCGGAAGCTTTCATGGACATGGGTCCTTGCGATGGTGAATGCAGCAGAACGTCGAGCCTTTGACCCGTCATCCTGAGGCGCGCGCGGAGCGCGCCTCGAAGGATGAGCGGCCCGGGCTCATGTTGCTCGGGAGGCGTCTTGGCTGTCGTCCTTCGAGGGTCGCGCCGTGCGCGACCACCTCAGGACGACGGTTGTGTGCCTCGCCGGCTTATCGTCGGGCGTCGCTCAGCTCTTCAGGTGGATCATCCACTCCACCGACCGCCGTGCGCGGGCCGCGATCGCCGGATCGATGGTGACCTCCTCGGTGAGGTTGAGAAGGCTGTCGAGGATCTTCGGCAGCGTGATCCGCTTCATGTGCGGGCACAGGTTGCAGGGACGCACGAACTCGACCTCGGGCAGCTCCGCCTTGACGTTGTCGGCCATCGAGCACTCGGTGACCATGATGATGCGCTTTGGCTTGCGGGTGCGGACCCAGTCGATCATGTGCGCGGTCGAACCGGTGAAGTCGGCCTCCGCGATCACGTCCGGCGGACATTCCGGATGGGCGATGATCTGCACCGTCGGATCGGTCTCGCGGTAGCTGCGCAGCTCGTCGCCGGTGAAGCGCTCGTGCACCTCGCAGGCGCCTTTCCAGGCGATGATCTGCACCTTCGAATGGGCGGCGACATAGCGGGCGAGGTACTGGTCCGGCAGGAAGATCACGCGCTCGGCGTTCAGGCTCTCGACCACCGCGATCGCGTTCGACGAGGTGCAGCAGATGTCGACCTCCGCCTTCACCTCCGCCGAGGTGTTGACATAGGCGACCACCGGCACGCCGGGGAATTTGTCGCGCAGCAGCCGGACGTCGGCGGCGGTGATGGCCTCCGCCAGCGAGCAGCCGGCGCGGGAATCCGGGATCAGCACCATCTTCTCCGGATTGAGGATCTTCGACGTCTCCGCCATGAAGTGCACGCCGCACTGGACGATGATGTCGGCTTTGACCTTGGTCGCGTCGCGCGCGAGCTGCAGCGAGTCGCCGACGACGTCGGCGACGCAGTGGAAGATCTCCGGCGCCTGGTAGTTGTGGGCGAGGATCACCGCATTGCGCGCGCGCTTGAGTTCGTTGATGGCATGGATGGTGGGCGCCATGGTCGGCCATTCCATCGGGGGGATCACCGCGCGCACCCGCTCATAGAGGTGGGCCGTCGCGCGCTCGACCTCCGCCGTCCACGCAAGCGGCGGGACGGGTAGGGGGCGACGGCCCGCGGGGATCGTGCGGGTGCTGCGCGGCCGTTTGATCGGGGCGATCCCCAGATCGTCAGGGCCGAGAAGGGCGGTGATTGGCATATGGCGTCTCCCGGATGTGGCTCACATATGCTCTTATTGAGTATATACGAGGCCCAAGAAGTCCGGCCGCAATGGCCGGTGATCGATGGGTGGTGGCCTCGCACGGAGCGGGACCGGCTTACTTATTCTCCAATTGAGCAAAAGAAATATATCATGCGCTTGTCATTTTGGCCAGAGCTGCTGCTTGCCAAAATCTGCACGGCCGGTGGAATGAATTTGCATCGCTGCGATGCGGCGGGACGATTCGATCTCCCGGCGCGATCGCTTTATGTTCATGCAGCCGCATGTTTCAGGCCGTGGCGACGCATCACGACTGCGGCCAGCTTCCGGGGAAATCGCCATGTCTGCCGACGCCCTCTCTGTGCCCCAGCGCTCATGGCGCTCGCCGCTGCTGATCATCGCCTGCGGCGGACTGATCGGCATGCTGACCTTCGGCCCGCGCTCCACGTTCGGCTTCTTCATCCAGCCGATGAGCCACGACCTCGGCTGGGGCCGCGACGTGTTCGCCCTTGCGCTCGCGGTGCAAAACCTGTTGTGGGGGCTCGGCCAGCCCTTCGCCGGCGCGGTCGCCGACCGCTTCGGCACGCTGCGGGTGCTGTCGGTCGGCGCGCTGATGTATGCGGCCGGCCTGCTGTTGATGCGCTATGCCGGTTCGCCGTCCGTGCTGACGCTGTCGACTGGCGTGCTGATCGGCTTCGGCCTGTCCGGCTGTTCGTTCAACCTGGTGCTCGCCGCCTTCAGCAAGCTGGTGCCGCCACACAAGCGCAACCTTGCGCTCGGGGTCGGCACAGCGGCCGGTTCATTCGGCCAGTTCCTGTTCGCCCCGGTTAGCGTGGCGCTGATCGATCATATCGGCTGGCCGGCGACGCTGATGGTGTTCGCCGTGTTGATGCTGCTGGTGGTGCCGCTGTCGTTCGCGGTGGCGACGCCGCCCGCGGCCAGTGCCGACACCTCGGCGGAAGACAAGCAGTCCTTCACCCAGGCGCTGAGCGAGGCCTTCGGGCATCGCTCCTATGTGCTGCTGGTTCTCGGCTTCTTCACTTGCGGCTTCCAGCTCGCGTTCGTCACCGCGCACCTGCCGGCGTATCTCGTCGATCGCGGCATGCCGGCGCAGACCGGCGGCTGGGTGCTCGCGGTGATCGGCCTGTGCAACATGATCGGCTCGATCAGCGTCGGCTGGCTGGCCGGGTATTTTCCCAGGCGCTACATCCTGTCGACGATCTACTTCGTGCGTGCGCTGTCGGTGGTCGCCTTTATCTCGCTGCCGATGACCACCACGTCGGCGATCCTGTTCGGCATCGTCACCGGCCTCACCTGGCTGTCCACGGTGCCGCCGACGTCGTCGCTGATCAGCCTGATGTTCGGCACGCGCTGGCTCGCCACGCTCTATGGCTTCGCGTTCGTCAGCCATCAGGTCGGCGGCTTCCTCGGCGCCTGGCTCGGCGGCCTCGCCTTCAACTACTATGGATCGTATAACGTGGTCTGGTGGCTGTCGGTGCTGTTCGGCGTGCTGTCGGCGCTGATCAACCTGCCGATCGTGGAGAAGCCGGTGCTGCGCGCAGCCGTGCAGCCGGCGTAAGGCGGGTGTTCGTGCCGGGTGGGCCGGCCGTCGCTCGATGTAACTGGGAAACGGGGAGCTCGTCGTGGGTACGTTCAAGGCCATCCGCATCGACAAGGCAGACAAGGGCACCACCGCCACGTTGACGCAGTTCGACGACGCCGACCTGATGGATGGTGACGTCACCGTCGCTGTGGAATGGTCCACCATCAATTACAAGGATGGCCTTGCGATCACCGGCAAGTCGCCGGTGGTGCGGCGTTTTCCGATGATCGCCGGCATCGATTTCGCCGGTACCGTGACCGCCTCGAGCCATCCGCAGTGGAAGGCCGGCGACAAGGTGATCGGCAACGGCTGGGGCATGGGCGAGACCCATCTCGGGGCTTACGCGGAAAAGGTCCGCGTCAAGGGCGACTGGTTGGTGCAGCTGCCCGACGGCATGACCACGCGCGACGCCATGGCGATCGGCACTGCCGGCTACACCGCGATGCTGTCAGTGCTGGCGCTGGAGAAGCACGGCCTCACCCCGAAGCGCGGCGCCATCATCGTCACCGGTGCGGCCGGCGGCGTCGGTTCGGTGGCCATCGCCATCCTCGCCAAGCTCGGCTTTCATGTCATCGCCTCGACCGGGCGCACCTCCGAGGAAAACTACCTGCGCAGCCTCGGCGCCGCGGAGATTCTCGACCGCAACGAGCTCACAGGAGCTGCAAAGCCGCTCGCCAAGGAGTTGTGGGCGGGGGGCATCGACAGCGTCGGCTCGACCACGCTCGCGAACCTCCTGTCCATGACCAAGTACGGCGGCGCTGTCGCCGCCTGCGGCCTTGCGGGGGGCATGGACCTGCCGACGTCAGTCGCGCCGTTCATTTTGCGGGGAGTGTGCCTTTTGGGCATCGATTCCGTGATGTGCCCGATCGAGACCCGCAGGCGCGCCTGGAGCCGCCTCGCGAGCGATCTCGATCGCGCGAAACTTGCTGAAATCACTCATGAAATCAGCCTCGACGAGGTGCTGTCCACAGCGCCCTCGATCCTCGCCGGACAGGTTCGCGGCCGGCTGGTCGTGAAAATCGTGTGAAACGTTCAGACTTTACCAACCATCCTGCGCCAATGTTGCCACGGTTGGTATGGTAAGCAGCGGGTTAAGGCGGACCCTGGCGCGGTCGTCGGCAAACCCGATGAGTTGGAGTTGCATCATGTTGGCGCGTTTGATTGCTGGATCGCTCGTTGCTGCCAGTGTTGTCGTCCCGGCGATCGCCGAAGACATGACTCCCGAGCAGGCGCGCCAGTTCGTCGCCAACAAGCTGTTCTCCTTCACCTGTTTCGACGGATCGAAGGGATCTGGCCGCATCTACAGCGACGGTTCGGTCGCGGGCACGATCCAGTTCGGCGGGTCCGGGCCGATTCGCTACGCACGGCTGCCGGTCAACACCATCCAGGTCCGTCCCAATTCGGTGTGCGCCTCGCTCAAGGGGCTGCCGTTCGAGCCCTGCTTCAACCTCACCAAGAACGACGAGGCTTCATTCCGCGGCTCGGTGTCCGGCATGGGCTTCGCCTATTGTGAATTCCACAAGCACGGCAACTCGATGATCATGGCGCGCGCCCAGATCCGGCCGCGCCGCCTGCATCCGGCGGAGCCGACCCGTTCGGCCGATGCGACGCCGCGGTCGGAAACCCGCGCCGAGCCGGTGAAGGCCGAGCCGGTGCTGGAGTTGCGCCGCTCGACCGACTGAGCGCTTCCGTCTGTCAACGACCACGTCATTGCTGCTTCGGATCGCGACGCCCCTTGAATGGGGCGTGACGGCGTGATGCGCGCAAGCGTGTGCGTCACGGCGCATACACAACGTGAGACGGCTGTTTCCCCATCATCACAGTCGTCCGCAATCACGATGTCCCCGGGGGCGGAAGGCGTTTGGTCGGCCGCCTGATGTTGACAGAATGTCGCAGCTCCCCCATCATGGCGACGGACATCCTATCCACCTAGGAGGATAGGGGTTGCGGATTGGGGACTGCGCGCGAGGACGCCGAGGTGGCTTGGTCGAAGGACCTCTCCGCGCGCGAAGGGGGCTGCCACTCATGTTCCATGCCATCGCTGATCGTGGACCGGCGGATCCCGTTCGCAAGCCATGTCACATCGTTGTCATGGATCGCGCGGCATGACTGCCCTGATGCATCCGAGGGTTCGAACAGCGCACATGGCCCGCACCGGGATTCCATCTCTCGCCGCGGTGTGGCTGATATCGCTGGTCACGCCGGGGGCGGCCGCCGACTGGCCCGTCATGCCGACCAAGGCGCCGGTCGCCGCGTCCGGCTTCGATTGGAACGGCTGGTATGCCGGCGCCCATGTCGGCTTCGCCCGGGGAAACTCGAACTGGACCGCCACGCCGACGGGGGCGGGCGGTGCCCCGACGGGCGGAAGCTTCGACCTGCCGTTTCATTTCGATGTGATGGCAGGAACCGGCAGCTACGTCGCCGGCCTGCAGGCCGGTTACAATCATGTGCTGCCGTCGCGCGTGCTGCTCGGCGTCGAGGCCGACCTGACATTCCCCAATTCCGATGTGCTCGTGCCCTATTCGGTGCGTGGCGGCCAGATCGTTGCGACGCCGCTGCTCGGTTCGGTGAGCTACGGCGAAGCGGTGATTCACTACGGCAGCGCGCGCGCCCGCGTCGGCTATGTATTTGATCACGTCCTGCTGTGCGGCACCGTCGGTCTCGCCTGGACCTACGATCAGGTCACGCGCACCCAGATCGCGGGAACGTCGTCCAGCGGGCTTGCGGTGCCGGGCACCGTGGACAATGCGCTGCTGTGGCGGTTCGGCTGGGCCGCGGGCGCCGGCATCGAGCTGCCGATCGACAACAACTGGAGCGCCAAGGTCGAGTATCTCGCCACCGGCTTCGGCCGCAAGGGCGCGGTGTTTCCGGCTGGCGCCGAGGGCTATGCGGCCGATCTCACGCTGCAGAGCATCCGCTTCGGTCTGAACTATCATCTCGGCGATGCGTCGCGAATTCCGGATCTGCTGGTCAAGGGGCCGACGGCGCTCGAGACCGACTGGTTCGCGGTCCACGGCCAGTTTACCTACACCAACCAGTATGCGCCGCGGTTTCGTGCGCCCTATAGCGGCCCCAACAGCCTCGATGGCGGCATCGGCCGCGAGACCGCCGATCTCACCCTGTTTGCCGGCATCCGGCTGTGGCAGGGCGCTGAAGCCTGGATCAACCCCGAGATCGATCAGGGCTTGGGTCTCAGCAGCTCGCTCGGCATCGCCGGCTTTCCGAGCGCTGAAGCCTACAAGGTCGGCGCCGACTATCCGTACCTGCGATTGCATCGCGCCTTCCTGCGCCAGACCATCAATCTCGGCGGCGAGGTGCAGCAACTCGATGCCGCGCCCAACCAGTTCTCCGGCTCGCAGACTGCGGACCGGCTGGTGTTCACGGTCGGCAAGTTCAGCGTCGGCGACATCTTCGACACCAACAGATATGCGCACGATCCGCGTAGTGACTTCCTGAATTGGGCGATCGTCGACACCGGCACGTTCGACTACGCCGCGGATGCGTGGGCCTACTCGGTCGGCGCTGCCGCCGAATGGTACCAGGGGCCGTGGACGCTGCGCTTCGGTCTGTTCGATCTGTCGATCGCACCGAATCAGACGGCGCTCGACTCCCGCTTCGAACAGTTCCAGTGGGTCGGTGAGGTGGAGCGGCGCTACACCGTTTTCGATCAGCCGGGCAAGGTCGCGGTCACCGGCTTCCTGACGCGAGGACGGATGGGAAGCTTCGCGGACGCCATTCAGCTGGCGATGATCACCGGCGGTCCCGCGGACATCACCGCTGTGCGCCGCTACGCCAGCCGTGGCGGCGTCAGCATGAATCTGGAGCAACAGCTTGTCCCGAATGTCGGCCTGTTTGTTCGTGCCGGCATTGCCGACGGACGGCGTGAGCCCTACGAATTCACCGATATCGACCGCACCGTCGCAGCGGGCCTTTCGGTGTCAGGCAAGCAGTGGGGCAGGGATGGTGATACCTTCGGTCTCGCCGGCGTGGTCAACGGCATCTCCGGTGTGCACCAGGCGTTCCTCAATGCTGGCGGTCTCGGCATCCTGGTCGGCGACGGCATGCTGCCGAATCCGGGCACCGAAAAGATCATTGAGGCTTACTACAGCTTCCCGGTGTTCGCCGCGAAGCTGACGCTGGACTACCAGTACATCGTCAACCCCGCCTACAACCGTGACCGCGGCCCGGTTTCGGTGCTCGGCGCGCGCTTCCATTCACAATTCTAGCCGCGGCCCTCGCCGCGACAGGTGCGTGCAATCACGAGCGACGCCGCAGGCGACATCGCTCGGCGTCTTGCCCGCGGGATCAGCGGCCGAACTGCCGGCCGTCCCAATGCAGCGTCCTCTGGCAGGCGTCTCCGCAATGGACGGTCAGCGCCGTGGCGCCAGCCGCGTGGTCGAGGTCGATCTCCTGGGCATATCCATGCCAGACCTCACGGGCCGCAGCGCCTCCGCTCGCGATATAGACATGATGCAGGCAGCTGCCGGCGCTGCACAATGCTGCGCGATTGTTGCAGTGCATTTGGTCGAGATGCAGCGACACGAACGCGGCACCATGAGCGCCGGGGAGATAGCGCACGTATCCGGTCCTGACGCGAATCTCGTCGTCACCACAGGCTTTCTGGGCTGCCCGGAGCGTGCGCTCGACGGCCGGTGGCAGCTGCTTCAGCCGTTCGGTCGTCAAGGGTGTCCAGTCGCTGTGGGCCCCGGCAAAGCTGAACGCAAAAGCCGGCGGCGCCGGTGCGAGCAGCAGCGACGACATCAGTGCGAAGACCGTCTTTTTCATGTTGACCAACCTCCGTTCGAATCCGTCCGGCGCTGTCTTGCGCATGTGGCTCCGGTCAGGCGGCAACGCAGCCTAGCAGAAATCGCCATCTGCCGCGAGCCGCAGCCGCTTCCCGGCAGCATGTCGCGCGTGCGCCACGCCTCCGCTCAGAACGTGCCAGTCGACACCACGACTTCCGGCTGCTGCGGCGGCTCGAACACGCAGGCGCGCCAGTCGTGCGAGGCGCAGTCGGCTGGCCAGGCGCCGCCAAGCGCCATGAACAATGCGGCGACGTCGGAGAGACGGGTGGCTTCTGCCTGCACCCGCGCGATCGACGCGGTGAAGTAAGTCTGCTGGGCGTTGAGGACGACCACCTGGTTGATCAGGCCGAGTGTCAGCTGCTTCTGGATCAGATCGAGGCTGGCCTTGGCCGCGATCTCTGCCTTGATCGCGGCCTGCACCGCCGGTGCGTCGGTCTGCAGGCTGCGCAGCGCGTCGGAGACGTTTTGCATCGCGGTGATCACCGCCTGGCGGTACAGCGCTTCCGACTGCTCCAGCGCCGCCTCGGCAGCCTTCTGCTTGTGATAGAGAGTGAAGCCGTCGAACACCGTGTGGCTGGCGCTCGCCGCCACCGTGTAGAACAGCGTGCCAGGCGTCATCAGCTCGGCGAACTTGAACGCGGCAGCGCCGGGATTGGCCGACAGCGTGATGTTGGGCAGCCGCGCGGCGATGGCGACGCCGACCTGCGCGCTCGCTGAATGCAGCGCCGCCTCCGCCGCGCGCACGTCGGGGCGCTGGCGCACCATGGTCGAGGGCAGGCTGACCGGCAGGTTGGCCGGCAGCGTCAGCCGCTGCAGGTCGAACTTCTGCAGCACCTCGTCGG
>JBFLYG010000004.1:0-163689 GCA_040756765.1 Pseudomonadota bacterium | reverse complement strand
ACAACGACGTCGAGACGCTGCTGCAGATGCGCCGCCTCATCGACTTCCTGCCGTCCAACAACAGCGACGGCGTGCCGGAGTGGCCGAGCTTCGACGACATCGAGCGCACCGAGGAGTCGCTCGACACGCTGGTGCCGGACAATCCCAACAAGCCCTACGACATCAAGGAATTGATCCTCAAAGTGGTGGACGAGGGCGACTTCTTCGAGATCGCCGAAACGTTTGCGAAGAACATCGTCACCGGCTTCGGCCGCATCGCCGGGCGCACGGTCGGCTTCGTCGCCAACCAGCCGATGGTGCTGGCGGGCGTGCTCGATAGCGACGCCTCGCGCAAGGCAGCGCGGTTCGTGCGGTTCTGCGACGCCTTCAACATCCCGATCGTGACCTTCGTCGACGTGCCGGGCTTCCTGCCGGGCACGGCGCAGGAGTATGGCGGCCTGATCAAGCATGGCGCCAAGCTGCTGTTCGCCTACTCGCAGTGCACCGTGCCCCTCGTCACCGTGATCACCCGCAAGGCCTATGGCGGCGCGTTCGACGTCATGGCGTCGAAGGAGATCGGCGCCGACATCAACTACGCCTGGCCGACCGCGCAGATCGCGGTGATGGGCGCCAAGGGCGCGGTGGAGATCATCTTCCGCCAGGACATTGGCGATGCCGACAAGATCGCCGCGCGCACCAAGGAATACGAGGACCGCTTCCTGTCGCCGTTCGTCGCCGCCGAGCGCGGCTACATCGACGACGTCATCATGCCGCACTCGACCCGCAAGCGCATCGCCCGCGCGCTCGCCATGCTCAAAGACAAGCAGGTCGAGATTCCCCTCAAGAAGCACGACAACCTGCCGCTGTGACCATGTTCAAGAAAATCCTGATCGCCAACCGTGGCGAGATCGCCTGCCGTGTGATCAAGACCGCCCGCCGCATGGGGATCGCGACGGTGGCGGTGTATTCGGAGGCCGACCGCAACGCGGTGCATGTCGAGATGGCCGACGAGGCGGTTCTGATCGGCCCGCCGCCGGCTGCCGAGAGCTATCTGCTGATCGACCGCATCGTCGAGGCCTGCCGCAAGACGGGTGCGCAGGCGGTGCATCCGGGCTACGGTTTTCTGTCCGAGCGCGAGGCGTTCCCGCGGGCGCTGGCGGACGCCGGCGTGACGTTCATCGGCCCCAATCCCGGCGCCATTGCCGCGATGGGCGACAAGATCGAATCCAAGAAGGCGGCGGCGAAAGCCAAGGTCTCGACCGTGCCGGGCTATCTCGGCGTCATCGAGGACGATGCCCACGCCGTGCGCATCGCCGACGAGATCGGCTATCCGGTGATGATCAAGGCCTCCGCCGGCGGCGGCGGCAAGGGCATGCGCATCGCCCACAGCCGCACTGAGGTGGCGGAGGGCTTCAAGCTGGCGCGCGCCGAGGCCAAGGCGTCGTTCGGCGACGACCGCGTGTTCATCGAGAAGTTCATCGTCGATCCCCGCCACATCGAGATCCAGGTGCTCGGCGACAAGCATGGCAATGTCATCTATCTCGGCGAGCGCGAATGCTCGGTGCAGCGTCGCAACCAGAAGGTGATCGAGGAGGCGCCGTCGCCGCTGCTCGATGAGGCGACGCGGCGCCAGATGGGCGAGCAGGCGGTGGCGCTGGCGAAAGCCGTGCACTACGACTCCGCCGGCACGGTGGAGTTCGTCGCCGGCCAGGACAAGAGCTTCTATTTCCTCGAGATGAACACCCGCCTGCAGGTCGAGCATCCGGTGACTGAACTGGTCACCGGCATCGACCTCGTCGAGCAGATGATCCGCGTCGCCGCCGGCGAGGAGTTGGCTATCAAGCAAGGCGATGTCGTGATGAAGGGCTGGGCGGTGGAATCGCGCGTCTATGCCGAGGATCCGTTCCGCAACTTCCTGCCGTCGATCGGGCGCCTCGTGAAGTACCGCCCGCCGGCGGAGGTCAGCCATGATGGTATCACCGTGCGCAACGACACCGGCGTCGAGGAGGGCGGCGAGATCTCGCTCTTCTACGATCCGATGATCGCCAAGCTGATCACCCATGGCCCGTCGCGCATCGCCGCGATCGAGGCGCAGTCGGCGGCGCTGGACGCGTTCTACATCGACGGCATCCGCCACAACATCCCGTTCCTGTCGGCGCTGATGAACCATCCGCGCTGGCGCAAGGGCGAACTGTCCACCGGCTTCATCGCCGAGGAGTTTCCGCAGGGCTTCGCGGCGCGCGAGCCGGAGGGCAACATCGCCCGCCGCATCGCCGCGGTGGGGGCTGCGATCGACCATGTGCTGGGCGAGCGCAAGCGCAAGATCTCCGGCCAGATGAGCGGTCGCGCGGTGTCGCGGGAGCGGCGGCGGGCGGTGTGGCTCGGCCGCCAGGAGATCGGGCTCGACGTCGTGCGCGACGGCGAGGCCGTCGCGGTGCGCTTCGTCGAGGCGAACGGGGACGTTGGCACGCCGCATCATCTGGTCTCCAGTTGGAAGCCGGGCGAGGGCGTGTGGCACGGCACCATCGACGGCGCCGCGATCGCGGTGCAGGTGCGCCACATCCTCAACGGCTTCCGTCTTGCCCATGAAGGCTACGAGGTGCCGGTCAGCGTGTTCACCGCGAGCGAGGCGACGGCGGCGCGGCTGATGCCGATCAACACCAATGCCGACAGCGGCAAGAAGCTGCTGTGCCCGATGCCGGGCCTCGTGATCTCGATCGACGTCGCCGAGGGCCAGGAGGTCAAGGCCGGCGAGACGCTCGCGGTGGTCGAGGCGATGAAGATGCAGAACGTGCTGCGCGCCGAGCGCGACGGTACGGTCAAGGCGATCCACGCCAAGGCCGGCGCCACGCTCGCCGTCGATGCCCTGATCCTCGAGTTCGCGTGAGGCGGGCTGCCTGACGCTGCAATATCCGCCGCGCGCCGCCCGATCTCCGGCGACGCGTGGCGGGATCTCATTTTCCGAAGCATGCGAGGCCAAGATGACGATCGCGTTTCCTGACGACTGGAAGAAGATCGCCGAAAGCGAGCTCAAGGCCGATCCCACCACGCTGGTGCGCCAGACGCCCGAAAACATCGCCATCAAGCCGGTCTACACCGCATCGGACCTCGACGGCATCGCGCATCTCGGATCGCTGCCGGGGATGGGGCCGTTCGTGCGCGGCCCGCGGGCGACGATGTATGCGGGGCGGCCCTGGACCATCCGGCAGTATGCCGGGTTCTCGACGGCGGAAGCCTCCAACGCGTTCTACCGCTCCGCGCTCGCGGCCGGGCAGAAGGGCCTGTCGGTCGCCTTCGACCTTGCGACCCATCGCGGCTATGATTCCGACCATCCCCGTGTCGTCGGCGATGTCGGCAAGGCCGGCGTCGCCATCGATTCCGTCGAGGACATGAAGATCCTGTTCGACGGCATCCCGCTTGGCGACACATCGGTGTCGATGACCATGAACGGCGCGGTGATCCCGATCCTCGCGACTTTCATCGTCGCCGGCGAGGAGCAGGGCGTGCCGACCAAGGCGCTGTCCGGGACCATCCAGAACGATATCCTCAAGGAGTTCATGGTCCGCAACACCTACATCTATCCGCCGCTGGCCTCGATGCGGATCGTCGCCGACATCATCGCCTACACCGCGCAGCACATGCCGCGGTTCAACTCGATCTCGATCTCCGGCTATCACATGCAGGAGGCCGGCGCGACGCTGGTGCAGGAGCTCGCCTTCACCCTGGCTGACGGCCGCGAATATGTCCGCGCCGCGCTCGCCAAGGGCCTCAATGTCGACGACTTCGCCGGGCGGCTGTCGTTCTTCTTCGCCATCGGCATGAACTTCTTCATGGAAGCGGCGAAGCTGCGCGCCGCGCGCCTGATCTGGGCGCGGGTGATGGCCGAGTTCAAGCCGAAGAAGTCGTCGTCGCTGATGCTGCGCACCCACTGCCAGACCTCCGGCGTGTCGCTGCAGGAGCAGGACCCCTACAACAACATCGTGCGCACGGCCTATGAGGCGCTCGCCGCGGTGCTTGGCGGCACGCAGTCGTTGCACACCAACTCGTTCGACGAGGCGATCGCGCTGCCGACCGACTTCTCCGCGCGCATCGCCCGCAACACCCAGCTCATCCTGCAGCACGAAACCGGGGTCACCGATGTCGTCGATCCGCTCGCGGGATCCTACTATGTCGAAAAGCTGACCGACGATCTCGCCAAGGAAGCCTGGGCGCTGATGGAAGAGGTCGAGACCATGGGCGGCATGGCTTCGGCGATCGCCACCGGTTGGCCCAAGCGGCTGATCGAGGAATCGGCGACGCGCCGGCAGGCCGCGGTCGACCGCGGCGACCAGGTGATCGTCGGCGTCAACCGCTTCCGCCTCGAGCAGGAGGACCCGATCGACATCCTGGAGATCGACAACTCCACGGTGCGGGCGGCCCAGATCAAGCGCCTCGAGGACATCAAGCGGACGCGCGATCCCCAGCGGGTCGCGGCAGCGTTGAAGGCGCTGGCCGAGGTGGCGCGCACCGGTGAGGGCAACCTGCTGGCGGCCGCCACCGAAGCGGCGCGCGCCCGCGCCACGGTCGGCGAGATGTCCGATGCCATGCGCCGGGCGTTCGGCGACCACGCCGCGGTGCCGGCGGTGGTGTCCAACGTCTACAGCAAGGCCTATGGCGACGATCCTGAATTCGCCAACCTCGTCACGCGCGTCGGCGAGGTCGCACAGGCGGTCGGCGGGCAGCCGAAGATCATGGTCGCCAAGCTCGGCCAGGACGGCCATGACCGCGGCGCCAAGGTGATCGCCTCCGCATTCGGCGATATCGGTTTCGAGGTCATCGCCGGTCCGCTGTTCCAGACGCCGGCGGAAGCCGCGGCAATGGCGGTGCGCGCCGGCGTCCACGTCCTCGGCGTGTCGTCGCTCGCCGCCGGCCACAAGACGCTGGTGCCGCAGGTCATCGCGGAGCTCAAGGCGGCCGGTGCCGAGCACATCATCGTCGTGTGCGGCGGCGTGGTGCCGAGGCAGGACTATGACGAGCTGTTCAAGAGCGGCGTCGCCGCGGTGTTCGGTCCCGGCACCAACGTGCTCGATGCGGCCCGTGCCATTCTCGACCTCGTCGAAGGCAAGCGCCACAACCGCGCGTTCTGAGGGGCTGGCTGGAAACGGCGTGAGCCCATGGCGAAATCACAGCGCTTTCCGTTTTTCCCTTGTCGTGGCCGGGCAGCGCGATCCGTCTTCGACGGATCGCCAGGACTAAGGTCTCCCGGCCACCCCGCTTAGGGACGCAGTGCCTTCCTTATCGGGGTCGCCGGGACGAGCCCGGCGACGACAAAGCTAAGGCCGATGGTTGCATTTTTAGTCAGACTCTGAGGAGGGCGAGTCCCTACGTGAGACGGTGCCAGAGCGCGCGGATCACCGACATCGCTACGCCTCATGAATGGCACGGCGGGCTGGCTCGGTGAGATCGAGCCGCTCCTCGATGCCGATGTTGTCGAGGAACGTCTCGTCGTGGCTGACGACGAGGAGGGCGCCGTCGTAGGCCGTGAGGCCGGCTTCGATGGCCTCGATCGAGGCGATATCGAGATGATTGGTCGGCTCGTCGAGGATGAGCAGCGGCGGCGGGCGGTGCCGTCCCAGCACGCAGGCGAGGCCGGCGCGCAGCCGTTGCCCACCGCTCAGCGTGTCGACGATCTGCAGCGCGGCGTCGGCGCGGAACAGGAAGCTTGCGAGCATGGCACGGCAGGCATTGTGGCTGGACTGCGGATTGAGCCGCATGAAGTTGTCGAGGATCGAGGATCCGGCGTCGAGCAAGCCGACGTGCTGGTCGAGCAGGGCCATGTCGACGGCAACCGAAAGGCGGCCGTGCGACGGCTGTAGCTGGCCCGCGATCAGCCGCAGCAGGCTGGTCTTGCCCGAGCCGTTGGGGCCGACCACGGCCACGCGGCGAGGTCCGATGATGGCGAACGACAGATCGCGAATGACCGGCGGCGCGCCGCCATAGCCAACCGTGACGCGGTCGAGCGTCAGCACCGTGCGGCCGGCGGCGAGCCCGGTGGGCGGCACTGCGATCGACAGCGGCTGCAGGATCTCGATCCGGGCGCGCGCGGCGGCCGCGGCGTCCTGCGCCTGGGTTCGCTGGCGCGCGGCGAGGCGGACATCGTCGCCTTTGCTGGCCTCGGCGCGGCTCTTGCGTGCGCCGAGCAATATTTTGGGCAGGCCGCCACGTGCGCCTTTGCGTGCGCCCGCGGCATTGCGGCGGTCGCTGCGCTCGGCCGTGCGCTGTGCCTGGCGGGCGATCGCGTCCAGCGTCTTCTCGGCGTCGGTGAGGTCGTGTTCGGCAGCCTGCAGCTCGATCGTCTTGCGGTCGCGATAGTGCGTCCAGTTACCGCCATAGCGCGTCGCGCCGAGCGACGTCAGCTCGACGATGGCGTCCATCTCTTCGAGAAGTTCGCGGTCATGGCTGACGACGATCGCGCCACCTCGCCAGGCGGCGAGAAGGTCGATCACTGCCTGACGCCCCCGCCGATCGAGGTTGTTGGTCGGCTCGTCGAGCAGCAGCATGTCCGGCGCGGCGAACGCCAGTGCGGCGAGGCCCGCCCGCGTGGTTTCGCCGCCGGACAGCGCCACCAGCTCGGTATCGAGCGGCACGGTGAGGTCGACGCGCGCCAGTGCGGCTGCGATCCGGCTGTCGAGCGACCAGTCGATGGCGGTAAGCTCGTCGGCGGTGGCCTCGCCGTGTTCGGCCCGCATCAGCATGGCCAGCGCGTGGCGAGCGCCGAACAGGTCGGCGACGGTCGCGCCGGCCTGCGGCTGGACGCTCTGGCGCAGCAGGGCGACGGTTCCCTGGACGGACACGCTGCAGGATCGTGGCGGATCATCGCCGGCCATCGCCGCCAGCAGCATGGACTTGCCGATGCCGTTGCGGCCGACGACGCCAGTTCGCTCGGGGCCGAAGGTCAGATTGATGTTGGAGAGGAGAGGTCTGCCGTCAGGCGTGGACAGCGTCAGATGGGAGAGAACGATCAATGCAGGCATGAGACTGGATTTCCCCGTTGGCAAGGCTGGTCGGCATTGCGGTCCGGTTGAAATCCATGGCTGCGAAGTTCCTGTCGTTTGTCCGGGGTCCTTATTTAGTGATGATCGACGTGCTGATCAAGCGCGGTGTCGCATGCAAAAAGCGATCAGCCGTTGGTCCAGGTCCTGTTGGGCCGGCGTGAGTGTCTGCATGGCTGGACAGGGAATCTTGTGGCCGAAGATCACGGTATCGGCATCGGCGTCTTCCAGGCCGGCGGGATGGAAGTGGTCGATCAGCACGAAGTGATTGAGCGTCAGCTGCAGCGAAGGATGATGCTTCTCTAGATCTTTTCCAGATTGATGCCCGAGTCCGGTGAAGGCGCGAAGCGATAGGCTGTGATCACGGCCAGTGGTGAGACATTTTGCGACCTGCCGTTGAGAAACCGAAATGCGTGCCTGCTTTCGCACGACGCGCGGCGTTCGCTTCGTCACGTCCGCGTCATCATCCAGCCGATACGGCTGGACCTCACGCGAGACGCGCGTGGCAGCCATCCATCGAATAGCCATCTTCTGCGGCATCATCGCTGCCGCCGATCATGGATGGGGCTGCTGCAGCTGTCATTGCGGCATGTCTGAATTAAGAACGCGAATTCTCGTCACGTGGACGATCTGTGTGAAGATCGATCCGATTTTGGCGTCGTCGGCATTGCGCGCGTGATTTTGTGCGGCCGGCAAGAGATCGGGGGATTGAGCATCGCGCCCTCGGTTGACCGTGTCGTTTGCGAAGCGGTCGCACCGACCAGCCACGATAGTTGAGACGAATCTGAAACAAAACGGATCGATTTTTAACTTGTGGTTGAATGATGGATTTATCGCACGTATGCTGGCGCGCAGGCGTCGAGGAAAACGAAGCTGCGATTTCCAGCTGTTTTCCGGAAGCTATCGTACCGAGAAACTGTCGTGCGGCAGGGATCAACCTGCTGACTCGTGAGGGGGCCGGGACGCTCGGAGTTGGCGAGACTTCATGCGATGAGCCAACTGCGGTTGTTGTGCGATGACGCTTGCCGTGAAGCCCCGGGTCCTGCTCGCTGGTGACAAGAGTTTCATCAGCTTGCTGAAATACATCGTCGAGAACGAGGGCTTCAGCAGCCTTTTGACCGACGATCTCGGTGAGGTGATGTCCCTGGCCGAGGCCGAGCAGCCCGACCTGATCGCGCTCGATGATGTCTGGCCTTACGGATCCGCCGCCGCGACGCGCGACCGGATCGGCAGCAATGCGCGGACACGTCATATCCCCGTGCTGATCCTGGCAGCGGGGGCGCTGGTCGGCGCCAGTGCCGGGCCGGACCTTGACGAGGCAGACTATATTCTCAAGCCGTTCGCGCCGGACGAATTCACCAGCCGCTTGCGCAGCTTGCTGCGATCCGCAGCGTCCGCTACCGACGCCAATGTGCTGCGCTTCGCGGACATCGTCATGGAGCTCGATGCCCATCGTGTCTACCGCAATCAGCGCAGCGTTCATCTCGGCCCGGTGGAATATCGCATCCTGCAGCAGTTGCTGCGTAATCCGCGCAAGGTGCTCTCCCGGGACGAGATCCTGCTGGTGGTCAAGGGACAGCCTCTCGACGCGGCGACCCGCGCCGTCGATGTCCATGTCAGCCGCATCCGCAAAGCGCTGTGCGAGAACGGCGAGGTGGATCTGATCCGTACCGTGCGCGGCGTCGGCTATTCGCTCGATGCGGACGGTCTCGGCCCTTCCTCCGAACTCGGCCGCAAGGTCGCGCGCGGCTTTGCTTGACCTGGGCATTTCAATCCTGCGACGGCGATCGTCGAAAGTATTTGTAAGAATAATGTTTCGGTTTGTTGAGTAATACTTTGCAAGTCGTTGAATGAATTATTATATTTGACTTGAGTGAGCGCGTGGATATGCTTGCGGTTGCTGATGCTCCTTGCATGAGAAGGCCGCATGAGTGATCTGATCAGGACAACCGCGCTGGTGACCGATGCCGCCGAACAGCGGCGTGTCGACCACAGCTTCTGTGCCGCCGGCATCATGGCGCAGAGGCCCGCAGCGCAGGTGTCTGCGGCTTAAGCTCGTCTCTCCCCCCAAAAAAAGTCGATCTGGAAACGCCCGCGATGTCGTCGTTCAACGAAGAGGTATCGCCGTGGTTACAGCACAACTTACGCAAGTTCGAGCGATGAAGCCGGATGCCGATGGCATTCGCCCCGATGCCGCACGTTTTCTCGATCACTATCGGATGATGTGGCGGATTCGCGCTTTCGAGGTCGCAGCGGAGGAAAGCGCCGCCGCCGGGCACATTCGCGGCATGATCCACTCGGCGGTCGGCCAGGAAGCGGTCGCGGTCGGTGTCTGCGCCAACCTGCGGCGTAATGACCTCGTCACCAGCACCCACCGCAACCACCATCATGCACTCGCCAAGGGCGTCGATCCTGTCGCGATGATGGCGGAGCTGTTCGGGCGCGGGATCGGCGTCTGCAAGGGCAAGGGCGGCTCGATGCACATCGCCGATTTCAACGTCGGCATGATCGGCGCCAACGGCGTCGTCGCCGCCAGCGTCGCCATCGCCGCTGGCGCGGCGCAGGCGCTGCGGATGAAGGGATCGGACGCGTTGACCGTCGCCTTCTTCGGTGATGGCGGCATGAACCGCGGTCAGTGCCTGGAGGCGTTCAACTACGCTGCGGTCTATCGTCTTCCGGTGCTGCTGGTTTGCGAGGACAATGGCTGGGCCGCCACCACGCGCACGGCGACGGTCAGTGCCGGCCCCGGGACTGCGGCGCGCGCCGAAGCGCTGGGCGTCGAAGCCCATGCGGTCGACGGCAACGATATCGAGGCGGTCGATCGCCTGGCGCGGCATCTGGTGGCGGAGATCCGTGCGGGCGGCGGTCCGCGTGTGCTGCACTGCCAGACTTATCGATTGCGCGGCCACACCTGTGCGGACCAGGCGGGCTATCGCGACCAGGCCGAGGTCCAGAGCCGCTGGGGCGACGATCCGATCGCGCGCTGCCGCCAGTTGCTGCGGGAGCTCGCAGTGTCAGCGGCGGCCATCGATGCCGTCGAGGCGGATGAGAACCGCTTGATCGAGCAGGCGGTGGCGACCTCCCTGGCTGCACCATGGCCGGATGTGAGCGAGGCCTACCTCGACATCCAGAGCGCGGGAGAGAGATCATGACCGCGACCAGCATGACGGTGGTGGAGGCGACGCGCGATACGCTGCGCCAGGAAATGCGGCGTGATCCGGATATCTGGGTGCTCGGCGAGGACATCCGCCACGGCGGCGTGTTCGGGCAGTACAAGGGACTGGTCGACGAGTTCGGCCCCGACCGCATCGTCGACACGCCGATCGCCGAGGCCACCATGGTGGGGGCCGCGGTCGGCGCCGCGCTCGCCGGCACCCGCCCGGTGGTCGAGACGCGGTTCTCCGACTTTGCGCTGTCCGCCATCGACGAGATCGTCAATCAGGCGGCCAAGGCGCGCTACATGTTCGGCGGGCAGGGCCGGGTGCCCATCGTCGTGCGGATGCCGTCGGGCCTGCGAAAGAACTCGGCGGCCCAGCACTCGCAGAGTCTCGAAGCCTGGTTCGCGCATGTGCCGGGACTGGTTGTGACGGCCCCAGCCACGCCAGCTGACGCCAAAGGGCTTTTGCTCACGGCATTGCGCGGTGAGGATCCGGTCATGCACCTCGAGGCCAAGGAGCTTTGGCAGGTATCCGGCGAAGTGCCGGCCGTCGAGGAGCCCATTCCATTCGGCGTCGGCAAGGTGGTCCGATCGGGGACGGACATCACGATCGTGACGTGGGGCACCGCACTGCATGAGGCCGTGCAGGCGGCCGAAACTCTGCGGGAGCGCGGCGGCGTCTCGGTCGAAATCATCGACCTGCGCACATTGTGGCCGTGGGACAGGACGCTCGTCCTCGAATCCGTCGCTCGCACGCGGCGCCTCATTGTCGTGCACGAAAGCGTCCGGGATGTCGGTCTCGGTGCGGAAATCGCCGCGACGGTTGCGGAAGAGTTGCACGGGACGCTGGTCGCTCCCGTCCGCCGCGTCGCCTCACCTCGCATTCCCGTCGGCTATTCGCCTCCACTCGAGGACGTCTATCGCATTCGCGCGCCGAGGATCATCGAGGCCGTGGCGCTGCTGCTCGGCGTCAACGCCGCCGATTTTGTCGCGACGCCGGCCGTTGTGACGGTCAGCGATCAGTACTGAGGGCAGAGCCGCTTGATCGCGCATCACGGGCTCCGTACCTGAAGACAGACGATCGATAAAAAATTTCCGGAAACGCCCAGGGTGGTTGTCCAACAAGGAGGCTGCCATGGATTTTGACGAACCGGGACTTCTCCGCGAGCGTCCGGCACGGACGCCGATGGGGAACGCGATGACAGGCGCAATGAAGCCGGTCGCAACCGCCGAAGCAAAGGTGGGCGAAGGTCGCTCGCTGTCAGGTATGACGGCTTTGATCACCGGAGCGACCGCCGGCATCGGCGCGGCGTGTGCGCGTCGTTTCGCCGCGCATGGGGCCCGGCTGGTGCTGGTCGGTCGACGTGCCAGCCGCCTTGATGTCCTGCGGCACGAGCTCGGCGAGCTCGCGCCGCTCCACACGCTTGAACTCGACATTCGGGACCGTCCTGCTGTCATGCGGGAGCTTGCGGACCTTCCCTCGGAATTCGGCGCGCCCGATGTGCTCATCAACAATGCGGGGATCGCGCTCGGGCTGGAGCCGGCCCAACGGAGCGAGCTCGATGATTGGGCCGCGACCGTCGACACCAACATCATGGGGCTTTTGTATTGCACCCACGCGGTTTTGCCGGGAATGGTCGCGCGCAACCGCGGACATATTGTGAATTTGGGATCGGTCGCGGGCTCCTATCCTTATCCAGGCGGCAACGTCTATTGCGGGACGAAGGCCTTCATCCATCAATTCTCCCTGGCGCTGCGTGCCGATCTGCTTGGCACCAAGGTCCACGTGACGTGTATCGAGCCCGGCAAGGTCGAGTCCGAGCTCGCTCAGGTGCGCTTCAAGGGGGATGCGGCGAAGGCTGCCGCTGTTTACGCCAACACCGACCCCATGACCCCCGACGATATCGCCGAGGTGATTCATTGGTGCATCACGCGGCCCGCGCATCTCAACATCAATACCATCGAATTGATGCCGGTCGACCAGGCCTTCAACCCGCTCGCTGTCCATCGTGTGCGGAATTGATGACGGCGGTATCAGTGCCATCGCCGAAAAAATTCCGCGGGCGCGCGTCGTTTTGGATCTGACATTCACTTGGAGGACCGGCGGCAAATGCTGAAGCGAATGTCAGGTCCACCACACTAGAGTGCGGCCGCGCCCACATCAACCGATTGCGATCTGATTCACGCCGGATAAATCCTTGGGAGGCGGAGATGAAGATACTCGCTTGGCTTGGACGGCACGCGACCGAAGCGCTGATGGCCGGCGCTTTCATCGGTTTGCTGTTGCCGGATCTGGCGGCTGTCTTGCAGGGCTGGCTTTCGCCACTGGTCTTCGTCTTCACCGCTGCATCCTTTCTCAAGGCCGACGCCGTCGCGGTCGTGCGCGCGGCATGGCGGCAGCCTTTGCTGCCATCGTTGCTGCTGTTATGGACACTCGTCGTTGTGCCCGTCGTCGTGGCCGGGGCCATTCATCTCTTCCACGTGCCAACGGGATTGGCTCAGGCGTTGATCGTCTGGGCGGCATCCCCCTCGATGACTGCGGCGATCGTGTTCGCGGCGCTGCTGGGTCTCGATGTTACTCTTGCGACCACCCTGTCGATTATCAGCATGTTCGTCGTGCCGTTGACGGGGCCGCCCTTGGCGATGTGGCTTGCGGGCATGTCCATCGGCGTGGATGCCCTGACATTGACCGGGCGTATCGCCGGCTTCATTGGCGCCGCGCTTGCGGTCGCCTGGGTGTCGCGCTGCGGGGTGGGGCGCGCCGCTCTGGAAAAGCGGGCGAACGAGATCAATGGAGCGATTATCGTCCTTCTTGTCCTGTTCGGCATCTCTCTCACTGCCGGCGTCGGCCATCGCATCGCGACCGATCTTGGGCATGTCATGGACTTTGTGATCGCGGCGTTCATTGCCAATCTTGCCGCCCAGATCGCCAGCAGCCTTTTGTTCGTCTGGGCCGGTTCGCGGCGCAGCGCGACCGCTGCGCTGCTTGCGGGCAATCGCAATATGTCGGTGCTCTGCGCGAACCTTGGAATGGCGTCGACGCCGGATATCATGCTGTTCTTCGCGACCAGCCATATCCCGATCTATGTCTTGCCGTGGATCTTGCGCAAGGTTTACGGCTGGGCAGGCGGCAAATACAGCATCGGGCACGGAGCGGAACTGCTCAGATCTTAGAAGCGGTTTTGAGGAGAAGGTGGGGATTTGCGACCATGGATATGAACACCACGCAACGGCCTGTGACGCGCAGATGGACCAACCGGCCACCAGGTTCGAATTGGGGCGAGTTCGGCGAGGACGATCAGGTCGGTCGCTTAAATCTGCTGACACCGCAGAAGGTCCGCGAGGCGGCCGCCGAGGTGCGGGAGGGCCGTGTGTTCTGTCTCAGCCTTCCGCTCGATTATCCGGGGGGAAGTGTCCTGGCGCCCCACCGGTTTCCGCCACAGCTCCGGCCGACGGAGCGGCACGGGCAGAGCTTTTTCAACTATCCGTTCAACCGGGAAGGCACTGATTACTGTGACGCCGGCTGCGACGACGCCGTTCTCCTCTGTACGCAGTATTCGACACAGTGGGACAGCCTTGCTCATATCGGCCAGGCCTTCGATGCCGATGGCGATGGCGTCGCGGAGCTGGTCTACTACAACGGATATCGCGCCGGGATCGAAGTGCGCGCGCCCTCCGAACGGCGAGATGGCGAGGCGATGGCGATCGGCATCGAGAACATGGCGGCGACCGGAATGCAGGGGCGCGGCGTGATGGTCGATCTCGAGGGACATTTCGGCCGGTCGCGCCGGCTCGTCGGGTATGATGACCTGATGCGGGTGATGGACGCGGATCGTGTGGGTTTCGAGCCCGGCGACGTGCTGTGCCTTCATACCGGCTTTTCGACCATGCTGCTGGACATGCAGCGCCAGCCCGAGGCCGAGACGTTGCGCAATGCCTGTGCGGCGCTCGACGGTACCGACGAGCGTCTGTTGCAATGGATCACGGATAGCGGTGTCGTGGCGATCGCCGCCGACAACTATGCGGTGGAAGCGCTTCCCGCGCGCAACGCGGCCGGGCCACGGCCGTTCGTGCCGCTCCATGGGCATTGCCTGTTCAAGCTCGGCATCCATCTCGGCGAGCTGTGGTATTTTCACGAGTTGAATGCATGGTTGAAAGCGCACGATCGCAGCCGCTTCCTCCTCACCGCACCACCGCTGCGGTTGCCGGGCGCAGTCGGCTCGCCGGTGACGCCGGTCGCGACGGTCTAGTGCGGCGAGTCAGGGGTGCAGCACCACCTTGCCGGCTTCGCCGGAAGCGGCCAGCGCGAAGGCGGCCTCATAGTCCGCGAGCGGCACCGTGTGGGTCAGCACCTCCGCCAGCACGGGGCCGTGCGCGCGCAGCAGCGTCTCCACTTGCAGCCAGGTCTGGTCGAGGCGGCGGCCATAGACCCCGCGCAGGGTGATCTCGCCGAGGATGACATGGCGTGCCATGTCGATGCTGAACGGGCGCTCCGGCAGGCTCGCGAACACAATGTCGCCGCCCCTGCGGGTTTGCGTCACCGCCTCCTGGAACGCCTGCTCGCTGCCTGAGGTTTCGATCACGACGTCGAACTTCTCGCGAGCGAGCTGCGCAGGCATCGCATCGGCGAGCGGCTGGCGGGTGGGGTCGACGACCTCGTCGGCGCCGAGCCGTTGCGCGAGCGAGCGCCGATAGGCCGCGAGATCCGTTGCCATGATACGCCCGGCGCCATAGGCGCGTGCGGCGGCGACCGCGAACAAGCCGATCGGGCCGCAGCCGACCACCAGCACGTTGGCGCCAGCGATCGGCACCTCGGTGACGGCACGGACGGAAACGCCGAGCGGCTCCATCATGGTGGCGAAGTCGATGGGAATGCCATGCGGAACAACCCGCAGCAGCGCTTCCGGCACCACGGTGTAATCTGCGAAGCAGCCCAGTCCCATCCGGCTGAACAGCCGGAGATTGTCGCAGGTGTGGCCGCGCCCCAGCCGGCACTGCCGGCAATGGCCGCAAGGCAGGTGGGTCTCCGCGCTGACGATGTCGCCTGCGCGCACCCGCGTCACCGCGGTGCCGGTGCAGACCACGGTACCGCCGAATTCGTGCCCGAGCGGGATCGGCGGTTGATAGCTGCGGGCGGCCCAATCGTTCCACTTGTAGATGTGCAGATCGGTGCCGCAGATCGAGGCGCAGTGAATCTTGACCTGCACGTCAAGCGGACCGATCGCGGCAATCGGTTGATGGCGCAGGGCGAGGCTGCGCGGCGCCGCCGCTTCCTTGAAGACCGAGCGCGTAGCGACGGTCATCGCGGCGTTTCCCGGCCGGGGCGCTTCTTCCTGCGATCTGCGGCCGGCGCCGCCGGCGCCGTGTTGCCGGAAAAATCCGACCGCATCAGCGCAGCGAGCTCCGCCGCCTCCCGCTGCAGCAGTTGCACCACTTCCGGAATGCGCTCGCCGCGCAGCCGCTCGGCGATCGCCGCGACGCTGAGCGAGGCCAGCGGGCGGCCCTCGGCATCCAGCACAGGAACGCCAATGGCGTTCATGCCGGGGATCACCCGTCCGTCGTTGAACGAGAAGCCGTAGCGCCGGGCCTCCGCCACCAGCGCGCGCAGCGCCTCGACCTCGAAGCCCGGATAGTCTTCCAGCCAGCGGCGGTTGCCGGCGATGGCGGCGTCGATTTCAGCGTCGGGCAGGAACGCGAGCAGTGCGAGGCTGCCCGAGCCGACACCGAGCGGGCGGCGATGGCCGACCTCGAGCGACAGCGTCCGGATCGGAAACGCTCCCACCTCGCGGCTGACGCACACCGCGGCGAGCCCCTCGCGCACCGAGACGAAGGCGGTGTCGGCGGTGATCCGCGCGATGCGCTCGAGGAACGGCGAGGCGAGCGCGGCGACGTTGCGATGCCGCGCGGTGGTCGCGAGCAGGCCGAGGCCGACGCCGAGGCGATAGCGGCGCGATCCGGCATCCTGGGCGACGAAGCCGACGTCCGACAGCGCGCCGAGCAGGCGATGGACCGTTGCCTTGCCGAGCCCGGTACGCCGGGCGACGTCGCTGAGCATGGCGCCGTGCTCGTCGACGCCGACCAGCGCCGCCAATAGCTTCGCCGCGCGATCGATGGTTTTGACGGCGGCCGCGGTCTCTCCGCTGCGCTCGAGGGGTTCGTCTGCCGTAAGTTCCATTATTCCCTCTATGACAGGTACATTTCTGAAACAGATTTCATGCCCGCTCGGGAGAAGAAAGGCACGGATGGCTGTTTATGAACGCCATTTTCGAGCACGTTTGAGCACGCCATTTGACTTCTCGTTTCCGGAGTGTAAGTGTTCCATATAATAAATATGATCGTTCCACAAGATGGAACGATTTGGGAGGACATGCCGATGCCGTCCGAGCGTCAACCTGATGCGGCCACGTCAAGTGGACGCAGCGAGCCCAGCACTGCGCCCCGCGCCCTGGGCCGGGTGCGGGACAGGGTCGCCCTTGTCTTCGGTGCGGGGTCATCGGGGCCGGGGTGGGGGAACGGCAAGGCCGCGGCCGTGCTCTACGCCCGAGAGGGAGCGGTTGTTGTGGCGGTGGATCTTCAGCGATCGGCGGTGGAGGAGACGCGCGACATCATCCGTGAGGAGGGCGGGCAATGCCTTGCCTTTCAGGCGGACGTGACGTCGAGCGACGCCGTGGCAAATGTCGTTCGCGAGGCGGTCGCTGCGGTCGGCACCATCGACATCCTGCACAACAATGTGGGCATCACCCACATGGGCGATGCGGTCGAAGCCAGCGAGGAGAGCTGGCACCGGGTGATCGACACCAACCTCACGAGCGCCTTTCTGACGTGCAAGCATGTTCTGCCGATCATGCTCGCAAGGGAGCGTGGCGCCATCGTCAATGTCTCTTCGCTCGCCTCGATCCAGGTCAACAGCTATCCCTACGTTTCCTATTACGCGGCGAAGGCGGGACTGAATCACTTCACCCGCGCCATCGCTGTCCAGTATGCGGCGCGCGGCATTCGCGCCAACGCGGTGTTGCCGGGCGTGATCGACACGCCTCTCGTTCGCACGCAGATCGCCGGACAGTACGAAAACACCGAAGCGATGATGAAGGCGCGCCATGCCGCAAGTCCCATGGGGCGCATGGGCGACGCCTGGGACGTGGCCCGTGCCGCGCTTTTTCTCGCCTCCGACGAGGCTGCCTACATCACCGGCGTTTGTTTGCCTGTCGACGGCGGAAAGAGCTGCGTCGGGCGCTGAATTTCAAACGATAACAACGATCGGCGTAACGCTGACGTATTTTAACGGAGGACGACATGCTCAAGTTCAGCCGTCGAAATTGTCTCGCGGCGGCCGGGGCGGGGATCATTGCGAGCCCCTTCATCCGGCTCAAGTCGGCAAGTGCCGCCGAATTCGCTTATAAATATGCCGGCAACGTCAACGCCGATCATCCGCTGACCCGCAACATCGCCGCTGCCGCCGACAAGATCAGGGAGCGCACCGGCGGGCGCGTCGACATCGCGATCTTTCCCAACAGCCAGCTCGGGTCCGAGATGGACATGCTGACCCAGGTGCGCACGGGGGCGATCGAGTTCTACACCATCTCCGGCCTTGTGCTCGCCTCGCTGGTGCCGATCGCCTCGATCAATGGCATCGGCTTCGCATTTCCCGACTATCCGGACGTCTGGCGGGCGATGGATGGCAAGCTCGGCGAGCATGTGCGCGCCGCCATCGACAAGTTCGGTGTCCTGACCTTCGCGCGGATCTGGAGTGGCGGCTATCGCCAGGTGACGTCGAGCGTAAAGCCGGTGCGCACGCCGGCCGACCTGCAGGGGTTCAAGATCCGTGTGCCGGTCAGCCCGCTGTGGACCTCGATGTTCAAGGCGTTCGGGGCCGCGCCGGTCAGCATCAACTGGGGCGAGGTGTATTCCTCGCTGCAGACGCGGGTGGTCGACGGCCAGGAGACGCCACTCGTCAGCATCGAGAGCGCCAAGCTCTACGAAGTGCAGAAATACTGCTCGCTGACCAACCACATGTGGGACGGCTTCTGGTTCCTCGCCAACCGCCGCGCGTTCGACCGTCTGCCGCCTGACCTGCGCGAGATTGTCGTCACCACCATCAACGACCAGGCGCTCGCGCAACGCGCCGAGGTGGAACGATCGAACAAGAACCTTCAGGAGACGCTGACCCGGCTCGGCCTCGTCTTCAACGCCACCGAGTCGGAGCCGTTCCAGGAGGCGCTGCGCAAGGGCGGCTTCTACGAAGAATGGAAGGGCCGCTATGGCGAGGCCGCGTGGTCGCTGCTTGAGGAAAGCGCCGGAAGGAAGCTGTCATGACCGTCGCCGAGCAGGTGCCGGATGTCCCTTCGCCGGTGATCGCCACTGGCGTTGCGTCATGGCTGCGCGATTTCGAAAGCGGCCTGTCTTGCATCGTTGCCTGTCTGGCCGGAGCGCTGGTGATGGTCGAAAGCGCGATCCTGCTCGCGGGGATCGTCGCGCGCTACGTCTTTCACGCCCCGTTGCTGTGGTCGGACGAGCTGGCGTCGATCCTGTTCACCTGGCTCGCCCTGCTCGGCGCGGCGATGGCGTTCCGCCGTGGCGAGCACATGCGCATGACTGCGGTGATCGCCTGCGTGCCGTCGGCGCTGCGTCAGTTCCTCGATGTGCTGGCGACTGCGCTTGCCACGGCGTTCCTGATCCTGATCCTCCCCGCGGCGGTCGAGCTTGCGCAGGAGGAAGCGCTGATGCTCACCCCGGCGCTGGAGATTTCCAGCGCCTGGCGCGCCGCGGCGCTGCCGGTTGGTGTCGCCGTCATGGCGGCGTTCGGCGTGCTGCGTCTCGCCCAGGTGGCGGATCGGCGCCGCGCTGTCACCGCCGTGCTGGCGACGGTCGCCGCGGTTGCGCTGATCGGTGCCTGTGCGCCGCTGTTCGCAGGGCTCGGCTATTTCAACCTGCTGATCTTCTTTGTCGGTTTCGTGTTCGCGATGGTGTTCGGAGGGGTGCCGATCGCTTTCGCCTTTGGCCTTGCCACCTTCGGCTATGTCTCGGTTGCCACCCATGCGCCGATGCTGGTGGTGGTGAGCCGCGTCAACGAGGGCATGGGGCACCTGATCCTGCTGTCGGTGCCCTTGTTCATTCTGCTCGGCATGATGATCGAGATGACCGGCATGGCGCGCGCCATGGTCCAGTTCCTCGCGAGCCTGCTCGGCCATGTCCGCGGCGGGCTGTCCTATGTGCTGGTCGGTGCGATGTATCTGGTCTCCGGCATCTCGGGCGCCAAGGCGGCCGACATGGCGGCGGTGGCGCCGGTGCTGTTTCCGGAGATGAAGGCGCGCGGCGCCAAGCCCGGTGATCTGGTGGCGCTGCTGGCGGCGACCGGCGCGCAGACCGAAACCGTGCCGCCGAGTCTCGTGCTGATCACCCTCGGCTCGGTGACCGGCATCTCGATCGCCGCGCTGTTCACCGGCGGCCTGCTGCCGGCGCTGGTGCTGGCGGTGATGCTGTGCCTCACCGTCGCCTGGCGCTATCGCCGCGAGGATCTCTCCGGCGTCGTCCGTCCCTCGCGGTGGGAGATCGGGCGGGCCTTCGTGGTCGCGCTGCCGGCGCTGGCGCTGCCGTTCGTGATCCGCGCCGCGGTGATGGAAGGCGTCGCCACCGCGACCGAGGTTTCGACGATTGGCATTGTCTATGCGGCCCTAGTCGGCGTGCTGATCTATCGGCAGTTCTCCTGGCGGCAACTGCTGCCGAAGCTCGTGGAAACGGCGGTGCTGTCCGGCGCCATCCTTTTCATTATCGGCACCGCGACTGCGATGGGCTGGGCGCTCACCCAGTCGGGCTTCTCACAGGCCCTGGCGAAGATGATGGCCGGCCTGTCCGGCGGCGCCGCCGTGTTCATGGCGGTGTCGGTGCTGGTGTTCATCGTGCTCGGTAGCGTGCTGGAGGGCATTCCGGCGATCGTTCTGTTCGGGCCGTTGCTGTTTCCGGTGGCGCGGCAGCTCGGCATTCACGAAGTGCACTACGCCATGGTCGCCATTCTCGCGATGGGGCTCGGCCTGTTCGCGCCGCCGTTCGGCGTCGGCTACTACGCCGCCTGCGCCATCGGGCGGGTGACGCCGGACGAGGGCATGCGGCCGATCTGGGGCTACCTGCTGGCGCTGTTCGCCGGCATCGTCCTGGTGGCCTGTGTCCCGTGGCTCTCCATCGGTTTCCTGTAAAGCGGGACGGTTGCGCATGATCGATCACAACCAGCAGGCGCCGACGCGGCGCTGGGTCAGACGGCCCGAGGGCTCGAACTGGGGCGAGTTCGGTGACGACGACCAGCTCGGCCGTCTCAACCTCATCACCGCGCACAAGGTGCGCGAAGGGCTTGCCGAGGCCCAGGAAGGGATCACCTTCTGCCTCAGCCTGCCGCTGGATTATCCCGGCGGCCGGGCGCTCGCGCCGCACCGCTTTCCGCCGCAGCGGATGTCGACCGAGCGGCGCGGCGAGCGTTTCTTCAACTACCGCTTCGCACATGAAGGAGCGCAATTCTGCGATTGCGGCTGCGATGACGCGGTGTTGTTGTGCACCCAGTACTCGACCCAATGGGACAGCCTCGCCCATATCGGCGCGATGTTCGACGCCGACGGCGATGGTGTCGCCGAGCCGGTCTACTACAACGGCTTCCGCGCGGAGGCCGATGTCGTGGCGCCGGAGACCGCGACGGTCGCCAGTGCGCTCGGCGTCGAGCGCATGGCCGAGCGTTGCATCCAGGGCCGCGGGGTTCTGGTGGGCCTCGCGCATCACTTTGGGCGGGCGCGGACGCTGGTCGGCTATGACGATCTGATGCGGGTAATGGATGCCGATCGCATCGAGGTCGCGCGCGGCGATATTCTGTGCCTCCACACCGGCTTCGCCGACGTGGTGCTGGAGATGAACCGCGATCCCGATCCGGCGGTGCTGCACGGCTCTTGCGCCGTTCTGGACGGCGCCGATGCACGGCTGCTGCAATGGATCACCGACAGCGGCGTCGCCGCCATCGCCGCCGACAACTATGCCGTCGAGGCGATCCCGGCGCGGGGGCCGGAGCAGGGCGCGCGGCCGTTCGTGCCGCTGCACCATCATTGCCTGTTCAAGCTCGGCGTGCCGCTCGGCGAACTCTGGTACCTGAGCGCGCTCAGTCGCTGGCTGCGGGAGCACCAGCGTTCGCGCTTTCTGTTAACGGCGCCGCCGCTGCGTCTGCCCGGCGCGGTGGGCTCTCCGGTCACGCCCGTGGCGACGGTGTAGGCCATGACGGGAATCGTGCTCGACAGCATCACTGAACTGCCGCCGCATGTCGCGGGCCGCGCGGTGGTCGCGGCGTCCCATGGCGGGGTCTATTCGGCCCGTTGCGCGCTCGCCGCCGCCGCAGGCGGCGTGATCTGCTGTGACGCCGGCATCGGCCGTGAGCAGGCCGGCGTCGCCGGCCTTTCGCTGCTCGATGTTCACGGCGTGCCGGCCGCTGCCGTCAGCCATGCCTCGGCACGGATCGGCGACGGCGCCGATTGCCTTGCGCGCGGCGTGCTGTCGGTGGCGAACGAGGCGGCGCGGCGGCTCGGCCTCGGCGAGGGCATGCGCGCATCAACAGCGCTCGCGATCCTGCAGGACGCGCTGGCGCGGCAGCGCGATGAGGTCGGCGTCGGGACGGGATACGGGACGGCGCGAGCCAACGGCGCTGCCAAGGGCGCTGTCAAGGGCTGGGCGACCGAGGCGCGGTTCGCGATCCCTGAGCTTCTGCCGGTGCCGGTGGTGACGATCGATTCCAATTCGCTGGTCACCCCCGCGGATGCCGATGCCATCGTGTTGACCGGCTCCCATGGCGGGCTGCTCGGCGGCCGCGCCGGCTCCGCGATCAAGCATCGTGTCTTTGCCGTGGTCTACAACGATGCCGACGTCGGCGCCGACGGCGCCGGCATCTCCCGTCTCGCCGCGCTCGATGCGCTCGGCATTCCGTCCGCCACCGTCAGCGCCTGGAGCGCCCGCATCGGCGACGGCCGTTCGACCTTCGTCGACGGCTTCATCACCCATGTCAACCGCAGCGCCGCGGCGATCGGCGGCGAGCGTGGCATATCGAGCGAGGCGTTCGTCAGCCGTCTCGCCGAGGTTTGGATCGACACACGGAGGAATTGCTCGTGAACGTGATGCAGATCGATACGTCCCTGACCATGACCGGCGGCCGCGCGCTCGGCGAAATGCTCAAGCTGCACGAAGTCGAGGTGCTGTTCGGAATGGGCGGCTTCCAGTTGCTGCCCTACTACGAGGCCTGCCGCGTGCTCGGGCTGCGGCACGCGCTGATCAATGACGAGCGCGCCGGCGCGTTTGCCGGCGATGCCTATGCCCGCGTCACCAACCGGCCCGCGGTGGTGGATGCGACCCTCGGCCCCGGCGCGACCAATCTCGTCACCGGTCTTGCCGAGGCGCTCAACGCCGGCATTCCGATGATTGCCATCACCGGTGACACCAACCGCGAGCATTCCTGGAAGAACATGACCCAGGAAGCACGGCAGGTCGAGGTGCTGCGCCCGGTGGTCAAGGAGGTGATCCGCATCGAGGTGACGCGGCGCATTCCGGAACTGGTCCGCCGCGCGTTTGCGGTTGCGACCTCGGGGCGGCCGGGGCCGGTGCTGATCGACATTCCTGAGGACGTCGCCCATGCCGAGGTGACGTTCGACGCCGCCGATTTCTGGGTCGATCCGGGAACGCTGGCGGCGCAGGCGCGCCGGATGCGGCCCGATGGTGCGGAGCTTGCGCGCGCGGTGGAGAAACTCGCGCGCGCCGAGCGGCCGCTGATCCTCGCTGGTGGCGGCGTGCACATCTCCGCGGCCCACACGGCGCTGCAAGCGCTGGCGGAAGGGCAGGGCATTCCCGTCGCCCACACCATGTCGGGCAAGGGCGCGATCGCCTGCACCCATCCGCTGTCGGCCGGCCTGTTCGGGCGCTACTCGCGCATCGCCAACGAGCTGGTGGAGACCTCCGACTGCCTGCTCGTCGTCGGCTGCAAGCTCGGCGAGGTCGCGACCAAGCGCTTCCAGTTGATCGGGGCGGCCAAGACCGTGATCCATGTCGACATCCTGCCCGAGGAGATCGGCCGCACCACGCGCACGGCGATCGCACTCGCCGGCGACGCGCGGCTGACGGCCGAGGACCTCGCCGCCGCGCTCGGCGACGGCACGCAGCGGGTGGCGCGGCGTGCCGACTACCTCGCCGAGATCCCCAAGCGGATGGCGCAGTGGCGCGCGGAGGCGGCCGACCGGCTCGAATCCCGCGAAACGCCGATCAACATCGGCCGCCTGATGGGCGAGCTGAATGCGGTGATGCCCGACGATGCCATTCTGGTGGCTGATGGCGGCTTCGCTGCCCACTGGGGCGGGCTGTTGTTCGACACCAAGCGCGCCGGACGCGGCTTTGTCGCCGACCGCGGCTTCGCTTCGATCGGCTACGGTGTGCCCGGCGGTCTCGGTGCTCAGCTCGGCGCAGGTCCCTCTCGTCGGGTGGTGGCACTGACCGGCGACGGCGGCTTCAACATGTCGATGGGCGAATTGGAGACCGCCCGCCGGCTCGGCGCCAACTTCGTCACCTGTGTCTTCAACAATGCCGCGTCCGGTTATGTGAAGGCGCTGCAGCACGCGGTCTACGGGCCCGGCAGCTACCAGTCCTCCGATCTCGTGGAAATGGACTATGCGGCGGTCGCGCGCGCCATGGGCTGCCATGGCCTTCGTGTCACCGATCCCGAGCAACTGCGCCCGGCGCTGCTGGACGCGCTGGCGACCACGGGCCGGCCGACCGTGCTCGACATCGTCGTCACCCGCGACCCGGCGCGCATGCTGCCCGGCGTCGACAATCGCACGCTCAAGGTGAACAAGGGCGACCGGCCGGTGTGACAGCGGGAGCATGCTGCTGGATTGGCCTGCGTCGATCCAGCCCTTGCCCAGGTCCCGCGATCGGCGGCTCGCTCATTCTTGATCTGCCTCAAGGGCCAGCGCGTGCGGTCGTGCTCTGCCTAACCGTGCATCGTCATGACGAGCACGGAGGCTTTCCGCTTGACGGTCGAACCGGTTCTGAATGCCGCCAGCGTCGGCGATCGCCTGGAACTGCGTCCGGGCGGCGCGTGGACGGTCGCCCATGTCGATGTGCTGGAGATGCTGGCCGGCGCCCTCGCGCCACGGATCCGGCAGGCGCAGGCCGTCGAGGTCGACATGAGCGGGGTGTCGGAGATCGACACCCTCGGCGCCTGGCTGCTCGAGCGGGCATCGCGGCAGGCCGTGCGGCCGGAGGCCGCACGCATCGTCGGCGTCGCCGACCGTCATGCCGGGCTGGTCGCGCAGGTGCAGCGGGTCAACCGCCGCAAGGTGATGGCGCCGCGGCCGCCGAACGCGCTGGTGCGGCGTCTCGATGAGATCGGGCGCTCGACCTTCGCGGCCGGCGAAGGCGGTGTCGTGTTCCTGCAGATGCTGGGCGCGATCGGATATGCGCTGCTGCGCGTGCTGCGCCGTCCGAGCCGGTTGCGCGGCACCTCGCTGGTCTATCATCTGCATCGCGTCGGCTGGCAGGCCATCCCGATCGTCGCCCTCATCACCTTCCTGATCGGCGCGATCATCGCCCAACAGGGCATCTTTCATTTCCGCAAGTTCGGCGCCGACGCCTACGTCGTCGACATGGTCGGTATCCTGGTGCTGCGCGAGATCGGCGTGCTGATCGTGGCGATCATGGTGGCCGGCCGCTCCGGCAGTGCCTACACCGCCGAGCTCGGCTCGATGAAGATGCGCGAGGAGATCGACGCGCTCTCCACCATGGGGCTCGACCCGGTCGAGGTGCTGATCCTGCCGCGGGTCGCCGCGCTGGTGTGCGCGCTGCCCATCCTCACCTTTCTCGGCGCGATGGCGGCGCTGTATGGCGGCGGCCTCGTCACCTGGCTCTATGGCGGGATGAACCCGGCGATCTTCATCGCCCGGCTGCGCGAGGCCATCTCGGTGACCCATTTCGAGGTCGGCATGATCAAGGCGCCGTTCATGGCGCTCGCGATCGGCGTCATCGCCAGCAGCGAGGGGCTGCGGGTGAAGGGCAGCGCGGAATCGCTGGGCCGCCAGACCACCACCTCGGTGGTCAAGTCGATCTTCCTGGTGATCGTGCTCGACGGCGTGTTCGCCGTGTTCTTCGCCTCCATCGGCATGTGACCATGAGCACGCTCACCCCCAGCGCCGCGATCCAGATCCGGGATCTCACCGTCGGTTTCGGCCGCCACACCGTGCTCGACCGCCTGTCGCTCGATGTGCGGCGCGGCGAAGTGCTCGGGCTGGTCGGTGCGTCCGGCGGCGGCAAATCGGTGCTGATGCGCACCATCATCGGGCTGCTGCGGCCTCGTGCGGGGCGCATCGAGGTGATGGGGCAGCCGCTCAACGGCAATGCCAGTCACAGCGAAGGCGTGCGACGCGGCATCCTGTTCCAGCAGGGCGCGCTGTTCTCGTCGCTGACGGTGCGCCAGAACGTCCAGTTTCCGCTGCGCGAGGCGGCGCGGATGTCGGACGCGCTGATGGACGAGCTCGCCATCGCCAAGCTGGAAATGGTCGGGCTGCAGGCCGAGGACGGCGACAAGTATCCCGCCGAGCTGTCCGGTGGCATGACCAAGCGCGTCGCACTGGCCCGTGCGCTGGCGCTCGATCCGCCGCTCGTCTTCCTCGATGAGCCGACCTCGGGCCTCGATCCGATCGCCGCCGGCGAGTTCGACGCCCTGATCAGGACGCTGCAGCAGACCCTCGGGCTGACGGTGTTCATGGTGACGCACGACCTCGCCAGCCTGCGCACCGTGTGCGACCGCATCGCGGCGCTTGCCGACGGCCGCATCGTCGCGATCGGCGGCATCGACGATCTCATGCAATCCGATCATCCATGGGTATTGGCCTATTTCCACGGCAAGCGGTCCCAGATGATGCAACCGGGAGTGAGCTAGACATGGAAACGCGCGCGCCCTTCGCCGTCGTCGGCGCTTTCGTCCTGGCTGCAATCGTCGCCGCATTCGGCTTCGTCTACTGGATGCACAATGCCAGCGGCCTTGGCGCGCGCACGACCTACCAGGTCCAGTTCCGCGGTCCCGTTCCCGGCCTGCTGGTCGGGGCGGCGGTGCTGTTCAACGGCATCCGGGTCGGCGAGGTGACCGGCCTTGCGCTGGCGGCGGACGATCCGCAACGGGTCGACGCGGTGATCGCGGTGGCGACGGGCACCCCGGTTCGCAGCGACACCAAGGTCGGCCTCTCGTTCCAGGGGCTCACCGGCGTGCCGGTGGTCGCGCTGCAGGGCGGCAAGGAGCGCAGCGCGGCGGCGCCGGTGACGCTGCTGGTGGCCGACGCCGATGTCGGCCAGAGCATGACGGAGGCGGCGCGCGACGCGCTCAAGCGCGTCGACACGGTGCTGGCGGACAATGCCGAGCCGCTGCAGAGCACCATCGCCAATCTCAAGACCTTCACCGACGGTCTTGCGCGCAACACCGAGCGGATCGACAGCATCCTCAACGGCCTGCAGCGCATGGTGGGCGGCGGCGCCGCCACCGCGCCGAAGGTGACCTACGACCTCACCGCGCCGGCGACGTTCGCGCCGGTCCGCCCTGCGATCAAGGGGCGCTGGACCATTCCCGAGCCGACCGGCGCGCTGATGCTGGACACCCGCCGCTTGGTGGTCGAGCCCTCCGGCGAGCATCCGGCGTTCGACGATGCGCAATGGGCCGACAATATTCCGAAGCTGCTGCAGGAGAAGCTGATCGAGAGTTTCGAGAACTTCGACCTCTCCCATGCGCCGCTGCGCGTGTCGGACGAGCCGGCCGACTATCAGCTGCTGATCGGGTTGCGGCGCTTTCAGGTGACGCTGGCACCGGCGGCGACCGCCGAGATCGCCTTCTCCGCCCGTCTCGTGGCCCGTGACGGCCGCGTGGTCGCCTCCCGTCTGTTCCAGGGCAGTCAGGCGCTCACGACGCCGGATGCGGCGGCCGCGGCGACGGCGTTCGATACCGCCTTCCAGGGGCTCGCGCGCAGCGTTGTCGAGTGGATGGCTCAGGCTTCGGAGGGCGGCGGCAAGGGCTGACTCGCCACCGCTTGATCCTGATCAATCCGCCGGGTTCCCTTCTGGTGGAAGGATGGCGCGTGAGAAAAATCCGACCCATCCCATGATGCTAGCTGCGCAATCCGTCCGGGGCTATGTGTACGATGCCCTGGAGACCACCTCCCGCCGGGCACGCGGCGGCCTTGTGGTCAGCCGCCTGATCGAGCTGATGATCATTCTCAGCCTGACGGCGACCGTGCTCGATACCGTGCCGGCGCTGCATCAGGTCTGGGGCGGCGTGTTCGATGGTGTCGAGGACGTCAGTCTCGCGGTCTTCACCCTCGAATATGCGCTGCGGATCTGGATCGCGCCCCTGCAGGATATCCATCACGGCCGTCCGGCCGGCCTCGCACGGCTGAACTACATGCTGAGCACGCAGGGGCTGCTGGACTTCGCTGCGATCCTGCCGCTGTGGATTGCGCTGTTCGGCTATCGCGATCTGCAGGTCCTGATCGTGCTGCGGGTGCTGCGGATCTTCAAGTTCAACCGCTATTCGTCGGGCATGAGCTCGCTGCTCGATGTGCTGTGGAGCGAGCGGCGGGCGCTCGGCGGCTGCCTGGTGATCCTGATGTGCGCGACATTGCTGTCGGCGAGCGCGATGCATGTCATCGAGGGCAAAGTTCAGCCGGACAAGTTCGGCACCATCCCGGATGCGATGTGGTGGGCGATCGTCACCTTGAGCACCATCGGCTATGGCGACGTGGTGCCGCTGACCGTTCCCGGCAAGATCGTGGCGGCGATGACCATCGTCAGCGGGCTGGTGATGATCGCGCTGCCGGTCGGCATCGTCGCGACCGCGTTCTCCGATGTCATCCACCGGCGCGACTTCATCGTGACCTGGAGCATGGTGGCGCGGGTGCCGTTGTTCTCGCATCTCACTGCCGGCGACATCGCCCACATCATGCAGTTGCTGCGGGCGCAGCAGTTCGATCGCGACGAGATCATCGTGCGTCGCGGCGACGTCGCCCACGCGATGTATTTCATCGCCGAAGGCGAGGTCGAGATCGAGCTGTCGGCGGACCAGGGCGGTCGGCGCGTGCGGCTGGGCGCCGGACATTTCTTCGGCGAGCGGGCCGTGCTCAAGAAGGCCCGACGCAGCGCCACCGTGGCCGCCACCGTCCGCACCCGCCTGCTGTCGCTGGACGCTGCGGATCTTCGCGGCCTGATCGCACGCGACAGCTCGATCGCCGCACACATCAACAAGGTGGCGCTGAGCCGCGGCGCGCGCCGGGCGCCGATCCCGGCCACCGAGACGGAGGACGATGACGCCGGCTGACCGGGCGCGCGGCCGGTGATGTGTCAGGTCATGTACTGTCCGCCGTTCGCCGTCAGCGTCGCGCCGGTGATGTAGGCGGCTTCGTCCGCCACCAGGAAGGCGACGCAGCGCGCCACATCGTCCGGCGTGCCGAGATGGCCGACCGGGATCGCTTCCTTGATCGACGCCATCACCTTCGGCGGCACCGCCGCCACCATGTCGGTCTCGATATAGCCGGGCGCCACCGCGTTCACGGTGATGCCGCTGCGGGCGCTTTCCAGCGCAAGGGCCTTGGTGAAGCCGATCAAGCCGGCCTTGGCGGCGCTGTAGTTGGTCTGTCCGAACTGGCCCTTCTGGCCGTTGATCGAGGAGATGTTGACGATGCGGCCGAAGCCGCGCGCCCGCATGCCTTCGATGATGTTGCGGCACATGTAGAATACGCCAGAGAGGTCGGTGCGGATGACCTGGTCCCACTGCTCGACGGTCATGTGATGCAACGTGGCGTCGCGGGTGATGCCGGCGTTGTTGATGAGGATATCGACGGGGCCAAGCGCCTGCTCGGTCTCGGCGACGGCGCGGCGGCATTGCTCGAAATCACCGACGTCGCACCGCAGCGTCAGCACGCCGAGCTCGTTGCGGCAACGTTCCGCATGGCCTTCGTCGCCGGCATAAAATGTTGCAATTTTGTGACCAAGGGCTTTGAGGCGGCGGGTGACGGCAAGCCCGATTCCCCGGGTGCCGCCGGTGACGATGGTGACGCGCGACATGTCGTTTCGCTCTCTGATGCTGGAGAAGATCGCCGGACAATGGCGGCGGATGGAAACCGCTGTGGCCAAGGTAGTGGCGAGACACGCCGGTGCATTTGATCGGCGTCAATTCGCCGGCCGCTGCCGCGCTGAATACTCCGCGCGTGAAATCGGAGGGGGACCATGAGCCCAGTTCAGGCCGAAGCGAAACATCAGGATGCGCTGCCGCAGTCGCACTCACGCGCGGGGGCGGATCGCGAGGCGACGGGGGCGGTGGTCAGCCTGCACCCGCCGCGAGACGCATCGGCATCCGACGCGCCGCAACCCGCGGCGTCGGTGACGGCACTGTTCTCTCCCGAAACCTTCGATCGCCTGCTGCATGCGACAGCGGCGCGATGGACCGGCGGCCTGTCGCCCGTCGGGCTCGCGCTCGCCTGGGGCGACTGGATCGCCCATCTCGCGGCGGCACCCGGCAAGTGCAGCGCGCTGGCGGCGCAGGCGCTGCACGACCAGCGTGCGCTGGCGATCGACGCAGCCCGGGTCGATCTGCAGCCCTGGGGCGTGATCGGGCCGCAGCCGCAGGACCATCGCTTTTCCGCGCGCGAATGGCAGCTGCCGCCGTTCAATACGCTGGCACAGGCCTTCCTGCTCGGCGAGCGCTGGTGGCAAGCGGCCACGACCGGGGTTCGCGGGGTTTCGCGGCGTCATGAAAACGTCATGGCGTTCGTCGCCCGGCAGCTGCTCGACGTGGTCGCGCCGAGCAATTTCATCCCGACCAATCCCGAGGTGCTGCAGCGGACGTTTCGCAGCGGCGGCGAGAACCTGGTGTTCGGGTTCGAGAACTGGCTCGCCGACTGCCAAAAGGCGATGGGAGTCGCCGCGGAGGACGACACGCCGGTCGGCCGGCGTGTCGCGGTGTCGAAGGGCAAGGTGATTTACCGCAACGAGCTCATCGAGCTGATCCAGTACCTGCCGACCACGGAGAAGGTGCGGCCGGAGCCGATCCTGATCGTTCCGGCGTGGATCATGAAATACTACATTCTCGACCTCGCGCCGGAGAGTTCGCTGGTCAGGTTCCTGACCGACAGCGGCTTCACGGTGTTTATGATCTCGTGGCGCAATCCGGAACCGGACGATCGCGACCTCGGCCTCGAGGATTATCGCGTCAAGGGTGTGTGCGCTGCGCTGTCCGAGGTGCGGCGGGTGATGCCCGGGCGCGGCATCCATGCCATGGGCTATTGTCTCGGCGGCACGCTGCTGGCGATCGCGGTGGCGGCGATGCTGCGCGACGGCTGCGACTGGCTGCAGTCGCTGACCCTGCTCGCCTCCCAGGTGGACTTCACGGAGGCCGGCGAGCTGACGCTGTTCATCAACGAAAGTCAGATCGCCTTCCTGGAAGACATGATGTGGCATCGCGGCGTGCTCGATGCCCGGCAGATGGCCGGCACGTTCCAGATCCTGCGCTCCAACGACCTGATCTGGTCGCGGCTGGTGCGTAGCTACCTGATGGGAGAGAGCGAGCGCCCCAATGACCTGATGGCCTGGAGCGCGGACGCCACCCGCATGCCGTACCGCATGCACGCGGAGTATCTGCGCCGGCTGTTCCTGTACAACGACCTGGCCGAGGGCCGCTACATTGTCGACGGCAAGGCCGTGGCGCTGTCGGATATCCGGTTGCCGGCCTTTGTGGTCGGCACGTCCCATGACCACATTGCGCCCTGGCCGTCGGTGCACAAGCTGCACTTCCTCAGCCAGGCCGACATCACCTTCGTGCTGGCGAGCGGCGGTCACAATGCCGGCATCGTCGCGCCGCTCGGCGAGGCGCGCCACAACTACCGGCTGCTGCGCAAGCAGGCGGACGAGCCTTATCTCGGGCCGGACGAATGGATGAAGGCGGCGCACGTGTTCGACGGCTCATGGTGGCCGGCATGGGCGGCATGGCTCGCGGCGCGCTCGGGCGAGCCTGATGCGCCGCCGCCAATCGGTGCCGATCCGGCGGCCAGCTTCGACGATGCCCCAGGGAGTTATGTGCTGCAGCGCTGATCGCGGTGGGATGTCGCCCCGGCAAGGGTACGGACGCTGTGCATGAGGGTGTCGTCGGGCGTGCCCGAGGCATCGATTGTGGGCCAGTCGATCGCGCCGAGATCGTAGCTCTCCTGCATCCGGGCGATCTGCGGCGTGGCGTCGGAGGCGTCGTTGCGCCGCTGGCCGATGCGCTGCATGCGCGTCGCGAGGTCGACGGTGAGGAACAGGCCGTGGAACGGCACGTTCAGGGCGTGGGCGGTCTCGGCGATGGCCGCGCGCTCGCTGCTTCGGGCGTACACCGCGTCGACGACCACGGCGTAGCCGGCGGCGAGCGCGGACCGGGCGCGCGCCGCGAGGTCGTGATAGACGCGCGCCGTGACCGACGGCTGGTAGGCGTCTTCAGGCAATGGCGCCAGCTCGTCGACGCCGAACAGCTGCTTGCGGACGACATCGGAGCGCAGCAGCACCGCGCCCGGGGCGCGGCCGATCATCGCGGCGAGGTCCTGCGCGAGATGCGATTTGCCCGTTCCCGACAGCCCGCCGATGGCGACGAGGCGGGCCGGCGCGGCGGCGATCAGGCGATGGGCGAGGTCGAAATAGCTGGCGGCCGGGCCATCCTCCCGCGCGACATGGCGACGCCGGAGCAGGACATTGGCGCGGATCGCCGCGCGCAGCGACAGGAATAGCGGCAATGCCGACAGGCCGTCGATGCCGGCCTCCGGCATGCGCGCGAGATAGCGGTTGAACAGGATGTTCGCAGCCTGTGCCTGCCCGGCCGCGAGCAGGTCCATCAGCGGGAAGGCGAGATCGTAGAAGACGTCGGTGGTGGCGAGTGCAGGATCGAACTCGATGGCATCGAACAGCACCGGTCGGCCGTCGATCACCGCGATGTTCGCAAGATGCAGGTCGCCATGACAGCGCCGCACCAGGCCCGCCCGCGTCCGGCGCTCGAGCAGGCGACGGACCTGCAGGAAATCGGCGTGGCTGGTACGGTCGAGGATGGAAATCCTATCGGCAGCAAACGCGGCCTCAGCCGTGAACGTGTCCGTGTTGGCGGTGATCAGCGCGGGAATGGAGCCCACCCACTGCGCGTCTGCGACCGTCGGGGCCGAGCGATGCGCGGCGACGATCGCGTCGGCGATCTCGACCGCGAGCCGGGCCGGCAGCGGTCCGGCCTCTGCGAGACGGTCGAGGGTCGCATCGGGATCGAAGCGCACCATCTCCACCGCCCATTCCACCGCTTCGCCGTCACCGCCGATGTGCAGCGCTCCGTCGGCGGCGCGGGTGATCGGCACCGTGCGCAGGTAGATTTGCGGCGCGAAGCGGCTGTTGACCTCGAGTTCCTGGTCGCAGGCCGCCTTGCGCAGCGCCAGTGTCGAATAGTCGAGGAACGGAAAGCGGACCGCGCGCTTGACCTTGTAGGCGCGGTTGCCGGCCAGGAAGACCGATGCCGCATGGGTGTCGATCCGTCGCACCGGATTGCCGCCATGGTGGGCAGGAGCGGCGAGGAACGCGAACACCTCGTCCTGCGCGTCGTCTTCGTGTCGCGTCTGTGTCGCTTCGCACATGGCTTATGGCCGTAGCACGGCGGCGCCGAGCAGCCGCCCGTCGCGCATCGCAGCCAGCGCCTCGTTGGCGTCTTCAAGCGGGAAGGTCGTGGTCTGGACATGGATGCCGGCTTTCGGCGCCAGAGCGAGAAAGTCGAGCCCGTCACGCCGCGTCAGGTTGGCCACCGACATCACCTGCCGTTCCTCCCACAGCAGGCTGTAGGGAAAGGAGGGAATGTTGCTCATGTGGATGCCGGCGCAGACCACGCGGCCGCCCTTGCGCACCGCTCGCAGCGCCGCCGGCACCAGCGCGCCGACCGGCGCGTAGATGATGGCGGCATCGAGTGGCACCGGCGGCTGCTCGTCCGACGCGCCGGCCCAGGTCGCGCCGAGCCGCCGGGCGAGTTCCTGCGCCTCGTGGTCGCCGGCGCGGGTGAAGGCATAGACCGAGCGGCCCTGCCAGCGCGCGACCTGCGCGATGATGTGGCCGGCGGCGCCGAAGCCGTAGAGGCCGAGCTTCTCGGCATCGCCCGCCATCACCAGCGAGCGCCAGCCGATCAGCCCGGCGCACAACAACGGCGCGACCGCGACGTCGTCGCCATCCTCCCCGAGCGGAAAGGCGTAAGCCGCGTCGGCGATGGTGTGGCTGGCGAAGCCGCCGTCGCGGGTGTAGCCGGTGAACAGCGGGTGATCGCAGAGATTTTCCATGCCGGCCATGCAAAAGGAACAGTGTCCGCAGGTGTGACCGAGCCAGGGGACGCCGACGCGCTCGCCGACCCTGAGGGGGACGTCACGTCCGACACTTTCGACGCGCCCCACGATTTCGTGACCGGGAATGATCGGGTAGCGGATGGCCGGCAGTTCGCCATCGACCACATGAAGGTCGGTCCGGCACACGCCGCAGGCGCTGATCTTGATGCGGACTTCCTGCGGGCCCGGCTGGCGGTCGGCCAGTTCCTGCATCTGCAACGGTATGCCGGGGGCGTTCAGAACCATGGCTTTCATTGCGGTCTCCGGCACGTGCGGGCGAGTGCGTATGGGCGAGATGGGACAGATGTCGCATCTCATCCTTTTCATCACATCACGTCGCGCGGGGTTTGACTTCCGTCAATTTGCCGCACGCGAGAAGTCATTATCTAGTGTGCTGAGCGTGACGTTCCTGTGGTCGTGCGGCAGGCTCTTTCAGGAACTTCGCGTTGCCAGTTGCTCAGTTTTCGATGGAGGATGTCATGCATGTGAAATCTCTCATTCCCATGAGCCAGGATCGCACCGCGCGCCGCAGCCTCAGCCCGTTCACGACGCTGCAGCAGGAGATCGATCGCCTGTTCGACGGCTTCACCCGGGGCTTCCCGACGCTGACCACCGGCGAGCTGCTGCCGAGCATGGACGTGGCGGAAACCGACACCGAGATCGAGGTGACTGCCGAGTTGCCGGGCCTCGAGGAGAAGGACGTCCAGCTCAACATCGTCGACAATCTCCTGACCATCCGCGGCGAGAAGAAGAACCAGCGCGAGGAAAAGGACAGGGATTATCACCTGATCGAGCGCAGCTATGGCTCGTTCACCCGCACGGTGCAATTGCCGCAGGGCATCAACGCCGACGCCATCAAGGCCACCATGGCGAAGGGCGTGCTCAAGGTGACCGTGCCGAAGCCGGCGCCGGCGCAGGCCAAGAAGATCGAGGTCAAGCCCGCGGCCTGACACATGTGAGGGAGCGCGTAGGGGCCTGCCGACGTCAGGCCCCTACTCGTCGCCGCCGGCCATGGCGGCGCGCTTTTCCGCCGGATAGTTCTCGCCGATCGACAGCGCGCAGATCCGCGACAGGTGGATGTAGGGCAGGCCGGTCTCCTTGGCCCAGGCGTTGAACTGGTCCTGCACCTTGGCGAGGTCGCGCTTGGAGGTGACGCTTTCGGCGATGTCGAGGCCGGCGTCACGCAAGCAGGTCACCACGTCCTTCGACGTCACGAAGCCGTCCCAGCCGAGAAAGCGCAGCAGCATCTGGCCGGTGTTGCCGCCGAGCCGGCTGCCGCGCTTGTTCAGGAGCTCGAGCAGCCCGATCTCGTTCGCTGCCGGCCAGGCTGCCAGCATACGGCCGAAGCTGCCATGTTCCCTGGCGATGTCGCGCACGAACACCGCGTTGCTGCGCACTGACATGATCTTGGCGCCGTTGCGCACGATGCGCGTGTCCTTCAGCAGTCGATCCCAGTAGTCGTCAGGTTGCAACGACAGCCGACCGGGATCGAAGCCGAGAAACGCGTCCTCAAAACCGTCCCACTTCGCCTCGATCACGCTCCAGGCAAAGCCGGCCGAGAACACCCGCTTGGTCATCATCGCCAGCGCGCGATCGTCGGTCAGCTTGGCCAGTGCTTTGGCATCGGGCAGCGGCGGCAGCAGCTTGGCGAGCGCCTTGGGGCCGCCTTTGCGCTTCTCGGCGCGGGCGCGGATGGTCTTGAACGACGTCACGATGCGAGGCTCCGGAAGGTCATGGCTGAAGGCGCGCAAGCGTAGGAGGCGTCACGGCGAGCGTAAAGCTGACCGGCAGGGATGCGCTGCACGTCCACTGTTCATTCCGCTCGAAATATCAAATAGTGATAATCTTATAATATGTTTGACATATCGGCCGCCGACCGGCTCTCTGGGGGCACGCAACGTTGTGTGCAGGGGAGGCCGTTCAAGGTGCGTCAGTTGTCCAATTCCGATCGAGCGTTTCTGCTGACCGCCTACGAGCAGATGTTGCGCATCCGCCGTTTCGAAACGGCCTGCATCGAGCTCAGCACCGAGAAGGAGCCGCGCATCGCCGGCTCCGTCCACACCTGCGCCGGGCAGGAGGCGGTGCCGGTCGGCGCACTCGCGGCGTTGCGCGCCGACGACCAGGTGGTTGCGACCTATCGCGGCCATGGCTGGGCGCTGCAGAGCGGCATCGGCGCCGAGGAACTGCTCGCCGAGCTCTGCCATCGCGCCGCCGGCGTCAATGGCGGGCGTGCCGGCTCCGCGCTGGTGATGGCGCCGGAGCGGCGTTTCCTCGGCGAGAACTCCATTGTCGGCGCCGGCGTGCCGATCGCCTGCGGCGCGGCGATGGCCGCGGTGAGCGAAGGCTCCGACCGCGTCGTGATCGTCACCTTCGGCGACGGCGCCACCAGCCAGGGCGCGCTGCATGAAGGCCTGGTGTTCGCCGCCAGCCGCAACCTGCCGGTGATCTTCGTCTGTGAGAACAACGGCTGGTCGGAGATGACGCCGATCTCCGGCATCGTGAAGGTCGACCGCCTCGCCAAGCGTGCCGGCGGCTATGGCATCCGCGGCGTCTCGATCGACGGCACTAACCCGCTGGCGGTGCGTGACACCGTGGCGATGGCGGCCGAGGAGGCGCGCAAGGGCGGCGGCCCCGCCTTCATCGAGTGCCATGTGCCGCGGCTGTGGGGCCACTATAACCGCGACATCGAGCACTATCGTCCGAAGGACGAGCGCCTGGCCGCCGGCCGCAAGGATCCGATCGCGCTGCTGGAGGCATCGCTGGTGTCCGATGGCGTCGCGAGCGCCGACGAGCTCGCGGCGATCGCGGCGCGGGTCACCGGCGAGATCAATGCCGTGATCGACACGGTGACGGCGCTGGAAGCACCGCAGACCGCCGAAGCCGCGCGCCATGTGGTGGCGCTCCCTGCGGTGCCGGCAGCGACGGGGGAGGCCACGGAGACGCGCGAGATCACCTATCTGCAGGCCGTCAACGAGGCGCTGCGGGCGGAACTGACGGCGCGGCCGGAGGTGCTGCTCTACGGCGAGGATGTCGGCCATGCCGGCGGCATTTTCGGCGCTACGCGCTACCTGCAGCGCGACTTCGGCGCGGACCGGGTGTTCGACACGCCGATCGCCGAAAGCGCCATCCTCGGCTCGGCGGTGGGGGCGGCGATGTGCGGCCGCCGTCCGGTGGTCGAGATCATGTGGGCCGACTTCATGCTGGTCGCGCTCGACCAGCTGATCAACCAGGCGGCCAACGTGCGCTATGTCACGCAAGGCAAGGCCACCGCGCCGCTGGTGGTGCGGGTGCAGCAGGGGGCAACGCCCGGCTCCTGCGCCCAGCATTCGCAGTGTCTCGAAGCGCTGCTCGCCCACATTCCCGGGCTGCGGGTCGGCCTGCCGGCGACGGCGCAGGACGCCTACTCCATGCTGCGCGCGGCGATCGCGGACAGTGACCCCTGCATCATCATCGAAGCGCGCGCGTTCTATCAGGTCAAGTCGCAGGTCACGCTCGGCGGGCCGGTCGAGCCGGTCGGCAAGGCGAGGCTGGTGCGCGAAGGCCGCGACGTCGCGCTGGTTGGCTGGGGCACCATCATGCCGCACCTGATCGCGGCGGCCGACGAGCTGCAGCGGCAGGGCATCGACGCGGCCGTGCTCGATCTGCGCTGGCTGTCGCCGCTCGACAAGGACAGCCTCGTCGAGACCGTGCGCGGCTGCGGTGATCGCGTGGTGGTGGCGCACGAGGCCAATCTCACCGGCGGCTTCGGCGGCGAGGTCGTGGCGCGCCTGCAGGAGCTGCGCGGCGCGATCCAGTTCCGCCGTGTCGGCACCCCCGATGTGCGCATGCCGGCATCCCCGGTGCTGCAGCGGGCGTTGCTGCCCAACGCCGACACGGTGGTGCAGGCGGCGCTGGATGTCATGGCGACGGCGCGGGCGAGGGCAAAGGAGGAGGCCTGATGAAGAAACGCGGCAGTGCGGTGGCGCCTCCAGATGCGCCGGCGGACGAAAGCATGCCCCGACAGCGCATCAACTCGGTGGCCCGTGCGGTCAACATCCTGCTGGCGATCTCGCGCAGCGAGCAGGGGCTGACCGTGAAGGAGATCAGTGACGCGCTCGGCATCGAGCGCCAGACCACCTATCATCTCGTGCACACCCTGGCGGCGATGAACATGATCGGGCGCGACGAGCAGCGCCGCTACCAGCTTGGCCTGCGCATCGGCAGCCTGACGGATGCGTTCCAGCGCCAGTTCTCGGCGCCGGACTACCTGCGGCCGCTGGTCCGCGACCTCGCCACGGTGAGCGGCGAGACCTGCTATGCGGTCGGGTGGTGGCAGGGCGAGATCGTCACGCTCGCGGTGGTGCGCGGTACCTCCGCGATCCAGGCCGCGGAGGTGCCGCACGGCCAGTATGGTGATGCCCACGCCCGCGCTGCCGGCAAGCTGCTGCTGGCATTCGCGCCGTTCTCGCGCCGCAACGACTATCTGCAGCGCCACCCGCTGCGCATGCGCACGGCCAACACCATCACCCAGGTCAAGCGCCTGGACGCCGAGTTCGTGCGTATCCGTGACCAGGAGTACGCCATCGACGACGAGGAATTCGCGCTCGGCGTCTGCTGCATGGCCGTGCCGCTCGACGGCGGCGGCGCACCCTTCGCGCTGGCGCTGTCGGCGCCGGCCGATCGCTTCCGCGAGCGCTTCGACACCTACCTGCAGAGTGCACGGCGCATCGCCAACAACAATCTGGAACCAACAAATATCTGATCGGGACGAAACATGCTCAGCTTTAGGACCAGTGACGACATCGCCGCGCCGTTCGGCAACTACAACCATGCGGTCGAAGTGCCGCCGGGGGCGCGGGTGCTGCATCTCGCCGGCCAGGTCGGCGCGCGGCGCGACGGCACCATTCCGGACAGCCTGGAGGACGAAGTCCGGCTGATCTTCGCCAATCTCGAAAGCGTACTGAAGGCGAGCGGCATGGCGCTGTCCGACCTCGTCAAGCTGAATTACTTCGTGGCCTCGACCGATTACCTCGCGACCCTGCGCACCGTGCGCGACACCATCCTCAAGCCGCCCTATCCGGCAGCCTCGCTGGTGGTCGTCAAGGCGCTGGGACGGCCGGAGTGGCGCATCGAGGTCGACGGCATCGCCGCCAAGGTCGGAGCCTGAGCCGATGCGCAACGATCTGCACGTCCAGGATATCGGCCTGCATCTCCATCCGCAGACCAACCCCAGAGCCCACGAGGCGCGCGGCCCGCTGATCATGGCCAAGGGCAACGGCGCGCGGGTCGTCGACAGCGACGGCCGCGAATACATCGAGGGCATGGCCAGCCTGTGGTGCGCCTCGCTCGGCTTCAACGACGCCCGGCTCGCCGCGGCCGCCGCCGCGCAGTTCGCGACGCTGTCGACCTACCACACCTTCAACCATCGCTCGAACCAGCCCTGCATCGAGCTGTCGGAGGCGTTGTTGTCGATCGCGCCGATCGCGCCGGCGCGGGTCACCTATGCCAACTCCGGGTCCGAGGCGAACGACACCATGATCAAGCTGGCCTGGCTCTACCAGGCCGGGCGCGGCAAGCCGCACAAGCGCAGGATCATCTGCCGTCGCGGCGCCTATCACGGCAGCACCATTTTTGGCTCGGCCCTGAGTGGCCTCGACCATGTGCGCGGCCCGCTGGTGCCGCTCGCCAGCGAGATCCTGTTCACCGACACGCCGCACTACTATCGCCATGCGCAGCAGGGTCAGTCGCCGGCCGCGTTCGTCGACCAGTTGATCGGCAACCTCGAGGCGCTGATCGTCCAGGAGGGCGCCGACACCATCGCCGCCATGATCGTCGAACCGGTGATGGGCGCGGGCGGCGTCATCATGCCACCGGAGGGCTATTTCCCGCGGCTCGCCGAGCTGCTGCGCCGTTACGACATCCTGCTGCTCAGCGACGAGGTGATCTGTGGCTTCGGCCGTACCGGCCACTGGTTCGGGTCGCAGGCGTTCGGCTTCACGCCGGACATGATGGCGGTGGCCAAGGGGCTGTCGTCGGGCTACCAGCCGATCGGCGCGGTGGTGCTGTCGGAGGCGATCTACGCCGCGGCCGCCGACGAGGCTGATCGCATCGGCACCTTCGGCCATGGCTTCACCTATGCCGGCCATCCGGTGACCAGTGCCGTCGCGCGCGAGACGCTGCGGATCTATCGCGAGATGGACCTGATCGGCCATGTCCGCCGCCGATCGGTGCCGTTCCAGCAGCAGTTGCAGGCCTTCGCCAGCCATCCGCTGGTCGGCGAGGTGCGGGGCATCGGCCTGCTTGGCGCGCTCGAGCTCGTCGCCGACCGCGAGGCGCGCACGCCGTTCGCGTCCGGCCTCAAGGTCGGGCCGCGCGTGGTGGAGCGTGCGCTCGCCCACGGCCTCATCGTCCGCAGCCTCGGCGACGTCATCGCGGTCTGTCCGCCGCTGATCGTCGAGGAGGCCGATATCACCGAGCTGTTCGCGCGGCTGACGCGGGCGCTCGACGACGTCGCCGCGTCGCTGGCGGCGGAAAACGTCTCCTCCAAAGAGGTTCACTGAGATGTCCAACGATCCCCTCGACCTTGACGCAACCGGTCAGGCGGCGCTGGTCGCGGCCGGCAAGATCTCGCCCCGCGAGCTGGTGGACGCCGCCATCGCCCGGATCGAGGCCGGCGATACGGCGATCAACGCCGTCACCCAGCACCTGTTCGACGACGCCCGTGCGGCGGCGGATGCCGACAGCCATCACGGCCCGTTCCGCGGCGTGCCGTTCCTGGTCAAGGACTTCTACTGCCACATGGCGGGCACGGCGACGACCGGCAGCGCGCGCCTCCTGAAGGACAATGTCATCGACCATGACAGCGAGCTGATGCGGCGCTACCGTGCGGCCGGCCTGATCACGGTCGGCAAGACCAACACGCCCGAGCTGGTGTCGATGGGCACCACCGAGCCGAGCTGGCGCGGCGCCACCCATAACCCCTGGAATCTCGACCATACGCCGGGCGGCTCCAGCGGCGGCGCCGCGGCGGCGGTTGCGGCGGGGTTCGTCGCCATGGCCCATGCCAATGACGGCGCCGGCTCGACTCGCATCCCCGCGGCCTGCTGCGGGCTGTTCGGCCTGAAGCCGTCGCGCGGGCGCATCACGCTCGGCCCGGACGTCGGCGAATCCATCGGCGGCATCACCGCCGAGCATGTGGTGACCCGCTCGGTGCGCGACAGCGCGGCGCTGCTCGATGCCACCAGCGGTGGCCTGCCGGGCGATCCTTACGTCGCGGAGCCGCCGCGGCAGGGCTTTCTGGCGGCGACGCGGCGGCCGCCCGGGCGGCTGCGCATCGCGGTGTCCGAGACGCCGCTCTACGCCGCGGATATGGATGCCGAATGCGTCGACGCGGTGCGCCGCACCGCAAAGCTGTGCGCCGATCTCGGCCATGAGGTGGTGGAAGCGCGTCCTGTCATCGACGGCGATGCCTTCCGCTCCGCCGTCGAGACCTTCTGGCCGATGACGGTGACACGGGCGCTGTCGGTGCTCGCGGTGCAGCGCAACTGCACGGCGGCGTCGCTTGCCGCGGAGCTCGAGCCGTTCAACCAGTACCTGTTCGCGCAAGGCAGCCGGCGCAGCGCCATCGAATATCTCGCCGACCTGTCGCTGTTCCAGGCCGTGACGCGGACGTTCGGTCGCTTCTTCACGACGCACGACGTCTGGCTGACGCCGACGCTGGCGTTCGTGCCGCCGCGGCTCGGCTATTTCGATGCGGCGCGGCTCGGTGGTCCGGAGGCCTACCACCGGGTGATCGATTCCTTCGCCTTCACCGTGCCGGCCAACGTCGCCGGGCTGCCGTCCGCGAGCCTGCCGCTCGCCACCTCGGCGAGCGGTCTGCCGATCGGTCTGCAGCTCACCGGGCGGCTCAACGACGAGGAGACGCTGCTTGCGCTGGCGGCGCAGCTCGAGCAGGCCGCGCCCTGGACCGGCCGCGCGCCGCACGCCGCCTGATCGTTCAAACAACATAAAACGGGGGAAACCATGACACATCAGCTTTCACGCCGCGCCATGCTCGGCACCGCGCTCGCCGGCCTTGCCGGGCTGGCAGTGCCGGCGCGCGCCGCCACAGATAAAGTTCGCATCGCCTTCATCGATCCGCTGTCCGGCGGCGGCGCCATCGCCGGCGAGCATGGCGCGCGCCACTTCCGCTTCCTGATCGACAAGATCAATGCCGCGGGCGGCGTGCTCGGCGGCACGCCGCTCGAGCTCGTCGTTTACGACAACAAGAGCAATGTGCAGGACACGCTGATCCAGGCGCAGAAGGCGATCGACGCCGGCACCCGCATCATCGTGTCGGGCTTCGGCTCCAACGTCGCGCTGGCGCTGTCGGATTTCCTGCAGAAGCACAATGGCCGCAATCCCGACTCCCAGGCCATGTTCCTGAACTATGGCACCATCGATCCGGCGCTGACCAACGAGAAGTGCAGCTACTGGCATTTCCGCTTCGACGCCGACGCCGAGATCAAGATGCACGCCCTGACGAGCTTCATCCGCGACCGCAAGGAGATCGGCAAGGTCTACCTGATCGGCCAGGACTATTCGTTCGGCCAGGCGGTGCGGGCCTCGGCGCGGCGGCTGCTCGCCGAGAAGCGCCCTGATATCGCCATTGTCGGGGACGAGCTGCACCCGCTGCTCAAGGTCAACGACTTCGCGCCGTACATCGCCAAGATCAAGGCTTCAGGCGCCGATTCCGTGATCACCGGCAACTGGGGCCAGGACCTCGCGCTGCTGCTCAAGGCGGCCGCCGATGCTGGCCTCAAGGTCGACTGGTACACCTTCTATGCCGGCCTCGCCGGCAGCCCGACCGCGGTGCGCCAGACCGGTCTCGACCACCGCATCTACCAGGTCGTCGAATGGCACTCCAACGTTCCGGGCAAGGAGATGCAGGACCTCAACGCCGAATTCCGCTGGCGCTACGACGGCAAGGGCTGGTGGTATCTGCGCGCCAAGACCGCGATGGACATGCTGGTGAAGGCGATCGACGCCGCGAAGGCGATCGATGCCGCGAAGATCTCCGCGGCCATGGAAGGAATGCGGGTCAAGAACGCGCTCGGCGCCGAGGTGTGGATGCGCAAGGACGATCACCAAGCGTTCCAGGATCTCTACATCGCCTCGTTCGGCTCCGGCGTGCCAGTGGACGAGGAGGGCACCGGGTGGGGCTGGAAGACGGTCGCGACCATCGCCTCGGCCGACACCATCACCAGGATCGGGTGCCAGATGGACCGGCCGAGCTGATCCTCGCCTGATCTCCGCCTGACATTTGCCTTTCAGCCGATCGCGCGGCGCATGCGCCGCGCGCGAGGGAGCGTGCATGCTCGAATTCCTGACCTTCTCGGTGCTCAACGGCGTCCAGTACGGCCTGCTGCTGTTCCTGCTCGCCAGCGGGTTGACGCTGATCTTCTCGATGATGGGCGTGCTCAACTTCGCCCACGCCAGCTTCTACATGCTGGGCGCCTATTTCGGCTTCCAGGCGAGCCTCAGCCTGGGCTTTTGGCCGGCGCTCGTGGTGGCGCCGCTGGCGGTGGGCGTGCTCGGGGCGCTGGTCGAGCGCTTCGGGCTGCGGCGGGTGCACCGCCTCGGCCATGTCGCCGAATTGCTGTTCACCTTCGGCCTCGCTTTCGTCATCGACGAGGTGGTGGTCATGCTGTGGGGCCGCACCCCCGTGGACTACCGCGTGCCGGCGCTGCTCGACGGTGCGGCCTTCACGCTGTGGCAGACCAGCTATCCCGCCTACAAGCTGTTTCTGCTGCTGGTGTCGATTGCGATCTTCGCCGGCCTGCTCGCGTTCCTGACCCGCAGCCGGATCGGGCTGATCATCCAGGCGTCGCTGACCCATCCGCACATGGTGTCGATGCTCGGGCATAACGTGCCGCGCATCTTCATGGTGATGTTCGGCGCCGGCACCGGCCTCGCCGGGCTCGCCGGCGCCATCGCCGGACCGGCACTGGTCACCCAGCCGTCGATGGCGGCACTGCTCGGGCCGATCCTGTTCGTCATCATTGTGCTCGGCGGGCTCGGCTCGCTGACCGGGGCATTGATCGCCTCGCTCGCCGTCGGGCTGATCCAGACCTTCGCGGTCGCCGGCGACGTTTCGCTCGCCGACCTCCTGGCGTGGTGCGGCGTCACGCTCGGCCGCTCCGAGCTGTTCGGCGATCTCTGGCACGCGACGTTGGCGCAGCTCGCGCCGGTCATTCCCTACCTTCTTCTGGTGCTGATGCTGCTGCTTCGGCCCGCCGGCCTGATGGGAGCCCGAGAGACATGAGCCAGTCCACCTCCATGCCGATCACGGTGACCGCGAGCGGCCCGCTGCGCGGCGCCGTCCGCATCCTCAGCCCCTGGCTCTGGACCGCGCTGCTGCTGCTCGCGCTGCCGCGGCTGTTTCCCTCGACCGGCGCGCTGGCGACGCTGTCGCTGATGGGCGTCGCGGTGACCTTTGCGCTCGCCTACAACATGCTGCTCGGCCAGACTGGCCTGCTGTCGTTCGGCCATGCCATCTACTACGGCCTTGGCGGCTTCCTCACTGCTCACGCCATTCTCGGCGCGTCCGCGGCGGGAGTGCGCATTCCGCTGCCGCTGCTGCCGCTCGCCGGGGCGCTCACCGGGCTCGTGTTCGGCGCATTGTTCGGTATCGCCTCCACCAAGCGGGCCGGCACCGTGTTCGCCATGATCTCGCTCGGGCTCGTCGAGCTGATCACCGCGCTGGCGCTGGTGATGACCGGCTTCTTCGGCGGTGAGCAGGGCATCGCCTTCGACCGTACCCGCATCGCGCCGTTCCTCGGCCATCGGTTCGGATCGCAGCTCGAGGTCTACCACCTGATCGCGGCCTGGACCTTCGTGGCGGCGGTCGCGATGTACTTCGTCACCTGCACGCCATTCGGGCGGCTGTGCAACGCGGTGCGGGAGAACCCGATGCGGGTCGAATTCCTCGGCTATTCCACGCGCACCATCCGCTTCCTGGCGCTGTGCCTGTCCGGCCTGTTCGCCGGGCTCGCCGGTGCGCTCGCCGCCATCAACCTGGAGGTGGCCTCCAGCGCCATGCTGGGCGGCCAGCAGTCGGGGCTGGTGCTGCTGATGACCTATATCGGCGGCGTCGGCCAGTTCGCCGGCCCCGTGGTCGGCGCCATCCTGATCACATTGCTGCAGGTGTCGCTGTCCGACATCACCGGGGCATGGCAGCTCTATTTCGGCCTGCTGTTCATGCTGGTGGTGACATTTGTCCCTGGCGGGCTCAGCGGATTGATCGTGATGCACGGGCCGCTGCTGCGCGCCGGCCTGCTGCCGCGCCTCGCAGTGCCCTACGCCAAGGGCCTGTTGCCGCTGCTGCTGACCGGTGTCGGTGCGAGCTTCGCCATAGAGCTCGCCCATCGCCTCACCGTCGGCCGAGGGGCCGGCGCGACGATGCAGATCGGCCCCTGGGCGGTCGACGCCGCGGCGCCGGTGCCCTGGATCGTCGCGCTCGGCACGCTCGCGCTTGGCATCGCATCGCTGCGCCGCTTCGGGCCGGCGATCGCGGCCCGTGTCGCCGAGCTGCAGGCCGACGCGCTGGCGAGGCTGCCGTCATGACCGAGACCGTCCTCAGCCTTGCCAATGTGCAGAAGAGCTTTGGTCGCACCGCGATCATCCGCGGGCTGGACCTTGCCGTCACGCGCGGCGAGCGCCATGCCATCATCGGCCCGAACGGCGCCGGCAAGTCGACGACCTTTCACTTGATCTCCGGGCGGCTGCGGCCGACCGGCGGGAACATCCATCTCAACGGCGAGCGGATCGACGGCCTTGCGCCGAGCCTGATCTGCCGCCGCGGATTGTCGCGCAGCTTCCAGATCACCAGCCTGTTCCCGCAGCTGTCCGTGTTCGAGAACCTGCGCTGTGCCGTGCTGTGGTCGAAGGGGGCGGGCTATGCGTTCTGGCGGCCGATCGAAACGCTGGCCCGTGTGCGCGAGCGCACGACCGAGGTGTTGGAGTTGATCGGGCTCGCCCATCGCCGTCATGCTCCGGCAGGCACGCTGAGCTATGCCGAGCAGCGGGCGCTGGAGATCGGGGTCGCGGTCGCCGGCGGCGCCGAGGTGATCCTGCTCGATGAGCCGACCGCCGGCATGAGCGCGTCGGAGACCGTGCAGGCGGTGGCGCTGATCCGCAAGGCGACCGTGGGCCGGACCTTGCTGGTGGTGGAGCACGACATGGGCGTGGTGTTCGACCTCGCCGACCGCATCTCGGTGCTGGTCTATGGCCAGGTGATCGCCACCGACACGCCGGACAACATCCGCGGCAACGCCGCGGTGCGCGAGGCCTATCTCGGAGACCTGCACTGATGCTCGACGTCGTCGATCTGCATGCCCACTACGGCAAGAGCCACATCCTGCAGGGCGTGACATTCCACGTCGGTGCGGGCGAGATCGTGGCGTTGCTCGGCCGCAACGGCGTCGGCCGCTCCACCACGGTGAAATGCATCATGGGCGACGTGCCGCCTGAGGGCGCGATCCGTTTCAAGGGCGAGGCCATCGCGGGCCGCCGGCCGCACGAGATCGCCCGCCTGGGGCTGGGCTATGTGCCGGAGAACCGTGACGTGTTTCCGGCCCTGACCGTGCGCCAGAATCTCCTGCTCGGCGAGAAGGCCGGGCAGCGGTCGTCGCGCTGGTCGATCGCCGAGATGTTTGCGCTGTTTCCCAATCTGGAAGCCCGTGCCGACACGCCGGCCGGCGTGCTGTCCGGCGGCGAACAGCAGATGCTGACCATGTGCCGCACCCTGATGGGCGATCCCGACCTCATCATGATCGACGAGCCGACCGAGGGACTGGCGCCGAAAGTGGTGGAGCAGGTCGGTCTGTTGCTGCGCGAGATCGCGGCGAAGGGCGTCGCCATCCTGCTGGTCGAGCAGAAGCTCGCCATCGCGCTGACCATCAGCCACCGCGTCTATGTGATGGGCCACGGCCGCATCGTGTTCGAAGGGACGCCGGCGCAGATGAAAGCGAACGAAAACATACGGCGCGAGTGGCTGGAGGTTTGATCCACTCGCGCCTCAGGACGACATGAAGAAGGGGGTCAGGCGTCCATGCCGCGCAGCCGCTGGCGGTTGCGCAGCTCGATCTGGCGTGCGCCGGAGAGGCCGAGCACGCCCTCGTCCTGCAGCTGCGACAGCGCCCGCGACACGGTTTCCAGCGTCAGGCCGAGATAATCGCCGATGTCGCGACGGCACATCGGCAGCGCCATCATGCCGGCGACCGTCAGACGGCGATCCATTTCCAGGAGGAAGGTGGCGACCCGCTCCATCGCGGTCTTGCGTCCCAGCAGCAGCATATGTTCTTCGGCGTGCTTGAGGCTGCCCGCGGTCATGCGCAGCAGGCCGCGCACCACGGCGACATCGGTCATCGCCGCCTGCTCCAGGCTCTTGCGCTTCACCAGGCGCACGGTGGTGTCGATGATCGCTTCGGCGGTGAGGCGGTGGGCGGGGCCGGTCTCCAGGCCGAACACGTCGCCGGGCAGATGGAAGGCGCCGATCTGGCGGCGGCCGTCGGACAGCAGCTTGTAGCTGCGCACCGCGCCGCTCACCACCTGGTAGACATAGTCGGCCGGCTCGTCCTCGCCGTAAATCTCGGCGTCCTTCTTGTAGGAGAACTCGGTCGCGATGAGGCCGGCATGGCCGGTGATGGCGCCGAACTGATCGCCGGGACGCTGGTTGCCGAGAGCGAGGCTGCCGACGGTGGGGCTGATCTGTTGGCTGAGCATGGCCATCTCCTGAATGCAGTTGATGGCTATGGTTTACGCGAGGCTGTGGGGGTGGAAAATTTCGCCTCTTAACTTAGGGACCAGCCCCTAAGTAATTGTCCGGAGGTGACGTGGGCGTCAGCGCCTGACGTCGGAGTTCCCGCCGCGAATCGCGGCGTGCAGCGTGGCTGCGAGGCTGTCCTCGAGATGCGGCTTGAGCAGGACGGTGTGCACGCCGGCCGCGCTGGCCTTGGCGGCGATGCTGTCGTCGGGAAAACCGGTGATCAGGATGACCGGCGCCTGGACAGCTGTCCTGAGCCGATTGGCGAGATCGAGGCCGTCCATCGTCTCCATCTTGTAGTCGATCACGTAGCCGTCCGCGCTTCTGGCGGCGTCCGAATTGAGCAGCGCCATGCCACTGCGGAAGGTGCGCACGGCAAACCCTTCAGTTTCCAGCAGAAATCGCAACGAATTGAGCACCGCCGGGTCGTCGTCGACCACGTTGACGCTGAGCGGGGCCGCGGAGGTCGGCGCAGCGGCGTCTTCGATGGGGGACTGGGAGCTCAGCGGGGGCATAAGTGGCATGATAGGGGGCGGCATAGAGCACGCCTTGACCTGGCTCAAGCCTTTGTCACGTCGTGCGGGATGCCGCGCCGCCGCTCAATGGCAGATCTTGGGCGGCCTGACCGTCGGCTCCACCGAGAAATCCTCGCCGTCGACCGAGAGCGCGGCGTCGTCAGCGGCCGCGTCGGACAGCCGGCGGGCGATCGCAGCCAGTTGGACGGACATTTTGGGGCAGTTGGCAGTTTCCGCGAGTTCGAGACACTCGGCCGCGCATTCCAAAGCAATATCGGACAGATGCATGGTGGCCTCCTCGCCATTTGGTTGAGTGTATGCCCGTTTCAGTTGCGTGGTTTGAGGTGGATCAAGCTGGCGGTGAGGCTCGGCATGCCGCAAGGCTTGGTGGGGATTGCTGCTGCAACGGACGGGGGCGAGTTCGCGAGCTCACTTGGACTCACCTGGCTCACGACCTGCCGCCGCAGGGGCGCGACCAGATAGTGGCGACGCTGCGTTCAGCGACGCGCCGCTCGATGTGGCTGATGTCCGCAAGTGGACGTCGGCGCCGGCTCACGCCTTCAGCAGGCCGCCGCGAATGGCGAAGCGCACCAGCTCGGAGACACTGTTGGCCTGCATCTTGGTCATGACGTTGGCGCGGTAGACCTCGATGGTGCGCGGGCTGATGTCGTAGTCGCGCGCGATCTGCTTGTTGGACAGCCCCGCGACAAGGCCTTCCATCACCTGGCGCTCGCGCGGGCTGAGGCTGTCGATCCGGGCGAGGATTTCGGTGGTGGCGGCTTCGTCCTGGGCCTGGCTCTCGCCCGCCGCGAGCGCCGCTTCGATCATGCCGATCAGCCGCTCGTCCTCGAACGGCTTTTCCAGGAAGTCGAGCGCCCCGAGCTTCATCGCCTCCACGGCCAGCGGGATGTCGCCATGTCCGGTCATGACGATGATCGGCAGCGCCTTCTTCGCCGCTTTCAGCCGCTTGAGCAGCTCGATGCCGTCGATGCCGGGCATCCGCACGTCCGATACCACGCAGCCGAACGTGACCTCGGGCAGGGCCTCGAGGAAGCTGCCGGCGGTCTCGAACAACCTCACGGTGAACCCCGCCGAGCCAAGCAGGAATTCCAGCGAATCCCGCATCGCCGGATCGTCGTCGATGACATAGACGTTACCGCTACTCATCGCGTCCTCCGTCGCCCGATGCGGCCGGCAACGTGAAGCAGAAGGTCGCACCCCCGGCGGCATTGGTTCTGGCAAGCATGCGCCCTCCGTGCGCCTCGATGATGGAGCGGCTGATGGACAGGCCGACACCCATGCCGGTTTCCTTGGTGGTGAAGAAGGTCTGGAACAGGTTCTTTTCCACGTCCTCGGCGAAGCCGTGGCCGGTGTCGGAGATTGTGATCTCGATCATGTCGTCGGCCGCGGGAGCGTTGGCGGCCACCAGCTCGCGCCGCGGCGACTTGGCCATCGCTTCCAGGGCGTTGCGGAACAGGTTGACCAGCACTTGCTGCACCTGGACGCGGTCGACCAGCACGAGGTCATGGGCCGGGTCGAGGTCGAAGCGCAGCAGCACCCCCTGTTCGCGGGCGCCGGTCAGGCCGAGCGCGCCGGCTTCCTCGATCAGCTTGGCGACGCTTTCCACCCGACGTTCCGACTCGCCGCGTGACACGAAGTTGCGCAGCCGCCGGATGATCTGGCCGGCGCGGATCGCCTGCTCGGCGGCGCGATCGAGCGCCGTCTCAATCTTCACCACATTGGGATCGTCACTGCCTGCCAGCAGCCGGCGCGAGCCCTTCATGTAGTTGCTGATCGCCGACAGCGGCTGGTTGAGCTCGTGGGCGAGCGCGGATGCCATCTCGCCCATGGCGCTGAGGCGCGAGACGTGGACGAGTTCGGACTGCAGTTCCTGCAAACGCGCCTGGGTCTGCTGATGCTCAGTGAGGTCGCGCACAAAGCCGGTGAAGTAGCGCTCGCCCTGGGACGTCATCTCGCCGATCGACAGGTGCATCGGGAAGGTGGTTCCGTCCTTGCGCCGGCCGCTGACGATGCGGCCGATGCCGATGATATGGCGCTCACCGGTTGTCTGATACCGATCGAGATAGCGGTCATGGCGGCTGCGATCGGGCTCCGGCATCAGGACCTTGACGTTCTGGCCGATCGCCTCCGCGCCGGTATAGCCGAACAGCCGTTCGGCGGCGCTGCTGAACGACTGCATCAGGCCGCGCTCGTCAATCACGATCATCGCGTCCGGAATGGTGTCGAGGATCGAGCGCAGGTGGCTTTCCCGGGTCCGCAACGCCTCTTCGGCCCGCTTCTGGTCGTCGATGTCGAGCACGACGCCGCTCAACTGCGGCTGTCCGGCTGCGTCACGGGTGATGCCGCCCTGGACGCGAACCCAGTGGCCGCCGCTGGCATTCTGGATGCGGTACTGCAGGTCGAAAGTGCCGCCGGCGTTGCGCAGCCGCCCGACGGCCTGCTCGGTCCGCTCGCGGTCCTCCGGGGACAGCAGCGACAGGAACAGGGCGTAGGTCACCGGCTCGCTGTCGGCAATGCCGAACAGGCGGCGGGCGGCGTCAGACCACGCCAGGCGCTGGGTCGAGAGGTCGAATTCCCACAGGCCGACGCCGGATTGGTCGATCCCCCGGCGTAGCTGGTCGTCGCGGAACGCGTCCCCCAATGATGAGTCCGTTGGCAAGTGCTTGAGATCCCCCGCACTATCGCCGCGGCGCAGCCGCGGTGATTTGACCTTCGGATTATCCTCCAGGTGGCGGATTGGGCTCAAGGAAAAAAGGGCGCCGCGCGGGCTTCAAGCGCACGGCACCTAGGAGACTGTCAGGGAGCTTGTCGCTGCCGCGGCCTCAGCTGACCCGGGCCTTGGCCTCGTCCTCGGCGGAATTCACATACATTCCGGACAATGGGTCGACCCAGCACAGGTGATCGTGGACCTCCCGGACGCCGGCGACGTTTTCCGCGGCCACGACGCAGGCGCGCCGGGTGCGGTCGTCGGTGATGACGCCATGCAGGTGAACGACGCCGTGACGGGCCGTGACGCTGAGGCCGAGCGGGCGCCAGTCGCTACGGTCGATGGCGTCGGTGATGCGGCGTTCGATATGGGCGTCGTCGGCGGTCGGGTCCGGCACCTGCCGTGCAAGGCTCGCCACGGCCCGAAGCACATTCGCCCGCGTCACGATGCCGACGATGCGGCCGTCGCGCAGCACCGGCAGCCGCTTGACGTGCTTGGTCTCCATCAGCTCGACCACGTCGGCGAGCGGCGTGCTCTCCGTGATGGAGTGGGGACTCATGGTCATGATCTCGCCGACCTTGCGGCCGCGCTCGTGGACGAACGCATCCGCTTCCTTGCCCGGGCCGATGAAGAACTTCAGCCAGCGGTTCTGCTTGCGCTGCGTGCCGATTTCGGCCCGGCGCAGGAAATCGCCTTCGGAGACGATGCCGACCAGCAGCCCGTCGGCCGTGACGACAGGAAGGCCGCTGATGTGATTCTTCAGCATCAGGTGAGCCGCCTCGACGATCGGCGTGTCGGGACCGACAGTCACCACGTCGCATGTCATGATCTGATGCGCGCGCATGGTCAGGCTCCTGTGATGTGCTCGTTGTGCAAACGCTAGCCGACTACCGGCGGGCGCCGCTTGATGCAGGTCAAACAGGTTCCTCAGTCTGCCCAGGTTCCATCCGCGAGCGCGTCCGGACTACGCCATAGTCGGGCGGTACCATGGCCCGATACATGGCTGTGGTGCAGGGCGGAACAGCGTCTCGGGCCCCGAATCCGGGCTCGCATGACGCGGGCCGCAAAAGGCCTTCGCGCGGATGGGTGCCGTTTGACCCAGGTCAATGAGCCGTGCCGGGTCGGTTGCGCATCATTGCAATAAATCTCGTAAGCCAATCTCGGGAGGATCAACATGAGCGACGGCATAATGGGAATGGTGGATGACGGCGATTCGGTCGCGCGCGAGCAGTCAGCGCGATCCGGACGCCAAGCCGTGGATTTCGCCTTCGAATTGCAGAAGGCCTATCTCGACGAGATGGCGCAGGCCAGCGACGAGGCGCTGGAGCGGCTGCGGTCGGAGATCGAGATCGGAGCGGAGTTTATCGCGCGGATGGCCTGCGCCCATTCCGTCCACGAGATCGCCACCGCCTTCAGCGATTGCGGCGGGCACCGGGCCGATATCCTGCGCCGCGACAGCGAGCGGATGCTGCGGCACGGCCAGCGGATCTGTGAACGGGCGTCAAAGCTGTTCTCGGAGACCGTTCGGCGGTAATTTTTCGCTTTGGCAACGCCCGGCCGCGCTTCGGCCGGGCTTTTTTTTGACTTCGATCAATCCGCGGCGGCGGCCGCCGGTGCAGCCTGTCGGGGCCGCCGGGGAGCGTCCCGGCCGAGTCGCGACCGGGAGATGCTGTTGTACCGTTTCCTCGACGAAACCGTCGCCGATCACATGACCCGCCCGGTGAAGACCGCGTCGCGGGCTGAGACCATGGCCGCGCTGCAGCGGCGCTTCGCTGTCGACGATTTCAACACCTACCCGGTGGTGGACAGCGGCGAGGTGGTTGGGATCGTTACCAAGTTTGATTTCCTGAAGATTTTTGCCATGACCCCGGCTCGCATGGTGCCGCGCTATGACGACCTGATGAAGGTTTCCGTCGGCGAGGCCATGACGCCCGAGTTCATCTACGTCACGCCGGTGACCCGCCTCACGCGGGTGCTGCAGCTCATGGTCGAGCACCGCATCCGCAGCATTCCGGTGATCCAGGGCGAGCGCGACCTGGTCGGGATCATCTCGCGCGAGGACGTGATGCGGGCGCTGCAGCTTTGCGAAGGCAGGGACTGCTAGTGCCTCGCTTCGCACGTTTGTTGTGTGTGCGCCTGTTGAGCAGGATCAAGATGGCGCCGCCGCGAAGCCCATAAGGTGCTGACGGACCAGGAGACGCGATCATGCCCGTCCAGGACATCTTCCTTCCGCTTGCCGGCCATGTGCAGCCTTCTGCGGAGGCGCTCGGGACCTGCGCGGCGATCGCCCGCTCGCTCGGCGCACGGGTCGCGATCGTTGCCGTCGATACCCCGATCGCCGAAACCGCTCATCCGTTCGAGGCATCGAGCCATTTCGTGCGCGGCGCGACGCTCTCGCCGGTGCGCAGCAGCGCCGATCCCGACAGTTCGTTGAACCTGTTCCTGGCCGAGGCCAAGCGTCGCGGCGTGCGCTGCGATCATGCCGTGGTCCAGGGCACCATCGAGACCGCACCGACCATGCTGGCCGAGGCGGCACGGTTGCACGACCTGTCACTGCTGCCGGTGCGCTCGCACGACAGCGCGCTGGAGAAGACGCTGCTGGCGCTGGTGTTTTCGTCCGGCCGGCCGCTGTTGATGTTTCCGGAGGAACAGGCGGCGACGGTGCCGGTGACCTTCGAGCGGGTGGCGATCGCCTGGAATCGCAGCGCGCAGGCGGCGCGGGCGGTCGGCGACGCGCTGCCGCTGTTGCGGGCCGCGACCCATGTCCAGATTTTCACGGCGACCGATCATGCGTCTGAAGCGGATGCGGCGTCCGGAAACGCGCTGGTGCGGCATCTTGCCGAGCATGGCATCGGCGCGACATTCGAGACCGTCGCGCTGGCGGGCAGCTCGGTGGGCAAGGTTTTTGAAAGTTATGTGAAGGCCAACGCCGTCGATCTTCTGGTCATGGGCGGCTACGGCCGGTCGTGGCTGAAGGAGTTTACATGGGGCGGCGCCACGAATACGATTTTGGAAAGTCCGCCCTGCTGGGTCCTGATGTCGCACTAGTGTCGCTCTTCGCAAGTGCGCGTTATCAACGCGAAGTTCCGGAATGAGCTGGCCGCGCAATCGCAGGAACTTTGCGTTCAGCACACTAGAACTGATGTTGAATCAGGATATGGTGCGGCTCCGGTTTGGTCCGCACTGTGAAATCGTGATGCAATGTCAGTCTATCGGCTGAGCAATCTGCTGTCGCCTCGCTCTGTGGCCCTGGTTGGCGCGTCACCGCGCGCCCACTCGCTCGGCCGCGCCATTCTCGGCAACATCCGCGCCGCCGGCTTCGAAGGACCGCTCGGCGTCGTCAACCCCCGCCATCGCGAGATCGATGGCGTCGCAACCGTGCGCTCCCTCGCCGATCTGCCGTTCGTTCCCGAACTGGTGGTGATCACCGCGCCGGCCGCGGCGATCCCCGGCCTCGTGGCCGAGGCCGGGGAGAAGGGCTCCGCGGGCGCCTTGATCGTCAGTGCCGGTCTCGGCCGGGGCGAGGGATCGCTCAGCGACAGGGCGGAGCGCGCCGCGCGCCGCCATGGCATGCGCCTGATCGGCCCGAATTGCCTCGGCATCATGATGCCGGCGGCGCATCTGAACGCCAGCTTCGCCGCGCACATGCCGCGCCATGGCGGCCTTGCACTGATCTCGCAGTCGGGCGCGATCGTCGCAGGCATGGTGGACTGGGCGGCGCAACGCGGCGTCGGCTTCTCCGGCATGGTCTCGATCGGCGACCAGCTCGACGTCGATATCGCCGACCTCCTGGACTACTTCGCGCTCGATCACACCACGCAAGCGGTGCTGCTTTACGTCGAGGCGATCAAGGACGCCCGCAAGTTCATGTCGGCGGCGCGCGCCGCGGCGCGGATGAAGCCCATCGTGGTGGTGAAGTCGGGGCGGATGGCCCAGGGCGCGAAGGCCGCCGCCACCCATACCGGCGCGCTGGCCGGATCGGATGCGGTCTATGATGCCGCCTTCCGCCGCGCCGGCATGCTGCGGGTGTTCGACCTGCGCGAGCTGTTCGATTGCGCCGAGACGCTCAGCCGCGCCAACCCGCCGAAGGGCAAGCGCCTCGCCATCCTGACCAATGGCGGCGGCATCGGCGTGCTCGCGATCGATCGCCTGGTCGAGCTCGGCGGCATCCCGGCGACGGTGTCGCAGGAGCTGCGTTCGCAGCTCGATGGCGTGCTGCCGCCGACCTGGTCGAAGTCCAATCCGATCGACATCGTCGGCGACGCCGATGCCGAGCGCTATGCCGCCGCGCTCGGGCCGCTGCTCGCCGATCCCGGCAGCGACGCCATCCTGGTGATGAACGTGCAGACCGCGGTCGCGCCCGCCGACCAGATCGCGAAGGGCGTTGCCGATCTGGTGCGCGCCGACCGCAACCGGCGCTTCGTCGGCAAGCCGGTGCTCGCGGTGTGGGTCGGCGCCAGCGAGGCGGTGTCGGACACGCTCAGCGCGGCCTCGATCCCGAGCTATCCGACCGAGGACGACGCGGTGCGCGGCTTCATGCACCTCGTGCACCATCGCGACGTGGTCGAGACGCTGTCGGAGGTGCCGCCGAGCCTGCCCAGCAACTTCGTGCCCGATGTCGCGGCCGCGCGCCGCATCGTCGAGGCGGCGATCGCCGACCGGCGCGAATGGCTCGATCCGGTCGAGGTCGCACAGGTGCTCGCGGCCTACCAGATCGCGATGGTGCCGACGGTGTCGGCGGCCGATCCGGACGAGGCCGCGCGGCGGGCGGCGGAATTCTTCGCCCGCGGCGAGACCGTGGTGCTCAAGGTCCAGTCGCGCGACATCGTTCACAAGTCCGATGTCGGCGGCGTGGTGCTGAACCTCACCAGCACTGAGCAGGTCCGCACTGCTGCGGTCGAAATCCTGGCACGGGCGCGGGCGAAGCGGCCGGATGCGCGCCTCGCCGGCGTCATCGTGCAGCCGATGGTGGTGCGCTCCAAGGCGCGGGAGCTGATCCTCGGCATCGCCGATGATCCGACCTTCGGCACCGTCATCGTGTTCGGCCGCGGCGGCACCGCGGTCGAGGTGATCAACGACAAGGCGCTGGCGCTGCCGCCGCTCGACCTCCCGCTGGCGCGTGATCTCGTCGGCCGCACCCGGGTCTCGCGCTTGCTGCAAGGCTATCGCGACGTCCCGGCGGCCAAGCCCGACGAGGTGCCGCTGACGCTGGTCAAGCTGTCGCAGCTCGCTGCCGACCTGCCGCAGATCCGCGAGCTCGACATCAACCCGCTGCTCGCCGACCATCGCGGCGTGCTGGCGGTGGACGCCCGTATCGCTGTCGGTGCGCCGGTGCGCAAGTTTGCAGGCTCAGGCCACATCAACTTCGCGCTGAAGCCGTATCCATCGGAGTGGGAGCGCACCATCGTCGCCAAGGACGGCTGGCGGCTGCTGACCCGGCCGATCCGGCCGGACGATGCGCCACAGATCCGCGACCTGCTCAGCCATGTCACCATGGAGGACCTGCGGCTGCGCTTCTTCGCGCCGATCAAGGAGTTCTCGCACCAGTTCATCGCCCGCCTGACCCAGCTCGACTATGCGCGGGCGATGGCGTTCGTCGCCATCGACGAGGCGAGCGGCGAGATGGTCGGCGTGGTCCGCATCCATTCGGATTCGATCTACGAGAATGGCGAATACGCCATCCTGCTGCGCTCCGACATGAAGGGCCGCGGCCTTGGCTGGGCGCTGATGCAGCTGTTGATCGACTATGCGCGGTCGGAGGGGCTTGCCCGAATCTCGGGCCAGGTGCTGCAGGAGAACACCGTGATGCTCGATATGTGCCGCGAGCTCGGCTTCAAGGTGGCGACCGATCCGACCGATCCCGAGATCTGCGACGTGACGCTGGTGCTCAAACCAGCCTGATCATGCCGGCCTGATCATGAAGCGGTGGCCGCGCGCAGGCGAGCCTGCCCGCGGCCACGTCTGTGTGCCGTCATGGCGTCGTCACAACCGCGCGGTCGAGACCACGCGGAAGGTATGCAGGTCACCGTCGTCGCGGATCGCGACATATTCGCCGGGGACGAAGCGCTCATCGGTGAAATGATAGCCCGCCTCGTCCGGCAGGTGGGCCTCGTCCTCATAGTGGAACGCCCATGATCCGCCGGGGCGGTGGACGAGGTGGCCGGCGGTCTGCTCGCCGCCGGGCCGCAGGCGTACCACCCGGCAGGCCTCGCGATGCTCCTTCCACTGCGCCGGATCGATCCGGCCGTCGGCGGCGAGCGGGGCGAGCAGCACATAGGCGATGCCGTGCTCGCCCTCGGGATGGCCCGCCTCGCGGGCGAGCTCGAGGCGGATCTGCCGGAAGCTCGGCGGCAGCGACGCATTCAGGATCGGCGGCAGGTCGGGGGTGGCATGGGGATGTTGCATGATGATGTCTCCTCGCTCTCAACCCGGCTCGGGCTTCGCCGCTTTCGGCTTCGTCAGTTGCCGGACGATGACCGTGAGCAGCGGCAGCAGCAGCGGGAGCAGGGCGCCCTCGATCGGATGGCGGATGAAGCCGCTGACCTGGGCGTGCAGGCCCTGGGCCTCGACCTGCAGTGCATCGATGGCGGTGTCGTGGATGTCATTGGCGAGCGCGAGCTCGCGGGCCGCCGGCCCGCGCGACGCCGCGACGAAGATCACGGCGGCGATCAGGAAGTTGATCGCGCCGAGCGCCGCGGCAGCGACGATCGCGCTCCAGACCTGGACCAGGGCGAAATAGGCGGCGAGCTCGAGCATCAGCAACCCGAACGCGGCGATCAGGGCGGCGAACGCCTTGAGGCCGAGGCTGACCAGCAGGTGGCGCAGGCGGATGTCGGCGATGATGCGGTCGGCACGCCACAGCGCGCGCAGATGACGCGCGATATTCTCAGGGTTCACGTTACGCTCTCCTCACCATGAAGCCGACCACGACCCCGAGCGCGAAGGCGGACGCCAGCGTGGTGATCGGGCGTTCTGCCACCACCTGCTCCATGTGGCTCTCCTCATGGGCCAGCGTCTGTCCGAGCTCTTCCAGCGCGGATTTCAACTGCTTCGACAGATCCTCGAACGTGTCCCTGGACGCGTCGGCGATTCGTTCGCTCCTGTCGCCGATCACGCGGCTGATGTCGTCCTTGAGCGACTGCAGTTCGCTCTTCAAATCATGTGCCTGCAGCATGGTGGCGGCTCCCGGTCATTGCGGATGCCGGCACCTTAGCCCGCGGCCTTGTCACCCCATTGACGTGGGTCAAACGGCGCGCCGGCGATCACCGATCATTCGAGGCTCTTGAGAAACGCCAGGAGGTCGTTGATCTGGTCCGGGTCGAGCTGGAAGGCGGGCATGGTCGGGTGGCCGGTATAGATGCCCTCGGCGAATGCCTCCGACAGCGTTTCGATCGGATAGCGCTGATGCAGCGTGCGGAACGGCGGCGCGATCTTCAGCGGGCTGTCCGTCACCTTGTCGATCGAATGGCAGCGCGCGCAGTTGGTCCGGGCGAAGGTCTGGCCGCGCTGGGCGGCCGGTGAGGCGGCCTGCGCCGGATTGGCGCCGGCAAGCGGCGTCACAACGAGGGGCGTCGCAACGAGACAGGCGGCCAGGAGGCCTGCGGAACGGGATGGGGGCACGGGGCAACCTCTCGATTCGTCTGGGGAATCCGTGGAGATTCAAGGGGCCCCCATATTCCACCGCTCCGCGGCGGGGGATTTGACGTGGGTCAATCGGCCTTGGGTCAATCAGCTTCGGGGCAATCGGCCTTGCGCCCTGCCGGCCGGGCGGCGGCGCGGATTTGATCCGCATCAAGGCCCGGGGGGCGTGCTGCGCCATAGTGCGGCCGGAGCCGGAGGTCCGCCATGCCGCTGATCGACACCTTGATTGTGACTGCTGCGCTGCTGTTCATGGTTGCGGTTTTCGCCTGTGCGTTGGCGGGCAAGCCTTCGTCGTCCGCCATGCCGCATGGTTCGCCGCGGCGCAAGCGCCGCGCGTTCTGACGAGCCGGCGCGATTGTTCGAAGGAAACGCATTGTGTCGATGAGCGCTGTCGTTCGCCGCCATGCCGAGCGGCAGGTGCCGCGATACACCTCCTATCCGACCGCTGCGGAGTTTGCTGCCGACATCAGTGTCGCTGATCACGCGCGCTGGCTGGGTCAGATCGACGCCCATGAGCGGGTGTCGCTCTATCTTCACGTGCCTTATTGTCGCGATATCTGCTTCTACTGCGGCTGCCACGCCAAGATGGCGCGCCGTGACAACGTCGTGACCGATTACCGCGACGCCCTGATTCAGGAGATTGCGACCGTCGGCCACCTGCGGGACGCGCCGTTGTCGGTGGCGCGGCTGCATTGGGGCGGCGGCACGCCGAGTATTCTCGGCGGCGAGGGGCTGGCGAGGGTCGTCGACGCCCTGGACCGGCAGTTTGCCCTGGCGGCCGATCTCGAGCACGCCATCGAGCTCGACCCGCGCTATGTCACCGCCGATCTCGCCCACCATCTCGCCGCGCTCCGTGTCAATCGCGTCAGCCTCGGCGTCCAGGATGTCAATCCGCTGGTGCAACTCGCGATCGGGCGCGTGCAGCCGACCGACGTGGTCGCAGGCGCCGTGACGCGGCTGCGCGATGTCGGCATCCACGAGTTCAATTTCGACCTGATCTATGGCCTGCCGCTGCAGACGGTCGAATCGCTGCGCCAGACCTGCCGCACCGTCGCGGCGTTCGCGCCGGACCGAATCGCCTGCTACGGCTACGCCCACATGCCCCAGCGCAAGGCCGGCCAGCGCCGCATCGATGCCGCGACACTGCCGGGAAGCACAGAGCGCTTTGCGCAGGCGGAGGCGATCGCGCAGGAATTCCTGGCGCAGGGCTATGTCCGAATCGGCTTCGATCACTATGCGCGGCCGGGCGATCCGCTGGCGCGGGCGGCGGCCGCGGGGACGCTCCACCGCAATTTCCAGGGTTACACCGACGACGATTGCGGCACGCTGATCGGCTTCGGCGCCTCCGCCATCTCCGCGCTGCCGGGCGGCTATGTCCAGAACATCGCCGATGTGCCGGCCTATCTGCGCGTGGTCGGTGCCGGAGACCTGGCGACGGCACGAGGCTGCCGGCTGACCATCGAGGATCGCGAGCGCGGCCGAATCATCGAGAGCCTGCTGTGCCGTTTCGCCGTCGATCTCGACGAGGTCGCGCCGGGCCGGAGTTTCGCCGATGAGCTGGCGCAACTGCAATCGCTTGCGACCGATGGTCTGGTGCGCGTCGACGGCCGTGTCGTGACGCTGAGCGAGGAGGGGCGGGCGGTCGCCCGCGTCGTCGCCACCGTGTTCGATACCTATAGCCGCGACCGCCTCGGCCGCTTCAGCGTCGCGGTTTGAGCGCAGCATCGCGCCACGTCTGCCGCTTCCTGACAATCCCGACTTCGACCTTCGTCTGCTGCGCCATTTGACTTCGATCAAGTCGGGGGCCGGCGGATTGCTGCTAGTGAGACATCGTCCTTCAACCGCGAAGTGCATCACCATGAAACAGACCAATACTGCCAGGTGGATGACGGTTGGCGAGCTGGGCCTCGTGCTGACCTTCGCCCCGCTCATCCTGCTGAGCATCTTCGCTGCGTCGCGCGCGCACGACGTCGCCTTCCAATTCCACTCCTGGCTGGCGGCGCTCGCCAGCCTGCTGGCGGTCCTGGCGATCTGCTACCGCTATGCCGAGCGGCCGGCGGAACTGCCGCCGCAGGAGATCAACGGCCGGCCCAACTACAATCTCGGGCCGATCAAGTTCGCGAGCGTCATGGCAATGTTCTGGGGGGTGGCGGGCTTTACCGTCGGCCTCCTGATCGCGTTGCAACTGGCCTATCCGGCGCTCAACTTCGACCTGCCCTGGACCACGTTCGGGCGGCTGCGGCCCTTGCACACCTCCGCGGTGATCTTCGCCTTCGGCGGCAACGTGCTGATCGCGAGCTCCTTCTTCGTGGTGCAGAAGACCTCGCGGGTGCGCCTCGCGGGCGATCTCGCGCCCTGGTTCGTGGTGCTCGGCTACAATTTCTTCATCCTGATCGCGGGCACCGGATATCTGCTCGGCGCCACCCAAGGCAAGGAGTACGCCGAGCCCGAATGGTATTCGGACCTGTGGCTGACCATCGTCTGGGTGGTCTATCTCCTGGTGTTCCTGGCGACGGTGATCAAGCGCAAGGAGCCGCACATCTTCGTCGCCAACTGGTTCTACCTCGCTTTCATCGTCACCATCGCGGTGCTGCATCTCGGCAACAACCCCGGGCTGCCGGTGTCGGTGTTCGGCTCGAAGTCCTACATCGCCTGGGCCGGCGTGCAGGACGCCATGTTCCAGTGGTGGTACGGCCACAACGCGGTCGGCTTCTTCCTCACCGCCGGCTTCCTCGCCATCATGTACTACTTCATTCCCAAGCGCGCCGAGCGGCCGATCTATTCCTACCGCCTCTCGATCATTCACTTCTGGGCGCTGATCTTCCTCTACATCTGGGCCGGCCCGCATCACCTGCACTACACCGCGCTGCCGGACTGGGCGCAGACGCTCGGCATGACCTTCTCGGTGATGCTGTGGATGCCGTCCTGGGGCGGCATGATCAACGGCCTGATGACGCTGTCGGGCGCCTGGGACAAGCTGCGGACCGATCCGGTGCTGCGCATGATGGTGGTGTCGGTGGCGTTCTACGGCATGTCGACTTTCGAGGGGCCGATGATGTCGATCAAGGTGGTCAACTCGCTCAGCCACTACACCGACTGGACCATCGGCCACGTGCACTCCGGCGCGCTCGGCTGGGTCGGCTTCGTGTCGTTCGGCGCGCTGTACTGTCTCGTGCCGTGGCTGTGGAACAAGAAGGGGCTGTACAGCCTCAAGCTGGTCAACTGGCACTTCTGGATCGCGACCATCGGCATCGTGCTCTACATCTCGGCGATGTGGGTGTCCGGCATCCTGCAGGGCCTGATGTGGCGCGCCTACACCTCGCTCGGCTTCCTCGAATACTCCTTCATCGAGACCGTCGAGGCGATGCACCCGTTCTATGTGATCCGCGCCGCGGGCGGCGCCCTGTTCGTGATCGGCTCGCTGATCATGGCCTACAACCTCTGGATGACGGTTCGCGTTGGCGAAGCGTCCGAGGTCGAGGCGTCGCCGTTCGTCGCCCTGCACCCTGCTGAATAGAGGCCGACCCATGTCGTTCTGGAAACGTCATCAGATCTTCGAGAAGAATTCGATCATTCTCCTGGTCGGCATCCTGGTGGTGATCGCGATCGGCGGCCTGGTCGAGATCACGCCGCTGTTCTACCTCAAGAGCACCATCGAGAAGGTGGAGGGCATGCGGCCCTACACCCCGCTCGAGCTCGCCGGGCGCAACATCTATGTCCGTGAGGGCTGCTATCTCTGCCATTCGCAGATGATCCGGCCGCTGCGCGACGAGGTCGAGCGCTACGGCCACTACTCGCTCGCCGCCGAGAGCATGTACGACCATCCGTTCCAGTGGGGCTCCAAGCGCACCGGGCCGGATCTCGCCCGCGTCGGCGCCAAGTACTCCGACGAATGGCATGTCACCCATCTGAAGGATCCGCGCGCGATCGTGCCGAAATCGGTGATGCCGCCCTACGCCTTCCTGGCCGAGACCGAGCTCGACGCCTCGATGATCGCCGATCACCTGCGCACCAACCGCGCGGTCGGCGTGCCCTACAGCGACGAGCAGATCGCCAATGCCGCGGCCGACCTCAGGGCCCAGGCCGATCCGGACAGCCCCGACTCCGACGCGTTCGCCAAGCGCTATCCCAAGGCGGCGGTCCGGAATTTCGACGGCAAGCCGGGCCAGCCGACCGAGATGGATGCGCTGGTGGCGTATCTGCAGATGCTCGGCACGCTCGTCGACTTCAAGCTCTACAACGAAAAAGCCAATCTGCGCTGAGAAGGCCGCATCATGAAAGCCATCGTGACCATCCAGAGCTTCGCCTCGGATCTCGTCGTGACCTGGTGGACGCCGGTGTTCGTCGGGGTCTTCCTTGTCATCGTCGCCTATGCGCTGCGGCCGCGCAACAAGGCGCTGTTCGACGCCGCCGCCAAGATGCCGCTGCGGGAGGACTGAAAACACCATGAGCGAGCATCACGAAGAGTTCGACGCCGTTTCCGGCAAGACCACGACCGGCCATGCCTGGGACGGCATCAAGGAGCTGAACACGCCACTGCCGCGCTGGTGGGTGATCACCTTCATCGCCTGCATCATCTGGTCGTTCGGCTACTGGGTGGTCTATCCCGCCTGGCCGATGATCCAGGGCTACACCACCGGCGTCATCAACTATTCGTCGCGCGCCGACGTCGCCGTCGAGCTCGCCAATCTCGGCAAGCTGCGCGGTGAGAAGATGGCGGTGCTCGGGGCCGCGCCGGTCACTGAGATCGAGAAGGATCCGGCGCTGCTGGCGCTCGCCCGCGCCCAGGGCAAGGCGGCATTCGGTGACAACTGCGCGCCATGCCACGGCAGCGGCGCGGCCGGCGCCAAGGGCTTCCCCAACCTCAACGACGACGACTGGCTGTGGGGCGGCACCGTCGAGCAGATCATGCAGACCATCGAGTTCGGCGTGCGGTCCGGCCATGCCAAGGGCCACGAGAGCGCGATGCTGGCGTTCGGCCGCGACGGCATCCTCAAGAAGGAGGAGGTCGTCACGGTGGCGAACTATGTGCGGTCGCTGTCGGGCCTCTCGACCGACAAGGGCTTCAATGCCGCAGCTGGCGCCAAGATCTTCGCCGAAAACTGCGCATCCTGCCACGGCGCTGACGGCAAGGGCAGCCAGGAGTTCGGCGCTCCCAACCTCACCGACCAGATCTGGCTCTACGGCTCGGATGAGGCGACCCTGATCGAGACCATCACCAACGGCCGCGGCGGCGTGATGCCGGCCTGGACCAGCCGGCTGGATCAGCCGACCATCAAGGCCCTTGCGGTCTACGTCCACTCGCTGGGCGGCGGCAAGTAGAGCGGCGGCGCGGCGGCCGTCCCGCCGCGCCTCCTTTGAGGTGGATCAAGACGTCGCCGGCGGTTTGCGGCCATCCTGATCCGGCCAATACCACGGACCACCGATGAACAAGATGATACGTCCCGACGAAGCGGAGCCCGACGATGACGGACCGCTCTATGCGGCCCGCAAGAAGGTCTATCCGCAGCGCGTTTCCGGCACTTTCCGCAACATCAAGTGGAAGCTGATGGCGCTGTGCCTCGGCGTCTACTACCTGCTGCCCTTCGTGCGCTGGCACCGCGGCTTCGGCGCGCCGGACCAGGCGGTGCTGGTCGACCTGCCGAACAGTCGCTTCTACTTCTTCTTCATCGAGCTGTGGCCGCAGGAGGTTTACTACTTCACGGGCCTCTTGATCATCGCCGCCATGACGCTGTTCCTGATGAACGCGCTCGGCGGCCGCATCTGGTGCGGCTATCTCTGCCCGCAGACGGTATGGACCGACTTGTTCTATGCGGTGGAACGGCTGGTCGAGGGCGATCGCCGCGAACGCATGAAGAAGGACGCTGCCGACTTCTCGCTGCGGCGCTTCTTCGAGGTCACCGCCAAGCATTCGATCTGGCTGCTGATCGCGTGGTGGACCGGCGGCGCCTGGGTGCTGTATTTCGCCGATGCGCCGACGCTGGTGAAGGAGCTGCTGACCTTCCAGGCGCCGATGGTCGCCTATGTCTGGATCGGCATCCTCACCTTCACGACCTACGTGCTGGCCGGCCACATGCGCGAGCAGGTCTGCGTCTACATGTGCCCATGGCCGCGCATCCAGGCCGCCTTGACCGACGAGTGGGCGCTCAACGTCACCTACAAGTATGATCGCGGCGAGCCGCGGACCTCGGTGAAGAAGGCGGCCGACGCGCGCGCCCACGGCCAGTCGGTCGGTGACTGCGTCGATTGCCGGCAATGCGTGGCGGTGTGCCCGACCGGGATCGACATCCGCGACGGCGCCCAGCTCGACTGCATCCAGTGCGGCTTGTGCATCGACGCCTGCGATACGGTGATGGCCAAGATCGGCCGGCCGGCGCGGCTGATCGGTTATGACAACGACATCAACATCCAGCGCCGCGTGGCGGGCAAGCCCGAGGTGTTCCGGCCGCTGCGCGCGCGCACCATGGTCTATGCCGCACTGATCGCCGGCGTCGGCGCCATCATGCTCTATGCGCTGGCGACACGGGTGCTGCTCGACGTCAACGTGCTGCACGACCGCAACCCGGTCGCGGTCCGTCTCAGCGACGGCTCGATCCGCAACGCCTACACCATCCGCCTGCTCAACAAGCGCGCCTTCGACCAGGTCGTCGCCATCGATGTCGACGGCGTGCCCGGCGCCACGCTGCAGGTGATCGGCATGGATGCCATCACCCAGGACCGGCCGGCGATCGTCCTCGGCCGCGACCAGACCACGGAGGTGCGGGTGTTGGTGACGGCGCCGGGCGGTTCGCTGCCGAAATCGTCGCCCGTCACCTTCCATGTCACCGATATCGGCCTCGGTGAGGTCGCCTCCGCGACCGACAATTTCGTCACGCCGTGATCACGGGAGCGTCCCTCATGTCCCGCTCGACATCGCCTTCCATTCCTCAGCCCGCTGCGCCGGCCCGGCCGCTGACCGGCCGCGCAGTGCTGGTGACGGTGGTCGCCTTCTTCGCCGTCGTCATCAGCGTCAACGTGGTGATGATGACGCTTGCGGTGAAAACCCTGCCGGGCACCGAGGTCGACAGCGCCTATCGCGCCAGCCTTGCCTACGGCAGCGAGATCAAGGCCGCCGAGGCCCAGACGCAGCGCCATTGGCGGGTCGATGCGCATCTTGCCCGCGCGCCGGATGGCCGCGCCGCGCTGCAGGTCGAGGCGCGGGACCGTGATGGTGCACCGCTCGACGGCATTGCCTTCTCCGGCCGCCTCGAGCGGCCGGCCGACCAGCATGGCGATCGCGCGGTCACGCTCGCCGGCGCCGGCCAGGGGCTCTATCGCGGCGCCGTCAGCGACATCGCTCCCGGGCAGTGGGACCTCGTGATCGAAGGCGAGCAGGCTGGCGAGCGTGTGTTCCTGTCGCGCAACCGCATCGTCCTGAACTAGCGGGGCCAGGCGATGGAGCTGGTGCGGGACTTCTCCCATTACATCAAGGACGCCGCGCCCGGCGTCGCCCATCTCGACCTCGCGGTCGAAGGGGTGAGCTGCGCCGGTTGCATGGCCAAGATCGAGCGCGGCATCGGCCAGCTTCCCGACGTTACCCTGGCGCGGCTCAACCTCACCGACCGGCGCCTCGCGGTGGAATGGCGCAAGGGCGCGCTCGACCCGGCGCAACTGGTCGACCGGCTCGCCGAGCTCGGCTACAAGGCCTATCCGTTCGAGCCGGTGCGGGCCGAGGTTGAGGAGGGCGAGCAGTCGCGCTTCCTGCTGCGCTGTCTTGGCGTGGCGGCCTTCGCGTCGATGAACGTCATGATGCTGTCGATCCCGGTGTGGTCGGGCAATGTCAGCGACATGCTGCCGGAGCAGCGCGACTTCTTCCACTGGCTGTCGGCGCTGGTGGTGCTGCCGGCCGCAGCCTATGCCGGGCAGCCGTTCTTCCTGTCGGCGTTCCGCGCGCTGCGCGCGGGCGGCGTCAACATGGACGTGCCGATCACCATCGGCGTGGTGCTGGCGCTCGGCATGTCGCTGGTCGAGACCGCGACCCATGCCGACCATGCCTATTTCGATGCCGCGATCATGCTGCTGACCTTCCTGCTGGTCGGACGCTACCTCGACCAGAACATGCGGCGGCGGACGCGGGCGGTCGCCGGCAATCTCGCCGCGCTCAAGGCCGAGCATGCCACCAAGTTCATCAGCAACACCGAGATCCGCGAGGTGCCGGTGGCGGCGATCCGCGCCGGCGACCTCGTGCTGCTGCGGCCGGGCGAGCGCTGCGCGGTCGACGGCACCGTGATCGAGGGCCGCTCCGAGATCGACCAGAGCCTGATCACCGGCGAGACGCTGTATGCGCCGGCCGGGCCGGGCACCGCGGTCTATGCCGGCACCATGAACGTCTCCGGCACCCTGCGCATCCGCGTCGCGGCGGCGGCCGAGGGCACGCTGCTCGACGAGATCTCCCGCCTGCTGGAGCATGCGCTGCAGGCGCGCTCCCGCTACATCCGCCTCGCGGACCGCACGTCGCGGCTCTATGCGCCGGTGGTGCATGTCACCGCGCTGCTGACCATGATCGGCTGGCTGCTGCTCGGCGCCTCCTGGCATGAGGCCATCGTCACCGCGATCGCGGTGCTGATCATCACCTGCCCCTGTGCGCTCGGGCTCGCCATTCCGACGGTCCAGACCATCACTGCCGGCGCCATGTTCCGCGCCGGCGTGCTGCTCAATGCCGGTGACGCCATCGAGCGCGTCGCCGGCGTCGATACCGTGGTGTTCGACAAGACCGGCACGCTGACGCTGCCGGAGCTCGACGTGGTCAACGCGGCGCAACTGCCGTCCGATGGGCTGGCGCTGGCCGGCCGCCTCGCGCTGGCGAGCCGCCATCCGGTGGCGGCCGCGGTGGCGCGGGCGTCGCAGGCACGCGCGCCGCTGCCCGGCATCGTCGAGGAGCCGGGGCAGGGCGTGCGCGGCACGCTCGACGGCGTCGACATCCGGCTCGGCAGTCCCGCGTTCTGTGGTGCCGAAGCGGAGGCCGCCCGGCTGCTGGCCGCGGATCCGGAGGTCTCTGTCGTGGCGTTTCGCCACGGCGAGGTGCGGCATGTGTTCGCCGTGCGCCAGCGCTTGCGTCCCGACGCCGCCGCGGTGATCGCGGGCCTGCACGCGCGCGGCATCGCGGTCGAGATCCTCTCGGGTGACCGCGACGCGGCCGTGCGCCATGCGGCGCAGGGGCTCGGGATCACGGCCTGGCGGGCGGAGCTGACGCCCGCGGACAAGATCGCCCGGATCAAGGCACTGGGCGAGCAGGGCCGCACCGTGATGATGGTCGGCGACGGCCTCAACGACGCCCCGGCGCTGGCGGCGGCCGCCGTCTCGATGTCGCCGGTCAGCGCCACCCATCTCAGCCAGGCCGCCGCCGACCTGATCTTCCTCGGCAAGCCGCTCGCACCGGTGGTCGCCGCGCTCGACCTGTCGCGCAACGCGCTGCGCCTGATGCGGCAGAACCTGTGGCTCGCCATCGGTTACAACGTGCTGGCGGTGCCGATTGCCATTGCCGGCCTGACCACGCCGTTGATCGCGGCTGCGGCGATGAGCGGCTCGTCGATCCTCGTCATGCTCAATTCGCTGCGGGCCCGCCGCGCCAGCCGGGAGATGGTGTGATGGAAGTGCTGATCTATCTCGTGCCGCTCGCGCTGCTGCTCGGCCTGCTCGGCTTGTGCGGCTTCCTGTGGTCGCTGCGCAGCGGGCAGTACGATGACCTGGAGGGCGCCGCCTGGCGCGCCATCGCCGACGACGAACCGGCCGGGGACGCGCGCTAGTACAGCGGCCGGCCGCGCAGCAGATAGAGCGCGACGATCACAAGGCCGATCGACAGGTTGAGGGCGAGCAACACCATGCGCCGCGTCGCGGGCCGCAAGCGGCGCTGCAGCGCGTCGCCGGTCAGCAGGGCCTTCAGGGCCGCCTTTCCTTTCATCATCGCCAAGCCTCGCAGCCCCAAAGCCTTGCAGACGGGGGCAAGCCCAGTCTAGGCAACTGCGGCCGCGTCCCCTTGACGCAGGTCAAGCGGCCGCCGGCGGCCCGTGGCGGACGGCGGCCTCTGCCGCGGCGCAAATTGCGCTGATGTTGACGGGGATCAATGTCGGGCGGCCGCGTCCGGTCGATGCTGCCGGCGTCATCCTCCGATCGCAGGAGCCTCATCATGACGGAACGTCTGGCGCGATTGCTCATTATGGGTGTGGTGACCTACGGCGTGATGGCGCTGATCCACTATCTCTGGTTCTCCGACGTGAAGCCGATCGCCTTCGCGCCCGAGGAGCAGGCAGGCTGGCGGGTCGATGTGGCGTCCTCCCTCGTCGCAGTCGAGATCGTCGGGGGCATCGTCGCGGCCCTGTCGGCATTTTTTCTTGTGGTGGTGATCTGGCGGCAGCGGCAACGCCGGGTGTCCTGAAAGTCCAGGGCAGCGATCGATCCACCAACGGTACAGGTCGGGAGACAGGCATGATCAAGGATATTCTCGTCAAGCTGGAGCGGGAGCCGGCGCGCAACGCGGCGGTATGTGACTACGCGCTTTCGATCGCGGAGGCGTTCGAGGCCCATATTGCCGGCGTCGCGTTCAGCCATGCGGGCATCCCGCCCTTCGTGCTCGCCGATGTGCCGGCGGACGTGATCCAGAAGTTGCTCGACGAAAGCGCGGCGGTGGCGCGGCAGTCGGCGGACCACTTCCAGCAGGCGACGGCGCGCAGCCGCCTGTCGGCGGAGCAGTATGTGTTCTCCGACACCGACCTGCTGCCGTCCGAGGTGTTCTCGGAAATGGCGCGCCGGTTCGATCTCGGCGTGATCATGCAGTCCGACGGCGACAAGGGGGTCTACAACGAGCTGCTGATCGAAGCGGCGCTGTTCGAATCCGGCCGGCCGGTGATGCTGGTGCCCTATATCCAGAAGGGCGGCTTGACGCTCGACCGCGTGGTGTGCTGCTGGGACGGCGGGCGCCCCGCGACCCGTGCCATCCACGACGCCATGCCGCTGTTGAAGCGGGCGCGCGTGGTCGAGCTCCTGATCGTCACCAATGACCGCAAGCCGGCGGAGCGTGATGTGCGCGGCCTTGAGATCGGCCGTCATCTCGCCCGTCATGGCCTGAAGGTGGAGGTCGAGGTGGTGCCGGCCGCCGGCATCGGCGTCGCCGACGTCATCACCTCCCATATCGCTGATTGCGGCGCCAGTCTGTTGGTGATGGGCGGCTATGGCCATTCGCGGCTGCGCGAGGTCGTGCTCGGCGGCGCCACCCGCGGCATCCTCAAGGAAATGACGGTGCCGGTGCTGATGTCGCACTGAGGAACGACACAAAGTTAAAAACGACACAAAGAAAAAAGGGCGGAGCGGCGAGCGCTCCGCCCTTTTGTCGTTGTGGCAGAAGTCAGGAGTTGCGCCGACGGGGCCACAGCGTCACGAGCACCAGCAACGCCACCACCAGCACGACCGCGACCATCGTTTGCATGATCCCGAAATTGAGCGCGTCACGCGCCACGAACAGCGCCGTGATCGGCGCGGCGATCAGCAACAACAGGCGAATAAGCAGCGACATGAACACTCTCCGACGGGATGGGGCGCAACTGGCCTTGCTCCGGCAGGATGGCGGAGAATGGCCGCCGGCGACTTGAGCTGGGTCAAGTCAGCCGGGCGAGCCCGGCGAGGCGCTGCCGCGTCGCCGGCCATTCAGCGGCGACGACCGAGAAACGGGCGGAGTCCCGTGCGGTGAGGTCGGGCGCCATGCGATGGGCGCGCAGCACGCCCTCGAAGGTTGCGCCGAGGCGGGCGATCGCGGCGCGCGAGCGCTCGTTGCGAGCATCCGTGTGCAGGCAGACCCGCAGCACATCCCAGTGCTCGAACGCGAAGGTCAGCAGCAGCGTCTTGGCCTCGGTGTTGACGCCGGTGCGAATGGTGGAGCGCGCCAGCCAGGTGTGGCCGATCTCGCAGGCGTCGGGGGCGGCGCGGCCGTGGCGGGGATGGGCCGCGGGCCAGGCCCAGCGTTCCAGACCCGCGTCGAGCCGACCACGCGGTCGTCCTCGCGCCGCACGATCGCGAACGGCAGGGCGCTGCCGTCACGTTGCCAGGCGCGCGCGGTCGCGACATAGCGCGCGGCCTCGGCTGCGTTGCCGGGGACAAAGGTCCATTGATAGGCCGAGCGGTCGGCGGCGGCGGCCACCAGCCCGTCGATATGGTGCTCGCCGAGCGGTTCGAGGCGAACCAGACGGCCTTCGAGCACGGTGTCGTCCATGATGGTCATCCGGCGGCGAGGGATCGGTGTGTGGAGCGGCGGCGACCTTACGCGATCGCTCGGGGGCCGTCGCGTCCGTTCGCGCATCGGCGCCATGCGGCGCGCCGCTGGCCAGCAACTGGATACCATGTTAAGCGGTTTGCGATCATCGACTATTGCTGGATTGTGAAGGACTTATGCAGGAGAAGGGCGTCTACGATTTCATCGTCACCGGAGCGGGATCGGCGGGCTGCGTGCTGGCCGCGCGCCTCAGCGAGAGCGGCCGCTATTCGGTGCTTCTTCTGGAAGCCGGCCCAGAGGACAACGGCTTCTGGGTGCACGCCCCGCTCGGCTATCCGATGCTGTTCGCCAATCCCAGGTACAACTGGATGTTCGACAGCGAGCCGCTGCCGGAGCTGAACGGCCGCCCGACCTACCAGCCGCGCGGCAAGGTGCTCGGTGGCACCAGCTCGATCAATGGCATGATCTACATCCGCGGCAATGCCCGCGATTATGACGAGTGGCGCCAGCGCGGCTGCGACGGCTGGAGCTACGACGAGGTGCTGCCCTACTTCCGCAAGGCCGAGGACCAGCAGCGCGGCGGCGACGCGTTCCACGGCACCGGCGGCCCGCTCAAGGTGTCCGACCATCCCGAGACCTATGAGCTCGCGGACGCCATCATCGCCGCCGGCGTCGAGGCCGGCATTCCCGCCAATCCCGACTTCAACGGCGCGCGGCAGGAAGGCGTCGGCTACTACCAGACCACGACCTACAAGGGCCGGCGCTGGAGCACCGCGAAGGGCTACCTCAAGCCGGCACGCGGCCGCGCCAACCTCACGGTCGAGACCGGCGCTCATGCCACGCGGCTGCGCATGGACGGCCGTCGCGCGGTCGGGGTCGAGTTCCGCACCGCCTCCGGCGCGATGGCCTATGCCACCGCGCGCAACGAGGTGATCGTCGCCGGCGGCGTGTTCGGCTCGCCGCAGCTTCTGATGCTGTCGGGCATCGGCCCGGCGCAGCATCTCGCCGAGATGAACGTTCCGGTGGTGCACGATCTGCCGACGGTGGGCGGCAACCTGCACGATCACTTCTACATCCAGCTCATGTTCCGCTGCCCCAAGCCGATCACGCTCAACGATCTCGCCAAGAGCTGGCCGATGAAGCTCAAGGCCGGCATGCAGTACCTGCTGCAGGGCAAGGGCATGCTGGCCGGCAACGGCATCTATGCCGGCGCCTTCGTGCGCAGCGACGAGCGCCTCGAGCGCCCCGACCTGCAGATCAACATGAACGCCTGGAGCGTTGCCGAGCGCACCCGCGACGGCATGATCCCTCATCCGTTCCCCGGCTTCACCATGAGCCCGGTGCATCTCAAGCCGGAAGGGCGCGGCACCGTGCGGCTCAAGAGCGCCGATCCGTTCGCAGCGCCCTCGATCCGCTTCAGCTTCCTGCAGACCGACTACGACATGCAGGCGATGATCAGCGGCATCCGCCTCGTGCGCAAGATCTCGCAGCAGCCGGCGCTCAAGCCCTACGTCACCGAGGAGCTGCAGCCGACGCTGGCGTGCGAGAGCGATGCCGACATGGCGGCGTTCATCCGCAAGCTCGGCTATTCCAACCTCCATCCGGTCGGCACCTGCCGCATGGGCTCGGACGCCGCCGCAGTGGTGACGCCGCAGCTCAAGGTCAACGGCATCGAGCGGCTGCGCGTGGTTGACGCCTCCGTGATGCCGACCGTCGTCGCCGGCAACACCAACGCGCCGACCATCATGATCGCGGAGAAGGCTTCCGACATGATTCTCGCTGACGCGCGCTAGGCCGCCGGGCGGGGGACATCCTGACGCACGTCTGGTCATGGCGTTGACCGGTCCCGCGCACGTGTTTATTAACATGTGAAGTAATTTCGCCCGGGGGGCTGTCATGATCAAGCGCATCACCATCGTCGCACGCAAGGAGGGCCTGTCGGACGCCGAGTTCGACCGCCGCTGGCGCGTGCAGCACGCGCCGATGGTGCTGTCGCTGCCCGGCGTGTGTGGCTATGTGCAGAACCAGGTGACGGAAGCGACCACGCCGGATGCCAAGGGCCGCCGCGTCGACGGCTTCGCCGAGATCTGGTTCGAGAGCCGCGCGGCGATGGAGGCGGCGCTCGCCACCGACACCTGGCGCGCGATCGTCGCGGATGCGCAGGAGTTCATGGGCGAGATCGCCGGCTACTCCATCGAGGAGCGGGTGTTCCGTCCGGTCGCGCAGCCGGCGGCCTGATCGTGGGCGCGGTCATGCCCACGCTGTCGCTTGCGCATATCAGCCTGCTGCCGGCCTCGCCGCTGGAAATGATCGACGCCGGCGCCGCGGCCGGCTTCGACGCCGTCGGCATCCGGCTGGAGCCGGCGCTGCCGGACGAGGCGCGGTTTGCAGTGACGCCGGGTTCGCCGATGATGCGCGAGATTGCGGCGCGGCTCGACGCCACCGGCCTGCGGCTGCTCGACGTCGAGGTGTTCCGCCTGATCTCCGGTCTGCCGTTCGCACGTTATCGCGGGGTGCTCGAAGCCTGCGCCGCGCTCCATGCGCGGGAACTTTTGGTCACCTGTGACGTCGCCGACGAAGCCGAAGCGGCGGATCTCCTGACCGATGCCGCCGACGTCGCCGCGCAGTATGGCCTGTTCGTCAATCTCGAGTTCATGCCCTTCCAGGCGGTTCGCACGCTCGACATCGCGTCACGGCTCGTCGCGAAAGCGAGCAGGCCAAATGCGGCTGTGTTGATCGATGCGCTGCATGTTCATCGCGCCGGCGTGTCGGTTGCCGATCTCGCTCAATTCGACAAGCGCCGCATGCGCTACATCCAGCTGTGCGACGGCACCGTGCCGCCGCCGGACTTCGACACCATGCTGTTCCAGGCGCGCTATGAGCGTCTGATGCCGGGCGAGGGCGTGATTCCGCTCAGCGACTATCTGCGCGCGCTGCCGCGCGACTGTCCGCTGTCGCTGGAGGTGCCGATGCGTGGCCGCCTTGCGGAGATCGGCGCGGTGGAGCTGGCGAAGCAGGCGATGCGCACCACACGCGCGCTGCTGGCGTCGCTGGACGATGCGACCGCATCCTGACACGCAGGGATCGCCGGTAATGTTCCGCTCACGCCACCTCCGGTGTGGTTTCCCAGCGCACGGCGCTACGTTGACAGCCAAAAGCTGCAAATCTACCATTCCCGCCGATAGCGGCCGGGGATCGACAGGGAAACTCAGCTCCATTCGCGCGGCCGATGCCGCGCTGCCCGCCACTCTCCATCGGATCACGCGGGTTGATCATCACCGTTGCAGCGGTGCCGCGTCCGTTCGATGTCATTCGCCCGAACCTCGCGCACGCAACCTCGCGCGGTCCCGACCTTGAAAGGATATGCCATGACTGTCAGCGCGGACGGCGACGTCACGCCCCTGCTGTTTCAGCCGCTCAGGATTCGCGATCTCACCCTGAAGAACCGGGTGGTGATCTCGCCGATGTGCCAGCATGCGGCCGAGTTCGGCAAGGCGACGGACTGGCATCTCGTCCATCTCGGCCGCTTCGCCATCGGCGGCGCCGGGCTGATTTTCGTGGAGAGCACCGCGGTTGATCCGCGGGCCCGCGTCGGCTTCAACGATGTCGGGCTGTGGGCGGACGATCAGATCGAGCCGCTCAGCCGTATCGTGCGGTTCGTGCAGGACAACGGCGCCAAGATCGGCGTCCAGCTCGCCCATACCGGCCGCAAGGCGGGGTCGGAAGCGCTGTGGGACGGCGGCCGTGCGCTCACCGAGGCGCAGATGACGGCCTCCGGCGAGCCATGGTGGCGCGCCGGTCCGAGCCCGATCGCCGCCGGTCCCGAGTGGACCGTGCCCGATGAAATGACGGTCGCCGATATCGCGGACACCATCCGGCAGTTCGCCGATGCCACGCGCCGCGCCGAGCGGGCCGGCTTCGATGTGGTCGAGCTGCATTTCGGCCATGGCTATCTCGCGGCGAGCTTCCTGTCGCCGAAGTCCAACCAGCGCACCGATGCCTATGGCGGCTCGCTGGAGAACCGCATGCGCATGCCGCTGGAAGCGGCCGCCGCGGTGCGCGCGGCATGGCCGCAGCGCAAGCCGCTGTTCGTGCGCATCTCCGCGGTCGACGGGGCTGCCGACGGCTGGAGCCTCGACGATTCGGTGGTGCTGGCGCAGCGCTTCAAGGCGATCGGCGTCGACGTCATCGATTGCTCGTCCGGCGGCCTCGGCGAGGAGACCCGCTCGACCAACGTGCCGCGTGGGCTCGGCTTCCAGGTGCCGTTCGCCGATCGCATCCGCCGCGACAGCGGCCTGCTGACCCAGGCGGTCGGTGTCATTCTCGACGGCCAGCAGGCCGAGCGCATTCTGCAGCAGGGCCAGGCCGACCTGATCGCGGTCGGCCGCGAGGCGCTGTTCGATCCGAACTGGGCGGTGCATGCCGCGTATGCGCTCGGCTTCGATCCCGAATTCACGACATGGCACTTCCGTCACGGCTGCTGGCTCGCCAAGCGCGAGCCGCTGATCCGCAAGCTGCAGGGCGAGGTGCGCCGCACCACCGCCGCCAACTGATCCATCCTCCAGAGCAGACAAGGACCACCCCCATGCGCTATCGCCGGCTCGGCAATTCCGGACTGAAGGTCTCTGCCATCGGCCTCGGCTGCAACAACCTGTCGCTGCGTATCGACCTGGATGCGTCGAAGGTGGTGGTGAACGCGGCGCTCGATGCCGGAATTACCCTGTTCGACACCGCGGACGTCTATGGCGACGGCGGCTCGGAAGAGTTTCTCGGCCAACTGCTCGGTGCGCGCCGCCGCGAGATCGTGCTGGCGACCAAGTTCGGCATGCCGTTCAAGGGCGCGCAGGCGAAGAGCGGCGCCAGCCGCCGCTACATCATGCAGGCGGTCGAGGACAGCTTGAGTCGCCTCTCCACCGACTGGATCGACCTCTACCAGATGCACAAGCCGGATGCCGACACTCCGGTCGAGGAGACGCTGCGGGCGCTGGAGGATTTGCGCCGCCAGGGCAAGGTGCGCTACTTCGGTTGTTCGCAGATGGCGCCGACCGACATCGTCGAAGCGGCCTGGGCAGCGCGGCTGCTGCAGGTCGAGGGTTTCGTCAGCAGCCAGCACGAATATTCGCTGCTGGCGCGCGGCATCGAAGAGACCGTGCTGCCGCAGCTGCGCAAGTATCAGATGGGCCTGCTGCCGTTCTTCCCGCTCGCCAACGGCCTGCTCAGCGGCAAGTACCGCAGCCTGTCGGAGCTGCCGCAGGGCTCGCGCCTTGCGACGCCGAACACGCCCTGGCTGCAGCGCGAGGCGGCAAAGCTCCTGAACGACGACAAGATCGCGCTGGTGCAGAAGCTCGATACGTTCGCCCGCGAACGCGGACGCACCAGTCTCGAGCTCGCCTTCGCCTGGCTGCTCGCCAATCCGGTGGTCGGCAGCGTCATCGCCGGCGCCTCACGGCCGGATCAGGTCGTGCAGAACGCCGCGGCCCATGCCTGGGAGCTCGATGCCGGGGAGTTGCAGGCGGTCGAGGCGCTGCTCGCGGGGTGAGATCTGGAGGCAGCGAAGCTCGGTCGGGGCGTCGCTACACTTGCTGCGTCATCACCGGGCCGACGCGCAGCGTCGCGACCCGGTGATCCAGCTTCTTGAATGCGCTGGAAAAAGCTGGATGCGCGGGTGACCTTAGTCTTGGCGATCCGTCGAAGACGAATCGCGCTGCCCGCGCATGACGCCGAATTTGGAGCACTGCCACGCAGGAAACTGTAGCCCGGATGAGCGAAGCGACATCCGGGGAGCCCCACGCGAGGCTCTCAGCCCGGATGTCGCTGCGCTCATCTACGTCGTCGTGTTCAGCGCTCTCACACCAGCGACGCGCCGCCGTCGAGCATCAGCACGGTGCCGGTGGCGTAGGGGTTGGTCGCCAGCATCAGCAGCGCGTCGGCGACATGCTCGGGCTTGCCGACCGTGCCGGCCGGATAGTGCGCCGCCATCTTCGCGATCATCGCCGCGCGTGCGTCCGGCGCCATGCCGCTCCACAGCTCGGTGTCGACGAGGGCGGGCGACACCGCGTTGACCCGCAGCGGCCGCAGGTCGAGTGCGAGCCCGCGGGTCAGCCCCTCGATCGCCGCATTGATCGCGCTCATCAGCGCAAGGCCCGGTCCCGGCCGCTGCGAGCGGAAGCCGGCGATGAAGCCGAGCGAGCCCCCGGGCGCCATCTTCGCCGCCCGCGCGATGCGGTAGATGCCCCAGAACTTGCTGTTCATCGCCGCCTGCGCCTCGGCGACGCTGAGGTCGCGGATCGGCGCGATGCGCACGTCGGCGGCAGTCACCACCACATGGTCATAGGTCTTGTCTGAGGCGAAGAAGCGTTCGACCGAGGCGTCGTCGGTGACGTCGATGACGCCATGGGCGACGCCGCCGAGGGTGTTGGCGGCGGCCTGCAGCTTGTCGGCCGAGCGCGACGCGATCGTCACCGCGGCGCCGGCGGCGCGCGCCGCCCTGGCGGTGGCGAAGCCGATGCCCGAGCTGCCGCCGACGACCAGAACCTGGCGTGCGTGAGGAGTTGTCATGGTCTTTGTCCCTAGGTGGTGGTGCGCCGTGCGCCCATGAAGTCGGCGAGCAGCGGCAGCTGCGACAGCAGCATGGCGTCACCGTAATGGATGGCGGCGCCGCGCGTGGCGGCGGCCTGCAGCAGCGGTGTCTCGCGCGGCGTCATGATGACTTCGGCGATCACCATCTGCGGCGTGACGCCGTCGATGTCGAACGGCAGCGGATCGTCCGCCTTGAGCCCGGCGCTGGTGCCGTTGATGGCGATGTCGTGGCCGGCCGGATCGGCGCTGCCCGGGCCGATATCGCAGGCCGGGAAAGCTTCGCGCACGCGGGCGGCGAGCTCTTCGGCACGTGCCGCCGTGCGGTTGTGGATGGTGATGCGCGCCGCGCCGGCCTCCGCCAGGCCGAACACGATGCCGGCCGCGGCACCGCCGGCGCCGGCGATGAAGATGCGCTTGCCGCGGGGATCATGGCCGTGCGCACGCAGGCCTTCGACGAAGCCGAGGCCGTCGAGCTGGTCGCCGACCAGCCGGCCGTCGGCCTCGCGGCGCACCACATTGACGGCGCCGACGCGGCGCGCGCGCGGCGTCACCTCGTCGAGCAGCGGCACCACCGCCATCTTGTGCGGGACGGTGACGCAGAAACCCTTGAGATTCTCCAGCACGCGCGCGCCGGCGAGGAAGGTGCCGAGATTGTCGGGGCGCACGTGAAACGCCAGCATCACCGCGTTGACGCCCCATGCGCGAAACAGCGCGTCAAATCGCCACGGCGAGGTCACATGCGCGACGGGATCGGCGACGGTGCCGAAGATCAGGGTGTTGCCATTGAGAGAGGAAGCGGTCATGCGCCGGCCGGATCGAGCTGCGTGAGGGGTGATATGTGCAGGGTGAAACGGCGTGCGGCAGCGGCATGCGCGGCGGCCGGCGGCGCGTTTGACTCGAGATATTTAACATGATTACTAATTTGCGCAAGCGCGGAGCAACTGCGCAGCAGGGGAGGACACATGATGATCACGCGATCTTTCGCGGCGCTCGCGCTCGCGGTCATGGCTCACGCGATGCCGGCCATGGCGGCGGAGCCGATCCGGATCGGCTTCAACAGCGATCTGTCGGCGTCGCCGTCAGCGCAGAGCAGCCAGCATGCGCTGCTCGGCTTCAATGCCGCGATCGAGGACATCAACAAGCAGGGCGGCGTGCTCGGCCGGCCGCTGGAGCTGGTGGTGCGCGACGACGTCGCCCAGCCGCCGAAGGCGATCCAGAACATGAGCGATCTCATCGACGGCGAGAAGGTCGTCGCGGTGATGGGGCCGACCAACTCCGGCAACGCGCTCGCCTGGAAGCACATCCCCAATGCGCGCAAGATCCCGGTGATCACCGTGCTCGGCACTGCCACCGGCATCACCCAGCCGATGGCGCAGGGTGCGGACAACTACATGTTCCGCCTGTCGGCGGTCGACCGCGAGCAGGTGGTCGCGATCCTGACCTATGCCGCCAAGAACCCGGCGACCAAGAAGATCGCGGTGTTCGTCGAGACCACCGGCTACGGCCAGGGCGGGCTGAAGGACATCGAGGAGCTGAAAGGGCTCTACGGCCTCAGCCCGGTGATCGTCGACAAGTTCAACGTCAGCGACACCGACATGACCTCGCAGCTCAACAAGATGAAGGGCGCGGGCGTCGACACCGTGATCATGTGGGGGCAGGGCACGCCGATGGGGCATGTGCTGCGCAGCATGGAGAAGATCGATTATTTCCCGACCGTGCTGACCAGCTGGGCGTCCGACAACAAGAGCTTCATCGATGCCGCCGGCGCCAGGCTCGGCAACATCCCGATCTTCCTGCGCACCATCGCGCCGGACTACACGCCGCGGCAGCAGCAGCTCTATGACCGCGTCAAGGACAAGATCACCGCGCCGTCGGTGTTCTGGGCGACCTGCCAGGGCTACGACGCCATGAAGCTGCTGGCGCTCGCCATGCAGCAGGCCGGCACCACCGACGGCGATGCCGTGCGCAAGGCGCTGGAGAACCTCAAGGGCACCTATGAGGGCTATTCCAAGACCTACGACAAGCCGTTCTCGGCGACCAATCATGAAGGCATCGCTGGCCCGGACTTCGTCTGGACGCGCTGGGTCGACGGCAAGCTGACGCGTTACAGCGACGCCGTGATCGCCGGCCTCAAGCCCGCCGATTTCAAGCGGCCGTGAGGGGCTCTCGGAGCACGTGGTATCCGACGCGTCATTACCGAACCTGATCCGGTAATCCGGCTGACTAGTGACACCACATGAGCTCCCCCTCATCCTGAGGAGCGGCCAACGGGTCCGCGCGAAGCGCGGCCCGATGACAGGCTCCGCCGCGTCTCGGAGGATGAGGCCGTAGCGCCGCGGCCTCATGGTTCGAGACGCGCAGCGCTGCCGCGCTCCTCACCGTGAGGGTCTCGCTCACGGCGCGTGACGCCCTCGGCGTCGACCCAGTGATGATGCATGGCCGCTATCCGCGTGATGACGGCATGGGGAATAAGAAGGATGTGGATGGCCAGGACAACCCCGGCCCTGACGCGCTAAACCTGCGGTCTGAGGTGCTTCGGGTGCCTCGTCTGCGTGGAGCCGGCGAGCGCCTGGACAGTGCATTGTGAAGGAGAAGAAACGATGGAAGTCAGCCGGATCGGGATCCTGACGCGCAAGGCCGGGATGAGCCCGCAGGACTTCCGCCGCCACTGGTCGGAGGTGCACGGCTCCATGGTCAAGCGCCTGCCGGGCCTCGTGCGCTACTATCAGCACCATGTGGTCGATACCAGCCAGCTCGGCATCGACCATGCCCGCGGCGCCTGGCAGGTCGACGGCTTCTCCGAGATCGTGTTCGAGAGCCGTGCGGCGCTCGATGCCGCGCTGAATTCGGCGGCGTTTGCGCCGACCACCAGCGACGTCAACAACTATGTCGACAGCATCCGCCTCGTGGTCTGCGACAAGAACGTGGTGCTGCCCTCGCCCGAGGACAGCGGCCGGCCGTTCGTCAAGCGGATGTCGATCCTCACGCGGCGGGCCGATATCGATCAGGCGGGCTTCGTCCATGAATGGACCGGCAAGCATGCCCGCGATGTGCCGGGGCTGCCAGGGATCATGGGCTACACCCAGAACGTGGTGGTCGACCGCTACCGCACCATGACCGAGAAGGCGACGCGGGACGAACTGCCGGTCGACGGCATCGTCGAGCTGTGGTTTCCCGACGCCGATGCCATCGTCAATGCATTCGCCTCGGCGCAGGCCGGCATCACCCAGACCCACGCCAAGGACTTCATCGCCACCATCACCACCTTCCTGGTGGAATCGCGCCGTCTGCTGTGATCGGGGGCGGCACGACCGCGCCGGCCTGTTGCCTCGGGGCGTGTCGTCCTTTCAGAGAGCGACGGCGCACAGCCAGACTTCCGGCTGGACGACGCTAGGGAAAGCTGGTCTCCGCCATCATGAAATCGACGAAAGCCCTTACCTTCGGCGACAGTTGCCGGCTCGGCGGCCAGAGAATGTGATAGGTCACCGCAGGGGGCGAGGGATGATCCAGGATTGAACGCAAAGTCCCATTCCGGAGGTTGTCCCTGACTTCGTAGTCCAGCAGGCATGCGATGCCGAGGCCCTCGCATGCCATGGCGAGAAGCGACGGACTCATGTTGGAGACGACGGCAGCCTTGAGCTTCACCGCGGCCATGGCTGTGCCGTCCGGTAATGGCCAGGGCTGGATCTTGCCGCTGCTGGGATAGCGATAGAGCAGCACCGTGTGGCGCTCGAGGTCCTGAGGCGTCGTCGGCACGCCGTGTCGCTCGAAGTACACCGGCGCTCCCACGATCATGCGGCGGCAGGACCCCAGCACGCGCGCCATCAGGCGGGAATCGCGCGGCTGTCCGGTGCGCAGAACGACATCGAAGCCCTCCTCGATCACGTCGACCAGGCGGTCAGAATAATCCACTTCCAGCTCGACCTGCGGGTAACGCTGATGGAAGTGGGACAGCAACTGGGGCGTCACCACACTGGTGAGCGGCAGGCTGAGGCGTAGCTTGCCGCGCGGCGTTGCGGCGCTCTGTTGCAGCTCGACCTCCGCGAGATCCAGTTCTCCCAGAACGCGGCGGCACCGTTCCAGGAAGACGGCGCCCTCCGGGGTCAGCGTTACGCTGCGCGTGCTGCGATGAAACAGCCGGACGCGAAGGCGCTCCTCCAGGCGGGCGACGTTCTTGCCGACGGCAGAAGCCGATATGCCGAGAAGGCGGGCCGCCGCGACGAAGCTGCGTGCCTCCGCGACCTGCACAAAAGACTGCACCCAGTTCAGATTGGTCATCATCGGCCGGCTTCGAATTACGGACTAAACGGTCCATAGTACGTGGAACGATATCCTGTTTATCCGTAATTGCCTCGCTTTTACAGTGGCGTCGCAACCTCGAGCCCCTTCTCCGAGAGGCTCCCTCCCCAACGCTTCATCCAACATGAGCGAGCGATGTCTCTTTCGCGAACCTATCAGCACGCCATCGTCCTGACCGCCGTCAGCCTGGCCGGCGTCATGTTCCACCTCGAAGTCTCCAGTGTGCCGGTCATTCTCCCGACCCTCGAATCAGTCCTGCATGGCGACTTCGAAGCCATGCAGTGGGTCATGAACGCCTACACCATCGCCTGCACCACTGTCCTGATGGCCACCGGGACGTTGGCGGATCGCTACGGGCGAAAGCGGATCTTCATCCTGAGCCTCGCTCTGTTCGGCGTGACGTCGCTGATGTGCGGTCTGGCGCAAGACATGACGTTCCTCATCGTCAGCCGGTTTCTGCAAGGCATCGGTGGCGGCGCGATGATCATTTCCCAGATCGCCGTTCTGTCGCATCAATTCCAGACCGGACGCGAACGCAGCCGCGCATTCGCCATCTGGGGACTCGTGTTTGGCATCGGCCTTGGCCTCGGGCCGCTCATCGGCGGCCTGATCGTCGCCCTGTCGAACTGGCGCTGGATTTTTCTGGTGCATGTTCCCATCACCGTCCTGACGGCTGCTCTCGTCCTCTGCAGTGTCGAGGAATCCCGCAACAGTGCGGCCGCGACGAAGAAGCTGGACGTCTCGGGCCTCCTGACGCTGTCGCTCGCCGTTCTCGGCGTGACCTATATCATCACGCAGGGGCCATCGATCGGATTCACCAGTGGCGCGGCCATCGGCATCCTGTTCGTGGCGACGATCAGCTTCATCGCCTTCGTCGTCATCGAATGCAGGAAAAGTCACCCGATGTTCGACTTTTCGGTCTTTAGAATACGCCCGTTGTCCGGCGCGCTCATGGGCTCCATTGCCATGAACGTCAGTTTCTGGCCGTTCAACATCTATCTGCCGATCTATTTCCAGGGCGTGCTCGGCTACGACGCCATCATGACCGGCGGCTGCCTGCTCGCCTATACGCTGCCGACGCTGGTGATGCCGCCGCTGGCCGAGCGTCTGTCGCTGCGCTATCAGCCGCGCCTCGTGATCCCGCTGGGCCTGTTCACCATCGGCCTGGGTTTTGTCCTGATGAGGGCCGGCAGCGCCGCGGCGGGCGCCAGCTGGCTGACCATGCTGCCCGGCTGCCTGGTGGCGGGCTGCGGGCTGGGCTTCACCCACACGACGGTGACCAACACGGTGACGGGCTCGATTTCCAGCGACAGGGCCGGCATGGCTGCGGGCATCGACATGAGTGCGCGGTTGATCACGTTCGCCATCAACATCGCATTGATGGGGCTCATTCTGTCACAAAGCATCCTGTCCTATCTGGCGGGCCTGTGGTCCGGCGTCGTCGGTGGGGAGCAATTGAGCTCCCTGGCAGGCGCCATCGCCACCGGCAACCTGACTCGCCTCGCACAGCTTCTGCCATCACTGTCGACGCTTGACCCTTCGGGGGACGTCGCGCGCGCCGCATTGGCACATGGCTTCGGTGCGGTGATGCTCTATGGCGGCCTGGGGGTATGGATACTCGCGGTCATCAGCTTCGCGATCTTCGGCCGCGCCAGCTCCGTGATCGAGGCCGGGGCGTACGCGCCGGGCGAACGGACGTGACCCTCGGCCTCAGGCCGGCCGATGGCGAGCAGCCATGGAGGATGGCTGCTCGCCCGTCGCGGCTGACGTCAGGCAGGCTCAGCCGGCGATATCCACCACCACGCGGTTGGCGAGCTTCACCGGGTCGGTGGAGGGCTTGATGATCGAGGCGCGCTTGAGATCGTCGGTGATCTTGACGACCTCGCGGCGCAGCACATCGCCCGCCGGATGGTGGTTGTGGGTGTGGCTGCGCAGCATTGCCGCGAGGTCGGCGACCGGCACCTTCGGCGTGTACTTGGAGAAGATCTGCGCCGCGTCGTCCGGATTGGCGGAGACATGGATCGCCGCGTCGCGGATGGCGTAGGTCAGCGCCGCCGCCGCTTTCGGATCCTGATTCCACAGCGAGGTGCGCACGCCGAGCGTGCAGCACGACAGATCGGCATAGTGGCCGCTGAGGTTGGAGGCGATCTCCACGAGGTCGCCGTTGGCGCGCTGAAAGGTCAGCCAGGCGGTCGGATCGGCATCGGCGATCGCCTGGATCTCGCCGCGTTGCAGCGCCGTCGCCAGGAGGTCGGCCGGGAATTCGCGCCACTGCACGTCGGTCTGCGGGTCGAGGCCGGCGTCCGCCAGCAGGATGGCGAAGAAGTTGCGTGGCGGACCGGAGATGCTGGAGACGCCGATGGTGCGGCCCTTCAGCTGGGTGATGTCGGTGAAGCCCGACGACTTGGTGACGAACAGGCGGGTGCAGCCGCCGTGCAGGCCGGTGGTGAGCTTGACATCGATGCCTTGCTCCAGCGGCTTCAACCAGCTCAGCAGCATCGCAGCACCGGCATCGGCCTTGTCGGTCGCGAGTGCCTGTAGCATCTGATCGGTCGTGCCGGCGTACTGGATGAACTCGACCTCGAGATTGTGCTTGGCGAAGTAGCCGCGCTCCAGCGCCACGGGAATGGCGGCGGTGCAGATCGCGGTGCCGCTGTAGGCGAAGCGGATGTGGCGGGCAGGGCCCTTCGGCTCCGCGGTCGGGCTGTCGGATGTCCGGCAGATCGGCGCGTCAGCGAGCGGATCGGCGATGCGGTTGCCAAGCCCTGGGAACGCGCGGGCGCTGCCGAGCACGCCGAGCGGTGCGGCAGCGCCGAGCGCCGCGGCGAAGCCGAGCAGGCCGCGGCGTGAAGTCAGGATGCGGCGAGACGTGGGCGATGCGGTCGGCTCGGTCGGGCTGTGGTCGTCGGGATAGGACATGGGTCACTCCTTGAGAAGACGTCGGAACAGAGAGCGGTCAGGCGCCGGATGCCGGGCGCCAGCGCGTGGCGCGGCGCTCCAGCGCTTCGAGCACGGCGTTGAAGGCGAGGCCCAGCGCGGTGATCGCCAGGATGCCGAAATACATCTGCGGGATCAGGAAGCTGTACTGGCCGTAGATGATCAGGAAGCCGAGGCCGGCCTTGGCGCCGACCATCTCGGAGGCAACCAGCACCAGCATGGCGGCGGCGCTGGCGAGACGGATGCCGACGAAGATGGTCGGCGCGGCGGCCGGCAGGATCACCTTGACGAACAGCTGCAGCGGCGTCGCGCCCATGGTGCGGGCGGATTTGACCAGCAGCGGATCGACTTGCCGCACGCCGGCAATGGTGTTGAGCAGCAGCGGCCAGGCGCAGCTGTAGATCACCATCGCGACCTTGGAGACCTCGCCGATGCCGAGCAGCAGGATGAACACCGGCAGCAGCGCCAGCGGCGCGGTGTTGCGCAGCACCTCGATCAACTGGTTCAGCGCGCGTCCCAGCCGCTCCGAGCGGCCGATGACAAGACCGAGCGGAACGATGGTGACGACCGAGATCAGAAAGCCACTCAGCGCCCGGAACAGGCTGGCGCCGACATGCTCGTAGAGCTGGCCGTTGAGCGCGAGCTGCCAGCCGGCGTCGAGCACCTCGGACAATGGCGGCAGGAACGCCGGGTCGGTCAGGCCGAGCCGCGGCGCGGCCTCCCACAATGCGAGCAGCGCCAGCACCAGCGCCGAACGGCGGCCGAACGCCGCGAGCCGCCGCAGCGCAGCCGCCAGCCGGGGCAGGATGATTGCCGGCTTGCGCTGCGGATCGCCGGCAGCGCCGAGCGCGGCCTGGGAGAGATCGAGGCTGGTGTCGAAGCTAGACATGCGCCGGCTCCTGTCGTGGCTGGCTGATGGCGATGGCCGCGCCGCTGTGCGCGGCCTGCTGTTGCTGAGTCTTCAGAACCTCGTCGCGCAGCAGCGTCCAGACCTGGTGACGCACTTCGCCGAACAGCGGCAGGGCACGGACGTCCTCGCTGTCGCTACGCAGGGCTTCGGGAACATCGACGATCTGCTTGATCCGACCGGGACGCGCGGTCATCACCGCGACGCGCTGTCCCAGCACGACGGCCTCGTCGATGCCGTGGGTGATGAAGACGATGGTCTTGCCGGTGGCGCGCCAGATCCGCAGCAGCTCGGCCTGGAGTTGCTCCCGGGTCTGGGCGTCGAGCGCAGCGAACGGCTCGTCCATCAGCAGCACCTCGGGATCGTAGGCGAGGCTGCGGGCGATCGCGACGCGCTGCTTCATGCCGCCGGAGAGTTCGTGGGGATAGCGGTTGGCGAACGCTGCGAGGTTGACGAGCTCGAGGTAATGCTGGGCGCGGGCACGGCGCTCGACGGCGCCGACGCCGGCGACCTCGAGGCCGAACTCGACGTTCTGGATCGCAGTGCGCCAGGGAAACAGGGCGTATTGCTGGAACACGATGCCGCGGTCGCGCGCCGGTCCCGCGATCGGCTGGCCGTCGAGCAGGATCTGGCCGCTGCTCGGCGTGGTCAATCCGCCGAGCAGGTCGAGCAGGGTGGACTTGCCGCAGCCGCTGGGGCCGACGAGGGCGAGAAACTCGCCCGGTCGCACGTCGAGCGTGACGTCCTCCAGCGCGGTGAAGCGGCGCGGCGGCCCGCCGCCGTCGCCGCGCACCTCGAACTCCTTGCGGACCTGCGCGAAGCGGATCTTGGCCGCGCTCATTTGGCGACCCCCGCCGTCTTCCCCGCATAGGGATTGAGGTCGTTGGTGTAGAGGTCGGCGGCCTTCACCTGGCCGGCCTTGAGCGTGCCGTCCTTGACCAGCCAGTCGATCCAGACCTGCAGCTGCCGGTCGGTGATCAGACCGCCGGTGTCGGCGATGCCGGAGCTCTTCCAGTACTTGATCGCGGAGGCATCCTCGTTGCGCTTGCGCGCGGCGATGATCTTTTCAAAGCGGGCCCGGACCTCGTCGGGCGGCGTGGTGCGCTCCCACTCGATCGCTTTCGCGATGCCTTCGACCAGCTTGTGGGCCGCCGCCGGATTGTCGCGGATGAACCTGGTGTGCAGCACGTAGGGCCCGCCGGTGAAATTGCCGAACTGGTCGACGTCGGAGAACAGCTTGCGGATGCCGCCGCGCTCCAGCGCCTTGTCGCGCAGCACGCCGGCCAGGGTCGTGACCTCGACCTGGCCCTGGCGCAGCGCCTGCTCGCCAGTGACCGGCGGCACCACCACCAGCGTGACCTGCCGGATCTCCTCCGGGGGCAGGCCGCCGCGGGTGAGGTACTCGCGCAGCACGAACTCGAGATGGGCGCCGAGCGTGTTGACCGCGACCTTCTTGCCGATCAGGTCGCGCGGCCCCTGGATCGGGCTGTCCGCCTTGACGAAGAAGCCCTGCCAGGTGTTGTCGTCGGAGCCGTAGTTGCCGACCACCGCCTTGATCGGCGCCTTGGCCGCGATCAGCTTGATGACGGCGCCGTAGAAGGCGCCGCCGATGTCGATGTCGCCGGTGGCGACGCTCTGGATGTCCTGCGGCCCGCTGATGGTGTTGCCGACATATTTCAGCTTCAGCGGCGCGAGATAGCCGAGATCCTCGGCGATCTCGGGCAAGGTGACCTGGCCGGCCCAGCCCTGGTAGCGGATCTCGGTCTTGTCCAGCGCCGGCTCGGCGAAGGCCTGGCCGAGCGCCGCGCTGAACGCCATGGCGGCGAACACGGCGCGGCGGACCGTTGCGAGGAAGGACGTGCGACGCGGCGCGGCGACGGAGGCGGATGACTGGTGCGTCATGATCTGCGTCCGGATGCTCACGCCGCCTTGATCGCGGGCTTCGGCGCCTTGATCCGCGTCGTGCTGCGGCGGCCGTCGACGCTGACCGGCACATCGCCGTCCACCGTGGCGCGGCGCACCAGGCGGTGCTGGTCGCCATAGTCGTTGACCGCATAGTGCTGGGTCGCACGGTTGTCCCAGATCGCGACGTCGCCGGCCTGCCAGCGCCAGCGCACGGTGTTCTCCGGCGCGGTGATATGCGACTGGAACAGGTCATAGAGCTTCTGGCCGTCGCCCTTCGACAGGCCGACGAACTTCTGCACGAAGTTGCCGAGCAGCAGCGCGCGCTCGCCGGTCTCGGGATGGACGCGCACCACCGGATGTTCGGTTTCGTAGACCGTGCCGGTAAAGACCTCTTCGTAGTACTGGCGATCGGCGTCGCTGGCGCGGGTCTTCACCGCGGCATAGTCGTAGACGTTGCTGTGCACCGCCCACAGTTCGTCGGCGAGGCGCTGCAGCGGCTTCGGCAGGCTGTCATAGGCGGCGACGGTGTTCGCCCAAGTGGTGTCGCCGCCGAACGGCGGGATCACCACGCCGCGCAGCACCGAGAATTTCGGGTAGGCGTCGACGAAGGTGACGTCGGTGTGCCACTGGTCGGCGCGGCCGCCACCGCGGTTGGAGTCAAGCTCGAGGATCGACGAGGTGCCCTTGATCGCGCCGACGGTCGGATGCGGCACCAGCGCGCCGAGCCGCTGGGCGAAACGCTCCTGCTCGGCGTCGTCGAGATGGCTCTGGCCGCGGAAGAACACCACCTTGTGCTTGAGCAGTGCCTGGTTGATGGTGCGGATCACCGCATCCGGCAGGTCGCCGGCGACGCGCACATTGCGGATTTCGGCCCCGAGGCGGCCGGCGAGTTGGACGACCTCGACATGTGCAGCGAGGTCGGTCACGGAAGACTGGCTCATCATCAACTCCATGCGTTTTGCACGACGACCGGCGGATCGTTGGGTGCGCGCCGCCGGTCACCGGTCGCCATGCGTCCGGCGGCGCCTTGATGTCGTTTCGGCTGGCGCCTTGGCGCCGGCCCGTCGGGGTCATTCAGCGGCGGCGCGCGCCGCTGGTGTACGCACGGCGCCGGCGTAGAGCTCCGGCGTGAAGTCTTCCGCGATCGCGCCGTTGATGCGCGCGGCATGGGCGTCAAGGTCGGCGAGGAACAGGTCCTGGCTGATGCGGCGGACGATGCCGGGGATGTCGCGCTTGAAGCTCGGCACGTCGCCGACCGGCAGGCCGTAGCTGACGAACGCTGCCGGATTGAAAATATGGATGTCCTTGAGGTAGGGCGCCTGGCCCGGTGTCTTTTCCAGATACTCGTGGCCGGCGCCGAGATAGGGGTGGCTTGCGAGGCCGTCGTGTTCATCACCGGGCTGCGGTGTGAAGCGGTCACGCCACAGCAGGATCTCGCCCGCGAAATCCCTCAGTTCAGGCCGCGCCGCCGGATCGACGAAATAGCCGGTGCCGGCGATGGCGAAGTCGAAGGCGAATTCGTCTGCAGCGGTCCGGGCGATAATCCGGCCGTCGCGCAGCTGAGCCGCACGCCATTCCGAGGCTAGGTGCAGGTGGAAGTTCGGGAACTGGGTGACACGGGTGATCGCGTCGGTCGGCGGCGTCGAGCCGTCGCGTTGGAAGCGTAGCGCGGATTGCCAGCGCAGCGCATCGGGCAGCGCATAGTAGTTGTCATACGCGCCGGGATAGCTGCGCACACGGATCACCGGCAGCGCGGCGATATGGGCGCGGCGTGCGAACAGGTGCACCTCGGCTGCGCCGGCTTCAAGTGCCACTGCAGCGGCATCGAAAGCGGAGGCTGCTGCGCCGAGCACTGCGACCGATTGGCCGCGCAGGGCGGCAAAGTCGATCGGCTGCGAGGTGTGGGCATAGGCATGCGCCGGCAGGCTGTGGCTCAGCACCGGTGGAATCGTCGGGCCGCCATTGCCGGCGACGCCATTGGCGAGGATCACCTTGCGCGCGGTTTCGGTGCGGAGCTCGCCGTCGACATCGAGGTGCAGGCGGAAGTGGCCGTCCAGCGGCTCGATACGCACCAGCCTGGTGCGATAGCGCACGGGAATGCCCAGGGTTTCGCGATACCAGTCGAGATAGGCCGCCCAGTCGGTGCGCGGGATGCGGTCGAGCGTGGCATAGGCGTCGCCACCATGGCGGGCCTCGTACCAGGCCTGGAAGCTCAAGCCCGGCAGGCCGAGCTCGGGGCCGACCAGAGTCTTCGGCGTGCGCAGCTTGTTCATGCGCGCCCGCGTCAGCCACACACCGGCGGTCGCCGGGCCGTCGGCGCCGTCGATCACGGTGACGCTGCCGATGCCGGCGCGGCGTAGTGCGAACGCAAAGGCGGTACCGGACTGGCCGCCACCGACGACAGCGACGTTGTGGTCGACGCCAGGGCGCGCCGGCACCCAGTTCTCGGGATCCGGCCCAATCAGGCGGAGGGTTTCGTGGGCGGCGGCATCAAGGGCTTTTGACATGAGATTCTCAGGCAATGGAGAGAGGGGGGCAGATATCGAGGGGCTTGTTCCGTCATCCTGAGGTGCGAGCAAAGCGAGCCTCGAAGGATGAACGGGTGAAGCGTTTCGGTTCGGGCCGTCGCCCTTCGAGGGCCATGCTGCGCATGGCCGCCTCAGGGTGACGGATCACGTTGGCCGAACTGACGGATCGTCATGACGTTACGCGCCGAGCACGCCGAGATAGGTGCGGCCGATGAGGTCGTGGGCGGCATCGGAGTTCGGCGGATGGAACGGGCCGGAGCGGACGTCGCGGTAGAGCCGCTCGAGCTCGTTGCGGCGGTAGAGCGAGGAGGCGCCGGCGATCTTGGTGGCGAGATCGACCACGCGCCGCGCACCGTCCACCGCATGCTGCTTGGCCGCGAGGATCTTGGCCGGCCACTGCGCGCCATGATCGACGCCGTCGGCCCAGTCGGTGGCGACGCGGTCGAGCAGCGCCCAGATGCTGTCGAGCTCGATCGCAGCCTGCGCGACGTCGCGCTGGGTGTAGGGATGATGGGCGTAGGTCTTGCCGCCGAGCGCCGCCGAAACGCGAGTCTTGGCGCCGTCCACCGCAATGTCGAAGGCGCGGCGGGCGATGCCGTAATACACTGCGCCGATGGCCGGGATCGCCGCGCCGAAAATGCCGTCGACGAACGGATCAACCGGCGGCCCGAGCGGCAGCACGCGCGAAACGTAGGGAGCTTCTGCCACCACCCCTTCCAGCAGGGTGTCGTCGCTGCGGGTGGCGCGCACGCCGATGGTGTCCCAGGTCTCGACGGTGCGATGGCCCGGATCCTGGCGGCGGACGAAGGCGTGGACGATCTTGGGCTGCGCCGGATCGGAGTTGTCCAGGGCGTGGAGGCCGAGCCAGTCCCACACCGGCGACAGCGAGGTGAAGATCTTGCGGCCCGTGAACCGGTAGCCGCCGTCGGCCAGCGGTTCGGCGACCACGGCCGAGTTGGCAAGGCCGAGGTCGTTGCCGATCTCGCCATGGCCGGCGGCGAAGATCTTGCCGGCGGCAGCTTCGCGCAGGATCCAGTCGGTCGTGTGGTCGCCCTTGCGCCAGAGATAGGCGGCGGTGCCGGTCCAGTACAGGTGCATGTTGATGGCGAGCGCCGTCGACGGCGCATGATAGGCGAGGCGGGCCTGCTCGCGCACCACCTCGGGGGTGGTGAAGCCGAGGCCGCCGAGCTCGGTCGGCACCGCGAGCTTGAGGTAGCCGACCTCGCGCAGCGCCTCGAGATCCTCATAAAAGAAGCGGTTGTCGCGGTCATAGTCGGCCGCACGCGCCTTGATCGCAGCGAGCAGCGCGTCGCTGAGCACCGTGCGGCCGCCATGGCGGTCGGCGGCGGCGTGGGGTGTCGTATCCGAGCGTCGCAGAATCTGGTTCATGCCGTCCCTTCCGTCGCGGGCGTTGAGCAGAGCCAAAATCCTAAAATCGGCCGTCTAATAGTCAATAAAATGAATAGACTATTATTCGGCGGGAAGCGCGCTGGCTGTTCCTGGATCGGTGCGTTGCACGGCAGGCTTCGTTCGTGCGCCCGGATTCCGCGGGGATGCCCGCTCTCCGTCGACTGCCGTGATTGGGCGACCTGAGTCTGCAGGTCAGCGTGATCGCCCGGTGAAGCCGCAGCACGTCACTGCCGTGCAAGGAGGATCGACGAGCAGAGTTGTCCTCGCGCTGTGTCGAACTATGCAAATCCCTTTCATCGACTTTGCATCGCGGTCCGTTACAATGCCGATCCGCGGCCGGGCTGCCATGGCTGCCGGTGCCATGTTCGGCAGTTCATTCAAGTCATTGCAAAGAATTGGATCGTCTGGATGTCGAGCGCGAGCGCTGCCGTCAGCTTTCAAAACGATACGCCGGAATTGGCGAGCGCCTATGAGCGCGCCGGGGTCGTGCAGTTCAATCACGGCCAGGTGCTGATCGAACGGCTGCGCATCGCCCCTGGCGAGCGGGTGCTCGACGTCGGCGCCGGGACCGGCCGGCTCGCCGCCTATGTCGCCGAGCTGGTCGGCCCGACCGGCGAGGTGGTCGGCATCGATCCGCTCGGCCATCGCATCGCGATCGCGCAGTCGCGCACCGGGGGCAATGTACGCTTCGCCACCGGGCAGGCGGAGGATCTGTCGGCCTTCGCCGATAGCCATTTCGACGTCGTCTATCTCAACAGCGTGTTGCACTGGATCGCGGACAAGCCGCGAGCGCTGGCGGAGGCGTTTCGCGTGCTCAAGCCCGGCGGCCGGATCGGTCTGAATACCAAGGACCCATCGAAGCCGCATGAGATCCGCGGCTTCCTGCAGGAGGCGCTCGCCGATGTCGGTCTCGCCGGGCGGCGGCGCGATCCGCAGGGTGGCAGTGACGGCACGGCCCTGCAGGCGTTGCTGGAAGCGGCGGGCTTTCGTGTCGGCACCAGCGACCTGCACACCATCGTGGATTTTCATGATGACGTCGATGCGCTGCTGACCTGGTCGGAGAGCAGCGCGTTCGGCAACTTCCTCTCGGGCTTCTCGCCGGCGGAACGGGCACGCATCCGCGATGCGCTGGCGGTGCGGCTCGAAAGCCGTCGCACGCCGGACGGGCTGCGGCTCGAGCGCTACCTGCGCTTTGCCACCGCGGTGAAACCGGCCGCGCGCTGAGCGTCGTCCATCTCTTTCACAAATATCCCTGTGCCATCGGAGCTCGCGCCATGACCGATCGTCGCCGCCTTGCGCTCAACCTGTTCATCTATCCGGGCGGGCACCATGAGGCGGCGTGGCGCTACAAGGACTCGGCGCCCGCGCGTGTCTTCGACATCACCTACTACCAGGAGCTGGCGCAGCGGGCGGAGGCGGCCAAGTTCGACGCCGTGTTCTTTGCCGACGGCCCGGCGCTCGCCGACAACATCCGCTATGCGGCGCGCTTCCGTGTCGAACCGATCACCTGGCTCACGGCCATTGCCGCGGCGACGAAGCGTATCGGTCTGATCGCGACGGCGTCCACCACGTATAACGAGCCCTATAACCTGGCGCGGCTGTTCGCCTCGCTCGATCACATCAGCGGCGGCCGCGCCGGCTGGAACATCGTCACCACCAGCGCGCCGCAGGCGGCGCAGAACTTCGGGCTGCCCGAGCATCCGCCGCACAACGAGCGCTACGACAAGGCGCGCGAGTTCCTCGACGTCATCACCAAGCTGTGGGACAGCTGGGAGGACGACGCCGTCGTCAACGATCCGGTGTCGGGCATCTTCGCCGACAGCGACAAGATCCACGCCATCAACCATATTGGCCGCCATTTCCGCGTCCGCGGGCCGTTCAACACCGCGCGCTCGCCACAGGGACGGCCGGTCTACGTCCAGGCGGGGTCGTCGGACGACGGCCGCGCCTTCGCCGCGTTGCATGCGGAGGCGATCTTCACCGCGCACCAGACGCTTGCCAGCGCGCAGGAGTTCTACGCCGACATCAAGGCCCGCGCCCGCGCCTTCGACCGCAACCCGGACCATGTCAAGATCCTGCCGGGTCTCAGCCCCTTCATCGGCAGCACCACGGCCGAGGCGAAGCGGCTGCAGGAGGAGTTCAACGACCTGATCCAGCCGGAGTACTCGCTGACGCAACTGCGCCAGATGATTGGGCTGGATCTCTCAGGCTTCGATCTCGACGGTCCGTTCCCGCGGCATCTCATCGACACCAGCAGTCCGCGCGGCGTCGCCAGTCGCTTCCAGCTCGTCATCGACATCGTCGATCGCGAAAAGCCGACCATCCGCCAGCTGGTGCAGCGCCTCGCCGGCGCCCGTGGCCACTTCGTGCTGGCGGGCACGCCGGAGGAGATCGCCGATCACATCCAAAGCTGGTTCGAGGGCGGCGCCGCCGACGGCTTCAACGTCATGCCGCCCTGGTTGACCGGGGGCTTCGATGCCTTCGCCGATCATGTCGTGCCGATCCTGCGCCGCCGCGGCCTGTTCCGCGAGGAGTACGAGGGCACGACCCTGCGCGACCACTACGGCCTGCCGCGCCCCGACAGCCAGTTCAGCCATCCCGCCCGCGCGATCGCGTGAGGCGGAGGCGTCTTCAACTCCGTCTCTTTCGCAGTGAGAGGTGGGGCAACTGCCACACTCTCAGCGTCATCACCGGGCCGACGCGAAGCGTCGAGACCCGGTGATCCAGCTTTGCAGCTACGTTATGCCGCGAGGAAGCTGGATTGCCGGGTCAAGCCCTACAAGATTCACACATCTCGAAAACAGACTCAAAGACAAGGACTTAGCTGCCCCCCCCGATTATCGAAAGATAGGGTCGTCTTCGAAGCAGCGGCATTGAATAGACTCGGGTTTTTGTCGCGTGCAAAGAGCCTGCCCAAAGATGTGTGCATCTCGTAGGGTCAAGCCCGGCAACGACGTGGTGGGTGTGGTCGGCTCGGAAGCCGAGCAGGGTGGCTCATAAGCGCGCCATCGGTGTCTTGCCCACGCGCCGCTGGCAAGCTGCGCGATGTTGTCGTCGGTCTATCGCGACGTAAGGGCGCCGTTTCATTCCGTCTCCCTGAGGTGGTTCCGCGAAGCAGGACCTCGAAGGGCGACGGCCCGGACGGCAGTGCGGGGGCCGCTCATCCTTCGAGGCTCGCGGAGCCTGTCATCGGGCCGCGCTTCGCGCGGACCCGTTGGCTCGCACCTCAGGACGACGGAGAACAGTCCCGGACCCAAATCATTCTCAGTGTCTGACTGAAAATTGAGTCCGCATTCTTAGGCCTTTGTTGAAGCATGCAGATTTTCAGTTTTCTCCGTCATGCCCGGCCAGCGCGATCCGTCTTCGACGGATCGCCAGGACTAAGGTCTGCCGGGCATCCACGTCTTTACGGCCCGGCGATGCAGTGAGACGTGGATGGCCGGGACAAGCCCGGCCATGACGCGTTCAACAACAAACGCCTTATTTCATCGGCTTCTTTGTGAGTCGGACTCTCAGAAAAAACCGCGTGACGGCAGCGGCGTGCCGTTGATGGCCTGGTCGCCGATGGCGCGGGCCTTGTAGCTCGCCGGGTTGTGCGAGGCCAGCGTGCGGGCGTTGCGCCAGTGGCGGTCGAGGTTGGTGCTGCGCTTGGTGGCCGAGGCGCCGCCGACGTCGAGCAGCTGGCTGCCGCCGCGAATGGCGAGCTCGTCCACCACGATCTTGGCCTGCGCCGAATGCAGTGCCGCGGTGGCCGCAAGTTCGGCGAACGCCGGCGATCCCGCATCGAAGGCTTCGGTCGCGGCGTCGAGCGCGTCCGCCGCGGCGAGCACGGCCGCTTCCGCCGCGAACGCACTGGCGGAGATTTCGCCGACGGTCTGCTGCAGCAAGGGATCGTCCACGGCGCGCTCGGCCGGGGCGTAGTAGAACGTGCGCGCGCGGCGCCGCACCAGTGCGACGGCATCGCGCAGGGTGGCGCGCAGGATGCCGGCATTGACGGCGGTGAGGAACAGCTGCGCATAGGTGTTGGAATAGGCGACGCCGTAGGCGACATCGGGAGCGTCGAACACCACCTCGCTGCGGGCAACGGGCACGTTGCGGAAATGGGTCGTGCCGGTGGCGGTGAGGCGCTGGCCGAAGCCGTCCCAGTCGTCGACGAGCTCGATGCCCTCGCGCTTGACCGGGATCAGGGTTGCCGCCAGCGCGCCGGATGCCTCGGCGACGCGCACCAGCACGTAATCGGCATAGAGCGTCCCGGTGCTGTAGTACTTGGTGCCGTTGAGGCGATAGCCGTCGCCGTCGGGCGTCAGCACCGTGTCCGGCGTGATGTCGCCGACCTTGCGGCTGTCGAGCTCGGTGGTGGCAAGGCCGATGATGGCGCCGTCGGCGACCGCCTTCTGCCAGGTGCGGCTCTGGTCGTCGCGCGGGGTGCGGATCAGCCGCTCGACCACGCTGAAATGGTTGCGCAGGATGTGGGCGACGTTGGCATCCGCATCGGCGAGGCGAATCACGGCTGCGAACAGCTCACGGATGGTGCCGCCGCCGCCGCCGTCGGCCGTGCGCAGCCGCAGCGCGCCGAGCCGCGAGCGCCGGATCAGGTCGATGATCTCGAACGGCAGGACGCGGTCGCGGTCGCGCTCGGCGGCGCCTTCGGCGATGTGGTCGAACAGGATCTGCAGCTCGGGCGCCCGCACGGTGAGCGGCTGCGGGAGGGCGAGGTCGTGGATGGGCAATGGTTTGTTCATGGCGATGTCAGTCCTGGGGGCGTTGGAGAGGACAGAGGCGCGTCACAGCGCCGCGAGATGATCAGAGACCGTCACCGGCTCGGGCAGCACCTTGCGCGCCGCCAGCCAGTCGGCGGCTTTCTGCAGGTCGGCGACGAAGGCCTTGTCGCTGACGGGATGGAAACGATACTGCCGCTTGAGCGCGATGAACTGGTCGCGGATCGCATCGCTGTAGCCGGCCTTGGCCTGGGTGATGCGTTCGGCCTCAATGGTGTTCTCGGACACCCAGGCTGCCTCCTCGAGGAAGGCCTTGTTGACCGCGCGCACCAGCTCGGGGTTGTCGGCCGCGAACTTCCGCGTCGTCAGGTAGGAGGTGTAATCGATCTGGAAGTCGAGATCGCGCCCCTCCAGGAACAGGTCGTGGGCCTTGTAGTCGCGTCGGGCGATGTCGACGCCCGGGCTCCACATCGACCAGGCGTCGACCTTGCCGGAGGCGAGGGCGGGGGCGGCGTCCGGCGGGTTGAGATAGACGAACTTGACCGCGTTGCGGTCGACCTTGTGCTTCTCGAGCGCCGCGACCAGCAAAAATTCGCCGAGGCCGGAGCGGTTGACCGCCACCGACTTGCCGACGAGGTCCTCGATGCGGTCGATGCCGGAGCCGTCCTTGGCGATGATCGCGGTGGTGCGCGGCTCGTAGACCACGAACTGGGTGAACACCAGCGGCGAGCCGGCGATGATCGCCGCCAGCGCCGGCGTGGTGCTGCCGCCGAAGCTGAAGTCGGCGCTGCCGCCGGTCACGGCTTGCAGCGTCGGCGCGTGATTGGGGAACGGTCCCAGCCATTCGACCTTGATGCCCTCGTTGGCAAGGCGCTTGTCGAAGTCGCCGCGCTCCTTGGCGATGACGTTGAGGCCGTTGAAGCCCCAGGTGAGGCGTACCTTGTCGGTGGTGCGGCCGCTGGCGGCGCGGCTGGGCGCGGCCAGTCCGGCGAGGGCGCCGGCGCCGGCAAGCGACGTCTGCAGGAAGCGGCGGCGGGACGGGTGGAGGAGCGAAATCGGCATCTCGAAGGGGTCCAATGGTTGACGGGATCAGACGGCGACCTTGCGCCGGGCGACGCCGAGTTCGGCGAGCAGGCGGGCGCGGGTGGCTTCCGCCTGGTCGGGATCGGGGCGGTGTTCGAAGGCGAGGCGGCCGTCGCGCATGACCAGGATGCGGTCGGCGAGCGCAATCGCCTCGTCGACGTCGTGGGTCACCAGCAGCACGCCGGGACGGTGGCGGGCGACGAGCTCGCGCACGAGGTCATGCATGCGGATGCGGGTCAACGCGTCGAGCGCGGCGAAGGGCTCGTCGAGCAGCAGCAGTTGCGGCTCCTGCACCAGCGCGCGGGCGAGCGCCACGCGCTGCGCCTGGCCGCCGGAGAGATTGCGCGGCCAGTCGTCGAGCCGGTCGCCGAGGCCGACCTCGGCGAGCGCCGCGGCGGCGCGGGCGCGCACGTCCTCGCTCGGCAGGCCGAGCGCGACGTTCTTCCACAGCGGGTCCCATGGCAGCAGCCGATGTTCCTGGAACACGACGGCCGGCCGGCGCGGCCCCTCGATGTGGCCGCCGTCGATCGGGTCGAGGCCGGCGACGGCGCGCAGCAGCGTGGTCTTGCCGCAGCCGCTCTCGCCGAGCAGCGCGATGAACTCGCCGCGCGCGATGCGCAGGTTCAGCCCGTCGATCACGGTGCGCGCGCCATAGGCGCGGCGCAGGCCGGTGATGACCAGCGCCGGGGCGAGCGGATGCAGGGGGGAGGACGCGGTCATGCCGCCTGCCGCGCGAAGTTCGGATGCCAGGCGAGCAGCCGCCGCTCCAGCAGGCGGGCAATGGAATCGGCGGCGACGCCGATCAGCGCGTAGATCACGATGGTCAGCACGATGACGTCGGTGCGCAGGAATTCGCGGGCGTCCATCGCGAGGAAGCCGATGCCGGACTGCGCACCGATGGTTTCCGCAACCACCAGGGCGAGCCACGCCGTCGCCAGCGCATAGCGCACGCCGGTGAGGATCGAAGGCAGGGCACCGGGCAGGATGACGCGGCGGATCAATTCGGCGGTAGACAGGCCCTGGACGCGGCCGAGCTCGACCAGCTTGGGATCGACCTGGCGGATGCCGAGGGTGGTGTTGATGTAGATCGGGAACGCGACGCCGAGCGACACCAGAAAGATCTTTTCGGCCTCGCCGACGCCGAACCATACGATCACCAGCGGCAGCAGCGCGAGGAACGGAATGGCGCGGATCATCTGCACGCTGCGGTCGATCAGCGCCTCGGCGAGGCGCGAGAAGCCGACGACGATCCCGAGCAGGAAGCCGATGCCGCCGCCGATGACGAAGCCGGCGGCGGCGCGCAGCAGGCTGATGCCGAGATCGGCGCCGAGGCTGCCGGTGCCTGCGAGCTTCACCGCCGTGCGCAACACCTTGCTCGGCGCCGGCAGCACCTGCGGCGATAGCCAGCCGCTCTGAGCGAGGATTTCCCACACCACGACCAGCAGCACCGGCGCCGCCCAGGACAGCGCCAGCAGGCCGCGCCGGCCGACTACGACGGCCGCGTGCGGTGCGGTGCGGCTGTTCGCTGACGCCTGCGCCGCGCCGGGGGCCGTCACGGCGTGTTCGATATGGTCGGCGACGATTTCGCTCAAGCTGTTGTGATCCCGTGATTGATGCCGGTCGTGGCGCTGCGACGGCGTCGCGGCGGCCAGGCGCCGACTGTCATGGCGGAATCTTCCATGATTGAAGGTCTAGAGAAATAGTGGTGTATTCCAAATTGCCGGCGGTTCGGGGAGAACCGCTGTCGCCGGGCCGGGATGGCCGACACATTCGTTTTTTTCATTCCGCGGGGGTTTGCCGCCCGGCGAATTTCAGGCAGCAAGCCATGACAGGCGCGCGGACGGCATGTCGGCGTCGCGATGAAGAGAGGCACATCATGTCGTCGGCCATTCGTTTCGGGATCTGGGCTCTGGTGCATGGCTCGCGCGGGGCGTTGCAGGATCCGGACGAGCCCTACGATGCGTCGTGGGAGCGCAACCGCGCGCTGGTGCTGGAGGCGGAAGCGCTCGGCTACGATGCGACCCTGATCGCCCAGCACACCATCAACCCGCATCAGGATGATCTCGACCAGCTCGAGGCCTGGACCGCGGCGGCGGCGCTCGCCGCGCTGACCAGCCGGATCGAGATCATCACCGCGATCAAGCCGTACCTGTTCCATCCGGTGGTGCTCGCCAAGATGGCGCTGCAGATCGAGAACATCAGCCGCGGCCGTTTCGGCATCAACCTCGTCAATGCCTGGAACCGGCCGGAGTTGGAGAAGGCGGGCATCGGTTTCGCCGAGCACGACGCGCGCTACGCCTATGGCCGCGAGTGGATCACCGTGGTCGAGCGGTTGATGCGCGGCGAGCGGGTGACCTACAAGGGCGCGCATTTCGATGTCCGGGATTATGCGTTGCGGCCGGGCGATCTCTACCGGGCGCGGCCGGCGATCTATGTCGGCGGCGAGTCCGAGCCGGCGCGGGATCTCGTCGCAGGTCACGGCGATGTCTGGTTCATCAACGGCCAGCCGCTCGCCGACACCGCGGCGCTGATCGCCGATGTCGCGGCGCGCCCGCGATCAGGCGCGCCGCTGCGCTTCGGGTTGTCGGCGTTCGTCATCGCGCGCGAGACCGATGCGGAGGCCGAGGCGGCGCATCAGCACCTGCTGGAGCTGGCGGCGAAGGACGCGCCGATCCGCGCCGTGCAGAAGGCCAACACCGATCCCAAGGTGGTGATGATGCAGACCATGCAGAAGTCGGCGCGGGTCGGCAGCAACGGCGGCACCGCGGCCGGCCTCGTCGGCAGCTATGATACGGTCGCGGCGCGCATCCACGCTTTCCACACGGCGGGGATCGAGCTGTTCATGCTCCAGTTCCAGCCGTTCGAGGCGGAGATGCGGCGCTTTGCCGAGCACGTCATTCCGCGCGTGCGCAGCGTGGAACGGCCGCGCCTCGCCCGGCCGGCGTGAGAGCGGCGCTTAACCTGAAGCCGCCGCCGCGCCGGGGCGATATTGCGTCGCCGGATGCGGCGCGGTGAGGCGGGCGCGGCCGGGGCCGAACAGCTTCTCCCGCAGCGTGCCCGGCTGGTAGGCGGCCTTGTAGCGGCCGCGCCGGGTCAGCTCCGGCACCAGCAGGTCGGCGACGTCGGCGAAGCTTTCGGGCGACACCGCGAAAGCGAGGTTCAGCCCGTCGACGCCGGTCGCCGCGATCCAGGCTTCGATGTCGTCGGCGACTTTGTCGGGCGTGCCGACCAGCACCGGGCCGATGCCGCCGATGCCGACATGCTCGGCGACTTCGCGCACGGTCCACACCCGGTCGGGATCGGCGCGGCTGATGTTGTCCATGGCGGAGCGGCCGGCCTCGTTCTGGACGTGGCGGATCTCCTGGTCGAGGGCGTAGGTCGAGAAATCGACCCCGGTCCAGCCGGACATCAGCGTCAGCGCGCCTTCGTGGCTGATATGGCGGCGATAGTCGGCGTATTTCGCCACCGCTTCGGCTTCTGTTTCGCCGAGGATGACTGTCATGATGCTGAAAATCAGCAACGCTGCCGGATCGCGGCCGGCCTCCGCGGCGAGCGTGCGCAGCGCGTCGACCCGTGCGGCGACGATCTTCGCCGACGGGCCGGACATGAAGACGCATTCCGCATGGCGCGCCGCAAAGATGCGGCCGCGCGGCGAGGTGCCGGCCTGGTACAGCACTGGCGTGCGTTGCGGTGACGGCTCGCTGAGATGGATGGCGTCGAGACGGTAGTTCGGTCCGTCGTGGTGGACGCGGTGGACCTTGGCCGGATCGGCGAACACGCCGCGCGTGCGATCACGCAGCACCGCGTCGTCCTGCCAGCTGCCTTCCCACAGCTTGTAGACCACTTCCATGTAGTCGTCGGCGATGTCGTAGCGGTCGTCATGGGCGCTCTGCTGCGCGCGTCCCATGCCGCGCGCGGCGCTGTCGAGATAGCCGGTCACCACGTTCCAGCCGATGCGGCCCTCCGTGAGATGGTCGAGCGTCGACATCCGCCGCGCGAACGGGTAGGGCGGTTCATAGGACAGCGTGCAGGTGACGCCGAAGCCGAGATGCTGCGTCACCGCCGCCATGGCCGAGACCAGCATCAAGGGATCGTTGACGGGCACCTGGGCGGCGTTGCGCAGCGCGGCGTCCGGGCTGCCGCCGAACACGTCGTAGACGCCGAGCACGTCGGCGAGGAACAGCCCGTCGAAGCGGCCGCGTTCCAGCGTGCGCACGAGGTCGAGCCAATAGGGCAGGCGGTTATAGTCGGCGGAGCGGTCGCGCGGATGGGTCCACAGCCCGGGCGATTGATGCGCCACGCAGTTCATGGCGAAGGCGTTCAGGCGGATCTCTCGGGGCATGGCTCGTCTCGCAATGGGCTGGCCGGCGTGCACAGGACGCCGGCACGCCGTTCGCGATAGTCCGTTCCCGGCGCGCTGACAAGCGACGCGCCGGTTCGAGCCGAGTCCGGACGCGCCTTCGGCTGGAACAACGGCGACGGTTTGACCTCACATCGCTGCTCTCCGAACAACAAACCTGCTGCGCGCGCGGCACAGCGAAACGCGTTCATTGTTTTCTTTGCCGATGCATTGCCAACCCGCATCCGGCGCATGAGCATGCCGGAGCGGCGGCAACAGCGGCTGCGATGAAGCGGGAGATGCGCGATGGCTGAGCCTGTCGAGGTGATCGATCTGCAAGCGTGGCGCGCGCGTGCGCAAGCTCCGGCGCCGGGCGCGCCGGAGCCGGTGCACCGGGCGGAAGCTCTTGGCCCGCTGTCGGCGGCATCGTTCGCGCTGCCGATGGCGTTCTTTGCCTTCTGGCCGGCGTTCGTGTCGACCGAGGCGGCGCAGTGGCTGCAGCGCGATGCACCGCCGCGCAAGTAATCCGCTGCGCCAGTGATCTGGTGTGCGGCCGGCGGCCAGCCTCGGCCCGTCAGGACTGGCGGCCGAACAGCCGCATCCTGAGCTCGCGCGCCGAGACGCCGTAGGCGCGGCGGAAACGGCGGCTGAAATGCGAGAAGTTGGAGAAGCCGAACTCCAGCGCCAGGGCGCCGATGGTCTGCTGCTTGAAGTCGGGCGAGCTGATCCTGGTGCGGCAGGCCTCCAGCCGCTGGCTCCACAGCCAGCTCGAGAAGGTTTCGCCCTCCTGGCGGAACAGCGCGTGCAGGTAGCGGATCGAGATGCCGATGTCGGCGGCGGCCTTGGCCGGCGACAGCCCCGGCGTCTGCAGCCGCGCCAGCGAGTAGGACTTGATGCGCTTGAGCGTCGCCGAGCGTGTCCAGCTGTTCTGCCGGCGCGGCTTGATGATTTCCGCGGCGCTGATCGCGAGCAGCGATACCGCGGTGGCGGCAAGGCGGGTGAAGGTCGGCTCGTCCAGCTCCCGCTGATAGGCGGCGAGGCGGTGCAGATAGCTCGCTGCCAGAGCCGACAGGCCGGAGCTGGTGCCGAACGGCTGCGTGGCGATCACCTCGGGACAGCCGACGGCACGAACGATAGCGTTCTCCGAGAAGCACACCAGCAGCGCGTCGAACGGTTCGGGGAAGTCGGCTTGGAACGCGCGCGTCAGGTCATGAAACACATACTCGCCGGCCCCGATGCGGACGTCGCGTCCGTCCTGGCGCACCAGGCAGGCGCCGGAGATTACGAGGCTGACCATCATGGTTGCGGCGGGGTCGATGCTGGCGGCGGGGCTGAGCCTCAGCCGATCGCCCGTGATCCGGCACACCCTGATGTCGCAGGCCCTATGCGCCTGCAGCTCGAGATGAGGTGACGAGGCCTGCTGATGAAGGGTGAGGCCCGGCAGCGCATCGCCGAGCGCGGGGCACATATCGTGGGAAGGTCGCTGCAGTTCCAGTCGCACGCTTGTGAGGCAGTCAGTGGTGTCCATTGCTGCAATCGGTCCCCACGTCGATCCGCGCGTGGTCCGTTCCCGACATTCGTGTCCCCGTTTCAGCGGGCTTCGTTGCGAACGTCGAAAGCAGAAGGGCCAGTCGCGAATATGAGTTTGTCGTGGCGTCTTCGATCCGGTCTGTCACCTCGCGTGCCCGCGACGACGTGAGATGCAAATGTCAGATCCGCGCCACGGGGGGTGACGATAAGTCCGAATGTGCGGCAACCGAAGCTCAATATGCGGGAAACAGCCTGATCTGCCTGCAAGGGCAACTCTTTGGTCTCTCCAAATCAACGTTCGCGCAACAGGCCGCAACATTGCTGCAGTGCAGAGCGAACGGCGTTATGCCGCTGCGCGGAAACGTGCGTCCGCATATCGCGACGATTCGACGGACGCGGTCGCGCTTCAGGGCCGGTAGGCGCGCGGCGAAAGGCCGAACGCGCTCTTGAACGAGCGGCTGAAGTGGGAGAAATCGCGAAAACCGCAGTCGAACGCGATCTGCTTGATCGAGCGGCTGGCGAGCAGCGGATCGTCGAGCTTGCGGCGGGTGCGTTCCAGCCGGCGCTGTGCCATCCATTCGCGCGGCGTGGTGTCGAACTGGGTGAAGCGCTTCTGCAGCGAGCGCAGCGTCATGCCGAGTTCGATAGCGAGCGCGTTGACGTCGAAATGCGGGCTGTCGAGCAGGTCCTCGATGCGCTGGATACTGGACAGGAAGGTCTGGTCGGACGCGCTCTCCGCGGCCTCGTCGATCGCCACCTCGATCAGGTCGGCCAGCACCTCGCCCATCCGCTGCACGATCATGTGGTCGGCACCGGGAACGAAATCCCGCATCCGCCGGATGCAGTCGGTCAGCAGCATGCCGACGGGATCGTGCTCGCTCAGCCGGACGGCCTGCTGGCGATGGGGGCGGAAGCGCAGCGAGAACACCGAGCCGCCGGAGGCGATGGTGCTGGTGGCGTGCGGGTCCGCGGCGCTCCATTGCAGTTGCGTGAACGGGGTGATCAGCAGCGCTTCGCCGGCATGCAGCGGATGGACGTCGCCGCCGCTTTGCAGCATGGCGCGCCCCCGCGTCTGGATGCAGATGGCGAAGCTGAGATGGCAGTCCGGATCGTCGGCGGAGATCGTCGTCTGTGGCGCCTCGCCGTCCCAGAACTGCAGGCCGGCGAACTGTCCGCGCTGCATCCGGCGGCCGGGCTGGCGGGTGGCGTGGGGCGGCAGGCGCAATCCAGTCATTGATCCGGTCATGGGTGGACCATCCGAGTGTCGGGTCTGAACAACAGGAGGCCGGCGATGACGACGATGCGCCACGTCGGCCGCTCGATCCTCCAACGGAGCGATCCGAAGCAGCCGCGAGGCTGCCTCGGATGCCGCCTTGGCGTCTGCGCTTACTTGTAGAAGGCAGGGCGCTTGGTGACCGGCGGCGCGGGCTCGTCCGGCGCCCAGAGCCGGTAGCTGAGGCTCGCGAAGGCAGTCCAGCCCTTGGTGATGCTGGCGGTGTCGCCGGCCGCGTTCGGGGTGCCGCCCGAGGCCCTGGACGAGACTTCGTCGAGCGCCCACACCGTGAGGGTGGCCGGGCCGAAGTTGTAGGCGACGAGGCCGCCGACCGCCCAGATGTTATAGCGGTTGACGTTGACCGCGCCGTTGTAGAACGCGCTCGACTTGTCGTTGCTGACCTGTCCGGCGTAGTAGGCCACCGGACCGAAGGTCCACTTGTCGATGGTCTTGGTGACGGTGAAGTCGGCGTGGAAGACGTCGCCGCTCTGGTAGTCGGTCTTGCTGTTCTTGGTGTTGAACTCTTCATACAGGAAGGCGGTGATGTTCCAGCCATCCTTCAGGTAGGAGACGATCAACTCAGGCTGGAAGGTCCACCACGGATTGCCGACATTGTTGAGGCCGGCAGGGCCGCTGATCGAGCCGTTCGGCGTGTAGATGCCGAGGCCCGTCTTGATGAAGAAGCCGCTGTCGCCGAGCTTCCAGCTCAATTCCACCGGCACGATGTAGGTGTTGTGCATGCCGGCCTGCTGCGCGTTCACCGGCGAGCCGACATCCGCCATGATCCACGGCTGCACGATGACCGCGTTGTAGGTGGCGCCGAGGAAGGTCCAGCCCGGCACGAACACGAGACCGGAGGCTTCGACCGCCGCATGCACCTGGGTGCGGTTGCCGCCGACATTCGGCGCGCCCGGACCGACGATGTCGGCCTGATAGGTGAAGACCTGGTTGAACATGTAGATGCCCGGGGGCGGCGCGCCGGCGCTCGCTCCGATGGTGATGCCGGGCTTGGTCGCCCAGCCGGGCGAGCCGAATTCGTAGGCGCTGGCCGAGGTCAGGCTCGCCGCCGTCAAGGCGGCGGCGCCGACCAGGACGCTTGCAGTATGTTTGAAGTTCATCGTTCCCCCTAGTCCCGAAAAGCGAATGCTTCGCGAGTCAACGTCGTTGCAATGGGGAAATGCTATGGTGCCGGTTTTTGGAGAGCTTCGCTGAGTGCGAAGTAAAAGTTGGCCCAGGACGAATGCGCGCGAGTGTGTCGATCAGAACACAGATGCAGCGTCGGATCGCCTTCTGAACGCGGGAGAAACGGCGTTCTAGCCTCGCCGGGAAGGCATCCTTGATCGTGCGTGCAGAGGTGTCGATCAAGCTGCCGCGTCAGCGGTGTTTCAGTATAACGTCGAGCTGGGGATGGCGCGCAATCGCAGACGGCGCGCCACTTTTGTTGGCCGTTGTTTGTTTGTCGCTGCCGCGTGCAGCTGTTCCTCGCCGCAGGTTGTTCGCGGCCGTTTGCCCGCGGTGTCGGCTTCAGCTGTTGGCTTGTTTGAGGTGTTCGTTCCAGCCGGGCAGCAATCTATTCCTCCCGATGCTCGGCTGCTCACTGGGCCCGGCCTGCGGGCCGGGCCATTTTTATTGGCTTGTCTGTCGTGATTGGCTCGTCTGGCGGTGCTGACGAACGCGATCGTTTTGAGTGTTGCCGGCTTGTTTGATCGAGCGCGAACAAAATCAGGTCCCACGCCGATGGTCAACCGCAAGTCGCGGCTTTGAACTGGCGTGCATGCGCGTGGCCATGCGAGGGTGCGCGGCGCCGGCCCGCGTGCCGCGAGGCCGAGCAATGCGTGAATGCAGGGACCGCCGCATGGCCAGCCAGGACCGACCGCAAGACTGGAAGAACTACGACGATTTCGCCGCTGGCATCGACACCAACCGGTTGCCACAGTCGGCCGCGCTGCAGGGGCGCAGCTTCGATCTGTGCTTTGATGCTGCGCACAAGCTGCATCTCGCGTTCGCACAAGGGCAGGTGACGTGGTCGGATGAGGGCGGCTCCGGAGCCGATCCCTGCGATGTCGTCGAGGTCGCGCCGCACACCTATTTCGTCGACGTCGCCTTTGCGAGCCGGCCGACGCAGGCGTCCACGCTCATTCTGAACACCGCGACGCGGCGGGCGTTGTGCGTCACCTCCATTGTCCGCGATGCGGAAGAGGTGCGCGGCGAGCCGCGCGTCGCGCAGGTGTTTCGGCCGGGGACGATCGACAAACTCGACGGGGCGCTGGGGCCGGTGGTGCCGGCGCCGACGCGTGACCTGATCGGCCTGCGCGCGCACTTCACCTACAGCCCGCAGCACACCTACGAGCACACCTATCTGTCGTCGGAGCGCTACTGCTGGCAGTGCCTGGTCGGCGTGCAGCGCGGCCACGGCGACGTCGACCTCACCACCACCTACAGGTTCGACGAGAACCAGTACGTGTTCACGTTCCGCGAATTCCTCATCCCGGTCGCCTCGGTGTTCTTCTACAATTTCGACACCATGCGCTCGACCGGCAAGTTTCTGGGAATCACGGGCCGAGGACAGGTCGAAAACAGCCGGGCGGGGGCCATCATCCGCAAGGCCTCGATGACGTTCTATCTCCCCGGCCAGGAGCCGGTTTAATCGACAGGTGAAACTTGGAAGCGACAATGCGGACGGCTTATGAAATCGTGAAGGCCCACTATGATGCCAGCGCGCGCGGCGATCTCGCTGGCATGCTCGCCGATCTGGCGCCGGATGCGGAGTGGATCGAGATGGACGGTTCGCTGTGCGCCGGCACCCATGTCGGACCGGCCGCGGTGGTCGAGAAGGTGTTCAAGGTGATCGGCGGCGCGTTCGAAGGCTTCGAGTTCCGGCTCGACCGGCTGCTCGACGCCGGCGACGAGGTGGTGGCGATCGGCGGCTACCGCGGCACGCATCGCCGCAGCGGCAAGCCGTTCAGCGTGCGCACCGCGCATCTGTGGACGGTCAGGGATGGCAAGGTCCGCCGCTTCGAGCAGTTCACCAACACCAAGCTGCTGGAAGATGTCATGTCCTGAGGCGTGCCTCGAAAGGCCAACGGGTCAAAGCGTTTGTTATTGAATTCGTCATGGCCGGGCTTGTCCCACGGCTGTTCGGTTTAATTTCGAAGGACGCCACACCCACTGCGTCATTGCCGGACTTGATCCGGCAATCCAGCTTGCTCACCGCTCGACGAGCGTCCGCGAAGCTGGATCACCGGGTCTCGACGCTTCGCGTCGGCCCGGTGATGACGCCGAGAATATGGAGCCGCATCGAGTCCTGCACGGCAGCTGCGGCGATCAACCCAGACAGCCGTAGGACAAGTCCGGCCGTGACTCACACGCCGGTCTTGCGGGCGTCGCTCGGCGACATGCCGTAGCGCTTGCGGAAGGCCCGCGAGAAGTGTGCGGTGGACGAGAAGCCGCAGGAGAACGCGACCTCCGAGATCGAGCCGTTGCGAAAACTGCTCGCGGTCAACCGTTCCCGGGTGCGCTCCAGCCGCAGATCCCAGATGTATTGCGACGGCGTCGTGTCCGCGGCCTGGAACGCGCGGAAAATGTAGCGGCGCGAGCAGCCCATGCGCTGCGCGATTTCCTCGATGTCGAGATCGCTGCGCGCCAGGTTGTTCTCGATATACGCCTTCACGCGGGCGCGCAGGATGCGCAGCGTGCAGGAATCGTCGCCCTCCTGGTCGGACGAGATCATCATGGTGGCGAGCCGCGCCAGCGAGTCGCCGACGCGCGAGGCCTCGAGCTCCTCGAAGCGCGCGATCTCGTCCATCGTCGTGCGCACGAACGCGGCGACCACCCGCGGCACGCCGGCGGGATCGTCGCAGAACACGTGCGGCAGCGACAGCCGCTCCAGCGCCGCCGCCGAGAAGTTGTTGCGCGGCACCTGCAGCAGTAACTGGCTGATGCGCGACTGGTTGTTGAGCTGATAGGGGCGGGTCGGATCGTAGACGATCCATGACTTCGGGCCGAACGCGAACGCCTTGCCGTCCTGCTCGAAGATCGATTGTCCCTCGAGCTGCAGGATCAGCTTGATCGAGTCGACGTCGTGGCTGCGCTGCACGACACGCGTCGCCTTGACGCCGTGCGGGCTCGCGGTGATGCGCGACAGGCGGCACGCACCGAGCGGCGCGGACATCAGTTCCGCGTCGGCGTCGTCATCGGCATGAAAGCCGAGCTTGATGTTGCCGAAGAACTTGCGCGCGGATTCTGCAAAATACTGGCCCGAGCTGACCGTCACATGGTGGTCTTCGACCATGGTCATCGTTTTCCTCCATCGTCTCGGCCGGCGGTCCGGGCCTGTTTTTTTGCCATCGTAGCGACGAAAGGATATTCGTCAATCTTTCTAAAACGTTGCGCTATCTAGCGCAGCGCAACCGGTTCCGTCTCGGGGGTGTCGCGATGCCGCGGCGCGGTGCGGTTTATCCCGCGCGCAGTTTCGTTTGATCGCTGGCGCAAGCCACCGCCGCGGCGGTCGCCGGATCGGTCCTGGCCCCCTAGTAATGCAGGCCCCACGGCGCCATGCGTCGATTCGGAACCTGCCATGATCGTGTCTCCGCCATTTCCGTTGCTCCGTGCCGCCGCCGACGCTCCGCGGCGGCAGACGGCGCTGATCAATGCAGGCCGGCGAATCGCAGCCTGTCGTGTGGTGAAGGCCGACCCGTTGGCCGGGCCTGTTGACGTGAAGGGCAGCGGGGCGAGCGGAAAGGCATCGGCATCGGGCGAGGGCGGCTTCATCGGCTGGCGGCGTGATCGTGCTGACCGGGCAGCGGACATCGGGCGCATCGGTTTCGATACATCGAATGCCGCGCCGGCGGGAAGTAGTCACTTTGCAGTAACCTTCGCGGTCACCGCCGGGAAACCGCGCCCACGGGCCTGCCGCATCGCATCAGGCCGCAGTGGCGGCGGCAGGGCGGCGCCACGCTGCATCGACCCCGCATCCATTCAACAATCACAAGCGCAAGGTGTGTATGACGATGGCTGAAGAATTCGATTACGTCGTGGCCGGGGCGGGTTCGTCCGGCTGCGTGATCGCGAACCGCCTGGTGGCCGCTGGCAAGCGCGTGCTGCTGCTGGAGGCCGGGCCGGCCGACAACGACATGTTCATCCACATTCCCGCGACCTTCGTCCGGGTGATCGGCACCGAGCGCAGCTGGGTCTACGAATCCGAACCGCAGCCCAAGGCGGCCAACCGTGCGATGTATGTGCCGCAGGGCCGCACGCTCGGCGGCGGGTCGTCGCTCAACGCCATGGTCTATATCCGCGGCCAGGCCCGCGACTATGACGAGTGGGCGGAGATGGGCTGCGACGGCTGGGCGTGGCGCGACGTGCTGCCGGTGTTCCGCCGCTCCGAAGCCAACACCCGCCTCGTCGACGGTTATCATGGCAACGACGGGCCGCTGTCGGTGACCGACATCGCCTACAAGCATCCGTTCAGCCGCGGCTTCGTCGCCGCGGCGCAGCAGGCGGGGCTGCCGCTCAATCCGGACTTCAACGGCGCGCAGCAGCTCGGCGTCGGCTTCTACCAGACCACGACGCGGCGCGGTCGGCGCGGCTCGACCGCGGTGATGTATCTGCGTCCGGTGATGGGCCGGCCGAACCTCAAGCTCGTCACCGAGGCCCATGTCTCGCGGGTGCTGCTCGAGAACGGCGCCGCGTCGGGCATCATCTACCGCACGGTGGATGGCGCCGAGCATGTCGCGCGGGCGCGGCATGAGGTCATTCTCACCGCCGGCGCGCTGGCGACGCCGAAAATCCTGCTGCTGTCGGGCATCGGTCCGCAGCAGGAGCTGGCGGCGCTCGGCCTTCCGGTGATCCGCGACCTGCCGGGGGTGGGGCGCAATTACCAGGACCATCTCGAGGTCTCGGTCTATGGCCGCGCCCGCAAGCCGATCAGCCTGCTCGGCAACGACACCGGGTTGAAGGCGCTGCGCCATGGCGCGCAGTACTACCTGTTCAAGTCGGGCCTTCTGACCTCCAACGTCGTGGAGAGCGGCGGCTTCGCCGACACCCTCGGCACCGGCCGGCCGGACATCCAGTTCCACGTGCTGCCGGTGCTGGCGGGCGATGTCGGCCGCGAACCGTTGGAAGGCCATGGCATGTCGATCAACCCGTGCTTCCTGCAGCCGAAGTCGCGCGGCACGGTGCGGCTGCGCGCGGCCGATCCCGCGGCGCCGATCCTGTTCGATCCGAACTACCTCGCCGCGCAGGACGACGTCGACACGCTGGTGCGCGGCGTCAAGCTGGCGCGCAAGATCCTGCGCGCGCCGGCGCTCGCGGCGCTGATCGAGAAGGAGCTGCTGCCGGGCGCGGCCGACGATCTCGACGACCACGCGATCGAGGCGCATGTCCGCAGCTACGCCAAGACCGTCTATCACCCGGCCGGCACCTGCCGGATGGGCAAGGACGATGATGCGGTGGTCGATCCGAAGCTCAGGGTTCGCGGCGTCAGCCGCCTGCGCGTCGCCGACGTCTCGGTGATGCCGAAGATCGTCAGCGGCAACACCAACGCCCCTGCGGTGATGATCGGCGAGCGCTGCGCCGATTTTGTGCTGGCGGAGAATCCGTGAGGGGGGCTGAAACGACTTCTCGTCGCCTGCGTCGCGCCTGCCACATCCGATGCGTCATGGCCGGGCTCGTCCCGGCCATCCCGCTTAGGAATGCAGTGCCTTCCTTGCCGGGGTCGCCGGGACAAGCCCGGCGACGACAAAACTAAGGTCCGTAGCTGCTGATCTGGTCCATCGCCGCGTAGCCCGGATGAGCGCAGCGATATCCGGGGCGGCGTCCGAAGCGCGCGACACGCCGTCCGGATGGCCAACGTCGCGGGAGATGTCAGCAGGCACACATGCCGGGTGTCGCTGCGCTCACCCGGGCGACGTCCGCGTGCTGGATGCTGGCCGTGCCCCGCCTACGGCGCGGCCGCCTCCGCCGGGCGCTTGCCGCCGGCGAGGTAGGCGCTGTGCAGGATGTCGGGGTTGGCCTGCAGCGTCGCGGCGGCGCCGCTGAAGACGATGCGGCCGCGCTCCAGCACATGGGCCTGACGCGACAGTCCCAGCGCCAGCGTGGTGAACTGCTCGATCAGCAGGATGCCGGTGCCGCCCACGGTGATGCGCGGCAGGGTGTCGGCGAGGCGCTTGACGATCGCCGGCGCGAGGCCGAGCGACAGTTCGTCGATCAGCAGGAAGCGCGGCCGCGCGATCAGCGCCTGGCTCATGCTGACCATCTGCTTCTGACCGCCGGACAGTGCGCCGCCGGGCACGTCGAGCCGCGGCTTCAATTCCGGAAACAGCGCCAGCACCCGCTCGATCTCATCCGCGAGGATTGCGCTGGTGTGCATGGCGCCGGCGGCGCGCAGGTTGTCGCGCACCGTCAGCGAGGTCAGGATGCGGTGGCCTTCCGGCACCACGGCGATGCCGGCGCGGCGTACCGTGTCGGGCGAGCGGCCGTCGATGCGCGCGCCGCCGAGCGCGATCCGCCCGGCGCTCACCGGCAGCGCGCCGGCGATGGCGCCGACCAGCGACGACTTGCCGGCGCCGTTGGCGCCGACGAGGGCGGTGACCTCGCCGGGGGCGATGTCGAGCGACACGCCGTGCAGCACCTGTTTTCCGGCGCGGTGCACCACGAGGTCGCGAACTTCGACGCGGGCAGTGTCCGTCATGTCATGCATTCCCGAGGTAGGCTTCGCGCACCACAGCCTCGTCGAGCACGGCGCGGGTCGGTCCGAGCGCGAGGCGCTTGCCGAAGTCGAGCACCAGCGTTTCGGTGCAGGTGACGGCGATCAGGTCGACGTCGTGGTCGATCAGCAGGATCTGGGCGCCGAACGCCGAGGGGATGCCGACGATGCGCTGCTTGAGCAGCATCGATTCCGCCTCGTTGAGGCCCGCCGCCGGCTCATCCATCAGGATCAGGCGCGGCTTGCCGACAAGGGCCTTGGCGATCTCCACCAGGCGGCGCTCGAACAGGTTGAGGGCGGCGCCCGGGGTCTGCGCGGCCGCACCGAGCCCGACATAATGCAGGGCGCGTTCGACCTGCTCCTCGGGCGTGGCGGCGCCGCGCGGCATGTGGTCGGCGATCGCCAGCACGTTGTCCCAGGCGGTGAGGTCGTCGGCGATCTGCTCGGTCTGGAAGGTGCGGCGCAGGCCGAAAGCGACGCGCCGGGTCGGCGACAGCGCCAGCACATTGGTGCCGTCGATGTCGATCGTGCCCTGGCGCGGCCGCACGAAGCCCGACAGCACGTTGAGCAGCGTGGTCTTACCGGCGCCGTTCGGGCCGATCAGGCCGACGATCGGCGCGGCGAGATCGGCCGTGAGCGCCTCCAGCGGCCGGACCGCGCCGAACTGCACGGTGACATCGCGGATGCGGATCATGGCGTCGTCCTCCCGGCGCGGCGGCTGATGCGCTCGATCAGGCCGATCACCTGCCCCGCGACGCCGGTCGGGGCGGTGATCAGCGCATGCAGCAGTGCCGCGCCGAAGACGATCATGGCGACGTTGCCGTCGACGCCGTAATCGGTCAGCAGCGACGGCACCGCGCGCAGCAGCAGGCCGGTGATCACCGCGCCGACCCAGTTGTAGACGCCGCCGACCACGGTGAGCGCGAACAGGCTCAGCGAGTCCGACGCCGGGAACGCGCGGCCATCGAGCTGGCCGACGCCGGCGGCGAGCAGCGCGCCGGCGACGCCGGCGAGAAAGCCGGCGAGCGCGAACGCCCAGGTCTTGTAGAGCAGGAGATTGACGCCGGAGGCGAGCGCGGTGGTCTCGCCGGCGCGGATCAGCGCCCAGGCGCGGCCGGGCTTGGTGCGGCGGTGCAGCTCGACCAGCATCAGGCCGAGCGCCAGCACCACCACGCAATACACGAAATAGGCGCCGCCCGACGTCGCCGCCGCCGGCCGCGCCATCATCAGGCGCTGCGTCGCATCGGCGCGGCCGAGGAAGCCGGGGCCGCCGTCGGGATACCCCCAGGCGTTGATCAGCACCTGGAAACCGCCGGCCAGCATCAGCGTCACCAGCGCGAGATAGAGCCCGCGCAGCCGCAGCGCCGGCAGCCCGCACAGCACGCCGACCGCCGAGGACACGAGCCCGGCGGCGACGAGCCCGAATTCGAACGGCAGGTGGAAGGCGAAGCCGAGCCGCAGCGCCACCCAGCCGCCGACGCCGAGCAGGCTGTACTGGCACAGCGACACGAGGCCGAGCTGGCCGTACAGCAGGCCGACGCCGGACGCGGCCAGCGCAAGCGCGGTCGCGGAGGTCAGCGTCGAGATCCAGTAGCCGTTGGCGGTCGCGGCGACGACCAGCGCCGCGCCGATCAGCACCAGCGGGATGACCACGACATTGCGATAGCGCGCAAGGCCGGGCCGGCGGACCGCCATCACCTCGCCGACCGCGCCGGCGTCCATGGCACTCATCGCTGCTCCATTTTCAGCTTGGCGGTGGTGCTGAGCACGGCGACCGCGATCAGGGCGACCACGAAGGGCGTGGCGGTGCGATAGGGGGCGACCGCGGGAAAGAGGCTGAGGCAGGCCTCGATCACGCCGATGACGAGGCCGGCGATCGCTGTGACGGTGAGCGACGATAGCCGCCCGAGGATCGCGGCGGCGATCGCCGGGATCACCAGGAAGGTGAGCTGCAGCCCCTGCAGCCGCACCATGTTGGCGAGCAGCACGCCGCAGATGCCGGCGGACACGCCGCTGATCACCCAGGCGATGGTCTCGACCGATACCACGCGGATGCCGAGCAGGCCGGACAGGTCGCGGTTGTCGGCGAGCGAGCGCATCTGCAGCCCGAGCCGGGTGCGCGCCAGCAGCAGGCTGATCGCCGCGACGATGACGACCGCGAGCGCGATCGCCAGCACCCGCGTCATGGTCAGGCGGGTCTCGAACAGGTCGAGATAGGAGCGGTCGGTCGGCAGCGTCAGGCGCCGCGGGATCTCGCCCCACATCCAGCCGATGAAGCCGAGCAGCACCAGCGCGAAGCCGAGCGTGCCGGCCGCGCGCACCACCGGATCGCGGAACGCAAGGCGCGGCGCGACGAAGCGGCCATAGGCGTAGGAGCCCAGCGTCGCCACCACCACGGCGGCGAGCCAGCCGAGTGGCGCGGCATAGCCAGCATTGATCACCGACCAGGCGCAGAACGCGCCGAGCGCGCCGACGGCGCCATAGGCGAAGTTGAGAACGCCCGTGGCGCGGTACAGCACCACGAGCCCGACGCCGGACAGGGCATAGACGGCCCCGATGCCGAGACCGGACACGATGAAGGGAAGCAGCATGCGATCAGGTCAATCCAGACGGGTGACGACGGGTCGGTCGGCGGCGCCCGGGAGGCGGACGGATCCGCCTCCCGGGACGCGCCCCCCATTCAGCGGACGATCCCCGCCTTGCTCTCGTAGGCACGAATGTCGGCGAGTTCCGGGTCGACGATCTTGGCGCAGCCGGCGACCGCCTTCCAGGTCTTGCCGCTGGTGACCGAGGTCCGCAGCGTGTTGTTGGCGTTGTGGCGCGCGGCGTCGGCGCCGAAGTACCACGAGCTGCACAGGATATCGCTGTCGAACCTGGTCACGCCGCGCAGCGCGGTGGTGACGCTGTCGCGGTCGATCTTGGCGGGATCGAGCTTGAGCAGCGTCTCGGTGGCGAGGCGCGCGGCGAGATAGCCGGCCTGGGCGAAGGTGTCGCGCGGCACCTCGGCGGCGGCGTACTTGTCCATCACCGCGAGCCAGTTGGCGTTGTCGGCCTCCTTGGAGTCGAGCGGTTGGAACTCCATGTTGACCACGAACTTGCCGTCCCACGCGGCGCCGAGCGCACCGGGCACGTCGTTGCTGTAGCCCGACGCCGCGGAGCCGAACTTGATCTTGTCGATCAGGCCCTGCTGCTCGGCGGCGACCATCAGCGGCAGCATCACGCCCTTGGGCATGCCGAGGATGATCGAGTCCGGCTTGGAGCTCGCCGCCTGCAGGATGGTCGAGTTGGCGTCGGACGAGCCGGGATCGACCAGGATGGTGGTCGACTTCAGGCCGTTGGCCTTGGCCCAGGTCTCGATGCCGTCGCACGACCAGGCGCCGACATTGGGGATGTTCGGCGCGACGCAGACGAAGGTCTTGGCGCCATAGGCCTCGTGGATGTACTGCGCGGCGGCGATCGACGACAGCCGCGGACCGGCGTTGAGCGGCGCGTAGTTCTTCGCCGTGAAGCACTCGCGCGGCACGCCGACGCCGGCGATCACCAGGGTGTTGCTGGCTTCATAGCCCTTGGCGTTGGCGGCGCATTCCACGAAGCTGGAGTTGCCGACCATGGCGACCACCTTCTGGTCGTCGACCAGCTTGGCGCGCAGCTGCGCGGCGGTCTCCGGATTCCACTGGTCGTCGCCGATGATGTAGTTGACCGGACGGCCGTTGATGCCGCCATTGTCGTTGACGCACTTGAAATAGGCCTCGGCCGAGCGCGCCGAGGCGCTGAAGTCGTCCGGGCCGGTCTTGCTGACGATGGCGCCGATGTTGATCGGCGCACCGCTCGCCTTCTGGCCGTTGCTCAATCCGCACTTGAGCGTGGCGGCCTCGCAGTCGGCCATGGCGGCGAAGCCGATCAGGCTGGCTGCTGCGGTGGCTGCGGTGATGAGTGAACGCGATAGACGCGGCATGAATGGTCTCCCCCTTCAAATTGTGCCCGTCACGGGCAGAGTGTTGAAAATCGCTGAAAGCGCGCGGTGTCGGCGTTCGTTGCGACGATCACCTGGTTCCGCCGGACGGTCGTGGTCCTGCGACGGAATGTCCCGTCAGCCTAATTTCATCGGGGAGGCGAGGGGAACGAGGGGGCTTGATCGGGCGGGAATGATCATTTGACCAGAAGGGATTTGGACCACGCCTGAGGCTACCGAGCGCCGGTTCGGCCATCTAGAACAGCGCCACTGCCGATTTGGACAACTCAGGAGACGAGGGACGATGCCGGAGGCTGCGACGAGCGAATTTTGGCGTGATCTGAAGCCGATCACCAAGGTGTTCCAGCCCGATGCGCTGCCCGAGGTCTATCTCGCCAATGCGCCGACCGACGACGAGCGCTACTACGTGCCGTTCACCGACACGGTGTTCTCGCGGCCGCTGTGGATCTCGCCGACCCAGAACAAGTGGTGCGACATCCTGATGGCGAAGAAGGCCGGGCTCGTGAACCGCCACTATCATCCGCACGAGGTGTTCGCCTACACCATCTCCGGCAAGTGGGGCTATCTCGAGCACGACTGGACCGCGACCAAGGGCGACTTCGTCTACGAGACCCCGGGTGAGGGGCACACGCTGGTCGCCTACGAGCACGACGAGCCGATGCGGGTGTTCTTCCAGGTCAAGGGACCGCTGATCTGGCTCGACGACAATGGCGAGCCCAACGGCTATTTCGATGTCCACCAGTACATCCAGATGTGCCGCGACCATTACGAGAAGGTCGGCATCGGCGCTGACTACGTCAACAAGCTGTTTCGCTGATGCGCGTGGCGGGGCTGTCGCCTCGCCGACGTCGGCAAACGACCGATCGGAGAGCGGCGCCTGGCGCCGCCGGGGGAGAACTGTGATGGGATCGCTGGACGGCAAGACCTGTATCGTGACCGGCGGCGCCGGGAGTCTCGGCGTCGCGGCCGCGCGCCTCTTTCTGAAGGAGGGCGCCAGGGTGATGTTGCTCGATCGCCGCGAGGCCGAGCTGCGGCAGGCCGAGGCGAGCCTGTCGTCGGCTGACATCACCAGCATGGCGGTGGACGTCACCGATCGCGGCAGCGTCGAGGCCGCGCTCGACGCCACCGTCGCACGCTTCGGCCGGATCGACGTGCTGTTTTCCAATGCCGGCAATTTCGGCACGGTGCGGCCGATCGCCGAGTATCCGGAAGAGGTGTTCGACGCGGTCTATGCCGTCCATGTCAAAGGCGCATTTTTGATGTGCAAGCTCGCTGCGCCGCGCATGAACGACGGCGGCAGCATCATCATCACCTCGAGCGTCGCCGGCACCCGCGGCGATCCCGGCGTCTACGCCTACATCACCGCCAAGCACGCCCAGGTCGGCTTGATGCGGTGCCTGGCAAAAGAGCTCGCCGGCCGCCGCATCCGCGTCAACACCATCCACCCCGGGCCGATCGCCAACGACTTCCAGCAGCGCGTCGAGGACGACCTCAGCCAGATCATCGGCCGCAACGCCACCGAGTTCTTCGACAGCCAGATCCCGCTGGGACGCCACGCCTCGCCCGACGAGGTCGCGAAGTCGGTGGTCTATCTCGCGTCCGATCAGAGCAGCTTCACCACCGGCGCCATGCTGATGGTCGACGGCGGCATGAGCGCGTGAGCGCGGAGCGGTGACGTTGCGTTGCTAGGGTACTGTGATGACTTGTGCTGGTCCCATTTCCTCATGGTGAGGAGGCGCGTCAGCGCCGTCTCGAACCATGAGGCCGAGGCGCGATGACACGGCCGCGATGTTGTGGCCTCATCCTTCGAGACGCGGCTTTCGCCGCTCCTCAGGATGAGGGGAGAGACGATTGTTCTCGTCTTCTGTCGCCTCGCAGGTTCTCGGCATCGTCATTCCGGACGCCGCGAAGCGGCGATCCGGAATCTCGACCGCACTGCGAGACCGATGATCGGGCTTCCGGGTCCGTCGCGGGGCATGTCATCGGGCCGCGCTTCGCGCGGACCCGTTGGCGACGTCCCGGAATGACCAGGAGATAGGCACCGAGCTCGCCATTCCATTCTGCGTCATCACCGGGCCGGCGCGCAGCGCCGTGACCCGGTGATCCAGCTTCACGCACTCACGTCAAACTGAGAGCAAGCTGGATGCGCGGGTCAAGCCCGCGCATGACGTATCGGGGGTATGAGCGTCGGTGACGGAGCTGAACGCCGCAGAACTTGTCCCTCTTAATTGCGGTGCATGTCCCACCGCCCCACAAAAAGATGCCCGGCACGGAGGCCGGGCATGGAGGGAGGAGCACGCTTGGAGAGCCAGAGATCCGGCGTGGCGGAGCGTGTGGCCGCCGCGCCGAAATCAGTCGGCGAAGCTGATGGTCGGCAGGTCCACCACCGAGGAGCCGCCGTCGACCGGCAGCATGGCGCCGCACACCATTGCGGCTTCGTCGGAGGCCAGGAAGCAGATCACGTTGGCGACCTCGTCCGGCTCGGCCGGGCGCCGCATCGGCACGTTGCGGGTAACGAGCTGGTAGGCCGCCTCGACCGACGGCAGGCCGTGCTTCTGGATGATCACGTCCATCTCGCCATCGGCCATGTCGGTCTTCACCCAACCCGGGCATACCGCATTGGTGCGCACGCCGCGTGGCCCGAAATCGCGCGCCAGCGACTTGGTGAGGCCGATCAGCGCGTGCTTCATGGTGACGTAGCCCGCGACCTCGGGGCCGGCGAACAGGCCGGCCAGCGACGACACCACGACAATGTTGCCGCGCCGCGCCTGCAGCGACGGCAGCGCCGCACGCGCCGAGACGAAGGCGGTGTCGAGGTTGGAGTGGGTGGATAGCCGCCAGGTGGCGTCGTCCATCTCCTCGACCGTGCCGAAGCCATGGCCGCCTGCATTGGCCACCAGCACGTCGAGGCCGCCGAACGTCTCCGTGGCGAGATCGACCGCGCGACGCATGTCATTGCCATCAGCAGCGTCGCCGACCGCGACCAGCGCGCCGGTCTCGGCGGCGACGCGCTCCAGCGGCTCCTTGCGCCGCCCCATGACAATGGCCTTGCCGCCGTCGGCATGGAAGCGGCGGGCGACCGCGGCGCCGATTCCCGTGCCGCCGCCGGTGATCAGCGCGGTCTTGTTGGCGAAGCGCATGGGCGAATTCTCCGCGTGAGCTGTCAGAGCGTGTGGACGGTGGTGTTGACGAGCTTGCTGGTGGCGCCGACCTGGAAGTTGCTGACGGTTGAGAGGCTGTCGTCGGCGTAGCCGAAGATCTTGCCGGTGGTCTTCATCTGGTCGAGATCGACCAGCACCGCGCCCAGCGTCGGCACCACCTTCTCGCGCCAGACGAACAGGTAGAGCTTGTCGGCGATCTTGATGTAGTGGGCGCGGTCGACGTCGGCGAGACCCTTCTCCGCGCCCGACAGGCAATGCCAGGCATAGCGATGCTCGTTGAGATAGATGTGCTCGTAGACCTCGTGCGGATTGTAGCGGTGCTGCAGGCGGATGCCGGTCAGCTCCGTGGTCGGGGCATGGTGCGCGGCGGTCGCATCGAACGGCCGGTCGATCGAGGCGAACTGGATGTCGGCACCGACCGATGTCAGCTCCTGCTGCTGCTGGGCCTGGCGGAAGATGCTGCGGTGGGCGACCTCGGCGGCGGGCAGCTGGGCGGTGACCGAGGTCGCGACCTGGCGGTCGAGGTCGAGCACCAGCGATACCGAGGCCGGCGGCCGCGCATCGGGCCGCACGAAGTCGACGAAGTAGATGCCCGGCCGCAGGCAGGTGGCGAGACAGTGGCTCTGGCCGGTCCCGGCCGCCCCGCTGAAGCTCACGGCGCCATCCTGGCCGAAGCTGTAGGTGGCGGTCCGGCCATCGGCAAAGTGCAGGGCGATGGTCCTGCCATCGAGGTCGGCCGAGCGTGCCAGGTTGTTGTTGTCGGGCGCAAAACTCTGCGCCAGGGAGCCTACGGAGATCCAGTTGGTGGCGTCGGCAGAAGCGTTGGTCATGGTCACTCGTTGGTCGATGAGGGGGAGGTGAATTCGCTGAGCATCTCGCCGAACACGCGGTCGTAGGTCGCGACATCGTCGAGGCTGGTGAAGGGTGAGATCAGCGCCATGTTGTGAAACGGGGTCAGCAGCACGTTGCGGTTGGCGAAATAGAGATGGCTGAGCAGCTCGATGTCGTCGGAGCGGGCGCGCGCAGCCTCGCCGCCGCTGCGCGGGCGCTCGCGCAGGTAGAGATACTCCACCCGCGCCCCCATCCGCGTCACATGCCAGGGCAGGTTGAACTGCGCGATGCGCCGGGCGATGACCTTCTCCAGCGCCTCGGCCACCATGGTCATATGGCGGTAGCTCGCTTCGGTGATCACCTCTTCCAGCGTGGTGCGGATGGCGCGCAGCGTCAGCGCGTTGGCGGCGAGGGTGCCGCCGAAGCCGTAGTGGTTGATGCCGGGGCCGGCGGTGATGCGCTCGACCGCCTTGCCGATCGGCTCGCTCATGCCATAGACGGCGCTGGGAATGCCACCGGCCAGCACCTTGCCGAGCACCACCATGTCCGGGTCGAGGCCGAGCGCGCCGGTGCCGCCGGACGGGCCCATGCAGATGGTGTGGGTCTCGTCGATGATCAAAAGCGTGCCGGTCTGCCTGGTCAGGCGGCGCAGGCCGTCATGGAAGCCGTCCGCCGCCGGCACCATGCCGATGTTGGTCATGTGCGGCTCGGCCAGCACCGCGGCGACGTCGCGCTCGGCGAGCGCGGTCTCGAGCGCGGCGAGGTCGTTGAACTCGACCACCTTGGTGGTGCGGGCGAAGTCGACGCCGTTGGGGTTGACGCCGTGCTGCGGCCGCATCTGCCCGTCGCGCAGCTCGACCTGGGTCTCGTCGACCGAGCCGTGATACTTGCCGTTGAACACCAGCACCTTGTCGCGGCCGGTGACCATGCGCGCGATGCGCAGCGCGAAGCGGTTGGCCTCCGTCGCCGAGGTCGCGAGCTGCCAGTAGGGCACGCGGAAGCGGCGGCCGAGCTCGCGGCTGACCGCGATGGCGTCGCGGGTCGGCAGCATGTAGGACGCGCCTTGGGTGATCGCCTGTCCGATCGACTTCGCCAGCGCCGGATGAGCATGGCCGAACATGCAGGCGGAATCGCCGAGACAGAAGTCGATGTAGGTGTGGCCGTCGACGTCGGTCAGCCGCGCGCCTTGCGCGCTCTCGGCGAAGATCGGAAACGGCGTGCCCCACTGGCTCATCCAGTGCAGCGGCACCCCGTGCGGCATGTGCTGCAGCGCCTCCGCATGCAGTTGCTGCGCCCGCGGGTGCTGTTCCCGAAATCTCCGCTCCTCCCGGGCGCGCAGCGCCGCCAGAGTGTGCGGAGCGACACCGTGTGTGGCGTCGCCGTCTGCCGATAGCGCCATGCCGTCCCCTCAAGCTGTAGTTGCCATGATCGGGAGAAACGGCGGGGATCACCATCAGCCGAATGGTTGATCGGCCCGCCGTGCTCGACAAAGGGCACTGTCAGTCAAGTGTGGCCCGCAAATTGCTTGACTGAGCCAGCCGAGTACCGCAGCGTTCGTCCCAACGGGGTGCACGAAGAATCCCGGCGGGAGAGAGTTGGAGGGCACCATGGACATGATGACGGACGTCGTGGATCCGGCAGCGGAACGGACCATGCAATTCGCCAATGACGTGCTCGAGGCGAGCGGCGCGGCGTTCTACCGGGTCAACCGCGACATGACGCTCGGGAACTTTTTGCTGCGCGGCGTGCCCCTGGATTTCCACCGTCAGTATGTCGAGCGGATGAACCGGTTCGATCCGCTGCATGTGCGCAACATGCAGGCGACCCGGCGCGGGGTGGTGCGCCTGACCGACGAGATCGCCACGGTCCATACCCCGGATGTCGAGACCTACCGCTCGTTCTCGTCCCATTTCGGCATTGGCGACATGGTCGAGTTCTTCTTCCGTCAGGACGACCGGATCGTGGCCGGCATGAGCGTGATGTGGCGGGACGGCACCCCGGTTCCCGACAGCGCCATGACCATGGCCGCCAAGATGCACGAATACATGGAGTTCACGCTGCTGCGCGATTCCGCCATGGACACCATCGACCGCAAGATTACCCGCTACGGGCTGACGGCCCGGGAACGTGAGGTGATCGACCTGTTGTGCTGCGGCCGCACCAACCGCGAGATCGGCGCCTGCCTGGACATCAGCCTGGCAACGGTGAAGACCCACTTGCTGCACATCTTCGAGAAGCTCGGCGTCGAGAACCGCTCGGCGGTGGTCGCCCTGATGTCTCGGTTCCACTGATGTGTCACGGCGGCCGGCTCTTGCCGGCCTGCCGCAGCACCGCCCTGACAGCTCCGGACCTTCCTGAACCTCAGTCCTTGCTGCGGTGCGGAATCGCCATGAAACGGTGCGGCCGTCCACCGAACGGTTGATTCCCAACCGGCGCGGACGCGCGGACACTTGCCGCAGTTCATCAAGGGTAAAAAGCCAAGGTCAAAGCCATGTCGCAAACGGACACCTGCACGCCCACGGCGGCGAAGCTGGTCGGCGTCGGTCATCCGCTGGATCCGCTGTCGCTGCAGGAGATCGAAGCCGCCACCAACCTGCTGAAGACGGAGAAGACGCTCGGGCCCGAGGTCCGCTTCGCCATGATGCACCTCGCCGAGCCGACCAAGGCGGAGCTCGCGGCCCATGCCGGCGGGGCGGCCCTGCCGCGCCGTGCCTTCCTGCTGGTGCTGGATGCCCGCACCGGCATCGCGCACGAAGCCATCGTCGACCTGACCGTGGGGGCGGTGGTGCAGTGGACGCAGCTGCCCAACGATGTCGCACCCTATGGCCAGCCGCCGGTGATGCTGGAGGAATTTGTTCGCTGCGAGCAGATCGTCAAGGCGGATGAGGGCTGGCGACGGGCGATGCGCCGCCGCGGTCTCACCGACGCCGACATGGAGCTGGCGCAGATCGACCCGTTCTCGTCCGGCTTCTTCGGCCGCGACGTCGAGAAGGGGCGCCGTATCGTCCGCGCCGTCAGCTACTACCGCTCGAGCCTCAAGGATAACGGTTACGCTCATCCGATCGAGGGCGTGGTCGCGGTCGTCGACCTCGTCGCCAACCGCGTCACCGACCTCGTCGACGAGGAGGTGGCGGTGCCGATCCCGCGCAAGAACCGCGACTACAACCGCGAATCGATCAAGGAGACCCGCACGGACGTGAAGCCGCTGCACATCGTGCAGCCGGACGGGGCGAGCTTCTCTGTCGATGGCTGGGAGGTGTCGTGGCAGCGCTGGACTTTCCGTGTCGGCTTCACGCCACGCGAGGGCCTCGTGCTGCACCAGTTGTCCCACACCGACAAGGGCAGGAAGCGCAGCATCATCCACCGCGCCAGCGTCACCGAGATGGTGGTGCCCTATGCCGATCCGACCGCGAACCACTACTGGAAGAGCGCGTTCGACGCCGGCGAGTACGGCCTCGGCAAGCTCGCCAACGCGCTGGAGCTCGGCTGCGACTGCCTCGGCCACATCCGCTATTTCGACATCCCGGCCGCCGACGACCTCGGCCGTCCCTTCGTGATGAAGAACGCGGTGTGCATGCACGAGGAGGACTATGGCATCCTTTGGAAGCACTACGAATTCCGCAACGACACCTACGAGGTGCGCCGCTCCCGCCGCCTGGTGATCAGCTTCTTCGCCACCGTCGGCAACTATGATTACGGCTTCTACTGGTACCTCTACCAGGACGGCACCATCCAGCTCGAGGCCAAGCTCACCGGCATCATCCAGACCGCGGCGGTCGCGCCGGGCGCTACCTATCCGTGGGGCGGCATGGTCGACGACAACCTCGGCGGCCCGACCCACCAGCACTTCTTTAATGTGCGCCTGCACATGGATCTCGACGGCGGCGGCAACAGCGTCACGGAGCACGAGTTCCTGCCGCGGCCCTGGGGCAAGGACAACCCCTATGGCAATGTGTTCGACACTACCAGCCGCACGCTGCAGCGCGAGCGTGACGCCGCACGGGTGGCGGATGGCGCCACCGGACGATACTGGAAGGTGATCAACCCCAATGAGAAGAACAGCGTCGGCAAGCCGACCGGCTACAAGCTGATCGTGCAGCCGAGCCCCTTGATGCTCGCCCAGGAGGGCAGCACGGTGCGCCATCGCGGTGGTTTTGCCACCCGCCATGTCTGGGTGACGCGGCACGACCCGGCGGAGAAGTACGCCAGCGGCGACTATCCCAACGTCCATGCCGGCGGCGACGGCCTGCCGCACTACATCCAGCAGAACCGCGACATCGACAACCAGGACATCGTGCTGTGGCACTCGTTCGGCCACACCCATGTCTGCAAGCCGGAGGATTTTCCGGTGATGCCGGTGGAGTATGCCGGCTTCATGCTGAAGCCGAACGGCTTCTTTGACGCCAATCCGGCGATGGATCTGCCGGCGGAGCGCAACGACCGCAGCGTCGACGGCCGCGGCGCGACCGGCCATTGCTGCAGCTGAAGTGGCACAATCCGGCGCCGCTGCGGCGCCGGAATCCAGCCCCGGCGATGAGGTGGAACCGTGGACATCAGCCATATGGTTGATTGTTCGTGCGGCCGTGGCGGGAATGATCAGGAAGCAATAGGACAGGACGGTTTCGCATGGTGCAGGAGCTTCACCCCGCCGATCTCGTGATCCGGAACGGCCGCATCTACACGGTCGATCCGTCGCGGTCGTGGGCGAGCGCGGTCGCGATCAAGGGCGGCCGGATCATCGCGGTCGGATCGGACGCCGATGTCGCGCCGCTGACCGGCAAGGCGACGAAGGTGGTCGACCTGCAGGGCCGCATGGCGATGCCCGGCATTGTCGACGTCCACAACCACATCATGATGGGCGGGCAGGCGGAACTCTACGAGACCCGCTTTCCTTCGACGCTGAGCATCCGCGACATCGCCGACCGCATCGCCGCGGCCGCGGCCAAGGCCAAGCCCGGCAGCTGGATCGTCGGCGGCCAGTGGGGCACCGATCAGCTCAACCGCATCAACACCAGCGAGGCCTTGGCGCTGCTCGATGCGGCGAGCGGCGACAACCCGGTGCTGCTGCGCGACGACACCTATCACAACCGCTGGGTCAACTCGGCGACGCTGCGCCTTGCCGGCATCAGCCGGGATACGCCCAATCCGGAGCAGGGCGAGATCGGCCGCGATCCCGCGACCGGGGCGCTGACCGGCGTGATGATCGAATCCGCCTCGGGCCTTGTCGAGCGCGCGCTCGCCGAGTCCGGTCATTACACCGCCGAGATGGACCGTGCCGCGGTGGCGCACTCGATCGCGGTGCTCAACTCCTATGGCGTCACCGGCTTCCTCGACGCCGCCAGCATGCAGCCGATCCTCGCCGCGCTGAAAGGTCTCGACGACCGCGGCGAACTGACCGCGTGGGCCGTCGCGGCGATGCCGGCGATCGAGCCGTCGTTCATGTTCGGCCTCGCTGGCGATGCGCTGTTCGCGCTGCGCGAGAGCTATCGCGGCGCCCACGCGCTCCCGGACTACGCCAAAATCTTCCTCGACGGCGTGCCCGGCGCCAAGACCGCCGCGTTTCACGAGCCCTATGTCGCCGATCCCATCCATGGCTGCTGCTTCCGCGGCACCACCATGCTGACGGTGCCGGACCTCGTGCGCTGGGTCGGCAAGTGCGAGAAGCAGAACATCGCGGTCAAGATCCACTGCGCCGGCGACGCCGCGGTCAGCCAGGCGCTCGACGCCATCGACGTCGTGCGCAGCTTCAACGGCCCGACGTCGCTCGTCCACCACATCGCCCATGCCAGCTACATCGCGCCGCAGGACATCGCGCGCTTCGCCGCGCTCGGCGTCGCCGCCGACTTGTCGCCGATCATCTGGTATCCGACCGTGTTCCTGGAAGGCCACAAGGCGGCGATGGGCGTGGAGCGCGCGACGCGGTTCTGGCCTAACAAGAGCCTGCATGAGGCCGGCGCACTGATCGCCGGCGGCTCCGACTGGCCGGTGGTGGCCAACCCCGATCCGTGGACCGGCATCGAGGGCATGGTCACGCGCCAGAATCCGTCCGGCGAGTTTCCGGGCCAGGCGCTGTGGCCGGAGCAGGCGCTCGACCTTGCCACCGTGCTCGAGACCTACACCATCAGCGCGGCGCGGGCGATCGGCCTTGGCCGCACCACCGGCTCGATCGAGGTCGGCAAGTCCGCCGACATCATCGTGCTCGACCGCAATGTGTTCGAGACGCCGGCCCATGATCTCGCCGACACCCGCGTGCTGACGACCTTGTTCGAAGGCCGCGTCGTCTACGAGCGGGGCTGAGCGCATGGCCGCCGCCGACCTCGTTCCCGTCACGGTGCTGACCGGCTTTCTCGGCAGCGGCAAGACCACGGCGCTGAACCATCTGCTGCGGCAGCCGGCGCTCGACGGCACCGTGGCGATCATCAACGAATTCGGCGAGGTCGGCCTCGACCACCTGCTGATCGAGACCACCGAGGAGCGCTTCGCGCTGCTCGACAATGGCTGCATCTGCTGCACCGTGCGTGGCGACCTCGTCGAGACGCTCAAGGACCTGCTGCGCCGGCGCGACGCTGGCGAACTGCCGCGTTTTTCCCGCATCCTGCTGGAGACCACCGGCCTCGCCGATCCGGCGCCGGTGCTGCACACCCTGATGGTCGATCCCGACATCGCCGCGCACTACCGCATCGACGGCGTGGTGGTGACGGTGGATGCGGTCAACGGCGAGGCAACGCTGCGTGCTTACGCGGAAGCTGCCAAGCAGGTCGCGGTCGCCGACCGGCTGCTGATCACCAAGACCGATCTTGCGGAGCGCGCGAAGGTCGAACGCCTCACGGCGCAGCTCTCTGGCATCAATCCCACGGCCGACATTCTCCTGGTGCACGACGGCGCCGTTGATCCGGCTGACGTGCTCGATATCGGCCTGTTCGATCCGGCGGCGCGCAGCGCCGAGGTGGTGGCCTGGTTCGCGCGCAGCGCGCCGGCGCTCGCGGCCGATCCTCCGCAGCATCATTGCCACGATGCCGGTTGCACCGATCCGTCGCACCATCATCACCACGACCACGGCGCGCACGGCGAGGGTCACGGCCATCACCATGGCGTGCAGTCGTTCAGCCTGCTGATCGACGGCCCCGTCGCCTGGGAGCCGTTCGCCACCTGGCTCGATTACGTCGCCTCGCTCAAGGGCGAGGACCTGCTGCGCTTCAAGGGCCTCGTCAACGTCGCGGAGAAGCCGGGCCCGGTGGTGGTCCATGGTGTGCAGCATGTGTTCCACCCGCCCAGGGACCTCGACGCCTGGCCGACCGACGACCGCACCACGCGGCTCGTCTTCATCGTGCGGGATATTCCGCGGGCGCTGATCGAGCGGACCCTGTGCCGGTTCGCCGCGATCGAGCCCGCGCGGCTGCGCCAGCCGGCGGGCGCGCGCCACGACAGCCGCCGGCAGTTTGAGACGATCTGAACGACGACAAGCATTAAGGGGGAACGACAATGACGCATTTGAGAACGATCGCGATGGCGGGGGCGGCGAGCCTCGGATTCCTCGCTCTCTCCGGACAGGCCTTTGCGGCCGGCCCGACCTGCGCGGGCGGCACGATCAAGGTCGGCGCGGTGTCGACCGTGACCGGCCCTGCGGACTTCAGCGAGGTGCCGAAGGCGACCGCCGCGGCGTTCGACCAGCTCAATGCCGCCGGCGGCATCAACGGCTGCAAGATCGACTACACCATCTCCGACGACAAGGCCGATCCGCAGGTCGCGGCCCAGGCCGCGCGCGACCTCATCGACAACAAGGAAGTGGTGGGCATGGTCGGCTCGGCCAGCCTTTTGGAGTGCCAGGTCAACGGCGCCACCTACAAGCGCAAGAACGTGATGTCGGTGCAGGGCCTCGGCGTCGATGCCGCCTGCTTCAACTCGCCGAGCATCGCGCCGGTCAATGTCGGCCCGTTCGCGCTGTCGACCGCGGTCAGCTACTATGCCACGCGCTCGCTCAACACCAAGAAGCTGTGTGCCTTCTTCATCATCATCGGCGGCACCCAGGAAGCCTACAAGGCGGCCCTCGCCAACTGGGAGAAGATCACCAGCCAGAAGATCCACCTGCTGGACCTGACGCTGCCCTACCAGGGCGACCTGACGCCGTACGTCATCAAGGCGCGTGATGCCGGCTGCGATGCGGTGATCGACAACTCGGTCGAGCCGGGCGTGGTGCAGTGGGTCAAGACCGCTGAAGCGCAGAAGATCACCGGCATCAACTGGCTGTTCCTGGCGCCGGGCTACACCGAGCAGGTGGCGAAGGCGCTCGCCGACACCAACCAGCCGGTCTATGTCGGCACCGAGTGGGAGCCCTACACCGAGACCGGCTCGGCGGCGAACAAGGAGTGGATGGCGGCGATGAACGCCTCCAAGCGTCCGCTCACCGCGTTCTCGCAGGGCGGCTACCTCGCGGCACAGGTGTTCGTCGATGTCATCAAGAGCATCGACGGTCCGGTGACTCGCGACAGCGTGACCAACGCGCTGCTCAAGATGAAGCCGGCGAAGTATCCGCTGGCGGGCTCGCCCTACATCTTCGGCGAAGACAAGACCCACTCGCCGATGCAGTCGACCAAGATCATGAAGCTGGACCATGGTGCATGGAAGGTGCTGACCCCGGACTGGGTCGTGCTGCCCACGCTGTGAGCGTGGACGTCCGCTCGCAGACGAGACAAGCTCAGGGATGAAGACGACGGGGCGGCGGCGTGTCCGCCGCCCGAATTTGACGGAGTGACGATGAATGCTCTGCTGACATCCGCGGTTGCGGGACTGACCGCGGGCGGCGCCTACGCGCTGCTCGGGGTCTGCTCGGTCTTCACCTACCGCCTGGTCGCGGTGATCAATTTCACGGCCGCGGCGATCGGCGCCGCCGGCACGTTCGTGCTGATCGCGCTCAGCGAAGCCGGCATGCCGATGTGGCCGGCGGTGTTTCTCGGCCTGCTGGCCGGCGTGCTGATCGGCGTCACCATCGGCTTCGTGATGACGCGCTGGTTTGCCGAGGCGACCGCCTCGAGCAAGGCCGCGGTCACCGTCGCGCTGCTGGTCGGCATGGTGGCGTTCGGCCTGCGCGTCACCGGCGGGCAGCATCCGCATCATTTCCCCGACCTGTTTCCGGGCTCGGCGTTCCGTCTCGCGGGCGTCGAGGTGACGAAGGCCTCGGCGCTGACCATTGCGCTCGCGATCCTGTTCACCGTGGCCTCGGACCTGTTTCTCAATCGCACCCGCACGGGCCTGCACCTGCGGGCGCTGTCGGAGCGGCCGATGGCGGCGGAGCTGATCGGCGTGCCGGTGCAGCGCCTCGCGCTGCTGGTATGGGGCATCACCGGCGCGGTGACTACGTTCTCGCTGATGTTGATCGCGCCGCAGCGTTCGCCCGACTTCATGTCGCTCAGCCTGCTGGTGGTGCCGGCGCTGGCGGCGGCGCTGATCGGCCTGTTCCGCAGCTTCTGGATGACGCTGATCGGCGGCATCATGATCGGCATGATCGAAGGCATGACCAGCGTGTTCGGAAGTCTCAATCAATACCGCGGCGCGGTACCGTTCCTGATCATTCTGGCGGTGCTGTTGTGGCTGCAACGGGGAGCCCGCTGGGATGAAGCACGCTAGTTTCCGCTCGAGCCTGGTGATCGTACTCGCGGCGATCGTCGCGGGTGCGCTTATCGTCGGCGTGCTGCCGGGCTACTGGACCTATCTCGCCACCTCGGTGCTGATCTCGGGCGTCGCGCTGCAGAGCATCGGCCTCGTGTCGGGCCGCACCGGCATGATCGCGCTGTGCCAGATGTCGTTCGCCGGCGTCGGCGCCTGGACGGTCGGCTGGCTTAACGTTGCCGAGGCGCCGGGCGGGCTGGCGCTGTGGATCCTGATCGGCGGCCTCATGGCCGTGCCATTCGGCGTTGCCATCGGCCTGCCGGCGCTGCGCCTGCGCGGCATCAACCTCGCCATTGTGACGCTCGGCTTCGCCACGGCGTTCGACGCGGTGCTCGCCACCATCACCTTTCCGGGGCAGACCTCGTTCACCTCGGTGGCGCGTCCCGCGCTGTTCGACAGCGACGGCGGCTACTTCGTGTTCGCGCTGATCTTCTATGTGATCATTGCGGTGGCGCTGGAGTTCATCAGCCGCGCCCGCATCGGCGCCACCTGGCTCGCGGTGCGCCATTCCGAGCGCGCCGCCGCGGCTCACGGCATCAGCATTCCCTATGCCAAGCTCACGGCGTTTGCCATGAGCGCGTTTATCGCCGGCGTCTCCGGCGGCCTGCTCGCGGGCTATCTCGGCACGCTGGTCGCCGACAACTTCAACATGATGAGCTCGCTGGCGCTGTTCGCGGTGGCGACCATGGTCGGCGCCCAGTTCGCCGAGGGCGCGCTGATCGGCGGCATCATGATCACCGCATTCCCGGAGATCCTGCGCCGGCTCGATCTCGGCCAGGACATCGGCAACGTGCTGTTCGCCTTCGGGGCCACCCACGCGCTGAGCGCTGGCGAGACGCTGAGCGAGGTGTGGCGGCGCGCCTTCCGCAAGCGGCGGCTGCGCAAGGCGGCGGCGGTTGCAAGCACAGGGCAGCCGAAGTTCTCGGTCGGGCCGCGCGAGCGCGGCGGCACGCTGGAGACGCGCGGCCTCACCGTGCGCTACGGCACCGTGGTCGCGCTCGACAAGGTCGATCTGGTGGTGCCGCCGCAGTCGGTGACCGGCCTGATCGGTCCCAACGGTGCCGGCAAATCGACCTTGATCGACGCGGTGGCGGGCTTCCTCGATTCCTACTACGGCAGCATCATGCTCGACGGCAAGCCGCTGGAAGGGCAGGCGGCGCATCTGCGGGCGCGCGGCGGCATCCGCCGTACCTGGCAGACCACGCGCATCGCACCGGAGCTCACCGTCGGCGAGTACATCCGGCTCGCCGCCGGGCATCTGTCGGAGGGCGATCTCGAAGCCGTGCTCGCCTGGATGGGCTGTCCGCACCGTGACATGCTGGTCGCCGAGGTCGACGTCGGCACCCGCCGCCTGCTCGACGTCGCCGGCGTGGTGGCGTCGCGGCCGGCGCTGGTGCTGCTGGACGAGCCAGCGGCCGGGCAGTCCTACGACGAGACCCTCAAGCTCGGCCGCCACATTGCCGAGATCCCAAAGCTGTTCGGATCCTCGGTGCTGCTGGTGGAGCATGACATGGACCTGGTGCGAACGGCGTGTTCCACCATCAACGTGCTGGATTTCGGCCGCCTGATCGCATCGGGCCCGACCGCGGTCGTGCTCGACGACCCGCGGGTGCGCAAGGCCTATCTTGGCATCGAGGAAGGCAGGACGGTGGCGGCATGAGCAAGCTCGAAGTCTCGGCGGTCTGCGTCGACCGCTCCCATCTGCCGGTGGTGCGCGACGTCAACCTGACGGTGGAGAGCGGCAAGATCAGCGTGCTGCTCGGCGCCAACGGCGCTGGCAAGACCACGCTGCTGGAGGGGCTGTCCGGCGTGATCCCGATCGCCAGCGGCCGCATCACGGTCGACGGCCATGACGTGCGGCGGGCACGTCCCGGCGAGCGGGTGCGCGCCGGCCTCGCCCATGTCGAGCAGGGCCGCACCGTGTTTCGCCAGCTCACCACCGACGAGAACCTGCGCGCCGGTGCGCGTTCAGGGGAGGCGCTGGAGGAAGCCTATGAGCTGTTTCCGGAGCTCAGGCCGCGTCGCCAGATCAAGGCGGGGCTGTTGTCGGGCGGCGAGCAGCAGATGCTGGTGATCGCCCGCGCGCTGGTCGGCCGGCCCAAGATCCTGCTGATCGACGAGATGTCGGCGGGCCTCGCGCCGGTGATCGTGCGGCGTCTGATGACCACCGTCCGCCAGCTCGCTGACCAGGGCCTCGCGGTGGTGCTGGTCGAACAGTTCGCCGAGCTCGCGCTCGCGATCGGCGACCGCGCCTATGTGCTGCGGCGGGGACAGATGGTCTATGACGGCTCGTGCAGCGAGCTACGCGAGGCGCCGGACCGGCTGCACCAGCTCTATCTCGGGGCCGCGACCAGCCACGCGGCCTGATCAGGCGCCCGTTCCGGCGGAGCGGCTCCGCGCCACAGTGCCCTGAGCGCAATTCGGTGCACGTTCGGCATGCGCGGCGCATCCCTAGCGAGGGGCGTGGCCGTCGTGCTATGTCCGCGGGCCTGCCGCGCCCCGTTCGCCGGGGCCGGCTTGCATCCCGCATGAGGACATCGCCGATGCCGAAGACCGTCGTCGCCATCCGTCACGTTCATTTCGAGGATCTCGGCACCTTCGCACCCGTGCTCGCGGATGCCGGCTATGCCATCAGCTATCGCGACGCCGGCGTCGACGACCTCAGCGCGCTCGCGGCGGAGGACGTCGACCTGCTGGCGGTGCTCGGCGGCCCGATCGGCGCGTATGAGGACGACAAATATCCCTTTCTCGCCGACGAAATCGCCCTGATCGAGCGGCGGCTCGCGGCGGGTCGGTCGACGCTCGGCATCTGTCTCGGCGCGCAGCTGATGGCGCGCGCGCTCGGCCAGCGGGTCTATCCCGGGCCGGCGAAGGAGATCGGCTGGGCGAAGGTGACGCTGACGGACGCCGGCCGTGCCGGCCCGCTGCGCCACCTCGACGACGTCGCGGTGCTGCACTGGCACGGCGACACCTTCGACCTGCCGGACGGCGCCGCGCGCCTTGCGTCGACGGCGGTGTGCCTCAACCAGGCGTTCGCCATCGGCGCCAACACGCTGGCGCTGCAATTCCATCCTGAGGTCGAGGCACGCACCTTCGAGCGCTGGCTGATCGGGCATGCCGCCGAGCTGGCGCAGACGGGCCTTGCGCCGCCGGCGCTGCGTGCCGACACCCGCAGCTTCGCCGCCGCCGCCGACCGTCATGGCCGCGCCTGTCTGGAGCAGTGGCTGCAGGGGCTGAGCGCCTGAGCGGTCGCTGCCGGCCGCTTACCGCGGTGACGGCGTCGCTGTGATCGGCGTGCTGTCGTAGGTCTGGCGCAGCAGCGCGACGAGGCGCTGCGACAGCTCCGTCGGCTCAGCGATGCGGATGCAGCCGATCGGCTGGCGCTCCTCGATCTGCACATAGGCGATCTTGGCCAGGGTGCCGGCGCGCACCTCGTTGAAGACGTGGTGGGTCTGGAACGCGGAGACGAAGGGTGACTGCGTGACGATGGAGCGGCGCAGGTTGACGTCCTCGGTCTCCAGCGGCACGTCGAGGATGACGCCGGCCTTCGCGAAGTGCGCATCGATCCGGGCGCGGGGCGTGGTGTCGCGACCGCCCAGGATCCAGCGCGCGGCGCCGAGCTCCTCCGCCGTCGGGGCGGCCTTGCCGGCGAGCGGATGGTCGGCGCGGCAGTAGAAGCCGAACTCCTCGTAGTTGATCAGCTCCTGCATCAGTCCGGTGCTGTCCTTGTGGGTCAGCAGCGGGCCGAGCACCATCTCGACCTTCGCAGCCTTCAAGAGCTCGATCATCTCGGCCTGCGAGCCGACCACGACGCTGACCGCGACATTCTCGGCATCGTAGAGATCGACGATCGCTTTCGCCACCAGCGCCACGGGATGCACGGGGACCGCGCCGATCGCCATGTGGCGGCGCCTGCCCGAGACATGGGCCCGGGCGTTGCGCCCGATCAGCTCGAGCTCGGCGCGCAGCCGGCGGGCATGGCCGAGGATGCTGTGGCCAAAATCGGTCAGCGTCGCGCCCTTGGCGTTGCGCTCGAACAGCCGCGCGCCGAGCTGCTCCTCGAGCTCGCGGATGGTGCGGGTCAGCGCCGGCTGGGACACATGGAGCTGCTCGGCGGCGGCATTGATGCTGCCGTTCTCCGCGACCGCGAGGAACGCCAGCAGGCCATGGGTGTTCAGCAAGCGCGGCATCGCACCTGCCGCTCGCTGTCTCGTCTGCTCATGCTACCCGACCGCATTCCGTATAACCCTATCAGGTCTTTGTATTACCACGCGGCGACGGCGGGTGTTACCCCTCGATGCCTGCGGCATGGTGCACATGTCGCGCTGCAAAAAGCGGGTCCTCGCATGCGACTGCTCACCTTCTCCGACGATGCCGGCACGCGAATTGGGGTGGTTCGCGGCGAGGCCATCGTCGATCTCAGCGTCGCGGCGCCGGAATTGCCGCGCGAGATGGTGGTGTTCCTGCAGGCCGGTCCCGCGGCGATGGCGCGGGCGCGCGAAGTGTCCGCCACGGCGCCGGCAACGCTGGCATACTCCGCCGTCACCATCGAGAGCCCGATCCAGCGGCCGCCCAAGATCCTTGCCACCGGGCTCAACTACCGCGACCACGCCATCGAGGTCGGCGGCCCCGACGCCAAATTCCCCGAGCGGCCGGTGTTCTTCAACAAGCAGTCGACCGCGGCGCGCGCGCCCTATGCGCCGGTCTATCTGCCGCCGGAGTCCGACCAGCTCGACTACGAGGCCGAGCTTGCCGTGGTGATCGGCCGGCGCTGCCGCCGCGTCGCGGCCAAGGATGCGGCACAGGTGATCGCCGGCTACACCATCCTCAACGATCTGTCGCTGCGCGACTGGCAATTCCGCGCGCCGACCGTGCTGATGGGCAAATCGTGGGACACCCACTGTCCGATGGGGCCGGTCATCGTCACCCCTGACGAATTGCCGCAGCCGCTGGCGCTCGATATCCGCACGCTGGTCAACGGCGAGGTGCGGCAGTCCTCCAACACCGAGAACCTGATCTTCGACTGCGGCGCGCTGATCGCGGCGCTGTCGGCTGCGTTCACGCTCGAGCCCGGCGACGTCATTGCCACCGGCACGCCCGGCGGCGTCGCCGCTTTCCGCCCGGGCAAGCCATGGCTCAGGGTCGGCGACGTGGTGCGGGTGGAGATCGAGCGTATCGGCCATATCGAGGCGCGGGTCGAGGCCGATCCGATCGGATCGTTCATCGAATAATCAACAGGGGAGAGTGCGCATGAGCGGAGATGTCGCGGGCAGCGGGGAACGCAGGATCGTTCCCGACCGGCTGGCGCATGTGGTGTTCAAGACCACGGACAAGGCGCGGCTGATGGACTGGTACGGCCGCGCGCTCAACGCCCGCGTCGTGTTCCAGAACGACTTCATCGGTTTTCTGACCTATGACGAGGAGCATCACCGCATCGCCTTCATCCAGATCCCGGGGCTGGAGCAGGCCGGCGCGAAGTCCACCGGGCTGCATCACATCGCTTTCACCTACGCCACCATGGACGAGCTCGTCGCCAACTACGAGCGGCTGGCGCGCCAGGGCGTGACGCCGTCGCACTGTGTGAACCATGGCCCGACCATCTCGATGTACTACAAGGATCCCGACGGCAATGCCGTCGAGCTGCAGATCGACAACTTCGCCACCAATGCCGAGGTCGACGCCTGGTTCGCATCCGGCGAGTTCGCCGAGAACCCGATCGGCGTCGATTTCGATCCCGCGGAATTCGCCGCCAAATTCCACGGCGGCGTGCCCGAGGCCGAGCTGAAGAAGCGTCCCAATATCGGGCCGCGCGGCCTGCCGAACCGGTCATGAGCGGCCATCCCGGCGATCGGGGCGATGGTGCGACGCGGGCTGCGATCGAGGCGGTGCTCGTCGAATGGTGCTGGCTGATCGATCACGGCCACGCCAGCGCGGCGGCGGTGCTGTTCACGGCCGATGCCGAGCAGTCCATCGCCGGCGTCGCGGCGAGCGGCATCGCCGCGATTGCCGCCGGCTTGCAGCGTCGCGAGGCGATGACCCACCGGACGTCGCGCCATGTCGTGTCGAACGTGCGTATCGCCAGCGGGCCCGATGGCGACGCCGCCGTGTCCTGGATCCTGACGCTGTACCGCTCCGACGACGATCGCCGCCCGGCGCGCGCGATCATGGTGGCCGATGTCGCCGATACGTTTCGGCACGACGGCAGCGGCTGGCGCATTCGCTCGCGCACGGTCAGCCCGGTGTTCGTCGACTGAGCCCATTCGATTTTGCTGTTAGAGAGGAAGATATCCGATGAGCCTGAAAAGCCTTGCTGCGATCGCGCTGATAGGCGGCGCTGTGCTGGCGCGGCCGGCGGTGGCGGAGCCCCAGTACGGCCCGGGCACCAGCGCCACCGAGATCGTGATCGGCAACACCGTGCCCTACAGCGGCCCGATCGCCATCGTCTCCACCATCGGCAAGACCCAGGCCGCCTACTTCAAGATGATCAACGACCGCGGCGGCATCAACGGACGCAAGATCCGCTACGTTTCCTACGACGATGCCTACTCGCCGCCCAAGACCGTGGAGCAGACGCGGCGGCTGGTCGAGGGCGACGAGGTCGCGATCGTGTTCGCCGGCGCCGGCACCGCGACCAACGCGGCCGTCATGTCCTACCTCAACGCCAAGCGCGTGCCGCAGCTGTTCCTGTCGTCGGGCAATGCCAAGTTCAACGATCCCAAGCGCTATCCCTGGACCATGGCGTGGTTTCCCCAGGCCGAGATGGAGGGCCGTCTCTATGCCAAATATGTGCTGGAGACCAATCCGTCGGCGCGTATCGCCGTGCTCTACCAGAAGGACGATTTCGGCAAGGATATGGTCAAGGGCCTGAAGGAGGGGCTCGGCAAGCACGCCGGCCTGATTGTCGCCGAGGCCGGCTATGATCCGACGGATCCCACAGTGGATTCCCAGATCGCCACGCTCAAGGCCTCGGGCGCCGACGTGTTCATGAACTTCGCGACGCCGCGCACCGCGGCGCAGGCCATCCGGCGCATCGCCGAGATGGGCTGGAAGCCGTCGATCAACGTGCTGGCGTTCGCGTCGATCTCGGTTGGTGGCGTGCTCAAGCCCGCCGGCCTCGAGAACTCCGTCGGCGTGGTCTCCGCCAACTTCATGAAGGATCCGACCGATCCGGCCTGGGACGGAGACGCCGGGGTCAAGACCTGGCGCGCCTTCATGGCGCAGTACTATCCCGAGGGCGACATGAGCAATGCGTTCTTCACCAGCTACGCCTACAGCGTGGCGCAGAGCCTCGTGCAGGTGCTCAGGCAGTGCGGCGACAACCTGACGCGCGAGAACATCATGGAGCAGGCGCGCAACCTCAAGCCGATCGACTACGACCTGATCCTGCCGGGCATCTCGATCAGCAGCAGCCCGACCGACTACACCCCGGTCAAGCAGATGCGGATGATGCGCTTCGACGGCACCCGCTGGACCTATTTCGGCGCGGTGATGAATGCGGACTGAGCGGCCGGACGGAGGGGGAGCGGGCGTGATGGAGACTCCGGTGCTGATCGCCGGCGGCGGGCCCGTGGGGCTGACGCTGGCCTTGCTGCTGGCGCAGCAGGGCGTGCGCTCGATCGTCGTCGAGCGCAGGCCGCCGCGGGTCGAGAGCGCGCCGAAGGCCCATGTCATCAACCCGCGCTCGCTCGAAATCTACCGTGCGCTCGGGCTCGATCTCGACGCGCTGCGGCGCCAGGGCGCGTCGCGCGAAGATGCCGAGGCGTCGCGCTTCATGACGCGGCTCGCCGGCGTCGAGCTCGGCCACATCCCGCTCGACGTCGCCGACGATGATGCGCTGGCGGTGACGCCGACGCCGCTCCTGAACATCGCCCAGCCGAAGCTCGAAGCGATGCTGGCTGCCGAAGTCGAGGCCAATCCTGCCATCGATCTGCGGCTGGGGCACGCCTGGAGCGGTTGCCGCGCCACCGATGGCGGCATGGTCTCGACGGTCGAGCACGACGGCCGGGTTTACCAGATCGCGAGCGCCTGGCTCGCCGGGGCGGATGGCGCCGGCAGCCGCGTCCGCGAGCATCTCGCGATCCCGATGCAGGGCATTCCCGCCGTGCGCCCGCGCATCACCATCCATTTCGAGGCCAACCTGCGCGCGATCGTGCGCGAGCGGCCGGCCATTCTGTACTGGATCCTCGATCCCGCCGTCGCCGGCACGTTCATCGCCTACGACATCGACCGCACCTGGGTGTACACGCCGCGCGTTACGCCGGAGGCGTTCGATCCGCAGCGTTACACCGACGCCTATTGTGCTGAGCTGATCAGACGCGCGATCGGCCGCGACGATGTCGCTGTCGATGTGCGCCATGTGGTGCCGTGGATGATGTCGGCGGAGGTTGCGGCCGCCTATCGCCGCGGCCGTTGTCTCCTGGTCGGCGACGCCGCGCATCGTTTTCCGCCAACTGGTGGGCTCGGGCTCAACACCGGCATCCAGGATGCCCACAATCTCGCGTGGAAGCTCGCCACGGTGCTGCGCGGCGCCGACGATGGGCTGCTCGACAGCTACGACGCCGAGCGGCGGCCGGTCGCCGAGATCAACACCCGCCAAAGCCTGCACAACTCCAACCGCCTGCCGGATCTGTTCCGCCTTGCCGAGGAGACCATCGCCGACGGCGAGGTCTCTGCCGTCGATCGCGGGCGTCTCGCGGCGGAGATCGTGACCCATCGCGCCCACTTCCTCAGTCCGGGCCTGCAGCTCGGGTTCTCTTACGGCCCGCCGGTGCGGGGACCTGCGGAGGCGACGCGCTATGACCCGTCGGCGGGTGAGGGCGATCGGATGCCTCATGCCTGGCTGACGTGCGGCGGGCGGCGGCTGTCGACGCTCGACCTGCTCAGCCCGGTCGCATTCACGCTGATCGCCGGCCGGGATGGTGTGGCGTGGCGCAGCGGTATCGCCGCGCCGGCGCAGCTGCGCACCGTGACGCTCGACGACTCCGTCATCTTCGAGACCGACTGGCCGGCGCTGTGCGGTCTTGAAGGCCGCGGCGCCATGCTGGTGCGACCCGACGGCCATGTCGCCGCCATCGTCGCCGACGACGGCGCGGCGCCGCGCGCGGCGGTTGCCGCGGTGCTGGCGCGGTTCGGCGTCGCAGTCGGGGATTACGTGCCTGCCTGAGCGTCGTCGCGGCCAGCGGTTGCCTGCGTCCCGCGCGGCAGGCTGACGGTCGCGGTCAGGCCGCGGCCGTCGGGGCCGTCAGCGAGTTCGATGCTCGCGCCGGCCTGCTGCAGCAGGGTGCGCACGATCGGCAGGCCGAGGCCGGAGCCGTCGGGGCGGTGGGCGCCGGGCATGCGATAGAAACGGTCGAACACCCGCTCGCGAAATTCCGGGGCGATGCCGGGGCCGTCGTCGATCACCTGCACCATCGGGCGTTCACCGTCGCCGGCGATCCGCACGGTGACCGTGCCGCCACGGCGGTTGTAGCGGATGGCGTTGTCGATCAGGTTGACCAGCGCCTCGTGCAGCACCGCCGGGGCGATCTGCGCGGCGACGCTGCTGTTGCCCTCCAGCGCCAGCTCGACGTCGCCGGCCGCGGCGATCGGTGCGAGCTGGCTGATCGCGTCGGCGGCCGCGGCATGCAGGTCGGTGCGCTCGGCCGACGCGCCATCGGCCATCGCGCTCTCGTCGGCGCGTGCCAGCGCGACGAGCTGCGCCATCAGGCGGTCGAGATGCTGTGCCGAGCGCGCGATCTCCGCGATGGTGTCGCGCTCGGCCGGCTGCGTTGCGGCGCGCTGCAGCAGCGCGATGTGGACACGCAGAGAGGCGAGCGGCGTCTTCATCTGGTGCGAGGCGTCGGCGGTGAAGTCGCGGAGCACCTTGATTGCGGCGTCGAGCCGGCCGAACAGCTGGTTGATCGCCCGCACCGGGGGATGCACCTCGCTCGGCACAGCAGTGAGGTCGAGCGGTTGCAGCCCCGCGCCGCTGTGGATCTGCCGCGCGTCGATCTCCTGGCCGAGCGCTGCGAGCGGCGCGAGACCACGTCCGACCGCGAACCAGCCGAGCGCGGCGGCGGCGAGGATGATGCCGACCTCGAGGCCGGCGAGTGCCAGCAGCAGCTCGCGCTGGGTCGCGGTGCGGCCGTTGCGGGTTTCCGCGACCTCGATCAGCGCCGGATGCGGCTTGCCGTAGACCGGCTGGGCGAGGGCGGCGAGGCGGATCGGCGCGCCCTTGTACACCATGTCGAAATGCCGGACCGTGCCTTGCGGTTGGGTGCGCAGCGGCGCCAGCGGCAGGTCCTGGTAGCCGGTCACGGCAGCGCCGTCATAGGACACGCTGTAGTAGATGCTGTCGCTGGCGCGCGTCTCCAGCATGCCGAGCGCGACTTGTGGCAGGTCCACCGTGACCTCGTCGTCCTCGACGCTGACGCGCTCGGCGATGGCGCGCACCGAGCCGTCGAGCACGCGATCGAACGCCGTCTCGACCGTGCGATCGATCAGCAGCGCTCCGGCGGCGCCGAGCGCGATCGCCAGCACGCTGGTCGGCACCAGCAGGTTGAGCAGCAGGATGCGGCGCAGCGAGGGGGCGCGCGGGCGCGTCACCGCTCCTCCATCAGGTAGCCGAGGCCGCGGATGGTGCGGATCGGCGGGCCGTCGCTGCCGAGCTTCTGGCGCAGCCGCGCGACATACAGCTCGATGGCGTTGGGCGCCACCGGCTCGTCGAAGCCGAACACTTCCGAGATCAGCCGCTCCTTGCGCACCAGCTTGCCCGAATGGGACATCAGCACCGCGAGCACCGCTGCTTCGCGCCGGCGCAGCGCGAGTGGCGTGTCATGCAGCCGCGCGGTTGCCGTCGAGGTCTCGTACACCAGTGCGCCGCAGCTCAGCACCGGCGCCGGGCGGCCCTTGCCGCGCCGCGCCAGCGCCTTGACGCGGGCCTCGAACTCCGAGAGGTCGAACGGCTTGGTCAGATAGTCGTCGGCGCCGAGGTTGAGGCAGCGCACCTTGTCCGCCACCGCACCCTGGGCGGTCAGGATCAGGATGGGGACGTCGGAGCCGGCGCGGCGCAGCCGGTTCAGCACCTCCTCGCCGGACATGTCGGGCAGGCCGAGGTCGAGCACGATCAGCGAGTAAGCCTCCGACGGCGCGATCTCGATGCCGCCCGATCCGCTGACCTCGTGGTCCACTGCGATTCCCGCCGGCGCCAGCGCCTTCTTCAGGCCCGTGGCCAGGGAGATGTCATCCTCGATAATCAGGATCCGCAAGACGATTGCCGCGCTGCACCATTGCCAATGCGCCAATGTACGGTCAGATTGCCGGTCAGGTCAAAGCCGCGTCTTGTTCAAATCCGTCGGGAACCTGCATCCTGCTGCCGTCTCGTGCGATCGTCTGGGCTGTGGTGGCGCTCTGCATGGGCCTGCCCTGGCGCGCGGCGGCTGAAGAAACGACGGATCGGCGGGGCGAGCTGCTGATCAGGGGCACCACGGATCGCGCCGCCGCAGCCGATGTGCTCGCCGGCTTCCGGGCGCTCAACCCGGACATCGCGGTGCGCTACGCCAAGATCGTCTCCGGCGAGCTGTTCGACGATGTCGCCAAGCCCTCGGGCGCGCCCGGCACCACCGCCGACGTGGTGTGGAGCTCGGCGATGGACCTGCAGATCAAGCTCGCCAATGACGGCCTCGCCGACGCCTACCGTTCGCCGGAGGCGGACGGGCTGCCGGCCTGGGCGCAGTGGAAAGACCTCGCCTATGGCGTCTCCGCCGAGCCGGTGGTGATCGTCTACAACAAGCGGCTGTTGCGCGGCGACCTCGTGCCGCGCGACCATGCCGACCTGCTGCGGCTCCTGACCGAGCACCGCGAGCAGTTCCAGGGCCGCATCGCCACCTACGATCCGGAAACCAGCGGCACCGGGCTGTTGTTCATCACCCAGGATGTCCGCATCACGCCGCAGACCTGGAAGCTGGTGGCGGCACTGGGGCGCGCCGGGGTGAAGCTCTACACCTCGTCGACGCCGATGATCGATCGCGTGGTGAGCGGCGATTTCGTGCTCGCCTACAACGTGCTCGGCGCCTATGCGTTGGAGCGCGTCAAGCAGGATCCCGATCTCGGCGTGGTCTTTCCTGCCGACTACACGCTGCTGCTGTCGCGGATCGCGCTGATCCCGCGCGCCGCGCCCCATCCGGCCGCCGCGCGAAAATTCATCGACTATCTGCTGTCGCGTGACGGGCAGGCGCGGCTTGCTGCGCGCTCGCTCGGCGCGGTGCGCACCGACATGCCGCCCGAAGGGCCCGGCGGCGCAGTCGCTGCGACGCTGCGGCCGATCGCGCTCAACATCGACCTGCTGACCTATCTCGACCGCTCCAAGCGCGCACGCTTCCTCGCGCAGTGGACGAAAGCCCTGCAGGGGCAGTGACGGCGGCCGCTGTTTCGGAGCGTGTCGCTGGACGTGCGCCGAACAGGGTAACTGGCATTGGGGGAGAACGATGAGAATAGCTCGATCATGGTGGAGGCTGCCCGTTATGTCTGCGCTGGCGAGCAGCTGCCTAGCCGCCCCCGCGGCGCTCGCTCAAAATGCGGTGCCCCTCAAAATGTAGTGCCCCCTCAAACTGCGGCGCCCGCGCTTACGGGCAGGAGCGGACATCAACCAACCGACAATCCCTGCCGAAACCGTCGAAGTAACTCGAAGCCGACACCACGGAAATAGATCAGCCCCAGCAACGTTGCCCACCAACCGGTGATCCTATTTTTTCTCCTGACCGACCAACGTGATATTTGGGATACAGTTGACGAACATTTCTTGCCTGCGCTACTTCGCGCCATCCTAAGCCGGGCGAGCTGCGGTCGACTCTTGATGAGCCCCATGATTAGCTTAGGTGCTGTAATGGGGCGGTTAGCGGTGCGGCGACGGCTGCAAATCTATTTCCCGGCCTTCTTGATGGCGCTGATGATGCAGATCATCGCGCCCATCGGCGTGTCGTGGGCAACAGCCTCCAGTTTGTCCGATCCGCTGGCCGCCTTCGGCGGTACCGTGATCTGCCACACCGGAAGCGGAGAAGCCGACAACCAACCCGACCCGACCGGCCACCGTGCTCACGCCGGCGCTTGCGCGCTGTGCTGTCTGGTTCACGCCGGCGCATCGCTGGACACGCCCAAGATCGCGTTGACCGTGCCCTACCGCCCGTCGTTGACGGTGGCCTGGTACAGCGCCGCGCAAGAACTGCGGGATTCCCGCAGCGTCGGGCGCGCCCAGGCCCGCGCCCCTCCTTCGAACTCCTGACTCTTCCAAAACCGCTGAATTCGGTGCGGCCGCCCGGCCGCTCCGATCACCTGTGGACTGTTGGCGGGCGATCGCGCCCGAGTCGGAGACTATTCGATGTTTCGTTTTCGTGCCTTGGGGGGCGTGAGTATCGCCGCGCTCGAGTTGCTGCTTCCTGCGGGATCGGACCCCGCTCATGCTCAATCCACACAATTGCCTGGCGTCACGATCCAGGCGCCGGACAGAAGCCGTCCCGCCGCGGGCAAGCGGTCCGGCGCCAAACGCGCGCGCGCAAATCCTTCGCCGGCCGAGCGTGCCCCGCCAGCCCAGCGCGCCGCGAACGCGCTCGGCACATACAATCCCGCGCTTGATGTGCCGGGTCTCAAACTGCCGCCGGGGACCACGCTGACGACCGCCGGCCCTGTCGATGGCTATCGGGCGCTGTCGGCCTTCTCTTCGACCAAGACAGCGACGCCGATCGAGCAGATCCCGCAATCGATCCAGGTGATTCCGAGAAGCGTGATTGTCGACCAGAGCAGTCTCTCGGTCACCGAAGCGATTCAGAACGCCTCCAACGCCCAGGGACCCAGCTACCTCGGCATCGGCACCACGGGCATGACGCCGCTGACCATTCGCGGCTTCCCCGCCCAGCAATGGCTCGACGGCCTCAACGTCAACTACGATTCCGGCGATCGCGATTCGTTTGCGAACGTCGAGCGGATCGAGGTCCTGAAGGGACCGAACGCGATCCTGTACGGCGGAGGGACAGGCGCGCCCACGAGCGGAGCGGTCAACATCATTTCCAAGCTCCCGACCGACAAGGCGAGCGTGGAAACGGGGGTGACGTTCGGCAGCAACAGCTACTGGCGGCCGTACTTCGATGTCAACCAACCGCTCACGCCGGACAAGACCGTGCTGTTCCGAGTTACCGGCGACTACGCGGCGTCGGGCGGCTTCGTCGATGTCGTGCATCAGAACCGCTATTCGCTCAATCCCACACTGACCTTCACGGACAAGAGCGACACGACGCTGACGATCCAGGGGCGGCTCTCGCGCTTCGAGCAGCAGGGCTACGAAGGTTTGCCGGCCGTCGGGACGGTCGCCGGCAATTTCCGCCTCAACCCCGACCTCTTCATTGGCCCGTCGGATATCCCCAAGAGTGTCACCGCGGTTCAGGGCGTGACCGTGACCTTCGATCGCCAGCTTGATTCGTACTGGTCGTTCAACGTCAAAGCGCGCTGGTCGATGTCGAAGGCCGATCAGAAGTCGCAATCCACCTTGTCAGCCGCCCCCGATGTCGGGCCGACCACATGGAGTCTGGCCAACATTGACCTCTTGCAGCGTCAGGAGGAATTCACGATCAACCCCAACCTGCAGGCCAAGTTCAGTCTCGGACCGACCAGGAACGTCTGGCTCACCGGCGCCGACTACAGCCGCGTGACGGATCGCGGCTACATGTACGCGGATCTCGGCGTTCCGCCGGTCGACCTGCTCAACAGCCCCGTTTTCCCGACGCCGTATACCGATCCCGTCTCTACCTCGCCGACGTTCTTCCCCTATTTCGATTTCAGCAGCGTCTACGTCACCAAGGGCGCATACACGCAACTGCAATCCACGATCTACGACCGCATTCACGTCCTGGCGGGCGTGCGGGTGGCGAGCATCAACATCGACTATCTCGAAAACTTCCCGTTCGGAATGGGAGTCTATTCGCCGACGGCATTCGGCAGCGACAAGACCAAGGCATTGCCCCGTGTCGGCGCCGTCGTCGACGTCATTCCTGGCCTGTCGGTCTACGGCAGCTACAGCGAGGGGATGATGGCAACGCCATTCACGCAGGCGCTGAATACCAACATCGAGCCGGAAACATCGAAGCAGGTCGAGGGAGGCTTCAAGTTCAAGATCGGCGATCAACTGACCGGCACGGTCGCCGTCTTCGACATCCAGCGCCAGAATGTGCCGGTCACCATCGGCGTCGGCATCGGGGCCGAGTCGGTGCAGGAAGCGAAGGGGGTCGAGGCAGACTTGATCTGGCAGCCCAACAAGAACTGGAAGGTGCTGGCGAGCTACGGCTACGCGAACGTGGTGTTTACGGATTCGCTCAACGGCGGAATACCGGCGGGCAACCATCCTGCCGGCGTGCCGGCCAACTCCGGCCGCGTCTGGGCGAATTACTCGTTCGACACCGCCGCCCTCAGAGGCTGGAGCGTCGGCGCCGGCGTCTACGTCGCCTCCTCGCAGTACGTCGACAACTACAACCTGTACAGGACGCCCGGATACTTCACCGTTGATGCCCGCATCGGCTACGAGACCGAACACTTCCGGGCCTCCTTCAACATCAAGAACCTGACGGGCGAAAAATACTACGTGCCGTTCGCCTGGCTCGGCGGCCAGGTGACGCCGGGCGACCGCCGCGCGTTCTACGGCACGCTCGCCTATCGATACTGACGTCGTCGACGTCGCGCTGCCGATAGCGATGCCGGCACAAGTTTCTCATCCCATCGAAGCCGCGGGAGTGAACCAATGATATCGAAACGTGATCTGCTTCTGTCGTCCGCCGCGGCCCTGGCCGCGGCGGGTCTGACGGCCACTCGCGCCGCCGAGGTGGCGCCGGAGCCGTCGCCTGCTCAGGACATGTCCCAGTTGCCGCCGAACTGGGTCGGCAAGGAGCAGATTGCCTTCCTGATCTATCCCGAATTCACGGCGCTCGACATGGTCGGCCCGCATGCCATGCTGACCGGCCTGTTCGGCGCGACGACCCACATCGTCGGCAAGACCCGCGACATCGTGAAGAGCGATACCGGGCTGCAGTTCCAGCCCAGCGCGACGTTCGACGAATGCCCGCGGGACCTCGACATCATCTGTGTTCCCGGCGGCGCAGCCGGCACTCTCGCGGCCATGCAGGACGACACCACGCTCCGCTTTCTGAAGGACAGGGGATCTCGCGCCAAGTTCGTGACATCGGTCTGTACCGGTTCTTTGCTGCTGGGGGCCGCGGGACTACTGACCGGTTACAAGGCAACTTCGCATTGGGCGACGGTGCCGCTGCTGCCGATCTTCGGAGCGACGCCGACCGATGGTCGGACCGTGCGCGACCGCAACCGGATTACAGCCGGCGGCGTCACGGCTGGAATCGATTTTGGCCTGGCACTCGTCGGCCAGTTGCGCGATCGGCAATATGCGGAATGCGTCCAGCTCATGGCCGAGTACGCGCCGGAGCCGCCCTATGATGCGGGAACACCCGAGAAAGCTCGGCCCGAAGTCACGAAAATGATGCGTGACATGTTCGTGGACTTCAACAAGGACGCCGCGAAGATTGGACGAGACATCTATCCGAAATATCGCGATGGCTGACGCCGAGTAGCTTGAAGGGCCGTACTGGGTATGCCGGTGTGAGAGCGACGTGGCAAGCTGAGGGATTAAAGATGTTCAGAGAGGGATTAAAGATGTTCAGAACGACTTTGGCTGCGCTGTGTGCGCTAACGATCCATTCGAGTGCTTGCTTCGCTGCGCCGGCAGGCTCTGACGAGGCGACCATAAGTCAGCTTCTTCATGGCATGTTCGACAAACCACAGGAGCCGCTTTCCGTTGAGCCGATCATGGTGTCAGGCAATCATGCAATTGCCGATTGGACACAAGGTGAGGTGGGAGGCCGCGCGTTGTTGCGTAATCATGGCGGGGCTTGGGCAATCATTCTCTGCGCCGGCGACGGCATCAGGTCGAAGGATGCATTGGTCAAGGCTGGCGTGCCTGTCGTGGATGCGGAGCGGCTTGCAGGCGATATGGCGAACGCCGAAGCCAAACTCTCGCCGGAAAAAGCCGCGATGTTCTCGCGCTTTGAGAGCTTGGTCATGATGGATGGTGATGCGGATCAACACAAACAAGCGCATGAAAGCAAATAGCCGGAGGCATCATGAACCGTCGTGATTTTGGTATCGCACTTGGAGCGCTGCCTCTTCTATCGTCGGTTGTTCGGGCAGGATCTCCAACCGAACTAGCGGAAGCGCCAAAGCCGAAAATCGGCATGCTGATCTATCCGGGCATGATCCTGCAGGATCTGGTTGGGCCGCAAACCGTCTTTTCGATACTTCAGGCCGACGTTAGGCTGGTTTGGAAAGATAGGAATCCGGTCATGACCGATGTCGGCATCGCCCTTTCCGCGAACGATACGTTTGACACCTGTCCCACGGAGTTGGATGTCCTGTTCGTCCCGGGCGGTCTCGGGGGATCCATTGCCTGTATGAAGGACGCGGAAGTCATTGGTTTCCTCTCGGCGAGCGGTGGTCGTGCTCGTTATGTGACAAGCGTGTGTACTGGATCATTGGTTCTCGCCGCCGCAGGTTTGCTCAGAGGATATCAGGCAACGTCACATTGGTATGTTCGCGACCTGCTGCCTCTGATGGGCGCGACTCTCAGGACAGAGCGGGTCGTCGAGGATCGCAATCGCCTCACTGCTGGAGGCGTTACCTCCGGGATCGACTTTGGGCTGATGCTCGCAGCCCGCCTCTCCAACGACGACACCGCCAAGCGGATACAGCTTTTGATCGAATACGATCCAAAGCCGCCTTTCGCCACCGGTAGCCCGGAGGGCGCCGGGCCGGCGCTAACACGGGAGATCATCCAACGCCGTGCACCTCTTATTGCGTCGGCTCGAAAGGAGGCAGGGATGGCCGGAGAGAGGTTGGGTATCTAGCGTCTCGAACTCAAAGAGAAGGAAACGATCCGGAAAAAGTTGACGAGACATGCAGTGCGCCACCGACGCAGTTGGCGGCGCCGGGGCGGTCGGCTGTTTGATGCCCGCTTGGCCTCCAAAACGCTGGCGCCGAGGCCGAGCCAGGAGCGCTGTGTTTAGCTGGCAGGCTGCCTGACAAGTCGCGTGGTGTTCCTCGGGTAGATGGTCTTCGGGGGAGCGACGTCGTGCTCTCAAATGGAATCTTGTGGGTTCCAGGTCCGCAGCACCATGGCGCGATCTGCGACCGCGACAGCTTGGTGACAGGAAGGACCGTCTACCGTCTCCCGCAATCAAGACAAGGCGTTAGGGCCCGCATGGCTGCTGCTCGGAGCAGCCGGTGCGCGCCCCTTCTGCACAACAGAACGAGGGAGGATCGACATGACGGTTCAAGATGTCAGCGCTTTTCCGGCACGGCCGGGCGGCCTGCAATCCGGTGCCGCGCTGGGTGAACAGTCCGGCGACGCCGCGCCGCGGTTCTGGCCGGAGCGCTGGTGGCGGCTGGTCGATACCCGCATCGGCATCATCCCGCTGCCGATCTACCTGCTGCTGTGCGTGCTGATCGCGGCGCTGGTCGTCACCGGCGAGATCAAGCCCGATGGCCCGACCATGATCGCGGTGCTGGTGCTCGGCGGCTTCACCTGCGCCGAGATCGGCAAGCGCCTGCCGGTGCTGCGCGCGATCGGCGCCGGCGCGATCTTCGCGACCTTCATTCCCTCGGCGCTCGCCTACTACCACCTGATCCCCGTCAAGATGATCGGCGCGATCACCGAGTTCACCAAGGCGACCAACTTCCTCTACATTTTCATCGCCTCGATCATCGTCGGCAGCATCTTCGCGATGGACCGCGAGGTGCTGATCAAAGGCTTCCTCAAGATCTTCGTGCCGCTTGCGATCGGCTCGGTCGCCGCGGGCCTCGTCGGCACCGCGGTCGGCACGCTGCTCGGGCTCGGCGCCCATCACTCCTTCTTCTATGTCGTGGTGCCGATCATGGCCGGCGGCGTCGGCGAGGGCGCGATTCCCCTGTCGATCGGCTATGCCGCGCTGACCGGTGTGCCCCAGGGCGAGGTGTTCGCCCAGGTGCTGCCGCCGGTGATGCTGGGCTCGCTGACGGCGATCCTGCTGTCCGGCGCGCTCAACTTCGTCGGCAAGACATATCCGCATCTCACCGGCGAGGGCCGCCTGCAGCCGTTGAAGGAGGGGGAGCTCGACCTCCAGGCCGGCGGGCATGGCGAGGGCGGGGCCGGGATCGTCAGCGTCAACGTCATCGCCGCAGCCGGGCTCGCCGCCATTACGCTGTACCTGCTCGGCGTCATCTGCCATCACCTGGTCGGGTTGCCGGCGCCGGTCGCCATGCTGTTCCTGGCGGTGCTGGCAAAGCTCACCCGTGCGGTCTCGCCGCAACTGCAGCAGGGCGGTGTCGTGGTGTTCGATTTCGTCCGCAGCACCATGACCTATCCGCTGCTGTTCGCCATCGGCGTCGCCATGACCCCGTGGGACAAGCTGATGGCCGCGTTCCACCTCGCCAACATCGTGACCATTGTCTCGACGGTCGCGACCCTGATGGCCACTGGCTTTGTGGTCGGCCGCTTCATGAACATGTATCCGATCGAGACCGCGATCGTGAACGCCTGCCACAGCGGCCAGGGCGGCACCGGCGACGTCGCCATTCTCACGGCGGCCAACCGCATGCAGCTGATGCCGTTTGCCCAGATCGCGACCCGGATCGGCGGCGCCATCACCATCACCACCGTGCTGATCGTGCTCGGCTACCTGAAATGACTCGGCAGCGCCGCCAAGCGGCGCTACCTTTCGCCATTCCCTTTGATGCTGTCCGGAGGATCCCCGGTCCATGATCCCGCAAGCCAATACTGCCGCCGAAGCCGTATCGCCGATCGAAGCCGAGACCATGCGCCGCGTCGGCTGGCGGATCGTGCCGTTCCTGATGCTGTGCTACTTCATCGCCTTCGTTGACCGCGTCAACGCCGGCTTCGCTGCGCTGCAAATGAACAAGGACATCGGCCTGACCGCGGCGGCGTTCGGGCTCGGCGGCGGGCTGTTCTACATCACCTATGTGATCTTCGAGATCCCGAGCAACCTCGCCATGGAGAAGGTCGGTGCGCGGCTGTGGATCGCCCGCATCATGATCTCCTGGGGTATCGTCGCGGCCGGCATGGCGCTGGTGGTTGGTCCCTACTCGTTCTACGCGGTGCGACTGTTGCTCGGCGCGGCGGAGGCCGGCTTCTTCCCTGGCGTCATTCTCTACCTGACCTACTGGTTCCCGGCGGCCTATCGCGGCCGCATCGTCGCGATCTTCATGGTCGCCATCCCGATCTCGAGCTTCCTGGGCTCGCCGATTTCCGCCTCGCTGCTGCAGATGGATGGCGCGCTCGGCTTCCGCGGCTGGCAGTGGATGTTCGTGCTGGAGGCGCTGCCGGCCATCGTGCTCGGGCTGGTGTCGTTCGCGGTGCTGCCGGATTCGCCGGCCGGGGCAAAATGGCTGACGGCGCCGCAGCGCGACTGGCTGATGGCGCGCCTTGCCGGCGAGCGCGCCGCCCCGCGCAAGACGCAAGGCCACCTGTCGCTGTGGCAGGTGATGACCAACAAATACGTTCTTGCGGCGTCGCTGATCTACGCCGGTGCGTCCGGCGCCAGCCAGTGCCTGTCGCTGTGGCAGCCGCAGATCATCAAGTCGTTTGGCCTGACCAATATGGAGACCGGCCTGCTCAACTCCATCCCGTTCGGCATCGCCTCGGTGCTGATGATCCTGTGGGGCCGCAGCTCCGACAGGACGCGCGAGCGTCGCTGGCACACCGCGATCCCGCTGTTCCTGCTCGCCGCGAGCCTTGCGCTGGCGCCGCTGACCGGCTCGCTCGCACCGACCATCGGCATCCTCTGCGTCGCCGTCACCGCGACCTACATCGTCAAGGGGCCGTTCTGGGCGCTCGCGACCGAATGGATGTCGGCGGGCGTCGCGGCGGCGGCGATCGCGCAGGTCAATGCCATCGGCAATCTCGGCGGTTTCTTCGGCAGCTACCTGCTCGGCGTCATCAAGGATGCTACCGGCAGCTATGCGCTCGGCCTGCTGCCGCTCGCAGGCTTGTCGGCGATAGGATGCCTGCTGGCGTTGCTGCTGGGGCGTAGCGCGCCGCGAGAGCCGGCCGCCGGGCTGACCACCGCGCACTGAGCGCGGGCGTCGTTGCGCGCGGCGGGCAGGGGGTGACCGTTGATCTCTGCAGGAAGGACTCCACCATGCCCAAGGGCTCCGATCTTCTCGTCGCAGCGCTGGAACACGAAGGCGTTGATCGCATCTTCGGCGTGCCCGGCGAGGAAAACCTCGACGTCGTCGAATCGCTGCGGCGCTCCTCGATCGAGCTGGTGCTGACGCGGCATGAGCAGGCCGCCGCTTTCATGGCCGCGACCCATGGCCGCCTCACCGGCCGGCCGGGGGTGTGCATCTCGACGCTCGGCCCGGGGGCGCTCAACTTCACCACCGGCGCCGCCTATGCCCATCTCGGCGCCATGCCGATGCTGATGATCACCGGTCAGAAGGCGATCATGAGCAGCCGCCAGGCACGCTTCCAGATCGTCGATGTGGTGGCGTCGATGAAGCCGCTGACCAAGCTCACCCGCCAGATCGTCAGCGGCGCCAGCATTCCGACCCTGGTGCGCGAGGCATTTCGCGTCGCCATGGAGGAGCGGCCGGGGCCGGTGCATCTCGAATTGCCGGAAGACATTGCCGGCGCCGATGTGCCCGACGTGCCGCTGGTGCCGATCCATCCCATCGACATTCCGGTGGCCCATCACACCGCGCTCGACCGCGCCGCGGAGATGATCATGCGCGCCGAGCGGCCGCTGATTATGCTCGGCGCCGCCACCAGCCGCCCGCGCGCCACACACGGCCTCGACGGCTTCGTCCGCCGCACTGGCATCCCGTTCTTCACCACCCAGATGGGCAAGGGCACGGTGTCCGCCGGCACCAATCTCTACATGGGCACGGCGGCGCTGTCGGAGCGCGACTATGTCCACGAGGCGGTCGACAAGGCCGACCTGATCATCGCCATCGGTCACGACACGGTGGAGAAGCCGCCCTTCATCATGGGGCCGCGCGGGCCGCAGGTGATCCATGTCAGCTATACGCCGGCGACGGTGGAGCAGGTGTACTTTCCCACCGCCGAGGTCATCGGCGATGTCGGGCCGAGCCTCGAACTCCTCGCCGATCGTCTCGAAGGCAAGCTGCCGCGCGCCGGCGCGCTGCTGTCGCTGCGCGAGGGCATTCTGAGCCGTATCGCCGACCGCGCCACCGAGGCGCGCTGGCCGCCGACACCGCAGCGCCTGGTGCACGACGTGCGGCAGGTGATGCCGAGCGACGGCATCGTCGCGCTCGACAACGGCATGTACAAGATCTGGTTCGCCCGCAACTACCGCACCGTCACCGCCAACACCTTGCTGCTTGACAATGCGCTCGCCACCATGGGCGCGGGACTGCCGTCGGCGATGATGGCGGCGATGCTCTATCCCGACCGCCGTGTGATGGCGGTGTGCGGCGACGGCGGCTTCATGATGAACAGCCAGGAGATGGAGACGGCGATCCGTCTCAAGCTCAACCTCGTGGTGCTGATCCTCGACGACGGCGCCTATGGCATGATCCGCTGGAAGCAGGCGGTCGACGCATTTCCGGATTTCGGCCTGGCCTTCGGCAATCCCGACTTCACGCGTTATGCGCAGGCTTATGGCGCTGAGGGCGCGCGGATCGAGAAGCTGGAGGACTTCATTCCGACGCTGGAGGCGGCGTTCGACCGCGGCGGCGTGCACCTGATCTCGGTGCCGATCGACTATTCGGAAAACATCCGCGTGCTGGTCGAGGAGCTGCGCGCCCGCATGCCGCCGGCCGATCCGCAGTAGGTGCAGCGCGGCGTCGCTATGGTTCAGATCCGCGCCGCGATCGCCTGGCCGAGCGCGGCTGCCGCGGTGGCGAGCTGGCGGCGGAACACGGCGTGGCGCTCCTCGGTGAAGCGCACGGTCGGCACTGCGAGATTGAGCGCGCCGAAGAAGCGGCCGTCATGGGTCACCGCGGTGGCGATGCCGGTGATGCCGGAGGTGAATTCCCCGCGTGAATAGGCAAAGCCGCTCTGCCGCACCACCGGCAGCTCCTCGCGCAGGTGGCGCTTGGACGTGATGGTTGTCGGTGTGATGATCTCGAAGGTGAGGTCGCGCAGGTAGCCGTCGAGTTCGCTCGCCGGCATCCGCGACAGCACGATCTTGCCGCTGGACACCGCATAGAGTGGCGCGCGCTCGCCGACCTTCATGGTGTAGGCCAGCGCCTGGCTCGAGGCCGCGGAGGCGATCGCCTCCACCACGTCGTCGGTCCGCACATAGAACCCCGATGTCTCGTTGAGCTCGCCGCTGAGCTGCTTGAGGAACGGGGCTGCGATGGTCGCGAGCGGCGGCGGCGAAATCTTGTGCACCAGCATCCGGACCTGGTCGCCGATGCGGTAGCGGTCGGTGGTCGCGTCCTGCTCGAGATAGCCGCGCGCCAGGAGATTGTTCAGCAGATGAAACAGGCTGCTGCGCGGGATGCCCAGGTCCGTCAGCATCCGCGAGAACGACGGCGGGTCGCTGGCATCGGCCACATACTCCAGGATGTCGAAAGCCCGGTCGGCGGATTTCACGGATGATGCAGGATTGAGTTTCATAAATGCAACCGGTTCTCGGATGGGGACGGAGGGCGGCTTGACGGCTGCTTAGCACAGTTCCATAATTAGCACTAGTTTATATATATAAACTAAACTTGTGAACTCCGATAGCCACGGTGCGGCCTGCGGTCGCGCCGCAAGAGGTGACTGCATGAGCGACGAGACTGCCGACCGGACCGCGATCCGGGACCTGATCGAGAACTGGGCGCTGTGGCGTGATGCCGGCCTGTGGGATCGCTTCGCCACCGTCTGGCACGACGACGGCTGGATGTCGGCCACCTGGTTTCAGGGCCCGGCGACCGAGTTCATCCGCGTCAGCAGGGAAGGCTGGGACAAGGGCGTCAGCATCCTGCACTTCCTCGGCGGCATGACCATCGAGCTCGCCGGTCATCGCGCCATCGCGCAGACCAAGATGACGATCTCGCAGCGCGGCCCGGTGCACGGCGTCGAGTGCGATGTCGTCTGCACCGGCCGCTTCTTCGATTTCCTGGAGAAGCGCAGCGGCAAGTGGGGCGTGGTGCGCCGCCAGCCGATCTACGAAAAGGACCGCCTCGACCCGGTCGACCCGGCCGCCGTGCTCAAGCTCGACCAGGACAAGCTCAAGCAATTCCCGGCCGGCTATCGCCATCTCGCCTACATCCAGGAAGAGATCGGCTACCGTGTGAAGCGGGACATGCCCGGCTTAAAGGGGCCGGAGGTCGAGAAGCTGTACGCCGAAGGCTGCGCCTGGCTGGGGTGAGGGAGCACGTCATTCATTCAGCGTCATCACCGGGCCGCCGCCAACGGGTCCGCGCGAAGCGCGGCCCGATGACAGGCTCCGCGGCGAGACCCGGTGATCCAGCTTCCAAAGATCAACGTGGGCTGTGACAAGCTGGATGCGCGGGTCAAGCCCGCGCATGACGAATGTAAATGCCGAACGGCTGCACACGCGAAACGTGGGTGACATTGTCGCACCGCCGCCCTCACCGGTGCCTCACCTTCGCAAGCGCCGCCAGCCGATTACCACGCCGCTCACTGATACCACGAGGCCGATCAGCGACAGCGTCCACACCACCGCGTCCCAGGCCGGGCGGCGGGCGAGCAGCGGCGGCAGATCGAGGCTGTGCAGCGCGTTGAACCACCAGCGATAGGCGCGGCGGCTGTCGTCGCTGCGGCCGAGGATGTCGCCGGTGGTCGGCGCGATGTGAAACCAGCTGTGCGCGGCGTCGTCGAAGCCGATGCGCAGCACCGGCAGCACGCGCGCCTGGTGGTGCGAGTACCAGTACCAGTCGTCTTGCGTCAGGCGCTGCTGCAGCGTGATCGCTGCATCCGGCAGCAGGCGGCGTGCGGCGGCGACGATGTCGGCCTCCGGCAGCGCCAGCGCTGCGCCGCTCGCCGGATCGGCTGGGGTGATATGACCGTCATGCGCCGCGAGCAGCATCAGCGGCCGACCGCCGAGCCAGACGAAGCGCGCTTCGACCGCGGCAACCTGCGGCCGCGCCACGGTGTCCGCAATCCGCGGCTGGTCCTGGCCGGCATAGCGCACCGCCATGTCGGGGCCAATGGCGCGGCCGGCGAACAGCTCCAGCGGATTGAGCGACAGCCAGCCGCTCACCATCCAAGTGACGACGAAGACGCCACCGACGAGGCCGGCGAGATGGTGCCATGCCATCCAGCCGCGATAGGGCGTCACCTGTCCGCGGGCGTAGCGCCTGCGCAGCCGCAGCCGCAACACGCCGATCCAGAAGCCGGTCACGGCGACGACGATGCAGATGCCGGAGATCCACAGCACCACTTGTCGCCAGGCCGCGCCGTCCTGACGCAGCACGGTCGGATAGATCCAGTGCGGGATGGAGCCGAGCCAGTTCCAGAGGCGCTCCTGGCGCGTGGTATCGAGCGCGATCTCGCCGCCGCGCGCCGAAACATAGAGCTCGGTGCCGTCGGCATCGCCGAGGCTCACAAGGAACAGCGGACGCAGGGGATCATAGCGCGCGGTGACGCTCCACTGGTCGCGCGTGACGGTATCGAGCAGCCGAGGCCGCACGGCTGCGGGATGGTGCGCGGCGACCGCGAGCGCCTGATCGGCGGTGATGCCGTCGATCGCATGGCCGTCGGTCGCGGCGATGGTTGAGCGACGGCCGTCCCATGCCGTGATCCGGTAAACCGGCGTCGCATCCAGCATCGCGAGCCGCAGCTCGCGCGGATAGGCGGTGACGCCGGCGAGCGCCAGGGCGCGGTCCGGCGTCACCGTCATCTTGTTCCAGGCGATGGGCGGCAGCGCCGCCCATCGTTCCTGGTCGCTGAGCTGCGGGAACGCGACATACATCATCACCACGCCCGACATGAACCACATGGCGAACAGCAGGCAGGTGGCGATGCCGATCCAGCGGTGGACGATGTAGAGCCAGCGTTTGGCGCGTCGCGCGATCCTCATCGTCAGAACTTGACGTTGACGGACAGCTCCGCCGTGCGCGGCATGCCGAGCAGCCACTGGCCGCTATAAGGCGCCGACACGGCATAGACCTTGTCGAACAGGTTGTAGACGCGCAGCGCCACGGTGGTGCGGGCATCCGGCGTCCAGCGCAGGCCGGCATTGACCAGGGCGTAGGACGGCCGCTGCTGCGTGTTGGCGGCGTCGGTGTACATCGAGCCGACCATTTGCACGCCGGCATTGGCCGACCAGTCCCGCGCGAAGTTCCAGGTCACCCAGACGTTGCCGACCTGCTGCGGCACGTTGAACGGCACATTGCCGGCATAGTTCATGAGCTTGCCGCCGACGATGGCGGCAAAGTTGTCGTACTTGGCATGCAGCAGCGCGACATTGGCATCCACCCGCCAGGCGTCGTTGAGCGCAAGGCCGAGACTCGCCTCGATGCCGCGCGACGACTGCTGGCCGATCTGCAGCGACGGGCCGGCGAGGTTGGTGGAATCGGGGATCAGCAGGTTGTTCTTGATGATCTCGTAAGCGGCGAGCGTCCACTCGCCGCGGCCGCCCCAGAATGACTGCTTGACGCCGACCTCGGTCTGCCGGCCGGTGGCGAGCTGGAAACTCTTCTGGCTGGTGTTCAGCGAGATCAGGTTGCCGACCGGATCGACCGCGGTGGCGTACTGGCCGTAGAACGCGAGATTTTCGATCGGCGTGTAGACGACGCCCGCGCGCCAGCTGGTGCCGGACAGTGACGTCTGGAAGCTGTTGGCGGCGATGCGGTCGTCGGTGCGGTTGATGGTCGGCTGGTCGAAGCGCACGCCGCTGACCAGCGCGAGCTGGTCGGTGAGGGTCAGGCGGTCCTCGGCGAACACGGCGTACTGGTTGACCAGCGAATGGTAGCCCGGCGAGGTCGGGCTGGTGGTCGCGAAGAACGAGCCGGGATCGAAGTTGAACAGCGGCACCGAGGTCTGGCCGGCATAGGGCGAGTTGTTGATGTGGGCGAAGCTGATCTGGTTGACGTCGAAGCCGGTGACGAACTCGTTCCTGAGGCCGAAGATGTGGCCGCGCAGTGTCACGTCGGTGCGGGTGCCGAGCTGGCTCTGGTCGTGGAAGATCTCGATATAGTTGCCGCGATCGATCAGGCCGGTCTTCGGATTGAACGCGCTGCTCTCGATGTCGCGCCAGTGCCGGTTGCTGGTGAGGTAGTACACCGTGTTGCGTACCGAAATGCCGTCGGCGACATCCCACTCGGTCTTGAACTGCGTCCAGTTGTCCTTGTAGCGGATCTGGCTGTCCCAGGCGTTGTAGTTCTGGAAGCGCAGCGCGGTGTCGAGCGCGCCGTTGATCAGCGGCGTGCCGAAATAGCGCGATGGGCTGCGGTCGCCATAGTCGTTCGACAGCGTGAAGGCGAGGTTGTCGGCGGCCTGCACCCTGACCGCGGCGGACACCGCGACGTTGGAGGTCCTGTCGCGATCGACGTAGCCGTCGGACATGTTGCCGGTCGCTGTGACGCGGTAGGAGACGTTGGGGGTGATCGGGCCGCCGCTGTCGACGGCGAGCCGCCGCGTCAGGTTGGTGTCGAGCGAGATTTCGGCCTCGTTGTGGGCGGTGGTGAGCGGCTTCTTCGGCACCACGTTGACGATGCCGCCGATCGCGCCCTCGCCATACATCACCGAGGCCGGGCCGCGCATCACCTCGATGTTTTGCGCCGTCCAGGTGTCGAACGGGAAGGTCACGGTGCCGGCGCCGACATAGAAGCGGGTGCCGTCATACAGCGTCATCACCGAGTTGCTGCCGGCAAAGCCGCGGGTTGCGAACGACAGCCCGCCATTGCCCGGCGCCGGATTGGCGGTGAAGCCCGCCGCATTCTGGGTCACCGCATCGAGCACGCTGTGCTGGCCGCGCGCGGCGATGGTGTCGGCGCTGATCACCTCGACGCTCGCGGGGGTCTGCAGCGGGGTGAGGCCGAGGCGGCTGCCGGTCGTCGTCGGCGCCGTGAGATGGAGCGCGGTCGTGGTGGATGGTGCCGGTGTCGTCGCGCCGGCGGGCGCGCTGGCGGCAGTGGCCGCCGGCTTCGGCCGGGCGCGTCCGGCGCGCTCTGCGCGCTTGCCGGCAGCGCGCTTCGGCTTGGCCTGGGTGGCCGGCGAGACCTCGATGGCGTCGAGCCGGCTGGGGTGGGAGGTGCTTTGGCCGAAGACTTCGGCAGGGAGAAGCAGCGATGACAGCGCGGCGGAGCAGAGCAGGGCTGCGAACCGTCGCGGCGCTGCGGGGGAGAGGAAGGACATGATGGGCCTGACTTGTATATGTAATGTTATAACATTACATATATCGCCCAAGGTCTGCAACCGGGCAGGCGCGCGCGGCCCGCAGATGGTGACGGCCGGCGGTGGGGAGGTGGGGTCAATGGGGCAGCCGCCGCGTGACGGCGCTGCATTGAGACGGGAGATCATCTGAAGGACTCGCGGTGAGCGTGGCACGTCACCGCGAACGATCAGTCGCTCCGTTCGCCATGGGGCGACGGCTCGACTTCCACCAGGACGCCCCGCCCGATGTGCTCGCGTGTGACCACGACTGACGGCAGGTCTCCTGGCTCGCGGGTCGTCGCCGGTCGTCACCTTCCCGGGCGAAGTCGCCCAGTGGCTTTGAGCATCACGTTCCGCGAACGCGGGCTGTGTGCTGACGATGGCTCGCCGCTTACAGTTGCGGGGACAGCTGCGGCCTTGGGCCTGCCCTGAGAGGCGAGCCCGCACCGCATTCCCTTTTGATCCTCGGAAGGAACCGTCGCGGCAACGATAGGGAGTCGCGCCATGCGCGTCAATCGACGCGGCCATTGTGCACAGCGCGGGCGTGGCCCTGTGGCAATCGGTCTCACAGGGCGCGGGCGGTGGCGCGTGAGCTGGCGTTGGTTGACTTGGTGGGGACCGCGCCTATGGTTCGCGTGCCCGTTCGGCGGACCGCATGCAACAGCCTGACCACACGCTGTCCGCGCGAACGAGGCGATGCACCGCTCATCGAGACATTAATTAAAGTCGAAGCTCCCATGAATCTCCACCATCTGCTGCACAAGCGCCGCGACGCCGGCCGTCCCGTCCGCGTCGCGCTGATCGGCGCCGGCAAGTTCGGCTCCATGTTCCTGGCACAGGTGCCGCATACGCCGGGGCTCGAGGTGGCCGTGATTGTGGACCTCGATCCGGAGCGGGCGCGCGACGCCTGCCGCACCGTCGGCTGGGATGCGCCGCGCATCGCCGCGACGTCGTTCACCAGGGATGGCCTCGCCGCGATCGGCGACGCCGCCGTCGAAGTGGTGGTGGAGGCGACCGGCAATCCCGCCGTCGGCATTCGCCATGCGCGTGCGGCGATCGCCGCCGGCAAGCATATCGTGATGGTCAATGTCGAGGCCGATGTGCTCGCAGGTCCCTTGCTGGCCGAAGAGGCGCGCCGCGCCGGCGTGGTCTATTCGCTGGCCTATGGCGACCAGCCGGCGCTGACGGCCGAGCTCGTCGACTGGGCGCGCGCCACGGGTTTCCGCGTCGTCGCGGCCGGCAAGGGTACCAAGTACCTGCCGCTCTATCACGACGTCACGCCGGCCGAGGTGTGGAAGCACTACGGCCTCAGCGCCGCCGAGGCGCAGTCCGCGGGCATGAACCCGCAGATGTTCAATTCGTTCCTCGACGGCACCAAGTCGGCGATCGAGATGGCGGCGATCGCCAACGCCACCGGCCTCGACGTGCCGTCCGCGGGGCTTGCGTTTCCGCCGTGCGGCGTCGACGACCTGCCGCATGTGCTGCGGCCGCGCGACGCCGGCGGCCAGCTCGAGCGCTCCGGCGTGGTCGAGGTGGTGTCGTCGCTGGAGCGCGACGGCCGCCCGGTGTTTCGCGACCTGCGCTGGGGCGTCTATGTGGTGCTGGAGGCGCCGAACGACTACGCCGCGGATTGCTTCCGCCAGTATGGTCTGAAGACCGACGCCAGCGGCCGTTATGCGGCGATGTACAAGCCCTATCACCTGATCGGGCTCGAATTGAACATCTCCGTGTTGTCGGCAGCGCTGCGCGGCGAGCCGACCGGGCAGGCGCAGGACTTCCGCGGCGATGTCGTCGCGGTGGCGAAGCGGCCGCTGCGCGCCGGCGAGATGCTGGACGGCGAGGGTGGCTACACGGTGTGGGGCAAGCTGATGCCGGCGGCGGACAGCCTGAAGGTCGGCGCGCTGCCGATCGGCCTCGCCCATGGCGTCAAGCTCGTCAACGACATCGCCCATGGTGGCGTGGTGCGCTGGGCAGACGTCGCGTTCGACGCCAGCAACGAGACCGTCGCCTATCGCCGCGCCATGGAAGCGCGCTTTGCTGGGCGCGCGGTGGGGTGAAGTCTGGAAATGATGGCACTTTCCGTCTTTCTCTGTCGTGGCCGGGCAGCGCAATCCGTCTTCGACGGATCGCCAGGACTAAGGTCTCCCGGCCACCTCGCTTAGGGACGCAGTGCCTTCCTTGCCGGGGTCGCCGGGACGAGCCCGGCGACGACAAACACTAAGATCGGTGGTTGCTTTTTTCCAGTCAGACTCTCACGAGCGGCGCATCGCGCGCGTCTCGGAGGATGAGGCCGAGGTGTATCGATCGTGGTTCTCAACTCTGAAAGATCATTGTTGGATGCGCTCGGGCCTCATGGATCGAGACGCGCGGCGTCGCCGCGCTCCTCACCATGAGGCGATGGTCATGATTTGTCAGCTTTGAGCGCGCCGCGGAAATCCGGCTTGCGCTTGCCGAGGAAGGCGCTGACGCCTTCGCCAAATTCCGTGCTGCCGAATGCCACCGCCTGCGCCGTCGCCTCGGTGGCGAAGAAGGCCTCGATCGGCTCATAGGCGCTGTTGACCAGCGTCTTGGTGAGCCCGAGCGATGTCGCAGGTCCCGCCGCCAGTTCGGCCGCGAGCTGCAGCGCCGCCGCGCGCAGCTCCGTTGCCGGCACCACCGCGCGCGCGAAGCCGTACGCCACCGCCTCCGCGGCATCGATCCGGCGATTGGTCAGGAGAATGTCCTTGGCGCGCGACGTGCCGATGGCGCGCGGCAGCGTCAGCGCAAGACCGAGGTCCGGCGCAGCGCCGAGGCCGGGAAATGCCGGGCGAAAGAACGCGGTGTCGGCGACCAGCACGAGGTCGCACAGCAGCGCCAGCGAGAAGCCGGCGCCTGCCGCTGCGCCGTTGACCGCCGCGACCACCGGCTTCTCGCCGGTGAGGATGCATTTCACCCAGGCATGGCTGCGCAGCATCCGTGCCCGCACCGCCGGCGCATCGCGCTCGCTCATGTTGGTGATGTCGCCGCCGGCGCAGAACGCGTCCTCGCTGCCGGTGATCACCAGGCAGCGCACGGCGCGATCGGCCATCAGCGCCGGGATCGCCTGTTCCAGGCCCGCCTTGATATCGGCGCTGAGCGCATTGCGGCTGCGCGGCCGGTTGAGGCGCACCAGCGCGACGTCGGCGTGGTGCTCGATGATCACGGCATCGTCGGCGGCGGAAGAGGGCGGGATGGTCATGGCATGGTCCGGCGGTTGGTGAGGCTGAACGCCAAGGCTAGTCCGCCTATCACAAAAATGAAACCGAATTTCGCAATTGTGCGGCATACCCCGATTGGCTTAACGTTCGGCCAATAACAACAAGGCTTTGAGGAAGCGATGAACCTGACGGCGGGGCTGCGCAAGGCGGCGGCATTCGGTAGCGACACCACGGCGCTGGTTAGCGGCGACACCCGGCTCGACCGCCGGACCTTCGTCGACCGTGTCGCCCGCCTTGCCGCGGTGCTGCGCGCGCTCGGCATGGGCGTTGGCGATCGCGTGGCGATGCTGGCGCAGAACGGCCAGCCCTATATCGAGTTCTATTTCGCCGTGCTGTGGGGCGGTGGCGTGATCGTGCCGGTCAACTCGCGCTTCGCGTTGCCGGAGATGATCGAGCAGCTGCGCGACGCCAGCCCGGTGGTGCTGATGGTGGATGCGCATTTCGCCGATCTCGGCGCCGAGCTCGCCGCGGCTGCGCCCTCGGTGCGCGCCGTGCTGCATGCCGGGCCGGGCGAGGCGCGGGACGGGGCGTTCGCGGGCGAGGCGGCGATCGCGGCGGCGCGTCCGGCCGAGGATGCGCTGCGCGGCGGCGAGGATCTCGCCTGCATCTTCTACACCGGCGGCACCACTGGCCGCTCCAAGGGCGTGATGCTGAGCCATCGCAATCTCTGGGCCAATGCGGCGGTCACCGCCGCGCGCTTCGGTTTCGACGAGCATACCGTCGCGCTGCATGCCGGGCCGCTGTTTCACCTCGCCGCCGGCGCGCGGGTGTTCACCACGGCATTGATCGGTGGCAGCCATGTGGTGATTCCGCGCTTCACACCGATCGACGCGCTGGAGGCGATCGCGCGCCACCGCGTCACCACGGTCACGTTCGTGCCGACCATGCTGGCGATGCTGCTGGAGCTGCCGGACCTCGATGCTCACGACCTCTCCAGCTTGCGGCTCATCAGCTACGGCGCCTCGCCGATGCCCGAGGCAGTGCTCGCCGCCTGCCTGCGGCGCTTTCCGGCCGTGAAGTTCGCGCAGTCCTATGGCATGACCGAGCTGTCGCCGGTCGCGACCATTCTCGGTCCCGAGGACCATGCGCCGGAGGCGCCGCGGCAAAGGCTGCGTTCGGCCGGGCGGCCGGTGTGGTCGGCCGAGGTCAGGGTGGTGGACGCCGACGACCGCGAATTGCCGTGCGGCGAGATCGGCGAGATCGTGGTGCGCGGCCCGATGGTGATGCAGGGCTATTGGAACCAGCCGGAGCTGACCGCGCAGACGCTGCGCGGCGGCTGGATGCACACCGGCGACAGCGGCTACTTCGCCCCCGACGGCTACCTCTATGTTGCCGATCGCATCAAGGACATGATCATCTCCGGCGGCGAAAACGTCTACTCGGTCGAGGTCGAGAACGCGGTCGGCGCGCATCCGGACGTCGCGCAATGCGCCGTCATCGGCGTGCCGGACGCGCGCTGGGGCGAGCGCGTGCATGCGGTGGTGGTGCGCCGGCCCGGCACGGCACCCACTGCAGAGGCGATCATCGCCCATTGCCGCGATCTGATCGCCGGCTACAAATGCCCGCGCAGCGTCGACATCCGCGACGAGGCACTGCCGCTGTCCAGCGTCAACAAGGTCAACAAGGCGGCGTTGCGCGCCCCGTTCTGGGAAGGCCGGACGCGGCAGGTGAATTGAGAAACGTGAGACGGGCCCTGTCGCTCTGCAGGGAGACGGAGATGCAGGCCTTCGCCCTCATCCTGAGGGGCGCGCATCGCGCGCGTCTCGAAGGATGAGGCCAAGGCGCGAGCTGTCATCAGATCCGTCCGGACCTCATGGTTCGAGACGCGGGCTGCGGCCGCTCCTCACCATGAGGAGAGACATGAGTGCGCGGCTCACCCGCCGCCGAGCGCGGCGCTGATCTGCCTCGCGGCGGTGGCGATCGCCGGGCCGTAGTCGTTCTCGAGCTGCTCCGGCGACATCAGGTAGGCCGGCCCGCCGATGCTGAGCGCATACACCGTGCTGCCGCCCGGCGCGACGACCGGCGCGCCGACCGCGTTGATGTCCTTGCGCCATTCGCCGGCCGAGACGCAGAAGCCGCGCTCGGCGACGTCGCGCATCGAGCGCTCGACCGAGCGCACGATCATCGGCCAGTCCTCGCCATGCTGGCGGCGGATGGCATCCATCAGGCCCTTGCGCTCGTCTTCGGCGACCGCGGCGAGGTAGGCCTTGCCGATGGCGGTGACCGCGACCGGCATGCGCGAGCCGGTGGCGAGCCGCAACCCGATCAGGCCCTGGCCCTCGCAGGTCTCGATGTTGAGCATCATCAGCTTGTCGCGCATGGCGAGGGCGACGTGCAGGTTGTGGACGTCGGCGAGCCGCTCCATGGTCGCTCGCGCGACGCGGCGGACGTCGAGGTTGGCGAGCGCGACATAGCTCAGCGACAGGGTGCGGCCGCCGAGCTGGTAGGTGGCGGAACGAGGGTCATAGGCGAGGTAGCCGAGCTGGGTCAGCGTGTGGGTGATGCGCGAGATGGTCGGCTTCGGCAAGCCGGTGCGCTTGGCGAGCTCAAGATTGCCGAGCGCGCGGTCGCGGGCGCGGAAGGCGCTGAGCACCTCGAGCCCGCGCGCCAGCGCCGTGACGAACAGCCGCCCGCCGGCGCCCTCGGCGGCGTCGTCGTCCGCTCCCGTGCGCGGCCGGCGCGCGGCGCGCTGCAGCTTCATCCGGGCGCTGCGCTTGCGGGCGCGCTCGTCCGCCACCGCGGTCGCGGCCGGCTTGG
>JBFLYG010000033.1:0-217284 GCA_040756765.1 Pseudomonadota bacterium | reverse complement strand
AGCGCGCCGCCGCCCGCGCCCGGCCGCAGTCGCCAGCGCCCGTCGCCGCCACGGCCACGGGGCCGGCGCCGAGCCTCGTCACCGCGACCATACCGGCGGCCACCGCCGCGATCGAGCGCACGCCCGGCGGCGTCGCGCTGGTGCCGGACACCGCGTTCAAGACCGCGCCGGCCCAGACGCTCAAGGACATCGTCGACTACACGCCCGGCGTGCTGGCGCAGCCGAAATGGGGCGACGACACCCGCCTGTCGATTCGCGGCTCGGGCCTGTCGCGCAACTTCCATCTGCGCGGCACCCAGCTCTATCTCGACGGCATCCCCGTCAACACCTCCGACGGCTATGGCGACTTCCAGGAGATCGACCCGACCGCCTACCGCTATGTCCAGATCTACAAGGGCGCCAACGCGCTGCTGTATGGCGGCAACGGTCTCGGCGGCGCCATCAACTTCGTCACGCCGACCGGGCGTGACGCCTCTGGTTTCGACGCCCGCATCGACGGCGGCTCGTTCGGCTATGTCCGCGGCCAGATGAGCTCCGGCGGCGCCTATGGCCCGGCGGACTATTTCGTGTCCGGCTCGGGCTGGCGGCAGGACGGCTACCGCGACCACAGCGGCGGCGAGGGCCAGCGTGGCAGCGCCAACATCGGCTACCAGTTTTCGCCCGACTTCGAGACGCGCTTCTACCTCAACGCCAACACCGTGCGCCAGCGCATTCCCGGCGAGGTCACCAAGGACAGCGCGCTGAATTCGCCGACCACGGCGGCGCCCAACAATGTCGCGAACGACTGGCAGCGCAACATCGATACGCTGCGCATCGCCAGCAAGTCGACGCTCAGGCTCGACAACACGGTGATCGATTTCGGCCTGTTCGGCGTCGATCGCCACCTGATGCACCCGATCTTCCAGTGGCTCGACTACCGCTATGTCGACTACGGCGGCTTCGTGCGCGCGGTCGACGACCGCATCATCGGCGGCCATCGCAACCGCTTCACGGTCGGCTTCAACATCCTCAACGGCACCATCGACGCCAACCAGTACGCCAACGTCGGCGGCCAGAAGGGCGCGCAGACGTCCTCGCTGCAGCAGAAGCCGGAGAACTACACCGCGTATTTGGAGAACGCCTGGTACCTGACGCCGGCGGTGTCGCTGGTCGCCGGCACCCAGTATCTCTATGCGGTGCGCGCCCAGCAGGTGAACTTCTCGCTCAACGGCGACAAGCCGGGCCAGAGCAGCTTCAGCCTGTGGAGCCCGAAGGCCGGCGTGGTGTGGGACGTCGATCCGACCTGGCAGGTGTTCGGCAACGTGTCGCGCAGCGCCGAGGCGCCGAGCTTCGGCGAGAGCGTGGCGCCGAACTTCATGAACCCGACGTTTCCGACGATTCCGTTCTTCAACATCAAGGCGCAGACCGCGACCACCTACGAGATCGGCACCCGCGGCCGGCGGCCGGACCTCACCTTCGACCTGTCGCTGTACCGCTCCGAGATCCGCAACGAGCTGATGTGCTTCTACAGCTCGTTCGGCAACTGCAACGTCACCAACGCCGACCGCACCGTGCACCAGGGCGTCGAGGCCGGCTTCGGCGTCGCGCTGTTCAAGGGGCTGGCGGTGAAGTCGGACAACCCCGACCGCATCTGGCTCAACGTCGCCTACACCTACAGCGATTTCCGCTACGACAACGACAAGACCTTCGGCAACAACCGCCTGCCGGGCGCGCCGCCGCACTACCTGCGCGCGGAGCTGCTGTACAAGCATCCGAGCGGCATTTCGTTCGGGCCGAACATCGAGTGGGTGCCGCAGGCCTACTATGTCGACAGCGCCAACACGCAGGCCACGGCGTCCTACGCGCTGTGGGGCCTGCGCGCGGCCTATGACGACGGCAAGCACTTCTCGGCGTACATCGAGGGACGCAACCTCGCCGACAAGGCCTACATCGCCACCACCAGCATCATCGACCGTGCGACGCCGGCGTCGACGCTGTTCAATCCGGGCACCGGGCGGGCGGTGTACGCCGGCATTCGCTACCGGATGTGACGGTGGGCGCACGGGACGGGAGCGTGACGTCGATCGACGCCGCTCCCGTCACCGGCTGCAGCATGCCGCAGCCTGCGGTTGTGGCCGGTGCGCCGTCACCCTGGACAGTTCTCGGCGACACGCGACAAGCAGGAGACGCGGTGATGATGCGCGATGGCGCCGCGACGCGCTGATTCTGTTTCTGATGATGTCCGGCCGCGATCGTGGTGGCGCGCGCCGGCTGTGCCACCGCAGCGCGCCACATCGCGTCTCGCTCCGGTTGTCGTGCACGGCGCTCTCGCTCACGCCGAGCGCTTATGCGGTTCATCTGCTCAACCCAAGCGCGCGCGTTGATGCCTGTTTTTACAGCAGATGCCGCTGCATGCGACAAGATGTCCCGATGCTTAACCCAATCTTAGAGCTCGATTGAAATGTTGATCGTCATTGCAAGTGCGCAATCTCGCGTGCGGCCGGGGGGCATCCATGAAGCTTCGCGTTTCGATTTCGACTACGATCATCGCCTTCGGCATCATCACTGCGCTCGGCCTCGCCGCAATTCTCAGCGTCAGCGATTACGCCAATCGCCAGTTGCGTGTCGGTGGCCCGCTCTACACCCAGATCAAGCTCGGCAACGATCTCGTCGCCGACATCCTGCCGCCGCCGGAATATGTGGTCGAGGCCTATCTCGAGGCGACGCTGGCGCTGCGTGAGCCGCAGCACCTCGCCGCGCACAAGGAACGCCTGGCGCAGTTGCGCAAGGACTATGACGAACGCCGCGCCTACTGGCTGAGCTCCGATCTCGATCCGGCGTTGAAGACCGCGCTGACCCGCGATTCCGATGCGCAGGTGCAGAAGTTCTGGGCGCTGACCGAGCAGGAACTGCTGCCGGCGCTGACCAAGGCGGACGCTGCGGCGGCCGAGAAGGTCTATGCCCAGCTCGAGGCCGTTTATGGCCGGCACCGCGCCGTGATCGACGAGATCGTCAAGAAGGCCAATGCGGCCAATGCCGCGCTGGAAGTGTCGGCGGCGAACCAGGTGACGACGTTCGCCACCGTGGTGTGGAGCGTGTCGGGCGTGGTGGCGCTGATCATCATCGCCGGCATTCTCGGCATCGCCCTTGGCGTGATCCGGCCGATGGTGCGGATGACGCGGGCGATGGAGCAGATGGCCGGCGGCGACCTCACGGTGGTGATCCCTGGCGCCAGCCGCCACGACGAGATCGGCGATATGGCGCATGCGATCGTCACCATCCGCGACAATGCCGAGCACAAGGCGCGCGAGGAGGCCGAGACCCGCATGCAGCAGGACCAGGCCACGGCGGCGCAGCGCCGGCGCGAACTGCATGCGCTCGCCGACGGCTTCGAGAGCGCGGTCGGCCAGATCGTCGACACCGTGTCGACGGCAGCGGCGGAGCTCGAATTGTCCGCCGGCACGCTGACCTCGACCGCGGCGCGCTCGGAGGAGCTCGCGACGCTGGTGACGGCGGCCTCGGAAGAGGCCTCCACCAACGTGCAGTCGGTGGCCTCCGCCACCGAGGAGATGTCGTCGTCGGTGACCGAGATCAGCCGTCAGGTGCAGGAATCGGCGCGCATCGCCAGCGAGGCGGTCGAGCAGGCGCAGACCAGCAACGAGCGGGTCGGCGAACTGTCGAAGGCGGCGAGCCGCATCGGCGACGTCGTCGATCTCATCAACACCATCGCGGCGCAGACCAACCTGCTGGCGCTCAACGCCACCATCGAGGCGGCACGCGCCGGCGAGGCCGGGCGCGGCTTTGCCGTCGTCGCCTCCGAGGTCAAGGCGCTGGCGGAGCAGACCGCGAAGGCGACCGGCGAGATCAGCGTGCAGATTTCCGGCATCCAGGCCGCCACCAACGAGTCGGCGGTGGCGATCGAGGGCGTCGGCGAGACCATCCGGCGGATGTCGGAGATCTCGGCGGTGATTGCCTCGGCGGTCGAGGAGCAGGGCGCCGCGACGCAGGAGATCGCGCGCAACGTGCAGCAGGCGGCGCAGGGCACGCGCGAGGTCAGCGCCAACATCACCGACGTGCAGCGCGGCGCCAGCGAGACCGGCAGCGCGTCGGGGCAGGTGCTGTCGGCGGCGCAGTCGCTGTCGGGCGAGAGCAACCGACTCAAGCGCGAGGTCGGCAAGTTCCTGGAGTCGGTGCGCACGGCGTAGGCGCCGTACAGCGCTCGCGTAACATCGTCGTCCGGGCGTCGCGTCGCGATGGCCCGGACGATGTGCCTTCAAGGCGGGCGCGGTCGAAGCGCGCCTTGCGTCATCATCTCCCCCTCATCCTGAGGAGCCTGCGCAGCAGGCGTCTCGAAGGATGAGGCCGGAGCATGCGCGGGCCTCATGGTTCGAGACGCGCGGCATTGCCGCGCTCCTCACCATGAGGGGATGCGTTGTCGCGCGCGGTTCGGCTTGGTCCGATTGCGCGAAGCATCGTCACATCGCAGTCGCATCGTAGCCCGGATGAGCGGAGCGATATCCGGGGCGATCGACAGCTGTGTCGTGGCGTTCGCTTGGATCCCGGGTGTCGCTGCGCTCACCCTGGCACGCACTGGAGGCGGTGCGGACCGCCCGCTACTTCTTTTCCAGCATGCGGTTGGCGCGTTCGCGGATCATCGCCTGGGCGCCATGGGCAATGCCGGCGAGCAGCCAGGGCAGCATCACCTCGAGCTTCACATGGTCCTCAGCGACGTCGATGGTGCCGCTGGCCTGCTGCTTCAAGGCGGTGATGCGGAAGGCGAGGCGGTCGCCGCTCCAGATCTCCTCGTTGATCTGCAGCAACTGGCCGTACTGCGACTTGACGCTGGCAAGGCCGGCCTTCATGCGCCGGATCGCCTCGTCCTTGCCGAGCTTGTGCGGAATGGACACGATGAAGGGTTGCGGCACGGGGCGCTCCCGATCTCAGCCGTTGGGCTTGCGCGAGCGCGGCGGCAGGCGCGGATCCGGCGATGGCGAGGGGGGCTGCAGGCGGGACGGGGCATGGATCTGCCGCGATTCCTGCAGCCGCTGGTCATAGCCGGGCGACACCGACACGGTCGGCGGCCGGGCGACCGCCGGGGCGGCGAGCGCGAAGGCGGCGAGGACAAGGGCCGTCAGGCGGATGAGCATGGGGGCCGGCTGCGGCATGGCGGATTCCTTGGTTCGGGCGGCGTCTTCGCCGCGCGGCGACCATGCCTGAGATCGCGCGGTCTCTCAACTGCCATGCGGCCGCTCGGTCGTACCATGCCGGCGCCAGCTCGCGCGTGTCGTCCCTCACATCGAACCCTGAACGGAAACCCAGGGTTTCCCGAAGCGGCCTTGGCGGACCGCGTCATCGACCTTACCTGCCTGACGACCCTTTCGAAAACCCAACCGGAGCGGCGGGTGGCGGTGGCCGCCTCTCGCTCCCCGCAGGCCGCGTGACGCTGCGTTTCCGCAGCGCTCGACACAAGGCCCCCATGGACAGACAGATGACGCGACCTCTCGAATTCGGCCTCGACACTTTCGGTGACGTGACGCGCGGGCCCGACGGGCAGCCGCTGCCCCATGCGCAGGTCATCCGCAACGTCATCGACGAGGCGGTGCTCGCCGATCAGCTCGGCATCGACTTCATCGGGGTCGGCGAACACCACCGCGCCGACTTCGCCATTTCCGCGCCCGAGGTGGTGCTGGCGGCGATCGCGTCACGCACGGAGCGCATCCACCTGGGATCGGCGGTCACGGTGCTCTCCTCCGACGATCCGATCCGCGTGTTCCAGCGCTTTGCCACGGTGGATGCGGCCTCGAACGGCCGCGCCGAGGTGATCCTCGGCCGTGGCTCGTTCACCGAGTCGTTCCCGCTGTTCGGCTTCGACCTCAGCCAGTACGAGGAGCTGTTCGAGGAAAAGCTCGACCTGTTCGCCGCGCTGCTCAAGCAGGAGCCGGTGACCTGGGAGGGCAAGCTGCGGCCGCCGCTGCGCAACCAGCTGGTCTATCCGCCGGCGGAGAAGGCGCCGCTCAAGACCTGGATCGGCGTCGGCGGCAGTCCGGAATCGGTGGTGCGCGCGGCGCATTATGATCTGCCGCTGATGCTCGCCATCATCGGCGGTGATCCCCGCCGCTTTGCGCCCTATGTCGATCTGCATCACCGCGCCTACCAGCAGTTCGGCCGGCCGGCGCAGCCGATCGGCGTGCACTCGCCGGGCTACGTCGCCGACACCGACGACAAGGCGCGTGAGGAGCTGTGGCCCCACTACAAGCTGATGCGCGACCGCATCGGCAAGGAGCGCGGCTGGCCGCCGATGGGGCGCGACGAATTCGTGCACGAGGCCGACAACGGCTCGCTCTATGTCGGCTCGCCGCAGACCGTGGCGCGCAAGATCGCCGCGACCGTCAAGGCGCTCGGCGTTTCGCGCTTCCAGCTCAAGTACAGCGCCGGCCCGCTGCCGCACGACCAGCTGATGCGCAGCATCGAGCTCTATGGCAGCAAGGTCGTGCCGCTGGTGCGGGAGATGCTGGCCGACAAGGCGGCGTGAAATCGCTGTGCCGACCTGATGGCATTGGTCGCTGTCGACAAGCGATGCGTGGCCATCTGTTTCGGCGTCATCACCGGGCCGGCGCGTAAGCGCCGAGACGGCCCAAGCCGGATGTTTCCGGCTTGGGCCATTAGAGAACGCAACTCGGCTTTGCCGAGTTGCTATGGATCCAGCTTTGAAAGGCTTGCGCTAACCGCGAGCAAGCTGGATAGCCGGGTCAAGCCCGGCAATGACGCATTGGGTGTGACAGGCGCTCGTCTCGAAGGATTAGGCCGGATGGCATGCGATGAGGTCGCGCTCCGGTCTCATGGTTCGAGACGCAGCCCTGCGGGCCGCTCCTCACCATGAGGAGATGGGACTATCGTTGCAGGCAGGATGGGCGTCAGGTCAGGCCGCCGTCTTCAGCGGACGGGCGCGCTTGATGCGTTCGCGCTCGGCGGGCGAGTTCATCGCTTCCCACAGATCGGTGCGCCGCTGCACGTTGAGCCAGAAATCCGCGCTGTTACCAAACACCCGCGCCAGGATCAGGGCCGTCGCTGCGGTAACCGTCCGGCGGTCGTTGCACAGCTCGTTGACGTGCTTGCGCTGGACCCCCATGGCCTGTGCCAATGCCCCCTGGGTCAAGCCCAGCGGCTCCATGAATTCCTCTTTCAAAATCTCGCCGACGGTCGCCGGCTTGCGTTTCGTCGTCAGCATGGGGCGCCCTTTGCCTTACCTGTAGCTGTGATCGTCCAGATAGACGTTCGATGCTTCACCGCGGCTGCCGTCCCAGTGGAATACCAGCCGCCATTGCTGGTTGACGCGGATCGAATGGAAGCCCGCAAGGGTACCACGAAGCTTCTCGAAATGATTGCTGGGCGGCACGCGCAAGTCCTGATCAGTAGCTGCGTCGTCGAGCATCTGGAGCTTACGGAACAGCCGCGCTTCGATATCGGGCGGGATGTTTCGCGAGTGGATGTCGTTCGTGAAGAACGCGCGCAGCCAGCCGTCGCGAAATCCCACGATCATTCGTGATCGACCCCTTTGAGTTAGTGTACCACTCCATGGGACAGTGATCAAGGCGGCTGGTGCGCCCGTGGAGCGGGTGCCTTCAAGATGAGGTCGAGGCGACGTGCCGGCCTCATGGTTCGAGACGCGGCCCTGCGGGCCGCTCCTCACCATGAGGAGAGAGTGTTAGGCGACGCGAACGATGGGGAGCTTGCGATCGCGGACGCCGTCGCGCCGCGCCTCAGCGCTCGCGGCGGATGGGGCGGGACTGGCGGAAGCGGTGGTCGCGGGGCAGGCGGCTGTCGGGAAGGCCGCGGCCGAGGTCGGCGGTGCGGCTGCTCGCCTGCATGTCCTCGAAGGTCACGGGCCTGGAGAAATAATAGCCCTGGGCGTAGCGGATGCGGGTCGCGCCCTGCAGGTAGGCGAGCTCCTCGTAGGATTCGACGCCCTCGGCGATCACGGTCATGCCGAGCGCCTCGCTCAGCGATTCGATGGCCCGCAGCACCGCCTGGCTGCGCGGCCGCTTGTGGATGTCGGTCACGAACGAGCGGTCGATCTTGATCTCGTCGGCGGTAATGTCGGTGAGCGCCGACAGCGACGAGTAGCCAGTGCCGAAATCGTCGATCGAGACGCCGACGCCGATCTCGCGCAGGCCGGGCAGGATGTCGGTCTGGAATTCGGTGGTGCGCACGAAGGCTTCTTCGGTCACCTCGATCATGAAGCGCTCGGGGCAGTTGGTCGCCGCCAGCGCCGCGGCGAACGCGCGCATGAACAGCGGATCGTTGGCCTGCTTGGCCGCGACATTGATGCTGATGCTGACGCCGTGGCCGAAATAGGCGTCGATCAGGTCGATCGAGTCCATCACCTCGTCGAGCACGAGATGGGTGAGCTCGTCGATCAGCCCGAGCTCGACCGCGAGGTCGATGAAGGTGCCGGGCGCCTGCATCACGCCCTTCTCGTTGTAGAGCCGCACCAGCGCCTCGACGCCGATCACCTCCTGGGAGCGGATGTCGACCTTGGGCTGGAACGCGCAGTGGAAGCGCTTCTCCAGGATCGCAAGGCGCAGGTTCTGCTCGAGCTCGGTGCGCGCGCAGGCCTCGCGCGCCATGCTGCTGTCGAACACCGCAAAGCCGCCCTTGGTCGCGCTCTTGACGCTGTACATGGCGATGTCGGCGTGGTGGCGCAGCACGTCATAGGTGGTGCCGTGGTCCGGATGGAGGCTGGCGCCGACGGAGGCGGAGGCGAAGATCTCGAAGTCGTCGATCAGCATCGGCGCCTTCAGCCGCTGGATCAGCCGGTCGACCGTGGTCACGAGCTCAATGCCGCTGCGCACCGGGTTGAGCATCAGCAGGAATTCATCGCCGCTGATCCGCGCCAGCATATCGCTCGCGCGCAGTTCGCCGCTCAGCCGCTTGGCGATCTTGACCAGCAGCGTGTCGCCGACGGCATGGCCATAGTAGTCGTTGATGTGCTTGAAATTGTCGATGTCGAAGAACACCAGCGCGAACTGCTTGTCCGGATCGGCATCGGCGAGCAGCGCGTTGACGTGGGATTCGATCAGCGTGCGTTTCGGCAGGCCGGTGAGCTCGTCGAAATAGGCGCGCCGCGACAGCTCGTCCTCGGTCGCCTTCTGCGAGGTGACGTCGATCGAGGTCGACAGCATCAGCGTGCGGTCGGCGACGCGGAGCGGCTGGCGGGTGGTGAGCAGCACCCGGTCGCCATGCGCCTCGGTGACGGCTGTCGCCGGCAGGGTGGGGGCGAGCGGGGCGTCGGCGGCGGCCGCGGCGGGCAGCGCCGGCGCTGTGCGGCCGAAATGACCGGCGGCGGTGTCGTTGACGAGCAGCACGTTGCCGCGCTCGTCCTGCACGGTCAGGCCGACGGGAAGCTGGCGGATAATGGCATCCAGCAGGCCATGCTCGGCGATCGGGCCACCGGCCGCCGTATCATCATGCCGCTCACCGTCGTCGGTCGCGGGCTGCTGGGGCAATGCACACAACATCACTGGCACTTTCGCATGGCCCCGATGGGCTGAGGGCGCGGGACCCGCGGGAAGAGGTCGCGCGCCGGACATCGGGCCTGCCTTCAATGGCTATTTCGGAAATACGTGGTGAGGGGCGGCGGCGCCCGGCAATGCGGCGCCGTCGAGCGGACGTTTCAACAGCTTGTAGCGATCGGGATCGAGGGCGCGCGGCTGCAGCGGCGGCGACGCCGTGGCCTGCAGCGCCCGCGCGCCGTCGGCGGCCGGCGCCTTCTGCCGCGCGATGCCGCGCCAGCGCTGGATCACCGCGCCGAGCGACTGGTCCGGCGCGGCGGTGTCGAGACCGTTGGGGCCGGTCGCCTCGCTGCGCGGGATCATATGCGAGGGCAGCTGGCGGAAGCGGAAACGGCTCGGCAGCGACACGCCTTCGCCGAAGGCGAACACCTCGCCGGTGCCGAGCGAGGGCAGGAACGACAACAGGTTGGCGGCGGTGTCCGCCACCGCCGAGCGCAGCAGTTCCTGGTCGCGGTCGTTGGTCAGGCGCATCGCGAACAGCGTCGAGCACTGCGACAGGATGGTGGCGTCGAGCTCGGCCGGACGCTGGGTGACGAGGCCGAGGAAGACGTTGTACTTGCGGCCCTCCTTGGCGATGCGGGCGACCGCGCGGCGGGTCGGGCCGAAGCCTGCAGTCTTGTCGGCAGAAATGTAGCGGTGGGCTTCCTCACAGACGACGAGCAGCGGGTCGCGGCCGTCGCTCCACAGCCCGAGGTCGAAGGCGAGGCGGCAGATCACCGACACCACCGCGTCGATCACCTCGGACGGAAAGCCGGCGAGCTGCATCACCGAGATCGGTACGCCATTGAGCGGCAGGCGGAACAGCGAGGCCAGCACCTCCTCCATGATGTCGCCGCCGACATTGGCGTTCTCGAACATGAAGGCGTAGCGCGGGTCGTTGCAGGCGGTTTCGATGCGCGTGATCAGCTTGTGGTAGACCATGCGCGAGGAGCGGTTCTCGAGCTTGCCCATCCGGCTGTCGAGCAGCGACACGAGGTCGGCGATGCGGTAGGGCAGCGGCACGTCGGCGGTGTAGCGCACATGGCCGTCGGCGCCCGCGGCGCGCTCCGCGCCGAGATACTGGGCATAGGCGGCCTTCGCCAGCGGGATCACCTCGGAGAGCAGGTCGACCTCCTCGTCCACCGGCGGCCGGCCGCCGAAGAACACGTCGACGATCTCCTCGAAATTGAACAGCCAGAACGGCAGGCGGATGTTGGCGGGGTTGAGCACCTGGGCACGGGCGCCGAACGAGCGGCCGTATTCGTTGTGAACGTCGAGGATCAGGACGCGCAGGTCGGGACGGACCCGCGTCATCTGGTCGACGAGGTAGGCGACGCCGCTCGACTTGCCGACACCGGTGGTGCCGAGTACGGCGAAATGCTTGCTCAGCATGTCGTTGACGTCGACATGGGCGGCGATGCAGTTGCCCTGCTGCAGCTCGCCGACTTCGATCACGCTCGCGCCGGAGACGTTGAAGATCAGCCGCAGCTCGGCGGAGCCGATCACGCCGACCTGATCGCCGATCGCCGGATAGTCGATGACGCCGCGGTGGAATTGCGCCGCCGCCGTGCCGTGACCGCGGATTTCGCCGATCAGGTCGAGCTGCGCCACCGGGATCACGCTGCGCGCGCCCGAGGCCGCGCTGCTCTCCAGCGAGATGTCGGTGACGACGCCGACCAGGAGCGCTGCGCCGACACGGATGCCGAGGAATTTGCCGACGGTGGCGCGCATCGCGTCGGTGACTTGCGCGGGCGAGGGCAGCATGACGCTGACCTGTGATCCCGATACCGAAATCACCCGGCCGCAGGTTTCCGTCGCTCGTGTCCAGTCCTCGGCGGTGAGTGGCGCTTGCAGCACGGCGTTCATCCATTCTGGGTGACGATGATTTCTGCGACGGACCCTAGCCGGCCGCAATCCATGCCGCGTTAAATGTCAGGGTAAACCACGTCTTGTTCGCCGCTGCGCGGTCTTATTGTTAGCAACTGGTGAATCCATACCGCGAGATTTGCGTGCTGGTGCGTGCACTCCGATGCAGAGGACACATCCAGCAAATATCGTTTCGTCCGTCGGGGCCTTGGTCACGCGATGTGGTCGCGGCGAAGCGTGGCCGCGAGGTGCGCACCGATGCGACCGCATGGACGCTGCGGATCGGTTCCGGATCATCGCAGCGGAGCCCTGTGGTTCATACGTGGGTCCCATGGGGCGCTTTCCGGGGGGCAGGCCACCGACCGGAAACCCGCATATCAGGCCCGGCGCCCGATTGTCGGCCCGGTTTGGGCACGCTAGGGTTGCAGGCAGGTCGCCGATCGCTCCGCTGCGTCATGCTGCCGGGCCACCGATGGAGCTTTGCATGCTCGTCTCCCCGATCGACCGTCGCCGCCTGCTGCGCCAGGGCGTGCTCGCCGGTGCTGCGCTGCCGCTGCTGTCGCTGTGGCCGGCCGGCCGCGCCGCCGCCGAAATCGAACCGGTGCCGCGGCGGGTGTTCTTCGACAATCCCGATATCGGCAGCGTCAGCGTCAGCCCGGACGGCTGGACGCTGGCCTGGCTCGCGCCGGTCGACGGCGTGCGCAACCTGTTCGTGGCGCGGATCGACGATCTCAACTCGGCGCGGCCGGTGACGCGCGTCACCGACCGCAACCTCGCGCCGTTCTATCGCTGGGCGCACACCAACCGGCACATCGTCTTCTTCCAGGAGCGCGACGGCGACGAGAACTGGCGCGCTTCCAGCGTCGACATCCGCTCGGGGGCTATCGTGCCGCTGTCGCCGCCGCAGGGCGTGCGCTCGTTCATCCAGGAAATCGACCGCAAGTTTCCGACCGATATGCTGATCCGGCACAATCAGCGCGACAAGCGCTTTTTCGATCTCTATCGCGTCAACATCCTGAACGGTGCCAGCGACCTGCTGTACGAGAACACCGAATACACCGGCCTGCTGACCGACGGCGACTTCCAGCTCAGGCTCGGCGTGCGCTTTGCGAAGGATGGCAGTGCCGAGGTGCTGGAGCGCCACGCCAGCGGCAGCTGGTCGCCGTTCGCCACCGTTCCGGTCGGTGATGTCGACGGCATGCGCCTGCTGGATTTCAGCCCCGACGGCCATACGCTCTACTTCATCGATGCCCGCGGGCGGGACAAGGCGGCGCTGTTCGCCATGGACATGGCGACCCGCAAGACCACGCTGCTGGCGGCGGACGAGGAAGCCGACATCGTCGGCGTCAATTTCTTCAGCCGCCGCCCCGTCGCGGCGATGTCCTACCGCGAGCGGGCGCGCTGGCACGCGGTCGATGCGAGCATGGTGCAGGATCTCGCCGACCTCGGCGCGAGCAGCGGCGGCGGCGACATCGAGATCCTCGGCCGCACCTACGGCAACCGTATCGTGACGGCCTATTTCGAGCACGATACCGCAAGCGGCGAATATGCGCTGCTCGACCGCGAGACCCACGAGGTGCGGCCGCTGTTCAAGCAGCGCACGGCGCTCGCCGGCGTGGCGCTGCAGAAGCTCGAGCCGGTGGTCATCCCCGCGCGCGACGGGCTGCGGCTCAACGGCTATCTGACGCGGCCGGTGGATGCGCCGCCGGGCAAGGCGCCGATGGTGCTGGTGATCCACGGCGGCCCCTATGCCCGCGACGCGTGGGGCTTCAATCCCACCCATCAGTGGCTTGCCAACCGCGGCTATGCGGTGCTCAGCGTCAACTACCGGGGCTCGACCGGCTTCGGCAAGGCGTTCGTCACCGCCGCCGACCGCGAATGGGGCGGACGCATGCACGACGATCTCATCGACGCGGTCGACTGGGCGGTGGCGCAGGGCATCGCCGATCCCGCGCGCGTCGGCTTCTATGGCGCGAGCTATGGCGGCTATTCGGCGCTGACGGCGGCGACGAAGACGCCGGACAAGTTTGCCTGCATCGTCGACCTCTTCGGCATCTCCAACTTAAAGACGTTCATGGCGACCATTCCGTCGTATTGGGGGCCGTGGTTCAGCATCTGGAAGCAGCGGCTCGGCGATCCCGCGACCGAGGAAGGCCGCGCCTTCCTCACCGAGCGCTCGCCGCTCACCCACATCGACCGCGCGACGCGGCCGATCCTGATCGCGCAAGGGCTGAAGGACGTGCGGGTGGTGGCGGCGGAATCCGAGCAGATGGTCGCGGCGCTGAAATCGCGCGGCGTGCCGGTGACCTATGTCACTTTCAGCGACGAGGGCCACGGCTTCGTGCGGCCGGCCAATCGCCTCGCGTTCTACGCGGTCGCCGAGGCTTTTCTCGGCAAGCATCTCGGCGGCCGCACCCAGCCGGTCGGCGACGATTTCAAGGGCTCGACGCTCAAGGTTGAAACCGGTGGCGAGCACGTGCCCGGCCTTGCCGGCTGAGCGGCACCGGATCACGTCCGGTCGGCGTCCGGCGTCCGGCGTCTTGCACCGGCGCCATCTCTTTGCGGCAACGTCCGTTGCCGCTGCGTCTTCGACACGATGGAAAGGGCATCATGGGCGGTCAGGTGGTCGGGTGGGGAGGCTGGTTGCGGGGAGTGGTGCTGGCCGGCTGTGTCGCCGTGCCGGAGATCGCGGCGGCACAGGGCACGGCCGACGAGCAGGACGCCTGCCGGCCGGACGTGTTCCGGTTGTGCAGCCGCTTCATCCCCGATGTCGACGGCATCGTTGCCTGTCTCAACGCCAGCGGCCCGCGGCTCAGCCCCGCCTGCCATGCCGTGATGTTTCCCCGCGCGGCCGATCCGCCGCCGCGCCGCAAGGTCAAGCACAAGCGATCGCGGGCCTGAGCGGCGGCTGGCTCACGGCGGTGAAGTTGCCGCGGCACCAGGCGCCGGCCGGATCACGCACTCGGCGAGGCGATCGGCCTCGTTGAGCGCGGCGGCGTGCTGCTGGCCCCACTGGCACAGCGCCAGCAGCAGCGGCCGCAGGCTGTGGCCGAGCGGCGTCGCGGAGTATTCGACGCGCGGCGGCACCTGGCGGAACACCTCGCGCTGGACGAGCCCGTGCTCCTCCATCTCGCGCAACTGCTGGATCATCACCTTCTGGCTGACGTCGGGCACCAGCCGCTGCAGCTCCGACAGCCGTCGCGGCTGGTCGAACACGTGATAGAGCAACGTCGATTTCCAGCGTCCCGCGATCACGCGCAGCGCCCGCTCGGCGGGCAGCAGGGGAAGGCGTTTGGCGGGCTCGGGCATGCTGACCTGCAGGTGGGTATGGAACGAAGGAGTGTGTAGCGCAGCTCCGGGAAGCACAGGTAAGCCGTTTTCCGGATTTGGCAACGCCCCTCGCATCACCGGAGACGCGTCCATGCGCGCAGTGCAGTTCAGCCGCTTCGGCGGCCCCGAGGTTCTCGACGTGGTCGAGGTGCCGACGCCGCGGCCGCGCGCCGGCGAGGTGCTGGTGCGGGTGCGCGCCGCGGGGGTCAATTTCTTCGAGGCCCTGATGCGCGGCGATCGCTATGCCGTCACGCCGGAACTGCCGATGATCCCCGGCGTCGAGGTCGCGGGTGAGATTGCGGCTCTGGGTGAAGGCGTTACGGGTGTTGCGGTCGGCGGACGCGTCGCGGTGCCGCTGTTCGCGTTCGGCCGCGGCACCGGGGGCTATGCCGAGTTCGTCGCGGTCGATGCCGCTGCCGTGGTGCCGCTGCCGAAGGCCGTGTCGTTCGAGGCGGCGGTGGCGCTGCTGGTGCAGGGGCTGACGGCGCTGCATCTCGTGCGCCACCTGCCGCCAGGCGGCCGCAGCGTGGTGGTGACGGCGGCCGCGGGCGGTGTCGGTTCGCTGCTGCTGCAACTGGCGAAGGCCGAGGGCGCGGCGCGGCTGATCGCGGTCGCGAGCTCGGCGGAGAAGCGCGCGCTGGCGCAGCGGCTCGGTGCGGATGTCGCGGTGGATGCGGCCGCGCCGGACTGGGACGTGGCGGTGCGCGTTGCGACCGGCGGGGCGGGTGCCGATGTTGTCATCGACATGGTCGGCGGTGCGCAGTCACCCATCGCCCGCCGCGCGCTGGCGTCACGCGGCGAGCTGGTGTTCGGCGCCATGGGGCGCTTCGCGCTGACGCCGGCCGATCTCGATGCGCTGCTGAGCGAGAACCAGGCGCTGCGCGGCTTCGCGCTGCTGCCGCTGCTGACGCCGGAGAATGTGCACGCCGACCTCGCGGCGTTGTTCGATCGCGCCACGCGCGGCGGCCTCGAGGTGATCGTCGGCGGACGCTTCGCGCTCACGGATGCGGCGCAGGCGCACCGCGCGCTGGAGAGCCGCGGCAGCGTCGGCAAGCTGGTGCTGGTGCCCTGAGCGTCAGGGACGCGTTCAACCGCGAACGCTCCGGTCCATTGTGGCCATGTCAAGTCCGCCTCTCAGGAGGTCGGGTGCGCATCGCGTCTCACATCGCTTCCCCAGGCTTCGTCGAGCGACAGTCCGGCGAGCACAGATGCGCCGGGGGGCTCGCGTTGCGGTGCCGGCCGGCGGATGGTGGGGCGGACGCCGTCGAATGACAGCGGCAGGCCGACCAGCTCTACGGGGCCGCCATCGTCGGGCCGTTGCAGCAGGCCGAGGGCCGCGGTCTGCGGATGCGCCAGCGCTTCGGGGATGCTCTGGATCGGCGCGCAGGGCACGCCGGCGGCCTCCAGCCGCTCCGCCCATGCGGTCGCGTCGTCAGCGGCGAGGCCTGCGGTGATCATGTCGTTCAGCAGCGGACGATGACGCACCCGTGCCTGGTTGGTGCTGAAGCGCACATCCTCGGCCCATTCGGAATGGCCGAGCACGCGCGCCAGCTTGGCGAACAGGCGGTCGTTGCCGGCGCCGATGATCAGCGGGCCGCTGCGGGTTTGAAACGCGCCATAGGGAAACAGCGACGGATGGCTGGCGCCCTCCGGCTTCGGCGTGTTGCCGGAGGCGAGGTAGTTGGCGGCGTGGATGCCGCCCCAGCACAGCGCGGTCTCGAACAGCGACGCCTGGATCAGCCGGCCCTGTCCGGTGCGGGCGCGCTCGATCACCGCGGCGAGCACGCCGATCGCCGCCCACATGCCGGTGCCGAGATCGACGATCGACGGGCCACAGCGCACCGGCATGCCGCCGGACTCACCGGTGATGCTCATCAGGCCGCCGAACGCCTGCAGCAGCAGCTCATAGCCGGGGCGCTCGCGCAGCGGCCCACGGTGGCCGAAGGCGCCGAGCTCGCCATAGATCAGGCGGGGAAAGCGCGCGCGCAATGCGGCGGCGCCGATTCCCATGGCGTCGGCGACGCCCGGGCGCAGGTTGTGCAGGAACACGTCGGCGCTGCCGATCAGGGCGATGAAGCGGGCGCGCTCATCCGCATTCTTGAGATCGACCGCGAGCGTGCGCTTGTTGCGGTTCATCTGATGGAACAGCGCGGCGTCGTCGTGCCAGAACGGCGGGCCCCAGTGCCGCGCGTCGTCGCCGCCATCCGGCTTCTCGGCCTTGATGACGTCGGCGCCGAGATCCGCCAGGATCTCGGCTGCGAACGGCGCGGCCAGCGCCTGTCCCAGCTCGATCACCCGCAGGCCGTTGAGCAGCATGTCATGTCCTTCCGAATGAAGTGTGATGGTTGACGTGTGATGGCAGGGCGATGCGCCGTCAGGTTTCGCGCGGCGGCGCGTCCGGATCGATCGGCGGCAGGGTGCCGGGGGCTTCGCGTTCGATCAGGTCGCGCATGCGGCGGATGATGCCGCCGGCCTCGGCCTCGATCATGGCGCTGGCGCCGGCCACCGCGATCGCCAGTGCCGGCGTGCGGCCCGTCGGCGTCAGCTGCATGGCGATGGTGCCGAGCCCGGGCGTGCCGATGTCGCGGGTGTAGGCAAAGCCCTGGCGGCGGATGGTCTCGAGCGCCGGCTGCAGGTCGGCGAAGCGCATCGGCGGCGTGGCGAGGCCGTCCGCCTGGATGCGGTGCATGATGCGCCGCACCTCGTCGTCGTCCATCAGGCTCAGCAGCACGCGGCCGGGCGTCGAGCGCGGCAGCAGGCGCAGGCCGCCGGGCTCGAGATAGTAGCGCACCGGCGTCGTGCCCTGCTGCACGTCGATATACTGGCTGTAGAGGCCGTTGCGGCTGACCACGAAGGTGGTGAGCCCGGTGGCGGCGTTGAGCTCGCGCGGGATGGTTTCGAGATTGCCGCCCGGCAGGATGCGGTCGCGCAGCCAGCCGCCGACCAGCGCGATGCGCGCGGAGGGCACATAGGTGCGCGTGCTGCGGTCGCTGTCGAGGTAGCCGAGATCGACGAGGCACTTGAGCAGCACCGAGGTGCTCGACGGCGGGTAGCTGAGGCGGCGCGCGATCTCGGTCATCGACGCCGGCCGCTGGATCTCGGCGAAGTATTCGAAGATGCGCAGCACGCGGTGCGCGGATTTCACCGTTGCCGGTTCCGCCCCGGCGTCCGCGGCACGGAATGAATCGTCGCAGCGGTTGGCCTCGATCACCGTCGCCGTGGGATCGTCGACCCGTGCCCAGATCCGTTCGGCGACAATGCGCCTGCGGCCGCGGCGTTGCGGCCTCTGTACATCGGAGCGGGCTCCCGTCATCCCGGCGTTCCTGGTCCCTTGCTGGTCCGGGCGATTGCGTGCCGCCCTGTTGTCGGGCGGAGTGTGGGCCGGCGCCGGCGCGAACGTCAATGCCCGGGGGCCCTGCGGGCAGCGCATGGCCCGTTGAGGCGGATTTTCTTTCACGTATCTGAAATCTTTTGCGACTGCCACGGCCGCGCTGGACAAGGCGGGGGCGGGTCCGAAATGCTTCCCTCAACGGTCGCCCGCATCGCGGTGGGCCGGTCCGGTCAGGTCGCCCGTTCCAGAGGCGGCCGGCCGCGCGGAGGAACTCGCCATGCATGGACGCCCCACGTCACCCCGGCCGGCCGACGCCGGTGCTACCCCGTCGCCCGATGCGGCGCGCCATGTCGCGCCCGACTGTGCGGGGCTCAATTTCTACGACATCGACCGCGGCGCGCGCGACCTGCTGCAGCTCTATCTGCCGGCCGAGGATCACCGGCGCCTCGCGCCGCATTTCCATCGCCTCGGTGCGCTCGCCGGCGGCCGGCTCGACGAGCTGGCGCGCATCGCCGACCAGCATCCGCCGATGCTCCAGCCGCGCGATCGCTACGGCCGCGACGAGGACTGGATCGATTATCATCCCGCGTACCGCGAGATGGAGGCGATCGCCTTCGGCGACTTCCAGTTCCACGCCATGACCCATCGCGCGGGCGCGCTCGGCATGGAGAAGCCGCTGCCGGCGCTGGCGAAATACGCCTTGCAGTACCTGTTCGTGCAGGCCGAGTTCGGGCTGATGTGCCCGATCAGCGTCAGCGACACCTCGATCCATCTCATCCGCAAGTTCGCCAGCGCGGAGCTGCAGGACTATCTGCTGCCGAAGATGCTGTCGAATGATCTCGGCACGCTGTGGAAAGGCACGCAGTTCATGACCGAGCGCGCCGGCGGCTCCGACGTCGGCGCGATCGAGACGGTGGCGCGGCGCGACGGCGACGTCTGGCGGCTGAACGGCGACAAGTGGTTCTGCTCCCATGCCGACGCCGACGTGGCGCTGCTGCTGGCGCGGCCTGAAGGCGCGCCCGGCGGCACCGCGGGGCTTGCGCTGTTCGCGCTGCCGCGCCACCTCAAGGATGGCCGGCGCAACAGCTACCGCATCGTGCGCCTCAAGGACAAGCTCGGCACCCGCTCGATGGCGAGCGGCGAGATCCGCCTCGAGAACGCGGTCGCCTATCTCGTCGGCGCGCCGGACCGCGGCCTCAAGCAGATGATGGAGCAGGTCAACCTGTCACGGCTGTCGCACGGCGTGCGGGCGGCAGCGATGATGCGGCGCTGTGTCAACGAGGCGCTGGCCTGCGCGCGCTCGCGCGTCGCCTTCGGGCGCACCATCGTCGATCACCCGCTGCTGCGGCGCCAGCTCATGAAGCTGATCGTGCCGACCGAGCAGGCCTTGTCGATGGTCATGCTGGCGGCGAACGCGATGGATGCCGCGAACGCCGGCGCGGGCGAGGCCGCCGACCTCGTGCGCATCCTGACGCCGCTGCTGAAGTACCGCGCCTGCCGCGACAACATTCCGGTCGCGACCGGCGCCATGGAGGTGCGCGGCGGCAACGGCTACATCGAGGAATGGGTGCATGCCCGCCTCGTCCGCGACGCCCATATCGGGGTGCTGTGGGAGGGCACCAGCAACATCAACGCGCTCGACATCATCACCCGCGCCGTCGGCAAGAGCGGCGCGCAGGCCGTGCTGCGCCGGACCATGACGGCGCGCCTCGACGAGGCGGCGGCGCTGCCGGTGGCGTTCCGCCAGCGTCTCGGCGCCGCGTTCGACCGCGCGATCGCGCTCGCGGAGACGGTTGCGCGCGATCCCAAGTCGGAGACCGCGGTGCGGCTCGCGGCCAGCGCGCTCTATCACGCCACCTCCGCGGTGCAGCTGGCGTGGGAGGGCAGCCGTCCCGGCGTCGATCCGCGGCGCGCGCTGCTGGCGCGCTTCGTGCTGGAGCATCGTCTGACGCAGCGCGATCCGCTGGCGCTGCCGGACGAGGGCTGGGAGCGCGACGCCATCGCCCTGGTGCTCGACGAGGCGCCGGCGCCGCTGGGTGAGGTCGCGCGATTGCTGGAGGCATGACAATGAACGCGAAGAACGGGAGCAGGGCGCGCATGATGCCTTCATTCCACTGGCTTTCGTCGATGGCGCTGGCAGGCGCGCTCGTCGGCTTCGCGGCCGCGCCGGCCACCGCGCAGGTGTCCGGCGACGTGGTGCGTATCGGCGTCATCAACGACATGTCCGGGCTCTATTCCGATCTCGGCGGTGAGGGCTCGGTCGAGGCGGCGCGGCTGGCGGTGGAGGATTTCGGCCCGACGGTGCTCGGCAAGACAATCGAGATCGTCGCCGCGGACCACCAGAACAAGCCCGACGTCGCCTCCGGGATCGTGCGGCGCTGGATCGACGAGGGCGGCGTCGACGCCATCGCCGACGGTGGCAACTCCGCCACTGCGTTGGCGATCCAGGGCATCGCGCGCGACAAGAAGCGCGTCTTCCTGATCTCGGGGCCGGGCTCCTCGGACCTCACCGGCAAACAGTGCTCGCCTTATGGCTTTCATTTCGCCTACAGCACCTATGCCGAGGCGTCCGCCGTCACCAAGGCGCTGTTGAAGCAGAACGAGGACACCTGGTTCTTCCTGACCGCCGACTATGCCTTCGGCCATGCGCTGGAGCGTGACGCCTCCGGCTTCGTCGCCAAGGCCAGCGGCAAGGTGCTCGGCGCGGTGCGCCATCCGCTCGGCGCCTCCGACCTGTCGTCGTTCCTGCTGCAGGCACAGAACAGCAAGGCCAAGGTGATCGCGCTCGCCAATGCCGGCGGCGATACCGTCAACAGCCTGAAGCAGGCGGCCGAGTTCGGCATCGGCCGGAGCGCGGACCAGCGCATCGCGGCGCTGCTGATGTTGATCACCGACGTGCATTCCCTGGGGCTGCAGGCGGCGCAGGGCATCATCTACGCCACCTCGTTTTCGTGGACCCAGAGCGAGGCGACGCACGCGTTCGGCGAGCGCTTCATGGCGCGGCGGCGCGGGCAGGCGCCGACCATGATCCAGGCCGGCGTGTACAGCGGCGTGATGCATTACCTCAAGGCGGTGCAGGCGGCCGGTACCGATGATGCCGATGCGGTCGCCGCCGCCATGCGCAAGCTTCCGGTCAACGACTTCATGTCGCAGAATGCGAAGATTCGCGCCGACGGCCAGGTGCTGCGCAACATGTACCTGGTGCAGGTCAAGACGCCTGCGGAGTCGAAGGGCCCGTGGGACTATGAGAAGGTGATCGCGACGATCCCGCCGGACGAGGCCTGGCGGCCGCTGGCCGAGGGCGGCTGCGAGCTGGCGAAAGAGGAGACCAAATGACTGATCAATCCGCCGCTGCGCCGTTCGATCCGCAGGCCCACCGCGTGGTGCCGACGCGGCCGGCGCGGGAGTTCGCGGTCGGCGAGGTCTTCCGCCTGCCGAGCCGCACGGTGACGGAGGCGAATTTCGCCGCCTTTCAGGTGGTGTCCGGCGACAACCATCCCATCCACTACGACGTCGAATATTGCCGCCGCCAGGGCCATCCCGGTCTGCTCGCCCACGGCCTGCAGGTGCTGTGCTTCACCGCTGCCGGCGCCGGGCTGTTTCCCCACATCATCGGCGAGGCGCTGCTCGGCTTCATCAGCCAGTCGTCGCAGTTCCACAAACCCGTCTATGCCGGCGATACGCTGTATCCGGCGCTGACGGTGTCGAGCGTCAAGCCGCAGCGCACCACCGCGGTGCTGACGCTGGCATCCACCGTGCACAACCAGCGCGGCGAGCTCGTGCTGAGCGGCGAGCAGAGCTATCTTGTGCGGCTGTAGCGCGGGATGAGATGAGTTCGATCGACGTGATCCGTCGTCCTGAGCATTGCAACACGGCTTTGCGGACGTGAAGCTTGGCTCTCGACTGACCGGAAATCAAATATCGACCTTAGTGTTTGTCGTCGCCGGGCTCGTCCCGGCGACCCCGGCGAGGAGGGCAGTGCGTCCCTAAGCGGGATGGCCGGGACGAGCCCGGCCATGACACAGAGAGACGGAAAGCGCTGTCACGATGACCTGTCTCGCGACGGATTGTGGCTCAACCTAAACCCATTACACTTTAGCGTTGGCCGCGCCGCTCAGCGCCGTGTCCGCTGCTTCGGCTTCTTGCCGTGGCCGCCCTTCGCGGGCGGCGGTGACTTGTCGCGGTGCTTCTTCTTGCCGAAGGCGGGCTTGGTCTTGCCGAACGCCGGCTTGTCTTGAAACCCGGCGTCGCCGTCGCGATGCTTTTTGGCCTTGAAGGCAGGCTTGTCGGCAAATGCCGCGCCGCTGTCGCGGTGCGGCTTGTCGCGATAGGGCTTGCCGCGGGGCGCATCGTCGATCGGCGACCAGCCATGGCGGACGGGCTTGTCGCTGCGGACCTTGTCACCACGGACCTTGTCATCGCGGAACTTGTCACCGCGAAACTTGTCGCCATGGGGCTTGTCGTCACGGAACGTGTCGCGCGGCTTGTCGTACGACTTGCCGCGATGCTTCGGTGGCGGCGCGTCGCGCTCGTCATCGTCGCGGCGGCGTTCGCCGTCGTCGTTGTCTTCGGCGGCGCGCCGCGGCGCGGGGGGCCGCTTGGCCCACGGCACGATGTCATCGACCACCGGACGCGAAGGCGCGCCCGCCAGCGGCTCGATGCGGATGGTGTCTTCCTTGTCGGGACGCTGGACCTTGGCCGCGAAGTCCTCCGCGACGCGCTCGGAAATCTCGAACTCGGTGGTGGTGTCGTGAATGCGGATGGCGCCGATGTCGCGGCGGTCGACGCCGCCGCGGCGGCAGATCATCGGCAGCAGCCAGCGTGCCTCGGCATTCTTGCGCCGTCCGATGGCGGCGCGGAACCAGACGGTCGCCTCGCCCATCTCGTGGCGCGCCGCGCCCTTGCCGGGCTTGGCGCGCGGACGGGCGGGGCGATCATCGTCATGCCCGCGATCGTCGCGCGGACGGTCGCGGTCCCTGCCGCGGTCCTTGTCCTTGCCCCGATCCTTGCCACGCCCCTCGCCCGGATCGAGCACATCCTCCGGCGCGGGCAGCCGCGCGCGATAGAGCCGCGCGAGCGCCGTGGCGATGTCCTCCGCCGAGCGTTCGGCGAGCAGGGCCTGCGCCAGGACGAGATCGTCGGGCGTGGTCTCGTCGGTGAACATCGCGTCCTGCAGCATGCGCTCCTGGTCGCGCCGGCGGATCTCGTCGGCCTGGGGCGCCGCGCCCCAGATCGCCTCGACGCCGGAGAGGTCGAGCAGCAGCTCGGCGCGGCGGCGCCGCGCCGGCGGCACCAGCAGCACGCTGACGCCCTTGCGGCCGGCGCGGCCGGTGCGGCCGGAGCGATGCTGCATCACCTCCGGATCGTTCGGCAGGTCGGCATGGATGACGAGGTCGAGGCTCGGCAGGTCGATGCCGCGCGCGGCGACGTCGGTCGCGACGCAGACGCGCGAGCGGCCGTCGCGCAGCGCCTGCAGCGCCCGCGTGCGCTCGTTCTGCGTCAGCTCGCCCGACAGCGCGACCACGGAGAAGCCGCGCTCCAGGAGCGCCGCCTGCAGATGGCGCACCGCTTCGCGGGTGTTGCAGAACACCAGGGCGCTCGGCGCCTCGAAATAGCGCAGCACGTTGACGACGCCATGCTCGACATCGCCGGGCGCGATGCGCAGCGCGCGGTACTCGATGTCGGCATGGCCGCCTTCGTCGCCGGCGACCTCGATGCGGAACGCGTCGCGCTGATACTGCTTGGCCAGCGCGACGATGCCGCGCGGGAAGGTCGCGGAGAACAGCAGGGTGCGGCGCGTCTCCGGCGTCGCCTGGAGGATGAACTCGAGGTCCTCGCGGAAGCCGAGGTTGAGCATCTCGTCGGCCTCATCGAGGACGACGGCGGCCAGCTCCGAGGCGTCGAGGCGGTGGCGCCGCAGGTGGTCGCACAGCCGGCCGGGCGTGCCGACGACGATGTGGGCGCCGGCGGCGAGCTCGCGCTGCTCGCGGCGCGGATCCATGCCGCCGACACAGGCGACGACACGGCCCCCGGCATGCTCATAGAGCCAGGACAGCTCGCGCTGGACCTGGAGGGCGAGCTCGCGCGTCGGCGCGACGATCAGGGCGCGCGGCGCCGCGGCGGGCTCAAACCGCTCGGCGTCGCCGAGCAGGTTGCGCGCCATCGCGAGGCCATAGGCGACGGTCTTGCCCGATCCGGTCTGGGCCGACACCAGAAGATCGTGGTCGGCGGCGTCATCCGCGAGCACGGCGGCCTGGACGGGGGTGGGCTGGTCATAGCTGCGCTCGGCGAGCGCGCGGGCGAGCGGCGGACTGGTGGTCGAAAATGACAAGAGAAGAAAACCTTGACTGGTTCAGGCCGGAAACGTCGTGCCGGGGGACCTGAGGCTGCGAGCCCGGAACACGGAGTGCCGCGCTTGGCGGCCGGATTCGCCTCCTTTACGGCAACCGCGGCGGAATCGCCATGCCCCGCAGCGCATTGCTGGAGCCAGAGCGGCGTTTCGTCCCGCCCGGGCCTACTATATCCAGCGGGTCACCCCCCTCCGGGCACATAGCGAGGGCATTTTGCGGGTGGCGCGGGAGCTGCCTCGCCGGCCCGGAGAAGATTTGCCCGGCCGTCTGCCGAGCGGAATATCCCGTCTTGCAACGCCGCCCGGCGGGCCGCAAATATCCGGCAAGCTTCAGGTCTCAGCATAGGAATTCCAGAGCAATGCAGTTTGATGACGTGATCCTCGGTCGCCGGAGTATTCGCGGGTACAAGCCGGATCCGGTGCCCCGAGCGCTGATCGAGGAAATCATCACGCTGGCGATGCGCGCGCCGTCGTCGATGAACACCCAGCCGTGGAACTTCTACGTCATCACCGGCGAGCCGCTCGATCGCATCCGCGCCGGCAATACCGAGCGGATGGTGGCAGGCATCCCGCAGTCGCGCGAGTTCCGCACCGGGCAGGCCTTCACCGGCCAGCACCGCGATCGCCAGGTCGGCGTCGCCAAGCAGCTGTTCGCCGCCATGGGGATCGCGCGCGACGACAAGGAGATGCGGCAGGACTGGGTGCTGCGTGGCTTTCGTCAGTTCGACGCGCCGGTCTGCATCATCGTGACCTACGATCGCGTGCTGGACGGCAGCGACGATACGCCGTTCGATTGCGGCGCCGTGGCGACCGCTCTCGTCAATGCCGCCTGGTCGCGCGGACTGGGCGCCGTGATCAACAGCCAGGGCATCATGCAATCGCCGGTGGTGCGTGAGCATGCCGGAATTGCCGATGATCAGATCATCATGAAAAGTATCGCGCTGGGGTGGCCGGATGAAAACTTTCCGGCCAACGCGGTCGTGTCCGAACGAAAGTCCGTCGAGGAAGCCACGGTGTTCGTGGGGTTCGACAACTAGTGTCCCGCTTCGCAAGTTCGCGACAGTTGTCGCGACCTCTGTACGAACTTGCGAAGCGATAAGGACACTAGCAAATTTATGATTCTAGTGTGCTTTATGAACGCGAAGTTCCTGAAAGAGCCAGCCGCGAAATCACAGGAACTTCGCGTTCAGCACACTAGTCCGCGCGGACTCCTCTGCCTGCGCTGCTGACAATGGCTTCTCGTTTCGAGCGTGCCTTCACGGGAGTCGCGCGAAGTGCTATACTGTATGCAATCTCAGCGCGGATGCCGTGAGCTTGCCGTGGTGAGGGGATAGACAAAAATTTCCCAACGCGGATATCCCAACGCGGCAAGGCGTTTTGCGTGTGAGCAGGGGGGCGGCAAACTCTGAAAGGAGACCCTCCATGGCTCTTTATGCCTTGCAGACGGCTTACACCTCCGTCGGGTGGGCAGCCCTGCTCAAAGATCCTCAGAACCGCATGGAGGCCGTCAAACCCGTTGTTCAACGGCTCGGCGGCAGTGTCGTCGACGGCTGGCTGACGTTCGGCGATTACGACGTACTGGTGATCTGTCAGTTGCCGGACAATGTGAGCGCCACGGCGCTGTCCATGGCGATCTCGGCCGGTGGGGCGGTGAGGAGCGTCAAGACCACGCCGCTCGTGACCTTCGGCGAAGGGCTTGAGGCTCTCAAGAAGGCCAAGGACGCAGGGTACACGCCGCCGCCTAGCGAAGTTCCGTACTTTGGCGTGTATCACGGCGCGTGACGAACCGACGAGTGGTGAGCCACAACCTGAATCAAACGGATAACTCTAGGAGCGAGGAGGCATCTTATGGTGACGCCGCTCGATGATGCCGCGCTTGATACGATCTTTCGTGAGGCGCGTACCCAAAACAAGTGGTTCGATAAGCCGGTTTCGCGTGAGCAACTCGCTTCCCTGTACGATCTGATGCGCTGGGGTCCGACCAGCGCGAACTGCTTTCCCGCACGCATCGTGTTCGTGACGACGCCGGCGGCGAAGGAGCGACTCAAGCCCCTCGTCCTCGAGGGCAACCGGCAAAAGGTGATGGATGCGCCGGTGACGGCGATCATCGGCTACGATACCAGGTTCTACGACTGGCTGCCGCGCCTGTTTCCACACGTTGATGCCAGATCCTGGTTTATCGACAAGCCTGGTTTGGCTGAAACAACCGCCTTCCGCAACAGCAGCCTGCAGGGCGCCTACCTGATCATGGCGGCGCGGGCCATCGGGCTCGACTGCGGGCCGATGTCCGGGTTCGACAATGAGGCTGTCGACCGGGAATTCTTCCCCGGTGGCCAGATCAAATCAAACTTTATCTGCGCCATCGGCTATGGCGATCCGGCAGGCTTGTTTGAGCGTCTGCCGCGTCCGGATATCAACGAGGTGTGCTCGTTCGTATAAATGGGGTGAACAGCGTGCCGATCGGCATGCCCATCACCCGCTATGCCGACGGCGAAGTGGCTAGCCGCGCCGGCCCCGCGCCTGCAGGCGGGACACCGCCTCGGCGAGGGGAACGTCGGCCTGTGAGCCGTCGCGCTCGCGCAAGCTCACCCGGCCATCCCGCATCTCGCGTCCGCCCACGATTGCCATCACCGGCACCTCCATGTCGCGGGCGGCCACGATGCGCCGCGACAGGGTCTCGGCGCCGTCATAGGCGACGGCCCGGATTCCGGCGTCTTCGAAGGCTGCCACGACGTCCGCGCCATAACCGGCCTGGTCTTTGGAGATCGGCGCGACCGCCACCTGATCCGGCGACAGCCAGAACGGCAGCTGGCCGCCGTGGTGCTCGAGCAGGATCGCGATCATGCGGCCGAGCGATCCGAAGATCGCGTGATGGATCATTAGCGGCGTCGCGCGGCTGCCATCGGGGGCGACGTAAGACGCCCCGAGCCGCTGCGGCAACACGCTGTCGAGCTGCACCGTGCCGCACTGCCAGGATCGCCCCAGCCGGTCGCGCAATGCGAATTCCAGTTTCGGTCCGTAGAATGCGCCTTCGCCGGGAGTGATGTGAGGCGCGAGGCCGCAGTGCCGCGCGGCCTCACCAAGCTCGGCCTCCGACCAGTCCCACGCCGCGTCGTCGCCGGCGCGTACCGCCGGCCGCGTCGCCAGCGCCACCTCGTAGTCGGGAAAACCGAGATCGCGATAGACTTCGCCGAGCAGGGCGATGAAGCCCGCGACTTCGCTCTCGACGTCCTGCGCGCGGCAGAACACATGGGCGTCGTCCTGTTCGAACGCGCGCGTCCGCATGATGCCATGCAGCGAGCCGGACGGCTCGTTGCGATGACAGGCGCCGAACTCGGCATAGCGGATCGGAAGCTCGCGCCACGAGCGTAGCCCCTTGTTGAAGATCTGCACATGGCACGGGCACGACATCGGTTTCAGCGCCATCGCCAGATCGCCGTCGTCGACCCGGAACATGCTGTCGCCGAACTTGTCCCAGTGGCCGCTGCGGCTCCAGAGCGCCTTCGGCAGCAACTGGGGCGTCCGGACCTCGGCATAACCGGCACGACGCATCTTGCGCCGGACATAGTCCTCCAGCACCCGATAGATCGCGTGGCCGCGCGGATGCCAGAACACCATGCCCGGCGCATCGTCCTGAACGTGCCAGAGCTTGAGTTTGACGCCGAGGTGTCTGTGGTCGAGATCGTCCATGGCTATGGTCCTTGTGAGGAGAACAGCGCGGACGGGGATCAGCAGAAACAGAAAAGGCCCCGTCCGTCGCGGGCGGGGCCTTTTCTGGGTGAAGGACGCTTGTCTCTAGCGCACGCAACCAGCTGGCGATCCGCCGTAAGCGGTCGCGGTGGTGGTCGATGCGGCTGGGAGCAGCTTGTTCATGCCCTGTATATGGCGGCAAAACGCGCGGGCGTCAACGCCAGGCGGGGACGGAGCGTGGTCTCTCCGTCCCCGCGGCGCCGGCCAGGGCTCACGACGCATGTTGGGGAATGCGCACCACGTTGGCGGAGGGAACGCCGGTGTGGTCGCGCTCATGCGTACGATGGTCCTTGGCGAGCAGGACGTAGAAGGTCGGCAGCACGAACAGGGTGAACAGCGTGCCGATCAGCATGCCCATCACCACGACGATGCCGATGGCGAAGCGGCTGGCGGCGCCCGCGCCGTCCGCGAACAGCAGCGGAACGAGGCCGGCAACCATCGCGGCGGTCGTCATCAGCACCGGCCGCATCCGCACCATCGCGGCCTTGCGGATGGCGGCGGCGCGGTCGAGGCCGTCATGGTGCTGGATCTCGTTGGCGAACGACACCATCAGGATGCCGTGCTTGGAGATCAGCCCGATCAGGGTGACGAGGCCGATCTGGGTGTAGATGTTCAGCGTCGTGAAGCCGAGATAGAGCGGCAGCAGCGCGCCGCACACCGCGAGCGGCACGGTCACCAGGATGACCAGCGGATCGCGAAAACTCTCGAATTGCGCCGCGAGCACCAGGAAGATCACGATCAGCGCGAGGCCGAACGACACGGTGAGGCGGTTGCCTTCCTCGACGAACTGGCGGCTGTCCGACAGCCAGTCGATGGTGACGCCGGGGGAGAGCTGCTGCGCCTTCATGAAGGCCACCGCCTGGCCCATGGTGACGCCGGGCTTGAGCACTGCCGACAGCGTCGCCGAATTCATCTGGTTGAATTGCGGCAGACGATTGGGCTGCGGCTTGACGTCGACCTTGATCACCGTGGACAGCGGGATCATCTCGCCGGAGCGGGCGCGCACCTGGAAGCGGCTGAGGCTGTCCGGGGTGACGCGGTCCTGTCGCCGCACCTGCGGGATGACGTCGTAGGACCGCTCGAAGAAGTTGAAGCGGTTGACGTAGTTCTCGCCGACCAGCACCGCCAGCGTATCGGCGATCGCCTGCATGGTGAGGCCGACCTCGCCGGCCTTGGCCTGGTCGATGCGGATCTGCGCCGCCGGGCTGTCGAAGGCGAGGTCGCTGTCGACGAACACGAACAGCCCGCTCTGCCACGCGGCGCGCTTGAGCGCCTCGAGGTCACTGTGGATGACACTGAAGTCGGCGGGCGAGCGCAGCACCATCTGGAACGGCAGGCCGCCGGTCGAGGCCGGCAGCGCCGCCGGCTGGAACGGCGTCACCGAGGTGCCGAGCACGCCGCCCGCCGCGCCATAGAGCTGGTTCTGGATGTCGGTGGCGCTGCGCTTGCGCTGGCTCCAGTCGGTCAGCATGACGCCGCCGAAGGCGTTGTTCTGGCCGTCGGTGCCGTTGATGAAGAAGCTGTTGGCGTATTCCGGCAGGCTCTTGTAGATGCGGATGATGTCGGCGGTGTACGACGAGGTGTAGTCGATGTTGGCGTACTGCGGCGCGCGCGCCGCGGTGAACACGAAGCCTTGATCCTCCTGCGGCGCCAGCTCGCGCTTGCTGCCGAGAAACAGCACAACGATCGCCGCCATCACCGCGACCGCCACCGTCAGCACCAGCGGCCGCAGCGACAGCGTTGCGGCGAGGGCGCGGCCATAGGCCTGCGACCACACGGTGAAGCGATGCTCGACCGCGCGGGCGAAGCGGCCCGAGGTGACGTCGGCGCTGAGCAGGCGCGAACTCATCATCGGCGACAGCGTCAGCGCGACGACGCCGGAGACGATGACCGAGCCGGCGAGCGTGAAGGCGAACTCGCGAAACAGGCTGCCGGTCAGACCGCCCATCATGCCGATCGGCGCGTAGACCGCCGCCAGCGTGATGGTCATGGCGATGACCGGGCCGACGATCTCGCGCGCGCCGACGAGCGCGGCCTGGAACGGCGACAGTCCTTCCTCGATGTGGCGATGGATGTTCTCCACCACCACGATGGCGTCGTCGACCACGAGGCCAATCGCCAGCACCATGGCGAGCAGCGTTAGGAGATTGATGGAGAAGCCGAACGCCAGCATCAGCGCCGCCGAGCCGACCAGCGACAGCGGAATGGTCACCACCGGGATGACGACGGCGCGGAACGATCCCAGGAACAGCAGGATCACCACGATGACGATGGCGATGGCCTCGATGAGGGTGTGCTCGACCTCCGCGATCGAGGCGTTGACAAAGTGGGTGATGTCGAAGCCGGGCGTGACCTCGAGGCCGGGAGGCGCGGATGCCTGGATCGTCTTGATCAGGGCGTTCGACGCCTTGACGATCTCCAGCGGATTGCCGTCCGGCGTCGGCTGCAGGCCGATGTAGACGGTGGGACGGCCGTTGTCGCGGGCGCTCATGTCGTAGTTCTGGCCGCCGATCTCGACCGTCGCGACGTCGCTCAGCCGTACCAGGCCCTCAGTGCCGGTCTTCACCACCATGCGGCGGAAACCCTCGATGTCGGTGACGTCGGTGGTCGCGGTGATGTTGGTGACGGTGCGCTCGCCCTTGAGCTGGCCCGGCGCGGCCTGGACGTTGTTGGCGCGCAGCGCCGCGGCGATGTCGCCGGCGGTCATGCCGCGCGCGGCGAGCTTGACCGGATCGATCCACACCCGCATCGCCAGCGCCTGGGCGCCGAACAGGTCGGCCGAGGCGACGCCGGGAATGGAGGTGAACAGCGGCTGCGCCACGCGGGTGGCGAAGTCGGTGATCTGCGGGATCGACAGCGTGTCGCTGGTGAAGGCGATGTACTGCACCGCCGAGGCGCCGTCGGTGATCTTGCTGATGACGGGATCGAACACGCCGGCGGGCAGGCGGTACTTGACCTGCTGCACCTTGGCGAGCACCTCGGTCATGGCGCGGTCGGCGTTGGCGTTGAGCACGAGCTTGGCCTTGATCTGGCTCTTGCCCTGGGTCGATGTCGACGTCAGGTAGGCGATGCCGTTGGCGGTGGCGATCGACTGGGCGATCGGCGTGGTGACGAAGCCCTGCATCACCTCCTGCGTCGCGCCGGGGAAGGCGGTGTCGATGACGATGGTGGCGCTCTCGAGGTTGGGATACTGCCGCACCGGCAGCAGCACCAGCGCGCTGCCGCCCACCAGCAGGATGAGCAGGCTGACGACGGTCGACAGGATCGGCCGGCGGATGAACAGGTCGGTGAAAGCCATGGTGCGCGTCCTCAGCGACCGGCCTGTGCCGCGGGGGCCGCGTCGGCGACCTGCACGGGGCTGCCCGGCTGCACGCGCAGTTGCCCGGCGGTGATGATGGTGTCGCCGGGCGCAAGGCCGCGCTCGACCACGATGCGCTCGCCGACGCGCTGGCCGGTGATCACCGGCACCGCGATCGCCTTGCCGTCGCGCACGACAAGCGCACTCTCGCCGGACGCGCCGGTCTGGATCGCGGTGGCCGGCACCACGATGGCGTCCGGCCGCGGCGCCAGCTCGACATTGGCGGTGACATAGAGGCCGGGCCGCAGCAGGCGGTCGGGGTTGGCGAAGGTCGCCTGCACCGCGACATTGCGGGTGTCGGCGGCGACCACCGGCTCGATGGCGTTGATCTTCGCGGCGAAGCTGCGGTCGGGATAGGCGTCGGTGCGCACGGTGACGGTGCCGCCGACGCGCAGCTTGGCGAGGTCCTGCTGCGGCACGCTGAAGTTGACATAGAGCGTGTCGAGCGCGGTCAGCGTCGCCAGCACGTCGCCGGCATTGACGTACTGGCCGAGATTGACGCGGCGCAGGCCGATCTCGCCGGCGAACGGCGCGCGGATGACGCGCTGGGCGATCTGGGCGTCGAGCTGGGCGATCGCGGCCCTGGCCTGGTTGAGCTCCTCCTCGCGCTGCTGCAGCACCTCCTGGCTGACGAAGCCGGACGGTGCGAGCCCGCGGGAGCGGCTGCTCTGCAGCTCGGCGAAGCGGCTGCGCGACAGCGCGGCGGCGCGGTCGGCGCGCTGCGGCGCGTCGTAGAGCTGCACCAGCGGCGCGCCCTCGGCGATGGTCATGCCGGCCTCGAAGTTGATCTCGACGACGCGGCCGGCGACCTCGGGCGCGAGCGTGACCTGGCGCACCGCCTGCAGCGCGCCGATCGCCTCGACCGACTGTGGCAGCGTTTCCGGCTTGATCACCATGGCGGCGACCGGGGTCGGCGGTCTTGCATAGGCGGCGTGGGCATTTTCGCGGCCCATGCGCCAGGCGAACACGGCGCCGAACGCGCCGGTCAGCAGCGCCAGCGTCACGGCATAGGGCAACAGCCGGCGCAGCGGCGAATGGGGGTGCGGCAGGACAGACAGCATGTCGGCTCCGGTCGGGGCGCCGGCCGGCCCGCGCAAGGCGGCTCGCAGGACATGGCGCCGTGTCAGATTTCACGGGGCTCCGCACGGGCGGAGAGCTTGCGTGACACAAGCCGACGGGAGATATAGAACCTCAAGGTTAGTTGAGGTCAAGGGCGGTTCCGGAGATCGGGTATGGAGCGGGATTGCAAGACGTCCGGGAAGCCGGCGCGCGAATTGTCGGTCGGCGAGGTGGCGATGCGCAGCGGGGTTGCGGTGTCGACGCTGCATTTCTACGAGAGCAAGGGCCTGATCGCGAGCCGGCGCACGGCCGGCAACCAGCGCCGCTACGACCGCGGCATCCTGCGGCGGGTGGCGATCATCCGCATCGCGCAGCGCGCCGGGATTCCGCTCGCTGATGTCAAGAAGGCGTTCGCCGCGATCCCGCCCGACCGCACGCCGAATGCGCGCGACTGGGCGAAGGCGATGGCGGCATGGGCGGCGACGCTCGCAGCGCGCATCGAGGCGCTGACCCAATTGCGCGACCAGCTCAACGGCTGCATCGGCTGCGGCTGTCTGTCGTTGAAGGACTGCCCGCTGCGCAACCCCGACGACCGCCTCGCCGCCGAAGGCGCCGGGCCGCGCATCCTGCTCAAGGCACGCCGGACCAAGGCGCCGGTGGCGTAAATCGGCGGTACCCGGTTGCTCTATCGCGCACCCAGGAGAGCCGGAGAACGCCACCGGATGGCTCTCGCGAGTGGAAATGGCGCGTACGGGCTACGCCCGCGGCCGGCCGCATCACCGCGCAAAAGTTAAACTGACAGCGGCTCTTCGTTTGGCTACCTTTGCTGCCCGGGGGCGTGAGCCATGGAGCAATGTGTATGAAGATGTGGATCCGGTCGGGGCATCTCGCCGCCGTGGTGGCGGTGACGGCCAGCCTGACGGTGCCGCTCGGCCAGGCGTCGGCTGCGCCGATGATCGATCACCTGTCGCTGAAGGCCGCCTCACAAGGTCTCGCCGAGAATGTGTACTGGCGCGGGCGCGGCTGGGGATGGGGCGGACCGGTCGCCGGCGGCATCATTGCTGGCGCGCTGATCGGCGGCGCGCTCGCCGCGCCGCGCTACTACGGACCTTACGGTTATGGCTACGGTTACGGCTATGCGCCGGGCTACTATGCGCCGCCCCCGGCCTATGTCGACGCGCCGCCGCCGGGCGACGACTACTGCTTCCGTCGCTTCAAGTCCTACGATCCGGCGAGCGGCACCTATCTCGGCTATGACGGCCTGCGGCATCCTTGCCCGTAACCGATCCTTGCAACGGCTGCCGCGCGGCAGCCGTTGCCATCGGCCCCTCGAGCGGGAATGGAGAGCCCTCTTTCCTTCACGCCAGGCGGTGATCCGTTACGCCCAAATGCGCTTCGGACATCGCGGGCGTCGCCGCTCCTCAGTGGTTGTCGCGCGGCACGCCCTGTGTTTGCGCGATGCGCTGATACTTCATGGCCGGACGCAACACCATGCCGTCGTCCAGTTGATCGATCATGCCGCGCTGGATTTCCTGCCAGGGCGTCTGGCTCTGGGGCGAGGGGAAACCGCCGGCGGCCTTGAGCTGGCGGCGCCGCTCGGCAAGCTCCTCATCGGAAATCAAGATATTCGCTTCACGGGTCTTCAGGTCGATCCGCACGCGGTCTCCCGTCCGCAGCACGGCGAGGCCGCCGCCGACGGCGGCTTCGGGGGACGCGTTGAGAATTGAAGGCGATCCCGACGTGCCGGATTGCCGGCCGTCGCCGATGCAGGGCAGCTCACGGATGCCCTGTTTGATCAGCGCTGCAGGCGGCTGCATGTTGACGACCTCGGCGGCGCCGGGATAGCCGACCGGGCCGGCGCCACGAATGAAGAGCAGGGTGTGGGCGTCAATGCCGAGCGCCGGATCGTCGATCCGGTGATGGTAATCCTCGGGCCCCTCGAACACCACCGCGCGCCCTTCGAAGGCCTCGGGGTCGTTGGGATCGGAAAGATAGCGCTCGCGGAAGGTGTCCGAGATGACGCTCGTCTTCATGATGGCGGAGTCGAAGAGATTGCCCTTGAAGTTGAGAAAGCCGGCATTCGCCGTGAGCGGGTTGTCAAAGGGGCGAATGACGTCGGGATCCTTCGACACCTGATGGCGGCAATTCTCGCCGATCGTCCGGCCATTGGCGGTCAGGGCCTCTTCCCTGATCTTGCCCTTTCGGATCAGCTCGCCGACCACGGCCGGCAGTCCGCCGGCCCGATAATAATCCTCGCCGAGGTAGCTGCCGGCGGGCTGCATGTTGACGAGGAGCGGGGTGTCATAGCCGATGCGCTCCCAGTCGTCGTTCGACAGCTCGACGCCGATATGGCGCGCCACGGCGTTGACATGGATCGGGGCATTGGTCGATCCGCCGATGGCGGAGCAGATGGTGATCGCGTTGTCGAAGGCGGCCCGGGTCAGGATATCGGACGGCTTGAGGTCCTCCCACACCATGTCGACGATGCGCCGGCCGGTCTCGTAGGCGTTCTGGCCGCGTCCGCGATACGCGGCCGGGATGGCGGCGGCGCCCGGCAAGGTCATGCCCAACGCTTCCGCGAGGGCGTTCATGGTCGAGGCGGTGCCCATCACATTGCAATGACCGATGGACGGGGTGGCCGAAGCGACGACCTCCATGAAGGTCTCGTAGTCGATTTCACCGGCGGCATGACGCCGGCGCATCTCCCAGACGATGGTGCCGGATCCGCTGCGCTGCCCGTGCCACCAGCCATTCAGCATCGGGCCGCCGGGCAGCACGATGGCCGGAATATTCACGGTCGCCGCCGCCATGAGGCAGGCCGGCGCGGTCTTGTCGCAGCCCGTCGTCAGCACGACGCCATCGAGGGGATAGCCGTACAGCACCTCGACCAGGCCGAGATAGGCCAAGTTGCGGTCGAGCGAGGCGGTCGGCCGCTTGCCGGTTTCCTGGATGGGATGGACAGGGAATTCGAAGGGCAGGCCGCCCGCCGCGATGATGCCGTCGCGGACGCGCTTGGCGAGATCGAGATGATGGCGGTTGCAGGGCGCCAGATCGCTGCCCGTCTGGGCGATGCCGATGATCGGCTTGCCCGATTGAAGTTCACTGCGTGTCAGGCCGAAGTTGAGATAGCGCTCGACATAGAGCGCGGTCATGCCCGGATTGTCGGGATTGTCGAACCACCGGGTCGATCGCAGCTTGCGCGCGCGGGTGTCCTGCAGCGTTGTCTGGGTCATCATTGGACCTCATTGTATCTGAAGGCGGATATCTGAAGGCGGGGAGGGCGCCTGGCGGCAAACGCTCGCCTTTCTCGGTGCAGCGGTCGGGAGCGAAGACGCAGGCTAGTGCCGGTGTCGCCGCGCGTGAAACGCAATATTGTGATCGGCCTCATCACGAAACGATATGAGCCGGGAGATGCCGGACCGGCCGCCTCACATGCTCAGGGCACGCCCTGGTATCGGCATCCGTTCAGCGCTGGCAGGCCGTTCCCGCTTCATCCAGCCGGGACGAAGCGTTCGGGACGTCAGGTGCAAGAGCGGGCTGATCGTGCGCCTCCGCGAGGAGCGCGAGCAGCGTGCCGCCAACCCGGGTGACGGCGCGCGGCATGAGGCTGCGCTGACCGATGTCCGGCATCAGCTCACGGCTGACCTCGACGAGGCCGAGCCGTTGCAGATGCTGAGCTCCCGCCTCCACCGCATCCTCCGAGCCGAGAGCTGCCGATCGCTCGCCGAGAAGCAAATCGGATCTGACGCTCTCGGAAGGGCTGTTCCGCCGATCGCCGGCCGATTGAAAAAGGTCGAGGAGATCGAGTTCATCCGGCCGAAGGGCGAGAATGCTCTCCACGAGCCTTTCGCATAGAGCCGGGTCGCAGGACCGGTGCGCGGTTCCCAGCGCCGCATTGACGAGGCGGCGCAGGTTTCCGTCCACCAGGCTTCCCTCCGTCCTGAGCCGAGCCACCTTCGACAACGAGCAGCGCAGCATCTCCTGGTAGGCTTCATTGACCGGCAGCGTCTGGGCGAACCAGAGCGTGCTGCCGGCCCGCTCGAGCCGGGTCGCGAGGTCGAGAAGGAGTTTTCGCTGCAGACGCCAGTTGCGCGGATAGAACGCGCGCTCGGCGATGCTCCAGCACAGCGCGTCGACCGGGATCGTCTGCAGAAAGGTCCGGCGCGCCAGGGTTTCGACCTCGGCGGCCAGGCATTCGCGAAAGGCGCTGTGCTCGGACATCTCAGCTCTCCCGGCCTGCGTTTCTCCCGCCTGGGGGGCGATCATGAGCGCAGCCCTGCGCGGCGGACGGCGTCATGCAGGCCGCCGAGATAGTTGTTCGCGGCCGGGATGAGATGGCTCAGCAACGTGAACGCGTGGATGAGACCTTCGGCCTCGACCAGCTCGCACTTGGTGCCGACTTTTTTCAGCTGCTCCGCAAAAGCATAGGCCTCGTCGACGACGCCGTCGCATTGCGCCGCCAGGATATAGTGCGGCGGCATGCCGGCGATGGTCGGGAAGATGGCCGGCGAGTTGTAGGCGTCGACACCGGCGGCGCCATTCGGCAGGTACAGGTCGCGATAGTGCTGCACCTCTTCCCAGTCGAGATGATAGCCGCTGGCATAGGCGCGCATCGAGGGCAGCGACATCGACTTGTCGTACCAGGGAGTGACCGCAGCCACCAGGGCGACCGGCGGGCCTTTGCGCTCCAGCGACCGCCGCGCCGTCGATGTGGCGAGGCACGCGCCGCAAGACGTTCCGGCAAGGACGATGCGATCGATATCGCCGCCATAGGCGCGGCCATGCTCCGCCGCCCAGAGCAGGGCGTCGTAGCAGTCCTCGTCGGCGACGGGATAGGGATGTTCCGGCGTCTTGCTGTATTCGATCGCGACCACTACGGCCGGCACCGCCGTCGCATAGCGGCGAATTTCATGTTCGCTTTCGCTGATGCCGCCGATGGCGAAGCCGCCGCCGTGGTAATAGACGACGATGGGGAGCGTCCCGGTGTCCAGGGCGGGGCCACGAAAGACACGGCCGACGCGCTTTCCGGTTCTGGTCGGGATCTCGATGTTCTCCACGATGGCGCAAGGTGCTTGCGGTGGCTGTCCGGCCTCGATCAGCAGCTTGTTCAACGCCCGCCGGCGCTTGACCTCGACCGTCCATAACGGTGGCAGGTTCCGCCGCTCCATGATCTGAACCATCGAGGCGAGGTAAGCCTGCACGTCCGGGTGAAGGGGCGCGGGCGCCCTGACCAGATGTTCGTTCATTGATTGCTGCCTTCCGTTGTTGCCGTGTTTCCTCAAAGGGCGGGTATTTTTATGCGTCTGCTCTCATCGCGCGGGGTGGGAGCACCGCGAACGACGCGCACCGTGATCCGGCGCGGCGCCACCACGCCTTGCGCCACCACGCCCTGGCCGTTCGCATCTCGATGTCGCTGTTTCCAGGCATCAAACTGAAGACTCCGGCGATGATCAGGTGTTGCAGCGCTTGCCAAACTTCCGGTTTGAGCATCGTCACAAGTATGCGGAGCGGCTCCAGAACAGTTTGTTCAATTTTGCCGCCGCCTCGCGCCAGTTGGGACTAGCCAAGCCACGCCCGGCCGAACAACGGACTACCTTATGCCGAGCGGACAGCCTTTTATTGAGGAGGCTTTTGCAGGAGCTGGCGATGATGGACACCGTACCAGGCCGCCGCCGCGGCACTGTGCTCGTGACAGGTGCTGCGGGATTTCTCGGCGGGCATTTCGCATTGTGGTGGCGCAGATATGGCGGGTGCGTCGTCGCGCTGGTCAGAGCCGACGACGAAGCTGCAGCGCTGTCGCGCACCGTGCAGCGCCAGAGCCTGTCGGCAGCCGCCTATGACCAGGAGGCTCCGCGTGAGCACGATGGCATCGTCGCGACGGTTGGCGACCTCGATTTGCCGCTTTGCGGTGTCGCTCCGGCCCGCCTGGACGAGCTCAGGGCGCTCGACGTCGAAGCCGTATGGCATTTTGCGGCCAATCTGCGGTTCGAGCATGGGCGCTACGATGAAGTCATGAGCAGTAACGTGAGCGGGACCGCCAATGCGATGGACCTCGCCGTCGCGATCGGTGCGCGCCGTTTCATCTATATATCGACCGCTTATAGCTGCGGCGCGGCGGAAGGCCCGGTCCACGAGGACCTTCATTCCATCGCGGGCCCTTTCAACAATGCCTACGAAGAGAGCAAGTGTCGTGCCGAACATCTTGTGATCTCGCGATCTCCGGCGTTCGATTGTCCGAGTGTGGTGTTGCGGCCGAGCATCGTGGTCGGCCCATCCGAGACCTGGCGTCCCGGCGGCTCGGAGTTCGGGCTCTATGGCCTGTTGAACAAGGTGCTGCGGCTGCGCGGTCTGCCCGCTGATCGCCATTCCGGTCCGATCATGGTGCGGGGAAACCCGGCGGCCCGCCTGCATCTCATTCCCGTCGACGTGCTGATGCGCGACTGTCTCACTCTCGAAGCCGCCGGATTTCCGGGCGGGCCGGTGTATCATCTGACGAGCCTCGGCGGCCCGATGATCGGCGATGGCGCCGCTGTCGTGTGCGATATCCTCGGCCTGCCCTCGATCCGTGTCGGGGCGGTCTCGCAGAGTCCCAGCGGCCTCGAGAAATGGCTGGCGCGGCAGCTGAGCTTCTATTCCTCCTACCTGACCTTCACGGGATCTTTCGTGCGCTCCGTCGCGGCGCCCGTCACCCTTGATCTCAACGATCTCGGGCGCCTTGTCGCCGGATATGCCGCAACGCGCGACTAGATCGACGGGCGATCGGTGATGCATGCGGCATGGAGCAGGTCCATCGACATAACATAGTCCGGGAGCTGCGCGCGTGCGACTAGAGCCACCATGCATCCATCGAACCGTTCCGCACTTCGCAAGTTTCCTCCCAAAGTGGTGCTCTACCGTTGCGTCATGCCGGAAGCGAAATCAGGCCTCTGGCGCTGCGTGGTCAGAGCATGATGCGCACGGCGTTTCGAGCGTCGCGCGGCCTCCATGTCAGCTGAGGCGAACGAGAAAAGCGGAGGATGCGATGCACGAGACCGATGCTTATCCCTTGGAGATCACCAGCCTTTTCATGCTGGTGGAGCGGGCCAAGCAGCTGTTTGCGACAGACACCTGCCTGATCCCCACCGAAGCCGGCCTCGAGCCACTCAGTTTCGACGATCTGCATGCCTTCGTGGTCAGGTTCGCCGATTACCTCGACGAGCAAGGGGTCCCCGTCGATGCAGGGGTCGCCAGCGTATTTCACAACTCGACGCTGGCCGGGCTGCTGTTCATCGGCACGATCGCCGCCAACCGCATCTACGTGCCGCTGAACCCCAAGATGGGCGAGGGAGAGATTTCGCACATCCTGCGCCAGACCAAGCCGCTGGCCACGTTCCATCATGGCGAGTTCGGCGCCCGCCTGGCCGGGATCGACAACACCGGCCAGCTGATTGCGGTGCCGGACGAGGTGGCCTTCATTCGCAGCATCATGGCGCGATCGCCGCGGACCGGCGTCCCCGAGCTCGGCGGCGCGAAATTCGAGCGGCCCGCGGAGGTCGTCTTCACGTCGGGATCCACCGGCCTGCCGAAGGGGGCGGTGCTCAGCCACCGCAACCTGTTGCGCAATTCGTTCTCGCTCGCGGCGACGTTCGGGTTCGATCGCAGCTCGCGCTTCCTCACCGCGTGTCCGCTGTTTCACAACTCGGGCCAGATCTTCACGACGTTGGCCGCGCTGTGGTGCGGCGGCGCCAACGTCTGTGTCCGCAGCGATATCGCCATGCTGAAGTTCTGGCACCTCGTCGATCGCTACGAGTTGCAGTGGACGCTGGTCATGAACGCGTTTCTCGCGCTGCTGGTGCAACGTCCGGAGATGCCGCAGAAGCACACCATGAAAGCGATCCTGTCCGGGGGATCGAAGCTGAAGATCGACCTGGTCGATGCCTTCGAGCGCAAGTTTCATGTGCCCGTGCTGCAGTGCTTCGGCCTGACGGAGACGACGTCGTTCTCCACCTCCGAGCGGGTCGACCGGTCGGAGGCAGGCCGCGGTTCAGCCGGCAGGCCGATTCCCGGGTGTCGCATCCGCATCGTGGTTGACGGCGAGGATCAGCCGCGCGGCCAGGAGGGCGAGATCCTGATCACGGGGGAGCATGTCTTCTCGCACTATATCAACCAGCCCGACGTCACCGCCGACAAGCTGCGCGACGGCTGGCTTCATACCGGCGACCTCGGCTACATGGACGACGAGGGCAATGTCTTCATCATCGACCGCATCGACTCCATGGTCCATGTCGGCGGCGAGAACGTCTATCCCAGCGAGATCGAGAATCTCAGCACGCTGCTGCCCGGCGTGGAGGATGTCGTGGTGACGGGCATACCGAGCCCGATCCTCGGCGCCGAGCTCGTCCTTGTCTACAAGATGCAGCAGGGGCATGCGCCGCAACAGGCGCGCTGGACCGAGATCTTCGCTCAGCACCTCAGCACGTTCAAGATCCCCAAGCGCTGCGTGGCGGTCGAGGACATCGGCCTCGATGCGATCCCGCGTGCCGCCAACGGCAAGCTGCTGCGCGCCAAGATCAAAGAGGAAGTCGTCAAGAAGTTTGCGCCGAACACCGCGGTCGAAGCCCGCAGAGGCGCGTTGAGAGCCTGATCCAGTCACATTGTGCATGGGGCGTTCCATGAAACTGATGCCGATCTTCACATTCCTGGCCTGGCCGCTTTTGGGGTACGGTGCCGTGATGGCGTGGTATGCCGGCTGGTGGCCGGTCACCGTGGCCCTGGTTCTGGGGGCCGCTGTTTGTGCCAACTCGACGATCCTCACCATGCACGAGGCGGTGCATTTCCTGCTGTCGCCGAACATCCGCTGGAACAATATCGGCGGCATCATCGCCGGCACCGTGACCCTCGCGCCGCTCAGTCTCTTCCGCGTCGTGCACCAGTCGCATCACGGCATGATCGGCACCGACCGTGACCTCGAGTTCTGGCCCTATGTCAACCGCAACTCGAGGCGCTGGCAGCGCGTCCTTGCGGCTTTCACGGAGCTGACGGTCGCGCCGGTCTACTACCTCTTCATGTTCTCGCGCGCCCTGCTCGTCGGGCACATGTCGCTGCGCGCCCGGCTCAAATGCTATCGCGATGTCGGCATCATGGTCGTCGTCCTCGGCGGCGCCCTCGCCATCGTCGCCAGCAAGGGGTGGTGGGTTCCGTTCATCATCGCCTACCTGATCCCGGAGCTGCTGGCGGCCAACATGCAGTCGTGGCGGCGGCTGACCGAGCATGTCGGCCTCTATGGCGACGATGCCCTGACGCTGACGCGGTCGGTGGTCCCGACCAACCCGCTGGAGCTGTTCTATTGCCGCGTCATGCTGAACGAGAACTATCACGCCTCGCACCACAAGAAGGCGTCGATCAAATGGACCGATCTTCCTGACGATACGGAGAGCCTCCTCGAGAACAGCGAAGAGGTGAGGAAGCTGAGCTACGGCAGCTATTTCCAGGCGATTCCCCAGATGCTCAAGGAGCTGGGCGATCCGCGCATCGGCAGCCAGTGGCTGCGGAGCGAGCGGGAGCTGGTGGCATCCTCGGAAGTTCCGACATCGGCAACGATTTGACGGAGACCGCAGTCGTCGGGGGACGGCGGGCCAACTGGCTGAAACCCGCTGACCTCGATTGCAGCGCGCCAGATCCGCTGCCGCAATTCATGACAACCACGGGAGAAAAACGTCGATGATACGAGAAATGCTGCGCAACGCTGTTCGAACGAGCTCGCCCCTCGGAGCCGAGGTCGCCTTTGACGATGCGACGCCGATCCTGGCCCAGGGCGTCATCGACTCGCTGGGAATCTTCAGCGTCATGACCGAGCTCGAGACCCGGCTCAACTGCACGTTTCCGCCTGAAGAGCTCGTGGCTGAAAACTTTCAGTCGATCGACGTCATGGAGGCCATGGTGCAGCGTCTGGTCCAGAAGGGGCTGATAGCCGAAGAGAACGTCCGATGACCGCTCCTGTCCAGCAACGGATCAATCGTTTCACCTGTCGGCTTGGCCGGCCGCTGTCATACATCGAAGCCGGCGCCGGTCCCGATATCGTCATCGTCAACGCCTATGGCGTCTCGACGCAGCTGTGGAAGCCGGTCGTCGAACGTTTGGGGCGCAGCCATCGCGTGCTGCTGTGGGACATGCGCGGGTTCGCGGACGGAGAGCGCGACCTTCGTTTCAAGCTGGCCGACCACGCCGCGGATCTCCTGGAAATTCTCGACCATGCAGGCGCCAGCAAGCCTCACTTGCTGGCCTACTGCAGCGGCACCAAGGTGGCGCTCACCGCCTATGAGAGGCTCAGGGACAAGGTGCAGTCGCTGGTGTTCGTCGGCGGAAATTTCTGGCCGATGGCGGACTATGGTCCCATGAGAGGCCGGTTTGCCACCAATCTGTACAACCTGGCCCAGATGGTCGAGAAGCGCCCGTTCATGGCGCCAGTCGTCGTGACCATGATGCGGGGGAATATCATCGCCCTCCCGTCGGTGAAGGAGAACATGAACCTGATCCCCGAGGAGTACCGGGATCTCGTCGTCGGCCCGTTCACGTCCAAGGAAGCGGTGCGGACATATGCCGGCCTCGTCATGGACTATTACAGCGTCGATACGACGCCAAAGCTGGATGCGCTGAGCGCGCCCACGCTGGTGATCGGCGCCAAGGCCGATACGGTCGTCGATCCCGGCCTTTCGACCGCCGCGGCGGCCCGGATTCATGGAGCCGAGTTTGTCGGGGTGGAGGATTTCAATCACTTCTGCATGGTCGAGGCCCCTGATCGGCTCGCCGACCTCGTGGCCGGGTTTTTCGATCGCATCGAAGCTGATCGTGGGCCGTTGCCCGCCGGCAGCCTCGATGCGGGGATCGCGCCGTTGGCGCAGCGGGCGTTCGAAGCCACATCCGAAGCAAAGGCCGCGCGCTGAGCCGGCGGGCGCGGGGCGGCCGCCGATAGCTCGATCATCGATCGCCACCCATCTGGTTCCATGGAAGAGGTGAGGCAGGAGCATGTCGATACTGGGGCCCACTCTCACGCGCTGGGCACTGCAAGGCGGGATGCGGCTCGAACTCGCGCTGTCGGGACTGATGGAATGTCGGGTCGACACCGGCGGTCACGAGATCGTCTATCTGGACCAGCGCAAGAGGCGCGGAGCGGACGATCAGGGCGCCCCGATCGTCATGCTGCATGGCTTTGGCGGCGACAGGTTCAACTGGATCCGCTATGCGCGCCATCTGACCGAGTGGCATCGGGTCGTCATTCCTGATCTGCCTGGTTTCGGGGACAGCGGGCGCGATCGCGAGTTGACCTACTCCATCGACAACCAGGTCGTGTGGCTTGCGGATTTCCTTGATGCGATCGGTATCGAGAAGCTGCATCTGGCTGGGAATTCGATGGGAGGGCACATCGCGACGCGCTTCGCGGGGCGCTTTCCGCACCGCATCGAATCCCTGATCCTGCACGCGCCGGCGGGGACCGAGGGGGCGGGGCCGCCTTGGGATCTGACGAAGATCGAGCGCGGCCGACATCCCATGAGGGTTTACACCAGCGGGGATTTCGACGAGCTCATGCGCTGGGTGTTCGTCAAGCCGCCGCTGATGGTCGGTCCCATTCGCCGCTATTTCGCGGCGCGCGCCATTGCACACCAGCCATTCCTGGAGAAAGTGTTCGCCGACATCATGGAGCGCGATGCCGGCAATGGCCTGGTGGAGCCGCTGCTGCCCGCCATCGCCGCGCCGGCGCTGGTCATCTGGGGGGATCACGACAGGCTGCTGGATTGCGCGGAAGCGGCCACCTATCGGCGCCTCATGCCGAATGCCCGGGTGTTCGTCCTGCAAGACTGCGGCCACCTGCCGATGGCGGAGCGGCCTCGCGAGACCGCGCGCCTGACCCGCGATTTCCTGACCACGGCCTGCAAGGAGCGGCGGCCGATATCGATGTCGATGATGGTCGTGGGCGGCTGAGGCCGGAACGCCGCGCGCCGATGGGCGGCGCAAGGCGGCTGTGCCGGCTCACCGCAAGGGCCCTTCGACGGCGTCGTCTGCGGCACCGCGGGCCCTGCGGATGTTGATGACGGCAGGACATCAACATAAGACATCAAGACAAGAGATCGAGACCAGGCATCAAGACGCGACATCGCTCGTGGCGCGAGGGCGCAGGCGCGCCATCTGCACATGCCACGAGCGCGATGATCCCGGTTTGGGAGATCATCGCGCTTCGGCGGTGGTGAAGGTTCTTTCGCAGCGCCGGCCGCCGGAGGTCCAGGAGCCTGCCGGATCGTGCTTCAGTCGCGTCCGTGATCGGTTTCGACCTTGGTCTCGGGTTGCGCGAGCGGCGCCTGGAGATGAAGGCTCCGGGGGATGACGGCGATCACCAATCCACAGAGCGTCATGAGGGCGCCCACCAGGGGAACCGAGGTGAGGCCGAGCGAACTGTCGATCGTCACGCCGCCGAGCCACGCCCCCACGGCATTGCCGAGATTGAAGGCGCCGATGTTCACCGCCGATGCCAGATTGGGAGCCTGCTTGGCCTCCTCGAGAACGTGCATCTGCAGGGGTGTCAGTGTCGTGAACCCGGCGATCCCGAAGACGAAGATCGCCGCGACGGTGGCGTAGGGCAGGCGCAGCGCGAACTCGAGGATCAGCAGGGCCACGACCAGGGAGAGGAGGGAGGCCTTGACCGCGAACGACAGTGACCGGTCGGCGAGACGGCCACCGATCGGGTTGCCGATCAGCATGCCGATGCCGAACAGCACGATGACGCCGGGCACCGCGGCCGCAGGCAGGCGGGAGACTTCGGTCAGCAACGGGGCGACATAGGTGAACACGGTGAAGATGCCGCCGAAGCCGAGCACCGTGATCAGCATCGCCCGCAAGACGTTGCCCTGGAACAGAACGCCGATCTCGCGGCGCAGGTTTTGCGGCGCCTCCTCCTTGAGGCGGGGCACGAAGAAGGCTGTGCTCAGGCCTGCCAGCACGCCGACGGCGGCGACGGCGACGAACGTCAGCCGCCAGCCATAGATCTGGCCGAAGGCCGTGCCCGCGGGGGCGCCGACCACGTTCGCGAGGGTGACCCCGAGAAACATCGTGGCGATCGCGCTCGCCTCACGCCCCGGAGGGGCGAGCTTCATGGCGATGATCGATCCGACGCCAAAGAAGTTCGCCTGAACGAACGCGGTGACGAGTCTAGCGGCCATCAGCGATTCATAGTTGGGCGCAACGGCGCAGGCGATGTTGCCGAGAACGAAGAGAATGGCCAGGGCAATGAGCGCCGTCTTGCGCTGCAATCGCCCGAGGAAGGGCATGAGCAGCGGAGCGCCGAGGACGACGCCCAAGGCGTATCCGGTGATCAGGAGGCCGGCGCTGCTGGTCGAGACGTGAAGGTCGCGCGAAATCTCGAGCAGCAGACCGACGATGACGAACTCGGTCGTGCATATCGCAAAAGCACCAATCGACAGAGCGTATATGGCGATGGGCATCGAACTGTCCTTTCGATCGTCGTCGCGGTTGGGGCGAGCGATCGTTCCTGACCGGGTCAGGAACGATCCTGCGAGGCGATGCCGGCTTGCGGCAGCGGTTGATCACTCTGGGGGCTTCCGGCCAACTCGGGCATCAGATGGACGTCCCGGCCCATCAGCATCAAGCCAAGATTGGCCTCCTTCTCGGGATCGAAGCCGCAGTCGATCGTCTCGCCGGGCGCGGGATTGCGATGTGTGCCGAACAGCATGTCCCACAGCGGCAGGGCATAGTTGTAGCGGTGCACATTGTACTGATGATGAATGCGATGCATTTCCGGGCGCTGAACGAAGTACCCGATCCAATAGGGCGTGCGGAGGTTCGAATGGATGAAATAGGTGTAGGCGCCGTCGAAGAAGGCGGCCCACTCCGCGCCCGCGAGGCTGAGGCCGAGAATGCCCAGCGTCACCATGGTCATCAGGAAAAGATAGGTGATGGAGTCGAGCGGATGGGTGTAGGACGCCGTCAAAACTTCCAGCCGCTGGGGAGAGTGATGGACCTGGTGGACCCAGCGCCACAGAAAATCGGACTCGTGGCGCGCACGATGCCACCAGTAGTGAAAGAACTGGAAGGCGACGAAGCCGATCAGGCCGCTGATCGGCGCCGGCAGCGTGCTGAGAAAGTCGCTGATCCTGTGAACACGAAACCATGGATCAAGATACTCCATGGCGTAGTAGACAGGGATGATGGCGAGATTCAGCGAGATCGCACGAAACCACCAGCCTCTCACCTCTGGTTGCTTTCGACCAGGGTAGAGGCGCTCGATTAAAAAGAGCACTGCCATCACGATCGCCAACGCCAACATGGCCTTTCTCCCACTTTGTCCCTTTGGTCTTCAGTCATTGGATTGCAGGCCGATGCTGAGGACGGTTGGTAGCTCCCGATTTTCAGGCGGCGCGGCGTGGATCGCGCCGGCCGTCGCGCTCGTCAGAACTGCAACAGTCTGAACAACGATGCGCACGGACAGGCTGTCCGTGGACATGGCGTCATGCAGGCCGCAGCGGCATAGCCCATTGGTCGTGTCGAGGTTCGCGTCGAGCTGCCCTCGCGCTCCATCACATGGATTGCGCTTGAACAAAGTTTGAGCTGCCGACGCCCACGATCTGCGCAAGTGCAGAACAAGTGCAGAAGATGTCTCGCAAGCGCGAACCTCGTCGCCGTCGCTGATATCGATGCATATCGCCGACGTGACTTGCTTTTTTTCGATCGCCTCCCGCGGTTGCTTGCTGCACTGCTCAGCGTGCCGAACGCTGTCGAGCCTTGCTGAGAGCACTGACAATCTCTCGCGAAACCAGAGGTTGAGATTTGCAAATTAGTCAACGATCTGCTTTGATCGCGCTATAATCGAGTGCGGAAACGTTGAGGAAAGGGAATTCCTATGCGAATTGATAGATTCGATGCGCGGATTCTTGGTCTCCTTCAATCCGATGCAAGCGTCACTACAACCAGCCTTGCCGACCGGATTGGGCTCTCCCAATCGCCATGCTGGCGCAGGATCAAACGCCTGGAGGACGGCGGCCTGATCAAGAAACGGGTCACCTTGCTGGAGCGCCGCGCCCTCGGTTTGGACGTCGTGGTTTTCGTTCAGGTCAAGCTTCACAGTCACAGCCGGCAAAAGCTTCCGGAGTTCGAGAAGTCGATCTCGCGGCACCCGGAAGTGGTGGAATGCCACACCTTGCTGGGCGAGATGGACTATCTGCTCAAGGTCGTGGTGCGCGATATCGCTGCCTATGAAGCATTTTTCCGAAATTATTTGTCACAGGCAGCCGGGGTCGAAGTCACAAGATCCCTGGTTGTCGTCTCGGAAGTCAAGTCGACGACCGAGCTTCCCATCGAGACGGTTGAGCTTCTCGAGGAATGATCTGACGTCGCTGCCGATGGGCAGTGTGCTGCCGGCAAATGTGCTGGCTTTCCCAATCAAATTGACTTTTATACTCATTCTATCGATGGCCCTGCTGGGCTCGATCGTTCATGCCTTGATCGTTCATGCCTTGATCGTTCATGCCTTGATCGTTCATGCCTTGATCGTTCATGCCTTGATCGTTCATGCCTTGATCGTTCATGCCTTGATCGTTCATGCCTTGATCGTTCATGTCTCGATCGTTCATGTCTCGATCCTTCATGGCTCGATCCTTCATGGCTCGATCCTTCATGTCATGGGGCGATCGGTCGTGAGGCATGTCGATCTCGTTCACGCCGTGGGTCTGACGCGATGCGAAACGCGTCAGAACAAGGCCTGAGCGCGCTTGCGATGAGATCAGGAGCCGGTGCAATCCCGCAGCGTCTTGAGCTGCAGGTGCGCGACACCGCGTGGAGATCTATCCGATCTTCCGCAGGCCAGCCTTGAAGCGCTGACTGTTGCCGACATAGTAGCGCGCGGCAAAAGTGGTGGCGTCGGATTGTCCGGCGTCGAGCGTCCGGACGGCCTTTGCCGGCGCGCCGAGGATGAGCGCGTTGTCGGGAAATTCCTTTCCCTCGGTAATGACGGCGCCCGCCCCGACGACGCTGCCCCTGCCGATCCGCGCGCCGTTCATCACGATCGCCCCCATCCCGATCAGGGCGTCGTCTTCGATGGTGCAGCCATGGAGAATGACGTTGTGACCGATGGTGCAATTGCGGCCGATCGTGACCGGAAAGCCGGGATCGGTATGTATCGTGCACTGATCCTGGATGTTCGAATTTTCGCCGACCGTGATGAGCTCGTTGTCGCCGCGCAGCACCGCGCCGAACCAGACGCTGGTGTTGGCGGCGAGCTGCACATTGCCGATCACTGCGGCGGTCTCGGCGACGAAGTAGCGCTCATCCGCGGGAGTGCGAGGTGAACATCCGTTCAATTCATAAATGGCCATTTGGGCAATTTCCTTTGAAGAGCCGGAGCGCATGTCATCGGGGATTCACCGAAGCCGGATGGCTCGGCGACATCATTGATCCCGAGCGTCTGCCGAAATGCAATGCGAAACCGCTCTCGGGAAGGAGGCCGGCGCGCACGGCCGATGCCCGACCTGTCGAATGAACGAAATGGCTGCATAGTTTAGTCGTCGAGAAATTTTGGCACGACTAAGGATTTTCAGGGCATCGCGAAACGCGATGATATTTGCAAACTTCCCCCTTGTTCCCGGTCTTACGCTGCTTGTCAGGTTCGGCGGCCGGCGGGATGGCCGTTCAAGACGGGCATGGGGTATTCGATGGCGAGAATCCAGGGGCAGCAGACGCGCGATTTCGATTTCCGATCAATCCTCTATGAAAAGAGGGATCAGCGAGCGACCATCACGATCAACCGCCCGGAGACGTTGAATGCGATCGATTTTCGGGCGTTCATCGAGATCGGGGACGCCTTGCGAGACGCCCAAAGGGATGACGACGTCTGCGTCGTCATTCTGACCGGCGCTGGGGATCGGGCGTTCTGCGCCGGCGCAGACCTGAAGGAACACTACGAGCTGTGCACCCGCCCGCGCGATTACTTCAAGTGGATCAATGAATTCATTGCGTTCCAAACCCGCCTCGTGCAGCTCGGCAAGCCGACCATCGCGCGTCTCAACGGTCTCGTTCTCGGGGCCGGCAACGAACTCAATCTGGCCTGCGACCTTGCTGTCGCTGCCGACGATATCGTCATCCGCCAGGCCGGAACCGCGCGCGGCAGCGTCGCGGCGATCGGCGTCACCCAGTGGCTGCCCTTGACCATCGGCGATCGGCGCGCCCGCGAAGTTCTGTTGCTGTGCGAGGATATTCCTGCGGCGAAGGCCCTGGAATGGGGGCTGGTGAACCGTGTCGTGCCTCGCGCGGATCTTGACACCGCGGTGGATGAACTCGCCGGCAAGCTGATCGACAAGTTCGCGGAGACGACGCGCCATACGCTGACCCAGACGAATTTCTGGAAAAACATGGTGTGGGGGGTGACGGCGCCGCATGCGGCGGATTGGCTCGCGCTGCACTCCGGAGCGCCGGAGACTTTTGAGGGAATGGAGGCGTTTCTCGAGAAGCGTCCGGTTCGGCATGGCGAGTTTCGCGCGCGGGCCGTCGAGGATCGAGCCCCGGAATTCTTCGACGGCGCGCCGATCCAGACCTGTTCATCCTGTGGTGCCCAGCATCTTCCGGGCAAGCATCTGTTCTGCGGTCATTGTGGCACCGCCCTGCCGAGGGTCGATCGCATCGCCGCCGAGTGATCGCCAGCGCCGCGGCGGATATCGTCCGCGGTGCTTCGGCGTGGCATGCCGCAGAACCGTGACGCCGCCGCATTCCGTCTGGTTGCGATTTTCAGGTCCGGAGACCGTAAGCCATGAACTTGCGCGAAACTGATCAGGAGCGGCGCTTTCGATCCGAGGCGCGGGAATGGCTTGCCGACAACCTGCCGGATGGCTGGGTGAAAAATCGGATGCGCGAGCCGCTCGATCCGGACGCGCGGGTCGCCTTCCGCCACGCCTGGCACCGGAAGCTCCATGCCGGGGGGTGGGTCGGCTTGACGTGGCCGGTGGAGTACGGCGGCCGGGGTCTGGGCCTCACCCACCAGCTGATCTTCAACGAAGAGCTTGTTCGGGCCGAAGCGCCGCAGATCGCAAGCTGGGTCGGGCTGGATCTGCTCGGGCCGACGCTCATTGTGTATGGCAGCGACGAACAGAAGCGGCGCTTTCTGCCGTCAATTCTCAATGGCGAGCATCAATGGTGCCAGGGTTTTTCGGAGCCGGATGCCGGCTCTGATCTCTTCGCGATCTCGACGACGGCCGTCGAGACGGGAGCCGGCTGGCGCATCAGCGGGCGCAAGAAGTGGACCAGCTGGGCACAATACTCGCAGTACTGCCTGCTACTGGCCAGGACCGGTGATCCGAAGGCGCGGCACAAGTCGCTCAGCACCTTGATTGTCCCCATGAACGCACCGGGATTGACCGTGGTGCCGACCCGCATGGTCGATGGCGAGTCCGAAGAGAACGAGCTCATTCTCGATGGCGTGGAGGTCGGCGCTGACGCGCTCGTCGGCAGGCGCGACGGCGGCGCCGAGGTCATCATCACCAATATGAGTTTTGCGCGCGGCATCGGCACGATCGAGCGGACGCTTTGGCTCGAGCGGTCCCTGCAGCGCTTGTGGCGCACGGTCGAGGTGCTGTCCCTGCGCGGCGGATCGACCTACACCTGGGAGCGCGCGCGCCGCCAGCTGGTCAATCTCAACGCCAGCGTTCAGGCCCTCAAGTATCTCGGCTATCGCAAGGTCTCGGAAATGGAGGAGACCGGGGAGCCCGGCGGCAAGGCGTCGGTCGAGAAGCTCGCCTGGGCGGAGATCGGCCAGGCGGTGACCAGGCTCGCCATGGAGGTGCTGGGCGCGCATGCGCTGGTCGAGGACGCCGATCTCGACGATGGGACCTGGCCGGGGCAGTGGCTCAAGGAATATTTCCGGTCGAAAGGCGGGGCGGTGGAGGGCGGCACCGATGAGATCCAGAAGGATACCATCGCCAAGCGCGTGCTGGCGCGCCCTCGTCTGACGGCGCTGGAACAGTCGGTTCAACTCTCATAGAGGCCCGGGCTCAGATGGATTTCAGGCTGCTATCGCAAAGTTCGAAGCTGAGCCAATCCCTGCGTGGCCTGCTGGCGCGCACGACGCAGCCCGCGGCTGGTGCGGAAGATGCTCCGGAGGGGGCCGCACCTGTGCTCGGCGATACGCTGAAGCCGCTCGCATTCAGTCCGGATCTCGGGCGCTGCTTCACGGAGCTGGCGCAAGCGGCCTGGACGCGGCCGGACGCGGCCGGCTCTTCTGGTCTTCTCGATGCCGTGCTGGCCTGCGAGGCCGCGGGGCGGTTGCCCCTGGAACGCTCGCCGCGCTCGATCTTTCTCCTGGCGTGGCTCGCCCGGCAGCTTTCCGCCGGAACCATGCTCGACGGTATCCTGCTCGATACCGCACTGGCGCTCGACGCCGATGCCACCCAGAATGTGCGTCCGCAGGTCTTCCATGACAACGGCAAGTGGTCGCTGACAGGGACCTACGCGGTCGTCGAGGGCGGAATGGATGCCACACACCTGCTTGTCAGCTCGTCCGTGCCGCTGACGGTCAGGGGCGTCTTCCTGGTCCATCTCAACACCAGCGCTGTTGCCCGCAAACCCGTTCGCTATCTCGACGCGGCGAGACCTGCAGCGAGCATCCAGCTCGATCATGCGCCCGTGACGTGCCTGGATCGCAACGCCCACGAAGTGCTCAACGAGGTCGCATCGATCGGACGCCTGCTGACCGCGGCGGAGCTGCTCGGGGCGTCGAGTGAGATCATGGACCGGGCGATCGATTATGTCGGGCAGCGACAGCAGTTCGGCAAGCCTCTGATCTCCTTCCAGGTGGTCGCGCACGCCTGCGCCGAGCTCTACCGCGACGTCGAGCTGATGCGCTCCCTCATCTATGCCGTGGCCAGCGGCCACCTCGACAACGGGGCGCCAACGCAAGAGGGCGCGGCACAGGCGAAGTTGCTGGCCTCCGAGCTGGCCGGCACTGTCGCGGACAAGGGCATCCATCTGTTCGGCGCGGAAGGCCTGCGCTGGCACCGCGGCCTTCATTTCCTGGCCAGACGGATCAACGCGCTGCAGGTGCTCTTCGGCGACAGAACGGCCTGCGAGGAGCTCCTGGTCTCCATCTGGGAGGACCGCAGCGTGGAGGGGGCGAGGGGCAGGGCCAGCCAGACCGACGCCCACTATGGCGTGTCGTCCGCGGCGCACGGCTGAGCGGCGCGCCCCAGGCGGTCTCCCCGCCATGATCTGCCTTGAACGTCAATTCGTTCCTGCCTGAGCGACACGCTGCGGACGCGATCCGCCGGCCTCGCGATTCTGTGAAATCACCATTCGTCACCGCGGGAGAAGCGGCAACGCGAGCCGCCCGCCAAGCGGCCGGTTCGCGATCGCGCTCGGACCTCGGAGCATTTCACCGCACGGCGGCCAGCGATCGCGGGCGGGCCGCCGGCGTCGCGAGATGGCGTGTGTGTCATCCTCGAACAGCGCGGCAGCGCAACGATCAGAATTGACCGGTGCACTGCTTGCATAGTCTCCCGGCGCGATTGCCTTCCAGCAAATAGGTCTCGCTTCACCCGCTGCGAACGCGGCTGCATAAGCAATTTTTTTTCCGCTGCTTTGCAGGAAAGTTGTCGTGTGAGATCGCCCGTGATGTGAAGACAGGATTTCCGGCGCTGGGAGCGAATTGCAGGTTCGAAGAGCGTCGCAGCGAGCGAGCAATCCGAGGCGGGCGGTATCGCGCAAACTCTGCATAAATTTGCATCAAGTTTCTCTCTTGGTCGAGATCCTCAGCTCAGGAAAGTGAAATCGCCAGATGGTCACACATACATTCGAGACGCCGTCAGGAATTTCGATCACCCGAGAGCATCACAGCAGGCTGTCAGCCGGGGAGATCGATGATCTCATTGACACTCTCGATCGAAGGCGGGGCATTTTCCTGACGTCGACCTACGAATTTCCCGGCCGCTACAGCAAGTGGTGCGTGGGTTTCGTCGATCCGCCCATTGTCTTCTCGGCGAAGAACCGCACGTTCGAGATCATCGCGCTGAATGCGCGCGGCCTGGTGCTGCTCCCGGCGTTTGAAAAGATCCTGAGCGGGATTGCGGCGATCGAGCGGTTTGCAACATCGCCGGATCGCATCAAGGGGGATATTCGTCCGCCGTCGGAATACTTTCCCGAAGAGCAGCGTAGCCGGCAGCCCAGCTTCTTCTCCGTTTTGCGGGGGCTTATCGAGGGCCTGGCATGCGAAGATCACTATTTCGGCTTCTACGGCGCATTCGGCTACGACCTGGTGTTTCAGTTCGAGGACATCACGCGGCGGCTGTCGCGCAGCGCAGACCAGCGCGATCTCGTGCTGTACCTGCCGGACCAGGTCGTGGTCGAGGACGGCAATAGCGGTTTGATCGATCTCTACAGCTATGAGTTCGCGACGCCCGAAGCCTCGACAGTCGGTCTTCCCCGCGCCGGCGAGGAGGATTCCTACCGCGCCGATGGAAGCCCGAAGGTCTTCGAAAGGCATGCTGCCGACGGGAGCTACGAGGCGTCGGTCGAGATCGCGCGAGATGCATTCAAGCGCGGCGATCTGTTCGAGGTCGTCCTCAGCCAGACTTTTGCCGAGACATGCAGCAGGCCGCCGAGCGCCGTATTCCGGGACCTGCGCCGGGCCAATCCCGCGCCCTACGGCGCGCTCATCAATCTCGGCGACGGCGAGTTTCTCGTCGCCGCGTCGCCCGAGATGTTCGTGCGCGTGAAGGGGCGGCGGATCGAGACCTGCCCGATCAGCGGGACGATCGCGCGGGGAACGGACGCCCTCGAAGATGCCGAGCGCGCCCGCACGCTCATCAACTCGGAGAAGGATGAAGCCGAGCTGACGATGTGCACGGACGTCGATCGTAACGACAAATTCCGCATCTGCGAACCATCGTCCGTGCGCATCCTCGGGCGGCGGCAGCTCGAGATGTACTCGCGCGTGATCCACACGGTCGATCATGTCGAGGGTGCGCTGCGCCCCGACTATGACGCGCTCGACGGCTTCCTGAGCCACGCCTGGGCGGTCACGGTGACGGGCGCGCCCAAGCGCTGGGCCATCCAGTTCATCGAGGACAACGAGAGCTCGGCGCGACGCTGGTATGGCGGCGCCTTCGGCCGGTTGTCGGTCGACGGCAGCGTCGATACCGGCCTGACGCTGCGGACGATCCGCATGCGCAGCGGCGTCGGCGAAGTCCGCGCCGGCGCGACCCTGCTGTATGACAGTGATCCCGCCGCGGAGAACGCCGAATGCGCACTGAAAGCCTCGGCGCTGCTGGCGCAGCTTGGTGGCAGCAGGCCGCCGGCCATTCATGCGGCTGCGAACGGCGTCCACAAGGGCATCCAGATCCTGATGGTCGACCACGAGGACTCGTTCGTCCATACGCTGAGCGGATACTTTCGCAAGGCCGGGGCGGTGATCGAGACGTTGCGCTCGGGGTTCGCCCGCGAAAAGCTCAAGGACGGCTGGCTTCCCGATCTTCTCGTGCTGTCGCCCGGCCCCGGTGCGCCATCCGATTTCGCGATGTCGTCGACGCTCGAGCTGGCGATCCGGCGCGGCATTCCCGTCTTCGGCGTCTGCCTTGGTCTTCAGGGCGTGGTGGAGCATTTCGGCGGCTCGTTGTACCAGCTGGAGCGGCCCGTCCATGGGCGGCGCTGCGCGGTACGCACGTTCGGCGGCCGGCTGTTCAGCGGCCTGCCGGATGTTGTCGAGGTCGGCCGCTATCATTCGCTGTGCGCCGACCGGACCACGCTGCCGGGCGTTCTCACCGTCACTGCGGAGACCGATGACGGCGTCGCGATGGCCATCGAGCACAGGGATCTGCCGATTGCAGCGGTGCAGTTTCATCCCGAGTCCCTCATGACGTCGTCGGAGCGGGTGGGGATGCCGCTGATCGAAAATGTGCTGGCGCAGCTCGATGTCAGGCCGCGTCTGAATTCGAATGCCCTGTGACAAGGAGATATCCTCATGTCCGTCTATCATGTGACCTGGATGTCGCAATCGCACGACGCTCCGAACGCCATTGCGCTGCTCGGCGGTCCGGGCTGGTCGCTGAGCGGCCAGGGGGTGATCGAGCGCCTCAAGGCCAGCATGGATGTCTGTGGCGACGTCTTCTATCTCGAAACGCCGGAAGGCCGCGCGGTCCTTCGCGTGCTCGATACGCCGCAGGGTCCGGCCTTGTGCAGCTTTGTCGCGAGCGATCGCTCCAACCATCTCAGCGAACTGCCGCGTGTGGCTCCCGTCGCTTCATCCTGACCGCTACACGGCTGGCGGCGCGACGGGGCGGCTTCGCCTCCCGGCAACCGGCGCGCGTGACGTCTCGCGGCCGGCGCGGCGCGTCGGCATTCTCGCCGCGGCGCTCACGTTTGATGATTGAGACCGCGGCTGAGAGACGGCGCTCCGGCGCCGGGCCGAAACGTGTGACATCCATCCTGCCTTCCTGCCACCGACATCAACCAACCAGAACCGAGCAAGGAAACGTTCATGCGCATCTATTACGACAGAGACGCCGACCTCAATCTGATCAAGACGAAGAAAGTCGCGATCGTCGGATATGGCAGCCAGGGTCATGCGCATGCCCTGAACCTGCGCGATTCCGGGGTGAAGAATGTCGCCGTCGCGCTGCGCGAGGGCTCGAGCTCCAGACGGAAGGCCGACAACGCCAATCTGACGGTCATGGAGATCGCGGATGCCGCGAGGTGGGCCGACGTGGTCATGATGTTGACGCCTGATGAGCTTCAGGGCGCCATCTATCGTGAGCATCTCGCGACATTCATGAAGAACGGTTCTGCGCTGATGTTTGCCCACGGCCTCAATGTGCATTTCAACCTGATCGAGCCGCGGCCCGACATCGACGTGCTGATGGTGGCGCCCAAGGGGCCCGGCCACACGGTGCGGTCGGAGTACCAGCGCGGCGGCGGCGTGCCTTGCCTGCTCGCAGTTCATCGGGATGCCTCCGGCAACGCCCATGAGCTCGGCTTGAGCTACGCGGCGGCGATCGGCGGCGGCCGCGCCGGGGTCATCGAGACGTCGTTCCGCGAGGAATGCGAAACCGACCTGTTCGGCGAGCAGGTGGTGCTGTGCGGGGGTATCGTCGAGCTGATGAAGGGGGCGTACGAGACGCTTGTCGAAGCGGGGTATGCGCCGGAGATGGCGTATTTCGAATGCCTGCATGAGGTGAAGCTGACGGTCGATCTCATTTACGAGGGCGGCATCGCCAACATGAACTATTCCATCTCGAACACCGCCGAATACGGCGAGTATGTTTCCGGCCCGCGCATCATCGACGCGAACACGAGGGCCGAGATGAGGCGCGTGCTCGCCGACATCCAGTCCGGCCGATTTACCCGTGAATGGATGCTGGAGAACCAAGTCAATCAGACGTCCTTCAAGGCGATGCGCGCCAAGATGGCGGCGCATCCGGTCGAACAGGTCGGCGCGAAGTTGCGCGACATGATGCCCTGGATCAAGGCGAAGGCGCTGGTGGACAGGACAAAGAACTAGTCGCCGGGGCGGCGCCTGATGAAATGTTTTGATAAGGTCATCGTATTTTCTTGATCGAAACTTTCCTAATGCGGAATGTGGCTTTCGCTTTTGCGCCGTTCGATTTGCCGGCGTCGGGCGCAGTTATATTTCTTCCGCTTCCCCGCTGTGACATGTGACGGAGAGCCCCGTTTTTGACGGGGTTCCCCGGACTCAATATCGTTTTGACGAAATGTCGTTGGTCTGACCGCGCCTTCCGCGCGTCAGCAACTTCGCGGCTGAGGTGCTTTGCATGTCGTTCGCCCGACCGAGCCTGCGCGTCCCTGAACCGGCGGTGCGTCCGGGGGACGAGCCCGATTTTCACGAGTTGATCGTGCCGGAGGCGGGCAGGCTCAGGCGTCCGCCCGAGGATGCGAGCCCTGCCGACACCCGTGATCTTGCCTACTCCTTTATCCGCGTGCTGGACGATCATGGCGATGCGGTCGGGCCATGGGCCGGAGCGCTCGGGGACGACGAAGCGCTCGAGGGTTTACGTCACATGATGACGTTGCGCGCCTTCGATGCGCGCATGCAGATGGCGCAGCGACAGGGAAAGACCTCCTTTTACATGCAGCATCTGGGCGAGGAGGCCGTCAGCTGCGCTTTCCGCAAGGCCCTTCTCCCGGGGGACATGAACTTTCCGACCTATCGCCAGGCCGGCCTTCTGATCGCGGGCGGCTATCCGATCGTCGACATGATGTGCCAGATCTACTCCAACGAGAAGGATCCGCTGCGGGGCCGGCAACTGCCTGTGATGTACTCGGCGAGGGAGGCCGGCTTCTTCTCGATCTCGGGAAACCTGGCCACCCAGTACATCCAGGCCGTGGGGTGGGCGATGGCCTGCGCCATCAAGCGCGACACCAGTATCGCGGTGGGGTGGATCGGCGATGGCGCAACGGCGGAATCCGATTTTCATGCAGCATTGACGTTCGCCTCGACCTATCAGGCGCCCGTCGTGCTCAACATCGTGAACAACCAGTGGGCGATCTCGACCTTTCAGGGAATCGCGCGGGGCAACTCCACGACGTTTGCGGAGCGCGCCCACGGCTTTGGCATCGCGGCGCTGCGCGTCGACGGCAATGATTATCTGGCCGTTCATGCCGCAGCCAGCTGGGCGATCGAACGCGCCCGCCGCGGGTTCGGGCCGACGCTCGTCGAGTACGTCACATATCGCGTGGGGGCCCATTCGACGTCGGATGACCCCTCGGCGTACCGGCCGACCACGGAATCGTCGGCGTGGCCCCTGGGCGATCCCATCGCAAGGCTCAAGGCCTACCTCATCCGGCGGGGCGTGTGGTCCGAGGAGCGGCACACGCAAAGCGAGGCGGAGGTGATGGATGTCGTCATGGCCGCACAGAAGGAAGCCGAAGGCCATGGCACCCTGCGGGGACATGGCAGGGCTTCGGCGCGCGACATGTTCGAGGGTATCTATGCGCAGACGCCCCCGCATCTGCGCCGGCAACGTCAGCAGTTCGGAGTCTAGATGCCCAGGAAAAACATGGTCGAGGCCATTCGTGACGCGATGCACGTCATGATGGCGCGCGACGAGAACGTCGTGGTGTTCGGGGAAGACGTCGGCTATTTCGGTGGCGTGTTTCGCTGCACGCATGGCCTGCAGAAAACCTACGGCAAGGACCGCTGTTTCGACACGCCGATCAGCGAGCTCGGCATTGTCGGCGCCGCGGTCGGGATGGCGGCCTACGGTCTGCGGCCTTGCGTCGAAATCCAGTTCGCCGACTACATGTACCCCGCGTACGATCAGATCGTCTCGGAAGCCGCGCGCTTGCGCTATCGGTCGAACGGCCAGTTCACCGCGCCGCTGGTGGTGCGGATGCCGGTCGGCGGCGGCATTTTCGGCGGCCAGACGCACAGCCAGAGCCCGGAAGCGTTGTTCACGCATGTCGCGGGATTGAAGACGGTGATGCCGTCCAACCCCTATGACGCCAAGGGGCTGCTGATCGCTGCGATCGAGGATGCGGATCCCGTCATCTTCCTGGAGTCCAAGCGGATCTACAACGGACCGTTCGCCGGCTACCATGATCAGCCGGTGCAGGCCTGGTCGAAGCATCCTCTGAGCGAGGTCCCGGATGGGCACTATTCGATCCCGCTGGGACAGGCCGAGGTCCGGCGGCAGGGGGCTGCCGTCACTGTGATTGCATACGGGACGTTGGTTCATGTCGCGGAAGCGGCGATCGAGCAGAGCGGTGTGGATGCCGAACTGATCGACCTGCGCACGCTGATCCCCCTGGACCTCGAGACCATCGAGCGTTCCGTGCGCAAGACCGGACGCTGCATCGTCGCACACGAGGCGACGCTGACGTCGGGATTCGGTGCCGAGATCGCGGCTCTCGTCCAGGAGGCCTGCTTCTATCATCTGGAGGCCCCCATCGCGCGGATCGCCGGTTGGGATACGCCTTATCCGCATGCACAGGAGTGGGACTATTTCCCGGGGCCTGACCGCATCTCGCGTGCCCTCACAGCGATCATGGAGGCGTGACATGGGGATGCATTGCATCAGGGTGCCGGATGTCGGTGAAGGCGTCGCGGAGGCCGAACTCGTCGAGTGGCAGGTCAAGGTCGGCGACCTCGTCAAGGAGGACCAGGTCGTCGCGGCGATCATGACGGACAAGGCCACCGTCGAAATTCCATCCCCCGTGACAGGAAAGGTCGTCTCGCTCGGCGCGCAGGCCGGCAGCGTGATCGCGGTCGGATCGGAGCTGCTGTTCCTGGACGTGGGAGGCGGCTCGGCAGGCGAGCCGCGCGCAGCGGCTCAGCCGGCCGCGTCCAAGAGCAATGGCGCGGCAGCCACGGTCGCGCGCGAGGTGAGCGCGCCTGAATCGGCGAAAACGCACGGTGGCGCTGGCCGCGCCGGCCGCGATGGCGACAGGAATGGCGCCGTCGTCGGCGGCGCTTCGCCAGCGGAGCCGGCCGCTCCGCCCGTGCCGGCCGCTCCGCCGCGTGCGATCGGCGACAGGCCGACGGCGTCGCCGTCGGTGCGCAGACGCGCGCTGGAGGCAGGGATCGATCTGCGCCGCGTGAGCGGCAGCGGCCCGGCGGGACGCGTCGTTCATGCTGATCTGGACGGGCTGCTGCGTGGCGAGACGCCTGAGCCGACGCCGCGCGCGAGTGCTGCGAACACGTCCGTCGAGGAGATCAAGGTCGCCGGCGTGCGGCGGATGATCGCCCAGAAGATGAGCGAGTCGAAGCGACGCATCGCGCATTTTACCTATGTCGAGGAGGTCGACGTCACCGACGTCGAGAAGCTGAGACAGTTCCTCAACACCAGGTTCGGGGAACAGCGGCCGAAGCTGACGCTCATTCCGTTCCTGATGCAGGCGATCGTCAAGGCCGTGTTGAGCTTCCCCCAGATGAACGCGCTCTACGACGACGAGGCCGAGATCGTCCGTCGTTATGGTGGCGTGCACATCGGCATTGCGACACAGACATCGTCAGGCCTGCTGGTTCCGGTCGTTCGCCACGTCGAGGCTCGCGATCTCTGGGATTGTGCCGCGGAGGTCAAGCGGCTGGCCGACCAGGCGCGGGCTGGGCAGGCCTCCCGCGACATGCTCACCGGATCGACCATCACGATCACCAGCCTCGGCGCGCTCGGCGGCATTACCACGACCCCGGTCATCAATCGCCCGGAGGTGAGCATTGTCGGCGTCAACAAGCAGGTGGTCAGGCCGGTTTGGCAGAACGGCGCCTTCGTGCCGCGCACGATGATGAACCTGTCCGCGTCGTTCGATCACCGGGTGATCGATGGATATGACGCGGCGCAGTTCATCCAGGAGATCAAAGGCCTGCTCGAAAATCCCACGACAATGTTCCTCGATACGTAGAGATTGAAGTGCATGGGACGGATTCATTCGCAAGTCATCGTCATCGGCGGCGGCCCTGGTGGGTATGTGACCGCGATCCGCGCGGGGCAGCTTGGCCTTGACGTCGTTCTGGTCGAGGCCAATGCCCTGGGCGGCACCTGTCTCAATGTCGGTTGCATTCCATCCAAAGCCCTGATCCACGCGGCGGAGGCATTCGGCCTTGCCGCGGAACAGGCCGTGTATGCCGAGTTCGGGCTGAGCGTCGGAAAGCCTCACATTGATTTTCAAAAGACGTTGCAATGGAAGGACGGCATTGTCAGCCGCCTCAACCGCGGGGTCGGATTTCTGCTGCAGAAGAACAAGGTCAGGGTCATTCGCGGCCGCGCCGAGATCCTCGACGGCAAGACGATCCGCGTTGAGACGGACGCGGGCGCTGAGGTCATCGTTGCCGAGCATCTGGTGCTGGCCACCGGCTCGGAGCCGGTGGAGCTGACGTCGCTGCCTTTCGGGGGGAATGTCATTTCTTCGTCCGGAGCGCTGGCGCTGTCCGAGATTCCCGAGCGGCTTGTCGTCGTGGGCGCGGGCTACATCGGCCTGGAGCTCGGCATCGCCTACGCAAAGCTGGGCTCCAGGGTCACGATCGTCGAGGTCGCCGACCGGATCCTGCCGACATACGACGCCGAGCTGACCCAGCCGGTGCGCCAGCGCCTCAAGGATCTTGGTGTCGAGGTCATGACGGGCTCGAAGGCCGTCGGCCTGTCGGCGGATGGACGTGCGCTGCAGGTCGAGACGGCAGGATCAGTCGCCGCCGTCCCCGCCGACAAGATTCTGGTCGCGGTCGGGCGCGTGCCCCGCACCAGCGGCTTTGGCTTGGAGACGCTTGGCCTCACCATGAAGGGGCGCTTCATCGACATCGATCGCCGCTGCGCGACGTCGATGCGCAATGTCTGGGCGGTGGGGGACGTGACCGGCGAGCCGATGCTGGCCCACCGCGCCATGGCGCAGGGCGAGATGGTGGCCGAGATCATGGCGGGGCGCCGCCGCGCCTTCGACAAGGTTGCGATACCCGCTGTGTGTTTTACCGATCCCGAGATCGTGACGGTCGGCGTGTCGCCGGAGGAGGCGGCCGCGGCCGGACACGAGGTTCACATCGGACGGTTTCCGTTCCAGGCGAATGGGCGGGCGATGAGCCGCCAGGCCGAACAGGGCTTCGTGCGCGTGGTCGCGCGCGCCGACAATCACGTGCTTCTGGGAATCCAGGCCGTCGGTGGCGGCTGTTCCGAGCTTGCCGCCGCGTTCGGCCTCGCCGTTGAAATGGGGGCGCGGGTGGAAGACATCACCGGGACCGTCCATGCCCACCCCACCCTGGGGGAAGCGTTCCTCGAAGCATCGCTGAGTGCGACGGGAGAAGCGCTGCATATCTGACGCGGGCGGACGCAAAGTCGCGTGCGCGGAGTGGGCCGTGGGAGATCGGGCCGTGAGGCGGCGTCGGCTCGCCATCTGGCCTGCGATGCGCAGGAGGCGCGCGCCAAGGCGCGCCTAAGACGGCTGCCTCAGCGATGCCGCCAGGTGGTCGGCCAGCAGCGCCGATGCCTGGGACAGGTTGAGCGAGCGATGCAGGCGAATATCTGCGACCGGCAATTTCGGCATGCCGTCCTTCTCCGACAGCGGCCGCAGATTGTAATAGGGCGCATAGCCTTCCATCATGATGGTGACCGCGAGGCCCTGGGCTGCGATGGAGGCGACTGCGGCGTGGTTCTGGCTGACGAACGCCAGCCGCCAGTTCCGCCTGACGCCGTCGAGCGCATCGATCCCCCATTTCCGGAACAGGCAGCCCTGGGGATAGAGGGCAACAGGAAGCGGCTGGAAATCGTCCACGGCATACGAGGCGGAGGCGGCCCAGGTCGGCTTTTCCTGGCGCAGGAATTCGCCGTCCCCCTGGCCTTCGGGGTGAAGGGCGATCAGGAGGTCGAGGCTGTCCCCGAGGCGATCCTGCATGCTGCTGGTCAGTCCCGCGTCGACCTCGACGTTGATGTGCGGATAGCTGTTGACGAAACTCGACAGCAGCGGCGGAATGACCCAGCTTGCATAATTTTCCATCACGCCGAGGCGAACGACGCCCTCGATCCGGCATTCGCGAATCTTGCTGATGGCCTCACCATTCAGCACGAGAATGCGGCGTGCGTAGCCGAGCAGCCCTTCGCCGGCAGGCGTCAAATCGACCAGCGCCCTGGTGCGGTGAAACAGGATGGTGCCGCTTCGCTCCTCCAGCCGCTTGATCTGCATGCTGATCGCGGACTGCGTGCGGTTGAGCATTGCTGCCGCTCGTGTGAACGAGCGGAAGTCGGCGACAGCAACAAATGCACGGAGCAGGTCGAGCTCGAGAAGTGGCTCACTCATGGTGGTGGATGCCCAGCCTTATCAAATTTATTGCTGCCTATATTCACACGGCTGCTTTCGATTGCAAGGCCATCGCAGCGACGCTTGCTCGCGTTTTTGCGTCGCAAAATGACGCTTGGGCCTTGAAGCTGTTTGCTTTGTCGCCACCGGGAAGGTGGCGCGGCTCAGCGCCTGGCATTTGGCCGCTGCAGCAGATCCGCTGATCCGTTGTTAAGATTTCTTGATGCTGGAGGTGATCGCGATACCGCTCCGACACATTGTTTCGTTTGCGATCCTCTTTCCGCAACCAAGTCCAACGAGGCTTGACGTTCATGGAAGAAAACGCATCGCGCCACGTCGGCGCGTGAACGCCAATGCCAATCTTATCAATTATATTGGTTAGAAAATCGCTGTTGTCCTCGCTAGCGTGAGCAACCCGGTTTCGTCGGGGAGGGGCCCGATCGAATCCGGGTTTTCTGATTGCCCATTGTCCTGATTGCCCATGGGGCATCTCACAACCACGGTGGATGGAATGGCGGTGTATCGATCGCGCACGGCGACACACGGACGAAACATGGCGGGGGCGCGTGGGCTTTGGCGCGCCACGGGCATGAAGGACGAGGACTTCGGCAAGCCGATCATCGCCGTCGTCAACTCATTCACCCAGTTCGTGCCGGGGCACGTTCATCTCAAGGATCTCGGGCAACTGGTCGCGCGGGAGATCGAAAAGGCCGGGGCCGTTGCCAAGGAGTTCAACACCATCGCGGTCGATGACGGCATCGCGATGGGCCACGACGGCATGCTCTATTCGCTGCCGTCCCGCGAGCTGATCGCCGACAGTGTCGAGTACATGGTCAACGCCCATTGCGCCGACGCCATGGTCTGCATCTCGAACTGCGACAAGATCACGCCGGGCATGTTGATGGCCGCGTTGCGGCTCAACATCCCGGTCGTCTTCGTCTCGGGCGGCCCGATGGAGGCCGGAAAGGCCATCGTCAAGGGCGTCAAGCGCTCGCTCGACCTGATCGACGCCATGGTCGTCGGGGCCGATACGTCTTACTCGGACGCCGAATCCGAGGCGGTCGAGAAGGTCGCGTGTCCGACATGCGGGTCGTGTTCGGGGATGTTCACCGCCAATTCGATGAACTGCCTGACCGAAGCGCTCGGCCTGGCGCTGCCTGGCAACGGCTCGTTGCTTGCGACGCATGAGGCCCGCCGCCAGCTCTTCGTCGAAGCCGGCCATCTGATCGTCGATCTGACGCGGCGCTGCTACGAGCAGGATGATCAGAGCGTGCTGCCGCGGTCGATCGCCAATTTCCGATCGTTCGAGAACGCCATGACGCTGGATATCGCGATGGGCGGATCGACCAATACGGTGCTGCACCTGCTGGCGGCGGCCTATGAGGCGGGCCTTGATTTCTCGATGCGCGATATCGACCGTCTGTCGCGCCGGGTCCCCGTGCTTTGCAAGGTCGCTCCTGCCGTTGCCGACGTTCACATCGAGGATGTGCATCGCGCCGGCGGGATCATGGCCATCCTGGGCGAATTGTCGCGTGCGGGCCTGCTTCACACCGACGTCGCCTCCGTGCACGCGGCGAGCCTCGAGGCTGCGCTCGAGCGGTGGGATGTCAAGCGCAGCGCCGCGCCCTCGGTGCGGACGTTCTTTCTGGCCGCACCCGCCAACGTGCGGACCCAGCAGGCGTTCAGCCAGAACAGCCAGTGGGAGGAGCTCGATCTCAACCGCGAGACCGGGGTCATCCGCGATGGCGCGCACGCGTTCTCCCGCGACGGTGGCCTTGCGGTTCTCTACGGCAATCTCGCGCCGGACGGCTGCATCATCAAGACGGCCGGCGTCGACGAGACGCAACTCAGTTTCGCGGGGCCCGCGCGGATTTTCGAAAGCCAGGATTCCGCCGTGGAAGCCATCCTGGGCAACCGCATCCAGAAAGGCGACGTCGTCGTCATTCGCTATGAGGGGCCGCGCGGCGGTCCAGGCATGCAGGAAATGCTGTACCCGACCAGCTTCCTGAAATCCAAGCGGCTGAGCGGCCATTGCGCGCTGGTCACGGACGGCAGGTTCTCCGGCGGCTCCTCGGGACTGTCCATCGGTCATGTCTCTCCGGAGGCCGCAGCCGGCGGCGTCATCGGGCTTGTCGAGGAAGGTGACATCATCGAGATCAGTGTTCGGGAGCGGCGCATTCACCTCGCGGTGAGTGATGCTGTGCTCGGGGAGCGGCGCGCGGCACGGCAGCTCGTGGGGTGGCGCCCGGCGCGGGCGCGGCCGCGCAAGGTGTCCTCCGCGCTTCGGGCGTACGCGGCGATGGCGAGCAGCGCGGCGACCGGGGCCGTTAGAATCGTGCCCGACCATGGATCATCCGACGGCCATGGCCAAGGCTGATAGGGCGGAAATGGACGCGAACTCCATTCGCGCCTGAGAATGCAGGCGCTGCAAACCAGCGCAGCACGGCATTTTTAGACAGATAGCGCCCTCCCTTTGAAGGGGGCGTCAAAAAAATTGTAAAGGGGAGGCTTTGATGACTGTTGCTCTCGATACATCCGGAGCGTTCGGTGCAGATCGTGCCGACGAGAAAAGACTCATCAGGAAGGTGGGATATCGTCTGATCCCCTTTTTGGGGATCTGTTATTTCTTTGCCTATCTCGACCGCGTGAATCTGGGCTTTGCAGCCCTCACGATGAACAAGGAATTCAATTTCACGCCGACTGTCTTCAGCATCGGCGCCGGGATCTTCTTCATCGGCTACTTTCTGTTCGAGGTTCCCAGCAACATTGCCCTCGAGAAATTCGGTGCCCGGCGCTGGATCGGCCGGATCATGATCAGCTGGGGCATCCTGTCCGCGCTGATGGCCTATATCGGCGGCGTCAACAGCTTCTATACCCTGCGCTTCCTGATCGGCGTGGCGGAAGCGGGCTTCTTCCCGGGGATCGTGCTCTATCTGACCTACTGGTTCCCGGCCGAATATCGCGCGCGCATCCTGGCGGCGTTCATCGTTGCCGTGCCGCTGTCGGCCGCGATCGGATCTCCCATATCGGGCATGCTGCTGGGGCTGGATGGCGTCGGGGGAATGAAGGGATGGCAGTGGCTGTTCATCCTCGAGGGCATTCCGTCGATCATCCTCGGATTGGTCTCGGTGTTCTATCTGACGGACGGGCCAAAGAATGCGCGCTGGCTCACCGATGCCGAAAAGAGCTGGCTGACGCGCCAGCTCGAGAAGGAGCGGCTCGCCAAGGAGAACGTGCGCAAGCTCGGGTTCGGCGAAACGATTGCCAATCCGGATATCTGGGGATTGAGCATCATCTATTTCGGGCTGGTTGCCGCGTTGTATGGTGCGGGTTTCTGGTTGCCCCAGATCGTCAAGGCCTTCGGCGTCACCAACACCCAGACCGGCTTCCTCACCGCGATCCCCTATCTGTTCAGCGTCGTGGCGATGATCATCTGGAGCCGTAACTCCGACCGCAGTCGCGAGCGCATCTGGCATGTGGTGCTGCCGATGGTGCTCACCGGACTGGCGCTCGCGGCTTCCGCGACAGCGCAAAGCCCGCAGGTCGTGATGATCACGCTGACGCTCGCAACGATCGGAATCTATGCGGGGTTTGCCCTGTTCTGGACGCTGCCGTCGGCGATTCTGACAGGGACGGCAGCCGCGGGCGGCATTGCGTTGATCAACTCGATCGGTAATCTCGCTGGGTTTGTCGGGCCGTATGTCGTCGGCTGGTTCAAGGAGACGACCGGCGATGTCTCGAGCGGCCTCATGGTGATCTCCGTCCTGCCGCTGATCTCCGCCGTCATGGTCCTGGTCTTCGGTCGGTTCAGGCGTCGCGAGCTCGAGGCCGGCGAGGGCAGTCTCGGCCTCGCCAGGGATCACTGACCGCAGTCGGTCAGATGATGGCGGCGATTTCCGTGAGCCGGCGGTGCGCGCTGCTGCGCACCGCCGGTTGCGGTTGATCCAACTGATCAGCCCTCCAGCTTCTCCGCAACCGCGCCCGGCGGCAGCACCGCGATGTCCACGCGCTGCATGCCGCGGAAGATCACCAGCAGGGCCAGCGCGATCATCATCATGGCGGCGGCGAACAGCAGGGGCGCGGTGGTGGTGCCGCTGAGGTCGCGCAGCGAGCCGGCGAACGCCGGCAGCACCGCCATGCCGCCATAGTAGCAGGAGAAGAAGATGCCCATGCCGGCGGCGCGGTTCTCCGGCCGCAGCACCTCGACCGGCAGCGTCATGATCGGCCCCGCGGGCAGGCCGGCGGCGAGCGCGATGATGATGAACAGCAGCGCCGGCAGGCCGGCCACCGGCAGCGCCGCGGCAGTGATCGCGGCGATGATGAAGCCGCCGGCCATCAGGAGGTTGGGCCGTCCGGTGCGGGCGCTGAGCAGGCCGCCGACCACGATCATCGGCACCAGGAACCAGCCCAGCAGGCTGACGAGGCCGCTGGCCTGCGCCAGCGAATAGCCGCGTCCGACGAAGAATTCCGGCGCGAAGCTGATCAGCACGATGAAGCCGACATTGTAGACCGCCCAGATCGCGCCGGCGATCAGCGACATGGTCAGCTCGTAGGCGCTGAGGCGCGGCAGCAGCGTCGGCGCGCGCGGGGCGGATGCCCCCGGCGGCGCGCGATAGACGGCGAGGAGCAGCACCAGGCTCGCCAGCGAGAACGCCGCGCCCGCATACATCAGCACCGGCCAGCCGAATGCGCCGGCGACCTCGTGCCCGCCGGCGAGGGCGGCGCCGATGCCGAGCGGCCAGCTCGTCACCAGGATCGCCAGCGCCGCGGTGACGCTGCGGTCGGTGAACCAGTCGGCCACCAGCTTGGTCAGGAGCACGTTGAGCAGCACCGCGCCGGTGCCGCTGACGAGGCGGCCGAGCGACAGCATGCCGAATGTGGTGGCGACGCCGGTGATGACGCCGCCGATCACCATCAGCACGAGGCCGCCGAGCACGACATTGATGCCGAAGCGCTGGCCGAGCAGGCCGCCGGGCAGGGCGATGACGATGCCCGGCAGCAGGTAGAGGCCGATCAGCGTGCCGATGTCGGCATAGGAGAAGCCGAGCTGGCCGACGAGCTGCGGCGTACTCGAGCCGACGGTTTGGAATTGCAGGGCCATCGCCGTGCGCGCGATGAACAGCACGGCGAGCATAATCCAGCGCGTTCGGAGCATGATGCCTCGACGGTCTGCGGAAGCGGCGTTGATGAACGCACCAAGCACAACTCGGTGGCGTTTTTCAAGTCGTCGGACACTCACAGGTTGTAATGCAGGGCGACTCTCGCCGCCTGGTGTGCCAGATGCGGTGCGGCTTATGTCGGCGATTGACTATTCGGGGATGCCGCCGAAGGAAATTATTCTTCGCGCGTCGGGTCGCGGCGGTTCGTGCGCCGGATGAGGGGCGGCAGCGGAGGCGGTTGTGCTGGCCTCGATGAACGGATGGCGCCGGGCGGTGCCCGGTGCGGATCACAAAGATGATGAATAAAGGATTGCGTCGGCGGACGGCGTCAGTGCTTCACGCTGTCCGCGCCGGACGGATCGAACAGGGCCTCGGAAAACGGAAACTCCAGCACCACCTGGCCCTCGCCGTCGGTGACTTCGAGCGAGGCGGCCAGCAGATGCCGCGGCTGGCCTTCGCCGTGCAGCAGTTCGCGGATGGTGGTCCGCGCCACCTCCCAGGCCTGGTCGGCGTCGCGCAGCACGATCCCGTCCGGATCCCGCACGAGATCGTCGCCGACGCGGGTGTTGAAGAAGAACTTCGGCATGATCCTGATGCTCCGATCGCAACGGCGGTGTCGTGAGCCGGCTCGCCCGTTTGCACGGCGGACCGGCCGCCATCTCCGGCTTGGCGGTGAGGTCTGGTCAAAGCGCTGGGGATCACGCACTGTCGTCGCCACGGCGACGAACGGCTGATAACGCGATTACCCGGCGCTTACTTGCTCTCTCCGCCCTGTCTTGACGTCCGCGGGGCGACGTCGCAAGCAACAATTGCGTGAGCGCGCTGTCTGCGTCGCCATGATGGCCTGAACATCAGATGCGGGCGGCGTCTCGCCTCCTCATCACACCTCCTCATCACACCTGCTCATCACGCCTGCTCATTACCTGCAACCTTTTCCGGGAGATCATCATAATGCGAAGCCTGATCATCGGCGCGGCGGCGCTGGCCATGCTGGCCGGCGGAGCCGTGGGGGCGCCGGCCCGCGCGGCGGATGCGGCGCAGCTCGAGGCCAACAAGAAGGCCGTGCTCGAATTCTACGAGAAGGGGCTCAACCAGAAGGATTTCGCGGCGGCGTCGGCCTATTTCGGCCCGCAATATGTCCAGCACAACCCGACCGCGCCGGACGGCATCGCCGGCTTCAAGGCCTTCGTCGAGATGCTGCGCAGCAAGTTTCCGAACTCGCACAGCGAGATCAAGCGGGTGTTCGCCGACGGCGACCATGTGATCCTGCACGTCCATGCGGTGCGCGAGCCCGGCACGCGCGGCGCCGCCATCGTCGACATCTTCCGCCTCGACCATGGCAAGATCGTCGAGCACTGGGACGTGCGCCAGGACGTGCCGGAAACGGCGGCGAATCCCAACACCATGTTCTGAGCCGCCGCACGGCCGCCGGCTGGACTTGCCCGCCGGCGGCCCTACATTGCAGGCGATGATCGAAACCCGTCTGCTCCGGCAGTTCGTCGCGGTCGCCGAGGAACTGCACTTCCACCGCGCCGCCCAGCGCCTCAACATGGCGCAGCCGCCGCTCAGCCAGGCGATCCGGCGCCTCGAAGACGAACTCCGCGTGCCGCTGTTCACGCGCAGCCGTCGCGCCGTGACGCTGACGCCGGCCGGCGTTGCGTTCCTCGAGACCGCGCGCCGCACCCTGGCGCAGCTCACCGAGGGCGCCGATCACGCCCGCCGCGTCGCCGCCGGCGTCGCCGGCCGGCTCGCGATCACCTTCCTCGAATCCGCCGCCTACGACCTGCTGCCCGGCGTGCTGCGTGCGTTCCGCGCGCGCTATCCTGACGTAGAGCTGACACTGCAGGAGGCCACCAGCGCCGAGCAGGTCGAGGCGCTGCGCGACGGCGCCGCCGACGTCGGGCTGATGCGCTGGCCGGGCGTGCCGACGCCGGGCCTCGCGTTCGAGCGCCTCGCGCAGGAGCCGATCGTGGTGGCGCTGCCCGACGATCATCCGCTGGCACGGCTGCGGGCCGTGCCGCTGGCGCGCCTTGCCGGCGACAGCTTCATTGCCTCGCCGCGGGACAAGGGCGCGGGCTTCTACGACCAGATCATCGGCCTGTGCCGTCTCGCCGGGTTCTCGCCGCGCATCGTGCAGGAGGCGCGGCAGATGCCGACCATCGCCGGCCTTGTGGCCGGCGGCCTCGGCGTCGCGCTGGTGCCGGGCGCGCTGATGCGCGGGCGCCGCGACGGCGTCACGTTCAGGCCGCTCGCGATCGATGCGCCGCGCAGCATGACCCATCTCGATCTCGTCGCCGGCTTCGTCGGGGCGCGCCCGCAGCCGGTGCGCGCGGCGTTCCTCGCCACCGCGCACCAGATCATCGCCGCTGAGATGCGGCCGGTCTCACAGCCGGCCGAATAAGATATTTTACAGCCCGCGCCGGTGACGCCACCCTCGTGTCCAGAGCTCATCGCAGGACACGATCAAGCATGCCGGCCATTCATGCACCGCTGACCCGTCGTGACCTCGCGCCCGTCCTGATCGGGCTGGCGCAGCTCCTTCGCCCCATCGCCGCGACCGCGGCCCAGCCAGCGACACCGAGCGTCATGATCCATCAGCTTCGCATCTACGAGATCTTCGAGACCAACAAGGCGGCGTTCCATGCCCGCTTCCGCGACCACGCCGCGCGCATCATGGCGCGCCATGGCTTTCACATTGTCGCGATGTGGGAGGCGCGCAGCGCCGATCGCACCGAGTTCATCTACCTGCTGCAATGGCCCGACGAGGCGACGCTGACGGCGCGCTGGGCGGCCTTCATGGCGGATCAGGAGTGGTCGGACATCAAGGACAGGACAGCGGCGGCCTACGGCACCATGGTCGGCGGCATTCAGGACCGGGTGCTGCACCTGACGGATTATTCGCCGCCGCTGTGACCGGCGCGCCCGCGCCCGTTGACGAGGCCTCATGCCGGCCCCACATCTATCCGTGTGGTCTGCTGATCGACAAGGAGGCCGCGGCCATGAAAATCTCTGATATCCCCGAGGCGCCCGCCGACAACGCCGCCGCTGCCGCGGCTCCTGCCGCCCCTGCCGACATGCCGGGGGCGGCCGCGGATGTCGACCACGTCTGGTTCGAGAAGAACCCCGGCCGGGTGCACCGGCTGCGCGATCTCGTGCCGTTCGAATCCTTCGACCCGCTCGGAGTGCCGCCGCTCGGCATGAGCTGGCGCATCCTGGTCACCCGCGTGCCGGGCGGCGGCCGCCTGCGGCTGCCGGTGCCGCTGCCGCGGGAGCTGCCCAACGACGCCATGGACGACATCCAGCTGGCGCGGCTGTTCGACCGCGTCGCGCCGGCGGACGCCATGAAGATCTGCCGGCACGCCCTGCCGCGCAAGCATTGAGCGGCCGCGCCTGACTCACTGCTGGCGCCGTCATGATGACGGCGTCATGCCCTGATGCGAAGGCGGCTGGGACGCACGGCCTCGGACGTCGCGGCGCTCATCCGGGCGACGAACTGCGGCGCGATCAACAGGGGTGCGCGAAAGTTTCGACACAATCCTGGTGTCGTTTGCCGCTGTTATCGTGCCGAGATCGCTTTCATCCATCGCATTGTAGGGGCGGTGATGCTCAAGACCTGCTGGGCTTGCGTGATGATCCTGTGCTGCCTGGCATCACCTGCGCCGGCCGCCGGCATCCAGCTCCTCGATGCCGATCCGCGCCTGACAGGGGCCATCTGGTATCCCTGCGCCGGTGCGCCGCAGGACATTCCGCTCGGCCCGCTCGCGGTGTCGCCCGAGATCAAGCTGGCCGGCGTCAGGGATTGTCCCGTCACCGGCACGAAGCGGCCGCTGATCGTGGTCTCCCATGGCTACGGCGGCTGGTTCACCATGCATCAGGACACCGCCGAAGCGCTGGCCGACGCCGGCTTCGTCGTCGCAGCGATCAACCATCCCGGCGACAACGGCCGCGACCGCTCGCAGAGCGAGGCGCTGTCGGTGTGGACGTCGCGGCCGGCCGACATGGTGCGCCTCGTCGATTTCATGCTGCACGACTGGAAGGACCGCGCGGTGATCGATTCCGATCGCGTCGGCTTCTTCGGTTTTTCCAAGGGCGGTTTTACGGGGCTGTTGCTCATCGGCGCCACGCCGGACTTCCAGCGGCTGGCGTCCCGCTGCACGAACGGCACGCCGTTCTGCGCGCAGGTGCGCAGCGGTGACGTTCCGCTGAACCTGGCGCAGGACGTTCGGATCAAGGCTGCGGTGCTCGCCGAGCCCGCTCACAGCGGTGTGTTCACGCGACATGCCCTGGGCATCCATATCCCGTTGCAGGTCTGGCGATCCGAACTGGCCACCGAGGGGACCGGCGTCGATCCGGAAGGAGTCGCGCGCGTGTTTGCCAGCTTGCCGGGCGAGCCCGAAATCCATGTCGTGCCGGCCGGCCACTTCGCGTTCCTGACGCCATGCTCGCCCGGCTTCGCGGCCGCGCTGCCGCGCCTGTGCACCGATCCGCCGGGCTTCGACCGGGTGGCGTTTCACCGTGACTTCAATGCGAGCGTGGTGCGATTCTTTCGCGCGCATCTCGTGGGGGATGGCGAGATACGTTAGCCGTACCTCCTCACCATGAGGAGGACGGAAGACGAACGTAGCCCGCATGAGCGAAGCGACATGCGGGAGAGGACTATCATGCGGCCCCGGATATCGCTGCGCTCATCCGGGCTACGGGCCAAAGTCCGGACTTACGCACGCTATCGCATCCCCTCATGGTGAGGAGCGCGGCAGCGCCGCGCGTCTCGAACCATGAGGCCGGGGTGTTGCGGCGTGGCAGTCACGGCAAGAATGCGTTGGGGCCTCATCCTTCGAGACGCGCGTGCCGCGCTCCTCAGGATGAGGGGGAAGCGTGTCGCGCCGCCCCGGATAGCGCTGCGCTCATCCGAGCGACGGGCGCGCCTCGGGATGACGCAGGGAGGTTTACGCCGCTTGATCCGTCCTAGTGCGGATTCTCCAAACTGAACATCTCCGACTGCTCGTCATAGGCGAACAGCTCGGCATAGCGGCCCCAGGACACGATGGTCTTCAGCGTCTCGTCGGCATAGTCCTCGGACATGTAGTCCTCGAGCTCGTTGCGGAAGCGCGCGACGGGGGCGGTGTGCGAGGGGCGCTCGTCGAGCACGCGGCGGATCAGGCCGATCAGCGGCACGTAGGTGACGAGATGCTCGGCGAACAGGCGCTTGCGCGCGTCGGTCTCCAAGTTGGCGAAGCGCTTGCCGGCATCCGTTAGCGTGACGTCGCCTTCGCTGAGCTGGGCGAAGCGCAGCAGTTGCAGCGCCTCTGCGAGGTGGAACAGTTCGTCGGCCTCGAGCTGCAGGCTTTCGGCGAGCACGGGGAGGTCGGCGTGGCCGTTGTAGGGCTGGCCCGCCAGCGTCTCGATCAGGCCGGAGATCAGGTTCGACGACACGTGGTTGAGCACCATGCCGACGCCGGTGCCGTGAATGCCTTCCACGGTCGGGGCGCGCGGCTCGGCGCGCTGGGTCATGCGGGCGTAGATGCTGTCGACGAGGGCGCGGAATACCGGATCGAGGCGGTTGCGCGGATGCGGCAGGTCGACCTTGATCTCGGCGGCGACGCGGCCGGGGTTGGACGAGAACACCAGGATGCGGTCGCACATCAGCACCGCTTCCTCGATGTTGTGCGTCACCATCAGCACCGACTTGATCGGCAGGCGGCCTTCGATCCAGAGGTCGACGAGGTCGGTGCGCAGCGTCTCGGCGGTCAGCACGTCGAGCGCCGAGAACGGCTCGTCCATCAGCAGCAGGTCCGGGTGCACGACGAGGGCGCGGGCGAAGCCGACGCGCTGGCGCATGCCGCCGGACAATTCCTTGGGGTAGGCCGATTCGAAGCCGTCGAGGCCGATCAGGTCGATGGCCGCCAGCGCCCGCTTGCGGCGCTCGCCGCGTTCGACGCCGAGCGCTTCCAGCCCGAGCTCGACGTTCTGCAGCACGGTGAGCCAGGGAAACAGCGCGAACGACTGGAACACCATGGAGACGCCGTGCGGCGGGCCCTTGATCATCTCGCCGCGGCAGGTGGCGTCGCCGGACGACGGCGAGGTGAGGCCGGCGATGATGCGCAGCAGCGTCGACTTGCCCGAGCCCGAGCGGCCGAGCAGGCCGACGATTTCGCCGGAGCGGATGGTGAGGTCGACCTTCTCCAGCACCAGGAGATCCTCGCCGCTGCCCTTGGGGAACGAGCGCGAGACGTTGCGGATGTCGATCAGTTTGGGCGACGCGGGGTCGAGCATGGGAAAATCTCCAGTCAGCCGAGACGCAGGCGGCGTTCGCCGAAGGCGTAGAGCGGGCGCCACAGCAGGCGGTTGAACAGCGTGACCAGCACGCACATCACGGTGATGCCGAGCACGACGCGCGGGAAGTCGCCGGCTTCGGTCGCCTTGGCGATGTAGGCGCCGAGCCCGGTCGCGGTCAGCTTCTCGTCGCCCCAGCTCGCCACCTCGGCGACGATGGACGCGTTCCACGAGCCGCCGGAGGCGGTGATGGCGCCGGTGACGTAATAGGGGAAGATGCCGGGCAGGATGACCTTGAGCCACCAGCGCCAGCCGCGGAGATGGAAGCCGTCGGCGGCCTCGCGCAGGTCGGTCGGGAAGGCGCTGGCGCCGGCGATGACATTGAACAGGATGTACCACTGGGTGCCGAGGATCATCAGCGGGCTCAGCCAGACGTCGGCGTTGAGCCCGAAATGCACGATCAGCACCACGAACACCGGGAAGGCGAGGTTGGCGGGGAAGGCGGCGAGGAACTGGGCCAGCGGCTGGATGCGCTCGGCAAGGCGCGGCCGCAGGCCGACCCAGACGCCGATCGGCACCCACACGAGGCTCGCCAGCGCCATCAGCACGATGACGCGGCCGAGGGTGAGGAAGCCGACGCCGACGGCGGACGCGAGATCCGCCCAGCCGAGCGTGCCGGCAAGGTAATCGACGATGCGCCAGCCGGCATACACGGTGCCGGCGAGGATCAGCGCCAGCCACAGCGCGTCGAGCGCGCGCGACGGCGGCTGGGCGAGCACCGCCTTTCGCGGCCGCTGCGGCAGGCGGATCTTCATCGAGGCCACCCACCGGCGCACCGCGACGAACGGCACGGTCAGCATGCGCAGCGCGCGGGTGCGGCGGAACAGGTCGAGCACCCAGGATTCCGGCGCGGTCTGCGACGCCGTCTGCTCGAAGCGGAATTTGTCGGCCCACGCCACCACCGGGCGGAACAGCAGCTGGTCGTAGGCGATGATCACCAGCAGCATGGTCAGCACGGCATAGCCGATCGCGGCGAGGTTCTGCTCCTTGATCGCGAGCGCGACATAGGAGCCGACGCCGGGCAGCGTCACCGTGGTGTCGCCGACGGTGATCGCCTCCGACGCCACCACGAAGAACCAGCCCCCCGACATCGACATCATCGCGTTCCACACGAGGCCCGGCACCGCGAACGGCACGTCGAGCCGCCAGAAGCGCTGCCAGGCGGAGAGATGGAAGCTCTGCGAGGCCTCGTCGAGATCCTTCGGCACGTTGCGCAGCGACTGGTACATGCTGAAGGTCATGTTCCAGGCCTGGCTGGTGAAGATCGCAAACACGCAGGCGAGCTCCGCCCCCAGCACGCGGCCGGGGAACAGGTTCATGAAGAACACCACCGTGAAGGTGAGGAAGCCGAGGATCGGCACCGACTGCAGGATGTCCAGCATCGGGATCAGCACCATCTCGGCGCGGCGGCTCTTGGCGGCCAGCGCCGCGTAGATGAAGGTGAACACCAGCGAGCAGGCCATCGCCAGTAGCATGCGCAGGGTGGTGCGCAGCGCATAGAGCGGCAGGTGCCAGGGATCGAGCGACAGCGGCGGGGTGTCCAGCGTCGACAGCGGCGCGTTGGTCTGGCGGGCGCCATAGGCGATCAGCACCATGGTGCCGATGATCAGCACCAGCGCGACGACGTCCCAGATGTTCGGCACCAGCGTCCGGCCGAGGGCGGGAGGGGAGAGCTTGCGAGACGTCATGCGGCGGGGCCCTGGGGACGACGGAAAGGCGTAGAGAGGTATTGCCCTGCAACATATGACATTGTTGTGACAGCGGCGCGAGCGGTGGCGAGCAGGCGCCACCTGTGATCAACCGGGCAGTGGGGCAGGCTGCGGGCACAGCGGCGATATCGACGGGGCCTGTAACACCTGCAGAAGATGGCGGTGATCTTCGCAAGCCCGCACGTTCCTATTCCGCGATCCTCGTCGACGGATGGGCATCATCAAATCCGGTTCATTCTCAGCGCGGGCCACACCCACTTCGTCATTGCCGGGCGAAGACCCGGCAATCCAGCTTGGTCGGAGCAAAACGCGAACTTTGAAGCTGGATCACCGGGGCACGGCGCTACGCGCCGGCCCGGTGATGACGCTGAAAATGTAGAGCCGTATTGTGTCCTATAGGGTACCTGAGGCGATCAAATTGAATTCGCTCAAGGGGCTGTAGCTTTTGACGTCGCACTCAACCGGACAGCCGTGCCGCGACGGCGGTCATGGCGAGCGCATCCTTGAGCGCCGACACGCCTCCCTTGGCGTTGGGCCGCCCATGCGACGATCTCGCCGAAGTCGCGGATCAGTCAGCCGGTCCCTTGAACCAATCCTGCAAAATCGGCTGGAACTGCGCGGCGTCGAATTCGGTGACGCGGCTGAAACGCATCTTCTTGGCCTTGACGAAGGGTTCTTCCACAAGGATGGCGTCCAAAGCCTCTCGCGATTCAGCGCGGGCGACGAGAAAGCCGCCGTGGGCCGGGATTTGAGGCCCGGAGAACAGGAAATGGCCGTCGTTATAGCCCTTTTGCAGAAAGGCATGATGCAGGGGCACCAGGTCGGAGAGCTCCGCGAAGGGAACAAGGTGTTGGCCTTCGAGCAGGAAGTGCTTCATCGGGTTGATCCTTCTCATTGGTGTTTCAGCACTGCGCCTGGCTTGCCGGGGCTTCGGCGCCACCAAACCAGTGCTCGGTCCAGTCCTGACGCTTGACGGGCTGGAATTCGGTGAACGTGAAGCTCGCGAGGCCAGCGACCTGGAATGGCTCGTTCTCGAAGAACGCTTCCAATTCGGCTTTCGACTTGGCCCTTGCCACCAGGAAGCCTCCGGTCGGAGGGGCCTTCGGTCCCGAGCAGAGAAAGAGGCCGAGGTCATAGCCTTTTTGAAGAAAGGCGCGATGGCGTGGAATCGTCTCTGCAATCTGCTCAAACGGCACGAGGTATGTCGCTTCTACAATGAAGTGCTTCATTGCCCTTGCTCTCCAGGCTCACAGGCACCGGCAGAAACCTGTCATTGAAATGTAACCGACCGGTTCGTATCGCCTTGATTGATACGAACCGGTCGGTTACATGTCAAGGGCGAAACGGGGAGTGACCGACGATGGCAAGCGCGGCTTCAAGGCAAGAGGCACAGCCCAAACGAGCGCGGGACAAGATTTTCGAGGTCGCGGCCGACATGTTCTACCGCGAGGGGATTCGTGCCGTCGGCGTCGAAGCCATCGTCAAGAAGGCCGGCGTGAACAAGATCAGCCTTTATCGCAGCTTTCCCTCCAAGGACGATCTGGTCGTCGCCTATCTGGAGGATCGCAGCCGCGTCTTTCTTCGCAACTGGGATGAGATGTTCGATCGCTATCGCGGTGATCCGAACGCGCAACTTCGCGCCATCATGACCTATCTCGCCGAACGAACGACGACAGACGGCTATCGCGGCTGTCCCTTCATCAATTTCTGTGCCGAGTTTCCCGATCCCGAGCATCCAGGGCGGCAGGTGGCCCGCGCCACGAAAGCGGCGTTGAGGGAGCGCTTCCTCAAGATCGCCAACGCCTTGAAGGTCCCGCGCCCCGCGCAATTGGCGGACGGGTTATTGCTGCTGGTCGAAGGGGCTTACGCGATCAGCCAGACCTTCGGCGGCGGTGCCGATGGGCCGGGCCATGCGCTCGTCTGGTCGGCAGAGGCGCTCGTCGCGATGCAGCAGCGGTGATCTGACGGCAGAACTGTCGGTCCCTTCGGGCACCCGCCCGCGGGGCGCGGTGATGCCGAAGCAGAATAGACGGGCCGGGCGTCAGGCCGCCGGCACGGACGGGTGGCGCACCTCGATGGTGACGTGGGAGAGATCGGAGAAGCGGGCGAGGCGGCCGCGGTAGTAGTCGGGGTCGCGCATCCTGGCGGTCATGACCGAGACGATGGCGCCGAGATGTCCCGGGCCGAGCCGCCACAGGTGCAGATCGGTGAGGGCATCGCCGTCGGCCTCGATGGTGCGGCGGACCTTGTCGGCCATCTGCCGGTCGGCGGTGCGGTCGAGCAGGATGCTGCCGGTGTCGCGCAGCAGGCCATAGGACCAGTTGGCGATCACCAGCGCGCCGATGAAGCCGGCGAGCGGGTCCATCCACAGCCAGCCGAAGGCGCGCGCCAGCAACAGGCCGGCGATCACCAGCACCGACACCGCGGCATCGGCGATGACATGAATGAGCGCCGCGCGCATGTTGTTGTCGCGGTGGTGGGCGGCGTTGCCATGGTCGTGCGCGTCGCCGTGATCGTGCTCCTCGAACGAGACGTCATGATCGTGGCTGCGGCCGTCGGCTGTCCAGCGGACGCGGGCGGTGAAGGCGTGCGGTTCAGGGATCTCGTCCTGGGATTCCAGGTAGCCGAGGCGGCTATCGAAGCCGAACACCTGGCGCGTGCCGTCGGGACGGATGGTCTCGATGGTGACGTCGGCGGCGTCCGGCAGCGCGCCGGCCGCGCGGGTGATGCGGAAGCGCGGCGGTACGCCGTCCTCGAAGACGGCGAGGGTCAGGGCGTCGTCGCCGGAGCCGACAAAAAGGCTCTCTGCGCCATGGCCATGGGCGTCGTGGCCGTGCGTGGCGTGACCGTGCCCATGATGGTGGCCATGACCGTGACCATGGGCATGTCCATGGTCATGTCCGCCGGACAACAGCCAGGCGCTGGCGACGTTGACGCCAAGGCCGAGCACCGCGATCGGGATCGCTTCGCGAAAACTGATCGCCACCGGGTTGAGGAAGCGTTCGACCGCTTCATAGCCGATCAACAGGGCGATCATCGCCAGCACGATGGCGCTGGTGTAGCCGGCGAGGTCGCCGAACTTGCCGGTGCCGAAGGTGAAGCTGTCGTCATGCGCATGCTTGCGGGCATAGGTGTAGGCCAGCGCCGCCAGCAGCAGCGCGCCGGCATGGGTCGACATGTGCAGGCCGTCGGCGATCAGCGCCAGCGAGCCGAACAGCACACCGCCGACAATCTCGGCGATCATCATCGCAGCGCACAGCCAGATCACCGCCCAGGTGCGGCGTTCGGCGCGGGCATGGTCGGGACCGAGAAACACGTGGCTGTGGCGGGCGGAGACGGCCGCGGTCTGCACGTCGGTCATGGCAACACCTTTACTTCATGTAGGTATGGACGACTTCGATCAACTGTTCGGCGGCCTCGGTGTCGAGGGCGCCGGGATTCTTCTTGGGGTCGACGAGGTGGGTGCGGATATGGTCCTCCACCACCTCGGCCATCAGACCGGCGACGCCGCCGCGCACGCCGGCGATCATGTGCATGACGCGCTCGCAGCCGGCCTCCTCATCGAGCGCACGCTCGATGGCCTCGACCTGGCCGCGGATGCGCCGCACCCGGGCCAGCAGCTTCTTCTTCTCGCGGATGGTATGGCTCATGGCTAGCCATATAGCCTACCCCCCTATCCTAGGCTAGCGAAAAGTGAGGGGCAGGGCGGCCGGGCTCAGGCGCCGCGGGCGCGCCGCGCCGGCCGGCGAGGCGCGGGTTGGGAGGCAGGCTTGGAGGCAGATTTGGAGGCTGCCTTGGAGGTAGCCTTGGAAGCGGGTTTGGAAATGGTCCCGGAGGCGGTCTTGGCGCCGTCGGCAGGGGCCGCCTCGGGGGCGAGGGCGAGCCGGCGTGCGGTCATCAGCAGGCGGATATAGCCGGGCGCCGCGAGCTTGATGCTGCCGTCGGACAAGCCGAGCACGCGGTCGAGCGCGATCTCGTAGAGATGGACGCGCTGCTCCAGCGCGCGGATCGCGCTTTTCGTCGGCGCACGGCCGGCCTTGATCTGGCCGACGATGTCGGCGACGAGGCCGCGCGTCGCGCCGCCGAGCTGCATGATCATGTCGGCGACGCCGGCGGGATCGAATGTCCTGAACACGCCTTCCGCGACGCCCTTGCTGATGATGGCGGTGAGCAGGGGATGAAACGCCGCGCCGCTGACGAGGTTGATGCGGTGGAACAGGACCTGGTTTTCTGGTCGGAACAGGGTCTCGAACAGCGCCCACTGGGTGACGGCATGTTCGATCTTGTTCTGCCGCAGCCGCGCCATCAGCGCGTTGAGGCGCGCCAGCGCGTCGAGGTCCGGCGCGGCGAGAATGTCCTGCACGCTGTCCAGCGCCGTGCGCGTGAAGCGTTCGGCGAGCGCCTCGAGCAGCGCCTCCTTGGAGGCGAAATAATGGTAGAACGCCCCCTTCGAGATCCCGGCTGCCGCGATCACGTCGTTGAGGCTCGCCGCGTCATAGCCGCGGGCGAGGAACAGCGCCTGGGCGCAGTCGAGCACCTCGTTGCGGCGAACCTCCGGATGCTTGACGACGCGGGGCAAGGCACCTCCAAGGGATAGGCGAGGGGTTGCAGGACCCCGGGGTTGTACGACCGACCAATGGTCGGTATAATAGACTGATGGTCGGTCTGCGGCAATCGGCGTTTGCAATGGTCGTGATCCCATTGTCGGTTGCTTGCATTGCCGGTTGCTCCCGGCGCCGACCCGCGTCCCGCAAGAGACGGACGGCATTCGCTGCCGGACCGTCGGGCAAAGAGGTCCCTCATGAGTGCGGCATCGCTGATCACAAAGATCGTCGTCCAGACCGTGGTGTGGTTCGGCGCAATGGGCGCGCTGTTGTTTCTCGGCGCCGGCACGCTGCGCTGGCCCGCCGCCTGGATCTTCATCCTCGGCATGATCGCCTTCGGCCTGTGGGGCGGCATCGCCATGGTGCGGCATGATCCGGCCCTCGTCGCAGAGCGTACCAGCTCGCTGTTCCAGCGCGAGCAGCCGCGCGCCGACAAAATCTTCGTCGTGGCGCTGTGCTGCGTCATGCTGCTCTGGCTGGTGCTGATGGGCGTTGATGTCATGCGCCTGCACTGGTCGCACATGCCGCCGTGGCTGCAGGCCGCTGGCGGTCTTGCGCTGGTGTTCGGCGGCTGGCTCGCCTTCCGCGTGATGCAGGAGAACAGCTTTGCCGCGCCGGTGGTCAAGATCCAGCACGAGCGCCGGCAGACCGTGATCTCGACCGGGCCTTATGCGTTCGTCCGCCACCCGATGTATTCGGGGATGCTGTTCGTGTTCGTCGGCATCGCGCTGCTGCTCGGCTCGTGGTGGGGCGTCGTGATCGCGATCGGGCTGTCGCTGCTGTTCTGCGTCCGCATTCCGATCGAGGAGAAGGCGCTGCGCGAGGGCCTCGCCGGCTACGAGGCGTATGCGGCGCGGGTGCGCTGGCGCCTCATTCCCCATGTCTGGTAGATTGTCCGGCAGCTCGGTGATGGCATACGCAATGGACAGGGCACCGGCAATGCCGGCTGATATCCGCAGGCTGGCCGCGGCCGACGCGCCGGACTACCGCACCATTCGCCTCGCGGCGCTGGCGCGCGATCCCGACGCGTTCGGCTCGGTCTACGATCTCGAGGTGGCGCGGCCGCTGTCGGCGTTCGCCGAACGGTTGACCAGCTCGACCGTGTTCGGCGCCTTCCTCGGCGAGCGCATCGTCGGCATGGCCGGCTTCAAGGCGGAGAGCGGTCCGAAGGACGGCCACAAGGCGTTCGTCTGGGGGCTTTACGTGCGCCCGTCGGCGCGCGGGCAGGGCATCGCCGCGGCATTGATGCAGGCGGTGATCACGGAGGCGCGGCTGTCGGTGGAGCAGTTGACGCTGGCGGTGGTCGAGGGCAACGCCGCCGCGCTCGCGCTCTACCGCAAGCTCGGCTTTGCCGTCTACGGCATCGAGCCGCGCGCGCTCAAGACCGAGGGCGGCTACCGCAACGAGGTGTTGATGGCGCTGGCGCTGTGACCTGAGCTTTCGGTGTTTGTTGTTGAACTCGTCATGGCCGGGCTTGTCCCACGACGGTCCGGTTATTTCTCCAGCGCGGGCCACACCCACTTCGTCATTGCCGGGCGAAGACCCGGCAATCCAGCTTGATCGTAGCAAAACGCGAGCTTTGAAGTTGGATCACCGGGTCTCGGCGCTGGCGCGCCGGCCCGGTGATGACGCTGAAAATGTAGAGCCGTATAGTGTTTCCATCACGCCTTACGCCACCGCGTCCCGCATCATCGCTTTGAGCATCTCGGCGAGCACACTCGCCAGCGCGCCGATGCCGCGCTCGTGGCCGATCAGCATCAACGTCTGCGCTTCCTGCGCGAGCTCGCGCACCGGCACATAGACGAGGCGGCCGGCGCGGCGCTCGAACTCGATGTCGAACGGGGTGAGGAAGGTGATGCCGTTGTCGAGGATGGCGGCGTGGCGCATGATCTCGATGGCGTTGGTCTCGATGATCGGCATCGGCTCCAGCGACACCTTGGCGAACGCGCTGTCGAGATAGGGCCGGATCGCGCTGGAGCGGTCGGCGATCACCAGCGGATAGTCGATGCAGTCGCTGAGCCGGACCTGGTTGCGCTTGGCGAGCGGATGGTTCGGCGCCATCACCGCGCCGAGGCGGCCGGCGGCGCGCGCCAGTACCTTGAGATGGCTGTCGCGGGTGAAGTCGAAGCCGATGCCGAGATCGGCCTCGCCACTCGCCACCGCGGCCTGGATATCCTCGCCGGTGGTTAGCAGCGTCAGGGTGAGCCGCACCCGCGGATTGGTGACGCGGAACTGCTTGACCGTGCCGGGCACGAGGTTCGAGGCAAGACCGCTCATCATCGCCACCGTGATCTCGCCCCGCCGCAGCCCCTTGAGCTCCTCGATCTTGGCCTGCGCGCGCGTTAAGTCCTTCATGGTCTGGCGGATGTGGTTGATCAGCACCTCGCCGGCGGCGGTGAGGAGCAGCTTGCGCGGCAGCCGCTGGAAGATCGGCGTGCCGAGGTCGGTCTCCAGCGCCAGGATCTGGCGGCTGATGGCGGAGGCCGCGACGTTGAGATGGTTCGCGGCCTTGCGGATCGACCCGGTGCGGGCGACCTCGTCCACATAGGTCAGCAGGCGGCTGTGCAGCATGGGCGGGCTCCGGCGATGTCGCCCGGCGGGTGCGTTGCCTGAAAGGCAACGACCAGGGCGAAATAAAGCGCTTTTATGCAAGGCTCGGGCCATGCTCAATCGGGCCTTCGGGCGCGGCGGGCCGCCGCGGCCGTGCGTCGCCGTCGGCGGGGGCCGTTGCAACCGGGGAGATCCATGTCATGGGGTTCAGCGTCGAAGACCTCACCCACGCCAAGGCGTTCCGCATCTCGCCGGGGGACACCAACTATTTCGTGATGCTGTTCGACCACGCGACCGACCGCATCGACAGCATCTTTGTCATCGAGATCTTCCGGCCGGGCGGCGCCACCCCGCCGAACGAGCATGCGGCGGCGCACGAGTTCTTCCACGTGCTGCATGGCGAGGGCATCGCGCGCTGCGACGGTAAGGCGCTGCCGATCCGCAAGGGCGACTCGCTGCTGCTGCACCCCGGCTCCGAGCATGTCATCGAGAACACCGGGGCGGGCAAGCTCTACACCCTGACGGTGATGACGCCGAACGAAGGCTTTGCCGAGCTGATCCGCGGAGGCGAGCCGGTCGCGCTCGAGCCGGACGACATCGCGGTGCTGCGGGGCACGACGCCATGACGGTGTCGCCTGCGCCTGCCGACGACTTGAGGCCGCTCGGCCCGAGCCCGCGCAACCGCTGGGCGGTATCGGCGACGCAGGCCGATCTCGTGCGGCCGCAGGCCGCGCCGTGCCCGGTGACGGTCGGCGCCGGCGGCAAGCAGGTGACGTTCGACCTCGCCCGCAGCGCCATCGTCATCATCGACATGCAGAACGACTTCTGCCATCCCGGCGGCTGGCTCGGCCATATCGGCGTCGACGTCACGCCGGCGCGGGCGCCGATCGCGCCGCTGCAACGGCTGTTGCCATGGCTGCGCCAGCGCGACGTGCCGGTCATCTGGCTGAACTGGGGCAACCGGCCGGACCGCCTCAACCTCAGTCCGGCGCTGCTGCATGTCTACAATCCCTCGGGCGCGGGCGTCGGCCTCGGCGACGCGCTGCCGGGCTCCGGCTCAAGGGTGCTGGAGCGCGGCAGCTGGTCGGCGGCGATCGTCGACGAGCTGCCGGTGGCGCCGAGCGATATCCATGTGCCGAAGTACCGCATGTCCGGCTTCCAGGACACCGAGCTCGACAGCATCCTGCGCAACCTCAACCTGACCACGCTGCTGTTCGCCGGCGTCAATGCCGACCAGTGCGTGCTGTGCACCCTGCAGGACGCCAACTTCCGTGGCTACGACTGCCTGCTGCTGCGCGACTGCACCGCCACCACCTCGCCGGACTATTGCATGGCGGCGACGGTCTACAACGTCAACCAGTGCTTCGGTTTCGTGCTGGAGTCCGCGGACCTGATGGCGGCGTCGCCGCGCTAAAGCGTGATGGGTTTAGGTTGAGCCTCAATCCGCCCTCTTCTGACTGGAAAAGGGACAAGCCATCGTGAAGGACAGCGCATTCCGTCCTTCTCTGTCGTGGCCGGGCTCGTCCCGGCCACCCCGCTTAGGGACGCAGTGCCCTCCTTATCGGGGTCGCCGGGAGACCTTAGTCCTAGCGATCCGTTAAAGACGGATCGCGCTGCCCGGCGACGACGAACACTAAGATCCAAGATCGTTTTCCAGTCAGGCTCTCGGGGTGACGGATTACGTCGATAGAACTTCAAATCATCGTACTCCAGGCAGCCCGTCGCCGCTTTTCTCGTCAGCATCTGCACAAGGACCGGTCAGGGCCTGCGGCCCTGCTTCTGCACGCGTCCGCGCCCCGCGCCGGCGTTGCCGGAAAGGCAACGCATCTCTCGAAACAAAATGCTTTTCCGATGACAGGGAGGCCGTGCATCGTCGTCATCGCCGGGACACGATCAGCTTGTCAAACGAGGTCGCCGTGAACTTTCTGTCGCGCTCAATCGCCGTTGCCGGCATCACCGCCGCGTGCGGCCTGGCATCGCTTACCGCCGCCACTGCTGCAGACAAGGTGACGTTCCTCACCAGCTGGTTCGCCCAGGCCGAGCACGGCGGCTTCTACCAGGCGAAGGCCACCGGCCTCTACGAGAAGGCCGGGCTCGACGTCACCATCAAGATGGGCGGCCCGCAGGTCAACGGCTCGCAGCTGCTGCTCGCCGGCGAGACCGACTTCCTGATGGGCTACGACATCCAGGTGCTGAAGGGCCGCGAGCAGGGCCTGCCGCTGGTGACGGTGGCGTCCTCGTTCCAGTTCGATCCGCAGGGCATCATGGCCCATGACGACGTGCCCGATCTCGCCTCGCTCAAGGGCAAGCCGATCCTGATCGCCGGCTCGTCGCGCACCACGTTCTGGCCGTGGCTCAAGGCGAAGTACGGCTTCACCGACGACCAGATCCGCCCCTACACCTTCAACCTGCAGCCATTCTTCGCCGACCCCGCCGCCTCGCAGCAGGCCTATCTGTCGTCGGAGCCGTTCGCGGCGCAGCAGCAGGGCGTCAAGGTCAAGTTCTTCCTGTTCGCCGACGGCGGCTATCCGCCCTATGGCGCGGCGATCGTCACCACCGACAAGATGGTGGCGGAGAAGCCCGACGTGGTGGCGCGCTTCGTCAAGGCCTCGCTCGAAGGCTGGCGCGACTACCTGAAGAACCCGGCGCCCGGCAACGCGCTGATCAAGGCCGACAATCCGAAGATGACCGATGCGCAGATCGCGTTCGCGGTCGAGAAGCTGAAGGAGACCAAGGCGCTCGACGGCGGCGACGCCGCGGCCGGCGGCATCGGCATCATGACCGGAACGCGCTGGAAGGCGACCTACGACTTCCTGGTCGCGGCCGGTCTCCTCGATGCCAAGACCGACTGGCAGAAGGCGTTCACCGACCGCTTCGTCAAGGACCTGAAGATCGCGTTCTGATCATGACCGTGATGGATGACCTGTCGCTCCACCGGCTCGCCCCCCTGATCACCGATCTCGGTGACGTGCCGGTGATCACCGATCCCGTGATCGTGCGCCGCCGCTCGCGGGATTTCTTCTGGTACAGCCCGGTGCTCAACGAGGCGCTCCACGGCAAGTCGGCGGACCTGATCGTGGCGCCGCGCACCGAGGCCGAGGTGATCCGCGTCGCCGCGGCCTGCGCGCGCCACCGCGTGCCGCTGACCGTGCGGGCCGGCGGCACCGGCAATTATGGCCAGGCGGTGCCGCTGGCCGGCGGCGTTCTCCTCGACATCACCGCGCTCAACGCCATCGACTGGATCCGGCCCGGCCTGTTGCGGGTCGGCGCCGGCGCCAAGATGAACGCCATCGATGCGGCGACACAGCCGATGGGCTGGGAGCTCCGCATGCATCCCTCCACCAAGCGCACCGCGACCATCGGCGGCTTTGTCGCCGGCGGCTCCGGCGGCATCGGCTCGATCACCTATGGCGGCCTGCGCGAGCGCGGCAACATCATCGCCGCGCGCGTCGTCACCGTCGAGCCGCAGCCGCGGGTGATCGAGCTGCGCGGCGATGCGGCGCAGAAGATCAACCGCGCCTACGGCACCACCGGCATCATCACGGCGCTGGAGATGCCGCTGGCGCCGGCGTGGCGCTGGATCGACGTGGTCGTCGCCTTCGACGACTTCCTCGCAGCCGTGACCTTCGGCCATGAGGCCGCGTGTGCCGACGGCATCGTCAAGAAGCTGATTTCGCCGGTCACCTGGCCGCTGCCGTCGTATTTTGGCGCGCTGAAGCCGGCCTGTCCCGACGGCAAGAGCATCCTGATCGCGATGATCGCCGAGCCGTCGCTGGAGAGCTTCAAGGCGCTGCTCGGCGGCCGCGGCACCATCACCCTGGAGACGCCGACCGACGAGGCGCCCGGCAAGGTGCCGCTCTACGAATACACCTGGAACCACACCACGCTGCAGGTGCTCAAGAGCGATCGCTCGGTGACCTACCTGCAGTGCCTCTATCCGCACGACCGCCTGCTCGACAAGGTCGGGCAGATGCGGCGGATGTTTCCCGACGAGGTGCTGCAGCATCTCGAGTTCATCCGCTTCAACGGCAACGTCACCTGCAGCGGCCTTCCGGTGGTGCGCTATCGCGATGCGCAGCGGCTCGACGAAATCATCCGCCTGCACGAGGCGAACGAGGTCTATATCGCCAATCCGCATGTTTACACGGTCGAGGACGGCAGCCGCTACAAGCGCGTCGATGTCGACCAGCTCGGCTTCAAGCGCGAGGTCGATCCGCAGGGCCTGCTCAACCCCGGCAAGATGCGCAGCTTCGTCGCAAGCGGCCCCTGACATGCGCGTGCTCTATGTCTACTGCCATCCGCTCGACGACAGCTTTCATGCGGCGATCCGGCAGGAGGCGCTGGCGGGCCTCGCGCAGGCGGGGCATGCGGTCGACCTGCTCGATCTCTATGCCGAGGGTTTCGATCCGGTGCTGACCGCCGAGCGGCGGCGCGGCTACCACGATCCGGTCCGCAACCGCGCCGAGAATAAGGCGCATGTCGACCGCCTGATGGCGGCGCAGGCGCTGGTCGTGCAGTTTCCGACCTGGTCGTTCGGCCCGCCGGCGATGCTCAAGGGCTGGTTCGACCGCATGTTCGGACCCGGCATCGCCATGGACCTGTCCGATCCGGCGCATGTGAAACCGCTGCTCACCCATCTCAAGCGCATCACCGGCATCTCGACCTACGGCCGGCCGCGCTGGAAGGCCATCGCCATGGCCGATCCGCCGCGCAAGATCATCAAGTGCTACCTGCCGTGGTTCACCGGCTTTCGGGCCAGGACGCGCTACCACGCGCTCTACCACATGAACATCGCCACCGCCGCCCAGCGCGCGCGCTTCCTCGGCCAGGTGCGGCGTGAGATGGTGCGGTTGTGAGGGGGAGATTGAGAATGCGTCTCCGCATCCTCAGCGTCATCACCGGGCCGACGCGCAGCGTCGAGACCCGGTGATCCAGCTTCAAAGACTCTCGTTATGCTGTGAGAAAGCTGGATTGCCGGGTCAAGCCCGGCAATGACGCAGTGGGTGTGGCGAGCTTCGAAATCAACAGCGGCAGGTCAAGCCCGCGCATGATGATAAGGGGGAGGGCAGGCGAAGCGTTGCAGTCTTTCCCAAGGCAAACACCTCTCTCCTCATGGTGAGGAGGCGCGCCAGCGCCGTCTCGAACCATGAGGCCATGACACGCGGCCCGAACGCTGATGTCAGCAGGGGGCCTCATCCTTCGAGACGCGCGCGATGCGCGCTCCTCAGGATGAGGAGTTTATTGGCGCCTCGAGCGGCAGGTCGAAATGTGCAACGCAGAGCCCGCGTAGGTGACCACCACCTCAGTCCGGCAGCTTCGCCGCCTTGACGTCGGCGAGCAGTCTGATGAACTCATCGGCGACATGCTCGGCGGTGCGGCGGCCCTTGTCGGCGGTGGCCTTGTCGGCCTCGCCGACCGCGCCTTCGGGATTGAGGTCGCCGGCGATCCAGGCGTAGGCGGAGAGGCCGGTCGGCCGCAGATGGGCGTAGGTGGCCTCATCCTGCTCGGCGATGGAGGGAAAATCCTTCGCGCTGACCATGTCGACGAGCTCGGGACGGAAGTACAGCATCAGCGAGGTCTCGACGTCGCCGCCATGGATGCCGAACTTCAGTTCGCGTTCGCTGTAGAGGCCCGCCGGCTTGCCGAACCGCGACCATGCGGCCTTGACCACCAGCATGTTGGCCTGCACCCGCAGCTCGCGCGCGACGATGCCCATCACCTCCTCGTTGCCGCCGTGGGAGTTGACCATGACGAGCTTGCGGATGCCGGCGCGGGCGACCGACAGCCCGAGCTCGGTCCAGCATTCGATCAGCGTGCGGGCGGGCAGGGTGAGCGTGCCCGGCATGCGCAGATGCTCGTTGGACTTGCCGACCTCCTGCACCGGCAGGATGCGGATGTCGAGGTCGTCCGGCAGGCGTTCGACCAGCGTCGCCAGCATGCCGCGGTTGATCGTGGCGTCGACGCACACCGGCAGGTGCGGGCCGTGCTGCTCGATCGCAGCGACCGGCAGGATCGCGATGGTGGTGCGGGGATCGCAGGCACGGAATTCGTGCGAGGCGTATTCGCCCCACCAGGCGCGGCGGCGCGTCTTGTCCATGTCAGTCTCCTTGCTGGGGCGGCGCGGCCGCGATGACTTCGATCTCGACCAGAAATTCCGGCCGTGTGAATCCGCCGACGATCATCAGCGTCGAGGCCGGCGCCATGCCGGGAAACTGCCGGTCGCGGCAGCGCATGTAGGCGGCCATGTCGGCGCGGTCGGTGACATAGGCGTTGACGCGGATGACATTGCCGAGGGTCATGCCGTCCTCGGCGAGAATGGCGGCGATGTTGGCGAAGCACAGCTCCGCCTGCGCCTCGCAATCGCATGGAATGGTATCGTCGGCGGCGATGCCGAGCTGGCCCGACACCACCGCGAGGCGGTGACCGGGGGGCACCGCGATGCCGTGGCTGTAGCGGGCGAAGGGCGGCCTGATCGATGACGGAGACAGCGCGCGCACGACCGTCGGTTCTCCCTTGAAAAATGTGGCAGGGATCATTTGCGAGGGGCCGGCGACAGAAATCAATACGTTGCCGAAAAGGCAACGCATGTCTCGAATTAAAGTGTTTTTCGGCGACGGAATCGCCGTGCATTATTTTTGCCGGATGTCGGGTCGAGGGCGGGCATGCGGAACGGAATTTGCTTCGCCGACGGGATCGCAGTGGACGTTTTGCGGGACACGCCATGAATGCCCTGTTGTCGAACGAAGTGATCAAGCACGCCGAGCCGGTGGTTTCCGCCGAGGCCAGCGCCGCACGGCCGCCCGCGGTCGAGGTTCTGTCGGCCGAAAAAGTCTTTGCCAATGGCACGCGCGCGCTCGCACCGATCGATCTGACCATTGCCGACGGCGAGTTCCTCACCTTGATCGGACCGTCCGGTTGCGGCAAGAGCACGCTCCTGAAAATGATCGCCAACCTGTTGCAGCCATCCGACGGCCGGCTGCTGTGGTGGCGCGGCGACTTCAGCCAGGTCGGGCAGGAGGGACGCCGCTTCGCCTTCGTGTTCCAGGAGCCGACCCTGATGCCGTGGGCGCGGGTCGACACCAATGTCCGCCTGCCGCTCGATCTCGCCGACATGCCCGGCGGCGCCGCCGAGCCATTGGTCGCGGATGCGCTGGTGCGGGTGGGGCTGTCCTCCTTCGCCCGGCACTATCCGCGCCAGCTCTCCGGCGGCATGAAGATGCGGGTCTCGATCGCCCGCGCGCTCGCCACCCAGCCGAACCTGCTGCTGATGGACGAGCCGTTCGGCGCGCTCGACGAGTTCACCCGCAACAAGCTCGACGACGACCTGGTGCGGTTGTGGTGGGAGCGCAAGCTGACGACGGTGTTCGTCACCCACTCGATCTATGAGGCGGTGTTTTTGTCGACGCGCATCGTGGTGCTGGCCGCGCACCCGGGCCGCATCTTCCGTACCATGACCATCGACGAGCCGCAGCCGCGCGGCGAGAGCTTTCGCGACAGCCCGCGCTTTGCGGCCTATTGCCGCGAACTCTCCACCTGGCTCGCCGAGGCGTCGCTGCCGGCGGCCTCCGGAGGTGACGCATGAAGCCGCTGCTGCAGTCGGAAACCTTCGTGCGGATCGCAGCCCCGCTCGCGGTCGGCGTCGTGCTGCTGGCGCTGTGGGAAATCGGCTGCCGCCTCGGCGGCATCCCGATCTATCTCTTTCCCAAGCCAAGCGACATTTTCACAAGCTTCGTGCACCACGGCCCCTCGCTGCTGCGCGCGCTGCTGGTGACGCTGCGCGTCACGCTGCAGGCCTTCGTGGTGGCGGTGGTGCTGGGCACGCTGATCGCCTTCATGTTCGTGCAGAGCCGCGCCATCGAGGTCAGCCTATTTCCCTATGCGGTGCTGCTGCAGGTGACGCCGATCGTTGCGATCGCGCCGCTGATCATCATCCTGGTCAAGAACACGCAAGCGTCACTGACGATCTGCGCCACGCTGGTGGCGCTGTTCCCGATCATCTCCAACACCACGCTCGGCCTGCGCAGCGTCGATCCCGGGCTCGCCAGCTACTTCCGCATGAACCGCGCCAGCCGGCTCAAGACGCTGCTGCGCCTGCGCATCCCCGGCGCACTGCCGTATTTCTTCGGCGGCCTGCGCATCTCCTCGGGCCTGGCGCTGATCGGCGCGGTGGTCGCCGAGTTCGTCGCCGGCACCGGCGGCCGCTCGTCGGGGCTCGCCTACGAGATCCTCGATGCCGGTTTCCAGCTCGACATTCCCCGGATGTTCGCGGCGCTGTTCCTGATCACCGTCACCGGCGTCGTGCTGTTCGCGGCCATGGTCGGGCTGTCGCGCCTCGCGCTGGCGGGCTGGCACGAGAGCGAAATGGGAATCGAGACATGACGGCTCTGCTGATCGAAAACGCCGAGGGGATTTTTACCGGCCTTGGCGGCGCGGCGATGCGCACGCGCGGCGCCATCCGCATCCGCGACGGTGTCATTGCCGCGATGGGTGACCTTGCCACCGAGCCTGGCGAACGCCGGCTCGACGCCCGCGGCTGCGTGGTCTATCCCGGCCTGATCTCCACCCATCATCACCTGTTCCAGAGCGTGCTGAAGGGCGTGCAGGCCGGCATCGACCTGCCGCTCGCCGGCTGGCTGCGCTCGGTGCCCTATGCCTACTGGTCGCGGATCGACGAGGAGGTGCTGGCGGTCGCGGCGCGGATCGGCTTGGCCGAGATGCTGCTGTCCGGCACCACCACGGTCGCCGACCATCACTATCTCTTCAGCGACAGCTACCGCTTCGATCCCGCGGCGGTGATCTTCGAGGTGGCGCGCAGCCTCGGCATTCGCCTGGTGCTGTGCCGCGGCGGCGGCACCATGACGCGCCATGTCAGCGACGGCAGCGGCGCGCCGACCCCGGTCGAGCCGCTCGACCGCATGCTGGCAAGCGTCGAGGCCTGCGCCCGGCGTTTCCACGATGCCTCGCCCGGAGGCCTCACACAGGTGGCGCTGGCGCCGACCACGCCGACCTGGTCGCTCGATCCCGGCGAACTGCGCGAGGTGATCGCCGCGGCGCGGCGCATGCGGCTGCGCGTGCACAGCCATCTGTCGGAAACCGCCGATTATGTGACGTTCTGCCAGTCGGTGCATGGCAAGCGCCCGGTGCACTGGCTCGCCGACCACGACTGGCTGGGGCCAGATGTGTGGTTCGCCCATCTCGTGCATCTCGATGCCGACGAGGTCAGGCTTCTCGCCGATACCGGCACCGGCATGGCGCACTGTCCGCAGTCGAATTGCCGCCTCGGCTCCGGCGTCGCGCCGGCCGATCTGCTCGCTGCACTCGGCGGCGCGGTGTCGCTCGCGGTCGACGGTGCGGCGTCGAACGAGGCCGCCGACATGGTCAGCGAGATGCACAGCTGCTGGCACACCCATCGCGCGGTGAAGGGCGCCGGCGCGGTGACCGCGGACGAGGTGGTGCGCTGGGCGACCGCCGGCGGCGCGCGGGTGCTCGGCATGCCGCAGGTCGGCACGCTTGCGGTCGGCCAGCAGGCGGACATCGCGGTGTTCGACCTCGACCAGCCGCGCCATTTCGGCATGCACGATCCGCTGGTCGCGCCGGTGACATGCGGCGGCAGCGCGCGGGTGCGCCATCTGCTGGTCGGTGGCCGCCTCGTCGTCGACGACGGCGCCATCCCGGGCCTCGATCTTGCTCATCTTCGATCTGAAGCGGCCGGCGTCGTGCGACGCCTTGCTGCCTGACCTCACGGGGGAAACCGACATGCTGGTGACGAAACAACCGGTGCTGCGCCGCTTCTGGTACGCGATCATGCCGATCGACGACCTCAAGGAGGGGCCGAAGCCGTTCACGCTGCTCGGCGAGCCGATCGTGCTGTTTCTCGACGGCGAAGGCCGCCCGGCGGCGCTGGAGGACCGCTGCTGCCATCGCACGGCAAAGCTCTCCAAGGGCTGGTGCCGCAACGGCAACATCGTCTGCGGCTATCACGGCTGGGAGTACGACCGCGACGGCAAGCTGGTGATGATCCCGCAGTTTCCGTTCGAGCAGCCGATTCCCGACGCCAAGGCGAAATCGTTCCACACCCAGACGCGCTATGGTTATGTCTGGGTCGCGCTCGACGAGCCGCTGGCGGACATCCCTGATATCCCGGAGGACCGCGATGCCGGCTATCGCCGCATCTTCCAGTTCTACGACACCTGGAACACAGCGGCGCTGCGCCTGATGGAGAACTCGTTCGACAACGCCCACTTCGCCTTCGTGCACAAGAACACGTTCGGCGACATCGACCAGCCGCGCCCGGAGAAGTACGAGATCGTCGAGACCGATTACGGCTTCGAGGCGGAAACCATCGTCACGGTGAAGAACCCGCCTGTGGCCGCGCGCATCTCCGGCACCACCGAGCCGTACACCAAGCGCCACATGCGCAACAAATGGTACATGCCGTTCTGCCGCCGGCTCGACATGGAGTACCCGTCCGGCATCCGCCACATCATCTTCAACTGCGCGACGCCGATCGCCGACGGCAAGATCCAGGTGGTGCAGCTCTTGTTCCGCAACGACACCGAGGCGGACTGCTCGGCGCAGGAGCTGATCGACTGGGATGCGGCGATCATCGCCGAAGACCGCGACATCCTGGAATCCACTGATCCCGATGCGATCGTCGATATGGGGCGCAAGATCGAGAAGCACATGCCGTCCGATCGTCCGGGCATGCTGATGCGCAAGCGCCTGCTCGACCTGCTGCAGCAGCACGGTGAGGCGGAGATCCCGCGCGAGGTGGCGTAGCCATCAGCGCCGTTGGCCGCTCGGTCAGAGCGGCGGCTGTGCTGCGCCGCTGGCCTCGTGCAGCGTGGTGCCGGCGATCCAGCGTGACACCTGGGTGAGCGGCGCGCCGACCACCGGCGCGCGGCTCGCCTCGCGATACACCGCGATCTGGCCGTCGGCGGCGGTGCCGTCGCGCACGATCGCGCGGCAATGCTCGACCTCGTCGACGCAATCGAGCGCGATCGCATCCATCGCGACCAGCGCCACGAGGTCGTCGACGAGGTCGCCGACCGCGACCGCCTCGCTGCGGGTGACGAACGAGCCCTGCACGCCGAAGCGTTGCGCCCGCCACTTGTTCTCGACCGCGAGCGCCCGGTCGACCGCGGTGAGGTCGGCGTTGATCTCCGGATCGAGGGTGAGGCGGCGGGCGAGCGCACGGTAGAGCGCGGCGAGGGCCAGCGCGTCCTCGATCCTGGTGCAGCAGTCGCAGGCGCGCAGCTCCAGCGTCGGCCGCCGCGCCGAGGGGCGGGCCATCCACCAGATGTAGCTGGCGTCGGCGATCGCGCCGCCGCGCACCATGGTCTCGACATAGTCGGCATAGGCCTGTTCGCTCTCGAACAGGTCGGGGATGCCGCTGCGCGGCAGCTCGTCATAGGCGGCGAGGCGATAGGCCTTCAGCCCGGTGTCGCGGCCGTGCCAGAACGGCGAGGACGCCGACAGCGCCACGAACAGCGGCAGGAACGGCGTCATCCGCCGCATCACCTCGACCCGCCGCGCCGGATCGGGCAGTTGCACATGGACGTGCATGCCGCAGACAAGGTCGCGCCGGCCGATCATCTGCAGGTCGTCCATCATGTCGACATAGCGCGCCTTCGGCGTTGGATTCATCCGGCTCCACATCGCGGTGGGGTGGGTGCCACAGGCCATGATGACGAGGCCATACTGCGCCGCGACCCGCCCGACCTCCCGGCGCAGGAACGCGAGCTCGGCCCGGGCGTCGCGCAAGGAGGCGTGGACGTTGGTCGCGACCTCGACCTGGGCCTGGATGAACTCGTGGGTGCTCTGGCCGCCCGTGGCGAAGCCGGCCGCTTCGAACAGCCCCTCGGGAGTGAACTCCGGCGTCTCGAAGGTTTTGGCGTCGGCGAGGAAATACTCCTCCTCAATGCCGAAGGTGAACGCCGCGTCCGGCCCGCGCCAGGGCGCGTCGGTGCGCAGCACGATGCGCTTGCGGTCGGCGCTGGCGCCCAGCGCGAGGGCCCTCAGATCACGAAACGCCATGCCCAACCCCTTTATCCCGCTGCCGGTCGTGGCCGGGTGTTGCCGGCAACAACGCCAGCGGGGGCGCCGGGTTCCGGAGCGAAAGCCGCAGGCTCCGGTTAATTTATTGAATTCGTGTATCTTTTTCGCAAGGTCCGAGTTTGGCCCGCTGCGGTGGCGGCCACCGCCGGGCTTTTGACCGGTTTGCGCCGGCGTCATCGGCCGGAATCCGACAGCCGGGCCCGCCCGGGAGAGGCAACCCGTTGACAGGCTTATAATCATTCTAAGCGAAAGCGATCACAACCCGCGGCGCGGTGCTTGACCGGCAACGGTGCGGCTGCGACGTACACGCCATGACCAGAGATCGACACGACAAACGCAGCCGGCTCGGCGATGCGGCGCGCGGCTTCACCGGCGTGGTGGCTGCGCTCGAGACCACGGCGTCGGCCTCGGCGCTGGACGCGAGCGAGCTCGAGCAGCGGCTGATCGAGTTCGGCTTCGTCGAGGGGGCGGCGATCGAGATCCTGCACGAAGGCGCGATCGGCCGCGATCCGATCGCGGTGCGCATCAACAATGTCACCGTCGCGCTGCGCCGGCGCGAGGCGATGGCCGTGGTCGTGGAATGAACTGATGCGGATCGATGGCGCCGGCTCCCTGCACCTTGCCCTGGTGGGGACCCCGAACAGCGGCAAGACCTCGCTTTTCAATGCCTTGACCGGCAGCCGCCAGAAGGTGGCGAACTATCCGGGCGTGACGGTGGAGCGCAAGTCCGGCGGCTTCATCACCCCGGCCGGCCGCCATGTCACCCTGGTCGACCTGCCCGGCACCTATTCGCTGCGCGGCCGCAGCCCGGACGAGGAGATCACCCGCGACGTGGTGCTCGGCCGCTTCGCCGGCGAGGCCCAGCCGGACCTTGCGGTGTGCGTCGCCGATTCCACCAGCATGCGCCTTGCCATCCGCCTGCTGCTGGAGATGAAGCGCACGGGACGGCCGCTGATCCTCGTGCTCAACATGGTGGATATCGCCAAGCGCCGCGGCATCACCATCGATCTCGACAAGCTCTCGGCCCGGCTCGGCGTGCCGGTCGTGACGGCCGTCGCCGTGCGCAAGGGCGGCACCGATGATCTGCTCAAGCTGATCGATACCGCGGCGGCGCAGGCGACGCCGGCCGGCGAGGGCGCGTGGACCGCGCCGAGCATCGCCGACATGCGCGCTGCCCAGCGCGAGGCCGACCGTATCATCGCCGAGTGTGTCGGCGCGCCGGCCAAGCCCGACACCCTGACCACCAAGGTCGATGCCGTGGCGCTGCACCCGGTGTTCGGCCTCATCGTCCTGATCGCGATTCTGTTCGTCATGTTCCAGGCGGTGTTCGCCTGGGCGCAGCCCCTGATGCAGCTGCTGTCGTCCGGCTTCGACGCGCTCGGCGGCCTCGTCCATGACACTCTGCCCGAGGGGCTGCTGCAGAGCTTCCTGCAGAACGGTGTGATCTCCGGCGTCGGCAGCGTCATCGTGTTCCTGCCGCAGATCATCATCATTTTCCTGTTCATCCTGCTGCTCGAAGACTTCGGCTACATGGCGCGCGCCGCGTTCCTGATGGACCGCATCATGGGCGGGGCCGGGCTGCACGGCCGTGCCTTCATCCCGCTGCTGTCGAGCTTCGCCTGCGCCATTCCCGGCATCATGGCGACGCGCGTCATCGACAACCGCCGCGATCGCCTCACCACCATCCTGATCGCGCCGCTGATGACCTGCTCGGCGCGCATTCCCGTCTACACCCTGATCATCTCGGCCTTCATCCCGCCGAAGCTGGTGTGGGGCTTCGTCAACCTGCAGGGCCTCGTGATGTTCGGGCTCTATGCGGTCGGCATCTTCAGCGCGCTCGGCGTGTCCTTCCTGATCAAGTTCTTCATGCTGCGCGACTATGCGCCGGCGCCGTTCATGCTGGAGCTGCCGGACTACAAGCTGCCGCGGGTCAAGAGCGTCGCCATCGGCATCTTCACCCGGGTGAAGATGTTCCTCTATCGCGCCGGCACCACCATCTTCTCCATGATGGTGCTGATCTGGTTCCTGGCCTCGTTCCCGCGGCCGCCGGCCGGAGCCACCGAGCCCGCCATCGACTTCAGCCTCGCCGCCATCATCGGCCACGCGCTGCAGCCGCTTTTGGCGCCGCTCGGCTTCAACTGGCAGATCGCGGTGGCGCTGATTCCGGGCATGGCGGCGCGCGAGGTCGCGGTGGCCTCGCTCGGCACCGTCTACGCCATCGAGGGTGGCAAGGAAGCGGCCGAGCAGATCGGCCAGGTGCTGGCGACCCAGTGGAGCCTCGCCACCGCGCTGTCGCTGCTCGCCTGGTACATCTTCGCGCCGCAATGCGCCTCGACGCTGGCGGTGATCAAGCGCGAGACCGGCGGCTGGCGCTGGATGGCGGTGACCTTCGGCTACATGTTCACGCTGGCGTATCTGGCGAGCCTTCTCACCTTCAACGTCGCGGTGGCGCTCGGCGCCGGGTAGGGCGCAACGGCGCGGCCGCTTGCAATCAGCCGCCGGCGGCTTACCATGGATGGCGTTGCTCACCTGACAGGGAGCGAAGCCATGGTCCAGGACGCGAAGCTGGAACTCTCCGTGGTGCCGATCGTGAAGCCGGACGCGGCCAACTTCATCTTCGGCCAGTCGCATTTCATCAAGACCGTGGAAGACCTGCACGAGGCGCTGGTGGGCGCCGTTCCGCGCATCCGCTTTGGCTTGGCGTTCTGCGAAGCCTCCGGCAAGTGCCTGGTGCGCTGCTCGGGCAACGACGAGGCTTCCATTGCGCTTGCGCGCGACAACGCCTTGGCCATCGGCGCCGGCCACAGCTTTCTGATCTTCCTGGGCGACGGGTTCTTTCCCGTCAACGTGCTGGCCGCGGTGCGCGCGGTGCCGGAGGTCTGCCGCATCTATTGCGCGACAGCCAACCCGACGGAGGTCATCGTCGCGCAGACGGGGCAGGGCCGCGGCGTGCTCGGCGTGGTGGACGGCGCTTCGCCCAGGGGCGTCGAGACCGACGCCGATGTCGCCTGGCGGAAAGACCTGCTGCGCAACATCGGCTACAAGCTTTGAGTTCTGGTGTGGTGCCGGCGCACACGCCGCGCCGGATGCCTCACCACAGGTCGCGGTAGTTGGCGAAGCGCCGCAAGACCTTGTCATAGCGGGCGGGGACAAGCCACGGCAGCACGAGCTTCAAGGCGCGGTTGGCGAGCGGCGAGACATGCCGCACATAGAGATCGACCGGGACCAGGGTGTGCCGCAGCCTGAACTTCGGTTCATAGTTCAGCGGGCTGCTGCGAATGGAGCGGAAGCCGTTGGCGATCGCCCAGCGGATGGTGTCGCGCACGACGCAGAAATAGAGATGCAGGTCGAGCGCGACGTCGTAGTCGAGCCCGATATATTCCGAAAACAGCGTGTCGCCTTCGAGCATCATGTGGCTGAAGGCGACGGCGCGCCCGCCCCGGCGCCAGACGAAGAAGAGGCACTTGTCCGGCATCTCCCGGCCGAGCCTGAGGAAATAGTCGCGCTCGAGCGTCTCGAAATGCAGTTTTGAGCGGCCGTAGACCTGCAGGTAGAGCGGATAGACCTCGTCGACGACGGCGTCGACATTGTCGGTCACGGTCATCGGAATGGCTTCACCGGCGGTGGCGCGTAAATTCTTGCGCAGCTTGCAGCGTGCCGAGCTCGGCAGCGCCTGCAGGAAGTGCTCGAAGCTGTCATAGCGGATATCGAGCCTGGTCATCGGCATGCCGGGCACGCGGCAAAATCCGCGGCGCTGGAAACAGCCGAGCGCGGCGCGATCACCGTCGGGAAATTCCTTCAGCACGATCATCCGCGCGCCGCACTGCGCGGCGAGCCCGGTGATCGCGCGTGACAGGATGTCCGCCACCCGCGCCGGCGGCAGCGCGTCGGACGCGGCGAGATGGCCTTCGCCCGCGGCGCATCCCAGCATCAGCGTGCGCAGCTTGAGGAAGCGGGGATACAGGCGCCGCACCCGGCCGGCGAGGCGTCCGACGCTCGCGCCGAGCCCCTCGAGCAGGTCCTGGTCGAGCAGGAAGCAGGGCTGCACCGCGACGACCGTGCCGGCCGCATCGGTGATGGTGAGATAGCGGTAGGTGAAATCGTTCCGGAGCGTCTCCTCCAGGATCTCGTAGTAGCGATGATCCTTGCGCAGGCCAGCGAATGCGGCGCGCCACGCCGCGCAGCCGGCGAGCTCGCTCCGGGTCGCGAGCGCCACCGCGAATGGAGCGGCGCGAGGGAGATCGGGCGTCCTGACATGCGCGACGGCCTGGTCCACGACGGGTGACCTCGGTCATGGCCGCGCGGCGATGCTGCGCCACAGCCGCCGGCCGGCGACCGCATCGCACTGTCACGGCACGATCGGCGGGCATGGAGCCTTCTCGCCGTGCCCGCTGCTTCATGACAACATCGGGAGCGCGATTATATTCCGCAAGTCCCGCCGTCGCCGGACGGCCGCGTCAGGCCGCATTCCCGTCGGGGAGGCTGTCGGCCTTCTTCATGGCCGCGCGTTCGATCGGCTTGCCGTCGGCGTCGATCGGCTTGACCCGCCCGCGGGCATATCCCTTGGAGACTGCGGCGAACATCTCGCACAGCTCATACTCCAGGTACTCGTTGGCGAGGATCAGGGCGCGGATCGCGCTGCGCATGTCGCCGTTGCAGGCCGCGATGGCCTCATCGGCGGCGGCCTCCAGCCGGTCGCTGTCCTCCGAGGGGGACGCGGACAAAGAACGGCGCGTGGCGCCGGAAGAAGCGGCTGCGGACATGGGGACGGCTCTGGTGAGGGTTATGGGCAGTCACAATGTTCTCTTTTTGTTCTTTCGTCAATCGGATTTCGACGCCTCGTCCACACTGGCATTGCGTCTTCCGGCGGTGATGGGCTCGTGCGACGCTGGCCGCCGGTTTGGGGAGCATCGCGATGGACAGGAAGACAGGCTGGAGCTTTCTCAGCGAGGTGCGGCGCGAGAGTCTCGGTGCGGTCGCGCGCAGCGTGCGCGAGGACCTGAGGTCGCCATGGCTGCGGCTGCTGCTGGTCGGCGCGACCGTGATCGCCATCGGCTGGGTCGGCTTTGAGACCTACAAGCTCATCACCACCGGTCTGTTTTCGCTGAAGCACGGCACCGGCTACGAGGAAGCCGCCTGCCGCGACCATGTCGACACCTGCGTGTCGTCGGTGGTGTGGATGTACGGCATCATGTTCGCTCTGCTGGGCATCGCGGGGTTTGCCTTCATCGGGCGTAGCGATCGATCGCGCTGACGCGCGGCCTGCACCATGTCCAGGCGTAGGTCGCGTGCGCGGTGCTGATGCGGACTGAGTCTCTCCGATTTCGTTTCGGCGGGTTGTTCGCCCACGCTCCTTGCTGTCGGGCAAGCTCCCTGATCCAGTCCGCGTCGTATCCACGATCCGCGAGAAACATTGTCTGTGGCAGCCTGCAGCCTGCTTTTGGCCGCAGGTGTGCCCTTTCCGTGATAGCGTATTTTCGAAGGCCGGGTGTAAATAGAGCATTTTATAGGAGCTGCGCTCCTGCAGGCTCTGGTTGAGTTCTGCAGGGAGTTAAGCAGACAAGAATTGGGGGAAAGACAAACATGAAGCGTTACATGGCGGACGGAGCGCGGACGATTTCCTGCGCCTTTGTTTTTCTCGCAGCCCTCGTTGTATGGGCTGCGCCCTCTCATGCACAGATCGTTGCGCTCGGCGCGAGCGTGGTTCAGGGGTATGGCGTCAACTCCGGAGAGGCCTTTCCGCAGCAACTGGAAGCAATGCTTCGTGCCAAGGGCAAACAATATTCGGTTAGCAATCAAGGTGTTTACGGGGACACCACGACTGGCGTGTTGGGCAGGCTCGACAGCGCCGTGCCGCAGGGCACTCGTATCGTCATCCTCCTGATTGGCGGAAACGACGTCCGTCGCGGCGGAACCGTTGACGGGGCAAAGGCAGGTGTGAGGGACATCATTGCTCGTTTGCAGGCGCGCAAAATACGCGTGATCAATGCAATGCCGTATTACATCGCGGCTCGAAACAAAGGGCTGGTGATATCTGACAAGCTTCACCTGAATGCCGAAGGGCAAAAATACATGGCGACCCAGCTGTTGCCATTGATCAGCTAAGTGCCGCCACGATCACCTCAAGCTACGCACGGTTTGGCCGAACAAGCCCTCCCGTGCGCAGCTGGTTGGCTCTTCTCGCCGAGGGCGTGACGGATATGTTCGTGGTAGCCCGATTTCTGAAATTTGCGATCGCAGAGAAAGACGCGTCCAAGGGCGTGATGACCGATTGCGCTGTCGCGCGCAGCCTCAAATTGGGCGACAAGAGGCTGTGCGGCTGCCCAAGCGATGTCTTGACGTCAGTTGCAAGTCTTCCCCGGCCGCGTGATTTTCTCAGCCCGGCCTCGCGCAATGCCGGGACGCATTGACATGCAGCAGGAAACGAGCAGCAAAAGCGCTCCATCCGCCGATCGCTCCAAAATAGCCTCTGTCGTCCTTGCGGCGCCGCGCCGCATTCATTCGCATATATCGAGGCGGACAGCCTCCGAACTCTACGGCGTCGCTAAAACGATGATCGTTGTCATGACCGCGGTTCTGCCCACTGTCCTTGGCTTCGTCATCGTACTGCAGGCGATGTTGCATACGCCGGTCTTGATCACCCCGATCGATGTGCCTGAATCCTACGAAAAGAACGGGTATTCGCGCGAAGCAGCGACACAGCGCCTGCTTGACGAGATTGCAACCCTTAACAAAATGTCGCTGGGGGCCAAGCCGAAGACGGAAGTGGGCGACACCAACTTTCTGGGCGAAGTTGCCGCCACTCAAATCCAGTCTGGATTGATCGATGTGAAATCGATTCAAACCCTCATTCGGCGTTTTTTTGGGAAGGACATCATACAGCTCTCGGGCGAAATAACGCTTAAGAATAGGGGAGAAGAACGTGTCGCCCGCCTTCGCCTCAGGCGCTCGCCAGGAAGAGAGACCCTCATCGACGTCGAATCGACAGAGGACCCCGATGCGCTCTTCGTCAGGGGCGCCATGAACCTGCTCGAACGCATCGATCCGGAAATCGCCGCCGGTGTCTATTGGCGCGAGTACGGCGATGCGGAGGCAGCCAAGCGCCTTCTTTCGGTCGCGCTGACAAGTCCGGATCCGATCACCAAGAAATTTGCCTATAACCTGCGGTCGTACATGCTTGCCGGCGAGGGCCGGATCGAGGAGGCGCTTGCCGCTTCCGAACGCGTCAGATCCTTCGGCGGAGACACGTTCACTGCGGACAACTCCAAGGCGTTCGCGTTGTTGCGTGCGAAGAAATACGACGAAGCATTGGCCATTCAATTGCAAAACGTCGAGCGCTATCCAAAGGAGCAGAGCACGCATTTGGTTCTGGGCCTAATCTACCAAGCCATAGGCCGGAACACCGAGGCTATCGCGTCCTTTCGGCGAAGCCTGGAGATATTTCCGAAAAGCAGCGGAGCCTACCGGCGCCTGGCGATAGCGCTTCGCGCGACGGGTGACACAGAGGGGGCGACTGAAATGCTGCTGGCAGGCATGATGCAGCTACCTAACAACCCCGGATTGCTCTCCGATTATGCTGAAGATCTGCGACGACGAAACGAGGTGCACTCGGCCGCCCAGGTCCTTCGGAAAGCGGCGGCTATCAACCCCGACGACTGGTCTACCATCGTTTCCCTCGCCGAAACCGAGTATGGGCTCGGTCATGCTTCGGAAGCGGCGCGCGCGGCAAATGTGATCCGCGGTCGATTGGCGAACGGGGAAAAGCCGCCCGGCAGTCTTCGTGATCGCATTGATGCAATCCTGAAATACTCTTCGGCGGTTCAATAGGATGACGATGGGCACCGCTCAGATGATTTAGGTGCGTGCCCTCTGCCATTGCAGCCGCTCTCAGCCGCAATGAAATGTCCGAGCCGGGCCTCTAGCGTCATTTCGCTACGCTGCGCCCGCCCGGCTGGCGCACCGGTCCGTTCGGCCGGCACTGCTTCCGCAACCGCTGGTGAGCCGCCGCTCTGAACGGATGAACGCCGCATCTCATGCTTCGCGTGATGACGGAGCCTGCCATCGCCAACAGGGAGGCTGCGCTGTCATCGCCGAATGCCGAAGTGCGGCGCTGGTACTCGTCCCTACGATTCACTGCGGGCGTGATATGCCGCCAGCAGGTCCTCGATGGCGATGCCGTTGATGCGCATGCCGTCGACGCGGCAATCGCTGAAGTTGGCGCCGGCCATGTTGGCGTTGTTGATGTGCAAGCCGGCGAGGTTGGCGTAATCGATGCGCAGCCCGCTGAGGTTGATGTCGTGGGCGGTGCAGCCGGACATGTTGACGTCCTCGAAGGTCGAGCCGGAGAGATCGGCGCCTTCGACGGTGAGGCGCGTGCGCGTGCCGCGCGGGATGTCGATCGGAGGCATGGGCAATATCCTCTGGTGAAAGCAATCAGCCGTCGGCCGACAGCACGCGGCCGCGGGTTTCCGGCAGGGCGTAGGCGGCGAGGAAGAACAGCGCGTAGGCGGCGACCGCGAAGATCGCGATCGCATTGGCGAGCGTCGTGGTCTGCGACAGCGCGCCGACCAGGAACGGAAACAGCGCGCCGATGCCGCGGCCGAAATTGTAGCAGAAGCCTTGGCCCGAGCCACGCAGCCGCGTCGGATAGAGCTCGGTGAGGAAGGCGCCGACGCCGGAGAAATACCCCGAGGCGAAGAAGCCGAGCGGCAGGCCGAGCACCCACAACAGCTCGTTGCTGAGCGCTACCTGAGTGTAGACCAGCACCACCGCGATGGCGCCGAGCGAGAAGATCAGGAACAGGTTGCGCCGGCCGATGCGGTCGGCGAGCCAGGCACCGACGAGGTAGCCGAGGAACGAGCCGATGATCAGCGCGGCGAGATAGCCGGTGGAGGACACGATCGACAGCTTGCGCTCGGTGGTGAGGAAGCGCGGCACCCAGAAGGTGATGGCGTAGTAGCCGCCCTGGCAGCCGGTGGTGACGAGGGACGCCAGGATGGTGGTCTTCAGCACGGATGGGGAGAAGATCTCCCAGATCGCCGGCCGGTCGCCGGCAGCGGCTTGCCGTGTCCGCGCTTCGGCGGCGACCCTCGGCTCCTCGACATAGCGGCGGAGATAAAACACCAGCAGCGCCGGCAGCACGCCGACCGCGAACATCCAGCGCCAGGCCTGTTCCGCCGGCAGCAGGCTGAACAGCAGCGCCTGGGCCAGCACCGCAAGGCCCCAGCCGACCGCCCAGCCGGACTGCACCGAGCCGACCGCGCGGCCGCGATACTGCGCACGGATGGTCTCGCCCATCAGCACCGCGCCCGCGGCCCATTCGCCGCCGAAGCCGAAGCCGAGCAGCGCCCGCGCGATCAGGAGCTGGTTGAAATCCTGCACGAAGGCGCACACCAGCGAAAAGGCCGAGAACCAGATGATGGTGATCTGCAGCGTGCGCACCCGGCCGATGCGGTCGCACAGGAAGCCGGCGACCCAGCCGCCGACCGCGGAGGCGAGCAGGGTGACGGTGCCGGCAAGGCCGGCCAGCCCGGCATCGACGTTCCACAGCTTGATGATGGTGCCGATCACCAGGGGGTAGATCATGAAGTCCATGCCGTCGAGCGCCCAGCCGGTGGCGCAGGCCCAGAAGGTGCGGCGCTCGGCGACGTTCATGTCGCGGTAGAAGGCGGTGAGGCTGGTATCGTCGGGCAGGACGACGCGGCTGGTGTCGGTGCTCATGTTTCCCCCAGTATCGCGGCGGCTTCTGCGAGCCGCCTTGCGTGACGGCGTCGCCGCCGTCACGGGGAGAACACTAGCCGCGATCGCGGCGGACGCCTAGGGCAGGCGTCGGAAAAGCGCGTGTCCCAACGCCGCCAACGGCGTCCGCGGTCGCTCGGCGGCCATTCCGAAAACTGCGCGGCAGCGGCATGGCGCGGCGGGTGGCGCGCGCGGTTACGCGCCGCCGGGGCATGAAAGCCGGGTCAGGCGTATTGTGCGAGGCCGTGGCCGATCGACCAGTTCTCCTTCTTGACCTCGACGAGGTTGACGAACACGTCGTCGGGGCGGATGCCGGGGCTGTCACCGAGCAGCTCCGCGATCCGCCGGAACAGCGCCTTCTTCTGTTCGATGGTGCGGGTGTCGTTGGCGGTGATCTGGATCAGCACGAAATCGTCGCTGCGGGCGACGTCGATGTAGGACGGGTCGTAGCGGAAGTTCGCGGCGTCATACTCGGTGATGGTCATGAACTGGTCATTCTCGGGGACGTTGAAGGTTTCGCGCATCGCGCGGTAGAGCGCATCGAAGATCGCCTGGCGGTAGGCTTCCGGCTTTCCGCGGCGCAGCGAGATTTGGATCATGGGCATTGTCTGTCCTTTTCTTGGCTGTTTGGGCTTGAGATGTTCAATGCCGAGGAGGACTCAGGCAGCGCCGACGAGGGCGTCGGTGAAGGTCGTCGCTGCGTCCTTGAGCTGCTTGCGGCTGTAGCCGGCGCGTTCCATCACCGCGAGGCCGCGCGTGAAGGTGACGATGACGCGGGCGAGGCGAGCAGCATCGATCGCCGGCCTCTTGTCCGGTGCGGAGCTGATGGCCTCGCCGACCAACTGCTCGAGCCGGCCGAGCAGGCTCTGCACGCGTTGGCGCACGGCGTCGCCGGAGATGGCGGCATCGAGAGCGGTGCGCGTCGTCAGGCAGCCCCGCGGCGGCGAGCCGCTCGTCATGTTGGTGATGACCATGTCGAGGAAATTGCGCAGCCGCGTCGCCGCGTCGCCGTGCGCCAGGGCGTTGCCGGCCGCTTCCAGGAATTGCTCCGTGTAGCGGTCGAATGCGCGCAGGAAGATCTCTTCCTTGTCGCCATAGGCATTGTAGAGGCTGCCGCGTTGCACGCCCGTCGCCGTGGCGAGATCCTGCATCGTCGCGTCGTGCAGGCCCTTGCGCCAGAACACGTCGAGCGCGAGTGCGATGACCTCCTGCTCGTCGAATTGACGCGCGCCGACCATGTCGGGTCACTCCTTCAGTTCATTCTTGACATAATTGTCAAACTTGACGTCTATGTCAAGAATGATGGTGAGCGAAGATCAGGGAGGATGCGACATGGTGGAACGAAGCGGCGGCTGCCTGTGCGGGGCGGTGCGATACGTGTTGAAGAGCGAGCCCCGGGCGATCGCGGTGTGTCATTGCACGCACTGCCAGAAGCAGAGCGGCAGCCTGTTCTCCCTCAACCTGATGATCAGGGAGGCCGATTACGAGCAGTCCGGCGACACCAGGATCTATGTCGACGAGGGCGACAGCGGGCAGCCGGTCTACCGCCATTTCTGCGGCAGCTGCGGCTCTCCGATCCTTGCGACGATCGCAGCGGCGCCTGGCAAGGTCGTGGTGAAGGCCGGCACGCTCGACAGCATGGACGGGCTGCAGCCGAAGACCGAAATCTACACCGACCATGCGGTGGAGTGGCTCGCGCCGGTCGCGGGCGCGGCGCGGTTTGCCCGCAACATGTGAGCGGTGGGAGGTGCGGCCGCGGCGTTATCGTCGACGGGGGTGGCTGCCTGTGAGCGGCCACCCGCATCGGCGCCGCATCAGCGGCCCATCTGCTTGGGGTCGTAGTAGAACTTTTCCGTGATGATGCGTTCGCCCTGCCAGGTCTGGAACGCGATCTCGTCCATCACCATGGCGCCGCCGTCGGGCCTCGTGAACGTGAAGCTCCAGCGGATCGCCACCTGGTCGCCGTTGATCAGCGGTTCGGCGAGGCGGCGCGCGACGATCGAGGGGAACGCCGCCATGACGCGCTTCTCGCCGGCCACCAGCAGGTCGCGGCCGACCTTCGGTGCGTCCTCGTTCTCCTGCATCGACGCCTCCGGATGATAGAAGCGCTCGATCGCGCCGACATAGTCGCCGCTCTCCACGGTGGCGACGAAGTCACGCAGCGTCTGCTCGTTCGGCATGGGTGTTCTCCTGTCAGGATCGGCAGATAAACCGACTTGCAGTCGGTAAATAACCGACCGATAGTCGGAAAGTCAAGGCGCGCTTGCGTGATGGGCGCGGCGCAGTGCTATAGAGCGGACATGGCGAAGCAGGCTGAGCGGCGGGAGGCGACACGTGGCGCGATCGTGCGCGCCGCGACGGCGCTGTTCGGCCGCGACGGCTTCGCCGCCACCACGGTCGACGATCTTGCGGCGGAGGCCGGCGTTGCCAAGGGCGCGGTCTATCACCACTACGTCACCAAGGAAGCGCTGTTCGAGGCGGTGTTCGAAGAGGTGTCGGTCGAGGTGGTGCACAAGGTCGCCGCCGCGGCGCGCAAGGCGCCGGACGTGCTGGCGGGCATCACCGTCGGCACGCGGGCCTATTTCCGGATCTGCGCGGAGGGCGCGACGGGACGGATCGTGCTGCGCGACGGGCCGGCCGTGCTGGGATGGCAGCGCTGGCGCGAGATCGACGGCAAGCACTTCGGCGCGATGATGCCGCGCGCGGTCGAGCTGGCGATCGCGCACAAGCTGATCGCGCCGCAGCCGGTCGAGCCGCTGGCGCGGCTGCTGCTCGGCGCGGTGACGGAGGCGGCGGTGGCGTGTGCGGGCAGCGATGCGCCGGCGGAGACCGGGCGGATCTATGCTGAAGCGCTGGAGCGGCTGCTGGCGGGCCTGCGGATCAGCTGATCGTGTCGGCCGAAGGCGTCAGGTGACCTTCTCGACCACCAGCAGGCGCTTGATGTCGCCGCGGTTGAAGGCGCGCAGGAAGGCGTCGTAGTTGCGGAACGAGACGCAGCCGTTGGAGTCGCCGTTCGGGCCGAGCATATAGGTGTGGGCGAGCAGCCCGGTGCGGCCGTGAACGTCGCTGTTGAGGGGGGTCAGGCGGATCGCCTGCACGCCGTGGAACAGGCTTTCGCGCAGCTTGAGGTCGTAGATCGCCGGCGGCGTGGCGCCGCGCATGCGCTCGTGCACGAAGCGCGGATCGTCGAGCCGGCTGCCGAGGCCGGAATGCGCCTCGAGCTTGGTGCCGTCGGGCATGTACACGGTCTTGGCTGTGATGTCGTAGACCGCGGTCTGGCGGTCGGCGAGGGGCAGGCGGCCCGGAGTGGCGCTCTGGCCGTCGCCGAGCACGCCGCCGTCGGGCGCGGCGTAGGCGAGTGACGGGCCGGACTGCTGCGGCAGGCCGAAGATCTTCTCCAGCAGGGTGCGCTTGTCCGGCGTCATCGAGGCGAGCTTGGCGGCGCGGGCCTGCTCCATGACCTCGTCACGCGAAGGGCCGGTGGCTTGCGCCGGCACGGCGGGACGCGGCCGCGGCATCGGAACGTTGAGCGCCATCTGCGGCGACTCCGGCAGCGGCAGGAGGCTCTCGGCGTTGTCGTCGCCGTCGGGCTTCTGCAGGCTGGCGAGCTTGTAGGTGGCGGGCTTCGTCGCGGCCGCGAGGCGGTCCTGCAGCGGCGTGCTCAGCGGGAACTGCGGCGCCGGCGCGTTCTGCGAGAATGTGGCGGGGCGGGCACCGGGCGCGGTCGCCGGATCGAAGTACAGCGCGACATAGGGGTGGCCGGCGGTGCGGCTCTTCGGCGCGATCGTCGTGCCGGAGGCATTGCTCGCGGCCATTTCCTCGTCGGTCGCCCAGCGGGTGCTGACCAGGGTGACGGGCTCGCTCGTGGCGGTGGTGTCGCTGTCGGACGGGGCGTAGCAGACGCCGGCTACCGCGCCGAGCGTCAGCGCGGCGAGTCCGACTGCGATCGCAGGACATGCTTTCCGGACGAAACCGCGGCTACCCTCCGCGGCGCCGGCATCATCGGCCCCGTATGTCATTCACCCAAGTTCCAGACCCAAGACGACAGTCAAGACGACAACAAGACGACCCCGAGACTTCCGGGAATGCGCGTCCTTAAACCCCAGAGGCGCGCCGTTCCGCGGATGGGCACAGCGCGACCCCAAAACGCGCGCCTGCTCATCCAGTCTAGACTTCTTTGGCAGACCCGCGGAGCGTCATTAAGGCGGCGCAAGGTTAAATCGCGATTAAATTCTTGACTGTGTGAAATGGGTTTTGGTTGATTTTCAAGGGGTTGGCCATGGAAGGGGCTTTTGATTGCCTCTTTTCCGCCACAATCAGGCTTTGGCCGTCCAAAAGTCCGGTCATCCGCCCGGAGTGCATGCGGATGGGACGAGCGCGACTCGGGGCCGGCGGGGCCGTTTTCCGGCTGTGATCCGCGGCCGCGCCCGGCGGCCTATTGGTCCGCGCTGAAGCTGCAGTCGGCGCCGCTGCCGTCGTTCTGCCGGATGGCGACGGGATCAATGGTGCAGGCGAGCGTCTTGAGGCTCTCGAAGATCGAGCCCGCCGCGCCGTCGGCGGCGACGCCAGTGGCCGCGAGGGTGGCAAAGATCTCGTTGGCGTCGCGGCCCTTCAGCGTGGCCTTGTGGGCGCCGAAGGCGAGTTCGCAGCTCCGCTCGGCGATCGCGACATTGCTGGCGCGGCAGGTGATCGCCTCCGCCGCCACCGCAATCTTCGCCGTGCCGCCGGCCTTGGTGTCGCCGGCGAACAACAGGGCCATCGTCGCCCGTTCCTCCGGCGTCAGCAGCAGCGAATGCCGTGCCACCACCGCGGCAAGCGCCAGCGCGTTCGGCCCGCTCGCGGTCGCCGGCGCGGCGAATGCAGCCTGCGGGATGGCAAGGGAGAACGCGATCAGCGTGACGGTCCGTGCAAGCGAAGGCATCATCGGTCGGCTCCGGCTCATGGCGCACGCGATGGTGCGGGCCGTCGAGCGTAGCACGGCGGATGCTGCTAGTGGTCCGATTCTAACATTCGCTTCCCGTATCCGCAGGCATCATTGCGAATGTTAGAATCATAAGGACCACTAGCAACTATATGATGCTAGTGGAGCTTATGGATTTGACATTCGCGTCGTGGACGCGCGGCTAGGTAGGACGCGAATGTCAAATCCGCTCACTAGCGCGTGTCGCGGACAACCGCTGCCGCAGCTGCGCGCCCCGACGCTACTTGACCTGCCGCTTCTCGAGCTTGCGCGCCAGGGTGCGGCGGTGCATGCCGAGCCGCCGCGCGGTCTCGGAGATGTTGAAGTCGGTCTCCACCAGGGTTTGGTGGATGTGCTCCCATTCCAGCGTCTTGATCGAGGTCGGCCGCTCGGTGAGCGCGACCTTCGCGTTGCCCTCGGCCTTGGTGAAGGCCTCCTCGATGTCGTCGGTGTTGGAGGGCTTGGCGAGGTAATGGCAGGCGCCGAGCTTGATCGCCTCCACCGCGGTGGCGATGCTGGCGTAGCCGGTCAGCACCACGATCAGCATGTCCGGATCATGCGCGTGCAGCGCCTCGACGCAGGCAAGACCCGAGGCGCCGGCGAGCTTGAGGTCGACCACTGCGTAGCCGGGCTGCTCGGCCTTGAGGATTTCGGCGAGCGCCTCGAAGCCGTCCGCATGCAGCACGCGGTAGCCGCGCCGCTCGAACGAGCGCTTCAGCGTGCGGGCGAAGCCGGCGTCGTCCTCGACGATCACCAGCAGCCGTTCGGTGTCGGCGTCGGTGTCCGCCTCGATCTCACTTGTCATGGGGACGTGCTCCGATCGCCAGCGCCGCCAGCGGCAGGGTGAGGGTGACCACGGCGCCGCCCTGCGGCCGGTTCGCCGCTAAGACCGTGCCGCCGAGTTTGCGCACCACGTTGACCACCAGGAACAGGCCGAGCCCGCCGCCCTGGCGGCCCTTGCTCGACTGGTAGGGCTTGCCGAGCTGCGCCAGCATGTCGGGGGCAAAGCCCGGCCCCATGTCGCGCACCTTGAGCACCAGCATGTCGCCGTCGCGCGAGGCGGAGAAGTTCAGCCAGTGCGGCGAGGCGTCGAAGGCGTTGTCGAGCACGTTGAACACCACCTGCTTCAACGCCGTATCGGTGACGATCTGGACGTCGGCGCCGAACGCGTTCTCGTAGGCGAGCGTTGTGGCGGCGCGGGCGGCGCGCCATTCCGCCACCAGCTCGGCGAGCAGGGTGTTGACGGTGGTGACGCGCGGCGCCTCGCCGCGCGCTTCGCCGGCGGCAAGAAGAATGCCGGTGACGATCGTCTTGCAGCGCTTGAGCTCGGCCTGCATCTCGTCGATCTCCTGCAGGCGGTCGGGATCGGCGGCGAGCGCCGGCATCCGCCGCCAGTCGCTGAGGATCACCGACAGCGAGGCCAGCGGCGTGCCGAGCTCATGCGCCGCGCCGGAGGCGAGCAGGCCCATGCGCACGATGTGGTCCTCCTCGGCGGCGTGCTGGCGCAGCGCCGCGAGGCGCTCGTCGCGCTCGCGCAGGTTGCGGGCGATGCGGGTCATGAACACCACCAGGAGCGCGGCGTCGAGCGCGAAGCACACCACCATGCCGGCGATGTGCAGCGTGAACAGGTCGCCGATCGGCTGCGGCGGCAGCACCAGCGGGCGGTGCTGCAGGGTGAGGCCGATGAAGCTCCAGCAGGTGACGGCGACGATCGCCCAGGTCGAGCGGGTGTCGAGCAGCACGGCGCTGAGCGTGACCTGCAGCAGGTAGAGCGAGATGAACGGGTTGGTGGCGCCGCCGGAGAGATAGAGCTGCGCGGTCAGCGCCGCGACGTCGAGCAGCAGCATCATCAGCAGCACGCGGTTGCTGACATGGGTGCGGTTGCGCAGCCAGGCGAGGCTGGCGAGGTTGAGGGCGACGAGGGCTGCGAGCACCGCGCCCATCGGCACGAGCGGCAGCTCGATGCCGAGGCCGACCTGCACCACCGCGATGGTGGCGATCTGGCCGACCACCGCGATCCAGCGCAGCTGGATCAGCAGCAGGATGTTCTTGCGGTTGGTGATGTCGTCGGGCAGCAGCAGCGCGCGGCGCGGCGGCCGCGCCGTGGCGGACGGCGCGGGGGCCGCCGGGTCTGCGCCGATGTCCGGGGTTTTCGTCAGCATCGCAAGAATCGACCAGAAGTTGATGTCGCGCCGTTCGGATGTCGAGCTGCCGGTCCGGGGCGCGCTGGCTGCGAACCTCATGGACGATCGCTCGGCGGGCGGCCGGGAGCCGCCGCGGCATCCGGGACGAGAGGCAGGCGCATCAGGTCCGGATCCCGCGCCGTCGATCCGGGCGCCGTCCGGCCATTCTACGCCACTCGTCGCGCGTCACAAAGGCGGTCGCGCCCGCCAGCATCGCGGCGAGGGTGAACCAGGTCAGGGCATAGACCAGGTGATTGTTGGGGAACGACACCACGGTCAGGCCGCCGCGCGGGCTGTCGCCGGGGGCGTCCACCGCGTCGGCGTCGATGAAGTAGGGGGCGATCGTGCCGAGCCCGCGGGCGGCGGCGATCGCCGCGACGTCGCGCGAGTACCAGCGGTCGGCGGCCGGATCATTGCTCCGCAGGAACGCGCCCTTCGGCTCGGTGACGCGCAGCAGGCCGGTGACGGTGGTGGTGCCGGCGATGTCGCCGTCCCGGCGCGTCGCGTGATCGCGCCGCTCGGTCGGCACGAAGCCGCGGTTGACCAGCACGGTGAAGCCTTGCGTGGTGACGAACGGCGTTACGACCCAGAATCCGGGGCCGAGCGCGGTGACTGCCTGCACCCGGGTCTCGCGGTCGTTGAGATAGTGGCCGCTCGCCTCGATGTGGCGATAGCCGGCGCTGGCCGCCGTGATCGCCGGCCATGCGGCGGGGCCGGGCGCGGCCACCGGAGCGGCGTGGATGCGCCGCTCGACGGTCGCGATCAGGTCGAGCTTCCAGGTGCGCCGCTCGACCTGCCACACGCCAAGGGCCATGAGACCGGCGATGCCGGCCAGCGCCAGGGCGCCGAGCAGGGCGAGGGTGAGGGGATTGCGGCCGCCCTGCGCCTGCGACGGTGCCCGCACGCCGGCAAGAGCCGGCGCGTGGGCATTGTCGTTGGCAGGGGCGAACAGGCTCACGGCATCTGCCGCATGTCGTGGATCGGCATCATGTTGGTGTTGAGGTGGTACATCACCCACAGTGAGCCGCTCAGCGCGATCACCACGATGATCAGGGTGAAGATCAGCGCCATCATCGTCCAGCCGCCCTCGGAGCGGGCGTTCATGTGCAGGAAGTAGACCATGTGCACGACGATCTGCACCACCGCGAACGCCATCACCGCAAGCACGGTGAGGTTGGTGTTGCCGAGCGCGTTGGTCATCACCAGCCAGAACGGGATTGCGGTCAGCACCACCGACAGGCCGAAGCCGATCAGGTAGGAGCGCAGCGAGCCATGGTCGTGGCCATCGTCGCCATGGTGGCCGGCATGTGCGTCGACGCTCATCGCAGAACTCCCATCAGGTAGACCAGGGTGAAGACGCCGATCCAGACGACGTCGAGGAAGTGCCAGAACATGCTGAGGCACATCAGGCGGCGGCGGTTGGCCTCGATCAGGCCGCGTTGCGCCACCTGCACCATCAGCGTCACCAGCCAGATCAGGCCGAACGTCACGTGCAGGCCATGGGTGCCGACCAGGGTGAAGAACGACGACAGGAAGGCGCTGCGCTGCGGCGTCGCGCCCTCGTGGATCAGGTGCGAGAACTCGTAGAGCTCGATGCCGATGAACGCCGCGCCGAACAGGCCGGTGACGGCGAGCCAGAACTGCACCTGACCGGCGCGGTTCTTCATCATCGCCAGCATGGCGAAGCCGTAGGTGATCGACGAGAACAGCAGCATCGAGGTGTTGAGCGCCACCAGCGGCAGCTCGAACAGGTCCTTCGGCGCGGGACCGGCGGCATAGTTGCCGCCGAGCACGCCGTAGGTCGCGAACAGCATCGCGAAGATGAGGCAGTCGCTCATCAGGTAGATCCAGAAGCCGAGCAGCGTGCTGCCGCCTTCTGCGTGATGCGGTTCGTCGACCAGGTAGAACACCGGCTTGCCGTCCGGCGTGGTGGTGGCGGGGGAAACGTGGGCGGTCATCGTGCAGCCTCCGCGAGCAGGCGGGTCCGTTCGTTTTCGGTGCGGATCACCTCATCGGCCTTGATGTGGAAATCGCGGTGGTAGTTGAAGGTGTGGCCGATCGCGGTGACGAGCAGCGCGGCGAAGCCGACCGCGGCGAGCCACCAGATGTGCCAGATCAGCGCGAAGCCGATCGCGGTGGAGAGGCCGGCGAGGATGATGCCGGCGCCGGTGTTCGATGGCATGTGGATGGCGCGGAAGCCTTCCAGCGGGCGGACGAAGCCGCGCGCCTTCATGTCCCACCAGGCGTCGAGGTCGTGCACCACCGGGGTGAACGCGAAGTTGTAGTTGGGCGGCGGCGACGACGTCGCCCATTCCAGCGTGCGCGCGTTCCAGGGATCGCCGGTGACGTCGCGCAGCGCCTTGCGGTCGCGGATGCTGACGGCGATCTGCAGCAGGAAGGCGGCGATTCCGATCAGGATCAGGAAGGCGCCGACCGCGGCGATGATGAACCAGATCTGCAGCGAGGAATCCTCGAACACTCGCAGGCGCCGCGTCACGCCCATCAGGCCGAGCACATAGAGCGGCGTGAAGGCGACCCAGAAGCCGACGACCCAGCACCAGAACGACACCTTGCCCCAGAACGGCGCCAGCTTGAAGCCGAAGGCCTTCGGGAACCAGTAGCTGATGCCGGCGAACATGCCGAACACCACGCCGCCGATGATGACGTTGTGGAAATGAGCGATCAGGAACAGGCTGTTGTGCAGCACGAAGTCGGCCGGCGGCACCGCCAGCATCACGCCGGTCATGCCGCCGATGACGAAGGTCAGCATGAACGCCACCGTCCACATCATCGGCAGCTCGAAGCGGATGCGGCCGCGGTACATCGTGAACAGCCAGTTGAAGATCTTCGCGCCGGTCGGGATCGAGATGATCATGGTGGTGATGCCGAAGAACGAGTTGACGCTCGCGCCCGACCCCATGGTGAAGAAGTGGTGCAGCCACACGAGGTACGACAGGATGGTGATGACCACCGTGGCGTAGACCATCGAGGTGTAGCCGAACAGCCGCTTGCCGGAGAACGTCGAGGTCACTTCCGAGAAGACGCCGAATGCCGGCAGCACCAGGATGTAGACTTCGGGATGGCCCCAGATCCAGATGAGGTTGACGTACATCATCGGATTGCCGCCGAAATCGTTGGTGAAGAAGTTGGTGCCGATGATGCGGTCGAGCGACAGCAGGGCCAGCACCGCGGTCAGCACCGGGAACGAGGCGACGATCAGGACGTTGGTGCACAGCGATGTCCAGGTGAACACCGGCATCTGCATCATCGTCATGCCCGGCGCGCGCAGCTTGACGATGGTGGCGATCAGGTTGATGCCGGACAGCGTGGTGCCGACGCCGGCGATCTGCAGCGCCCAGATGTAGTAGTCGACGCCGACGTCGGGACTGTAGCCGAGGTTCGACAGCGGCGGATAGGCGAGCCAGCCGGTGCGGGCGAATTCGCCGATGAACAGCGACACCATCACCAGCGCGGCGCCGGAGGTGGTCATCCAGAAGCTGAAATTGTTGAGGAACGGGAAGGAGACGTCGCGCGCGCCGATCTGCAGCGGCACTACGTAGTTCATCAGGCCTGTCACCAGCGGCATCGCCACGAAGAAGATCATGATCACGCCATGGGCGGTGAAGATCTGGTCATAGTGATGCGCCGGCAGGTAGCCTTCCGAGCCGTTGAAGGCCATCGCCTGCTGCAGCCGCATCATCATGGCGTCGGCGAAGCCGCGCAGCAGCATGACGATGCCGAGGATCATGTACATGATGCCGATGCGCTTGTGGTCGACGGTGGTGAACCATTCGCGCCACAGGTAGCCCCAGAGGCGGAAATAGCTCAGGGCGCCGACGACGGCGACGCCGCCGAGCGCCACCACCGCGAAGGTGGCGACCAGGATCGGCTCGTGGAACGGCAGCGAATCCCAGGTCAGGCGACCGAAGATCAGCTTGGCGAGATCAGGATTGGCGAACATCAGGACAGTCCGGTCAGGAGTTGGAGGCCGCGCGGGGGACCGGCGCGGAATTGTCGAAGCGGAACGGCGTGGCGGCGGGGCGCGGCAGGCCGAGGCCGAGGATCGGGGTGGCGCTGCGCGGGCGCAGCGGCGCGGCATTGCCGAGACCCTCGGTGTCGTCGGGCGTGCAGACGCTGGCGACGTAGGTGCGCGTGCCGTCCGGCGCACCGCCGCGGCGGGCATACTTGTCGTATTGCAGCGACAGCACGTTGTTGAGGCCCTCGCGGCCGAGGCCGCCGCGGGCGTCGATCGCCATCATCTCGCTCATGCACATCTTGCCGGGCTCGACGCACATGTTGCGGATCGCCTTGAACAGGCCGGTCTCGACGGCGCCATAGCGCCGCACCGGCACATTCTCGCTGGGCCGCTCGAGCGCGAGATAGGTCGGGCGGTCGAGCTTGCCGGAATCGGCCTTGGCGCGCGCCACCCACGTGTCGAAGTCGGTGTTGGACAGGCCGTGGAACGTAAAGCGCATGCCGGAGAAGCCGGCGCCGCTGTAGTTGGCGGAGAAGCCGGCATAGGCGCCGGCCTTGTTGATCACCGCCTGCAGCTTGGTCTCCATGCCGGGCATGGCATAGACTTGGCCCGCGAGCGCGGGGACGTAGAACGAGTTCATCACCGACGAGGCGGTGATGCGGAAGCTGATGGGACGGTCGACCGGGGCGGCGAGCTCGTTCACCGTGGCGATGCCTTGCTCGGGGTAGATGAAGAGCCACTTCCAGTCGAGCGCCACCACCTCGACCTCCAGCGGCGTTGCTTCCGTGGCGATCGGCCGGCCATCGGCGACACGGCCGAGCGGGCGGAACGGGTCGAGCAGGTGGGTTCCCATCCAGGTGATGGCGCCGAGACAGATGATAATGAGCAGCGGCGCCGACCAGATCACAAGCTCCAGTTGAGTCGAGTGATCCCAGTCCGGCTCGTAGCGCGCCGCGGTGTTGGAGGCGCGGTAGCGCCAGGCGAACAGCACGATCAGGCTCATCACCGGGATGATGATCAGGAGCATCAGCACGGTGGAGATGACCACGAGGTCGCGCTGCTGCAGGGCGATGTCGCCGGAGGGGTTCAGCACCACGGCGTCGCAGCCGGTAAGGAGCGCCGCGAGCGGCAGCAGGGCGAGCAGGCGAAAACGAGTCACGACCTTGAGTCCTGTCGATGGTGGAGATTGCGCCTCACCGCTACCGACCGGGCCGGACAGCCGACATTGGACAATTTGCCCAATCCCCGCCACGCGCCGCATCGGCGAGATAGGGCGCGAGATAGAAGGTGGCGCCTGCGCGCCGGATCAGTTCCGGCGTAGGCGGCCGTGTGACGGTGCCGGTCGGAACGATCGGCGCTGCGCTGGCGTTTGGCTCTTTGCCGGCGCCCGGACTGGTCTTGAAGGAGTTTGCATGAGCACGGACACCACGGCGCTGCCGTCATCGCCGCTGGGCGCGGGGCACACGGCCCGCCATGGGGTGAACCCCGGCGAGATTGCGATCGGCGTCATCATCGGCCGCACCTCCGAGTTCTTCGACTTCTTCGTCTATGCCATCGCCTCGGTGCTGGTGTTCCCCAAGCTGGTGTTTCCGCATCTCGATGCGCTGACCGGTACGCTGTGGTCGTTCGCCATCTTCGCGCTCGCCTTTGTCGCGCGTCCGTTCGGCTCGATGATCTTCATGGCGGTCGACCGCGCCCATGGCCGCGGCGTCAAGCTGACCATCGCGCTGTTCCTGCTGGGCACCTCGACGGTGGCGATCGCCTTCCTGCCCGGCTACGAGCAGGTCGGCGTGTGGTCCGCGATTCTGCTGGCGCTGTTCCGCATCGGCCAGGGCCTCGCGCTCGGCGGCACCTGGGACGGTCTCGCTTCGCTGCTCGCGCTCAACGCGCCGCAGCAGCGCCGCGGCTGGTATGCGATGATTCCGCAGCTCGGCGCGCCGCTCGGCCTGATGGTGGCGAGCGCGCTGTTCGCCTTCTTCGTCGCCAACCTGTCGTCGGAGGATTTTTTCGATTGGGGCTGGCGCTACCCGTTCTTCGTCGCCTTCGCCATCAACGTCGTGGCGCTGTTCGCGCGGCTGCGCCTCGTGGTCACGCCGGAGTTCACGCGGCTGTTCGAGAGCCGCGACCTGCAGCCGGCGACGGTGCGCGAGACGCTGCGCGAGGAAGGCCGCAACATCGTGATCGGCGCGTTCGCGCCGCTGGCGAGCTTCGCGCTGTTCCACATGGTCACGGTGTTCCCGCTGTCCTGGGTGTTCCTGTTCACCCGCCAGGCGCCGGCGCGCTTCCTGGTGATCGAGGCGATCGCCGCGGTGGCCGGCGTGCTCGCGATCATCGCCTCGGGCATGCTCGCCGACCGCTATGGCCGCCGCACCCTGCTCGCGGTCTCCGCGGTGGCGATCGCGGTGTTCAGCGGCTTCGCCCCGCAGCTGCTCGACGGCGGCGACCTCGGCGAGGGCGTGTTCATGGTGCTCGGCTTCGTGCTGCTCGGCGTGTCGTTCGGCCAGTCGTCGGGCGCGGTGGCGTCGAGCTTCGCGCTGCCGCGCCGCTACACGGCGTCGGCGCTCACCTCGGACCTCGCCTGGCTGTTCGGCGCCGGCTTCGCGCCGCTGGTGGCGCTGGCGCTGTCGAGCCATTTCGGCCTGCTGTCGGCCGGCGCCTACCTGTTGTCGGGCGCAGCCTGCACGCTGGTGGCGCTGATGGTGAACCGGCAGATCGAGAGCGTCGATCCCTGAGAGCCCGGCTGAACATGCGGCCGGTGCTTTCCGGCCTGGGTTGAAGCACGCGGAATATCCGTTTTCGCCGTGATGCCCGGCCTTGCGGTGCAAGTCCCCAAATCTAGCTGAAGGCTGCGACCACGGTTTCGATGGGCAGAAACAGCGTGCGGCTGTCGTCCGGATATTCGATGAACTCAGCGCACCTCAAATAGAAGCGCTTCGCGGCGTCATCCTTGGCGTGGACCAGCACCGCCCCGATGCCGATGCTCTGTGAGGCGACGGCGATGCGCCGCAGCGCATCGGAGAGAATGTCGGCGCCAAGCCCTTGGCCCGCATGGCGGCGATCGACCGCCAAACGCCCGATCACGGACACCGGGATGGTGTCGGGTGCGTTGCGCCGGACCTTTCCGGGAGCCGCCGCGCGCTCCACCGCGCCAGCCGAGATGCAGAAATAGGCAACGACCCGATTGCCCGCGCACACGACATAGGTGCGGGAGAAACGGCTTTCATTCTTCAACGCCCGATGCCGCAGCCAATCGTTCAGCGCCGGTTCGCCGCAATCGAAAGCCGATCGATCATGGTCGGGCGTCAGGGGAACGGGAGCCGAAAGAAGAGGCTCGGAACGTTCCTGCGGATCTTCTATTTTTGCCATGCCGGCGCTCGGCGCAGCAGCGACCGAAGCTTGGGTCCCGGCGCGGGGGGATTGTCGAGCGCGTGCATGAAGGCGTCATAGCGCTTGGAATCGAGCACGAATAGCCGCTGATCCAGCAGCACGTCGATGGCTTGCCGCCGGGCGCTGTCGATCATGAACTCGGTGCGCGTCTTGCCGAGCACGGCCGCCGCATCGTCGATGAGCTGGCGGGTGTTGGCCTCGATCCGCAGGTTGATGCTGCCCTTCGTATCCGCAGGCCGTTCCGCGGCGGCCGCAGCCCCATGGCGTTTCGAGGATGAAGCACGCGCTTTTGACATGCGCATAACATGCTTGTCTGTATCCACAATGTCAATACGCGGAACGGTCCGAGGAGAAGCGTCGCCCTTCGGCGTCGGGCTGCTGGTGCCGTTCTGTCAAACCCCTGAGATCAGCCGCTCGGCAGCACGGCCTCCAGCCGATACCGTTCGGCGATGCGGCGAAGGTCGGCCCAGGTATCGTCGGGCAGGGTGATGCCGTCGCGGCGATGGCGGACGTCGTTGTGCGCTTCGCGCTCGCCGGGATAGAGGATTTCGCTCGCGCCCGGCGCCAGCGGCACAGCTTTCAGCACGGCGATCTGCTGGTCGATGCGCGCCTTGAAGGTTTCGACCGGCTGGAACGCGGCGATGTCGAGCACGATCATCAGGTGGCCGGCGCGGCTGCGCTGCTCGGCCTGATAGGGGCCGTGGACTTCCGTGCCGATGCCGCTGCCGCTGAGCACGCCCGCCAGCATGTCCATCATCACCGCGATGGCGTAGCCCTTGTGCTCGGCCATCGGCTGGATGATGCCGTTGATCGCCGCGTTGGGATCGGTGGTCGGCACGCCGTCGGCGTCGAGTGCCCAGCCCGGCGGGATCTGCTCGCCGCGCTGGCGGGCGAGATAGATCTTGCCGCGGGCGACGCCGGTGTTGGCGATGTCGAGCACCATCGGCGCATGCGATCCGCCGGGGCACGCCCATGACCAAGGATTGTTGCCGACCGCCTTGCGCCGGCCGCCCCATGGCGCCATCGCCGGGCTCGCATTGGTGGCGAGGAAGCCGATGCAGTCCTGTCGCGCCGCCATCAGCGTGAAGTACATCGCCGTGCCGAAGTGATTGGAGTTGCGCAGCGCCACCGCGCCCAAGCCGTGGCGTCGCGCCCGCATCACCGCCTCGGAAGCGGCGCGCGCGGCGAGCACCTGGCCCATGGCGTCGTGGCCGTCGATCACAGCGACGGCGCCGGCATCAACGATCAGTTCAGGCACCGCGTTCGCCACGCAGGCGCCGGAGGCGAGCCGCGCCAGGTACCACGACAGCCGCATCAGGCCGTGCGACTGGTGTCCCCACAGGTCGGCCTGCACCAGCGTGTCGGCGCTGAGCCAGGCGTCGTCGTCGGACAGGCCGGCGGCGCGATAGGCCGCGGTGGCGAACGCGCGCAACGCGTCCGGCGCGACGGGGGGACGTGGCATGGTCTGCTCCTTTTTTCTTGGTTCTGGTGTTGCCTTCTTGGGCCGCGTCAGCCGGCGCCGATTTTTCGGGCTGTGACGTAGGTCATGCGGCTGGTCGCCGCAAGCTGGTGGGTCTCCACCAGCGGCCGCAGCGCCTGCTCGAACATCGCGCGCTCCTTGGCGGTGAAGCGCTCGGCCAGCAGCCGGCGCAGCGGCAGCGCCCAGGGATGCGGGGCGATATCGATAAACGTCTGCCACGATGTGACGTGATTGACCGCGGCATCGAGATGCAGCTCGAGATGGGTGTCGGCGAAGCCGGCAGCCGTGACCATGCGGAACAGATCGCGCTCGGTGGTGTTGGTGATCGGATTGTTGGCCATCCCCGCGAGGGTGTCCGGGTAGTGCGCGGACTTCCAGCGGTGCATCAGCTGGAGGAGGCGGTCGGGCGGTTCGCCCGCCTGCGCAGCGGCGTCGAGCCGCTGCCGCAGCGCCACCACCTCGAATGCCTCGTCCTGGAACACCGGCTCGGCCAGCGACAGCCGGCCGCCGGGCTTGAGGATGCGGTGAAACGCGCGCAGCGCCGCCGGCTTGTCGGCGACATAGGCGAGCACCGAGCGGGTGACGACGGCGTCGACGCTGCCGTCGGCGATCGGCGACAGGTCGTCGGCGGGACTGTCGACGAAACGGCACTGGCTGAGAACGCCGCGCGCGTTCGCCATGTCCTCGGCATGCGCCAGCAGCGCGGGGGAAATATCCGTGAGGATGACCTGCAGCGACGGGCCGATGCGCTCGATGGCGCGGAACGCCACCAGCCCGTCGCCGGCGCCGATATCGGCGAGCACCATGCCTGGGCCGAGCGCCGCGCCATCGAGCGCGCGGTCGGCGAAGCGCGCCATGGTGGCGCGCACGGCGGCATCATGATCCGGATCGTTGCCGCTGCGATGGTGCAGGATCCAGTCGGACCAGATATCGGCGGGCGCGAACGCGTTGGTCATACGGTATGGCAGTCGGTGGACCCGGCGATATCAGCCGGGGGCATTGCCTTCATTGCGGCAGCTTGGGTTGCGGCAGCTTGGAGCGGGAGCGACCGCCGCCACGACGCGGCGGCGGTGCAGCAGGTGGCGGGGCCGTCCGCGCTGACAGCACCCGTGCGATGTGAAGGAAGTCGGCGTGATGGCCGCGCCGGATCAGCCGCGCCAGCTCGGCGGGAGCGAACGGGCAATCATCGTACGTTCGCACCGGTGAAGGGCTGATCCACTTGACCAGAAGCATCCTCAAGCGCGCGAACATCGAGTCGGCCCGGGATCTGAATTCACTTGCAATATTGAATGCCCAATGCCGATCGCAGTCAATCATTGTCTGCAAGCGAACCGCTGTTCCTCCACCGCGCCGCGGCATCGTCGTGCGTTGCGGCCGGATCGATGCGCCGGATCGCGCCACGCGGAAAAAAGAGAGCCCGATGCAGTGGTGGGACTGCATCGGGCTCCGGCGTCGTTTGCCCGGCATCCGGGGTGGAGGCCAACCCGGATGCCGGACCTGACCTGCGAAGGGCCATCTTCGCCGGGTCATTGCCGGGCTGGACGGCGCGTGCGGAGAGGTCGCGCGACGCGCCGGCCGGCTCTTGAGTTCAGGTGCTGAACAGGAACCGCACCACCTCCGAGCCGGGCGGCGAGGTGATGATGTAGATCGCGATCAGCAGCATCACGAAAATGATGAAGGCGGGCCAGAAGATCGCCCGGTCGGTGAGCGGGCTCTTGTCGTGGCTGAGCCGCTTGTCCAGTTCGTTGCTCAACACGTGTCACTCCCGAAAGCGGCCGCGGCCAGCGACCGAACGCCCCCGACCCGTTTCATGCTCCGAGCAGCGCGAGCTTGAGCGCGCTGACCGCGGTCGACGGACCCGCGCCGCCGAGCAGCGCCTGGATCATGTCGCCGCCGGGCGGCGCCGTGACCACGTAGGTTCCGATCAGCAGGGCGGCGAACACCAGGAAGGTCGGCCAGAACAGTGCCTGGTCGGTCAGTTGCGGGGTGTCGATATCGTTGCGCATGACTTGGCTCCCGAATGCTCCTCGCCGTTAAGCGCGGCGGTTGTTGTTGTGAGCGTCGTGTTCTCGACAACCGGGCGGGTCGGCCCGGTATCTCCTTCATCTCTGGGCCGCGAGGCGGATGGGGCCGGGCCGCGCGCCGGGGGCGACGGCCTGCGGCGCCGCGCGCACGACCGGAAATTCGGCCGCGGCGATCTCGGAGGCGAGCCGGCCGCTGTGCGGACGGGCGGCGATCACCAGCGCCAGGATCACCGCGACCAGGCTGCAGCCGGCGAGCAGGCCGACGATCCAGGCGTCGCCGGATCGGTCGTCGTCTGCGGCGAGGGACTGCCGGGTCATGGGGGCCTCCAGGTTCGTTGCAGCTCCTGACCTAGAGCAAATCCCACGGTGCGAATGTGAGCTGGCTCACACTTGCTAAGAGACTCGTCGGATTAGGTTTTTCCAAATGGAAGGCGGCCGGCAGAAGGGGCGCGGACATGATCCGGAACGGACCGGCCGGCATCCCCGCAGCATTGAGAAATGTTATGGAATTTCAGATGGTTGTCCGGTGTGCGCGGGCCTGCTCAACCGGCCGGGGCATCCTCGGCGGCGGTCGCCTGCAGCGCCGCATGGTCGAGCACCACGACATGACCGTGGCCGAGCCGCAGCCAGCCCTGCGCCACCCAGGCGCGGAGCTGGCGGTTGATGCTCTCGCGCGACATGCCGATCATCTCGCTGAGCTCCTGCTGGGTCACCGCGACCTTGCCGTCGACGGCGTCACGGTCGCCGAGCCGGACCAGGGTGCGGGCGAGGCGGGTCTGCAGGTCGGGCAGGCCGATCTGCTCGGCATGCTGGCTGACCCAGCGCAGCCGCCGGCACAAGAGGTCGATGAACTTCAGCAGCAGCGCCGGCTGGCTCTCCATGAACGGCTGGAAGTCGCGCTTGTCGAAGCTGAGGATCTCGCAGGCGGCGTTGGCGATGGCGTCGGCGGTGCGCGGCGAGCCGTCGAGGAAGGCGATCTCGCCGATCAGTTCGCCGGCGCCGACCAGGTTGAAGATGGTGCTGCGGCCGCTCGCCGCCGAGATGCCGATCTTCACCGTGCCGCTCATCACCACCAGCAGCCGGTCGCCGGGATCGCCCTTGGAGAACACCACCGCGCCTTTGCGGTATTTGCGCGTCTTGGCGTAATGGCACAGCTGCACCAGCGCGCCGCGCGCGATGTCGCGAAACATCGGGTGGTCGCTGAGGAAGGCGACCTTGGCGTCGAGACGGGTGGTGTCCTGCGGCATGTCCTCGATGGGGCCCCGTGCGGGTTGTCGTTCAGCGGCGTTGAACCGAAGCGCCGCTCGCGAGACCAAAGACCGGGCATCGGACGGGGGACAGTAGCCGCGAAACGTCACGCCGAGAAGGCCGCGGCCGGCAGGGGCATATCGTTGTTTTTCATTGCACTTCCAGGCGGTGTCGCGATGCCGTTGAGGGCCCGGCAACCCTTTGCGGCAAACCACGCGGCATTCGGCCGCCAGGCTCGCGCGCGCTGTTGGCCCTCGCGCAGCGGCGGTGTTAGCGTGCCGATGTCGCGCGCGGCGACGTTCGTGTCGCCGCGGCGGCGCCGCGCAACCATTCCCCTTTTCGGCGGGCGCGCGTGCCGCGGCATCATGGTGATGATACTGGCAGTTGATTTGATCATGCGGATTTCAGGCAGGGGTTTGAGGATCAGGCGATGAGCAATGTCTCGAAGGCCGATGCCGCATTCGATGCGCGCGGGGCGGCCGTCTCCACCGATAAAGCGGATGGCGCACCGGCGGCGCCCTCGCGGCTGTCGATGCTGGTCTACCGGCTGCTGTGTCTCGCCTTCTGCCACATGCTGCCGCTCAAGCTCGTCTTCGCGCTGCTGCGACGGGTGCGGCCGCTGGCCCTCGTCCGCGGCACGCTGTGGGTGACCAAGGCCGACGACGTCCGCGAGGTGCTCGGCCGATTCGACGATTTCCACCTCGCGCAAGTGATCGAGCCCGGCATGCCCTGGGGCCAGTTCATCATGACCATCGACTGGCGCGAGCAGCACGCGGTCGAGCGCGGCCTCCTGCAAAGCGCGGTGCGCCCGGTGGACGACCAGCACGCGATCACGGTGCTGGCCGCCGATACCTGCCGCCGCCAGCTGGCGCTGGCCGCTGGCGGGCGGATCGACGTGGTCGCCGCGCTCGCCGAGCCGGTGGTGGTGCGCATCGCGGCGGACTATTTCGGCGTCGCGCCGCTCGGCGGCAGCGCGCAGAAGATGGCCGACGCCATGGCCGATCTCGCGGGGATCATCATGGTCAACCCGCCGCCGGGCTCGGAGCCGTGGGCGCGCTCGCGCGAGGCCATGGCCGGCGTCACCAGCCGGATCCTCGCGACGATCGCCGAACGCAAGGCCGCGCTCGCCATCGGCGGCGCCGCGCTGCCGGACGATCTGCTGACGCGCCTCGTGCGGCTGCAGGTCGCGGGCGGCCAGCCGGCGTGGTTCGACGACGACTGGATTCGCCGCTATCTCACCGGCCTCATTGCCACCGGCGGCGCCACCATCGTGCGTGCCTCCGCCCATGCCGTCGATCAGCTCCTGGCGCATCCCGAGGGGCTGCAGATGGCGCGCGAGGCCGCGGCGCGGCTCGACCGCGATCCGCAGGACAAGGCGGCTGCGGCGGCGCTGCAGCAACTGGTCTACGAGGCGCTGCGCTTCCGGCCGATGCTGCCGCTTTTGGTGCGCGACTGCCCGCGTGACACCGTGATCGCCGGCGGCACGCCCCGGGCGCGCATCGTGCCCGGCGGCACGCGGGTGATCGCCGCGCCGCTGGCGGCGATGTTCGATGCCGAGAAGGTGCCGGCGCCCGCGGAATTCCGCGCCGGCCGGCCGCAGGACGCCTATATGCTGTTCGGCGTCGGCGTGCGCAGCTGCTTTGGCCGCTACATCGCCGACATCGTGCTCATCGAGATTGCGCGCGCCCTGCTGCGGTTGCCGCAGCTCGCCCGCGCGCCCGGCGCCGACGGCGAGGTGCGTTATGAGGGGCCGGCTCCGCGCGGCCTGACGGTGATGTTCAAAGCGTTTTCGAGCGAAGTGGCTCCCGGTTCGCGTCAAGAAAACGCGTCAAAACAAAATAGAGCGTTTTCGAGCGAAGCGGGTACCGGTTCGCGTGAAGAAAACGCGTCACAACAACCGAGCGACGCCGGGCGCGGAGCCGCGTAATGCCGAGCATCACCACCATCATCGCGCCGCTCGATCCGGCCGGCGTCGAGGCCTGCCGCCAGTACCTGCGCGCCAATGCCGAGCCGACGCCCGACTTCGCCAACGGCCGTCTCGCCTGCCGGCCGCTGTTTCCGTTCGATCAGGTCGCGACGCTGCACTTCTGCAGCTTCCTGATCCTCGAGGCGGAGGCCGGTTTCGGGCCGCGCCTGGTGTTCGAGGCGACGTTCGACGGCTCGCGCGCCGATGTCCTGCGCGCCCTGCTGCGCGCTGCGCCGCAGGGGCTGCATGCCGCGTTCCGGCATTGCAAGGGCTATCCCGCCGCCGGCATGACTGCGCCGGATCTGGTGCAGGAATTTCTCGAGCGCCATGACGTCGGCGCCGATACCTACTTCTGCGGCTATCCCGGCCGCTCGGCGGCGCAGGTCAAGGACGAGAACGCGATCCATTCCGGCGTGGTGGCGTTCCTCGGCGCGCGCTATCGCGCCGCGCAGCGGCTGCCGGGGCGGATCGGCGGCTTCCTCGACGCCATCCGCGACGAGTTTATCCGCGCCGAGCCGGCGCGGCGCTGGGCGGCCGACCCGCCGAAGCTGCCGTGGGAGGTGACGGCGCGTCCGGTCGTCGCCGTCGCGGCCGGGATCGCGCTGCTGCTCATCGCCTGCGCGCTCGGCGCGATCGTTGCGGCGCTGGTGCCGGTGCTACGGCCCTGGCCGCTGTACGATGTCATCACCCGCTCGATCGACGTCGCCGGCCGCCAGGGCGCCGGGGTGGTCGACGCCATCGCCGCGGCATTGCCGTGGATCGGTCCGTTCATCGAGGCGCTGCGCCCGGCGCTGCCCAACCTCGCCGGCGTCACCGTGATCTGGGCGGCGGTGCGGGTGATCGAGCTGATCCTGAGCAGCCTGACGCGCGACCCGCGCGACCAGTCGTTCTGGCTCAGCGTGCCGCTGCAGCTCGCGGTGATCATGCGCTCGGTGCTGCTGCTGTTCATGGCGGGCTCGGTGCTGGTGGTGATCATCACCGGCATGGAGCAGCGGCCGCCCGCGGACGCCGGCCATTCGGCGCTGGCCGCCACCTTCACCGTGATCGCCGCGCTGCTCGGCACGGGGCTGGTGCTGGCGGTGCTGCAGCATATCGCCACCTCGCTCAAGCTCGCGGTCGCGCTCCAGCCGTTCAAGGCGCGGCCGGAGCGGCTGCGCCGCGCCGCGCTCGATGTCATCGGCTACCTGACGGTGCTGACCTCGGCGGTCGGCCTGCTGGTGGTGGCGCGGCAGACGCCGCTGGTGCTCGGCCATCATCTCGCCGACACCCTGCGGGGGCTGCTGGCGATGGGCTTCGTGGCGATGATCTATGCCGTGCTCGGCGTCCTCGCCGCCTATGTGCTGGGGATCGTCGTGTTCCTGCTGATCCGCCTCAGCGAGCTCCGTGACGACCGCACCTTTATCGATGCCGACGGGCTGATCGCCCGGGCGCGGGACAACGCCCGCAAATATGCCCGCGAGGAGGGCGGCATCAACGTCTACCAGAACCATCTCGCCAGCCTCACCTATGTGAAGCCCGGCGTGCTGCGCCGCGCTCTGGTGTGGCTGGCGCTGCATGCGGTGAACCTGCTGGCGCGGTTCTGGTTCAACCGCGGCGAGCTCGGCGGCATCCCGACCATCCTGTCGGCGCGCTGGGTGCTGATCGACGGCGGGCAGCGGCTGTTGTTTCTCGACAATTTCGGCGGCTCCTGGGAGAGCTACCTCAACGAGTTCATCGATCTTGCGGCGGTGAAGGGGCTGAACGCGATCTGGTGCAACACCTTCGTGCATGTCGCCGGCGAGCGCTTCGGCTTTCCGTCGACGAAATTCTTCTTCTGGCGCGGCGCGCAGGCCGAGCAGCCGTTCAAGGCCTATGTGCGGCAGAGCCAGATCGAGACGCTGGTGTGGTACAGCGCCTTTCCGACGCTCAGCGTCATCAACGTCAATGCCAACACGGCGCTGCGCCAGTCGCTGTCGCAGGAGCTGACGCCGAGCGAGGCCGACGCCGTGTTCCAGCGGCTGTAGCGGACGGCCAGGAAGGTTTGGGAATGGACAAGGTTGAATGGGACGACGTGCAGGGCCTGGTGCTGAGCGGCTATCCGCGGCTGCCGTTGTCAGCCTATGTGCTGTTTCGCTTCCGTGCGCAGCCGGCCGACGCAGCGAAGCGCTGGCTTGGGGCGCTCGCCGGCCGCCTGATGCGCGCCGGGCATGGCGACGGTGAGACGGAGACCGGCGACGGCGCGCCGCATCTCGGCGCGCTGAAGCATGCACAGGGCGGCACGCGCCACGCCATCAACCTCGCGCTCACCGCGCGCGGCCTCGGCCAGCTGCCCGCCGGCGCTGCGGCGCTGAAGGATTTTTCGGTCGAGTTCGTCGAGGGCATGGCGCCGCCGCCCGATTCGGTGAACGGCCCGCCGCGCCGCACCAACCTGCTCGGCGATCACGGCGACAGCTCGCCGGCGACCTGGGCGTGGGGCGGCTGGAACGGCAACGGCGACATCGACGGCATGCTCCTGCTGTTCGCGCCGGATCCCGCTTCGCTCGGCGTGCTGGTCGACGACGAGCTCGCGGCGATGGCGGAGGCGGCCGAGCCGCTGCGCGTCGCCTCGACCGGCGGCGACGACCCGCGGCTGCTGCAGGGCCAGGTCTATGACGACCGCAAGGAGCACTTCGGCTACACCGACGGCATCTCGCAGCCGGTGATCGAGGGCTCGCCGCGGGCGCGGCGCGAGGCGCCGACGCAAGGCGACCGCCGCATCCATCACGTCAAGCCCGGCGAGTTCGTGTTCGGCTATGCCAACGAGCGGCGGGTGCGCACGACCGGCGCGGATCCGGCGCAGCTCAAGCGCAACGGCAGCTATCTGGTGCTGCGCCAGCTCGAGCAGGATGTCGCGGCGTTCCAGGCCTTCGTCGCGCAGGCCGCGGCGCTGCTCGGCGGCGCCGGGGGCGCGGCACAGAAGGAGCAGAACGAGGAGTGGGTCGCCTCACGTCTCGTCGGCCGCACCCGCGCCGGCAAGCCGCTGGCGCTCGCTCCGCCACATGCCCACGACCCATCCAATCCGGTGGCCCGTCACAGCGGCGGCAACGACTTTCTCTATTACTTCGAGGATCGCTTCGGCCTGCAGTGCCCGGTCGGCGCCCACATCCGCCGCGCCAATCCGCGCGACAGCAAGGGGCCAGATCCCGACACCGCGCTGCGGCTGTCGAAGATGCACCGCCTCATCCGCCGCGGCCGGATGTATGGCGAGCGGTTCGATCCGGCGGCGAGCAAGAGCGCCGACACGCGCGGCCTGTTGTTCCTCTGCCTCAATGCCGACATCGCCGGGCAGTTCGAGATGATCCAGCATTCCTGGCTCAACAACCGCCATTTCGGCGATCTCTATGCCGGCAGCGATCCGATCGGCCATGCCCAGCTAGACGACGGCACCATCGTGATCCAGCGCCGCCCGACCAATCTCGTGCTGCAACGGCCTAAACCCTTCGTGCGGGTGCGCGGCGGGGCGTATTTCTTCCTGCCGGGCATTGCGGCGGTGCGGGCGTTGGCGAGTTGATGGCGCTGGCGGCCGGGGCGCGTCTGCATGAACTGTGATAGCGACTATCGGCGGCGGCAAAGCGGATCTCGAAGGCTGGGGCTGAGCATGCCGTATGATCCGTTGCGGACACCCGCAAACGAGGTGCAGGCTTCTTACCTGGTCTTGCCTTTCACGCGATACAGCAATGTTTCGTAGAGGTCTATTTGGTCCTTCCGTTGGGAGATTTGGCTGATCACTGAAACCGCCTCGATAACAGTCCTCGCCGCAAAAGCCACCTTAGAGGGCTGGTTCGCAATTCTTGTCAATTGTGCGAACTTGGCAACGCGGTTGCCATGCCTAAAGGATCGATCATACCACACGACGGCTCGCAGCTGGTTCAATCGACCAGTTTGTGATTGATAGTACGTAGCTAACCAAAACTGTGCTTTCCAATTGCCACCGGCAGCAAGCTTGCGTAGGTCGCGGACGCCTTGCGGTACGCCACGAAGCTGCAGGAAGCGCGCGCGATGCAAGAGTGCTTCTTCCTGTCCGGATTCAACTGCTCGATCAAACCAACTCCAGGCCGTTGTTATGTCCAATTCAACAACATCGCCGCGGGCGTATTCCCATGCGAGAGCCAACTGAGCCTCAACGTTTCCGGACGAGGCAGCTGCCATCAATTCAGGAATACTGCCGCGGCGTCTGGCGCGGTCTTCGGCGTAGCCTGGTAGTTCAAATCGCATCGCGCTCAGAATACAGTTCTTGACCTGCAGCCCTTCCAGAATTGTTTTGAATTGTTAAGGAACCATCAATCCGCCGCGCGACGTTTGACGCGATCGCAAGGAGCCTGTCATACCAGCGATATTGCCTGGAGGCTCCATAGCGGAGCATACGTACCCGACTGACTTCGTTCCGGACTTGAGCAGGGTACGGATATTGTCTGCATCAGCGGACGTTACAGGATTGTAGATCACCATATTGAGGTCGGGTCGGCCGTCGACGGCGAAAGCAGAAAATTCCATCGAGAGCGGTCCGGCGACGGGATGATGCAGGACTTTCACGCCGTCGCCATGCGCTTGCACGTCGTTTTCACGCCACATCGCCGCGAATTCAGGGCTTGTGGTGCAGAGCTCATCGACCAGCGATTGCACATTGCGTGTCGCGCCGGCGCGCGCCACGTCGGCGCGGAAGGACGCGACCACGTAGCGGGCCACGCCTTGCCAGTTGGGTTGTGATGCGCGGACGCGGCTGTCACGGAACATCATGCGCAGAACATTGCGCTGCCCTTCCGGCAGTGCGCTGTAGTCGGTGAGGACCACGGCTGCCGACCTGTTCCACGCGACCACATCCCATGTCGCTGTGCGAATGAATGCGGGGCTATATTCGAGCGTATCGAGCAGGCGTTGCAGTCGGGGCGAGATCCCCTCAGGCGCGCGATAGCGGGCTTCGGGTGGCCGGCCCAGGCCGAGGAGAAAGAGATGTTCGCGCTCCGCGTCGGTCAGCATCATGGCGCGGGCAATGCGATCGAGCACATCGGCGGAGGGCGCGCCGCCGCGCCCTTGCTCCAGCCACGTGTACCAGGTGGCGCTCACGTTGGCGCGCTGCGCCACCTCTTCGCGCCGAAGTCCTGGCGTTCGCCGCCGCTGTAGCGGAAAGCCGAACGCTGTAGGATCGAGCTTGGCGCGGCGATCCTTCAAGTAAGTCCCAAGCGGGTTCGCGTCCGTCATCCTGTTAGCAATTATACCCCTATATTCTCACTACTTTACCCGAATGAGCAGTGTACCGATAGTCCGGGCCTCTGAAAAGGAGTGCTTCACATGCGCATATTCGTGACCGGCGCGGCCGGCTTCATCGGCACTGCTGCTACAAAAGAACTCATTGCTAACGGTCATCAGGTGGTCGGCCTCGCTCGCTCGGAAGCGAACGTCGCGACGCTCGAGCAGCTGGGTGCAGAAGTCCTTCGCGGCTCGCTGCAGGACCTCGAAAGCCTGAAGCGCGGTGCACGGGATGCAGACGGGGTGATCCATCTCGCCTTCATCCATGATTTCGCGAAATTCGCCGAGAACGGCGCGATCGACAAGAAGGCCATCGAAGCCATGGGCGATGTGCTGGCTGGCACGAAAAAACCTTTCATCGTGACCTCGGGAACGGGTCTCATCGCCCCGGGTGTGGTGATCACCGAAGACATGCGGCGCGATGCCAGTCCGCATGTTCCGCGCGTGTCCGAGCAGACGGGGCTCGCCTATGCGTCGCGTGGTGTGCGCGCGATGACGATCCGCCTGCCGCAAGTGCATGGCGCCGATGGCAAGGCCGGGTTGATCACCTATCTGGTCGAGCTCGCGCGTCAAAAAGGCGCCGCCGCCTATGTCGGCGAAGGCGCCGAGCGCTGGGCCGCGGCGCACCGGCAGGATGTCGCCCGCCTGTACCGGCTTGTGCTGGAAAATGGCGCCGTCGATGGAATTTACCACGCGGTCGGCGAGGAAGGTGTCCCCATGCGCCAGGTCATCGAGGTGATCGGCCGTGCATTGAATGTGCCGGTCATTTCGATCAGGAAGGAAGACGCGGGTGACTATTATGGGCCGCTGGCGATGTTCGCCGGTCTGGATATGCCGGCCTCCAGCGGCTTGACGCAGCAGAGGTTGGGCTGGACGCCCACCGGAATCGGATTGATCGCTGACATCGGCCAGCCGGGGTACTTCAAAGTTTGAGGGGCAATCCGGGATAACGAACTGGAACGTCCGCTTCTGGCCCATCGCCGCAGGCCCGACTGACCAAGTCTGTTTTCAGGGGCGGACGTGCCCGCCCCTGGATTTGTGAGCAGCCCCTCAGACCGGCGGCGCCGCCGCCCGCAAAACGTCCCTGAAAACGCCGTACTGCGCCTGAAACGCGCGCGGGCTGTAGTCCTGGTAATAACCGGCGGTCACTGCGACCACGAGATCGAGCTCCGGGACGATGCGGATCGACTGTCCGCCGCGGCCGAAGGCGGCGAGCCAGGGCAGCTCGCGCCCGTTGAGGCGGGTGTGGCCGAGCCACCACAGATAGCCGTAGGACATGCCCTCCGTGGCGGTGATCTGCGGCGTCGTCGAAGCCTCGATCCAGGCCTTCGACACGATCTGGCGGCCGTTCCACTCCCCGCCCGCGAGGACCAGCAGGCCGAGTTTGGCCATGTCGCGCGGCCGCAGGCGCAAGCCGCCGCCGGCATCGGTGTCGCCCTTGACCCGGGCCCACTGCACGCTGGTGATGCCCAGCGGCGCGAACAGGTTGTCGCGGGCGAAGTCGTCGAGGGGGCGTCCGGTCGCCTTGCGGATGATGGTCGACAGCAGCGCGAGCGCGCCGGTGTTGTAGAAGAACGCCTGTCCCGGCGGCGCCGTCGCGGGAAGACCGAGGACATAGCGGCAGGAATCCTGCGCCATGTTCATGCGCGCCTCGTCGTTGTCGAAGTCTCCGGTGGCCGGCGTCGCCTCGATCCACCGCAATCCCAGCGACATGGTCAGCACATGCGACAGCTTGAGGGCGTCCTTCTCGGGTGTGCGCAGGTCCGACAGCTCGGGAAAGAAGGTGAACAGCGGCGTGTCGACGCCCGGGATCAGCCCGCGGTCGATCGCGATCCCGACGGCGAGCGAAGTGACGCTCTTCGACACCGACTTGATGTCGTGCAGCGTGTCCGCATCGAAGGCGACGTTGGCCACCCGGCGGCCGTAAAGGAGGCCGGGAATCTCGTCGGCGCCGCTGAAATAGCGCTCGAACATCAGCTTGCCGTGGCGCGCGGCCAGCACGGCATGGATATGGGGATCGTCCGCTGCAGCGAGCCGATCGGCCATCGCGCACAGCGCGCCGCGGTCGATGTGGTCGTCGTCGCCGGGGGAGGCGATGGGCCAGCCGTCGTTCCGCGCGGCTGGCAGACCGCAGCCGTCAGGCGCGCCGGCATGCACCTGCCACGCGGTGAACGGCACGAGCGCCGCTCCTCCGAGGAGTGAAACAAACTGGCGCCGTTTCATTCGCCCTCTCGCCCACCTCTTTTGCGAGCGTCCAGCCTATCAGATGATCGCGCCGGCGGCGACTGCGAGGCGCAAGCCCGAGCTTCGCTGACGCCCGCAACAGGGCATGCGCGGTCGCTTCAGTGGAAGAGGAAGGGGAGCGTCGCTGTCGACGTCACTGAGGGACCGCAACGGCATCGATCTGCATCACGCCATAACGGTCGAACAGCTCGATCCGGCTACCGTTCACGACGGGGCTGAAGCAGTGGCGCGCGATGCCGTTGATGCAGACCTGATCCTTGGTGACCTGCCATGTTCCGGATGAAGAACCGCAGCGAGGGGCCCAGTGCAGATGGGTCAACTGGCCGTCCGGCTCGAACCGCATCGTGCACGGCCCGTCCGGCAATTTGGCTGCAAACGTCATGGTTCGGCCCTGGAAAGCCGTGCGCAGGTTTTCGCCCTTGGGCCTTTCGCCGCTGGCGCCGGCGATCGACGCATCGGGCCCGGGATCGTGGCCTGCGGCTTTCAGCACCAGCCAGAGTAGCCTGCCGACGTCACGCATGGACGGGCCGGCCTTGTCGATGTCCCGATCCCCGCGTTGAACCACCACGAGGTCGAGCGCGGGCACGACCATCGCATACTGGCCGCCGCTGCCGAGGGCGAAGAAGCTGCCCTTGGGCAGGTTGACGGCAGGGGCAAAGACGTCGTCGATGAAATCGGTCCACCAGAGATAGCCATAGCCGGGGCCGAACGCCGATCTCGAATAGGCCTGGGTGCTTTGTTCGACCCACTCGCCTGGCACGATCTGATGTCCGGCCCAGTTGCCCTTGTGGAGATAGAGAAGCGCAAACCGCGTGAGATCGCGCGCGGACATGCGGATCGGATAGGCGGGATGGATCGAGGCGGCGCCGCGAAAGTATTCGCCGTCCTGCGGCCGGTAATCCTGCATGCCGATCGGCCTGGCGATCTTGCGATCGAGCGCCTCGAAGATGCCGCTTCCGGTGGCATGCTCGTAGATCGTTCCGAGCGTGTTGAAGTCCCAGTTGTTGTAGTACCAGAAGGTGCCGGGCGGATGGCTGCCGCGCGGTGGTCTTTCCCTGGCCATCGCCGGGGTCTCATAGAGAGCCTGATGATAGATGCCGGACCGCGCCTGGAGAAGCTGACGCACGGTCGCGGTCTTCTCGATGTCTGTCAGGCCGGGCGGGTTGTCGTCGATGCCGAGCGCGCCGAGCGTGCTGTCCAGATCGATCTGATGGTCCGACACGGCGATGCCGATGAGTGCGCTCAGCAGGCTCTTGCGGGCCGATGCCAGCTCCGTCCGCTTCGTCGTGTCGCCCCACTCGGCCACGATCTTGCCGTGCTGGACAATGACGACGGCGCTCCCCGCGAACTGCTCCGAGAACGCGCGGGCCTGCGTGAGCTCGGTTTCTGACCAGCCCAATGCCCTGGGGGTAGCCCGCTGCCATTCGGCCCCCGGAAAGCCGTCGTCCGCGCGGGCCGCGTCAAGCTGGACACAAGCGCTTACGGCCATGAACATGGCGAGGATACGCTGAATTTTCATGGGCGCCCCTGACAAGCCGGCCGTCACGCGATCCTGGTCCGTAACCACGACGGCACGATGGCCGTCCGCGCGCGGTTTGCCAACTTAAGTTTCGGTAAGGCGTCTGTTGTGCGGGCTGTCCGCGACACATCGTGTCGCCGCGCTGGTGGCGTCGTGGCTCGGCCGCGGCCTCAACGCAGGCCGCGCACCGTCAGCACGACGGCGTCGGCGCCGGCTTTGCGGTCGACGGCGATCTCCTGGTACTCCGGCGACTCGTGGAAGGCGGTCGCGGATGCTTCGTCCGGAAACTCCATCATCACGATCTTGTCGCGCGGCCAGTCGCCTTCGAGCACGGCCGGCTTGTCGTCGGCGGCCAGCAGCTTGCCATTGAACTTGCGGAAGACGTCGAAGAAGCGCGCCTGGTAGCGGTCGTAGCGGGCGCGCTCGGTGAACTTGAGCTGGGCGACGATGTAGACGGTCATGAGAGCCTCGTTGGTGTCCGGAAATGGTGATTGACCATGCGGATGGCCAGTAGCCCGGATGAGCGAAGCGACATCCGGGATGGAAGGGCGGCGTTCGTGATCCCGGATATCGCTTCGCTCATCCGGGCTACGAAACCACGTGATCCTTTGAGCGAGCGCTCACGCATTGCGCGCGCGGGCGATGAAGCCGTCGAGCCGCGGCAGGCTGACGATGACGATGCGGCCGCGCTGGCGCGCGATCAGGCCGTCGCGCTCGAACTGCGCGAGCGCAACGGCGACCCAGCTGCGGCTGACCCCGATCATGCGCGCGAGCTCGCCCTGGCTGAGGCCGGCGACCGCCAGCCGCCGCCCGTCGGGATCGTCATCGTCGGGGCGCGCCAGCGATTTCAGCGTGGTGCCGAGCCGCACCGTGGCGCTGTCGAGCGCCATCGGGCCGCTGCGCTCGATGCTCTCGACCGACAGCATCGCGAGCAGCCGCGTCACATTCCAGTGAAACTGCGGCAGGGCCTGCAGGCAGCCCAGGAAATCCGTGCGCGTCATCAGCGCCGCCGTCACCGGCTCGATGGCGGAGGCCGACAGGATGCGCGGCTGCCCGGTAACCAGCGCGGCGAGGCCGAGCAGGGTGCCGGGCGTGGTGATGCCGAAGGTGAATTCCTCGCCATTGTCGAGCGTCTGCGACAGCCGCACCCGCCCTTCGGTCACCAGCACGAGGGTGTCGCTGGGCTCGCCCTGGTCGAACAACGCATCGCGCGCGTCGTAGGAGATCGAGCGCATGCGGTCGAGGATCATCTGCCGCGCGGCGGCATCTAACCCCTCGGTGGCGATGCGCCATTTCGGCGAATGGGCCGATGTGAAGGGCAGGTCGGTGTGAAGCGTCATCACGGGTTCCCGGCAGCTCGCCGGCAGGGTAGCGCGCTTTCCCGCGCGCGGGTGTTAAGTTCTCGACACTCCGCCGCGCGCCACGCGCATGGCCGTAACAGTGCCGCGACAAGCGTCGTCAGCGTTTGTCGCCGGGCAGCTCGCCGATATAGGTGTAGGGCGCGCGGTCCTGCGGGCCGAGCTCAGCCTGCTCGATCGAGTGGGCGACCCAGCCGACCGTTCGCCCCAGCAGCCAGAGGAAGTCCTGCGCGTTCAATCCCACGCGGCGGTTGACGAACATCGCCGGCAGGGCGAAGTCCGGCTTCAGCCCCTTGATGTCGCCGACGGCGGCGATCGCCGTCTTGAGCCGGCGGAAGGCCTGGTCGCGGGCGCACATCCTGTCGAGCTGCGCGAGCAGCGTCTGCGCGCGCGGATCCTCGCCGGCGTAGACGTCGCTGCCGCCGAAGCCCGGCAGTTCCTCGCCCTCGCGCAGCCGGCGCACAATGATGGTCTGCGGATCGGCGGTCGCGGTCAGTTCGTCGATGAAACGCGACATGGCGTCGAGGCGGCCGAATGCCGAGTAGCGCCCGGCCGCGAGCGCGAGCCCGGCGGCGACGCTGCGATAGGGCGTCACGCCGACGCTCGCGGCCGCCCGCACCGCATAGGCGGACGGCGAGAAGCCGTGATCGGCCGACAGCACCAGGATCCTGCGTACGATATCGGTCCATTCCTTCGACAGGCCGAGGGCCTTGCCGATCTGCTCGTGAATCGGCTCGGCGCCGACTTTGGTCTTGCGCAGCAGCACCGCGGTGACGGCGCGCACGAGGTCGGCGCCGGTGATCGCCATGCCGGGCGGCGACAGGTCGAACGAGCGGGGATTGTCCGCCTCGAGCACCGGCAGCAGAACGCTGGCGCGATCCGCCAGGCTGTCGCTGTCGAACAGTGACGCCAGCTTGCCGAAGCGGCTCGACAGCTGCGGCAGGCGGCGCGTGAACGCCGCGGCCTCGTCGGCGTTCCACAGCAGGCTGGCGACCGTCTCCAGGCTCGCATGCTCGGCGAGCTCGGCGGCGCTGCGGCCGCGGTAGAACACGCCCTGCGGCGTGATCAGCGTCAGCGCCGACACCGCGCTGATGCCGCTGGCCTCGGTGGTGCGGATGCCGCGCGCGCCCTTGGTGGCGCGCACCGCCAGCACGTCCGCCTTCCAGTAGCGCCGCTCCTTGGCGTTCGCCGCCTTCTCCGAGCGGATGCCCTTGCGGCTGACATAGGCATAGAGCGTCGTGCGCGACACGCCGAGATGCTCGGCGGCCTCGTCGGCGCTGAAGTAGAGGTGGTCGTCCTCCGCCATGCGATCCTCACATTGACGAATTCCGTACAGATTGACGGTTAATTCGATGAATCATAATTTATGTACAAAATAATACACGTTGACGATATCCGTCAATGTGTTGTGGAGGAGGAAACGACCAGATGTGTGTGTTTGCGTTTCGGGCGCCGGTGCTGCGCGCCGCGCTGGCGGTGCTGGCGATGGGATCGACCACGGCTGTTGCCCAGCAGTTCCAGGTTGGCGATGTCGACGTCACGATCCATGGTGCGGCCAGCGTCGGCACCGTGGTGCGGGCCGCCGATCCCGATCTGCAGTTCACCACCCTTCCGAATGCGCGGACGCTCGGCGTCAGCTCCGCCGGCAACACCCGCAACAGCGACGACGCCGAGCTGAATTTTCGCAAGGGCAAGCCGGTGTCCACGGCCCTGCAGGGCTGGGTCTCGCTCGAAGCGAAAGTTGACGGGTTCGGAGTCTTCGTCCGCGGCAAGGGCTGGCGCGACTTCACGCTCGCCGACCAGGCGGTGCCGTGGGGCAACTATCCCAACGGCTATGTGCCGAATACGCCGCTGTCCGATGCCGGCTTCGCGGAGCGGTCGAAGTTCACCGGCGTGGCCCTGCAGGAAGCCTACGCGTTCGGGCGCGTGAACCTCAGTGATCACCCGCTCGATTTCCGCGTCGGCAACCAGCTCATCACCTGGGGATTGCGCAGCTCGCTGGCGGGCGGCCTGTCGGCGCTCAATCCGGTCGATGCGCCCGCCACCCACCGCGCGGGCGCGACCGTCGAGGAGAGCCAGATCCCGTTCCCGGCCGCGTCGGCGCGGTTCGCGGTGACGCCGAAGCTGTCGCTGGAAGGCTTCTGGCAGTTCGGTCAGGCGCGCAACGCCTATGACGGCTGCGGCACGTTCTACGCCTCCGATTACTTCGCCCAGGGCTGCGACTATGTCATCGTCGGCGCGCCGTTCACCGTCACCGACCGCGTGGCACTGAGCGCGGGTGACTGGATCGCGCGCGCGGCGACGCCGGCCAACAACGAGCTCGGGCAGGGCGGCATCGGCGCGCGCTACGCGCTCGACGCCCTGCGCAGCGAGGTCGGGCTGTTCTACGCCCACTACAACGCCCGCAATGCGCTGCCGGAGATCTCGCGCACCTTTCGTACGTCCGCGGCGGTGCCGTTCATCCCGGGCAATCCGGACGGCGGCAATCCGCTCTATCGCACCGTGTTCGCGCCCGACATCGACATGATCGGCGCGACCTGGCAGACCAGCCTCGCCACCAAGACCACGCTGTCGGCGGAGTATGTCTATCGCCCGAACTTTGCGCTCGGCCTGCCGGCCGGCGAGGAGCTCGCCGCCGCGGTCTCGGCGACGGCGCCCAACCTCTGGCGGCGCGAGCTGAATGCGCTCGCCCCCGGCTCGTTCTACACCGGCTACGACCGCCACCAGACCGGGGCGCTGAACCTCTCTGTCGGACAGCAGTTCGAGCAGGTGATGGGCGCCAAGCTGGCGGCGTTCTCGGCCGAGGTCGGGCTGCGGCAGGTCTATGATCTGCCCGATCCCACCGTGCGCCGCTACCTGCGCGCCGATACCTTCGGGGCCGGGCCGGTCAACGGCTACTGTCCGTCGGCCGCCCCTGGCGTGCTCTACACCGGCTGCACGCTGGACGGTTTCGTCACCCGGAACGCGTGGGGCTTTCGCCTGCGCGGTGCGCTGACCTATGCGGTGCCGTCGGTCGCCGATCTCGATGTCACGCTGTCGGCAAGCTACGGCAAGGACGTCTCCGGCTGGTCCTATGACGGCACCTTCAGCGAGGGACGCAACAGCGCCGGCATCGCCCTGCGCGCGGACTACCTCAAGACCTACTTCGCCGAGGTGACTTACCTGCCGACCTGGGGCGGCGCGTTCAACGTGCTGCGCGATCGCTCGGTGTTCGCCGCGAGCATGGGCGCGAGGTTCTGATATGGCGGCGCAACGTGCGGCGTCGCCGCGATCACGGCTCGCGCGTGCCGGATGCGTTTCGATAGTCGAAACGCGCGACATTGGCGCTTTTCAAGACTGCACCGGGGCGGACAAGCTGCCCCGAAGGTCCCGCGGGCATGCGGTCGATCCGCTGTCCGAAGATGACCGACCGGGAGGAGTATATGCAACCATCTGACGTTTCCGCGCCGACGGGCGTGCCCGTGCGCGCCGGCGATCTCGGCCGCCCCTGGTACCGCGCGGTGTCCGCTGACGCCTGGCGCGTGCTGCGCGCCGCCGGCCTCGGCTGGTTGTTCGAGGTGTTCGATCTCTACGTCCTGGCGCTGACCGCGCCGGCGCTGATCGTCGTGTTCGGGCTCAGCCGCGCCGATGCCGGCCTGCTCACCAGCGTGTCGGCGGGCGGCGCCATCGTCGGCGGCATCGTGTTCGGCTGGGTGGCCGACCGGATCGGGCGGGTGCGCACGCTGTTCCTGTCGATCCTGATCTATTCGCTGTGCACCGGCGTGATCGTGATCGCGCCGTCGCTCGGCTGGCTGGTGGCGCTGCGCCTCATCGGCGGGCTCGGCATGGGCGGCGCATGGACCGCCGGCGCGTCGTTGATCGCCGAAACCTGGCATGCCGACCATCGCGGCAAGGGTGGCGCGCTGATGCAGATGGGGCTGCCGCTGGGGTCGATGCTCGCCATCGGCGTGGTCGCGGCGGTGTCGTCGCTGTCGGGCGGGCTGGAGCATGGCGGCTGGCGCTGGGTCTATGGCATCGGGGCATTGCCGATCGTGGCGCTGGTGCTGTTCTGCCGCAACACGCCGGAGTCGCCGCTCTGGCTGCGGCGCAGCGGCGAGAAGCGTCCGGGCGGCGATGTCGGCGCGCTGTTCCGCGGCGAGACCGGGCGGGGATTGCTGATCGCGTTCGGCTTCATCTTCTTCGTCCAGTATGTCTACTGGGCGGTGTTCACGTGGACGCCAACCTTCCTCGTCACCGTCAAGCATTTCGCCTTCATCAAGAGCCTCGGCTTCACCCTGACGCAGCAACTGGGATCGCTCGCGGGCTTCGTCGTGTTCGCGATGCTGGTGGACCGCCTCGGGCGCCGTCCGACCTTCGTCCTCTACCTGCTGATCGGCGCGGCGGCGGTGTTCGCGCTCGTGGAGGCCGCCGATCCCGACCTGCTGCTGGCGGCGAGCTTTTTCACCGGGTTCGGCATCGGCGGCATCTTCGCCGGCATGGGGCCGTTCACCGCCGAGCTGATCCGCTCCAGCCATTCCCGCGCGCTCGGCATGGCCATCGCCTACAACGGCGGCCGCATCGGCGGGCTGATCGCGCCGGCGCTGATCGGCCTGCTCGCCACCGACGCGCACGGCTTTGAGGCTGGCATGCTGACGACGACGCTAGCGTTCGCCCTCGCCATCGTCGTCCTGCTGTTTGCGCCGGAAACCAAGGGAGTGACCATCGAATGAGCTACACCATCAACCGCGGCACGGCGCAGCAGCGCGAAGAGGTCGAGGCCTGGCTGTTCGGGCTGGAGCTCGTCTCGGCCGGTGTGCGCGAGCGCATCGTCACGGCCTGGGTGAGCGCCTGGACGTCGAGCATGCATGAGCGGCTCGAGGACATGCCGTACTCCCATCTCGCGGCCTATCCCTTGATGAAGCATGTCAACGAGGTCACCCGTGTCGGCATCGAGCTCGCGCGCAGCGCCTCCTCGCAGTGGGGCGACACCTTCGACGTCGATACCCTGACGTCGATCCTGATCCTGCACGATGTCGACAAGCCGCTGATGTATGTCCGCGACAATGGCGTCGCGGCCCCTTCGGCGCTGTCGAAGGAGCTGCCCCATGGCGTGGTCGGCGCCATGCTGCTCAAGGAGCTGAAATTCCCGCATCTCGTGGTCAGCACGGTTGCGACCCATGCGGCGAATGCGCCGTTCCATGGCCGCAGCCTCGAAGCCTACGTGCTGCACTACGCCGATTTTTTCGCCACCGACCGCACCTGCATCCGCGAGGGCGCGACGCCGTTCTACCAGCGGCATTGGCGCTGACGCGCCAGGCCGCACCTGCCAAGCTGAAGGAGAGTTGAGAGTGAGTGAAGGACCGGCCGCGGGCCTCAAGGTGATCGACGTCGCAACCCTGTTCGCAGGCCCCGTCGCTGCGATGCTGCTCGGCGACTATGGCGCCGACGTGCTGAAGATCGAGCATCCCAGCGGCGACAATTCAAGGACCCACGGCCCCGCGCGCGGCGGCAGTTCGCTGTGGTGGAAGATGATCGGGCGCAACAAGCGCGCCATCACGCTCTATCTCGGAAGCCCCGAGGGCCAGCGGCTGTTCCGCAAGCTTGCCCGCGAGGCGGATGTCATTGTCGAGAACTTCCGGCCCGGCACCCTTGAGAAATGGGGGCTGGGCTATGAGGAGCTGGCGGCGGAAAATCCCGGCCTGATCCTGCTGCGCGTCACGGCGTTCGGCCAGCATGGGCCTTACGCCCACCGGCCGGGCTTCGGCACCATCGCGGAAGCGATGAGCGGCTTCGCCTCCATCACCGGGCAGCCCGATGGTCCGCCGACGCTGCCGCCCTTTGGCTTGGCCGACGGCATCGCCGGCATCGCCGGCGCGCTGGCGGTGATGATGGCGGTCAATGCCCGCCACCGCACCGGCAATGGCCAGGTCGTCGACCTTGCGCTGATCGAGCCGATCATGGCGGTGCTCGGGGCGCAGGCGATCACCTACGATCAGACCGGACGGATCCAGAAGCGCACCGGCAACCGTTCCGACAAGAACGCGCCGCGCAACACCTACAAGACCGCCGACGACAAGTGGGTGGCGCTGTCCACCTCGTCGACCTCGATCGCGGCGCGGACGATGAGCCTCGTCGGCTGGCCGGAGGTGGTCAACGAGCCGTGGTTCAGCTCCGCGTCCGGACGGCTGCAGCACGTCGATGAGCTCGACGGCAAGGTCGCCGAATGGATCCGCGCCCGCCCGATGAAGGAGGTGGTGCAGGCGTTCGAGCAGGCCGAGGCGGCGCTGGCGCCGATCTACGACGTCTCGGACATCTTCGAGGATCCGCAGTACCGCGCGCTCGACACCATCACTACCGTGCAGGACCCGGAGCTCGGCCCGGTGCGGATGCAGAACGTCATGTTCCGCATGTCCGGCACCCCCGGAGCGATCCGCTGGACCGGGCGTGCCCTCGGCGCCGACAACGCTGAAGTGTTCACGCAGCTTGGAGTGAGCGAGGCCGAGATGGCCGAGCTGAAGAAGGCGGGCGTGATCTGAATGGCGATCCGCTCCTATCTGTATGCGCCGGGCAACAGGCCCGACCTGCTCGGCAAGGTGCTGGGCACGGGGGCGGATGCGGTCATCCTCGACCTCGAGGATGCCGTTCCGCCAGCCGAGAAGGCGAGGGCGCGCGGCATCGTTGGCGATTTCCTGAACGCGTCCCCCAAGGGGACTGTTCTGGTGCGCCTGAACGGCGGCGTGGATGCGCTCGCCGATCTCGCGGCGCTGACGGCGCGCGGCCTGCATGGTGTGCTGCTGCCGAAGGCCGAGGACCCGGAGCTGATCCGGGCGATCGACCGTCTGCTCGCCGCGCGCGAGGACGCCGCCGCGGTGCCGCCGGGCAGCGTCATCGTGCAGCCGCTGATCGAGAGCGTCGCCGGGCTCTATGGCCTCGACGCGATGGCCGCGGCGTCGCCGCGCATCCGGCGCTTTGCGTTCGGCGCCGGCGACTTCGTGCGTGACCTGCGCGCCGAGCCGACCCCGGCACGGCTCGAGACGCTCTACGCCCGCCAGCACCTGGTCGCGCGCTCGCGCTTCCTGCGCCTGGAAGCGCCGGTGGCGCATGTGTTCATGCCGGTGAAGGACCTCGAGGCGCTGCGCCGCGCCTGTGAGGAGGACCGCGCGCTCGGCTTCCAGGGACGGTCCTGTATCCACCCGGCCCAGATCCCGATCGTGAACGACGTTTTCCGCCACGGCGCTGAGGATATCGCGCGGGCGCAGGCGATCCTTGCGGCCTATGCCGCCGCGCTGCGCGAGGGGCGGGGAGCGCTCGTGCTCGACGACGGCACGTTCGTCGACGAGGCGGTCGCGGCGCGGGCGCGCGACATTCTCGCGGGAGCGTGAGCCGGCATCGCCCGGCGGCGCCGTCAGCCATGGAGATCGGCATGCATCAGCGCGTGGAGTTTCGGACATCTCTTGCGGCCGGTGAGCGGGCCAATATCGCCGGCCGGCTCGAGCGCCTGCCGCCGTCGCGCTTTCACGTCCTGGCCTGTGCGGTGATCGGCGCGGCGATGTTCTTCGACGGCTATGACCTCGCGCTGACCGGCCTCGTGACGCCGTCGCTGGTCAAGGTCGGCATCATCACCGAGCCGACGCGGGCCTGGCTGATCTCGCTGTCGCTGTTCGCGGCCGCGCTCGGCTCGGCGCTGTCCGGTCTGATCGGCGACCGCTTTGGCCGCCGGCGGCTGTTCATCGCCGATATCGCGATCTACGGCATCGCCAGCCCGCTGTGCGGCCTCGCCCAGGATTACACGGTGCTGCTGGCGCTGCGCATGCTGACGATGTTTGCGCTCGGCATGCAGATCCCGACCGGCTTCGCCTACCTCAACGAGTTGACGCCGCAAGCGTCGCGCGGCCGCTTCCAGTCGGTGGTCGCGCTGCTGGTCAACGGCTCGCTGCCGGTGGGGGCCCTTGTGGCCTTCCTGGTGGTGCCGAACCTCGCCGTGGACGAGGGCTGGCGGGTGCTGTTCCTGTTGTCCGCCCTGGTGCTGCCGCTGGCCTTCGTGCCGCGCGCCGTACTGCCCGAGAGCCCGCGCTGGCTCGCCTCCGTCGGCCGGCTCGCCGAGGCGGATCAACTGGTCGCCGCGATCGAGCGGCGGCTTGCGCGGCGCGGCGTCGTTCTCGCGCCGCCCGCGGTGCTGCCGCCGCCGGCGCGCGATCTCGGCTGGCGCGACCTGCTCGGCCGCCGCCTGCGGCCACGCTTGGTGCTGGCGCTGGTGTTCCAGACCTGCCACCTGTCGGCGATCTTCATCTTCTCCGGATGGCTGCCGACCATCCTCGCCGGCCGCGGCTTCGACACCGCGACGACCTTCGCACTGTCCGCGGTCACCTTCGCCGGCGGCTTGCTCGGCCCGCTGCTGGCGGTCGGCTTGTCCGACCGCTTCGAGCGCCGCCGCCTGCTGATCGCCGCCGCGCTGCTCGGCGCGCTGGCGGGCTTTCTCTATCCCTTGCAGGCGGCGCCGCTGTGGCTGATGGCGGCCGGCCTCGTCCTGACGACGACCATCTACTTCATCTCGGCGATCGGGTTTGCGATCTATCTGCCGGAGATCCTGCCGACCGGCGTGCGGCTGCGCGGCATGGGCACGGCGGCCCTTGTCGGGCGCATCAGCTCCGCACTGACGCCGTTTGCCGTGAGCGCGGCGCTGGCGCGGTTCGGCAATCCGCTGCTGGTCGTCACCGGCGTCGGCCTGCTCTACGGCCTGCTCGCCGCGGCCTTCGCGCTGCTGGGGCCGGACACCGCCGGACGCAGCCTGGAGGCGCTCGAGCGTGACGGCCTCGCCGGGCGGGCGGACGGCGCGGCGGTACAGGACGAAGCATCATGATGCCCTCCACCACCAGCGCGCGGGCCGTCGCGGACACCGGCGACAAGGGCTCGCTGATCCGCGGCCTCGAGCTGCTGCGCCTGCTCAACGAGGTCTATCCGCTGCAGGTGCGCGATCTCCATGCGCTCACCGGTCTGCCGAAGCCGACCATCTCGCGGCTGCTCAACACGCTGCGTCTCACTGGCTATGTCCAGCGCGACGACGCCGGCGGCTATCGTCCATCCTCCAAGGTCAGTGCGCTGAGCGCCGGCGTGTCGTCGCAGGCCTGGATCACCGAGGTGGCGGTGCCGGCGATCGACCGTCTGTCGCGCAGCGTGCAGTGGCCGTCGGATTTCGCGGTGTTCGAAGGGCGCGGCATGGCGATCCGCTATAGCACGCGCGCGACCGCGCCGATCAGCATCAGCGCCCCCATCAACACCTCCGACCTGCCGATGCTGGAGAGCGATTTCGGCCGCGCCTTCCTGGCGTTCGGCTCGCAGGAGCAGCGCGGCCGGATCCTCGATGCGCTGGCCCGATCGAGCCGGACCCATGACGTCGCCGCGCGCGACGCCGCGCAGACCGCCGATCTGCTGGAGGGCATCCGCTGCCAGGGCTTTGCCACCCGCGGCGACAGCTTTGCGTTCGTTCGTGCGTCGACCATCGCGGTCGCGATCACGGTCGCCGGCCAGTCGGTCGCGGCGCTGAACATTGTCTGCAGCACCCGGGTCATCAGCCCGTCGCAGATTCCGGAGCGCTATCTCGCGCCGCTGCAGCAGGCGGCGTTGCAGATCGGCCGGGCGCTGTCGTGGGATGGCTATGTGGTGACGCGTGGCCGTGGTTCGCGCGCACGTGCGACGACGCCGGAGGTGGGAGCGAGGCTGATGCAGCTCGAAGGCAGGAGATGACGATGACAAGACCAATCGACCGGCGTTCCGCGTTCGGCGCCATTGCGGGAACGGCCACGATCTTCTCGCAAATGGCGCGGGCGTCCGATGCGCCGGGGGCTGCGCCGATGAACCTCGCCCAGCAGCTCGCTGGCTATGTCGCCGGCACCGGCCCCGGCGCGCTGGATGCGGCGACGATCGAGACGGCGAAAGCGCATTTTATTGATGCCATCGGCTGCGGCATCGCCGCCTTCGGCGAGACGCCGGTGCGCGCCTGCCGCGATGTCGCGCTGGCGCTGCCCGGCGGACCCGCGACGGTGATCGGCACGCGGCAGCGGACGAGCCCCGATCTTGCGGCGTTCGCCAATGGCGTCGCGCTGCGCTACTACGATTTCAACGACGTCTATGTCGGCCGCGAGCCGGGCCATCCCAGCGACAACATCACCGCCTGCCTCGCGATCGCCGAGGCGGAGGGCCGCAGCGGCCGCGACCTCTTGCTGTCCATCGTGCTCGCCTACGAGATCGCCTGCCGCCTGATGGATGCCGCCGAGCTGACGCGGCGGGGCTGGGACCACCCGATCTACAGCCTGCCGGCGTCGGCGCTGGCGGCGGGCCGGTTGATGAAACTCCCGGCGGAGCAACTCGCTGAGGCGGTCAACCTCGCCATCAGCGGTCATCTCGCGCTCAACCAGACGCGGGTGCAGGTGCTGTCGGACTGGAAGGGCATCGCGGACGCCAACGCGGCGCGCAACGGTGTGTTCGCCGCCCTGCTGGCGCGGCGCGGCGTCACCGGGCCGTCGCCGATCTTCGAAGGTCATGCCGGGCTGTTCAAGCAGGTGTCCGGGCCGTTCGAACTCGACATCGACCAGTTCGGCGGCCGCGCCGGCCGCTTCCGCATCAACGACTGCGGCGTGAAGCTCTATCCCGCGCAGGGCGGCACGCTGACCGCAATCCCCGCCGCCGCCAAGGTTGCGGCGGAGGTCGGCGATCTCGGCCGCATCCAGGCGATCGAGGTTGCCACCGCGAACTTCACCTACCTGTCCGCCGGCAAGGATCCGGAGAAATGGAAGCCCGAGACCAAGGAGACCGCCGATCACAGCCTGCCATACGTCGTGGCGCGCGCGATGCTCGACGGCGACATCACCAACGACAGTTACGCGCCCGCCGCCATCCGCGATCCGGCGGTGCGCGCCCTGATGGCGAAGATCACGGTCAAGCCGGATGATGCGTTGACCGCGCTGACGCCGAAGGCGCTGCCCAACCGGGTGACGGCGACGCTGACCGACGGTCGCACGGTGTCGCATCAGGTCGATGCCCTGCCTGGCTTCGTCGGCAAGCCGATGCAGCGCAGCGACTTCGAGCAGAAGTTCAGGCGCAACGTCGCCAAGGTGTGGTCGGACGCCCGCCAGCGCGAGGTGCTCGACCATCTGTGGAATCTGGAGCGCGCGGACAAGCTCGACCGCCTGTTCGAGCTGCTCGTGATCAACCGATGAATTCAATGAAGAGTGGCGTGAGTCGAGCAATGTTCAGCATCCTGACGGACAGACGTCGATTGATGGCCGGAGCGGCATCGCTTGCCGCTGCTTATGCGTTCACCGGCCATGGCCGCGCGCAGCAAGCCGCAAAATCCTCGAGCGGCCCGGAATTGTCACCCCTGGCGGGGAGGCTGGCCGACTATGTTCACGGCCTCGGCTACGCCGATATCGATGCCGGCACCATCGAGGCTGTCAAACTCCGCCTGGTGGACACCATAGGTTGCGCGCTCGCGGCGCTCGATGAGCCCGTTGTGGCGAACTGCTTCCGCATTGCCAGGACGGCCGGAGACGGCACGTCCACACTCATCGGCACACGGCACCGGACCAGCGCCGAGATGGCGGCCTTCGCGAACGGGGCTGCCATGCGCTACTATGACCTCAATGATGGCTATGCCTCGAAGGAGGTCGGCCATCCCAGCGATTTCGTTGCGGTGTGCCTTGCGGTCGCTCAAGCCGAAGGACGATCGGTCCGTGATTTCATCGTATCGGTGGTGGCGGCTTACGAGATCGAATGCCGGTTGTTCGATGCGGTGTCCCTCAATGCCCGCGGCTGGGACAACACGACCTATGGCGTGGTCACCGCGGCGCTCGCGGCCGGCAAGCTGATGGGGCTTGCGGTCGACCGTCTGACGCAGGCCGTCAACATCGCGCTCGTCGATCACGTCGCCATGAATCAAACGCGCGTCCAGGTGCTCTCGAACTGGAAGGGCCTCGCCGACGCATCGGCATCGCGTCACGGTGTCTTCGCCGCCATCCTTGCCCGGGAAGGCATCACCGGTCCAAGTCCCATTTTTGAGGGGCGGTTTGGATTGAACCGTCAGGTTGCGGGGGAGGATATCGTGGTCGACACGTCGACCTTCGGCGGCCATGGCCGGCCGTTCCGCATCAATGATGTGCTCGTCAAACCCTATCCCGCCCAGGGGCATACCCTGACGGCCGTGGAGGCCGCCATTCGGCTGTCCGGCAAGATCGGGGATCGCGGCGCGATCGCGAAGGTGAACGTTGCAACGACGCAGTTCGGGTACAAGCAGACGGCGACCGGGCCGGACGTCTGGGCTCCGGCGACCAAGGAGACCGCTGATCACAGCATGCCCTACATCGTCGCCCGCGCACTGCTCGACGGCACGATCACCAACGCGAGCTATGCGCCGGAGCGGCTCGCGACGCCGGATGTCCGCGCGCTGATGGCCAGGATCGAGATCGCGGAAGATCCGGCCCTGACGGCGCTCTATCCCCGGCAGATTCCCAACCGCGTCGCGGTGACGCTCCGCTCCGGCGAGGTCTTCAGCGAGCAAGTCGACGACTTGCCGGGATCGCCGCGCAGGCCGCTCACCCGCGAGGATATCGCGGCGAAGTTCTGGCGGAACGTCGGTTCGCGGACGCCGACGACCGACGCCCGCCTGCGGCAGGTGCTGGATTTTGTCTGGAACCTGGAGCACGAGGACAAGCTCGACCGCCTGTTCGAGCTGCTGGTGGCCGAGCGCTGAGCCGGCATCGCCCGCTCAGAGGCGGGCGCCGGCTTGCGGCGCGCCAAGGGCGGCGAGCGCCGCGTCGCAGGCCTCGTCGAGCGGCCGCATGCCGCACTGTCGCGCGAGATCCTGCGCGCGATGCAGGGGATCGGCGGCGTCCGGTGCATCGGTCGCGGCGGCGATATCGCCGAGCAGCTTCAGCGCGTAGGCCTGCTGCGGCGGCTCGCCGCGCTCGACCGCGAGCGCCAGTGCGCGCTCGGCGACATGGCGGGCGTCCGCGATGCGTCCGGCGGCGAGATAGGCGCGCCCTTGCGCCACGAACAGGTAGCGCCAGCCGAAGGCGTGCTCGGCGAGCGGCACGTCGAGCTGTTCCGGCGCGGCCATGATGTCGAGTGCGGCGGCGACGTCGCCGGCGGCAAGATAGGCCTCGCCGAGCCGCGCGGCGAACACCGGGTACATCTGCACCATGTCGCGGTCGAGGCAATCCTGCCAGCCCTGCTTGAGCAGCGCGATCGCCTCATGGGGGCGGCCCTGCGCGGTGCGCAGCCGTCCCAGCACATGATTGATGTTGGCGCGCGAATAGGCGTGGTTGGCCGCTTCCGCGCGCCGGCTCGCCTCGCTGGCATGCAGGTCGGCACGCGCGAACTCGCCGAGCTCGATCAGCGAGTCGGCGAGGAAGGTGCGCAGCATCACGGTGGGGAAGGCGGCCCAGCCGGCGCGCTTGTCGTCGAGCTCGGCCGTCTCGTGCGCAAAGCACTGCTCGTGGGTCGCGACCGAGGCCGCGAACGCGCCGGTCTCGTGCTGAACCATGCCGATGGCGAACGGCGCGGCGAAGGTCATGGCGGGGATGTTGATCCGCGCAGAGGTGGCGGTGGCGGCGTCGGCGGCCGCCATCGCGGCATGGTGCTCGCCGAGCCGCCACAGCGCGGTGGCGAGCTGAAAATCGACCGCCGCCATCCGCAGGGGATCACCGAGCGCATAGGCAAGGCGCTGCGCCTCGCGCAGCACCTCGGCGATGCGCCGGTGCTGTCCCAGCGGCTCCAGCGCGATCACCACCGTGAGGCGGAAGTCGAGCTCGGTCTTGCTGCGGACCGGGGAGGGCGGCCAGTGGCCGAGGGTGTCGAGGCCGCGCTCGAACATGCTGATGGCGTCGTGATATGCGCCGCGCTTCAAGGCGCGGCGGCAGCTGCGCAACTGGTAAGGGATCGCCTTGTCCCACAGGCCGGCGAGGAAGGCATGATCGGCGAGGCGGTCGATATGCTCGTCGAGGCGGTCGGCGAAGCGGCTCTCGATGATCTCCACCGCCTTGGCGTGCAGCGAGCGGCGCAGCCCCAGCAGCATGGTGTTGTAGGCGACCTCGCGGGTCAATTCGTGCTTGAAGGAGTATTCGGCCGGCGCGCCGGTCTTGTTGCGGCGCAGGAAGTCGGCATGCTCCAGCGTGTCGAGCTCGCCGGCGAGCGCATCGGGGGCGACGCCGACCATGCCGGACAGCAGCGCGATGGAGACGTCGCTGCCGATCACTGCCGAGGTCTGCAGCAGCGTCTTGGGCAGGCCGTCGAGCAGGTCGAGGCGGGCGGCGAGCACGGAAGCGATGGTCTGGGGAATGTCGATGCGTAGCGACGGCGAGGCGACGCGGAAATTGCCGGGCTGGCCGTCGAGCACGTTCTGATCGCGTAGCGCCTGCACCAGCTCTTCCAGGAACAGCGGATTGCCCTGGGCCTGCGCCAGCAGGGTGCGCTTCACCGGGATGAGGCTGGCATCGTGGCCCATCAGCCAGTCGAGCAGCTGATGGGCGGCGTCGGTGTCGAGCGGGCCGAGATCGATGCGGGTGAAACCGCGGTCGAACGCCCTGCCTTCGGGGCGCTGGGTGAGGATCAGCATGATCCGCGCGCGGTTTAGCTCGGCCAGCATGCCCTGCAGCACGAGGCGGGTCTCGGCGTCGATCCAGTGCACGTCCTCGACCAGGATGACGAGCGGCGTCATCCGCTCCTGGCGCAGCACCAGCGCGCGGATCGCGGCGCTGATGCGGTTGCGCCGCTCGGTCGGCTCCAGCGCCCGCCAGGCGCGGTCGTCGCTGTCGATGTCGAGCAGCGACAGCACCGCCGGCAGGAAGGCGGCTGCGTCCGGACCGAAGCGTCCCAGCACCTCGCGGGTGCGTGCGGTGACCTGCTCCGCCGTGTCGTCGGAGCCGATGCTGAACAGCGAGCGGATCACGGTCGAGACCGGATGATAGCTCGAGGTCTGGCGCTGCGGCGCGCAGGCGGTCTCCAGCACGATCCAGTCGGCGGAGAGCTGGCGGATGAAGTCGTGCACAAGGCGCGACTTGCCCTGGCCGGCATCCGCGGAGATCAGGAACGCCTCGCCATTGCCTTCTGCGGCGCGACCGACCGCGTCGGCGAGCTGGCGCAGCTCGTCCTGCCGGCCGACCAGCACGCTGAGGCCGCGCGCCGAGCGGACCTGCCAGCGCGTGCGGCGACGCAACTCGGTCAGCTCATACGCCTCCACCGGCTCGGAGATGCCCTTGACCCGCACCGGGCCGCGATGGGTCGCCTTGATGAAGCCTTCGGCGAGGCGATAGGTGTCGCCGGACAGCACGATGGTGTCGCGGCTGGCGATCTCCTCCATCCGCGCGGCGAGATGCACGCTCTTGCCGACCGCATCGTAGTTCATCGCGAGGTTGCTGCCGATCGAGTGGATCACCACCTCGCCGGAATTGATGCCGATGCGGGTGGCGATGGCGGCGCCGGTCCTGCGGTTGTGCGCGTGGACTGCGGCGCGCATCGCCAGCGCGGCGTGGCAGGCCTGCACGGCATGGTCTTCGCTGGCGATCGGCGCGCCGAACAGCGCCATGATGCCGTCGCCCAGCGTCTGGTTGACGAAGCCGTCGTGCTGATGCACCGCGTCCATCAACAGGCGCAGCAGCGGCGCCAGCACGCCGAGCGCCTCCTCGGGATCGAGGCTGTCGATCAGCGCGGTGGAATCGAGAATGTCGGCGAACACCACGGTGACGTGCTTGCGCTCGCCGAGGATGGCGTTGCCGGAGCGCTGGATGTGCCGGGCAAGGCCGGCGGGCACGCTGGATTGCAGGAAGGTCTGGGCGTGGTGGCCGAACGCGCTCGGCAGCGTCTTGGGACGGCCGCAGCCGCCGCAGAATCGGACCGACGGTCCCATTGCGAAGCCGCAATGAACACAAGGAATGGTAATGCCGCCCGCCACCATGCTGCCCTATGTCTCCGGCAGCCCCGTCCGCGACATGCCCCGATCGCACTGGCGAGGAACATCGTGCTGCGAAGGGGAAGTCGGTCCGCCGCAAGACAATGCTCGACTTCGTGTTTTCGTTTTGATCTGTGTCGTCCACGCGCCGCGTCATGTGCCGCCGCGGAGCGCGCAGCGACGATAGCATGCTGAAAGTTCTGCATAAAGGGCTGCGGCCGTGGCGGCCTGCCCGTCATCGCGGCAGGCAACGCAAAATTAAGGCTGAGGGGGGCGGCGGCTGAGGTCCGCGGCCGCCCGCGTCATGACGGATGTGTGACGCAGTGTCACTCGGTGACCGGCTTGTCCGAGATCTCCCAGTCCTTGCCGTTGAAGGTCTGGATATAGAGCGTCTTGATCGAGGTGTAGTCGTCCGGCGTGTAGCTGTAGCTGACGCCGTCGAGGAAATGCGGCGCGCGGAAGCCGGCGAGCGTGGTCGCCTGCTTCATCACATTGGCGCGGGTCAGCTCATCGCCGCAGCGGCGCAGGATCTCGGCCATGGTCACCGCCTGGCCGTAGCCGACGAACGCGATGCTGTTGTCGGGATCGACGTTGGGCAGCGACGCCTTGCGCAGCTCGTCGAACGCCATGACATCGGCGTCCTTGGCCCATCGCGGCGCACCGTAGTCCTTGATGTAGCTGATGGCGACGATGCCGGCGGCGTTCTCGAGGCCGGCGGCGTTGAGGATCGAGCGGCCGGTCGAGCCGGCCGACAGCAGGTGCAGCGGCTTCCAGCCGAGCTCGGCGACCTTGCGGATCGACTGCGACGTCGCCTTGCCGGTGGTGATGTTGTAGAACACGTCGGCGCCCGACTTCGACAGGTTGATGAGCTGCGAATCGATGGTCGGGTCGGTGAGGTCGTAGGTGGTCTCCATGATCACCTTGGCGCGGCCGCCGGCGTTCGCCAGCACCTGCTTGAAGGGGCCGAGGAAGTCGCGCCCGAAATCATCGTTCTGGTAGAGAATGCCGACCTTGGCGTCCGGCTTCACGTTGAGCACGTGGCGGGCGAGGATGCGCGCCTCGGTGGGATAGAGCGGCAGGCCCGCGGTGGTCCACTTGAAGGTCTTCGGATCGTTCCACTTCGAGGCGCCGGTGTTGAGCAGCAGCTGCGGCACGCCCTTGCTGTTGAGATATTTGTGCACGGCGGTCTGCGGCGCGGTGCCGAGCGAGCCGAACAGCGCCAGCACCTCCTCCTGCTCGACGAGGCGGCGCGTCGCCTCGACGCATTTCGGCGCGCTGTAGGCGTCGTCGAGGGTGAGGAAGGTGATCTTGCGGCCGTTGATGCCGCCCTTCTGGTTGAGCATGTCGAAATAGGCAAGACCGGTGCGGCCGAGCACGCCGTAGAGCGAGCCCGGACCGCTGTGCGGGATGGTCTGTCCCAGCTTGATCTCGGTGTCGCTGGCGCCGGGATCGTATTTTGCGGCGCGCACGCGCCGCGTCGAGGCGCTGAGCGCGGCGGTGGCGGCGGCTGCGGCGATGAAGGTGCGTCGGTCGAGCGTGCGGCGGGGCATCGGTGGTCGTCTCCTCGGCTTGGTTGTCTGCTGTTGTTGCCGTCTGAAAAGCGCGCCGGTGCGGCTCGGCGGGGGGCGCGGAGCTGCACACAGGTCGTCGGGATCATCGATGCGCGGCACGGCGCACAGGACATCCTCCCCTGGCGGAGCCGGCTGCGCGGCTCCCTTTGTTGTTGTGCGGGGCAGGCTAATACGTGCGCAGGCTGCGGCCAACCGTCATGCCGCCGATGCTGCGGTGCATGAAGCAGGGCCGTTCGCCGCAGACGGTTTGCCGGCCGCGGGGATGTCCGTGATAGGGAATTTGATGGGGCGGATTTGCGTGGCGCGGAATTGGTCCGGACACAAAAAGCCCCGCCGTCGAAGACAGGCGGGGCGTGAAAGTCTCGGTTTGGCGGCAGGGACCGCCACCTTAGGGAGGTGTATCTCGCTCAGAGACTGCGCGTGCGACGATCGGCCCAGGCGACCACGCTGCCGAAGGCAACAAAGACCAAAACGACGGCTGCGGTCACGAGAAGGCTATCGAGGGGCATGTGCATTTCTCCTTGCGAGATCTCCTGCATAGACCCTCGCGCCGGAAAAGCGTTTGACCTCGATCAAAACCGCTCAGCGGGATCGCGGCGGCCCTGGCGTCACGCAGCGGTGAGCTCGTCGAGCCGTTCGCCGTTCAATAGTCGCACGCCGTCCGGCACGATCAGGATGGTCTTGTCGCGGGACAGCTTGGTCAGGGTGCGGCTCACCGTCTCGATGGTCAGGCCGAGATGGTCGGCGATGTCCTGCCGGCTCATCGGCAGCGGGATGGTCACCGAGGCCGAGCCGATCCGGGCGTAGCGCGTCTGCAGGTTGAGCAGGAAGGCGGCGATCTTCTCCTCGGCGCTGCGGCGGCCGAGCAGCAGCATCTGGTCCTGCGCCAGGCTGAGCTCGTGGCCGGCGAACTCGTGCAGGCGGCGCAGCAGGTGCGGCTTGTCGTCGATGTAGGTGAGGAAGGCGGCGCGGGTGAAGCGGCAGGCCTTGACCTGCGTCACCGCCTCGGCGGTGACGCCATAGCGGTCCATCAGCGCGAGGCCGAGAAAGTCGCCGGCGAGCGCGAAGCCGACGATCTGCCGCCGCCCGTCCGGCAGCGACTTGTACAGCCGCACCACGCCTTCGGTGACGTTGAACAGGTTGCCGGCGACAGCGCCCTGCTCGAACAGCATGGCTTTCGGGGCGAAGGTCGCCGAATGGCTGAGCTGTTCCAGCTCCTCGAACTCGGACGGCTCGAGCGCACCACACACACTGATCTTGCGCACCTTGCAGTCGGCGCAGCTGCTCTCCTCGCAGCTGGGGGAACAGGCGCGCTTGCGCTCGTCGGCGCGGGCGCCATTCCACGGCTCGGTCAATGTCATGGGGTTGTCCACTCTGGTTCGGAACCCGATTGCATGCCCCACTTGATCTGGATCAACGGGCATCGTCGTTGATCCAAATCAATGCCCGCGCGCATGGCACAGCCGCATTGTCGCAGCCGAGCAGGATTTTTTGCAGAATGATTGAGCAGTTTGAGGCACTCCCCATGACCGGGGAAGGGGCGCGAGCCGCCTATCCCCTGGTCTACCTGCACGACGCCAGCATCTCGCTCTCCGACTGGCTGCAGGTGGTGCGTGCGCATGACCGCAGCGAGGACGGCGGGCTGATGACGATCCGCGATTGTCGCGGCATCATCCATGCCCTGTTCAGCTACCGGATCGATATCGACCTCAGCGCCCGGCGGCGGCTATGCATCGGCGACATGATCGTCGCCTATCTGCCCGGCCGTCTGATCGACGAAGCGATCGCTGCGAGCGCGCGCGAGATCGCCGATCATTTCGGCTGCGAGTCCATCTTCGTCGCCCAGCCCTTCGCCGGAGGCGGCGTCAAGGCATCCTGCCCGACTGCGCAGGCGCTGGCGGCCCGCCAGCAGGCAGACGCGGCGTTGCACCAAAACTGAGCACCAGAACTGACGGCGCGGCGGTAGGAAAGGCGCCGCCGCGCGGGACGCCGTCAGTGCGACAGCAGCACCCAGCAGGGCGGATTCATCAGGATCGCGCGGGTCGCGCCACCGAGCAGGAATTCGCGCAGCCGCGAATGGCCGTAGGCGCCCATCACCAGGAGGTCGACCTGGTGGGCCGCGACATAGGATTCCATGAACGAGCCGATGGAATGGGCGTCGGTCTTGCGGATGGCGTCGACGCTCGCGTCCACGCCCTGCAGGGCAAGATGCGCCGCGAGATCGCCGGCACGGGCTTCCGCGGCGGCAGGCTTGTCGTCGGTTGCGGTGAAGATGCGCACGGCGTCGGCGCGCCGCAGGAACGGCATGGCGTCGGCGACGGCGCGGGTCGCGGCGCGGCTGCCGTCCCAGGCCACCGCGACGGTGCGGAATGCACTCGCAGGCTGCCGCGTCGGGCTCTCCGGGCCGATCAGCATCGGGCGTCCGGTTCCGAACAGCAGCCGCACGGCAAGGTCCTGCTGGTTGATATCGTCCCGCCGCATCGGCAGGATGGTGGCCTGGTGCAGGCGGGCCTCGTCCACGAGGTGGCGCGCGGCGGCGTCCATGGTGCGGCGCTCGCGCTGGCAGACATGACGGACATTGTGCCGCGTCGCGGCAGCCTCGAAGGTCTCGGCGAGGCGATCGGCGTTGAGCTTGCTCTTGCGCGATTCCTGGTCGAGGAAGCTGCCGAAGTCGGCGCCCTCGAAATACAGGCCGGCCTCGAGCTCGATCTCGTACACCAGCCCCGTCACCCGCGTGGCGATCTCCGGAAAGCGCCCCTCGGGGCCATGGGCCTCCGACAGCCCGCGGGCGAGCCGCACCGCGCGCTCGATGGCCTCCGGCGAGAGCGGTAGCGGATAACTGATCAGCGGCAGGAGAAGATCCCTGGCAGCCATGAGGCGCTCCATCCATTGCAGACGCCCTATTGGTACCCGCGGAACCGGGCCCGGCGCTTGATCTGCCGCAAACCGGCGCCGCTCGTGGCGGGATTTGAGCTGCATCAAAGCCGGGCCTGCCGGCCCCGATACGCTTGTCAGAGGTGAGGCCCCGCGGCGGGGCGGCAACGTGATCGAACGGTCCGGATGGACAGGAGGCGAGGCGATGAAGGCGCACCACATCATGACGCGGAAGGTGATCTCCGTCGCCCCGGACGCCACCACCGAACGCGCGGCGCGGCTGATGATCGAGAACCACATCAGCGGGCTGCCGGTGATCGATGCGGGCGGACGGCTGGTCGGCATGGTGACGGAGCGTGATTTCCTGCGCCGCCGCGAGATCGGCACGCAGGCGCGCCGGCCGCGCTGGCTGTCGTTTGTGCTCGGCCCTGGCCGGGACGCCGAGGACTATGTCCGTGCCGCCGGTCGCCGGGTCGAGGAGGTGATGACGCCGGACGTGGTCACGGTCGACGAGGACACCCCGCTCGACGACATCGTCGCGCTGATGGAGCGCCGCCATGTCAAGCGCGTGCCGGTGATGCGCGGCTCGGCGGTGGTCGGCATCATCAGCCGTCAGAATTTCGTCCGCGCGGTCGCAAGCCTTGCCCGCGAGGTGCCCGATCCGACCGCAGACGACGAGCATATCCGGCGGCGCATCGTCGCCGCGATCGAGCAGGGCCAGTGGGCGCCGATCGGCATCAATGTGATGGTGTGCGACGGGGTGGTCGACCTCTACGGCGCCATCACCGACGAGCATGTCCGCCAGGCCATCAAGGTCGCCGCGGAAAACGTCGCCGGCGTCAAGAAGGTCCGCGACCATCTGTACTGGGTCGATCCGATGTCGGGACTCTATGTGATCGAGCCGGACGCGATCGCGCCGCAGGAGCCTGCGGCCCCGCAGGCCGGCTAGTCGGGAACCTGTCGGATCCGTTCCGCGCGCAGTCAGCGCCCGCGGGCGCGCGTCGCCGAGGGCTTTTCGCCGAACGCCTTGCGGTAGTCGCGGGCAAAGTGGCCGAGATTGCCGAAGCCGCAGCGGGAGGCGGCTTCGCTGACATGAGCGCCTTCGCGCAGCATGATCTCGCGCGCCTTGCGCAGCCGCAGCGTCTTCGCGAACGTCATCGGCGAATAGCCGCGCGCGCTCTGGAAGGCCCGGAACAGGCTGCGTGCGCCGATGCCGGTCGCGGCGGCAAGGTCGTCGATCGTCAGCGCGCTGTCCCAGTTCGCTTCGATATAGGCTTCCGCGCGCAGCACCTGCACAGCGCCGGCGCTGTGCGGATCCCGCAGCAGCACGTCGCTGAAGCGGTGCCGGCCGGTCGTCAGCAGTCCGACGATCAACGCCTGCTCGATCTCCGCCAGCGCCAGCGGCGGCAGCTGCGATGCGCTGCCGTCGAGCTGACGGGCGAGGAACAGCATCAGGTCGCGCAGCCCGTCGACGGCCGCAAGGCTGGTGAACGCAGCGGCGTCGAACTCGAGATCGCCGCGTGGCGGTCCCCCCAGCAGGGCGGTGAGCTTGCGGACCAGGGCGGTGCGATCCACCCGCAGCACCAGATGCTCGAAATCCTCGCCGTATTCCAGCGTCGCCGGGCGATCCGGCGAGGTGATGCAGTACTGCCTGACGTCGATGTCCACGGTGCGGCCGCCGCTGTTGGTGCGGGCACTCCCGGCGAGCGCGATCTGGACACGGGCGAAGTCGGCGCCGTCGAAGCGGACCTCGGCGGCAGCTTCGCAGGCGCTGAAGCCGAGCGCGATGCTGCCGAGCCGCAGGAAATTGCCGCGCGTCCTCAGCCGCGCGGGATCGTGAACGGTGAGCGCGCGGGCGCCATAGACGTTGAGCAGCGCGTGCCTGAACTCCTCCGGATCGGAGGTTCGGACCGTGGGGAAACGATGCAGGGGATCGTGCGTGCCCGTGACCACGGAGTTTCCAATGCCTCGGCGTCGACTCAATCACAGTAAGGTTATCATATAAAGGGTGCGAAGGGTTGCGCCGGACCGGTTCCGTCAACGGCGCATCGCCGTGGCCTCGAATGCGGCCACCAGCGGCCGCTCCAGCTTGTCGTCCATGTCGGCGAGGAGGGCGTAGGCCCGCTCGCGCGCCATCGCGGGCTTGTAGCGGCGGCGCTCGATCAGCGCGGCGAACACGTCGACGACGGTGACGATCCGCGTCAGGTCGGGGATCTGCGCTGCAGTCAGGCGATCGGGATAGCCGCTGCCGTCGAGGTATTCATGATGATGCAACACCGCATCCGCGACATCCGGTGGCAGATTCTGGATACCGCTGATGCGCTTGTAGCCGATCGCCGGGTGTCGCTCGATGATCCGGCGCTCGTCCGGATCGAGGCGTCCGGACTTGTCGAGGATCTCCAGCGAGATTCCGGCCTTGCCGATGTCGTGCAGCGTGGCGGCGAGGCCGAGATTGTGCAGGTCGTTGCCGGTGAAGCCGAGGCTGAGGCCGAAATCGACCGCGATGCCGGCCACGAGCAGGCAGTGCTGGAACGTGCCTTCGTGATGCCTGCGGACGTCGTCGAGCCAGGCGGCGAGGCCGTTCGCGGCGACGCTGTCGATGATCTGGTCGGTCGCGGCATTCGCACGTGCGAGGTCGATGCTGCTGTGCGGAGGTGCCATCTGCGCGAAGATCGAGCGCAGCGCCGCGGCACAGCCGCCAACGGCGAGCGCGGCAGCCCGTGAGCGGGGAAAGCGCGCACGCAGGCGCGCCGCGCTGAACGGCGGGAAGACGACGTCGGTCGCCCCGAGCGCCCGCGCCTGTGTCACCAGCGAATGATCCCCGCGATCGAGCAGAAACAGCCGGCATGGCGTGTCGGAGCACTGCGACAGCTGCAGCTTCAGCGCCTCGACGCAGGTCATGTTGCGCAGGTCGGCGGCGACGATGATCACTTCGGCCGGCGGCAGGACGGTTGGCGCCGCCGTGATCGGAATGACAACGGCGGCGACATCGTCCGCGAGCGCGGCGCATAGCTTGTCGCCACGGGCGGTGTCGTCTGTCACGATGCAGAGCAAGGGGCGGGATGCGGCAATCGGCACGGTTAAAATCCTTCATGGGGGAAATGGCGTTTGATTAAAACTATCGGCATTCTTTTGTCGGTTCGTTCCGAAATGGTCGTGTGATCGGGGGCTGCTGATAAGCATCCCTTAACGACCGCGCCGTCGATCGCTGTCGTTGGCGCAACTGGGGTGGCATCACGTTTTTCCTGCGTTTTCCGGCTGCCGCGCCGGAAAGTGTCGCAGTCGCTCAAAAGGCGACGCGACGAGCTTCGCGTTGCCGTCCAGGCGCGCACGACGCGTTTGAAAAATGCCGCACGACGTCCGCAGGATTAAGATTGTGGAAGCTTTGCCGTGAGAGTTTGAACGAAACGATTCGTTATTTCGCGTCTTCGTCATTACGGGAATGTTCTGATGTTTCGCCGTCTCTCCGTCAGCTTTCGCATCTACTGCATCATCGGGCTCAGCTTCTGCTGCCTGATCGGTCTGGCGGTGATGCAGACTGCGAACCTCGCCCGGTCGCTCAAGGAGCAGCGCCAGAGCGAGCTCAGCCATCTGGCGCAGCTCGCGCTCGGCATCGCGCAGGAGGAGCACGGCAAGGTCAAGCAGGGGCAGGCGACGGACGACGCGGCGCGCGCCAGCGCTGCCGCCCGCATCGCCAAGCTGCGCTACGGCCAGGGCGACTATTTCTGGATCAACGATTTCGCCCCCCGAATGATCATGCATCCGGAGAAGAGCGAACTGAACGGCAAGGACCTCGGCGGCATCAAGGATCCCAACGGCAAGGCGGTCTTCATCGCGTTCGTCGACGTCGTGAAGAAGGACGGCGCCGGCTTCGTCGACTACCAGTGGCCGAAGCCGGGCAAGGACGCGCCGCAGCCCAAGCTGTCCTATGTCGTCGGCTTCCAGCCCTGGAACTGGATCATCGGCACCGGCGTCTATATCGACGACCTCGATGCCCAGCTCTGGCAGAGCATTCGCGCGGTCGCGCTGGTCGCGTTCATGGTGATGGCGCTGCTCGGCGCCGTGACGCTGCTGATCGCGCGCAAGATCTCGTCGGCGATGGTGGCCATGACCACGGCGCTGACCCGCCTCGGCGAGGGCGATTTCGCCATTGCGCTGCCCGGATTGACCCGTCGTGACGAACTCGGCGACATGGCGCGCTCGATCGACCAGTTCCGCATCCGCGCCGCGGAGAAGGCGCGGGCGGAAGCCGCGCTCGACGAGGAACGGCGCCAGGCGACGGAAGATTTCAAGCGCCGCGCGCTGCAGGAGATGGCCGACACCGTCGAGCGCGAGACCACCGCGGCCGTGGCGCAGGTCTCCGCCGGCACCGAGCGGATGGCGGCGAACGCCGTGCACATGACCGGCTCGGCCGTGCAACTCGGCAAGAACAGCGCGAGCGTCGCGGCGGCTGCCGAGGAAGCGCTGGCGAACGCGCAAACGGTCGCGGCGGCGTCGTCCCAGCTCAGCGCCTCGATCGCGGAGATCGCCTCCCAGGTCAATTCATCGAAGGCGCTGACCGCGAATGCGGTGTCGGCGTCGGAGAAGGCGCAGGTCACCATCGGCAAGCTGTCGCAGGCGGCCGAGAAGGTCGGCACCGTCACCAAGCTGATCAGCGAGATCGCGAGCCAGACCAACCTGCTGGCGCTCAACGCCACCATCGAGGCGGCGCGCGCCGGCGAGGCCGGGCGCGGCTTCGCCGTCGTCGCCTCCGAGGTAAAGTCGCTGGCGCAGCAGACCGCCAATGCCACCGGGGAGATTTCACAGCAGATCGCCGAGATCCAGGACGCGACGCGGGATTCGGTCGAGTCCATCACCGCCATCGGCAAGGCGATCGGCAATGTCGAGACCGTCTCTTCGGCGATCGCTGCGGCGATCGAGGAGCAGAATGCGGTGACCCGCGAGATCGCCCGCACCGTGGACGAGACCTCCGGCGCGGCGCGCGAGGTCGCGGCGCAGATCGCGACCGTGTCGCAGGAGGCGGTCGCGACCGGGCGGCGGGCATCCGAGATCCAGAACGGCTCGACCGAGATCGCCGGCAAGGTCGACGACCTGCGCACCATTCTGGTGCGGGTGATCCGCACCTCGACCTCGGATGTCGATCGCCGCGCCGAACCGCGCAAGGCGATGGACCGGCCCGGCCGGGTCACCATCGGCGGCCGTACCCATCGCGTCCAGGTGCGTGATCTGTCGACTGCCGGCGCGACCGTGATCGGCGAGGTCGGAGCGGTCGCTGCGGGGACGGCGCTGACGCTCGGTATCGACGGGGTTCCGGCGCGGCTCGGCGGCGTGGTGTCGCGCAGCGACGGCAGCGGCGTGTTCGTGCGTTTTCAGGCCGGTGATGCGGTGCTGGCGATGGTGCGCGACCTCGTTGCGACAGAACGCGCGGCCTGACGTCGGGGGCCGGCGGCGCGGGTGGTCCCTGCGCCGGCATGTGTGTCGGCTCAGCCGCAGTTCCAGTGCGGGCCGATCGGCGTGTAGGTCCAGCATGGACCGAAGCCGCCGCCGTTCCAGCGGCCGCGGTAGTAGCGGGGATAGCCGTACCAGCGGTTGAACGGATCGCGCTCCCGCGCCACGCGCCGCTCCCATTCGATGCGCTCGGGCGTGCGGACCCCGGGCAGGAAGCCGTAGCCGTGCCAGCGGGTGACCTTCGCTCGCTTGCTTTTCGCCGCGGCCTCGGCCGTGGTCACCAGCAGGGCCGCCAGGGCTGCGGCGCCCACCGTCAGCAGCAGCCGTGAGAGTGCTCTGTCGCGCATCATGCGGTCGTCCTGATCATCGCAGCCGGTTGCGGCTGCTGAATTCCATCATGTCACGGCCGGATGCCGAGAACGGCCCGTAAACGCCGTAGGCGATCTCGCCGGCGGCGAGCACCAGCATGGCGAGGACGAGGGCAACGAAAAAGGAGCGGTCTTCCATCCGGGCTCGCGAGACGTTTGTCGTGGTCCGTTTTGCGAGCGCGAACCTATCGCGCCCGAGCCTGCCGGGCAAACCTCGGGACGGCATCAGCGCTGTGGATGGCGGTCGCGGTGCGTCACCGCGATCACGCAATTGTCTGTGGACGGCGGCGGCAGGGGCCTGGACGCGCCGCCGGCCGGCCACGGCCGGCCTTTCGGGCCGGCGATGGGCCGGCGGCTGCCGGCCGCGGCCACGGTGCGGCGCGCGAAAATTCTCGCTGGTGGCTCCAGCAGTTGCCGCTATCATTGTTCCAGCCGGCCGGGTTCGGCCGGGGAAGACGGAGCGGTATCCATGAGCATCGGGTCACTGGCTGAACTCGACAGGCGGATCGCCATCGTTCGTGACAACATCCGGCAACTGGTGGAGCAGGCTGCGGCGGTGTCGGGCGGCAACAATGAGGCCCTGGTTGCCGATCGCATTACCCAGCAGACCGAGGAGCTCGAGCGGCTGACCAAGGCCCGCGAAGAGCTGCTGGCGCAGAAGCCGTGATCCCGCGCGCCCAGGTCTACCTGGCGGGCCCTGGCGTGTTCCGCCGCGATGTGGCCGAGTTCGCCGCCACGCTCAAGCAGATCTGCCGGGCCCACGGCCTGACTCCGCTCTGGCCCATGGACAACGAGATTGAAGCCGAGGCGGACAAGGCGCGCCAGGCCGACCATATCCGCCGCGCCAACGAGGACATGATCCGCCGTGCCGATGCGGTGGTCGCGGAGATCTCGCCGTTCCGCGGACCCAACATGGATCCGGGGACGGCCTACGAGATCGGCTTCGCGGCGGCGCTCGGCAAGCCGGTGTTCGCCTGGACGGCAGACCGCCGCACGCTGCTGGAGCGCACCGCGGACGGCGGCGCCCATGAGGAGGCCGGCGTGATCTATGATGGCGCAGATTTGGCGATCGAGGATTTCGGCCTCGGCGAAAACCTGATGATCGCGACCGCCGTGCGGCATATGTTCGACAGCGCGCGCGAGGCGATCGCTGCCTGTGCCGAATATCTCGGCGGGGCCTGGCGGGCGCCGGTACCCGGTCCCGGAGATGCCGGCCGGTGAGCGACCGGCCGCCGGACGCTTCCAGCTCCCCCGTTGCAAGGCTTGCAAGATTGTCCGCGCCCGGCGGCGGTTGGTCGGCGCGTGCGCGTGCCGCGTGGTCCCGTGACGGGCGTGACGCCGGGTGCGGCGAAGTAAGCCAGGCCGATGGGCCCCATTGTTAGGGGCACTTTCATCAATTCACGCTAGCAGAGGTATGATTTTGCGGTGCCCGTGGGTGCCGTGCGTTCTCTGAGACTTCGGAAGGGTGCGTGATGCTCGGCAATTTGCGGATTTCCTCCAAGCTCATGATCATGGTGTGCCTCGCGGTGCTCGGCATCGGTGCGGTGGCTGTGGTCGGGCTGTCGGCCCTCAAGACCAACCTGCTGGAGGACCGCAAGGCCAAGCTGCAGGACCTCGTGAAAGTGGCGCAGCAGGCGCTCGATTTCGATCGTGAGGCGGCGAAGAAGGCCGGCCTGTCCGAGGCCGAGATGCTGGAGCGCAGCAAGGCGCTGCTCCGCACCCTGCGGTTCGGCAAGGACGACTATTTCTATGCCCTGGACATGAGCGGCAACGTGGTCGCCCATCCCAATCCCAAGGTCGAGGGCAAGAACCTGATGAACAGCCCCGACCCGGACGGCGTGTATTTCACCCGCGCCCAGGTCGAGATCGTCAGCAAGGGTCCGGGCGAGGGCTTCGTCGCCTTCCGCTTCCCGAAGGTCGGCGCCAGCGAACCGCAGCCGAAGATCATCTATACGCTCGGCTACAAGCCCTACAGCTGGTCGGTCGGCGGCGGCATCTACCTCGACGACGTCGATGCGATCTTCTGGTCGCAGGTCAGGTGGATCGGCGCGCTGGTCGCGGGGGCGCTGCTGCTGGTGGTGGGCATGTCCGTGGTGCTCGGCCGCAGCATCGTCAAGCCGATCACCGGCATGACCGCGGCGATGCGCAAGCTTGCCGGCGGCGACGCGCAGACCGCGATCCCCGCGCTCGAGCGCGGCGACGAGGTCGGTGCCATGGCGCAGTCGGTGCAGGTGTTCAAGGACAACATGCTGGAGACGGCGCGGCTGCGCGGTGAGCAGGATGCGCTGAAGCACCGGGCGGAGGAGGAGAAGCGGAGCTTCCTCGGCCGCCTCGCCGACGAGTTCGAGACCGGCGTGCGCGCCTCGCTCGACACCCTCGGCCAGTCGGCGAGCGGCATGCGCTCGATGTCCCAGACCATGTCGGCGACCGCCGAGGAGGCGAGCCGCCAGGCCTCGACGGTGGCCGCCGCCGCCGGCCAGGCGACCTCCAATGTGCAGACGGTCGCGGTCGCGACCGAGGAGCTGTCGTCCTCGGTGACCGAGATCGGCCGCCAGGTGACGCAGTCCACCGAGATCGCCGCCAAGGCGGTCGCGGAGGCCAATCGCACCAACGCCACCGTGCAGGGCCTGTCGGCCGCTGCGCAGAAGATCGGCGACGTGGTCAAGCTGATCAGCGACATCGCCAGTCAGACCAACCTGCTGGCGCTCAACGCCACCATCGAGGCGGCGCGCGCCGGCGAAGCGGGGCGCGGCTTTGCGGTGGTCGCCAACGAGGTCAAGTCGCTGGCCAGCCAGACCGCGAAGGCGACGGAGGACATCTCCTCCCAGGTCGCGGCGATGCAGGGCGCCACCGGCGAGGCGGTGGCCGCCATCGGCAGCATCAGCGGCACCATTGCCGCCATCAACGAGATCGCCACCGCCATCGCATCCGCGGTCGAGGAGCAGGGCGCCGCGACCCAGGAGATCGCCCGCAACGTGCAGCAGGCGGCCCAGGGCACCGGGCAGGTGTCGCAGACCATCGTCGGCGTCAACCAGGCGGCGGGCGAGACCGGCAGCGCGGCCGGCCAGGTGCTGTTGTCGGCCGAGGAGCTCAGCCGCCAGTCGGCGGCGCTGCGCGCCGACGTCGACCGCTTCCTCGCCAACATCCGCGCCGCATAGCTCGCGTCAGCTGATTCGCGCCGATACAGAGCGCCATTTGCCGCAGCGCCGCCGCCGGCCTCCGTTCAGGAGGTTCGGTGGCGGCGCTGCACTGCATTTGCTGCATCCCTTAGTTGGTTCGCATTTTTAAGTTTCTTTTTATTTTCAAAGAGTTGCTCGATGTAAGGTTCACGTAATGGTTGTGTTTCCATTTGTTGCTGGGGAGTCACAGACAAATCGTCGCGCGCGTGTAGGCTCCTGCTGCAGTTCCCGGGGAAATCCACATGACGCTTCGCTTGAAATCCTGTCTGTTCGCGGCCGCCATCGCTGTCGGCGGCATCTGTTCGGCTAACGCTGCGGATCTCGCGGCGCGCACCTATACCAAGGCGCCGGTACCGGTCCTCGAGCCGGTCTACAACTGGACCGGTTTCTACATCGGCGCGGACGCCGGCTATGGCTGGGGCCGTGATCGCCACACCGATTTGACGCCCGGCGGCAACTTCTGGACCACCGGCGGCGCGCAGAGCATCAAGCCGACCGGCGCGGTGTATGGCGGCCAGATCGGTTACAACTGGCAGCTCTCCAACTGGGTGGTGGGCCTCGAAGCCCAATTCAACGGCGCCAGCCTCAAGCGCACCGACGCCAGCGTCTTCTTCCCGGCAACCGACAGTCTGCGCGCCAAGGTGGACTTCTACACCACCGTGACCGGCCGCGTCGGCTACGCGCTCAACAACTGGCTGCCCTACATCAAGGGCGGTTACGCCGGTGCCCAGCTCAAGACCATCAACTTCGACGGCCTCGGCGACAGCCTGAACCACAGCGACTGGCAGAACGGCTTCGTGGTCGGCGCCGGCCTCGAATACGCCTTCGCCGGCAACTGGATCGTCGGTGTCGAGTACAACTACATGGACTTCGGCAAGCAGACCTTCACCGCGTCCAACACGCCGGCGACGCTCGGCATCGAGTCCTTCAAGGACCACCTGACCATCTCCACGGTCACCGGACGCATCAGCTACAAGTTCGGTGGCCCGGTCGTCGCCCGTTACTGACGACCGACATCCCTCCATCGACCTGGAAAAGCCCGGCCTTGGTGCCGGGCTTTTTGCTGCGGCGCGAAGCGGGGCAGGCCTGCCCTGCGGCATGGCGGCCTTTCGACAAGCTTCATGGAAGTATCTATCCTCCTCCGCAATCAACGAGCCGGACGGCACAACGGCCCGGCCATCACATGGAGGAGACGCAATGACCGAGTTCGCCCCGGATCGACGACGTTTGCTCTCTGGCGCAGCCACCGTGCTCGCCGCCGCGGCCACGATGTCCGCGGACCAGTTGCTCGGCCGCGCCAGGGCCTTCGCGCAGAGCACGCCATGGAAGCCGGAGGCCGGCGCCACCATCAACATGCTGCGCTGGAAGCGTTTCGTCGAGGCGGAGGACGTCGCCTTCATGAAGATCGTCGCTGCCTTCGAGAAGGCGACCGGCGTCAAGGTCAACGTCTCCAATGAGTCCTATGACGACATCCAGCCCAAGGCGTCGGTGGCGGCCAACACCGGGCAGGGGCTCGACATGGTGTGGGGGCTGTACTCGTTGCCGTTCCTGTTTCCGGAGAAGTGCCTCGATCTCACCGACGTCGCCGACCATCTCGGCAAGACCTGCGGCGGCTGGGCGCCGTCCGGCGAGGCCTATGGCAAGATGGGCAACAAGTGGATCGGCATTCCTGTCGCCGCTACCGGCGGCCTCGTCAACTACCGCATCGGTGCGGTGGAGAAGGCGGGCTTCAAGGCGATCCCCAACGATCTCGCCGGCTTCCGCGAACTGTGCCGCGCGCTGCAGAAGAACGGCACGCCGGCCGGCATGGCGATCGGCCACGCGTCCGGCGACGCCAATGGCTGGCTGCACTGGGCGCTGTGGGCCCATGGCGGCGCCACCGTCGACAAGTCGAACAAGGTGATCGTCAATTCGCCGGAAACGGCGAAAGCGCTGGAGTATGTGAAGTCGCTGTACGAGACCTTCATCCCCGGCACCTCGTCGTGGAACGACAGCTCCAACAACAAGGCGTTCCTCGCCGGCCAGCTCTACCTCACCACCAACGGCATCTCCATCTACGTCACCGCGAAGAAGGAGAACCCGGCGATGGCGGAGGACATCAACCACGCCCATCTGCCCGTCGGCCTCGACGGCAAGCGGCGCGAGCTGCATCTCGGCTTCCCGATCCTGATCTTCAACTTCACCAGGTATCCGCAGGCCTGCAAGGCGTTCACCGCCTTCCTGCTGGAGCCGGCGCAGTTCAACCCGTGGATCGAGGCGGCGCAGGGTTATCTCTCGCACTTCCTGCTCGGCTACGACAAGAATCCGGTGTGGACCGCCGATCCCAAGACCACGCCCTATCGCGACGTCGCCCAGTCGGCGACGACGCCGGCGGGCATCGGCACCATGAACGAGAGCGCGGCGGCGGCGATCGCCGACTTCATCGTGGTCGACATGTTCGCCAACTATTGCACAGGTGCCGAGGACGCCAGGACGGCGATGGCCTCCGCCGAGCGCAAGCTGAAACGGATGTACCGGAGCTGAGGCCGCCCCTGGGGTGCAGTCCAGTTGGCGCTTGCCAAATGCCGGGCTGCACCCGATCATGCCGCCGCGCGCGGCAGGGGTGTCGTCAGGCAGCCATCGGTGCGTGATCCATCTTTCGGATCGGGCGACGCGTGAGCCGTCGTTTCGGAGCCTCGACGTTGCAGTCCCTGCAGCCTCGGCTCCGGACAGAGGCTCTGCGGCGGCGATCGCGGAGATGCACGGGGGAGGGCAAGGGCCGGCACATCAAGCACGGCCTGGCCTCGAGGTTGGAAGGGGAGAGACGCATCGTGGCAGGGCAGGGATTTTTCCCGGGGTGGAAAGTTGTGACCGGCGCGGGCGTCGGTATCGCGTTCGGATCGGCGCCGTTCTTCGCCGCGGGCTTTGCCCTGCTGGCGGCGGGCATGGCCCATGACTTCGGCTGGACCCAGCCGCAGGTCGCGCAGGCCGCCACCATCTTCCTGCTGCTGCAGACCATCACCTATCCGATCTGCGGCTGGCCGCTCGACCGGTTCGGCTCGCGGCGTTTTGCGGTGGCGAGCATCGTCATGTTCGCCGTGGCGCTGGTGCTGCTGAGCCAGGTCGGCTCGCTGATCCAGTTCTACCTCGCCTTCGCCCTGATCGGCCTCGTCAGCGCCGGCACCAACGTGCTGTCCTACGCCCGGGCGCTGGCGCTGTGGTTCAACCGCAAGCGCGGCCTCGCGCTCGGATTCGCCGCCAGCGCCCAGGCGGTGGGCGCCTTCCTCATTCCGATCGTCGGACAGAAGATCATTGCCGAGCACGGCTGGTCAGTGGCGCTGCTGGTGCTCGCGGCGATCGAGATCGTGGTCTGCCTGCCGCTGGTGGCCTGGCTGGTCAAGGACAGCCCCGCGCCCTACGGCCTGCAGCCCGACGGCGTCGCGCCGGCTGCGGCCACCGGCGCCGCGCCGAGCGGCGATGCCGAGTTCGGCATGGACGTCGGCGCCATCGTCCGCACCACGACGTTCTGGAAGCTCGCGGTCGCCTTCGCCATGATCGGCATGTCGTTCTACGCGATCGCGCCCAATGTCGTTTACATCCTGACCAAGACGGCCGGCATGAGCCATGGCGAGATCGCCAAGATCCAGGCGGTCGTCGGTATCGCGGTGCTGTTCGGTCGCATCGGCTTCGGCTACCTGCTCGATCGCGTCCATGCGCCGGTCGTCGGCGTCATGACGGTGGCGATGTCCGCTTGCTGCGCGCTGGTCTACGCCACGCAGACCGCACCGAACATCATCCTGCTGGCGGCGATCATGTCCGGTTTCGCGCTCGGTGGCGAAACCGACCTGTTGCCCTATCTCGCCAGCCGCTACTTCGGCACCGAATCGGTGTCGCGGATCTTCGGCTGGTTCCTGTTCGCCTTCTTCCTCGGGGCGACCGTCGGCCCGATGGCGTTCGCCTGGGTCTCCGCAGCCTGTGACAGCGTCGTGGTGCCGCTGGTGATCCTCGCCGCACTGCAGGTCATTCCCGCGCTGCTGTTCCTGTCCCTCGGCCGCTATCCCACGGCCGAGCCGGAGCAGACTCTCGCGGTCGCGGTGGCGACCGCGGACAGCGAGGCCGCCTGAGTGCAGCACGCGCCGCGCGGCCCTTGCGGCCGCCGGCCGATCGTGCCATGACGCCGGCCATGACCGACTGCATCACCGCTTGCGCGCCTTTGGCGCGCCTCACCTGGTGGCGCTCCCTGTAACGGAGCGGCACGTCGTCATGTCCTGATCCCATCAGCTCTTTCGACCGTCGCCGCCGTGTTCGGGCGGGCGAGGTCATGTCTCATCACGCAGTGTCCGGCGCGGCGGCTCCCCAACAAGGAAGCCTCCATGTCCCTGACATCATCCATCTCACCGTCCGCATCCACGGATTTGCGTCCCGTCATCCTGACCGGCGACCGCCCCACCGGGCCGCTGCATCTCGGCCATCTCGCCGGCTCGCTCAGAAATCGCGTGCGACTGCAGGCGAGCCACCGCCAGTTCCTGCTGCTCGCCGACACCCAGGCGCTGACCGACAACGCGCGCGATCCCGGCAAGGTCAGCCGCAACGTGCTGGAGGTCGCGCTCGACTATCTCGCTGTCGGCATCGATCCGGCCGAGAGCACCATCTGCCTGCAGTCGGCGCTGCCGGCGCTCGCCGAGTTGACGCTGCTGTACATGAACTTCGTCACGGTGGCGCGTCTCGAGCGCAACCCCACCATCAAGGACGAGATCCAGGCGCGCGGCTTCGGCCGCGACATCCCCGCGGGCTTTCTCTGCTATCCGGTGGCGCAGGCCGCCGATATCTCCGCGTTCAAGGCGAGCGTGGTGCCGGTCGGCGCCGACCAGGCGCCGCTGATCGAGCAGACCAACGAGATCGTGCGCCGGATCAATCAGCAGATCGGTCAGCCGCTGTTGGTGGAGGCCGCCGCACTGATCCCGGAGGTCGGCCGGCTGCCCGGCGTCGACGGCCGCGCCAAGATGAGCAAGTCGCAGGGCAACGCGATCGCGCTGTCGGCGGAGCCGGATGACATTCGCGAGGCGGTGCGCCGCATGTACACCGATCCCGGCCATCTCCGCGCCGCCGATCCCGGGCAGGTCGAGGGCAATGTGGTGTTCACCTATCTCGATGCCTTCGACGACGATCAGGCGGGCGTCGCCGAGCTCAAGGCGCGCTACCGCCGCGGTGGCCTCGGCGACGTCGTGGTGAAGCGCCGGCTCGAGGACGTGTTGCAGGCGCTGCTCGCGCCGATCCGCGAGCGCCGCGCGCGGCTCGCTGGTGATCTCGGTTACGTGCGCGACGTGCTGCGCGAGGGAACGGCGATCGCCCGCGCCCGCACCCAGGCGACCCTCGACGAGCTGCGCGCCGCGCTGGGGCTGCCGATGCTCGGGTAATGTGATGCAGCTGGCGTTGCGCAACGGGCAAGGGCTGGGCGTGTCTCAACCCTTGCCGTGAAACTTGTCTACCATCGCCTGGAATACTTTCACGTTGTCGGCGCCGGCATAGTCGGCGATGCGTTTATAGGCCGGCTCCATCTTGGCGCGGAACGGGGCGAGGTCGGGGCGGGTGACCTGCATGCCGGCGGCCTCCAGCTTCCCGATCTGCTCGGCCTCGGCGTCGGCGATCAGCTTGCGCATGAGGTCGCCGGCGCTTGTGCTCTCCTCGCGGAAGATGTCCTGCTGCGGCGGTGTCAGCTTCTTCCAGCTGTTCGCCCCGACGGTGTGGATCATGTTGTTGTAGACATGGCGGGTGAGCGCGAGGTGCTTCTGCACCTCGTTGTATTTGTTGAAATAGATCACCGCGACCGGGTTCTCCTCGCCGTCGACCACCTTCTGCGACAGCGCGAGATAAAGCTCCGGGAAGGCGATGGCCTGCACGGTGGCGCCGAGCGCCTCCATCGCCGCCTGGATCTGCAGCTCCGGCGGGGTGCGGATCTTGAGGCCCTTCATGTCGTCGGGCACGTTGATCGGCCGCACGCTGTTGGTGACGTTGCGAAAGCCGTACTCCCAGTTGCGCAGCAGCACGAAGCCCTGCTTCTCGGCGAGCGGCGACAGCCACGCCATCGCCGGGCCGTCGAGGATCGGGAAGGCATCCTCGCGGCCGTTGAAGATGAACGGCAGCTCGATGGCGGCGAACGCCTTGTCGTATTTGTCGAGCTGGCCCTGCGTCGGCAGGCCCATGTCGATGGTGCCGAGCTTGATCTGCTGCGCCTGCTCGGGCGGACCGCCGAGCTGGTTGTTGGGGAAGATCGCGATTTTGATGGCGCCGTCGGTGCGCTTCTCGACATTGGCCGCGAACTGCCTGGCGGCGATGTTGGCGGGATGGTTCTCGTCGGCGAAGTGCGCAAAGCGCATGGTGACGGTGGCGGCGCGCAGCACCGCGGGGGCTGCGAGGGTGAAGCCCGCGGCGGCGCCGAGGGTGAGCACGTGTCGACGATCCAGGCTGGACATGATTTCCTCCCGTCAGGTGTTGTGTCGTTGTCGAACGGCGGCCGCTAGCCGCGGAAACCGAACCAGGTCGGCAGAAACAGCGTGAACCAGGGCACGAAGGCGACGATGAGCAGGCCCGCGATCAGCACCGCGAGATAGGGCAGCATGGCGCGCGACGCCGCCTCGATGTTGCAGCGCATGACCGCGCAGCAGACATAGAAGCCGACACCGGCGAACGGCATGAAGCCGCCGATACCCATGGCGATGATCAGCACCAGCGCATAGTGCAGCTCGCTGATGCCGAGCTTGCCGGCGATCGGCAGCAAGAGCGGCGCCAGCACGTTGAGCGAGGGCAGGCCCTCCAGCAGCACGCCGACCACGATCAGCAGCATCACCGAGCCCAGCATGAATACCGTGGTGCTGCCGCCGGCCGACTGCAGCAGCGCGACGAGGCGCTGCGGCAGGTAGGCCACCGTCAGCGTCCACGAGAAGCTCGACGCCGCGGCGAAGATGAACAGCAGTACCCCGGTCAGCGCCGCGGTGTCGGCGACGATCCGCAGGAAGCGCCGCAGCGTCATCTCGCGGTAGACCAGCGTCGACAGCGCGACGCCATAGATCACGGCGAGGGCGGCGATCTCGGTTGGCGTCGCGATGCCGGCGAGGATGCCGACCAGCAGCGTGCCGGGCATCAGGAGCGGCAGCACGGCGTCGAGACTGGCGCGGGCGATGGCGGAAGCCGGCGCGCGCGGCAACCGCGGCGCGCCGACGGCCCGGGCGCGCAGCCAGATCATTACCATCAGGCACAGCGCCATCACCGCCGCCGGCACGAGGCCGCCGATGAACATGGCGCCGACCGAGACGTTGGTGATCGAGCCGACGATCAGCATGGCGATGCTCGGCGGCACGGTCTCGCCCATCACCGCGGATGCGGCGAGCACGGCGGCGCCTTCCGGCGCGCCGTGGCGCTCGCGCAGCTGGTCGCGCATCACCGTGCCCACTGCGGCGACGTCGGCGGGCTTGGAGCCGGACAGGCCGGACACCGCATACATGCTGGCGACCGTGACCTGCAGCAGGCCGCCCTGCATGTGGCCGACGAGAAGATGGATGAACCGCACCAGGCGTTCGCTGATGCCGCCGCGCTCCATCACGAGGCCGGTGAGGATGAAGAACGGCACTGCCAGCAGGATGAAGTTGCCGGTGCCGTTGACCATGGTCTGCGGCAGCACCACCAGCGTCGCGGTGCCGGTGCCCCACAGATAGGTCGCGGTGGCGAGCAGCAGCACGAAGCCGACGGGGACGCCGGCGAGGATGGCGGCGAAGAACAGCACCAGCGCCACCACGATGGCGGCATCGTCGCCGAGCCGCGGCAGCCAGAGGTCGCGCGTCAGCGCCGCCAGCGCGATGGTGCCGAGGAAGGCCGCGCCGACCCACAGCGCCAGCGCGCCGTGGCCGCGGCGCAGGTTGAGCAAGGCGTGGAGCGCGAGCAGCGCCATGCCGAGCGGCAGTGGTGCGCCGATCAGCGCCGCGGGCCACTGCAGGATCGGCGTCAGTTCGCTCCAGCTTGAGGCAAGGAATTCGATCGAGGCGATCCCGGTGAGGCCGCAGACGAACAGCACGATGATATCGGCGAGCGCCAGCAGCGTACGGCTGCCCGCCGGCGGCAGATGGTCGAGCACGACGCGGACGCAGGCATGGTCATGGCGGCGGTAGGCGACCGCGCCGCCGACGAAAGCGAGCACCGACAGCGCGAAGCGCGCCAGCTCGTCCGCCCACAGGAAGGAATGATGGAAGCCGGCGCGGGCCACCACATTGGCGAGCACGAGGCCGAGCTCGCCGAGCAGGGCCGCCACCACCAGCGCCTCCGCCGCGGTGTCGACGGTGCGGATCAGGGGCGGCGTGTGATCGGGCGCGGCCGCCCCGGCCGGCAGCGGGGCGATCAGGCCGCCGGCGCGGTCAGCGTGCGACATGGTGCGACGAACCTGTCGGGCGGTCAGGGCCTCGCGTCCGGTTCGTCATGGCGCAACCTCCCGTTAGCGGCGGGGCGATCGTCGTCCGCGCGGCTTGCTGGTTTTGGTCGGGGCGGCTGTGCCGCTCTTGTCGGTTCTTGTCCTGTCGTGACGCCTGGCCCGGAACAGCTCGGGATTGAGCTCGCGTGTCGCGGCGATGTCCGCGAGCAGGCCGTCGAGATGATCGTCGATGGCGGCGACCGCGCGCTCCGGATCGTGGGCGGCGATCGCCGCCATGATCAGCTCGTGCTCGGCGATGGCGCGCGCCATGCGGCCCGGCTGCGGCAGGGTGAGGCGGCGGTAGCGGTCGACATGCACCTTGACCTGCTGGACCAGCGTCCAGATGCCGGGATAGCCGGCGATCTCGGCAATGGTGGCATGGAACAGCTCGTCGGCGCGGTGGAAGGCGTCGCGGTCGTCGGCGGCGTCGGCCTCGCGCTGACGCTGCAGGATGGCCTGGAGCGCCAGCACCTGGCTCGGTGTCGCCTGCGCCGCGGCGAGGCGCGTGGTGGTGCCTTCGAGGGCACGGCGCACCACGATCGCTTCGGGCAGCTCGGCGACGGGAATGCGGGACACGAAGATGCCCGACTGCGGATAGATCTCGAGCAACCCCTCGTCGGCGAGCTTGAGGATGGCTTCACGCACCGGCGTGCGGCTGCAGCCATAGGCTTGTGCGATCTCGCCCTCCGACACCGCCGCATCGGGCAGGCGCTGCAGCGACACCAGTTGCTGGCGCAAGTCGGCGTAGATCGCCGCCGACAGCCCGCCGCGCCGGCTGCGTGGCTTGGCCGGACCGCCATGCGGGGCGTCGGCGACGAGGGCATGGGGCTTGGCTGTCGGTGCTGCGCCGCGCCGTGGCGGCATCGTCTCGCCGCGCGGTTTCGGCTTGCGGGCAACGGCCTTGCGGGCCGTGCGCGGGGAGGCAGCTGGCCGTTTCATGACTAGTATATTAGTATAAGAATGCTGTCCGGCCAACCGGAAACCAGGGCTGCCGCCGGCACGTCCATGCGCCGCGGCCCCCACCCGCAAGTGAAAGGCCCCGCCATGACCGACATCCGCAAGCTGTTCGATCTCGCCGGCAAGACCGCGGTGGTGCTGGGGGCGGCCTCCGGCATCGGCAAGGCGTCGGCGGAGGCGCTTGCCGGTCTCGGTGCGCGGGTGTTGTGCGCCGACCGCAGCCGCGACGGCGCGGAGGCGACGGCGGCCGCCATTCGCGGGGCCGGCGGCACGGCGTCGGCGGCGGCGTGCGATGCGGCCGACCGTGTGAGCGTGATGGCACTGAAGGACGAAGCGCTCCGGCAGTTCGCGGCCGTCGACATCGCGGTGACGACGCCCGGCCTCAACATCCGCAAGACCCTCCTCGACTACACCGAGGAGGATCTCGACCGTGTGCTCGACCTCAACGTCAAGGGCACGGTGTATTTCTTCCAGGCGTTCGGCGCAGTGATGACGGCGCAGCGGCGCGGCAGCCTGATCGCCTGCTCGTCGGTGCGCGCAGTGACCGTCGAGCCGGGGCTCGCCGTCTACGGCGCCAGCAAGGCGGCGATCGGCCTTCTCGTGAAGGGCTTCGCGTCGGAGGTCGGGCCGTTCGGCGTGCGCGTCAACGCGGTGGCGCCGAGCATCGTCGAGACGGCATTGACCGCGCCGTTCCAGCAGCGCCCCGACATCCACAAGCTCTATGCCGCGCACACGGTGTTCAACCGCTGGAGCGAGGCCGGCGAGGTCGCGACCGCGGTCGCCTATCTCGCCTGCGACGCGGCGAGCTATGTCAGCGGCAGCACGCTGTTCGTGGACGGCGGGTGGACAGGGGTCGATGGTCCGCCGACCGGACTGACGCAACTGGTGCGGCCGGCCTGAACGGGACAATGGACGTGGCGGAAGCTTCGAGGCGGTGAGGGGGATGCGCCGCAATGCCGCGGCGCGATCGGGCGAGCTCGCGGCCCGCCCGATCGCGCGCGCTCAGTGATAGCGCTGACGCAGATAAGCAAGGCCTTCGACGACGAGACGGTTGGCGTCGTCCTGGCCGCCCCAGAACAGCTTGTCGACGTATTTCGTCACCTCGTCGCGGCGCTGCTCGGCCTCGGCGGCGCTATAGAGCATGCCGTAGGTGTCGACGATGCGGGCGACGGCGGTTTCGACAACATGATCCATTCCAGATGGTCCTCCGATTGGGTTTCCATCAACGCGCGAGCGGCGCGATTGTTCCGCGGGCTCGGAAGAGGGGGCGCTACGGAATATGGCGACGGGGGGCAGGTGACGCGCCCGATCTCAGGCCTTGTTGTAGGACACGCCCATGCCGGCGCGGACGTCGCTCTGGATGCCGTAGGGCGCGATCGGATAGCGCAGGCCGTTGTTGGCGAGCGCCGTCATGCCGGCGATCGCCTTCTGCAGATGCGCCGGCGACAGCGCCATCAGCATCTCTTCATCCGGCACGCCGCCGTAGCGGCGCTCGGCATAGCAGGGCAGCGACAGGCTGGGCTCGCCGGTGGCGAGCGCGCGGCCCCATGAATCGGCGCAGGCGGTCTCGCCGACCACGCCCCATTCGAACTTTTTGTAGCCCGCATACTGCAGGCCGTTGATCAGGATGATCATCTGGCCGGGCGTCGCATAGACGAGACAGATGTCCGGCGGATCGAGCCGGCCGCTGGCGAGCGGGCTGACGACCAGCGCCTCATAGCGGCCATGCGGCACCACGCACAGCGCCTCCTGGCGCGCGCGGGCATCCTCCGCGGTCGCGTGCCAGACGCCGACATAGGGCGCACCCGACAGCCAGGTCTCGTCCTGCGGCGCGAGGCCAATTACCGCGCGGCACTGCGCGCCGACGAGGTCGCTCGCGGTGATGCCGACGGTCCAGCCGAGGCGCGCGGCCATGCTGACGATCTGGTCGGTGGTGTGGACGGCGGTCGGCCGGCGCAGCTTCGGGATCGCCGCCATGTCCTCGGCGCGGGCGAACAGCTTCATGCCGATCACGGTGGTCTTCAGCCGCAGCAGCGCGTTGAGCTCCGCGATCATCGCGGGATAGTCGAAGGTCTGGTGCGGCATGGCGTTCTCTCCCGGCGGCCGCATTGTGCAGGCCTTTGGCGCCGAGGGTAGGGAGGCCATCCGGCAGGGTCAAGCGCATGACCAGCCGCGTTCGGGGCATGCCGTCTGTCGAAAAATAGCGCGTGCAAAAGCCACGCGGATGACGACAATACGCAGCCTTTCGATGGAGATCGCCTGTGACCACCATGACCTTGCTCGCGTTTGCGCTCGTCGCCTTCATCGGCATCGTCACGCCGGGGCCGACCGTGCTGCTGGCGCTCAGCAACGGCTCGCGGTTCGGCGTCCGCCGCGCCGCCTTCGGCATGGCCGGGGCGATGCTGTCGGACATCGTGCTGACCGGCGCGGTGGCGCTCGGGCTCGGCGCGCTGCTGGCGGCGTCGGAGACGCTGTTCACGGTGGTGAAGTGGATCGGCGTTGGCTATCTCGCCTTCCTCGGCGTCGCGCTGCTGCGCTCGAAGGGGGCGTTCGACGCGGCGTCCGCAGGCGAGATGTCCAGCGCCGGCTCGCCGCGGGGGATTTTCCTCAAGAGCTTCCTGGTCGCGGTGACCAATCCCAAGGGCTATCTGTTCTTCACCGCGTTCCTGCCGCAGTTCATCGCGCCGGACCTGCCGCAGGCGCCGCAATACGCCGCGCTGGCTGCGGTGTTCACGACCATCGACCTTGTCGTGATGTTCGCCTACGCCCTGCTCGGCGCCAAGGCCGTGCAGGTGCTCAAGCGCGCCGGCGCGCTGTGGCTCGACCGTATCTGCGGTGGCGCGCTGCTGATGCTCGCCGGCACGCTCGCGCTCTATCGCCGGGCGAATTGAGCGCTAGCTCGGGCCCAGCCCCACCGCACGGAAGCAGGCGTCCACCGCCTTTGCCATCAGGGCCTGGCGCGGCACCGTCTTGCGCCCGGCGGCGAGCAGAGCATCGTCCACCAGCGCGTGAACGCCGCTGAACAGGAACACCGCGGTCAGGCGCGGGTCTTCAACCTTCCAGGCCTTTGCCGCGGCGCCCGCGGCGAGCAGGCCGCCGAGATGATCGATGACGATGTTGTCGACGAGGCCGCGGCGGCTCGGCTGCCGCGCCTCGTGGAACAGCATGTCGTGCAGCCGCACGGTGTCGAGATAGCTCGCGACGCTGCTCTTCGCCCACGCCGCGAGGCGGCCCTCCCAGTCGTCGGGGCGCAGCTTGCCGAGCGCGCGGCTGATGGTGGCAAGGTGATCGTGGGCGAAGCGCTCGCCGAGGGCGGCGAGCAGCTCGTCCTTGGACGCGAAGTAGAGATAGAAGGTGCCCTTGGCGACGCCGGCGCGGGCGGTGACCTGCTCGACGCTGGTCGCGGCGACGCCACGGGCGAGGAACAGCTCCTGCGCCGCGGCCATCAGCTGGCCGAGCCGCTCCTCCGCCGGGCGCGTGCGGGGCGCTGGCTTGCGCGCCGGCTTGGCGGCGGACCTGACGACGGGGTTGCGCGCCGGGGAACGGCGGGGCTTCGCTTGCGGGCTCATTGCAGCCGCTCCACATGACGCAGCGTCGGAAACAGCTTCATCCACAGCAGCGCCACCGCGATGGTGCCGAGGCCGCCGATCACCGCCGCCGGCACCGCGCCGACAAGCGCTGCGACCATGCCGCTCTCGAAATCGCCGAGCTGGTTCGAGGCGTTGATGAACAGGAAATTGACCGCGCCGACCCGCCCGCGCATGGCGTCCGGGGTGGCGAGCTGCACCAGTGAGAAGCGGATCACGACACTGACCGTGTCGGCCGCGCCCATGGCGACGAGGGCCGCGAGCGACAGCCACAGCCACTGCGACAGCGCGAACACCACGGTGGCGATGCCGAACGCGATCACCGCCTGGAACATGCGCATGCCGACACGGCGCGTCAGCGATACGCGGGCGAGCACCAGCGTCATCGCCAGCGCGCCGACCGCCGGCGCCGCGCGCAGCACGCCGAGCCCCCACGGTCCGGTGTGCAGGATGTCGCGGGCATAGATCGGCAGCAGCGCGGCGGCGCCGCCGAGCAGCACGGCGAACAGGTCGAGCGAGATGGTGCCGAGAATGGTGGGATTGCTGCGGACGAAGCGCACGCCCTCGAACAGCGCGCCGGGCGTCGGGCGCTCGCCGGGGCGCGCCACCGCGGCGACCCGCAGGATGCCGGTCAACAGCGCCGCGGCCAGCCAGAAACCGGCCATCAGCGCGTAGGGCATGCTCGGCGACAGCACATAGGACAGGCCGCCGAGCGCCGGGCCGGTGATGGTGGCGACCTGGCCGCCGGCGGTCCAGATCGCGGTGGCCTGCTGCAGCCGGCCGTCCGGCGCCGTGGCGGTCAGCAGCGCCGCGGCGGCCGGGCTCTCGAACGCGCTGGCGGTGCCGAACACGGCGAGGGCTGCGAAGATCATCGGCACCGTGAGCCAGCCGTTCAGGCTCGCCAGCGTCAGCAGCAGCGCCGTCAGCCCGTCGGCGAGCTGGCAGAGCTGCATCACGCGGCGGCGCTCGTAGCGGTCCGCCGCCGCGCCGGCGACGAACACCAGCAGCGCGGTCGGCAGGAATTGGGTCAGGCCGGCAAGACCGAGATAGAACGCGCTGCCGGTCAGTTCATAGAGCTGCCAGCCGACTGCGACCGAGGTGATCTGTCCGGCGAAGCGCGACAGCGTGCGGGTGGCGAAGAAGGCGAGGAACGGTGGATGCCGCAGCAGGGCGCCGGAATGGACGGAGGCGGAGCCGGATGGCGCAACGGATGGATCGGGCGGCATGACGGCGAGGGGCTCCAGCTGGGCTGCATGGCGCGGCTGAGCGCCGGTGCCGTGAGCGCGCCGCGGCTCTCCGGCGCACTGTCGTATCTGACTGACCGTCGGTCAGTTGTCAATCGCGCGGCGGGGAAAATCCCGCGGCGCTCACCAACTGGTGATGCAGGGCTGGGTATTCCAGATAACTTGGCTCTTCCAGGGCAGGCTCGATGTCCGCGATGTCGACTGACCGCTGGTCAGTCGTTCGCAGCAGGTGCGAAACTTGCGTGGCAATGTCCTGTCCGCAGAGCCCTTCGTCGCAGCCTCTTGGCAATTCGCCGCAGCTGCCTACGTCGTGAAGAAGGGCCTCTCTCGATCTCCGGCCCCCTGGGGTGCTGCGATGGGCGAATTCCTGCTGCAGTTGATTGCCGAGTTCGCGATGGCGATTTTCGCGGAGGTCGCGAGCTGGATCGGCGAATGGCTTCTCGTCGCGCTGGCAAAGGTCTTCGGCTGGTGCTGGAGCGGCCTGCTGTGGCTGGGCGGCGGCGTGCTGCCCGGCCTGTCGCTGGAAGATCGCCTCGTGCGGCTCAGCGCCAACGTGGTGCTGTCGCTTCTGATCTACGGGCTGTTCTGGCGGTAGGGCGCGCCATGGAAGCAGCGGGGCTGCTGCTCGAACTCCTCGACCGCCTGATCGGTTGGCCGTCGTCGCGCTTCCGGGCGTGGATCAATCGCCTGCCGGATCGTGATCCGGCAGAGCTGCCGCTGTTGCCGGGAGCGCGGGCGACTGTTGCTCGCGGCCACTGCGCTGGCGATCGTCGCCAACGACAGCCTGCGGTTTGCCGCGCAGCTGGCCGGCGGCATTGTGGCAGCCGCATGACGCATGGAACGCAGGAACCGGACGGGGAATCCGCGGTTGGGGACACGGCAGCTGCCGCAGTTGCCGTCAAGATGCCCACCTTCTGCGCTTGCCTTTCAGTGATGGCGCGGCGAGCATACTGGATGGTCGTCGCGGTTCGAATGGTGCGGGGACGCTGGATCGGACACATGGCGTGCCGATTGAGCGGACGGGGCTCTCCTGCAGGAAAGTCGACAGCCCATGCGCAGACAGATTCGTCTCCGCTATTTATCATTCGCTGTGCTGGCGTTCAGCAGCGCTGCCGGCGCCGACGAGTATCGTGGCTCACTCGCCGATCAGCTTGCCTGCACGCCGGATGTGCTTCGTCTTTGCGGCAGCGACATTCCCGATACGGAGCGCATCGTGCAGTGCCTGCGCCGCAACCTGCCGCAGCTGAGTGTCGCCTGCCATGATGTGTTCGACGCTCACGCCAGCATGCCTCCTGCCGATAGGCCCCAAGTGGTTGCGCCGCCGGTGCGCGGGCCGAAAGGCCGGGCCGCGCCGGCGACGCCCGCGCGCCCGCTGCAGGCCGCGCCACCGTCGACCGACGACGACGATTGATCCGCGCGCAGGTGATGGGCTGTTGCCGGGAGCGCGGGCGAAACGATCACCGCGAGCCGCGCGCCAGCCCTGAAGGCGAAAGCATGACGCCGGCGCGAGGGCGGCGCGCAGCATCGCCGGGGCGATGCGGGATGTGCGGACACGGCGCTGCGGCCGCCATATCGGCGATGTGACGCATGGATCGTCGCGCCGGCCTGCGCTAGGAACAGGCATGACCCCGGCCAAAGACCTTGTCGTCCCGCCCGTGATCGAGACCGCACGCCTGCGGCTCGCCGCGCTGTCGCCGGCGGATGCGCCCGCGCTGCAGCGGCTGACCGACGATCCGGCGATCACCGCGATGATCCACTTCCTCCACAGCCCGTTCACGCTCGCCGACGCGCAGGCGCTGATCGCTGATAACAGCACGGCACGCGACCGCTTCATGGGCGTTTTCGGCCGTGGGCCGGACACTGCGGATGGCCTGATCGGTACCGTCGGCGTGCACCTGCGCGGTGACGCCGAGATCGAGATCGGCTACTGGATCGCCAGCGCGCTGCACGGCCGCGGCATCGCCGCCGAGGCGGCGCGCGGTGTGCTGGACTGGCTGGTCGCCGACTGGCCGGAGCGCCGCATCGTCGCCGAATGCCGGCGCGAGAATGTCGCGTCGTGGCGCCTGCTGGAGACACTCGGCTTCCGACCGACCGGCGCGGCGGGTTCGCGCCCCGGCCGGCAGCTGCTCGTGCGCGCGAGCTAGGCTCTGAGGACATCGCTGGCGGCGCGCGTCTCCAGATCTGTCATCTTCTGGGGCTGTCATCTTCAGATCACCGCCGGCCGACGTTCGGGGAGCTGTCTCGGCATTTTCTGCCTGGTTCCCGTCAAGCAGCATTGATGGTCGACGCTTTACGCCATGTTCATACCTCCGGTGTACGGACATCGCTCATGAAGCAGGTCCTCCTCCGATTTGTTGCAGACGAGCGCGGCGCGACAGCGGTCGAATACGGCCTGATCGCGGCCGGCATCGCACTCGCCATCATCGTCGTCGTGGGGACGCTCGGCACCAACGTCGGTGGCAAGTTCTCATCGATCAAATCCAATCTCGGTGGCAGCTGAGCGTGCACTGCGTGGTGGTTAGCCACAGCGCCGGCCACTCAGCTTGACCCGTTACGGCAAATCGGTGAAGGTTGGCATCGTCGCAAGAGGTTTGGCACTGCGACGCCCCATCAAGCATCCGCCCTGACATTGCGCAGCCCGCTCCGGATTTCCGCAGCGGGTTTTTTGTCGCTTGCGGTCGGCGTGCCGACACGGTGAGCCATCGACCGGATGGTCGCGGCGCCGTCCGTGATCGTGATTTCCGAAATTTGCATCAAGCAGGACATGACCGGCCGCCCCACGCTCTACACCGCCGATCTCGCCAGGCGCATCTGCGCCGAGCTCTGCACCGGCCGCACGCTGCGCGACGTCTGCCGCGATGCCGGCATGCCCAACGAGAGCACCGTGCGCGGCTGGGTGCAGAACGACCGCAGCGGCTTTGCCGCGCGCTACCGCAGCGCGCGCGAGATCGGCTACCACGCCATGGCCGACGAGATCCTGGAGATCGCCGACGATAGCCGCAACGACTGGATCGCGCGCCGCCGTGCCAATGGCGAGGGCGAGCCGATGGTCGACCACGAGCATGTGTCGCGGGCGCGGCTGCGGGTCGAGACGCGGCGCTGGCTGCTGTCCAAGGCGCTGCCCAAGGTCTACGGCGACCGGCTGGATCTCAAGGCGACCCACGAGGCCGGCGACGACCTCGCGGCGCTGATGAAGGCGATCGATGGCCGAACGCGCGGTCTTCCTTAAGGCGCTCGACCAGTTCTCCGACCGGCGCTGGCGGCTCAACAACCTCTACGTCATCACCGACAAGGAAGGGCGGCGGATCAACTTCCGGATGAACGCGGCGCAGGACGCGCTGTTCGACGGCATGCACAACCAGAATGTGATCCTCAAAGCCCGCCAGCGCGGCTTCACCACCTTCATCCAGCTCTTCATGCTCGACGCCTGCGTGTTCAACTCCGATGTCCGCGCCGGCACCATCGCCCACACCCTGTCGGACGCCCAGGTGATCTTCCGCGACAAGGTGCGCTTTCCCTATGACAACCTGCCGGACGGCATCAAGGCGAAGGTCCCGGTGGTAAACGACAACGCCAGCGAGCTGCTGCTCGGCAACAACTCCGGCATTCGTGTGTCGACGTCGCTGCGCTCGGGCACGCTGCAATACCTGCACGTCTCCGAATACGGCAAAATCTGCGCCAAGTATCCGGACAAGGCCCGCGAGGTGCGCTCCGGCGCGCTCAACACCGTGGACAAGAACCAGCTGGTGTTCATCGAGAGTACGGCCGAGGGGCAGGAGGGCCACTTCTTCGAAGTGTGCCAGGCGGCGCGAACCCGTGCCAACACCGGCGCGACGTTGACCGCCATGGACTTCAAGTTTCACTTCTCGCCGTGGTGGGAAGATGCCGCCTACACCCTGCCGGCGGCGAGCATCGAGATCACGCCGGCCTTTGCCAGGTATTTCGACAGCCTGCAGGCGGCGGGTGTCGCGCTGACGGCGGACCAGAAGGCCTGGTACGTCAAGAAGGCCGAGCAGCAGCAGGGCGACATGAAGCGCGAGTTTCCCTCGACGCCAGACGAGGCGTTCGAGGCGGCGATCGAAGGGGCTTATTATTCCGAGCAGCTCGCGCGGCTCGAGCTCGACGGCCGGCTGACGCGCGTGCCGATCGACCCGGCCTATCCCGTCAACACGGCCTGGGACCTCGGCTTCAACGACGCCAACACCATCTGGTTCAACCAAGTGGTGGGGCTGGAGGTGCGCTGGATCGGCTACTACGAGGCCAGCGGCTACGGCCTCGACCATTATGTCGGCGAGCTGCACAAGTGGCGCGAGCAGCACGGCGTCACCTTCGGCGAGCATTATTTCCCGCACGACGTCACCAACAACGAACTGTCGAACGGCCGCAGCCGCTTCGACACGCTCGTGGGCCTCGGCGTCGCGCCCATCGCGGTGCCGCGGGTGCACAACATCAACGACGGCATCAACGCGGTGCGCCGCCTGCTGGCGAAATCGGTCATCGATCCCGTGCGCTGCGACCGCGGGCTGAAAGCCTTGCGCAACTATCGCAAGGAGTGGGACGAGGAGCGCGCCGTGTTCCGCGACAAGCCCCTGCACAACTGGGCTTCCCACGGCGCCGACGCTTTCCGCACCTTCGCGCAGGGTTTTGTCGAAGCCTCCACCATCGCGCCGCGCGGGCGGTACCAGAGCCGCAAGAGTAGCGGCGGATCATGGGAATCGGCATGAACGACGGCGATATCGACGATCGGGCAGGCGAGGACGCGCGGCCGGAAGGCGAACGCGTCGATGCCGAGGGCCTGTTTCGCCGGCTCCGCGGCTGGTTTCTCGAGGACTTCGAGCAGCAGTCCGACTGGCGCAAGGCGGCGCGCGAGGATTTTGCGTTCACCTCGGGTGACCAGCTGTCCGAAGAGGACAAGGCCAAGCTGCGGGAGATGAACCGGCCGATCATCGTCATGAACCGGATCGAGCCGGTGATCGACAGCGTTGCGGGCTCGGAGGTGGCGAACCGCCAGGAGGTGCAGTTCATCCCGCGCACGCAAGGCGACGTACAGGTCAACGAGGTGCTGACCGCCGCCGCCAAGTGGTTCCGCGATCAATGCGACGCCGAGGACGAGGAATCCGACGCCTTCCGCGACACCGTGATCTGCGGCATGGGCTGGACGGAGACGCGTCTCGACTATGAGGAAGAGCCGGAGGGCCAGCCGGTGATCGAGCGGCTGGACCCGCTCGAGATCGTATGGGACTCCAGCGCGCGCAAGCGCAACCTCGTCGATGCCCGCCGCATCTTCCATATCCGGCGGGACATTCCGATCGAGGACGCGCGCGCGCTGTGCCCCGGAGACGACTTCGAGGATGCCGACTACAACGCCTCGTGGGTCGACCGGCAGGATGAGAAAGAGCCGCACGAGGTCAACAACCGCTTCTACGACAAGGACGACACCGACGACGGGGCGCCGTCGGACAAGACCGTCACCATGGTGCGGGCGCAGTGGTGGGAGCGTATGCCGGTATGGCTGGTGGTCGACCCGACCAATCCCGACAACATCATCACCATGGAGAAGCGCGAGTTCGACGAACTGAACAAGCGCATCGAGATCGCGGGCGGCAAGATCACCTCCACGCAGGCGACGCGCAAGGTCTACAAGCAGGCGTTCCTCGGTCGCGTGCTGTTGGAGATCGGGCCGGCGCCCTGCAAGGATCATTTCTCGTTCAAGGCCATCACCGGCAAGCGCGACCGCAACAACAACACCTGGTACGGCCTCGTGCGCGCGATGAAGGACCCGCAGCGCTGGGCCAACAAGTGGATGTCGCAGACCATGCACATCCTGAACACGTCGGCCAAGGGCGGCATCCTGGCTGAGCGCGGCTTCTTCGAGAACGACGGCGACGCCGAGGCGACCTGGGCGCGGCAGGACGCGATCACCTGGACCAAGCAGGGCGCGCTGTCCGGCGCAAGCGCCCGCTATGCGCCGAAGCCCCAGTCGCAGTTTCCGAGCGCGACCTGGCAGCTGATGGAATTTGCGATCTCCTCGATCCGCGACACCTCGGGTGTGAACGTCGAGCTGCTGGGCATGCAGAACAGCGCGAGCCAGGCGGCAAGCCTCGACCTGCAGCGCAAGCAGTCGTCGATGACCATCCTGCAGCCGCTGTTCGACAGCCTGCGGCGCTACCGTAAGGAACAGGGCCGGCTGCTGTTGTACCTGATCGAGAACTATCTCTCCGACGGCCGCCTGATCCGCATCGTCGGGCAGGAGCAGGAACAATATGTGCCGCTGATCCGCCAGCCCGGCAACGCCACCTATGACGTGGTCGTCGATGAGGCGCCGAGTTCGCCGAACCAGAAGGAAGCGACCTGGGCGATGCTGCAGCAGATCCTGCCGGTGGTCGGCAAGATGCTGCCGCCGGCGACGTGGCTGGCGCTCCTGAAATACTCGCCGCTGCCGACCTCGGCGCAGAAGGATATCTCCGACAGCATCGGTCAGCAGCAGCAACAGCAACAACAGCAGCCGAACCCGGAGCAGGTGAAGGCGCAGGCAGAATTGCAGTTGCAGCAGCAGAAGGCCCAGGCCGAGATCGCCAATCACAAGGCACTGACCGACGCCAAGATCGACGGCATGCAGCGCGAGGCGGCGGCGAAACAACAGATCGAGCTGCGCAAGGCCGCGGTGGAAAGCCTGCAGGCCATGGGCGGCTCGGCCATCAACCCGGATGGTGAAGCCATGGCGCCGCAGCCGGATGCCGGAACGCTGCTGATGTCGCTGATGAGCGAATTCCAGCAGGGCATGCAGGCCATCGCCGCGGCGATGAGCGCGCCCAAGCAGATCATTCGCGATGCGAACGGCGATCCGATCGGCGTCGCGCCGATGCCGACGGGCGCGGCCGTGCAGCCCACTTCGCCCATGCCTGCCGGCGCTGCCGGCCAAGCCGGTCCGGCCGGCGCACCCGCGCAGCCCAGCACGCCCATGCAATAGGAGCTGCCCCGTGGCGGTGGCCTACGCCACGTCAGCGTGCTGCGAGCACACAAGTACTAACAACACCGAGGAGACAGACATGCGGCTGATGTTCGGCATGCTTAACAGACCCGACGACCTCGTCGGAATGGCGCCTGATGTTCGCGATCGGATGGCGCCAGATCTCAATGATCCCAGTGCCGGGATCGGGGCGTACAATTATCCAATGCGGCAGAGCCCGCGCGGTGGCGTTTCTATCGCGCCGTTCGGCATCGTCCCGGTAAGCGAGGTGGTCCAGAATACCAGTCCTGGGCGGAGCTGGCGGGATGGTCCGCGCTATGGAAACTGGTGTGGTGGACAGTGGAGTGGTGGAAAATTTTCTCCACCTGGCAGCTCGATGGGCTCAGCCGAACCGATCGATAGCATGGACGAAATCTGTCGCACGCACGACTTCTGCTACGATCAGGCTGGTACATCCAGTGATGGGATGAAGGCATGTGATCAGAAGCTCGTCCGCGATCTGGAACAACTTCCCACTTTCCATGGCGATTGGCCGCGTTCGCCGCCGGGTTCTGCGATGGAGGCTGAACTCTATCGAAGAGGGATGGCGGGAGCATTTCGACTGAAGAGCAGCCTGGTGCCGGACGTAAATATAATGCCCGCAGGCGATCCCCTGGCTGGACTCAGGCGCTAGGAGCTGACCCGTGGCGGCCTACAACAAGTTCAATTCCTTCGTGTCCGACCTCGCCACCAAGGTGCACAACCTCAACAGCGACACCCTCAAGATCCTGCTGACCAACACCGCGCCGGTGGCGGCCAACACGGTCAAGGCCAACATCACCGAGATCGCGGCCGGCAACGGCTATGTGGCCGGCGGCAATCAGGCGGTGTTCGTGTCCGGCGGCAACACCTCCGGCACCTACAAGCTGATCCTGTCGCCCGTGGTGTTCACTGCGTCGGGCGGCAGCTTCGCGCAGTTTGAATGGGCTGTGCTCTACAACGCGACCGCTGCCGGCGGCAACCTGATTGCCTGGTGGGACTACGGCACCGCGATCACGCTGACCAACGGCAACAGTTTTACCGTGTCGCTCGACCAGACCAACGGCGTCTTCACGCTGGCGTAAGGCGGCGGCTCCACATTCTCAGTGTCATCACCGGGCAGCGCGATCCGTCTTTAACGGATCGCCAGGACTAAGGTCTCCCGGTGATCCAGCTTCAACAGCTCGCGTTGTCTTGCGGGCAAGCTGGATTGCCGGATCAGGTCCGGCAATGACGCTGTGGGTGTGGCTTGCGCCGAGAATTGTCAGCCCAGACTCTCAGGAGCCACCATGGCCACCACTCCCGACACCCTGACGCTGCTCAAGCAGCAGTTCACGACCCTCTGTCAGCAGCGCGATACGGCGCTCGCGCAATCGGCGCCGCTGCGCGCCCAGCGTGATGCCGCCGTTGCCCAGGCGGCGACCAGCCTTGCGACCACGCTGCAGCCGCTCGACGCGCAAATCGCCGCGATCGAGGCGCCCTTGGTGGGCATCCTGCAGCAGATCGCCCAGATCGCCAACGCGCTGAACGGGCAGACGGCCTGATGGCGGCGACCGGCTTCATCGATGCTGTCGGCTTCAACCCGGCGTCCGGCGGCACGGGGAGCTTCGTCGTGTCGGCGGCGCTGACCGGCTACCAGACGCCGGCGGCCGGCGGCGCGGCGAACGGCGCGGTTTACGCCTATCGGGCGCAGAGCCTCGACCTCACCCAGTGGGAGATCGGGTTCGGTACCTACACCAGCGGCACGGCGACGCTCGCCCGCACCACGGTCACCGCCAATTCGGCCGGCACCACGGCGGCCATCAACTTCAGCGCGCCGCCGAATGTCTACTGCACGGCGCTGTCCGCTGATCTGATCAACCTCGCCTCGACCGGCAGCGGCTTCGTCAACAAGTTCCGCAACGCCACCATGGATATCTGGCAGCGCGGCACGTCGCTGACCGCTCCGTCCGGGGGCGGCGCGTACACGGCTGATGGCTGGATGGTGACGCCGAGCGGTGCGGCCGTCACGGTCAGCCAGGCCGCCGGGCGGCTGCTCACCGCGAACAGCCTCAAAGTGACCGGCGCGGCTGGTGTCACCGACGTGCTGGTTTATCAGCGGCTCGAAAGCCTGATCGCGGCGCCGCTGGCGTCGCAGACCGTCACGGTGCAGGCATGGGTTTACAACAATACCGGCGCGAGTATCACGCCGACGCTGACCGTCACGCATCCCGCCACCATCGACAACTGGGCAAGCGCACAGACGACGGATGTCAATGCCGCCAGCCTGCAGGCCTGTCCGAACGGCGCATGGACGCGCGTGGCCTATACGTTCAGCGCCTCGGCAGCGAGCGGCAACGGCCTGCAGGTCATCTTCGATTTCGGCAACAACTTCTCGTCGACCAGCAAGAGCGTGCAGGTCACCGAGCTGGATATCCGCGTCACGCCGTTCTCGCCGGTTGGGCTGAACGCGGCGGCGCCGCCGCCGGAGTTGCGGCCGGCCGGCGTCGAGATGCCGTTGTGTCAGCGGTATTTTCAGAAGAGCTACGGGCAGGGCGTGGCGCCGGGCTCCAATGTCGGCGGCGGGGGCGGCGCGATCCTGATGGTGGGTCCTGCCAGCAGCTACTGGGGCACGTTCGTGCGCTACCCGGCTGTGCTGCGCGCAGGAGCGGCGCCGACGACCTACGACAACGCCGGCGCGTCGGGGAAGGTCAGCTATCTGGTCAGCGCCTGGACCAACGGCGGCACGCCGACGCTCTCGGCATGGTCGGACAGCGGTTTTGCCTTCTACTACGGCCCGCAGTCCGGGATGACCAACCTGTCGATGGACTACACCGTGAGCGCGGAGCTCTGACCCATGCTCGGCTTTGACGCCATCGGCATCCTGGCGCTCGGCGCTGGGCCGCGCAAGGCGGGGGCGAGCTATCTGCTGGCGGCGTCGTCCGGCTCCTATGCGCTGACCGGCGTCGCCGTGACGTTCAACGAGGCCCTGACGGCGGCGGGCGGCGGCTATGCCTTCACCGGCGTGACCGTCGCCTTCAAGGACGGACTCGCCGCGTCGCCCGGCGCCTATGGCGTCACCGGCAACGCCGAGGGCATGGCGCTGGCGTTCGCTGCCGCGCCGGGCAGCTACAGCCTGACCGGCGTGCCCGTGGTGTTCGGCGGCAAGATGATCGCCGCCGGGGGCGCCTATGCCTCGGCGGGCGTCGCCATCGGCTTCGGCGCATCGCTTGCCGCGGCGACGGGCGTCTATGTGGTCGGCGGCGTCGGCGCCACCTTCGCGGCCCGGCAGCAGGCGGCGGGCGGCAGCTATGGCGTCAGTGGCGTCGCGATCTCGGAGGGCGTGAGCCACGCGGCTGCTACGGGCACCTTCACGCTGACCGGCTACGGCTTCACCGTGGCGATCAATGCGCCATCGGCGGGCGCGTCTTACGCCTGGTCGTTCGGCAACAACGTGCTGATCCGCACCGGAGACGATTTCGATCTCGTCTATGGCGGCGTCGGGCACTACCTCGAGGAGCTGGAAGAGCTGCGCCGGCTCGCCAGGATCACGCGCAGGACGCCTGCGCCGATCGTGCGGCCGATGGTGGCGAGCTTCCGGCCGGTGATGCCGCAGCGGATGCCGGCGCCTGTCGCAAGCTGGATGGCCGGGTCAAGCCCGGCCATGACGCCGGTGGATATGGGCGCGCAGCGGCAGGCCGCACAAGCGCAGCAGCAGGCGACGGCGCGGCGCCGCCGCGATCTCGAAATCCTGTTGCTCGCTTCGTAATTGCCGGGGCCCACCCGGCCAATCGCGCGCAGGCGGACCTGCGCGATCTGCGGCGGCAGCACCGCCAGGACCATGCACATGACCGATACCGATCTCGGGGCCGAGCTCTCCCCGGACGAACAGAGCTATTTCGACAACGGCGGCGAGACCGAGCTTCCGGCAGCCGCCGACGCCGCGCCATCCGCGGCGGACGAGGGCGGCCAGCAGCAAGGTGAGCGGGGCGAGCCGCAGCAGGAGCGCGTGGTGCCGCTCGCGGCGCTGCACGAGGAGCGCGGCCGCCGCCGTGACCTCGACCGCCAGAACCGCGACCTGCAGCAGCAGCTTGCCGAGCTCAAGGGCAAGTTCTCGATCATCGATCGTCTCGCCGCGCCGCCGCCGCCCCGTGAGCCGACAGTCGAGGACGACATTTTCGGCGTGGTGCGCAACACCTCCTCGGCGATCAACGACATCCGCCGCCGGCTCGACGTCGCCGACCAGGAGAAGCGCGAGGTGGCCTGGCGCGACGATCTGGTGCGCGCCTATCAGGTCGACGCCGCGCAGTTCGAGAGCAAGACGCCCGACTTCAAGGCCGCGTACAACCACCTGCTGCAGAGCCGCGCCCAGGAGCTGATCGCGCTCGGCTACGACGATCCGCAGGCCGTGCACCAGGCGCTGCTGGCCGACGAGTTCGCCGTGGCGCAGATGGCGCTGCAGTCGCGGCGCAGCCCCGCCGAGGTGATCTACAACCTCGCGAGGCAGCGGGGCTACGTCAAGGGCGGCGGCTCGGGGCACGATCGGCTCGACACCATCGCGCGCGGGCAGGCGGCGGGAAAGAGTTTGACCAGCGCCGGCGGCGGCGGCTCCGACAGCGAGATGAGCGCGGAAGCGTTGCTGCGGATGCCGATGGACCAGTTCGAGGCATGGTGCGCCAAGAACCCGGCCAAGGCGAAGCGCATCATGGGCGGCTGAATAGCCGCCGACATCGATTGATTGCGCTTCGGCCCGGCGGCCATCTTCATCCGGAGAGGAGCACGCGATGGGAGACGCCTTCGACGAACGATTTCGCGCTCGGTTTCCCTATGGAGCTCTGGCGCCGTTCGCATTCGGCGGGATCGGGTCTGTCGTTGGTCCCCCCGGATGTGGAGAAGACGATGGTGGCGGTGCCGATGGCTTCCTTCAGCGATTTGCCGATTTGCGTCAGGCCGAGGCCAAGCCGATCGACTTGCCGGACGCCGGATCTTATTCGTCTGCGCCGAACCGTTCGCCTCGGGTTGCTTCCGACTTTTGTGCTGAGGAGGAGAAAGCTTGCAGAGCGGTCTGCAAGCGTGCGCAAGCAGACTTCGATCAGCCACATGTCTGGGCTGGATCGTTTGGCAAGTGTATGAAAGGATGCATGCCCTGGCGCTGTGGAGGCTATTGATGACGTCGGAGCCGAAGCGGCGCGTGGTGTTTGAACGTCTCGATCGAGCGAGAGCAGAACTCCAGGTGAGAGAGTTGCTTCGCCTCTACGATGTCGAAATCCAGGATCCGGCCAACGCAGATATCTTGCCTGATTTGCTCGTGGAGAAAGCCATTATGTTGTGGCGGCCAGGAAGCGAGGATGAAGCGCTCGCTCTGCTGCAGCAGTGCGCGGCTAGCTATGATGCCGCCAGTCCGAACTATCATGCAGGCGAGTATCTGGTCGAACTCGGGCGGTTTGCGGACGCGTTGTCTCACCTCAGCAAGTGTCTCTTCATAGAGGAGTCATGCGGTCATCAATGGTATACGAGTGCTGCGCTGTTGCTGCGGGCCTATTGTGCCGCCAAGCTCGGCGATGCTGCCATGGCCGCTGCGGATATCGCTGAGGTCGACGACGAGGAGGATGTGCTGGAATGGGTGCATGTCGATCCCGTCGTGTCAAAATCATCCGTCCGGCGGATGATAGAGCAAAGCTGATCGGGAGCTTCGCTGAAACAATCACGTGATCGGTGGCACAGCGCGGCGCCAGACGCCGACCGCCTTCTCGACCCTGGGATCGCCCTGGAACACGAAGTCGTCCACCCTGACGATGATAGCGGGCTGGTCCGGCTTCACCGCATCGACCACCTTCTGCAGTACGTCGAGGTCCATGTCGCAGCGCACGGTGACCAGCTTGTAGTCATAGAGCTCGGCGGTGCCGAGCAGCTTCAGCGCATTGAACACGTCAACAATGCGCGACACCGGAACGTGCACCAGGTAATTTGCCATGGACAGCCTCCCGAGCGGATTTTGAACGAGTCTTGGGGGATTGCCAATGTCGCAGACGACGGACGTTGTGCGCCGGCGCCATCAGGCGGTATCGGACGGCACGCGGCAGGTGATGGTGCAGCGCAGGCCGGTGGGCAGGAACTGCAGCTCGGCGTCGCCGTCGAATGCCCGCAGCGCCGATGCCAGCAGCTGGGTGCCGAAACCCGTCGTCGTCGGAGGCTGCACCGGCGGTCCTTCGGTCTCGTCCCAGGTGATGTGGAGGCGATCGGCGTCCTGCCGCCAGGTCACGTTGAGGAGGCCGCTGGTCGAGGCGAACGAGCCGTACTTGGCCGCGTTGGTCGCGAGCTCATGAAAGATCAGGGCGAGGCTGACGGCGAGCTTCGCCGGCAGCACGGTGACATCGCCGGTGAGGGTGTAGCGGACATGGCCGTAGGGCTCGAGCTCGGACACCAGGAGGTCGCGCAGCGTGCAGCCGCCGCCATCGGCACGGACGATGAGGTTGTCGGCCGCGGACAGCGCCCGGATGCGGCCGTCGATCCGTGCCCAGGCGTCGGGATGGTCGCGCAGCACCTGGCGGGCGACGGCGTGAATGGTGGAGGCCTTGTTGCGCAGCCGGTGCTGCAGCTCCTCGACGATGAGCTTGCGGTAGCGCTCCTCCGCGACCAGGCGGTCGGTGGTGGCGCGATGGCGGGCGACGATGCCGCGATAGTGCGCGACGCCCCACACGAACACGCCGCAGGTTGCAAGGTACACCGCCGCGAGCGCAAGCTTGGCGCCGCCGGCCGGGCCCGGGCCGAACTGCAGGGCATAGCCGAGCGCCACGCCGGCGAGCGCGGTGGCCGAGCCGATGCGGGCGCCGCCGAACACGGTCGCGACCACCACGGCGGGAATGTACGGGGTGAACGGAAGGTCGGGACGCAGCAGCGACAGGCCAAAGCGCAGCGCGGTGCCGAGGGCGAGGCAGGCGGCGGCGAAGCCGAGGGTGAGCGCCCACGGCGGTTCCGAAAGACCTCGCCAGCCGTTTCGGAACTCGTCGATCCACGTCATGGCCCTGTCTCAGCGAGCAGGTACAAAGCCTAACGCGCGATCGCCGCTCTTGTCCATGTCGCGGGAACTCGGCTCCGGACCGTGCGCAATCGTCTGCAGCTTGCTCCGCCGGTGCGAGGCTTGTGGCCGGCGGCGATCAGGTATGCGCCAACACAGGTCATTCGGTGCGGCTGGCCTGTGGACAACGGGGATAGTAACTCCTGGTCAACGAACGGCCTTCATTTGCATGGGTTGTTGTTAGCGCGGGAGAAACCACTATGCAGAAATTCAGCTTCGAACTGACCGACCTGACCTCCTTTGATCGGCCCGCCGGCGAGTTCTGGCTGAAGCCGAATGGAGCGATGCGACGCGGACGGGCCCTGGCCGCTCGCCTCGCCAAGGGCATGCCGCCGGCGATGCTGGCGGGGCTCTGCATCTGCGCCTTCGATCCGGCCGGCAACCTCGCCGCCGTGGTGCCGCTGGCGACGGTGCACTGACCGGCGGGTGGGAAATTGTGACGCGTCGCGTACGGCTTGTGGGGATGCCGCGCGGCGATGCGCTGAGGCCGTGTGCCTCGAACACGACTTGATCCGGCCGAACAGCTGCGCCACGTTCATGCGGTGAGCGGCGGCGCACAGGCGTCGTCGGATGGGGCGCTGCGATGTATCCGCTGCTGGGGTTTGTGGCTGTTGTCATGTGGGTGATCGCCGGCTTTCAGATGACGCTCGCCTTCTGGCAGGTCGAGCCCGCCATTCCGTCGCTATTCAAGGACGGCCATCGGACCAACGGCTTTGCAGTCGATGTTTACATCTGGGATCGACGGATCCCGGATCTCGCGCGTCGGCGCTACCTGAGGTCGCTGGGCTGCTTCATGCTGGGCGCAGCATTCATGTCGGTTGGAGCGTTTTTCTCCGGAGACAACGCGGGTGCCATTCTGGCCTTCGCGTTTGCGGTCGCCTTCGCTGGCGGTCTGTGGACGCGCTGGATGCGGTACCGCGAATTGCATGGCATTGTGCGCTAGGTTCCATATCCTGGCTTAGCCATTGCGGATTGATTCCATCTCTGCAGCATCCGGGGGACGGTTGTGAGCGCGTTGCTGCTTCTGATCTCGATTCTCTTCTTGGGCTTCGCGGCTCACCAATGGATGGCGGCCATAGGGCAAGTCGAGCCGACGTTGCCGCTAGAGTACCGCGATGGTCCACTGCAACGCGTTGCCTTCGGCACATATGTCTGGAACGCCTCGGTCCCGGCTCTGGCGCGCAGACGGTACCTCCGATCTCTGTATGCCATGAGCATTTCCTTTCTGCTGATTGCCGTGGCCGTGTTTGTCGGCGAGCAACTCGTCCCGGCGGTGCTGTTTGCAGGCCTTGCGGCCGCGGATGCCGCGTATGCGACGATCAGTTTGATCAAATATCGCGCTCTGCTCTAGCCCGCGTCGATCATTTGTTGGGAGCGATCTCCGGCGAAAACTGCCGGGGATGAACTGAGCGTTGCATACATGCGTGCTGTCTAATGCTCGCTGTGCACTCAATATGAGCTGCGCAGGCGAGCATTTATTCTGCCCTCGAGCAAGAAAGGATGATCGAAATGGCGGATTCGACTGCCGGCGCCAGCCGCGCATATGGTTGTATTATTGGAACGACACCTTTCTTTGGTCTCGGCGGTGGCTTCTGTGCGGATCTCGATGGAAACATTTATCCTCAACTGGCATGGGGGCTGCCAGGGGTGTCCGCGTCGTTCGGGCGAGCGTCGGATCTAAATGAATATCTAACAGGCCCGTCCATCGGGGTCGGCGGAAACGGCATTGGTCGGATCGACCTTCACGCCGGTGCGAACCCGACGTCCGTCGGTGGTGGCTTCGGGGTCGGCACGACAGGCGTTAGTGCGACCTATGGTTTCAAGCCCTTCAACGTTCGTGACGTGCCTTCTTATGTGTCCAAGCTTCCCTCCTTGTTGTACCCGTATGCGTCATTCGAACCGACATATCCGCTTCCTTAGTAGTATTCGGTTTCGACGTTAATATCTGCTCCTCAGTCAGGACGCCGAGACAGCGATTTCTCGATCTTTCGACTGGCGGTCGTTAAGCGCCTTCGCCCGCCACCGGGGCGTCAAAACGCGGTGATGCGCCACGCGCAGGCGTGATGCGTGCACATCCAGCACCTCACAATCATCAATTCGGAGACCTGCCACCATGGCATCCACGACCTATGGAGTGAATGACTCACTCTCCAACAAGCTGTGGGCGAAGAAGCTCGCGGCGGAAGCCCTGAAGGAAACCTATTTCGGCCGCTTCATGGGCACCGGCTCGGACAACATGATCCACCTCAAGTCCGAGACCTCGACCAATGCCGGCGACACCGTGACCTTCGGCCTGCGCATGCAGCTGCAGGGCGACGGCGTCACCGAGTCCCAGACGCTGATGGGCAACGAGGAATCGCTCACCACGTATTCGGACAAGGTGATCATCAACGAGCTGGCGCACGCGGTGCGGGTGCGCAACAAGAACACCATCGACGCGCAGCGCGTGCCGTTCAACCTGCGCGACGAGGCCAAGCTCGGCCTCAAGGACTGGTTCTCCAACCGCTTCGACACCGCGATGTTCAACCACCTCGCCGGCAACACGCTGGTGACGGACATGCGCTATGCCGGCAACAACACGGTGGCGCCGCCGACCCGCATCGTGCGCGGCGGCGGGGCGACCGACGACGCCACGATCAACAGCGACAACACCAAGACCTTCAACCTCGCGCTGATCGATACCTGCGTCGAGCGTGCCTACACCGCGACGCCGCTGATCCGCCCGATCAAGGTGCAGGGCGAGAACAAGTTCCTGATGTTCCTGCACGACTACCAGATCACCGATCTGCGGACGAACACCTCGTCGGGCCAGTGGCTGGACATCCAGAAGGCGGCGCTCGCCGGCGGCGCGGGCTCCAAGAGCCCGATCTACACCGGCGCGCTCGGCGAGTACAACGGCGTGATCCTGCATCGCTCCAACCGCATCCCGATGGGGATCTCGAATGCGGGCGCGCAGCAGACCTCGACTCGCCGCGCGGTGTTCTGCGGCGCCCAGGCCGGCGCGCTCGCCTTCGGCAAGGAGTTCTCCGAGGGCGTGAACTACAAGTGGGTGGAAGAGCTGTTCGACTACGAGCGCGAGCTCGGCGTCTCGTCGCAGACCATCTGGGGCGTGAAGAAGACCGTGTTCAACGGCCTCGACTTCGGCACCATCGTCGCCACCACCTTCGCCGCGGCGCACTGACGCTGACCGCGCCCCGTCCTGGGGCGCGCTCGGCCTCTCTCATCCCGTCCTCAATCACAAGGATCATTCGCCATGACGACCGGTATTCCCGGCTCGACCGCGCGCCGCAACACCAGCCAGCAGGTGGGCTATGCGCGCTTCACCGTCAACTACAACGACGCCAACGTGGCCAACGGCAACACCAAGCAGTGGCTGCCGGCCGGCGCCATCATCATCGGCACCGACGTGCAGGTGGTGACGCCGTTCAACGCCGGCACCACCAACGTGCTGACCGTCGGTCTCGGCGCCAGCGCCACCAGCGTGGTGGCGGCGGGGCAGGCGGCGCCCGGCACCGCGGCGCTGACCCAGAACATCGCGCCGACCGGCGCGGCGCTCGGGCCGATCGCCGCCGACAGCCAGCTCAACGTCACCTTCACCCAGACCGGCGCAGCGGCGACCGCCGGGCAGGCCGTGGTGATGGTGAAGTTCATCCCCAACAACGACCTGTGAGCGGCTGAGTGCCGTTGTCCAAGGCGGCTCCGCAATCTCAGCGTCATCACCGGGCTTGACCCGGTGATCCAGCTTCAACAGCTCGCGTCGCCCTGCGAGCAAGCTGGATGCCCGGGTCAAGCCCGGGCATGACGCCGATGGTTGATCCGGCGCCGCAAACATCGCCCTTCCTGTCATCGCGCCATGGCGCGCCTTCATCGGAGATTTTGAAACATGGTGACGATCACCGGCACCAAGAGCGAATCCCAGTCGGAATATTTCAGGGTCGGTTATCTGCTGGAATCCTCCGCCGACAACATCACCGCCAACCCCGGCGGCGGCCAGGCGGGCGCCACGCAGCTTTCCGCCGAGCTCAACCGTATCGTCACGGTCGCGACCGCCGGGGACTCGGTACGGCTGCCGCCCTCGGCAGCCGGCATGACCATCGTGGTCACCAACCGCGGCGGCAATGCCATGCAGGTGTTCGGCGCCGGCAGCGACACCATCGATGACTCGCCGGCGGCGACCGGCGTGTCGCAGATGCGCGGCTCGGTCGTGATCTATGCCTGCCACACGGCCGGCGCCTGGTACACCGAAGGCCTCGGCACCGGCTACACCTCGTCGGGCGGCGGCGCGTTCCAGACCTTCTCCTATCAGGACGGCCTGACAGCCTCGACCACCCACACCCAGGCCGGCGCGACGCCGATCCTCGCCTCGCAGGTCGGCTTTGCCACGGTCGCCAACGTCGGCGACGCCGCGGTGCTGCCGCCGGCGAAGGCCGGCATGCAGGTCGACGTCATCAACCACGGCGCCCAGAGCATGGCGGTGTATCCGGCCGCGCAGGCGCAGGGCGGCGCGGCCGGCGGCGACCAGATCAACGCGCTGGGGCAGAACGCCCCGCTCACCGCCGTCACCAACACCACGCCGGCGATCTTCTACTGCCTCACCGACGGGCAGTGGTGGACGAAGTAAATGGATGCGGCGCTGTTCCTGCTGCACTACGGCGCGGCGGTTGTCTCCGGACAGCCGCCGGCCGCTCCGGTGACTCCACCCGAGGCGAAGACATCCCATGACGACGCTGCTCGACCTGCAGACCCGGATTGCGACCGACCTGACGCGCACGGACCTGACCGCCCAGATCGCCAGCGCGGTCGGCGACGCGATCGCGTTCTACGCCCGGCAAAGGTTCTGGTTCAACGTGACGCGGAGCCAGACGTTTCAAACCGTCGTCGGGCAGCAGGCGTACACCGCAAGCGATCTCGCGGTGATCCCGAACATCGTCAAGATTGACGCGCTGTTCATCCCGCAGAACCAGAGCATCTATCCGCTCGACCGCTACGAGCCGGCGGACTTCGAGGTCATCGCCGGCGGCATGAGCGGCGGCGGCAAGCCGCGGGCGTTCACCTATATCGACCAGTCCATCCTGCTGTGGCCGGTGCCGACCGCGGTCTACACCCTGCGCCCGCACATCCATTACAAGCTGCCCGCGCTGGTCAACCCGACCGACACCAACGCCTGGACCACGGATGCGGAGGAGCTGATCCGCACCCACGCCAAACTGCTGCTCTACACCGACGTGCTGGAAGATCCCGACGGCATGCAGCGCATGACGGCCAAGCTGCCGGACCTGATCGCGGCGCTGCGCTCGGAAAGCTCCTCGCGCCAGAGCAACGGCATCATCCAGGGGACGGATTTTTGATGGGCAGGATCGAACAACTGGTCGAGGCCGCAATCAGTCTTTGCGAGCCCGAGAATGCCGACGAGAAAGCGACGGCCTATACCCGCGAGGTGCTGACGAGGCGCTTCCGCGAGATCCTGGATCAGCCATCGCATTCTGCGTCATGCGCGGGCTTGACCCGCGCATCCAGCTTCAGGGACGCACGTCATGCGGGAAGGAAGCTGGATTGCCGGGTCAAGCCCGGCAATGACGCCGTGGGTGGGACGGGCGCTGTGCCCATTTCCAAGGACGGACGCGGGGTGCAACCATGCCCCTGATCCCCTTCGGCGAATATCGCCCCGACGTCTCCGACTATGAGGCGTCGACCGAACGCGATGCGCAAAATGTGGTGCCGCGCGCGGATGGCTTTGGCCCGTTCCCGAGCTTACTTGCGCTGTCGCAGTCGCTCGGCGGCCAGTGCCGGGGCGCGTTCCAGGCGTTCAAGCCGGACGGCTCGGTGATCGTGTTCGCGGCGACGGCGACTGATCTCTATGTGCTCAACAACATCACCTTCGGCTGGACGCGGGTGTCGCAGGGCGGGGCGTCGTATTCGGCGGTGCCGGCCTCCGACCAGTGGCGGTTCGCCCAGTTCAACAACCTCGTCATGGCGGTGCAGGCCAACGTGCTGCCGCAGGTCTATGACATCACCACCTCGGCGGCGTTCGCCAACCTCAACGGCTCGCCGCCGCAGGCGCGCTATATCGACGTCGTCGGCCGCTTCGTGGTGCTGTCGGGGCTCTTGTCCACGCCGCAGCGGGTGCAGTGGTCCGGCCTCAACGACATCAACGGGCCGACGTCATGGACGCCGGGCATCAGCCAGGCGGATTATCAGGACCTGCCCGATGGCGGCTTCGTGCGCGGCGTCGCCGGCGGCGAGACCGGCATCATCCTGCAGGACAATGCCATCCGGCGCATGACCTATATCCCGGGATCGCCGATCATCTTCCAGATCGAGCGATTATCACAAGACAAAGGCCTGTTCGGGCCGTACTCGCTGGTGCGGGCCGGCGAACATGTGTTCTTCTATTCGTCGCAGGGTTTTCAGCGCATCGATCCCGGCGGCTTCCCGGTGCCGATCGGCAGGGAGCGCGTCGACCGTACGTTTCTGGCCGATCTCGACACCAACAATCTGCAGCTGTTCCTGAGCAGCGCCGATCCGCGTAGCTCGCGCATCCTCTGGGCTTACAAGAGCGTCAACGGCACCACCAACCAGTTCGACAAGCTGCTCTGTTACGATTGGGTGCTCGACAAGTTCACCACCATCAAGGTCAGCGGCGAATACCTGCTGCAGGTGGCGCAGCCTGGCCTGACGCTGGAAGGCTTGGACGCCATCGCGCCCGGCGCCATGGCGGTGACGGGCGCGGCCAACAACGGCGCTGGCCTCGTCCGCGTGCAGGTGGCGTCCACGGCGGCGCTCGCCGGGCGGCCCTTCGTCTCGCTCTCCGGCGTCAGCGGCACCACGGAAGCGAACGGCAACTGGTGGATCAGTGTTGTCGACGCCACGCACTTCGATCTGCAGGGCTCGGCGTTCGCGCATGCTTATGTGAGCGGCGGCCTGGTCGGCGGCTCGGTCGACGCCATGACGCAGTCGCTGGACAACTTCGCGTCGGCCAATCCCATCGAGCTCGCCGCGTTCGATCCTACCCATATGCTCAACTTCTTCCGCGGCCCGTTCCTCGAGGCGACACTGGAGAGCGCGGAGCAGGGCACCGATGGCCGGCGGCTCAAGATCCGCGGTTTCCGCCCGGTGACCGATGCGCCGACGCTCTACGGCTCGGCCTCGGCCCGCGAAAACCAGCAGCAGCTGGTGACGGCCGGCGCCGAGAGCCTGATCAACCCGATCACCGGCAAGTGCGACCTGCTCAAGGACACGCGCTACAGCCGTTACAAGGTGCGCATCCCCGCCGGCACGGCGTGGTCGTTCATCGCGGGCATCGAGCCCGACACCATCGCCACCGGAAAACGATGAGCCAACGATGACCGCCATCCCGAAACTGTTCAGCGTCTCGACGCAGGAAAAGGACCTGTCGCGGTTTGCGCTCGCGATCCAGCAGCTCGGCGCCGGCCGCACCAATGCCGCCGGCAGCGTGACGCTGGCAGCGAACGCCACCACCACCACGGTCAGCGCGCCCAACTGCGCCGCCGGCAGCGCCGTGTTCCTGATGCCGACCACGGCGGACGCCGCCGCCGAGTTCAAGAACGGCAGCCTCTTCATCAGCGCGGTGGCGAACAGGTCGTTCACCATCACGCATGCCAACAACGCGCAGACCGATCGGACGTTCTTTTATGTCTGCCTCGGCTGAAACGCTGTGCGTCCCGCCCGATCGCATCGCGGACGTCTGGCCGCATGTCGAAGGCTTCCTCCGCGCGGCGGTCGAGCGCTGCGGCGACTGGACGCTGCCGTCGCTGCGCCGCTGTCTCGACCGGCAGGAGATGCTGCTGTGGGTGCTGTGGGATGGCGCGGCCATTCGCGCCGCGGCGGTGACGGAAGTGGTGATCGTGCCGCGTGGAAAAATCTGCCGCATCGTCGTCTGCGGGGGAGGGCGCGCGGTGCCTTGGCCGCAGGCGCTCAAGCCGATCGAGGCGTATGCCCGCGCGCTCGGCTGCACGGCGATGCGCATCGACGGGCGGCGCGGCTGGCAGCGCGTGTTCGACGATTACGCAACGCAATGGATCACGCTGGAAAAGAGGCTCTGATATGGGCGGCAGTTCGCAACAGACCACGCAAAGCACCTCGCAGGCGTCGCCGTACGCGCCCGCGAAGGGGGCGATCGACAACATTCTCGGCCAGCTCGGCGGCCAGGCGTCCAATGCCGGCCCGACGCCGACCGAAAACAACGCCCTCAACACGCTGCAGAACAACGCGGCGGGCGGCAACCCCTATGCCGGCGCGATCGGCAACCTCGCCACCAACCTGCTGAACGGCGGCGGCGCCAAGGCCAATGACGGCAACGTCAGCGCCAATCTGTCGAGCTATCAGGGCATGCTGGCGCCCTATGCCAACGGCAGTATGATCGGCAAGAACACCGCGCTGCAGGGGCAGCTCGACCAGATCCGTCAGGACGTCAGCAACCAGGTGAACTCGCAATTCGCCGCCGCCGGACGCGACGGCTCGGCTGCCAACCTGCAGGCGCTGGGCCGCGGCATCGCGCAGGGCACCGCGCCGGCGATCGCCGCGCAGTACAACCAGGATGTCTCAAATCAGCTCAACGCCGCGAACAGCCTCTACGGCGCCGGCAACACCAGCTATGGCCTGTTGAACCAGAACCAGCAGGCCGCCAACGCCAACGCCCAGGCCGGCGCCGGCGTCGGCTCCGCCGCGCTCGACGCCAACAACTGGGGCGCCAACCAGCAGCTCGCCGCGGAAGCGCAGCGGCGCGGCATTCCCATGCAGAACCTCGCGACGCTGCTGGGATCGATCTCGCCGGTGGCACAGGCGTTCGGCACGCAGACGGGGAATTCGACGACGAACAGTCAGATGTCCGGCGCGCAGCAGTTCGCAACGATTGCTGGCGGGCTGGGCAACCTGAGCAAATTCTTGTGGGGGTGAACAATGGGATTGCTTGACGACTTCTACGCGCAAAGCGGAATTCCGTTTGCTTGGGGCGGCACGAGCGGGGAATTTCCTGCATCCCAGCCGCAGGCCGATCCACAGGCGATCTGGGATCAGATCGATGCCCGGACGACGGCTGACAATGCAGCCGCTGACCGGCGCAACGCAGCTGGATTGATGCGCGGGCCGTTCGAGCCCTACACGCCGTTCCCGGTGCCGGATCAGACGAGCCCTGGCGTTGCAACGGCCTTGGGGCAGCAGCCGTCCGATTTCGGCGCCTATGGCTCGCCGGCGTTTGAAGGATTCGGTGTTGGACCGGCCATGCCTGGGCAGTCCGGGGCGGCTAACGTCGTCAGCCCCACCTCTGCGCCGGTCAGCACAGGGATGCCGAAAGCGAGTTCGCCGATCCGGTCGGCTCCGAATGCGCCTGCTCCCGATGATGGAGCCTCAGGGCCTTCGCGCTCACCTGCAGCGGGGCCACCGCCCGGCGGGCCTCCGCCGCAGGCGTCGAGTCCAGATCTAGGTGATCGCCTGCTCGCCGGGCTCTCCGGTTTTGCCAACGCCAAGGGATTTCTCGGCGCGGTGTCGAATGGCGTCCAGGGATTGGCGACGGGGCAGACGCCGGAGAGCCTCACCGCGCGGGCGCTCCTTGCCAAAGGCGCCTCGCAGGAAGACGTCGCCGCAGCGGCCCGCAGCCCTGATGTCTTGCAGCAACTGATCAACCGATACTACGGCAAGGAACGCTTCACGGCTTCGACGATCGGCAGGAACAGCAGTGGCCAGCCGGTCTACGGCGCATTCGATACGCAGACCGGGGACGTGAGGCCGTTTCCGTTCGGCGCCGGTCGTACGCCTTCGGGCGCACCGGCAAATGGTGCGCCGGCGCAGAGCGGTGCACCGCCGCAAGGTGTCGCCGCCTCGGGAGCAACGGCCTATCGCAACCCATCCGCGACCGGGCAGCCGCAAGGTGGTGGCGTCGTGGCAGCTACGATCGCTAACGCGAAGGCTGCAATCGCCGCACACCCCGAGATCCGCGGGGCCGTGATCGCGCGGCTGCGGACGTACGGCATCGATACGTCCGGAATCTAGCTGCTCAGCGCACTTCAAGCGCCGGACTTCAGCAGTCCGATGAAACTGAAAGGATATGTCATGCCTGCGTCTCCCGATCGCGCTCTGACGTTCGACGACCTGCTTCCTCCCGGTGGTAGCGACGCAATTCAATATGGAGGCATTGGTACTGGCCGCAATGCCGACGGGAGCCTTCGCCTCGACCCACGATACGAGGCTTGGCTTGCTGCCACCTCTGCGGGGATGCGCCCACCGGCGACGCCACGCGAGCGTTTCGATGGTGACGCCGTGTTTTCAGCGGGGACTGCGCCATTCGGATTTGCCGGACCGGGTATGCCGAGTTTCGACGAGCGGTCCGATGCGGCGAGTCGGGATTTGAACAGATTCCGCGTCGAGCCGCATCCTGAAGGACCGCGCAGGATGGAGGAGTGGCTTCCAGACAGCAGCATGTCTCAGTTTGGTGGTGTGGGCATCGGGCGCGCTCCGGATGGAAGCATTCGCATTGATCCTCGCTACGAGGCAGAGCTCACGGCTGGTCGAATGCCCGCAGCAAAGCCGTCTCCTGCAGAGGTTAACCGCAGTTCACTCGCATACGCCTTAAGACAGGGATACACCCACAATGACGACGAGATTGCTCGCGTTGCATCATTTCGTGGTCATCAAGGCTGGAAGCCGGCCACTGCTGACGATGTGATGTGGAGTAAACTGACTGGTGGACTTTTGGACAAGGGTTACGCCGCGTTGCGCGCAGTTGGTGATACTTTTATGCATGGCGATAGTCCATCCGCAGCCTATCGCGATGAACTGGCCGCGCAGCGTGATTGGCTTGATCAACTGAACAGACAACCGACTTCTGCCGGCTCAATGGACGCTGCGCGAGATGAACTGAAAAGGAGATTTACAACTGCAAGTAATGACTTTCGAGGGATAAATAAGGTTCGTGCATTTCGCGAACGTATACTGCCTGACGAATATTATGCGCCAGCCGCGCTTGCTCTCGATCAATTTTCTTTGGGGGCATCAAGCCCTCTTAAGGCAGCTGGTCTCGCAGCTTATGAAGCGTCCCGTGGTGGCGATGCCGAAGATGCTTTTGACCGTTCTTTGGACGCAGATCAGGACATCATGGATCGCTACAAGATCGAGCATCCAATAAGGGCGCTTGCCGCCGAAGGCGCCGGATTAGGCGTGCTAGCATACCTCAATCCTGAAGCCGCCCTTTTCGGTTTGGCCGGGCCAAAATCGATGAAAGACGCTATTATTCAAGGTGCATTCAGGGGAGGATTGAGGGGGGGCGTTTCCGGCGCATTTAGGACCCGTGGCGGCATTTATGATCGGGCCATAGGGATGGCGTCTGGGGCTGGGGACGGCGCGTACAATGGGATGAAGAACGCTCCGTTTGGCTATGTGTTCGGTAATCATGTGTGGCCTCCCGTCAAAAAAATTTTGGGGAATCGGTGGAGTACCTTGGTCAGCGGGCTGTGAGGGATGGAAAGACAAATTAAGGCCAAGGTCAGGGTAATGAGTTCTTCGCGATGATCGGCTGTAAGGCTCCCACGGAATTCTGCCCTTGAAGTGTTGATGCCCCACGTCGCATCGGCCGCACAGAAACAGCAGCGGTGCCGCGATGGACCAGGTGATTGCGATCGGCTTCATGGCTTTGCTGACCTGTCGTCCATAACGGACCTGTCGTGCAGTTACGCCCCTTCAACCTTGACCTGCAGCGCCATCTCCTCGATGCGACGGGCGAGGGCGAGGATTGCCAACAGCCCGGCAGGTCAGACCAGAGCTCCGTCTTCAGGAGTCGTGATCGGCTCGATCAGGCGGCTGGTCGGGTGTGAGACCACTCTGATCTGTCGTCCCGTCACCGTTCTGAGGACTACCTGCCGGCGCCACTCCGTCAGCCAACGCAGTGATCTCCGGGAAAAACAGGATCACGAAGGGAATGAGAGCGGCGTACGTGGCGACGAAGTTGGGTGGGACCGTTCGCGGGGTGGACGTGCGCTGCGTCTTGCTCATGGGGCAACCTCCCTCGGGCCGCTGATGTCCACATCATCTGCTCACGGTCGCGGCGGGATTGTGGCGAGCGTTCGCTGCGCTGTTGCCGGACCGTGCGGCATCTTGTCGATTTGCGCTGCAACACCGGCGCTCCCGAGCGCGCGATCATGACGGCTGTCTCGCGCTGGCATACTCCGTCCCATCAATCAAAACGGCTCTATGGCTATTGAACTCACCGCCAGACCAAACTTATCAACCCGAGCACCATCCAAAACAGAAGTCTGAAAACGAACCAAGTGATGTGTCTCGCTGCCTCGATCACGAAGCCGAGAGTCCTGCGTCCGTAGTAAGATATGAAGCCCTCGGGTGGAATTCCGTTGAGGTCCTCCGGATGGTTGATGTCGTCCGGTACCTGGTGGCGCATGAGCCAAGCCGGCGGTTCGGGCGGGCGTTTCTGTTCTCCGGTGGCTAGTCCTTGCGGAATGTTTCTCTGCGTCATGATTCAATCCGCCCCCAGATTGGGGTACACTTCGTACTTCTGCGAGTCCTGGTCTCTATTCAGATTGGTTGCGACCACGATGGAAAGCAGTGGACGCGCTCTTGAAAGCCACCCCTTCTCTTTAACCTATGATCTGCTGGTGCCCATCGCCAGCAGAGAAGCCAGAACAGCGCTCAGGATTTGACGAGCAATCGTCGCGCCTCGCCAGCGCGCTTCGGCCCATCGGAAGACGGTGCCGTAGATCCACACGAGCGATGCATACCAGCACAGTACGGCCACGACGTAGAGCGCCATTTCGGGCCAGTTGCCGGGAATGGTGAACCATTCGAACGCAAGGCCGCAGAGAAAGAGCAAGGGTGCGGCGATGGACCAGGCGATGGCGAGCGGGCCCATGGCTCAGTTCATCCCCTGTCTGCAATGAACCCATGGAGCGATTGCCGCCGCTTGAGGCGGAGGCGCTGCACGATCTCCCAGGCGATATTCGCGAGCACGAGGAGCGCCACCAGTCCGAGGAACATGGCCAGCGGCCTGCACTCCGGATCCGTGATCAGGGTGTGAAGACCGCTCACCACCGGAATGAACAGAGGAGCGGTGACGAGCATGAACCCCATCGCCGTCACGAGACCGATGAACCAGACGAGCCAGGCAGGCCCGGCGGCGAGGGTGAGCAGGTCGGGAGCGGCGAGGCCCACGACAATGGTCAGGGCGATAGCGACGATGGGGACGGGGTGGGGCGTTCGTGGGGTGAACGTATCCGGCGTCTTGCTCATGGGGCGGCCTCCTTCGGACCGCTGATATCAGCTCCATCTCGCCGCGCGGTCGCGGCGGGATTGTGGCGGGCGTTCGCCGCGCGCCTGCCGCGCCCTGCGACATGTTGTCTTTTGCGATGCGGAAAAGCGCGAGGTCTCGCCCCGGACGCCGGCGCCAGCACACACGTCACCCGCATGCCCGATCCATGTTTGATCTTCAGTCGAGAGGATAAGCCATGACATTCTGGAAATGGAGCCGCACCGCGGCGAACAACGCCAATGCCGATCCGAGCTGCCCGTTTCCAGAGGGCATGGCGCCCTCGGCCGTGAATGACGGCGCACGCGCCATGATGGCCGCAGCGGCGAAGTATCGCGACGACATCGCCGGCGCGAACCTGACGACCGGGACGGCGACGGCCTATGCGCTGGCATCCTATCAGGGCTTCGACACGCTGGCGCACCTCGACGGCCAGCAGATCGCGTTCGTGCCGCATGTCACGAACACCGGGGCGTGCACGCTCAACGTCGACGGCCTCGGCGCGGTGCCGATCCGCATCAACCATCTCACCGACCTGCCGTCCGGCAGCCTGATCCAGGGCACGCCCTATACCGCCACCTACTTCAACGCGACGAACGAGTGCATCCTGCACCTGATCGGCGGCAACCCCTACAACGTGCCGCTCGGCGGCCTGCTGCCCTACATCATCGGGACGCCGCCGAACTCTGCTTTCGTGTTTCCATATGGTCAGGAGCTTTCCCGGACGATCTACGGGAGCCTGTTTGCTTCGATCGGTACGGCTTATGGTGGCGGCGATGGGTCGACAACGTTCAACATCCCGGATTTGCGCGGGTTTGTGATTGCTGGGCTGGATGGAGTGTACGGAACGACGCCAAAAGGTCGTATCACCGTTGCTGGAAGCGGCGTCAATGGCGCCTCGATCGGAGCGACAGGTGGTCTCGAAGCTAGAAATTTGACACAGGCAAACTTGCCGAACGTGAGTCCTAGCTTTCAAGGCTTCCAAACCGGAGTCTCCGTCACCTCAAACTACAGCAACGTTGTTACCGGCTCCGGAGTGATTGATTTTGCCGGCAGCGGCGGCAACGGGCGCGGAATGATCCTCTCGAATACGATTGGGTCAGGACCTCTCCCATCGTCCGGCACCTTCACACCGCAAGGCAGCGTTGGATCTATTAACGGCGGCCAGCAGGCACCGCTTGCGATGCTGCAGCCGACGATTGTTCTGCCCTATCTGCTACGGGTGATCTGACGAGCCAACGCAAGATCATGGTTTGCAGCGGTCGTTCAATGAAGCGGAATGACACGCGGCTCACCATGATCATCAGAACGACCCAAGCAAAAAGCGCTACGGGACTCGAAAACGCGTTTCTCTGCACCTGATTGTAGGCGAGAACAGTGTTCACAACGATGATGATGGGAAAGTGCCAGAGATACAGCGAGTAGGTGGCGTCACCGAACCAACGGAGGCGCCCCAACGGCGACCAGCACCCAAAGTACGTGCACAGCATAACGGTGGGGCAGAACAGAAGGATCTGGCTGTCTAGCCACGGTGTCTTTGGAACAAGGATGGTGAGTGCAGCGAGAGTTGCATAGCTGCTGGCGCTTATTGCGATAACCATCCAGCCACGAAGCTTTTGGCAAAGGAACCAAATGCCGCAGCCGATGAAGAAGTACATCGCGCACATCGCAAACCAGCTGTTGAACGTGACGTAGTGTAGGACGAACCAGCCACCAAAAGCGATCACAAGTGGCCACAACAGTCCGCGCGCGAAAATGAACGGCGCGATAAAAAAGAATGCGGCGTAGATCGGGATCTCGACAGAGACCGACCATACCGGGACGTTGAATGACATTTCCTCTTGGAGTCCCCAATTGGACGCGAAGAGCAGATTTAAGACGAAATGATAGGCGTCGTTGAGTGAGCAAATCTGGAATCCGCCAACGAGATGAAAACTCGCCGCCTGGATGGCGGCAACCGCAATCAGAGTAATGAAATGAAGAGGGTATAGACGGGCAAAGCGCGCCATGAAGAAGGATCGAGCCGATACTCGACGCCCCGCATAGACGTGAGTGAATACGACACCCGATATCATCCAAAACAACTGCACAGCCCAGGCGCCATTCTCATAGATTGGCCACAGGACTGAATACAGCGGCTCAATATGCCGATTGATGGGGGAGATGTACTCACCTCGCAGCAACGGTCGCGCTTGGAAGAAAAATTGATAATGCCAGCACACGACACAAACAGCTGCGAGCCCGCGCAAGATATCGACGCCGGCGATGTGCCCGACGTGGCGGGCGGCGTCCGTCCCCTCGGGGCTTAATGGTGTGAAGAGAGAGCGGACGATCGAGGTGGGCACGTGGTTGTCTCCTGCAGGCGGGACACCTTAGGAAACAATCCATAATATTTCAACGTGGGATAGTGCTGCTGCAGCGCTTGCAACCCTTCCAGAGACCTGCGTGCGGTCGAGCTTTCCTGGTCGAAGAGTTGGCTTGCAGCTCAGTCGGCCGACAAGGCGAGGCGCTCAATTCGCCAGTTGCACCCGCAGGCCGTCAATCCGCCAGCGCAGCGCCGGCTGCTCGATCAGCAGCGCCGACAGCACGCCCAGCGCCGTCGCGACGGCCAGCGACAAGCCGAGCCCCGGCCAGAAGCCGATCTGCTGGCTGATGATGAACTGCTGCACGGGGAAGGCGTAGAGATAAACGCCATAGGAGATATCGATCGGCGGCTGTTTGGTGTGGATTTTGATCCTGCCGGCCAGGATGATCAGCAGGCAGATCAGCGGCAGCCAGGAGCCGATTGCGGCGAACAGCGCGGCGGCGAGGACGCAGGGCAGCAGCGCGTGCTTGAGATGCGCCTCGGCGGCGGCGATCAGCACGCCGAACACGAAGACGATGCCGAACGGCTGCGAGGTGGCGCCCGGGAAGGCGAGGATCAGCATGGGGATCGCGATCAGGCTGAGCGCCATCAGGATGGCGGGGCGATAGCGCACGAGCAGCGCCACGATCGCGAGATAGATGTAGAAGCGCAGCTCGATGACCAGCGACCACAGCGAGCCGTTCACCGCGGCGAGGTATGGGTTGGTCTCGAACACGCCCGGCAGGTTGAACTGCAGGCCGAACAGGATGAAGGTGTTCTTGAGCACGAACGACACCGCGGCTGCCGCATAGCGGGTGAGATCCGCGGTGGTCAGGAAGGCGCCGATGATGGCGCAGAACAGCGCCGCGCCGGCGGCGCCGGGAAAGATCCGCTTCGCGCGGCGGACCAGGAACTGCCACCACGACGGCTTGCGCAGGATGCTCATGCCGTTGAGATAGCCGCTGATGGAGAAGAAGATCAGCAGCGCCGCTTCGCCGCCGTTGGCGAGCCACGCCGGCTCGGGCAGCTTCATCAGGCCGTACTGATGGCTCCACAGCACCATGTAGGCGGCGAGCAGGCGAAGCAGGTCGAAGCAGTCGCCGTCGTGGTGGTTGCGGATCTGGGTGGTCAAGCCGATCTCCTTGGGCGGTCCGAGATCAGCCTATAGCGCGCGCCAGGGCATGAATCCACGGGACGCAGCGCGCCCTTTCACCCCGTGATCATGTGCCTGATTTGGGAGATCGCGGCGGCGATGTCCTGCAGGATGTTCTCGTTGCACAGATACAGCGTCGCCACGCAGAAAAAGACGAATACCGGTATCTCCAGATACCTGCGCCAGGTGTTGAAGCTGCCGACCAGAAAGAAGATCGCGCCGGCAGCGAGCGCCTTCCAGGTGGAGCCGTTCAGGGTGCTGACAGAGAACAGCATCATCAGGCCGATGAGCAGGGCCTTCAGGATGCCGCGAAACTGAGGGGATTTCACCGCCGCTTCGATGTCCTCGACAAGCAGGCGGTCATCAAATTCCTTCAAAGGCATGGAAACAACTCAAGCTGAAAAAGCTGGTCAGTGGCGACTAATCGTTGCGGCTCGAATGCACAGACCGCGACAACAGACGATGGCGGTCGGCTGAACAGTCTGCCCGATCGCCTCACGTTCTTGATCCCGGTCGCGCACACGCCTGGCCCGCCAAGGCAGGGGCATATCCATCGTGAAATGCTCGCAAATATTGCAACGAGGTGACGGCAGTCTAGGAAACAAATTGCAACATTTCAACGTGTGATGGGCACTTTTGTGCCGCTACAACCAGCCGCCTCCGGGCGGCTTTTCTTTGTCCAAGGCCCTCATCCAGAGGGCCTTTTTCTGTTGGAGGAGCGACGATGACGACCGTTCTGATCGTGGTGCTGTTTGCGCTCGGTGTTTTTGCCGGGCTGTCGTGGCCGAAGATTCGCGCCGTCGCGCGTGGCGAGGCCGCGAAGGTGAGGGCCGAGATCAGGGCCGACATCGAGCGGAAGCTGTGATGGTCACTTTAAGCGCGCTCACCGCCGCCAATGCGCGGCGCTGGGCGGTCGCCCGGATGCTCGCCGATCGCGGCGCGGCGTTCCGGGCCGTGGCGCGGCGGCTGGTGGCGGCGAGGGACCGCTATCAGGCGGTTGCAGCGAAGACCGGTGTGCCGTGGTTCGTGATCGCGGTCATCCATGAGCGCGAGGCGTCGCAGCGCTGGGACGCCTCGATCGCCCAGGGCGATCCGTGGGATCGCGTCAGCACCCATGTGCCGAAGGGGCGGGGGCCGTTTGCCTCCTGGGCGGCGGCGGCGATCGACGCGCTGACCGCATGCCCGCCATTTGCCGCGCGGTGGAAAGACTGGTCGCCGGGCGGCCTCTTGACGCTGCTCGAGCAATACAACGGCCTCGGCTATGCCGGCATGGGCAGGCCGTCGCCTTACGTGTGGTCGGGCACCGACCAGTACAGCCGCGGCAAGTATGTGCGGGACGGCGTCTACGATCCAAACGTCATGGACGCGCAGCTCGGCTGCGCCGGGCTGCTGCTCGCCATGGCCGAGATCGATGCCGACGTGGCGGCCGGGCTCGGCCGCGCGGCGGCGCAGCCGCCAGTCGCGCCCGCGGCGCCAGCATCATCCGCCAAGCCGTCCATCACCCATCCCGCGCCGGGCTCGCTCGGCGCGTGGCTGCTCTCGCTGTTCAGGAGGTGGACGACATGATCTGGCGCAAGCTCAAGGGCGCATGCCTGCACTCGCTCACGGTGGCCTGGTCCTATGTCCTCGCGATCGTCGGCGCGGTATTCCAGGCGATCGACAGTGTCGCCGATACGCTCGGCGATCCCACGCTCAGGGACCAACTCACCGCCGCGATCGGCGACACCCGCACGGTCGGGCGCATCCTGCTCGGCATCTCAATCGTCACGCTGGTCGCGCGGCTGCGCTCGCTGCGCAAAGGCGGCTGACATGTGGGGCGCACTGTTGTCCTTCCTCGGCGGCCCGCTGCTCTCCAGCCTCGTCGCCGCCTACAAGGCGCGCCTGCAGGCGCTCGACAGCCGCGATCAGAAGGCGCTGGAGCTCGCGGAAGCCGAGATCCGCGCCGAGATCGCCGCGCGGTCTGAGGCGACGAAGCTGCTGATCGCCGAGCAGGGTCGCTGGTACACCGCGATGATCCGGCCGCTGTTCGCCGCGCCCTTCATCATCTTCGCGTTCAAGGTGGTGGTGTGGGACAAGGTGCTCGGCCTTGGCGTCACGCCCGGCCTCGATCCGAATTTCTGGGCGGTGTTTCAGACCATCGTGGTGTCGTACTTCGGCGCGACCGCGGTCGAGCGGGTGAGCAAAATCTTCCGGAGGGGCGCGTGATGGCCAACAGCGAGGTGCGCGAGATCGCCGAGGAGACCGCGCGGGCGACGGTGAAGGAGTTTTTCCTGGCGCTCGGCGTCAATGCCGACGATCCCGAGGCGGTGATCGCCGTGCAGAAGGACTTTGCCCATCTGCGCGCCTGGCGCGAGGCCAGCGACACGGTGAAGCGCAAGGGGCTCGGCGCTGCGGTGACCATCATCGTCACTGGGGTGCTCGGCCTGATCTGGCTCGCGATCAGCAGGCATTGATCGCCATGGGCGGGCGAGGGCGGTTGCGCTTCCTGGCCGCGATGTGCGCCCGCCGTGCATGCGATCCGGCGCCGCGGCGATGGAGCGGTATCATGACGGTGCGGCATCACCGGGCTTTGCCGGATCGATCAAATCATCAGGGCCGTCCATCATGGTGAAAGATTCGTTGACGCGACGGCAGAGGCGCTGATGGGCGGAAGCGAGATGACCTGACGCGACGACCGAACATGGATCCGCTGGCAGACCGGCTGTCTGCTTTCCTCCCGACTTGGCCCGGCGCGCCTTGCCCCCCTCGGCGTGCCGGGCCATTTATCGTTTTGAGGTGTTGCTGGTCGGGCTTTCGAATTTTTTTGGGCGACGGATCCAGAATTTTGCTGCGGCGGCCCCGGCGCGCCGGGGCCGCAAGGCCGGCCGTCACCGCTGATATGCCGTTGTCACAAGGGAAAATCGGATTTTTCCACAGCCCTCGGATCGCGCTGCAACAGTCGCTTGACAACGCGTCGTAAGGGCTTCATATACGCGTCCATTCGCTGCCCCTTGGGCGCTGCCCCCGGCTCTGAGCCGAGGCGAGCTGAAGCGATCCAGTAGCTCTCCATCGCGATGAGTGAAGATCCAGCCGATCGGTTATCGGTTGGACTTTGTCGTCGGGGCGGGGCCACTGATCTCTCTATTATATAGAGAGTGGAGCCGTGAGGCTTCGTGAGGTCTTCGGATCTCGGGCTGTTTGACAAGTGAAGATGAAGAAAGAGAAACGTGGACGGCGGAGTCCTTGCGAGCCGCGCACGGAGAGAACGTTAAGTTCTTGAAGTGAGCGGTTGGACAACAGACTTCGGCGGTACACGTTTACATAGGTAACACCATCGTAGCTTCGGCTACGACGTCGATCGCGATGTGAATCGCGATTGCATGGATATGGTGGGACCTCGTCAAACGTTGTGATCAGCCGGTTCAAAGTTCAAGTCCAACTTGAGAGTTTGATCCTGGCTCAGAGCGAACGCTGGCGGCAGGCTTAACACATGCAAGTCGAGCGGGCGTAGCAATACGTCAGCGGCAGACGGGTGAGTAACGCGTGGGAACGTACCTTTTGGTTCGGAACAACTGAGGGAAACTTCAGCTAATACCGGATAAGCCCTAACGGGGAAAGATTTATCGCCGAAAGATCGGCCCGCGTCTGATTAGCTAGTTGGTGAGGTAATGGCTCACCAAGGCGACGATCAGTAGCTGGTCTGAGAGGATGATCAGCCACACTGGGACTGAGACACGGCCCAGACTCCTACGGGAGGCAGCAGTGGGGAATATTGGACAATGGGGGCAACCCTGATCCAGCCATGCCGCGTGAGTGATGAAGGCCCTAGGGTTGTAAAGCTCTTTTGTGCGGGAAGATAATGACGGTACCGCAAGAATAAGCCCCGGCTAACTTCGTGCCAGCAGCCGCGGTAATACGAAGGGGGCTAGCGTTGCTCGGAATCACTGGGCGTAAAGGGTGCGTAGGCGGGTCTTTAAGTCAGAGGTGAAATCCTGGAGCTCAACTCCAGAACTGCCTTTGATACTGAGGATCTTGAGTCCGGAAGAGGTGAGTGGAACTGCGAGTGTAGAGGTGAAATTCGTAGATATTCGCAAGAACACCAGTGGCGAAGGCGGCTCACTGGTCCGGTACTGACGCTGAGGCACGAAAGCGTGGGGAGCAAACAGGATTAGATACCCTGGTAGTCCACGCTGTAAACGATGAATGCCAGCCGTTGGGGAGTTTACTCTTCAGTGGCGCAGTTAACGCTTTAAGCATTCCGCCTGGGGAGTACGGTCGCAAGATTAAAACTCAAAGGAATTGACGGGGGCCCGCACAAGCGGTGGAGCATGTGGTTTAATTCGACGCAACGCGCAGAACCTTACCAGCCCTTGACATCCCGGTCGCGGTTTCCAGAGATGGATTCCTTCAGTTCGGCTGGACCGGAGACAGGTGCTGCATGGCTGTCGTCAGCTCGTGTCGTGAGATGTTGGGTTAAGTCCCGCAACGAGCGCAACCCCCGTCTTTAGTTGCTACCATTTAGTTGAGCACTCTAAAGAGACTGCCGGTGATAAGCCGCGAGGAAGGTGGGGATGACGTCAAGTCCTCATGGCCCTTACGGGCTGGGCTACACACGTGCTACAATGGCGGTGACAGAGGGACGCAAAGGCGCAAGCCTTCGCAAATCTCAAAAAGCCGTCTCAGTTCGGATTGGGCTCTGCAACTCGAGCCCATGAAGTTGGAATCGCTAGTAATCGCAGATCAGCATGCTGCGGTGAATACGTTCCCGGGCCTTGTACACACCGCCCGTCACACCATGGGAGTTGGCTTTACCTGAAGGCGGTGCGCTAACCAGCAATGGAGGCAGCCGACCACGGTAGGGTCAGCGACTGGGGTGAAGTCGTAACAAGGTAGCCGTAGGGGAACCTGCGGCTGGATCACCTCCTTTCTAAGGATGATCCTTCAGTATGACTTCGGTCATCTATCGGATCGTTTTAGAAACATTCAGGGGCCAACAGATCGCCAGATCGTTGAGCTCCATTGGCGGGACACCGCCGTCTTCGTTTCTCTTTCTTCGCGGACGAACACGCGCCAGGGGCAGCGTCGCAGCAGAACATCGCTTGTCGATGCCGCTTGCGCAGTCCCTTGTCGTTAGGGGCTTGTAGCTCAGTTGGTTAGAGCGCGCGCTTGATAAGCGTGAGGTCGGAAGTTCAAGTCTTCCCAGGCCCACCATCTCATAGAGTGCATCTAACTGAATGTGTTCTGCAGCATTCGTCTTCTGGTTACGGGGCCATAGCTCAGCTGGGAGAGCGCGTGCTTTGCAAGCATGAGGTCGTCGGTTCGATCCCGTCTGGCTCCACCAGATGGTTTGATTGCTGATGAGGCTCTGACGACAGGCGCAAGACGCGGTCATCACCGGATGGCTGCGCAATTCAAAACGTCCGCGAAACATCTTATTCGCCGCATGATCTCGATGAGATCTGCGTGCGGGTTTTCTGACATCGTAAAGAGGAGATCTAACCGAGCCGACAGCGCGTATCATTCGCGACTGTTGCGCACTATCTCCAGATCCATGGATCGCCGATCATCGCAAGATGGCCGCGCGTGACATGATCTTGTTGGCAACGCTTGACCGCATTGCCATCGGTTCGATCTTACGAAGCAAACTGGTCTTTCTAATCAATGTCCGACGACGGATGCGCTCCTTGTGACCGCGCCGGCGTACATTCTGCCGAGTGTGTGGACATTGATAATGAGAGCAATCAAGTGCCTTAAGGGTGTTCGGTGGATGCCTTGGCGCTGAGAGGCGATGAAGGACGTGCTACGCTGCGATAAGCCGTGAGGAGC
>JBFLYG010000032.1:177041-255798 GCA_040756765.1 Pseudomonadota bacterium | reverse complement strand
ACCTCGGCCTCGCCGAGCAGATCGTGCTCGCGCCGGGTGGCGACGCGGTTGATCTCGATGGAGCGCGTGGTCGCGACTTCCACCGTATCCGGGCCGGTCGTTTCTGCCGTCATCGTCATTCCTTTCGTTTCTTCCGTACCGGGAGACGTCCATCTCCCCTTCCAAGATCACGCAGTCCGCTCGCCGTCCTCGGCGCACTCAAGCGACCAGGGCAATGGCTCGTCGCCGCGGAACACCACCACCTCGTCGTCGCCGACCACCACCGACGACGGCACCGGGCGCGCCCGCCGCACCAGCGTCGTGGTGCCGCTGTTCAGCGGCAGCCCGTAGAAGGCGGCGCCGTTGACCGAACAGAAGGCCTCGAGACGGTCGAGCGCGCCTTCCTCGTCAAACACCTGCGCGTAGGTCTGCAGCGCGGTGGCGCCGACGAAGACCCCGGCGCAGCCGCACGCCGCTTCCTTGGCGCGCGCGGGATGCGGCGCCGTGTCGGTGCCGGCGAAGAAGCACGGATCGCCCGACGTCGCCGCCCGGCGCAGCGCCAGGCGGTGATGCTCGCGCTTGGCGACCGGCAGGCAATAGAGATGCGGCCGCAGACCGCCCTGGAACAACGACGTGCGGTTGATGACGAGATGATGCGGGGTGATGGTGCCGGCGGCGCGCGTTGCGTGGGCACCCACGATCGCCACCGTCTCCTCCGTGGTCACATGCTCGACCACCACTTTCAGCGCCGGGTGATCGCGCAGCAGCGGCAGCAATTGCGTGTCCATGAACACCCTCTCGCGATCGAACACGTCGACGGCAGGATCGGTCGCCTCGCCATGGATCAGCAGCGGCATGCCGATGCGCTGCATCCGCTCCAGCACCGGCCGCAACGCCCTGATGTCGGTGACGCCATGATGCGCATTGGTGGTCGCGCCGGCCGGATAGAGCTTGGCCGCCACCCACACCTTCTCCGCGAAGCCGCGTTCAATCTCGTCCGGCGCGGTGACATCGGTCAGATAGCAGGTCATCAGCGGCAGGAAGTCGCTGGCCGGCGCACGCGCGGCGAGAATGCGGCTGCGGTAAGCCGCTGCGGCCTCGACCGTCGTCACCGGCGGCACCAGGTTCGGCATGATCACACCGCGGGCGAACTGGGCGGCAGTGAAAGGCAGCACCGCCCGCATCATGTCGCCGTCACGCAGATGAACATGGAAGTCATCGGCGCGGCGGATGGTGATCCGGTCGGCTGCAGCCGTACGGCGAGCGGCGAGATCAAACAACGCAGCGGTTGTCATGACCATCCTTCCGCAGCGCCGCGAGAACGGTAGGCAGGAAGGGAAGCCCGGGGGTCGTCGATCGTCATGTCGGTCAGGATGCGCAACGATGCCGAAAGATCAGGCAGCAAAAATAGAGGATCGGCATGGATTGATCCAGAGTGAACAACACACGATTTATTGCATTGTGCAGGTGCTCATCGAGCGGCGACCAAACGTCGCGATGAATACTCCGTGACAGGTTTGGAGGACCTCCGGCTCGTCCCGGCCGTGGCAGTGTGATAAAGTGCGGTGCAAACAGGAGAGCCCCCAGGAGAGCCCCGATGGCCGCGTTGACCGAGTGGACCGTCCCGCAAGCCGCTCAGCCACACAGCGAAGACTACGACTTCGACCTCGAGCAGGCGCTCTCCGCCGTGGTCGGGCTGCATGCCATCATTCCGCCGGATGCCTTCACCGCCGAGGTGCTCGGCACCGAGCGCGTCGGCAATGGTGTGCTGATCGACCGCGGGCTGGTGCTGACCATCGGCTACCTGATCACCGAGGCGGAGACCGTGTGGCTCCACATGGGAGATGGCCATGTGGTGGAAGGTCACGCCCTCGGCTTCGATCAGGAAACTGGCTTCGGTCTCGTCCAGGCGCTCGGCCCGATCGACGTCGAGCCGCTGTCGCTCGGCAACTCCTCCGTCCTTGATATCGGCGACCGCGTGGTGCTCGGCGGCGTCGGCGGCCGCACCCGTTCGGTCGCGGGCCGCGTCGCAGCGATCGAGGGGTTCGCCGGCTACTGGGAATACGCCCTCGACGAGGCGATCTTCACCCATCCAGCCCACCCCAACTGGGGCGGCACCGGACTGATCTCGTCCCGCGGCGAGCTGCTCGGCATCGGCTCGCTGCAGGTCGAGCGCGAGCGCAAGGGCAAGAACGAGCATCTCAACATGATCGTGCCGATCGACCTGCTCAAGCCGTCACTCGACGACCTGCGCCGGTTCGGCCGGGTCAACAAGCCGGCGCGGCCATGGCTCGGGCTGTATGCCACCGAGATCGAGGACAACATCGTCATTGTCGGCATCGCCGCGAAAGGTCCCGCCGCGCGCGCCGAGCTGCGCGTCGGCGACGTCATCATCGCGGTCAAGGGCGAGAAGGTCTCGGGCCTTGCCAGCTTCTATCACAAGCTGTGGTCGCAAGGATCGGCGGGTGTCGACGTTCCCCTGACGCTCTATCGCGACGGCGTCACCTACGACGTCGACGTCAAGTCGTCGGACCGCGCCCGCTTCCTCAAGCAGCCGCGGCTGCACTGAGCCGCGACCTCCATCTCGCGAACAACGGTCAGCCTGCGACCGGCGCGCTCCGTGCCTGCTGCAGCGCCTTGCTTTCCTCGCGTTCGATGGCGACGGCCGCCCTGACCTGCGGCCGCTGCAGCATGCGGTTGAGGTAATCGACCAGCACCGGCCACTGGGCGGTGTCGACCCCACCGAACTTGAGCAGCAGCAGCGCCCAGGTGAGATGCGCGTCCGCGACCGTGAAGCGGTCGCCGACGAGATACGGACGGTCTGCGAGATGCGCCGCCACCACCCCGACACTCTGACCGATACGCCCGCGCGCAGCCGCTTTAGCGGCGTCGTCGGCGTACCAGAAGGTCGGGAATAGAAACGCCTTGTGGATTTCCGTCCCCACGAAGCTCAGCCATTCCTGCAGGCGATAGCGGTCAGGATCGTCGGGCGGCGGCGCCAGGCCGAGGTCGGGCCGGCGGTCGGCGATGTACTGCAGCACGGCCGCGCTCTCGGTCAGCTTTTGACCATCATCCAGCACGAGAACGGGCACCGCCCCTTTCACGGAAACCGTGCGAAAGTCGTCGCCGGTCGCGATCACCGTCTTTTTCCAGAGGTGCACAGAGTGGTAGCGCGCCTCGAGGCCGGCTTCCATCAGCGCAATGCGGCTGGCGAGCGAGCACGCCATCGGCGAATAGTAGAGTTGAAGCATTGTTGTCTCCCGATCCGAACCGCCCGCGGCAGGCCCCGTTTGCACCACGCCGCTCAGGCGAACACGCTGTTGTCGCGCACGATCACTGCAAAGCGGTCCGACAGCTCGACCAGCGCGACCTCGTGAACGACGTCTGCCGAGATTTCACCGCCACGCCCGTCGGGCAGTGCGCGGGTGGCGCAACTGCCGGCATCGATCGTGACGCGGAAGCCGAGATCGAGCGCGGCCCGCGCCGTCGAGGAGACGCACATGTGGGTCATGAAGCCGATCATCACGACATCCTTGCGGCCGGTCGCGGCGAGGCGGGTCTGCAGGTCCGTGCCGGCGAACGCGTTGGGCAGCGCCTTCTCGATCACCGCCTCGCCGCCCTGCGGCGTCAGTTCGCTCACGATCTGGCCACGCGGCGCCTCGCGGTCGAACACGCCATCGGCACTGCCCTTGTGGGCGATATGGAAGATCGGCGCCCCGGCGCGCCGCGCCGCCGCGAGAACGCGCGCCGCATTGGCCACGGCGCGAGCCGCGTGCGGCAGGGCGACCGGCCCGGACAGGTATTCGTTCTGCAGGTCGATCAGCACCAGGCTGGCGTTGCTCAGTTGGGCGGGAGAGAGGTCCGCGCCGGCGAGTTCGAGCAGGGTCTTGGCGGTGGTCATGGGTCGTCGGATCTCCGGGACACGCTGGATAGGCAAGTCATAGCCGCCGGCCCGGCGGCATTCACGCAGGAAAGATGCAACCATCGGCTGCGAATTTGCAGGTGAGCGGCGACCGTGGTAGCGAAGCGGCCATGGCCGGCGCCGACCTCAACTGGGACGACCTGCGCATCATCGCGGCGGTGAAGGACGAAGGCACCTTCGCCGGCGCCAGCGCCCGCCTGCGCATCGACGAGACCACCGTGGCGCGGCGGCTGGCGCGCATCCAGCGCGCGCTCGGCGTGCGGCTGTTCGAGGCCGTCGACGGCCTGCGCCGGCCGACACCGGAATGCGAACGGATTCTCGGTCACGTCCGCGACATGGCCGTGCATGTCGCGAAGATCGGCCAGATCGGCGACAGCCGGCCCGGCCTCACCGGCCGCCTGCGCATCGCCTGCACCAATGGCGTCGCCGAGCACATCCTCGCGCCCCGCATCGCGCCGTTCCTCGCCCAGCATCCGGGCCTCGCCATCCAGTTGCTGCTGTCGAGCGACAACGTGCAGTTCTCCCGCTGGCAGGCCGACATCGCCATTCGCCTGCGCAAGCCGGATCGCGGCGACTTCACCATCGCGAAGCTGGCGGAGCAGCGGCTGTTTTTCATCGAGCCGGCGGCCGGCTCCGAAACGCCCGTGATCTGCGCCTATCCGCCCGAGCTCGACCAGATTCCGGAAACGCAATTCCTGAAAGCCAGAGGCCTGCACCAGGAGGCGCGCTGCGTCACCGACAACATCCGTGTGATCCATACGTTGCTGCGCAGCCACCGCGCGGTGGGCGTGCTGCCGGACTACCTCTGCGACGATCTGCGCGCCGACCGGCGCCTCAAGGCGTCGCTGCTGCCCAAGGGGCGCGAAGTGTGGATGCTGGTGCAGAACCATCTCAAGCAGGATCGCGCGACGCGGGCCGTCATCGACTGGGTGCGCGACTGCTTTCAGCAGCTCCGACCATAGCCGCGCTGCAAATATCTGCAATTTGATGCAATATTGCCGAATATTTTCGACAAACTTGGCTCAAATTGATCCTCGTGACTTAGCCGTGTGACAAATCCTCCATGAGAGGAACAGCCTCGTTTCCATGGCGAGGTCCTCGATGTCGCGCGCTGCGTTCTACCGTCTTGTTCTGTCCGTCACGGCCGCGCTGCTGTGCACCGCCGGCGTGGCGCGGGCGGCAGAGGGCTCGGCGCTGTACGTCAGGGTCGGTGCCCGCACGTCGGCCGCGCCGATCGGGTGGGTGCAGTTCTGCCAGACCTATGCGACGGAGTGCGCAACGCAGCCCCTGCAGCCCCGGGACATCGTCCTGACCGACGAAGCGCTGCACGACCTCAGGCGCCTCAACGACTGGGTCAATCGCACCATCAAGCCGATGACCGACAGGGATCATTACGGCATGGTGCAATGGTGGCGTTATCCCGACGATGGCGCCGGCGCCTGCCACAGCTATGCGCTGCTCAAGCGCCGCCTGCTGATCGAGGCCGGCTGGCCGCGCCAGGCTTTGCTCATGACCATCGTCCGCCAGAGCAACGGTGAGGGTCATGCGGTGCTCACGGTCAAGACCGACCGCGGCGAATACATCCTCGACAACCTGACCGACGACGTCCTGCTGTGGTCGAAGACGCCTTACGGCTACTACAAGCGCCAGTCACAGGACGATCCGAACCAGTGGGTCTGGCTCGACGAAGCCCGCGCCGAGGCGACGGCGGTCTCCCTGCGCACGCGCTAGGGGCCGACCGCCGGCGCCGGCGTCGGCTTCAGCGCGCGATGCCGTCGACGTGTAGGTCGATGCCCTGGCGATCCCGGATGGTCGACACGGCCGCGAGCGACACGATCGACAGGATCATGAGGTAGACCCCGATCGCCCATGAGCTGCCGTACACCCCGATGATCCATTGCGCGATCATCGGCGCGAAGGCGCCGCCGAGAATGGCGCCGAGGGCGTAGCCCACGGACACGCCAGAATAACGCACCTTCGCCGGATAGAGTTCGGCATAGAGCGCCGCCTGCGGGCCATAGGAGAGCCCGAGGCCGAGCGTCAGCCCGAACGCGGCAACGAAGAACAGCACGATGTTCTTGCTGTCGATCAGGAACCACATCGGCACCGCCCACAGCACCAGGATGGCGTAGCCGACCTGGAAGGTGCGCACCCGTCCCCATTTGTCGCCGAGCACGCCACCCATGAGCGTGAACAGGAACCATGTGCCCGCGCCGAGGGTCGACACCAGCAGGATCTGGTCTGCCGGCATTTTCAGCGTGTTGAGCCCATAGCTGATCATGAACGCGATGAAGATGTAGCCGGCGGCATTGTTCGCCATGAACACCAGCGCGGTGCGGAAGATCTCGGCGCTGTGGTTGCCGAACAGTTCGCGCAGCGGCGCGGAGGATTCCTTCTGGCGCCGGGCCATCTCCGCGAACACCGGCGATTCCTCGACCGAACGGCGGATGATCGCGCCGATCACGATCAGGACGATCGAGAACAGGAACGGAATGCGCCAGCCCCAGTCGGAGACCGCGGCCTTGCCGAGCGTGGTGGTCAGAATCCAGAGCACGCCGGTCGCCAGGATCATGCCGATCGGCGTGCCGATCTGGGGAAACGAGCCGAAGAAACTGCGCCGATCGACCGGGGCGTGCTCGACCGCCATCAACGCCGCCCCGCCCCATTCACCGCCGGCCGAAAAGCCCTGGAGAACGCGCATCAGGATCAGGAGCGCCGGCGCCCACGGCCCGATCTGGGCGTAGGTCGGCAACAGGCCGATCGCAGCGGTCGCCACGCCCATCAGCACCAGCGTCATCACGAACACCGCACGGCGGCCGAGACGATCTCCCATGTGGCCACAGAGAATGGCGCCGAGCGGCCGGAACAGGAACGACAGACCGATGGTCGCGAAGGACACGATCTGGGCGAGCAGCGGATTGTTCTGCACCATCGGCCCGAAGAACTGTGGCCCGAACACAAGCCCCGCCGCCTGCGCGTAGACGAAAAAGTCGTACCACTCGATGGTGGTCCCGACGAGCGTCGCGACCAGAACCCGCTTCTCATCCGCACCGACGCTCCGCGCGTCCAGACGGTCCGCCCCCACATACGACTCCATGACGTCCTCCCCTGTTCATTTTCATTCCGAATGGGTGGCACAGAGATCCGGATTGCCGTGACGCCATGTTCCTATCGATCGCGAAAGGCGACACCAGCTGTCGACGCAGGAAACCTGCCCACCAAGGCCGAAGCGGAAGGTATACTGGTGTGGCGAAGGGCTGGCAAACGCATCCGCCGCATGCATTCAGGCCGGGAGATCAAAGGCTTGTGTCTATGATCGCCCGGGTCAAAAAAATTTTCGCCAGAATGTCGATTCGACCGATGCTCGCTCGTCGTGAGGGCAGGACGGCCACGGTGGCCGCCACGAACCGAAGGAGATGACGTGATGCGCGTGATGGTGATGGTGAAGGCGACGAAGGACAGCGAAGCCGGCAAGATGCCCTCGACCGAGCTGCTCGAAGCTATGGGCAAGTTCAACGAGCAACTGATCAATGCCGGCATCATGCTGGCCGGCGAGGGCCTGAAGCCCTCCTCCAACGGCAAGCGGATCGCCTTCGACGGCCCGAGCCGCAGCGTGATCGACGGCCCCTTCGCCGAGACCCGCGAACTGGTGTCCGGCTTCTGGATCTGGCAGATCAAGGACATGGCCGAGGCCGTCGAGTGGGTGAAGCGCTGCCCCAATCCGATGCCGGGCCCGAGCGAGATCGAGATCCGTCCGGTGTTCGAAGCCAGCGATTTCGGTGAGGCGATGACCCCGGAGGTCGCCGAGTTGAACGAGCGGAACCGGGAGAAGACCTCCGGCCGCTGAGCATTCCGGTCGCCGCCGCCACTTGTCTCGCCTCCGGCCTTCCCGTAAGCGAGGCATGTGGCGGCGACCGAGACCCATCGAACGATCGAAACCGTCTTCCGGATCGAGCAGGCGCGACTGATCGCCGGCCTCGCCCGGATGGTGCGCGACGTCGGCCTCGCCGAGGAGTTGGCGCAGGATGCCCTGGTCACCGCGTTGTCCGAGTGGCCGAAGACCGGAGTTCCCGCCAATCCCGGCGCCTGGCTGATGGCCGCGGCCAAACGCCGGGCGATCGACGGCTTCCGTCGCGACAAGATGCTGGCCCGCAAGCACGCCGAGATCGGCCGCGATCTCGAGGACGAGCGTGACAACCATGTCGAGCATCTTGAGGCCGCCCTCGACGACGATCTCGGCGACGAGCTGCTCGGCCTGATCTTCACCGCCTGTCATCCGGTGCTATCGGCCGACGCACGCGCGGCGCTGACGCTGCGGCTCATCGGCGGGCTGACGACGGAGGAGATCGCCCGCGCCTTCCTTGCCAGCGAGACGACCATCGCCCAGCGTATCGTCCGGGCCAAGAAGACGCTCGGTGCGGCGCACCCGACCTTCGCGGTGCCGGTCGGTGCGGAGCGCAAGAGCCGCCTCGCGTCGGTGATGGAGGTGATCTACCTGATCTTCAACGAGGGCTATGCGGCAACCGCCGGGGACGACCTGATCCGCCCTGCCCTGTGCGCCGAGGCGCAGCGGCTCGGACGCATGCTCGCCGGCCTGATGGCCGACGAACCGGAGGTGTTCGGTCTGCTCGCCTTGATGGAGATCCAGGCGTCGCGTCTCACGGCCCGCACGGCGCCCGATGGCACGCTCGTTCCGATCACCCAGCAGAATCGCGCCCGCTGGGACCGGCTGCTGATCGGCCGCGGCCTCGCCGCGCTGGACCGCGCCAGGGCGCTGGGCGGCGCCGACGGGCCCTACGCGCTACAGGCCGCGCTCGCCGCCTGCCATGCCCGAGCGCCCCGCGCGGAAGAGACCGACTGGACGGCCATTGCCGGACTCTACGACACCCTGCGCAAGGTGATGCCGTCACCGGTGATCGATCTCAACCGGGCGATCGCCCACAGCATGGCGTTCGGCCCGGAGGCCGGGCTCGCCTTGCTCGATGCGCTCGACCACGTCGCGGCGCTGCGCGACTACGCCCCGCTGCCGGCTGCCCGTGGCGACATGCTGTTCAGGGCCGGCCGCCTCGCTGACGCGAAGCACGCGTTCACCGCCGCCGCGTCACTCACCCGCAACGCCCGCGAGCGCGACTTTCTGCTCGGGCGGGCGGCGGCCTGCGGCGGCTGATCGAAATCCCCGCCGCAGCATATGGCGTGCAGCTCAGCGCTTCGGCTTCGCGGCCCATGTTTCATAGAGATCGGGATCGCCTTGCGGACGGACCGGCACATGGCGGATCGTCATCGACTGCTCGGCAAAGGGTTTGGCGAGGTCCGCATAGATCGCGGCGGTGGAGAGACCGAACGGCGCGCCGTCGTCGTTCGAATAGGCGTAATAGACCTCGCTGACGCCGGCGAGCCGCATCGCCGCCATGCACATCGGGCAGGGATGGCCGCTCGCATAGACGGCGGATCCGGACAGATTCGGCGACCCCAGTGTGCGGCTCGCCGCGCGCACCGCCATCAGCTCCGCATGGGCCGTGGGATCGTTGGAGGCCAGCATCTCGTTGACCCCGGTCGCGACGATCGCGCCGTTTTTGACGAGCACCGCGCCGAACGGCCGGCCACCCGCCTCCATGTTGGCGCGCGCGAGCCGAATGGCTTCCTGCAGATAGTGCTCAGTCGTGCTCATGATCGCCTCCTTCGACGCGCCCAGCCGTCGGAGACCGTCCTTACACCATCCGCGCGAACTGGGACACGGAATCGGCGCCGGCCAGAAGCCGCTCGCCGATGACGCGGTGCCAATAGGCCTCCGAGCCGTGCGCCATGCGCCAGCTATGCAACCGGCGGGTGAAGAGCTGCAGATCGTATTCCTCGGTCACGCCGATCGCGCCATGCACCGCATGGGCCACGGCCGCGACCACCGTCACGGCTTCGCTGGCACGTGCCTTGGCGATCGCCGCCGGCAGGGCTGCGGGGATCGTCCGCCCCGCGGCAAAAGCGCCGGCCGTGGCCATGCGCGCGGCGGCGACATGCTCACCCATCACGGCGAGCTGGTGCTGGATCGCCTGGAACTTGCCGATCGGCTTGCCGAACTGCACGCGGTCGTTGCCATATTGCAGTGCCAGCTCGAAGCTGCGCGCCAGCGCGCCGGCGAGCAGCGCCGCGTGCAGCGCGGCGCCCCAGGCCGCGAGGCTTCCCGCAGGTGCGGCACCGGGCAGTGCGCGCGCCGCACCGCCGACCGCCGCTGCGCTCCAGCTCAGATCGGCCGTGGCATCGCGGTGAATGCCGAGGGACTGGCGCTGCGCCACCCCCGCGTCCAGCAGCCAGAGCGCACCATCCAGCTCAGCGATCACATGGTCGGCCAGCGCACCGAAGGGCACCCGTGGCGCCCGCAGGCCGCCATCGGCCTCGCGCGTCAACGCCGGCGCAAGGGTCGGCATCCCGTCAGGTGCAGTCTCGCCCGGTGGCAGCAGCGTGCGCAGCGCGATCGCCTGGCCGACCGGCAGGGGCATCGCATACGTGCCGAGCAGGCGCAGGATCGGCAGCACGCCGGCAAGATCCAGCCCGGCCCCTCCGGCATCCTCGCTGGCCATCAGTTCGAGAAAGCCGGAGTCGGTGATCGCGTTCCACAGCGGCGCGGGCGCCCCGCCGGCTTCGATGGCGCGCACGGTGGCCGGTGTGCAATAACCGCGCAGCAAAGCCTCAAATGCTTCAGTGAACATGCTCGTGGCTCCTCAGCGCAGGCCGAGCCCGCGGGCGATCATGCCGCGCAGGATCTCGCGCGTGCCGCCGCGCAGCGAATAGGTCGGACAGATCTGGTTGACATAGGCGCAAGCGCGCAGCAGCTCGGCGTCGATCGAGGCGCCCGGATCCTCGCCCAGCGCGGCCTCGATGGCGGCGGGGATCTCCTGTTCGAAAGTGGTGCCGAGATCCTTCACCAGCGCCGCCTCCACCACCGGGCTTTCCCCCGCCGCCAGCAGCGCCGTCACCGACAACGACAAGCCGCGCAGCGCCACGAGATGCGCGGCGAAGCGGCCCACCGTCGCCGCATGCGCAGCGCCGCCGCGCGCGCGCAGCAGGTCGATCCAGCGCTCCAGCAGCACGATGCTCGAATAGATGCGCTCCGGCCCGCTGCGCTCGAAGGCGAGCTCCGCCGTCACCTGATGCCAGCCGCTGCCCTCCTGACCGATGAGCGCGTCATCGGCCAGATGCACGTCGTCGAAGAACACCTCGGAGAAATGGGCATCGCCCGTCAGGTCGGTGATGGGGCGCACGGTCACGCCCGGCCGCGACAGATCGATGATGAACTGCGACAGCCCCTGGTGACGGTCTTCCGGCTTGCCGGAGGTGCGCACCAGCGCGATCATGTACTGACACTTGTGCGCATTGGTGGTCCAGATCTTGCGGCCCGAGAGGCTCCAGCCGCCATCAGTGCGCTGCGTGGCGCGGGTGCCGACACCCGCGAGATCGGAGCCCGCATTGGGCTCGCTCATGCCGATGCAGAAGAACGCCTCACCGCGACAGATGCGCGGCAGGTAGAAGGCGCGCTGCGCGTCGTTGCCGAACTTCTGGATCAGCGGACCGCTCTGGCGATCGGCGATCCAATGCGCCGACACCGGCGCGCCGGCGCACAGCAGCTCTTCCACCAGCACGAAGCGTGAGAACGCGTCCATCTCCGCGCCGCCGTGGAGGCGCGGCAGCGTCACTCCAACCCAGCCGCGCGCGGCGAGCTTGCGGCTGAAGTCGGCATCGAAGCCCATCCACGACCGCGCACGCCGGTCGGCGGAGAGCGGCGGCATCTCGGCCGCGAGAAAGGCGCGCACCTCGGCCCGGAAGCGCTCCGCGGCATCGGGAAGGGCAGCAGGCTCGAAGCGATCCAGCAGGGGTCCCATGGTCACAGCCCGATGGTGTAGCCGCCATTGGCGGACAGGTGCTGGCCGGTCACATAGGAGGCCGCGTCAGAGAGCAGGAAGCACACCGGGCGCGCCACCTCGTCGGCCTCGCCCCAGCGCCCCATCGGGATCTGCTGCAGATAGGTGTCGCGGAACTTGTCGCCACGGATGGTCTCGGTCATCGGCGTCTCGACCACGCCGAAGCCCACGGTGTTGACGCGGATGTTGTACTTGGCCCACTCGCGCGCCGCACACATGGTGAGACCGAGCACGCCGGCCTTGGCGGCGCCGTAGTTGATCTGGCCGATGGTGCCGCGTCGCCCGGCATCGGAGGAGATGTTGACGATCGACCCCGAAATTTTCTCGCCGGCCCGCACGCGCTCCAGCAGATGACGCCCCAGCGCCTGCAGGAAGTAGAACGAGCCCGACAGGTGCACGTCGATGACCTGCTGCCAGGCCTCCAGCGACATCTTCTCGATCATCGCCGTGCGGGTGATGCCGGCGTTGTTGACCAGCGCGTTGACGCCGCCGAACGCGGCGACGCCGGCTTCGACAGCCTTTTGCGCCACCGCGGGATCGGCGACATTGCCCACCACCGTGGCGCAGCGCTCGCGGCCGAGCGTCTCGCGCAGCGTGGCGAGCGGATCGGGATTGAGATCGACGGCCACCACCCGGCCACCGAGATCGGCGACCGCCGTGGCAATGGCGCGGCCGATGCCCTGGCCCGCGCCGGTGACGATGACCTGCCTGGTCTCGAGCGAGAAAGCGGTGTCCTGCATGGATGTGTCCTCCCTGATCGTCCGGCTTTATCGTTTCCGCAGCGCGACCTTCAGATCACGCCGGCGTCGCGCAGCTCCGCGATACGGCCGGCCGAACAGCCCAGCCGCTCGGTCAGCACCGCGTCGGTATGTTCGCCGAGCAGCGGCGCCGAACGGCCGTACGCGAGCGGCGTGTCCGACAGACGGATCGGGCTCGCCACCGCGGGCGCCTCCACGCCCGCACTGTGCGGCAGCGACAGGCGCATGCCGCGGTGCTGCACCTGCGGATCCCTGAACACCTGCTGCATGTTGTAGATCGGGCCGCAGGGCACGTTGGCGGCTTCCATCAGTTCGACCCACTCCTCCATCGTGCGGGCGAGCATCGCCTCGGCGATCTGCGGGATCAACGTGTCGCGGTGGCGGTTGCGCTGGCCGGGCGTGGCATAGCGCTCGTCCGTGGCCAGGTCCTCGCGGCCGATCAGCTTGCAGAACGCGCGGAACTGGCCGTCGTTACCCACAGCCACGATCACGTCGCCTTCCCTGCAGCGGAACACCTGATAGGGCACCATGTTCGAGTGCGCGTTGCCCATGCGCTGCGGGATCCGCCCCGACAGGAAATAGTTGATCGCCTGATAAGACGTGATGGCGACGACGCAATCCAGCAGCGCAAGATCGATGTGCTGCCCCTCGCCGCTGACATGCCGGCTCTCCAGCGCCGCGAGGATCGCGGTGGTGGCGTACATGCCGGTCAACAGGTCGCTGATGGCGATGCCGACCTTCATCGGCTCGTCACCGGGCGTGCCCTCGGGCTGCCCGGTCATGCTCATCAGCCCGCCCATGCCCTGGAACACGAAGTCGTAGCCGGGCAGCGCGGCGTAGGGGCCGCTCTGGCCGAAGCCGGTGATCGAGCAGTACACCAGCCGCGGATTGATCGCCTTCAGGCTGTCATAGTCGAGCCCGTAACGCGCCAGCGTGCCGACCTTGTAGTTCTCGACCACCACGTCCGCCTGTTTGGCCAGCTCGCGGATCAGCGTCTGCCCCTCAGGATGGGCAAGATCGACGGTGATCGACTTCTTGCCGCGGTTCGCCGACAGGAAATAGGAGGAATCCGCCGTTTCGCGGCCGTCGCGGTCCTTCAGAAAGGGGGGCCCCCACGCCCGGGTATCGTCCCCGACGCCGGGGCGCTCGACCTTGATGACCTCGGCCCCCATGTCGGCGAGATTCTGCGTGGCCCAGGGGCCGGCCAGAATGCGGGTGAGATCCAGCACCTTGAGGTGCCCGAGCGCGCTTTTCATCCCTGTGCTGTCTCCGGTTGGTCGATGCGGTGACCCAGCATAGGCAGGGCGACTTGCGTCATTCCAATATTGAGTTTTATAAATTCGATATTGTTTTGGTATCGGACGGGAGTTCCCGACGGCTTGCCCCACCCGGAGCGGCGGTCGAACAGCCACCAGCACCCCGCCCAGCAGCACGATAAGGCCAACCAGGAATGAGCGACTTTCTGACCTATGAGCAGCAGGATCACGTGGTCACGCTGACGATGAATAATCCGAAGCGACGCAATCCACTGACCGGCAACAGCGCCGTCGACGAATTCGTCGCCGCCATCGCCCGCATCCAGGCCGATACCCGCGTGCGCGCGGTGATCCTCACCGGCGCGGACCCGGCCTTTTCCGCCGGTGGCGACATTCGCACCATGCAGCAGCAGGCCGCCCCCGAGGTGCCGCCCGGGCGCATCCGCGAAGACTATCGCGGCGGCATCCAGCGCCTGCCGCTGGCGCTGTTCAACCTGGAGGTGCCGGTGATCGCGGCGGTGAACGGCCCGGCGATCGGCGCCGGGCTCGACCTCGCCTGCATGTGCGACCTGCGCATCGCATCCGAGAACGCCAAGTTCGCGGAAAGCTTCGTCAAGCTCGGCATCATCCCCGGCGACGGCGGCGCCTGGCTGCTGCCTCGGGTGATCGGCATGGCGCGCGCGGCGGAGCTGACATTTACGGCCGAGATGATCGATGCCCAGCGCGCGCTGGAATGGGGCCTGGTGTCGCGCGTGGTGCCGCACGATGCGCTGATGGATACCGCCCGCGAGCTCGCTGCGCGGATCGTGGTGCATCCGCCGCAGGCCATGCGCATGACCAAGAAGCTGATGCGCGAAGCCATGCACACGCGGCTCGACACGCTGCTGGAGATGTCGGCGGCCTTCCAGGCGCTCGCACACAAGACCTCCGAGCATGCCGAAGCAGTGTCCGCCTTCCTGGAAAAGCGCGCCCCGCGCTTCACGGACTGAGGCCCGCGTGGCGAGCCCGACGCACGAGACGCCTGCGGCCCATGCATCGGACGAGCCGCCGCGTGGCAGCCCGATGCTCGACCTGCGCCGCATCCGGCAGTTCGTCGTGCTCGCGGAGACGTTGAACTTCCGCCGCGCGGCAGAGCGGCTGCACATGGCGCAGCCGCCCCTGTCGGTGTCGATCCAGAAGCTGGAGGCGGAACTGGGCGCCCGCCTGTTCACCCGCGGCGGCGCCGGCGGCGTGTCGCTCACCCCCAGCGGGCAGGCGGCGTTGGTCGAAGCCCGCCGCCTGCTGTTGCACAACGAGCAACTGCTGGCCGCGGTCCAGGCCGCCGCTACCGGCACGGGCGGCGCGCTGCGCATCGGCTTCGTCGGCTCGACCATCCATGGCGTGCTGCAGAAAATCGTGCGCCGGTTTCGCGACACCTTTCCCGACGTCGAGCTGGTGCTCAAGGAGGCGACCTCGGTGCGCATCGCCGAGCGCATCGGCCGCGGCGATCTCGATGTCGGCCTGGTCCGCACGCCGCTGATGACGCCGGCGCAGGCCCACCTGATGCCGCTCCTGACCGAGCGCTTCGTCGCTGCGCTGCCGCTCGGAAACCCGCTGTCCCAGAAGCGGGAGCTCAAACTGCAGGAGCTCGCGGGCGAGTCCTTCGTGTTCTATACGCGTGACGACGCCGCCGGCCTGCAGGCGATGGCCATGCTGGCCTGCCAGCACGCGGGCTTCCTGCCAAAGGTCACGCAGGAGGCCACGCAGGTGCAGACCATGCTGTCGCTGGTGGAAAGCGGGCTGGGCGTGGCGCTGGTGCCATCGGTGATGCAACACATTCCCAATCCCGGCGTCGCCTACCGCCCGGTGACCGACATCTCGCCGGCCGCCGGCATCGGACTGGCCCTGCTGCTGCCGGAGCTCTCCAGCCCGGCGGCCCTGCGTTTCCGCGACATCGCCCGCGGCTGCTTCGCTGCCCCATGACGTGGCAGGGCAAGCTCGCCGCTACCCGATCGCGACCCCTTGCTGCTCCAGATAGGTGAGCAGCCACTGTTCGCCCAGGAACACTTCGGCCTGAAAACCCGCCCGCCGCGCGCCGTCGACATTGATCGGCATGTCATCGAAGAACACCGAGCTCCCGGGGGCAATGCCGGCGCGCTCGGCCACGATCTGGAACGCGCGCAGCGACGGCTTTTCATGACCGATGAGATGGCTGAGATAGGCCTCGTAGCTGGCAAGCTCGCCGTCCGACGCCCGCACGATGAAGTCCCAGTGCTCTTGATTGGTGTTGGAAAAGATCACAATGCGATTGTGCATCGACAACCGTCGCAGCAGCGCCAGCATCGACGGGTCGAGAGCGAGATGACAGCACCAGTCATCCAGGAACACGCTCCAGGGCGCATCGTAGCCACCCTCCGCCTTCAACTGATCGTAGAGCGCGCGAATAGGCGCGCCCGTTCCCCAGCCGCCCTGCCTGAGGCGCGAGGTGACCTCTTCCGATCCCCATGAGCGCGCGCAGCGGGACGCCAGGCGCTCGAACAGCATGGCGTTGTCGTGCTGAACGATGACGCCGCCGAGGTCGAAGACAAAAGCCTGAAAGGGGAATGATGACATCGTATCCTCTTGGGAATTCGCCTGGCAGCACACGCCGGTCGTCATGGCACCCGCGTGCAGACATATGGATCGGCTTGCTGCGCAGTCCAGCGCGGCAACAGTCCGCCGCAAGCGGTAACATGGTATGAAAATCCGCACCGAGGATGCGCCGGGTGCGACACCTGCCGGCGCAACAATCCAGACAAGGATGGGCCGAACCGCAGGCGCACCAGTGCCTCCGGACACTTGACGTCTCCCGATACTCTTCCACAGCACGGCGGCCCTCCGGCTTCACGCAAGGTTCGCATGTTAACCAATCGTTAACGATTAGTTTGCCTGCCACGAACAGCCATGGCCGAACCGAGACCAAGCGACACGGCGCCTGCGGCGCCATCGACAGATCCACAGACAGCTGGTGCGGCCGGCGGCACGAACGCTTCCAAAGCGCAAGCGAGCAGTGCCGCAGGGGACGCCGCCCGCAGCGCCACGGCGAGCATTGACGAGTTGCTCGCCAAGGAGGCGCTGGCGAACCTCAAACGCTCCCGCACGGCGGCGCGCAGCGAGCCGGTCAAATCCAGGGCCCGCACGCCGATCCCCGCCGCGACGCTCGTGGTCAAACCACAACAGCGACAGCCCTGGCTGACACCCTTCATTGCGCTCGCTGCGGTGGTCTCGATCTCCTCCACCCTGTCCGCCGGCGGCATGGCCTATCTGTTGATGCGGCCTGCCACCGTCACCGCCACATCGGACGGCGAGCTACGCAATTTGCGCGACACGGTCGCACAACTCCGACGGACCGTCGCGTCCCTGTCCGCCGACGTCGCATCGAACCGCACCGCGCTCGACGTGGCGAACAAGGCGGCGAGCGATCGCTTCGGCCGCCTGATCCAGAGCGTCGAACGCGTCGAGAGAGATCAATCCACATCGGCCAATCGGATCGAGCGAATAGCCGAGGAAAAGACGCAGGCCGCTCGTGCGGTCGCAGTCGCTCCCTCTCCCGAGATCACAGGCAGCGTCCAGCCTCAGCGCGCCCCCGCTGCGCGGCGCGACATCATCGCCGGCTGGCGCGTGCGACGCGCATTCGACGGCATCGCGGTGCTCGACGGACCTCTCGGAGTGATCGAGGTGGCGCGAGGCCAGGAGATACCAACCCTCGGCCGCATCGAGGAGATCAAACATGAGAACGGAAGCTGGCAGGTCCTGACCAGCAAGGGGGCCATTCTCTCTACGCGCTGACCTTGCTCTTACACACAACCGATCGGATGGCACCGCAATTCAATCGGCACGAACCGCCTCCCACGCGCTCGCTGGTGCAGATATGCACCGGCGCGCAACGCGTTTTTCGCACGCGCCCCTTGCTGCATGACGATGCTGTGAAACACACAACAGCGCGTCGCGCGACTGCCCCAAAATGGTTCAACAACGCGGATCGAATGCGCGCTTATCCACTGCCTGCGGTGACATGTGGCGCTTTGCCGCGGAGCCGCGCGCAAAAAACAACCGCGATGATCTCGCGACACCAGCGCGAGACAACGCCGCGAGCAACTCCCTCATGTCGCAACGATATTTTGCCCGTGATGAACATGCGACACAACAACCGCAGCTTCAGTCACGATCGTTGCGTTCGCCGGACGATGCCGACACATCACGTTTTCAACAGCATGCGGCGCGCAGTGATCTGGCTTCTGCTCATCGCCTCGACAGCCATTCGACGAGCGTGCGACGCGCAGCGCTTCACCGATGACGACCACAACGTTCAGCGCGCTGATTTAGCAGCAGTAAATTCGCTGCCGCATCGCGCTTCAGAGAAACGTTTCGTCGCGAAGGCGAAGCACGATCCGACATCGCCCGTCATCACGCGATGTTTCAAAATGACACGTAAATTCGCTGACCAGTTGCACATTGGAAGATGCACAGTCCGACTGCTTGACGATCACACGTCGCTTCGACGTAATGGAACCGCTCTACGATTCGAGTGTGTGCGAGCTGTACAACGATGTGCAAATCGAAATAACGCGCGGAGCTTTCTTGATGAAGCGTTCACCATCACGCTTCACGCCGCGACGGTGATCGGTTCATCAAGATCTCAACCAGCTTGTTCAGACGGCGTCCGATGAGCCCCGAAGCGTCATCGCACGTTCTGAAGCAGCATCACGACGGCGGCCACGTCAGCTTCTCAACCGGCCAAACCACGCGCGCCAGCTTCTTGGGCGAGAGCAGGCGCGCGTCTTCGGGACTTAAGACTTTTTGTACCGCGTTAGTACCTGTTGCGTTGCGTAACCAAAACGGAGCGAGTGGGCCTGCTTCGACTCCAGAAAATCATTTGGGCAAACAGGGGCATCTACATGTTCATCGTTATCGATGATCGGGAGACTGTAACACGGGGCTACGCAGCGGGATTTGATCGGGAAGGCGTCGTGTCGGTCGGCTTCTCATCGAAGGACTTTCGCGAATGGCTGGAATCGGCGGTCGGCCATGATGTGATGGCGATCGGGGCGTTCATTCTGGGCGACTGCTCGGATCGAACCAGCATACCCAAGACCATTCGCAACAAGTCACACGCGCCGATCATCGCCCTGACCAACCTCAAGCAGCTGACCGCAACGATCGAGCTGTTCGAGGCCGGTGTCGACGACGTCCTGCATGTTCCGATCCATGTTCGCGAGATCCTGGTTCGCACCGCCGTCATTCGCAGGCGGCGGTCCGAGCAGTCAGCCGGAACGACGACAAACCTGATCCGGGTCTTTCTCGACGGCCGGGATCCCGAAATCGGCGGCAGAACGCTGGCCTTGCCGCGCCGCGAGCTGCGGATTCTCGAACACCTGGTCGGACATCAGGGCAAGTGGCTGACGAAGGCCCAGCTCTTCAACGCCACCTACGGCCTGTTCGACTCGAGCTTCGACGAGAACGTGATCGAGGGTCATGTCAGCAAGCTGCGCAAGAAGCTTCGCGGTCACCTCGGCTACGATCCCATCGAATCTAAGCGCTACATGGGGTATCGCCTCGAGGATCTGAAATCTCGCTCTAGCGACGAATCTGATCCTTCGAAACATAATTGAAGTCCTGGACCAGCACGTCCTGCAACACGTCCGCTTGCAGACGCTTGTTGACGTGCTCCCGGACTGTCCGTGTCAATTGAGCGAGATCGTATCGGGAGAGATTCCTGAAATCGAGCTTCTCGTCCGCATAGATGTTCCGGAATGCCTCATCGACGACATAGGTTTCCGGCGGCACCGGTTGCTGGCGAAGCATGGTTGAATCCGCGGTGTACGCAAACTGCGCCACGATGTACCCCTGAACGCCGCCCTCGGCGATCATCGGGACGTTGATGATCCTGGTCTTCTCGGAAACGAGCCCTTCGACATAGTCCTGTTTGGTGCCATGGGCTGCATGGCTTTCCTTCCAGTAGGACAACGCAAGGCTTGCACCGACGGTGACGATGCAGGCCCAGACGCCCGCCAGCAGCAGCCTGACTATTTGCATCCGCCCGCCTCCATCAGGGAGTAGGTCCCGTCGGATTCGACCTCCTGGATCGATCTGGCAATGATCGCCGAGACCTCGCGAACGGCATCGAGATGGATCTGCAGCGCGGCCTGATTGCGGACCAGGCTGGTGCGCAGGCCGCTCAGGTGTGCGACGACGCGTGGATCCACGTTGACGCTTTCCGTAAGCCGCATGGCTCTGGTCAGCTCGAGCAGGCCGCGATTCTTGCGCTGGCTGAAGGCATCGAAGTCCACGGCCTCACGACTGCGCAGCCGCTCGGTTTCCTCGTCGACGGTCGCCTTGAGGCGCTCGATTGCATTCAGCGTGCTCGAATCCGTTCCCAGCCATTGCGCAACCGCCAATGGCTCGTCGGTCGCGGCGGCGAGTTCCAGCTGCGGCAGCGCCGGCAGGCTTACTGCCGGGGCCGCTTCGTCCGTCCGCTCGACCGCATCCGGGGCGTCGAGATGCTGTTCGTTCTGCTTCATCTCTGCTCTCTTTGTGCTCGTACTGGCCGGCTAGCCCTTGGCAGCCGCGGTGTCGTCGGAATGGCGCGCCTTGGCCAGCTGGTTGGCAATTCCGACGCCGTTCCCCTTGGCCATCTCATTGCCGATCTGCTCGGCAAGCATCGATCGCCAGATCGTACCGGCTGTTCCCTTGCCGAAAACGACACTGGCGTCGTGCGGCAGCATCGATTCGACGAAGGTTTGCAGCACGAACGCTTCGAACTTGCGATAGACCGAGCGATCGGTCTTCACCTCCCTGACGAGGGTGGCATGCCCGCTGTCATCCGGCATCCTGACGGGCAGCGTGCCGCTGCCCGGTGCGGACATGTCGGCGGTGTCCAGCCGGCCGGCTTCCATCTTGCCATCGATCGTCGCTGCGAAGTTTGCGTCTGCCGCGGACGACAGCCGCTCGAGTTTGGTAACGGCCACCCGCTGCGACGCCGGGTCGGCAGCCGCCATGACGTCGACGATCAGGTCCGGCACCGGAGCAACGGTCATGCGGCGCCTCCCTTACCGATCTGGACTGGTGACATTCGACTGTGCTCCTTCGTGCGACCGCTTCGCCGCTGTCTCGATGATCTCTTCCAGCAGGCGCTTGTCCTGTTCGCGCAGCGCCTGACGATCGGCCGCACGGGATGCGCGGACGACCTGCTTCAGCTTGCGCGCCTCGATCAGCGCCCGGGCGGTGAGCAGCTCCTTTGCCGCCGCCAGCGCCCCTTGCTCGACACTCGCGGACCGCAGGTTGCGGCTCGCCGTCTGGGCCGCCAGGGCCGACAATCCGTTGCTGTCGTTGAAGCCTTCGATGATGCGGCGCTGCCGCTCCTGCAACGCGTGCTCCTTCGCACTGCAGTCCATCAGCTCCCACTGCGCGAGCTGGTGCAGTTTGTCCTGAACGGCCGCGATGCGGCGGATCTTGCGCTCCCTTGGCGTCATGGCGCGATCACCCGGTGAGCCATGACGAGAACGCGATCGAGAACTGGAGCACGAGCTCGCGGCAGGTGAGATAGAGCAGCATGAGACCGCCGAACAGCACGAAGGGAAGCGAGATGAAGTAGACGGGAATGGTGGGCGTCAGCTTGTTGGCGAGCCCGAGCGCGAAGTTGACAATCACCCCGTAGATGACGAACGGGCTGGCGACCCGCAGTGACAGGGTGAACGCCTGCGAAAGATGGTCGGCAAGCTGGGAGAGCGCGGTCTCGACGCTGAGGCCGGCCGCCGGTTGCCAGACCCGATAGGAGCCGATCAGGCCGCGCAGCAACTCCCAATGCTGATCGGTCATGAAGAGCAGCACCACCGCCGGCACCGTGATGAGCGGCACGACGGCTGGCGTATGCTCGCCATCGTCCGTCGCGCCGGCGATGCCGCTGAGCCCGACCGTGGAGGCGATCAAGGTCGCCATCGTCTCCAGCGCCAGGAAGAACACGCGTGCGGTCAGCCCGATCAGAAAACCGATCACGAGCTCCGACCCGATCGCACGGGCGACGACCGGCATCGCCGCGGCTTCCACCGTCGGCCGGACGGCGGCCTCGAGCAAGGGGGCCAGCATCAACGTGACGTTGATGGCAAGGAACAGCCGGACCTGGACCGGGATGTTGGACCGCGAAAAGCCGGGCGCGACCATCAGGCAGGTGCCGACGCGGCAGAAGATCAGGAACGTCGCCAGGACGGAGGCTGACACGCCTGCGATCAAGAAATGGCTCCAAGGGACTTCACCTCGACGCCACGGGCAATTTCGACATGGGACAGGACCGGCAGGGTCGGGAACACCCGCTCCGTGATCATGCGGACATAGGGGCGCACCTCGGGAGGCGCGACCAGAACGACACTTTCGCCCTGGCTCATCGCCTTGCGAACCGTGGTCGACACATCCGCGGCAAATTGCTCAACGAGCCGGGGATCGGCATCGAACTCCACGATCTCGCCCTTGGCGTCGCGCTTGAGGCTCTGGTGGAAGGCGAGATCCCATCGATTGCCGAGCCGGAGCACCTTCAACACCCCGTTGTCGGCGAAATCGCCGCAGATCTGCTGCGCGATACGCGTGCGCACATGCTCGGCGATGTGCTCGGAGCGGCGAACATAGGGTGCGATCTCCGCGACCGCCTCGAGGATGAGATGCAGGTTGCGGATCGAGATCCGTTCGGCCAGCAGCAGCTTGAGGACCGCCTGCAGGCCCGAATAGGAAATCTGCGACGGACAGATATCCTCGATCAGGCGCTTGTATTCGGGGTCGAGCCGGTCCAGCAGGGCCCGCATGTCCTTGTAGGACAGAAGCTGCGCCAGGTTGCTGCGGACGACCTCGCTGAGATGGGTGAGAAGCACCGACATGTTGTCAGCGACCTTGAAGCCATCCCGCCTGACCTCCTCCATGAAAGTCTCCGGCACCCACATCGCCTTCATGCCGAACGCTGGTTCGGTGGTCTCGTCACCCGGCACATCGGGCTTGCGAACGCCGTCGAACAGCACCAGCACCTCGCCCAGGCGCAGCTCGTGCTGCGCCACCACGGTGCCATGGATCTTGATGCGGTAGGTCTTCGGCCCGATCGACAGGTCGTCCGCCAGCTTGATCTCGGGAATGACGAAGCCGTACTGGGTGGCAAATCGGCGGCGGATCTTGCTGACGCGATGGCTGAGCTCACCATGCGCATGCAGCATCTGAATCGCCAGCTGGCTGCCGACACACAGCTCGATATCGGCGGTCCTGAGGAATTCCTTGATCGATTCCTTCGAGTCGGCCTGGCTTCGTTCCCGCTCCTGCGCCGCGACCGCATCGTCATGGCGCTGTCGGGCGGCCTGCCTGCGCGGCAGCGCGTAGCTCATGAACGCCAGCACACCACCCAGAAACGCAAACGGCAGCAGCGGCAAGCCCGGCAACAGGCCCAGCACGAACATCATCAGCGCCGCCACGGACTGCGCACGCGGATAGGCGCCGAGCTGCCTGAGCACCGTCTGTTCGGCCGAGCCCCGGGTGCCGCCCTTGGAGACCAGCAGACCGGCCGACAGCGACACGATCAGGGCCGGGATCTGGGAGACCAGGCCGTCGCCGACCGAAAGCTTGGTGAAGACATCCGCCGCACGCGCCAGCGGCATTCCGTGATGGGTGACGCCGATGACGATACCGCCGAAGATGTTGATCGCGGTGATGATCAGCCCGGCGATCGCATCGCCGCGCACGAATTTCGAAGCACCGTCCATGGCGCCGAAGAAGGCGCTCTCCTCCTCCAGCTCGCGGCGCCGGCGCTGCGCTTCCTTGTCGTCGATCAGTCCTGCGGACAGGTCGGCGTCGATCGCCATCTGCTTGCCCGGGATCGCATCGAGCGTGAAGCGGGCGCCGACCTCGGCGATGCGGGTCGCGCCCTTGGTGATGACGACGAAATTGACCGTCACCAGGATGGCGAAGATGATCAGACCGATGACGAAGTCGCCGCCCATCACGAACTTGGAGAACCCAGCGACCACATAGCCGGCCGCATGCTCGCCCTCGGCCCCCCGTGACAGGATCACGCGCGTGGTCGCTACGTTCAAGGCGAGGCGCAGGATGGTGGCGATCAGCAGGACGGTGGGGAACGCAGAAAAATCCAGCGGGCGCTGAATCCACAGCGCCACCATCAGGATCAGCGCGGAGAGCGCGATCGAGAACGCCAGCCCCACGTCGATCAGCCCCGACGGAACCGGCAGCACCAGAATCGTCACGATGGCGACGATGCCCACCGCGAAGGCGACATCGGCGCCAATCCGGCGCTCGTTCGGAACCGTCCGGATCAGTGTATCGGTCATGAAGAATCTCGCGACATCGTCACGCCGGCACCTTGCCGCAGAGAGCTTGTGCGAAGGTGGCGGCAGCCGCAGCAACCCTACCCCTCATCCTGAGGAGCCCGCTTCGCGGGCGTCTCGAAGGATGAGGCCCGAACGTTACAGCTTTGGGCCTCATGGTTCGAGACGCGCGGCCTTGCCGCGCTCCTCACCATGAGGAGAAATGCCCATCCTGCATCCGAATTTCGTGCGGGAATGGGCTGCGATGTTTCATGAACTTCGCATGCGGGACACTAGAATCCGTGCTCGATCCGCGAGTAGAGCAGCTCTGTAAAGGCGTAGATGTGCGCGCCCATGAACGATCCGGAGACCGCGGCCACGATCAGCATCACCACGATCTTGGGGATGAACGTCAGCGTCATCTCCTGCACCTGGGTCAGCGCCTGTAGCAGTGCGATCGCGACGCCGACCAGCATCGCGGCGCCGACCGCGGGTCCCGAGGCGACGATGATGGTCCAGATCGCCTGCTGGACGATGTCAAGTGCGTCGCGTTCGTTCATGCGCTAGTGTCCCGCTTCGCAAGTTCGCTGCATTTGTCGCGACCTCGGTACGAACTTGCGAAGCGATAAGGACACTAGCAAATTGATGATTCTCGGGTGCTTTATCAACGCGAAGTTCCTGAAAGAGCCAGCCGCGAAATCACAGGAACTTCGCGTTGAGCACACTAGCTGATGGTGATGCCCGGCCCGAGCTGCACCTCGACGCCATTGTCCAGGCTCGCCACCGCGCCGCCCTGGATGATGCGCACCGACGCAATCTTGCCGATCGTCTTCTGGCCGTCGGCGGTCGTAAATGTCGCGGTGCGACCGATCAGGCCCTCGGCCTGCGACAGCGCGCTGGACGACAGCAGTGTGTCGAGCTTGGAGTTGGTCTGAACCGCCTGCTCGACCGTCGACAGCTGCGCGAACTGGCTCATGTACTGCGTCATGTCGGTCGGATTGGTTGGGTCCTGATTCTTCATCTGCGCGATCAGGAGTTGCAGGAACTGGTTGTAGTTCACCGTCGTCGGCGGCGACGCGGTTCCCGCGTCCTTACTCGCGGCGGACTTGGCAGAGGTCACGCTGTTGACGTTCATGTCGTCCTCCTGGCTCTTCAGGCGACCGCGACGGGCCTTGATTGGTCGTTTGGCTGTTCGTTTGACGGCTCATTCGGCGCTATGGCCGGCACGTCCTCTGGCGGGGTCACGTCGGCCAGGATCGTCTGCTCCACGTCGAACAGGGCGCGAATTTTCCGCAAGGCATCGTGGTAGCGCTTCGCCTCGACCAGTTCCCCGATCACGGCGAGGCCGCCCAGGATGTCGGCGTTTCCCGACACCCGGCGGAGCGCGGTGTGCTGCTCCCAGTAGACCGCCTTCGCATCCGTGACGTCCTGCGGATTCATCAACATCAACTGAACCACGAAGTACAGTTGGCGCAGTGGCGTGGTCGCATCCGCGACCTGCATCACCTGGCTTTCCAGCAGGAAAGTCACGTCATTGATCAGCTCGAGGGTCACCTTGCGATCGACCCGCAGCACTGCGCCGTTCACGTAGATCTTCTCGCCGTTACGCAGCGAGATACACATCGGCTTCTTCATGCCAGCGCGTCTCGTATGATGACGTTGATTCCCAGAAGCTCGCCGACGTCGGTGGACTTCTCCTGCCGGATGCGATCGGCTTCCTTGATCACCCACAGGCCGATCGAGATGAGATCGGCGCGGAGTTTATCGGGTAGCCCATTCCGGTCGCTGGAGAGATCCTGCACGAAAAACGTCCACAGCCGCCGGACGAAGAGCAGCGCTTCGGTGTCCTCGGGCGGCGAAAGCTCGCCGCTCTGCAACTGCCGCAGCAGGTCGATCCCGTGGTTCAGGGCTTGGCGCTCGCGGCCGCGGGCTTCATGCCCGCTGTCCTCGATCACCGCGTCGTAGCTGGATAGTGTCATTTCATGTGCAGCCGCTGCCGACCGAAATCGCCGATCAGAGGTAATTCAGGATGCTGAGCTTCTGGATGCGGGTGGTCAGCGCCAGCGACATCTCGACCTGATTGCGCAGGCTGTTGACCCGCACCGACGCCTCCGTCGGATCGACCTGCTCCATCGTCGTCACCTGCTTGGTGATGAGGTCGACCTGGACCTTGAGGCGGTCGGTGGCATTCGTGGTCTGCTCCTGCGCAGTTCCGATCGTGGCGCCGACGCCGGCGAGGTCATTGATGGCATCGCCGACCACCTTCGTCGCGGTATCGATCACCGTCTGGAACGTGGCCTGGTTGAGATTCTGTGTGCCGAGATCGCTCAACATGGTGTAAGCCATCGCCAGCTTGCGGAAAGCGGGCTCATTGGCGCTCACCGAAGAGTTGATGGTCTCGGTCGTCGAGATTCGGCTCTGCATGACCTGATTGGACGCCGTCGACCAGTTCGTGCCCCAAGCCGGATCGGCGAATTGCGCCTTGAAGGTGGTGTCCAGGAAGTTCTGCATGGCGGAGGCGCTGATGGTCGAGGCCGCCGGCGAGTTCTGCGCGAAGCCGAAATTCGCCAGGAACGCCGCATCGACGGCGCTCTTGTTGGCCGAGCCCGCCGCGTAGTTCGTGACCGGCTGCACGCCGGTGTTGATGCCACCGAACAGGTACTGACCGTCCATGGTGACGTTGAGCGTCGCGATCAGGCCGCCGAGATTGGTCTTTGCGGACTGCACAATGATGTTGCCGCCGTTCGCCGAATTGCGCGCCGCCAGCAGGTCCTTCTGAAACGCCTGGGCGGTGTTGATCAGCTCGGTGACACGCTGCTGCCCCACATCGAGGCGCCCGGCGACCAGTGCGTTGGTGTCCACCATCTTGTCGGCGTCGCGCAGCTCCGCCCGCAGCGTGACGTCGCGACCGGTGAGGGCGCCGAGTTCGAGCCCGACATCCGCGAAGCGGCCGTTGGTCGCTTCCTGCGTTGCCTTGGAGAGCGCGGCCTGGCTCTTCATGGTGGCAAGGCGCAGGGTCGTCGTGATCGAATTCGTGGAAATGAACGTGGTCGCCATTGCGTTACCTCACCGTCGCGAGAAGATCTTTCAGCATCGCATCGACCGTCGCGATCAGTTTCGACGAAGCTGAGAATGTGCGTTCGATCTGCAGCATGAACGACATCTCGTCGTCCATGTTGACGCCGTTGACGTTCGACAGCGCTTCCGCGCTTCGCTCCAGCAGCGTCTGGCTGTAATTGGCCTCGTCGCTGGTGTTCTTGCGCGTGGCCTGGAGCCAGCTCACCGACGATCCGGCAAAATCGATCAGGCTGCCGTTCGGCTTCGCCTGGGCGGCCGGATCGAACGGGCGGCTGGCGGCCATCCTGTCCACCATCTGCTGGAGGCGAGCTGAATAGCCCGCCGCATTGGTGGTGTTGTAGCGATACGCCGGATTGCCTGAAATGGCGCCGTCGCGAAGCAGGTTCGCATTGCCGCCAGCGCTCTGGTCAACGGACGGATTGACGAAGATCGAGCCGGCAAGGCCAGACGAGATCACACCCGACGGCGGGATCGCCGGCGCGCCGGGATAGGTGAAGAGACCCGGAACATCCGGCAATCCACCGCCGCTCTGGTCGCTCTCCGCGAACGTCGCGACCAGCCCGCGCGCGATCTCGTCGAGCTGGTTCTGATAGGTCACCGTCGCGGTGTCGCGCAGCGTGGCGAGCCCGGCCAGCTTGCCGCCATGGATCGGCATCACCGCCGAGCCACCGGTGACGGGCACGCCGTCGACATAGACGGCGTTCCCGCTGGTGCCCGGCGAGAAGCCGTTGGTTCGATTGAAGGTGACCGAACGCGCATTGGTCTCGAACAGCGTGGCGCCGGAGTCGGTATAGATCACCGTGTCGTTGTTGGCGCGGGTGGCGACAGTGATACCGACCTCCTGCGACAGCTTCGATAGGATGCTATCGCGCTGATCCTGGTAATCGGTGATGTCGCTTCCGGTGATGGTGCCCTTGACGATCGAGGTATTCACCGTCTCGAACTGCGCCAGCAACTGGTTGATGGTCGAGACCGAAGTCGCCATGTCGGCGTCGGCATCGGCGCGCACCGACTGGACGGTCTTGGTCGCATCGTTGAGCGAGGAGGCGACGCCCTTGGCCGCCGTCACCGCGGACTGGGCAAGCGTGACGTTGTCCGGTGCGGTGGCGTATTGCTGCAAGGCCGTCTTGAGCTTGGCGAGCTGCGCAGCCGGCGAGTGGTCCTGCTGCGGATCGTCAACGGTGGTCGCGGCGATCTTCTGCAAGCCGTTATAGAGCGCGTCCTGATTGGCCGACGCAGCGGCCGTTTTCAGCACGTTGTAGAACAGCCCCGTACTGGTCGCCCGCTGGATGCCGGCAACATAGGCGCCGTTGCCCGGCTGTGTTGCGACCAGCACGCTCTTGCGTGAATAGCCGTCCTGCTGGGCACCGCCGATATTGCGCGACACGACGGACGCCTGCGTTCCGGCCGTCATGAGCGACGTGCGAGCTGAGTTGAGTGCGACCGTGAGTGACATGGGATGCCCCGGCTCAGTGATCTGGCGCGACCGATCAGCGCTTCAGGTTGACGAGAACGTCGAGCAGGTCGGCGCCAGTCTGGAACACCTTGGAATTGGCGGTGTAGCCGCGCTGCGACTCGATCATCGATGTCAGCTCGCTCGCCAGATCGACATTGGACTGCTCGAGCGCCGCCGATTTGAACGTGCCGAGGCCGCTTCGCCCGGCGAAATCGACCTGCACGTTTCCGGAGTTGATTCCAACCGAATAGACGTTCCCCGCTTCCGGCACGAGATTGTCCGGGCTTGGCACGGTGGCGAGCGGAATATGATAGGTGGCGAGCCGTGTGCCGTCATTGTAGACCGCGTACATGGTGCCGCTGGTATCGACATCCACCTTCTCGATGGAGCTCGGCGCGTTGCCATCCACCGACGCCTTGAACTGGAATTCGGCAGCCACCTGCGTCATCGCCGAGAAATCGAGCGTCATGGGCGAGCCGCCCGGGACGGTCAACGTCATCGAGGTGGGGCTCGCCGCGGCGAGCTTGCCTTTGCCGGTCGCGCTGACGTCGAAGGTGAAAGTGCTGGTCGCCAGCGGTCCGCTCGAATAGGGAAAGCCGCCGGCGGTCGACGCGGCGCTGTCATACACCTGCACATCCCAGGTGTTGGCCGCCGTCTTGCTCATGTAAACGTCGAGCGTCACCTTGTTGCCGATGTTGTCGTAAGTGACGACCGAGGTCTTCGACGTATAGTTGGGCACGCCCGCGGTCACCGTCGCGTTGGCATTGAGGTTGGCGCTGACCGTGCCGTGCGTCGTTGGATTGCCCTGAAGCGCGGTCTGCGCGATGTTCACGATGCTGAGGCCAGTCAGACCGTTGGCGACCACATTGGGCGGACCATTCTTGAGGTCATAGCCCATCAGGTAGAACCCGGCCGCATTCACCAGATTGCCCTTGCCGTCCGGCACGAAGGAGCCGGCGCGGGTCAGAAACGGCGTGCCTGCGGCATTGCTCACCACGAAAAAGCCGTTGCCCTGGATCGCCAGATCGGTTGCCGACGTCGTGTACTGCAGCGAACCGGGATCGGAGATGGCGTAGCGCACCTGCGTTTCCACGCCGCCGGAATTATAGGAGCCGGATCCGCTCTTCAGGATCAGGGACGAGAATTCCGTGGAGGCACGCTTGTAGCCCGTGGTGTTCACATTGGCGATGTTGTCGGCCACGGTCGACAGCTTGTTGGACTGCGCCGTCATCCCAGAGCCACCAGTGCGCATGACACCATACAGACTCATCGTTGTTCTCCATTCTGAGTTGGTTCCATTAGAGGTGCGTCGGCTTGTGTGAGGCTGACCCCGCGATGATCTCGCCAAGTCATGTCGCGCGCGGGCCGCAGAACGCGCGTGCTTCGCTGGTCCACGAGCCGAAGCCGCTCGCCACCAGGTTTCCGATCACGCTGCAAACGTAGCGCCGTTGCGCGATGGTGTTGTTCGGGCCTGCGTTGTAGCGCGCGACCGCCATGGTCCAGCTGCCTTCCCGCGCCCGCAATTCCTTGAGGAAGCGCGCGGCATAGTTGACGTTCTTCGCCGGATCGAACATTGCCTCGACGCTGGTGAACTGCGCGCCGTGATACAGATGGTTGATCTGCATGCAGCCGAGATCCACGAGTTTGGCGCCTTTGCTCTTCGCGTCCCAGAACTGCGCCACGGCATTGCGCAAATCGGAGGCCCTGACCGTTCGGCCGTCGATGTTGAGCGCATAAGGATGCAGCACGCCCTTGCGCCCGGTCTCGCTCAGGCCCACGGCATACAGCACCCCCAGCGGCACACTGTACGCTCGCGCTGCCCGCGTCATCTCGCGCTCGCAGGGACCGTCTGCGTGCGCCGGGCTCGCTGCGCTACAGATAGACGCCGCCACCAGTCCGGCGAGGCGCCACCTCTTCGTCCTGACGTCGCTCGGTCGGCTCGGTAAACTGATCATGGCCCTGCCTGTTGTGGCGCGTCCCGGCATGTGCATCGTTGGGTTGGCGCTCCGGAGTCCCGCTGCTGAATTGGGCTCCGCCCTGCGGCTGCTGCGATTGCTGCTGATTCGACTGCGCCTGTGGCTGACCGGCGCCCGGATCCATGTGCCCCGCCTGGCTGTGGTCGATCGACGCGATCTCGAAAGTGTAGCCCGCCGATTGCATCGCATCGACCAGCGCCCCGCGCTCGGCACGCAGCAGCTGTGTGGTGTCCTGCCGATCCGCGGACAGCTTCACCTCGACCGCGTCGCCGGTCAGCCGCATCCTCACCGTAACCATGCCAAGATTGGGCGGATCGAGTTGCAGGGTCAGCATCCGGATCGGCGCGTCAGGCCCGCGATGCGGCTGCGCCAGCGTTGCTTCAGCCATGTTGGCCGCGGGCAGAGCAGGTGTCGTGGCGAGATCCGGCGCGATCCGGTCGACGATCTTCTGCAACAAGGTGGGCTGGCCGACCGGCTGGAAATGAGTTTCCTGTTCACGCACCACGACCTTGACCGCCGGTGTCGCGCGGGTCTCGACTGCGCCGAGCGACGACGCAAAGCCTTGATCGGCCGCCACAGCCGCTTTCGCGAGCTTGGGTGCTTCGAAGCGGTCGCCCGGTGGCATGCGGGGCTCGCCCGTGCCGTGCGCCTGTGTGGCCCGCGACGGATCGCCATCGTCCGGCGGGGCGAACGCTTGGGCTTGGGCCTGGGCCTGCTCGAGCTTCGACATCACCGAGCTGAGCGTCGTATCTGCCGAGCGCCAATCCGGATGGGATGGCCTCGCCTCGCCTGCCTCGCGATGAGCGGCGTTCTCCACCGCCGGCTGACGCGACCGTTCACGGGGCCGGGTCGTTGCCTGGCGCGGGAACTGCTCGGGATCCTGCGCCTTGTCGATCTCAGCAGCCGTGGCGTCCGGCTGCGGTTCGTGCTTTACGCCCTGCGCGACCACGCGGAGTTGCTCGCGAAAATGGTCGGCGCGAACCTTGCCATCCTCGACCTTGCCTTTGGCGTCCTTGGCGGCCGCGGTTTGAGGGGTTCCGCGGGGAGCCGCCTTGCCATGGGCGAGCTGGCGAAGCATCGCCATCAGAGGATCGGTTCTGGTCATCGATCTCGCTGCTTCAGTTGCTGTTGGGATTGGTCGAGCAACGTCTCCGCCTGCTCGATGGCCTTGCGCGAAGGCGTGAAGTCGATCCGCGGCCGTAGCGATGGCGCCCCCTCGCCCGACGGCTCACGCTGCGCCGTGACGACGGTCCGCACCTTGCGGACGCTGCGGCCGACGGCGAGCGCCGCCCGCAACAACTCCGCGTCTCGCTCCGACAGCCGCCCCACCTCGATCTGCTGCAGGTCGAGCAGCGCCTCCTCGTGCGCGCTCGTCACGATGCGTGCCGCGGCGCGGTAGAAGCGCGCACGCTCGCGCGCGGCGCTGCCCGCTTCCGTCAAGGTCAGCGCCCGCTCCGCCGCCAGATCCGCCATATCCACCTTGCCGTTCATCAGCGCGGTGCGCGCGATCCGCAGGTACAGCGTCGGCCGGTCGGCACCGTCGAGCTGATCGAGCAGGGCGACAAGGCGCGGGAATCGCGCCGGCTGCTGCGCGAAACCAAAGCGTGCAACCGCGCGCCCGAGGCGCTGCCGGAAATTCTCCGAATAGATCGATTGCTTGAACCGCCACAGATAGCGCAGTGACAGCGCCTCGAACCGGTCGAAGTCGTCGGCCTGGCCGGCGACGAAAATCTCGCGGCGCAGCGCCGCTTCCTCGACCAGCGTGCCCGGCAGCAACAGGCGCGCCTCGTCGAGACGGTCGATCGCGGCCTTGGAATCGTCCTGCGCCACCAGGGCCGACTGCACCAGCGCGATTTCGGCCGCGATCGCCGCCGGCATGTCACGCGGGTTCATCGCCCCGATTCGCGCTCGCGCTTCGTCCGGCCGGCCTTCGATATACGCCAGCGCGCCGTCCAGAATTGTCGGATCGATCGCCAGGGTGGCGCGCGCGCGCAGCGCGCCGACCACCTGAGGCGATCCGCCGCTCAGCAGGAAGACCACCACCGCGCGGGCATTCCGCGGATCGTTCCAGACCGCCGGATCGGCATTCGAGAACTCCTCGCCCAGCCGCTTCAGCAGCGCGGATTGCGCGCTGTGCGCCTCCGTGTTGCCGCGCGCGATGTCGTCCTGCAGCGCATGAAGCTTGCGGACGAGCTGGTAGGGCTCGCGAGCCGGCGCATCGGCGTCCTCGGCCCGGGCCGCGCCGAGCAGAGCAAGCAGACCGACAGCGATGGCTCCCGCGCGGGTCATGGCTGGGAAGCGCGGATGAGCAGGTCGATCCGGCGGTTCTCCGCCGCGGACGGATCATTCGGATTCTTCGGGCGGCGATCGGCAAACCCCTCGATATGCTCGATGCGCCGGGCATCGAGGCCGCCGCGGATCAGCATGTACTGCGCCATATGCGCGCGCGCGGTCGACAGCCGCCAGTTGTCGTAGTCCGCCGACCGGTAGGGGCGATTGTCCGTGTGGCCACGCACGATGATCTGGCCCTTGGTCTGGGCGATCAGCGGCGTGATCTTGTCGAGCGCTCGGACGAGGCCCGGCGTCGGTTCGGCCGATCCGTTGGCGAACATGCCATAGTTCACGTCGTCGGTGAGGCTGATGAGCAGACCTTCATTGCTGGCCCGCACCTCGGCAACAGGACGCACCGCACCAAGCGGCGCGAGCGCGGCGGAAATCGCCGCCTGCAGCTTGCCTGCCTCGCTCTGCACCGGCTTCTTGTCGCTCTGCGGAGCGGACGATCCTTTGTCGCTCTGCGGCACCGACGTCCCCTTGTCGCCTTGCGGCATCGAGGAGCCCTTGTCGGCCTGCGGGCCGGACGAGCGATTGGCCGCGGGGTTGCTCCGGGAATCGTCGTCTGCGAACAGGCCGATCGCCCTTGCGGTATCCTGCTTGTCACGCGCCGCCGGCGATCCTTTCGCCTGATCGGCTTCGGCAGCCGCTTCGGCCGCATCGCGCTTGTCTGTCGCGGCGCGTGAGCTCCTTGCGTCGCCCGGCTCCGGCGAATCCTCATCCGCGAGCAGATTGCCGGGCTGCTTGCTGCCCGGCACCTTTGTGTCCGACGTCGCGGCCGGCGGCGTCGGCCAGGAGGCGGGGTCGAACGGATCCCTGAACGCCTCGCCGCCCTTCCAGCCCTCCTTGCGGGCCACGTCGGGCGAAATCCCGGCGTCCACGTTCCGTGGCGGCGCGCCGGCAATGTCCGTCAGCGCCGCATAGGGGTCGCGAAACAGCGCGGCCTCGCCGATGCGGGGCTGCGGCGGCTGCTGTGTCTGCGGGCGTTGCGTCTGCTGCGTGGACTGGCCGGGCTCCGGTTTCGGCCGCAGGCTGTCCTCCTCCACCGCCTTGCCGGGATCGACGCGCCGGGCATCGTTGATGCCCTTGCGATCGGGGGTGGAGTCCGCGAGCTTGATCGGGTTGAAATAGCTGGCAACGCTTTCGCGCGTCTCCTGGTTGGTCGCGCTGATCAGCCACATCACCAGGAAGAACGCCATCATGGCCGTCATGAAGTCGGCATAAGCGATCTTCCAGACGCTGTTATGGCTCTCGGCGGCCTCGAGACTGCCCCGCCGCCGAACGATGATCAGCTCCGCTCGATCTTGATCCGCCATCTCAGGACTGGGCCGCCAGCTTCAGTTGCTCGCCCCAGCGCGCGATCTGGGTTTCGAGGACGACATCATCGACAGTGACGCAGACTTCGGCGGTCGAGCCGACACGCAGGTCGGCAGCGATCGAACGCGCCGCCAGCTTGCTGCGAACGACATCCAGCAGCGCAACCGGGCCCGTGATCCGCAGCAGCGGACGACGAACATCCGACGGAATCGCCGACAGGTGCTCGACGAAAGCGGCAACCGCCTGCTTCTGCACCTCGCCCGCAATGAACGGCTCGAGGATGCGCGCCGTCACCCCGGCAATCCCGGCTTCGAGCCGCGCGCAGGCTTCGGCGAGGCCGCCGGCGATCCCGGCGGCGGTCTCCTCGAGCAAACTGCGCCGCTCCTCGGCGAGCTCAGCGCTCAGCCTGGCTTGCTCGTCGGCGAGCTTCTGCTCGAATTCCATCGCCGCGCTGGCGTAGCCATCGGCCTTCCCGCGCTGATAAGCCTCGTCCTCATTCGACGGCGCCGGCGCCGGCGGCTTCGGCTGCACCTTGGGGGCGACATGCTGGGCGTGATCGAACGGGACGACCCGGCTGCGCACTTTCACCGGTTCCGGCCGGTCGAAATGCGTCAGCAGGCGCGCGACCTTTTCCGAGCTCATGCCGTTTCCTCCTGACGAATCCATTGTTTGAGAATCGCAGCCGCCTGCTTCTCATCGAGCTGAATGATCTGCTCCAGACGCTTTTGCGGCGCGTACTGAACCTTTTTGGAGATATCCTGCACCAGGTTGGGCGCATCCTCCTGCACGAACGCGGCCACTGCGCTGCGCTCGCTGCCGAGCAGGCCGCCGGCGGGCTCCTCCACCTCAAGCTGAGCCGTTTCCGTCGCCCGGGAATCCAGGATGGTGTTGATCGCGGGTCGCAGACCGAACCAGATCAGCATCGCCGCAACCGCAACGATCGCCCCGGCGCTGACAAAGCTGCCGGACTGGCGCATCAACACTTCGGTGAAGGTGATCGCGGGAACCGGCTGGAAGTCGCGCGCGCCCTCCATGAACTCGACCGCCGAGACCTGGATCTGGTCGCCGCGCTGCCGGTCGAGCCCGGCGGCGGTCGCCGCGAGCTGGCCGATCTCGGCGACTTTGGCATCCACCGCGGCTTCGCTGGCCTTGTCGCCGAGACTGGCCATCAGCCGCGGCCGGTTGACGAGCACGGCGAGGAACAGCTTGTTGACGACATAGCCGTCGCTGACCGTCGTCGTGGTCTTCGACGACACCTCGTAGTTGGTGACGTCCTCCTTGCGCTGCTTGTCGTCGTTGGTGTTCTTGCCGCCGTTGGCGTTGACCTGCTGATCGGGCAGGTTCTGCTGCACTGTGGTCGGTGTCTGCCGATCGAGGCTTTGCGAGGATTCCTTCTCGCGGACCGTGCGCACCGAGCGCTGCGCCCTGCCCTCCGGATCATAGACCGTCTCGTTGGTCTGGCGCTTGTCGGTCGAGAGCTGAGCGGCAACGCTGACCTCGAAATTGTCGAGACCGAGATAGGGCGAGAGCGCCTTGCTGACATTCTCCTGGATCAACCGGCTGACGACGCGCTGCAGGTTGGCCATGCTGGTCGGCGCGGCGCCCTCGTCGTCGGCCGCCAGCAACGCGCCGTCGCTGTCGAGCACCGTCACCTTGTCCGCCGTCATCCCGGGGACCGCGGCCGCCACGAGATGCCGAACCGAGCGCGCCGTGCGGGCATCCGCTGCGCCATCCGACCGGATCACGACGGACGCGGTGGGCGGCTGCTGTTCGCGGCGGAACGAGCCGCGCGCGGGCATGACGATGTGAACGCGTGCGGCCTTGACGCCCTTCAGCACCTGGATGGTGCGCGCGATCTCGCCCTCGAGCGCGCGAACGCGTGTGACCTCCTGCATGAAGGACGTGAGACCGAGCGAGCCGATCTTGTCGAACAGCTCGTAGCCGCCGCTGCTGCTGTTCGGCAGCCCCTTCTCCGCGAGCAGCGTCCTCGCGAGGGCCGTCTGCCCAGGCCGGACCAGCACCGTGTCGCCTGCGGCATTGACATCAAAAGGGACGTTGGCGTCGCGCAGCGCCGCACCGACGCGCGACACGTCCTCTCGCGTCAGGCCGGTATAGAGAACCTCGAATTCCGGCCGGCTGAGATAATAGGCGCCGCCGCCGACACCGAGAAAGACCGCAAGGCCGACGAGAGCGAGCACCGTGAGGCGCCGGGGACCGAGCTCGAGAAGGTTGTTCCAGAGCCGCTGCGCGTGTTCGCGATTTAACATCAAGTCCCCTGTTAAGCTTGCGAATCGATTCTCGACCGCGAAGCTTGTCCGAGGGTTGCGTGATGCGGAAAACGAGAACGGCCGCGACCAAACCTGGTCGCGGCCGTCGAGATCAGTTCGCGAGCAACGGCTATTAGCCGCGGAACAGCGACAGGATGCTCTGGCTGCCCGAGTTGGCGATCGACAGCGCCTGGATGCCGAGCTGCTGCTGAACCTGCAGCGCCTGCAGGCGGGTCGATTCAGCGTTCATGTCGGCGTCGACGAGCTGGCCAACGCCGCGGCTGATGGCGTCACGCAGCGACTTGACGAAGTTCGTGTTCGAGTCGATGCGGGTCTTCACGGCGCCGAGGTTGGCGGACGCCTGGGTCACGTCGCCGAGAGCCGAGTCGACCATCGAGATGTAGTCGTCGAGCTTCTTCTGGTCGGCGGCGGAGTCGGTCAGCGTCGAGATGTCGATCGTGGCGACCGAACCGGTGGTGCCACCTGCGCCGGTGCGCGTCTTGTCCATGATGCCCGCGGGGGTGCCGCCGGCGGCATCGTACAGCTTGAGCTTGCTGGTATCGACGTCGATCGTCTTGATGCCGACGGTGCCGCCGACGCGCGAGAACGACGACACGACCGACTTGGTGGCGTTGTAGCCGGCGACGCTGGAGTCAACCGACAGCCAGTTCTCGCCGTTGAACACCGCGAGGTCCGAGGTGTTCTTGAGGTCGTCCTGGATCGCCTTGACTTCGGCCTGGATCTTGCCGCGGTCAACGCCCGGCTCGCGGGCCGCAACCAGCTTGGCCTTGAGCGCGGTGAGGCCGCTCTTGTTGTCGCCGACGACGGAGGTCAGCGCGGTGTACATGGTGTCGACGGTCGCGGCGCCGAGGCCGAGGGCGTCGGACACCGCCGACAGCGCTTCGTTGTCCGAGCGCATGGTGGTCGCGATCGACCAGTAGGCAGAGTTGTCAGACGCCGTCGCCACGCGGTAGCCGGTCGCGATGCGGTTCTGGGTGGTCGCCATGTTGGAGCTCACCGTCCGCAGGGTCTGCAGAGCGGTCATGGCGGTGCTGTTGGTCATCAAGCTAGACATATCATGTCCCTTATCGTGTGAGTGATCTGGTCACGGGACATACCGGGCTTTCACCGGTACCACCGGGCGGCATCATGCCTTTGGGTCGAGGGGGGTGGGGACCCAACCTGTGGTGCAATTGTCGTAACACGCGAACCTTACCTAAAACTGAACAAGGCCGGTTCGCCTGATGCCCTCGGCGCTGGAGCGCCAGGGCACGTCGCGTCAAAGATATGAGCGCACCAGCCCGACGGTGAGCAGATTCCATCCGTCGATCAGCACGAAGAACAGCACCTTGAAGGGCAGCGCGAACACGGTCGGCGGCATCATCATCATGCCCATCGACATCGTCAGCGTCGCGACCACCATGTCGATCACCAGGAACGGCATGATGATCAGAAAACCGATCTCGAACGCGCGCCGCAACTCCGAGATCATGAACGCGGGAATGATCACGCGCAGATCGATGCGCTGACCGTCGGAGCGCGGGCGAAAGCCTTCCGGCGCAAGATTTTCGAACGACTGCAGATCTTTCTCGCGCACATGCGCCAGCATGAACTCGCGGAACGGCTCGGTCACGCGCGCATAGGCTTCCTGCTCGGTGATCTCGTTCTGCATCAGCGGCTGAATGCCGTTGTTCCAGGCGCGGTCGAAGGTCGGCGCCATGACATAAAAAGTCATGAACAGCGCCAGGCTGATCATCACCAGATTCGCCGGCGTGGTCTGCAGTCCCATGCCCATGCGCAGGAACGACAACGCGACGACAAAGCGGGTGAAGCTCGTCACCATGATCAGGAGGCCGGGCGCCAGCGACAACACGGTGAGCAGCGCCACCAGCTGGACCATGCGGCCGCTGGCGCTACCGCCGCCGGACGGAATCAACGACGACAGATCCGGAACCTGGGCCATCGCCGCAGTCGGCATCAGGACAACAACAAGAACGAGCCAGAAGCGCTTCATTGCACGACCAGGGTTTCGATGATCAGTTCGCGCACCTTGCCTCCGGAGCGGATCGCGGCCCGTTCATTGAGATCCTCGCGAAGATACTGCAGGCCGCGCGCACCCTCGATCTGTGCGGCCGATACCGTCCGCAGGTATGTCGTGATGTCCTGCCCGATCCTGGCGACGAGAATGCTCGCCTCCTCCTCGTTCAGCTGATCGGTGACGACGGATCCCTCCATGCGGATCCAGGCGCCGGCCGGCGCCGCGAGATTGGTCACGATCGGCGTGATCTTGCGAAAGCGGGCGGTGGCGTTATAGGCCGACGCGGCCGAGCGCTCCGGCGCATCCTTGTGACTGTCCGCGCTGCGCTGTGCGCTGGACAGCAGATGCGAGCTCGACAGCAATCCCGCCGCCGCGGAGACCACCGTCAGTAGCAGCACCGCGATCAGCCACTGCATCCCGCTTCCCATCCCCGCTCGTCCCTCGGACTGTTCCATGATCCGGCTCGTGCCAGGCTCCCAATCAGAACGGCGCCACCTTGTCGTAGAGCTGGTGGCCCCACCCCGGCTGCTGCACCTCCATCAGCCGGCCGCGTCCGCCATAGGAGATCCGCGCCTCGCCAATCTTGTCGTAAGCGATGGTGTTGCTGCGGCCGATATCGCGCGGCCGGACGATGCCGGCGACGTCGACGACGCGCATCTCGTAATTCACCCGCACTTCCTGCGAGCCGCTGATCAAGAGGTTGCCGTTCGGCAGCACGTCGACCACGACGGCCGCAACCGAAAACTTCACCTCCTCGGTGCGGTCGATCTTGCCCGCACCCTTGGTCGAGGTCTGCGAGTTGACATCAGCGCTGGCCTGGCCCTTCTGGCTCCAGCCGAACATCTCCGCGAGATAATCGGCGCCGAACTTGATCTGCGAATCGCGGGAACGATCAGTCTTGTTGTCGAGCGTCGCCTTGTCGTTCATGGAGATAATGACGGTGATGAGATCACCGACGCGTCCGGCGCGCGGATCGCGGTAGAGATCGTTGCGCTCGTCCCACACCGACTGGTAGCCGGCGGCATAGCGTCCGGGCCGCTCGACCGGAACGCCGCGCGCCTCGGCGCGCAGCCCCTGGCCGATCGCCGACATGTTGGGTGCCTGGTTGAGCTCATTGAGGGGATTGGCACAGCCGCCGAGGACCGGCAGCAGACAGAGCGCGCGCAGAATCTTCATTTCTTGGTCTTCCCGTCATCGGGACGCCGCATCCCGGCCAAGGTATCGGCGAGGTGGGCCGCACGTCCCGGTTCCATCTCGTTGAGGATTGCGCTGGCGGTACGAACCCGCAGCTTGGCGAGCACGGCCGCTGCCGTCTCATCGGCCATGCTCGCGATCTGCAGCGCGGCCGCATCCGGTGCCATGCCGGAATAGATCTCGACCACGTTGTCTTCCGCGCGCTTCAAGAAATCCTCGCGCAGCTTCAGCCATTTCTCGTACTCGGCGCGCTTGGCTTCCAGCTCCGCGATGCGCTCACGCAGCCTGGCCTCGGTGGCTTCGAGCTGCTCACGCTGCCAGGCAACCCGCGCGTCCAGCGCCGCATCGGTGATGTTCCTGCAGAACTCCGCCGCCTCGGATCCGCGACGGTCGGTTGCGGCCGCGTCCGCGGGAGCGGACGGCGAGGTTGCGGCTGCGTTGACGGTGCCCGTCGTCAGGGGCGCCTGCAACTGCGGCTGCTGCGCGGCGCCAGCTTCAGGCCTTGCGTCCTGGCGCGCAGGCGCAGCGCGGGCCGTCTTGGCAAAGGCTGCAAGGTTGAGCGGCCTGGATGGTTTCTGCGCGGGCTCGGCGAAGGCCGATGCCTGCGCGGCGAGCGCGAGCGATCCCACAAGGAGCATGCTCCCACGCAATATCGCAAACCTCATCATGCGTTCTCTTGCACCGAATCTGTGCGCAGCGTTGCACGCCGAGCCTTGTGCGGCGCTGACGCGATGCCGTTACTGAATGACAAGATCAGCCTGCAGCGCACCGGCAGCCTTGATCGCCTGCAGGATGGCGATGATGCCGGTCGGCTTCAGCCCGATCTGGTTCAGGCCGCGCACCAGACGCTGCAGATCCGTGCCGCGCAGGATCGCGATCTGCGCACCGGGTTCATTGGCCTCGATGAATGTTTGCGGCGTCACCACCGTCTCGCCGCGCGAGAACGGACCGGGCTGCGACACCACTGGCATCTCCGTGATCCGGACCGACAAGTTGCCATGGGTCACCGCAACCGTCGAAATCTGCACGTTGCGTCCGATCACCACCGTTCCGGTTCGCTCGTCGATGACGACGCGCGCCGGCGTGTCCGGCTCGACCAGCAGCTCCTCGATCTCGGCGACGAACCGCACCGGCGAGACCGAGCGGGGGCGGGACAGGATGATGGTGCGATAGTCGCGCTCGAACGCGAGGCTGGCGCGGTAGCGTCCCTGGCCGTACTGGTTGATGGCGTCGATGATGCGCGTCGCGGTGACGAAGTCGGGGTTCTTCAGTTCGAGCACCAGCGCTTCCATCTGCTTGAACTGGCCGCGCACCTCGCGCTCGATCAATGCGCCGTTGGGAATGCGGCCCGAGGTCGGCACGCCCTGGCTGACCGTCTGCGCCGCCCCCTCGATCGAATAGCCGCCAACCGCAATGGCGCCCTGCGCCACCGCATAGACCTCGCCGTCGGCGCCGCGCAGCTGGGTCATCAGCAGCGTGCCGCCCATCAGCGAAGAGGCGTCGCCCAGCGACGACAGGGCGACATCGATGCGCGAGCCGCCGGCGACGAATGGCGGCAGGTCGGCGGTAACGACCACGGCTGCGACATTTCGCGTCCGCAGCGAAGTCCCCCGGATATTGATGCCCATGTTATCGAGCATCGACTGCAGCGACTGCTCGGTGAAGGGCGCGTTGCGCAGCGTATCGCCGGTGCCCTTGAGGCCGACGACGAGGCCGTAGCCAATGATCTGGTTCTCACGCACGCCCTTGAGGCGGGCGATATCCTTGATCCGCACCGCCGCATCCGCGGCGGTCGCGGACAGGAGCAGGATCATGATCGACAGAAGACGCAGCATCATCCGTTCTGAATCCGCACAGATCCGTCCTGCTGGACGATTCCCCTGATGATCACGCCGGTGTCGAGGTTGCGCAGCTGGATCATCGCGCCCGGACTGCCGGACTGCAGCGCCGAAGCATAGGTGACGATCGACAGCGAGCCCTCCTCGACGATCACCTTCACGGCGTTGCCACGTGTCACGACCTTCTGGTCCTCAAGCGCGTTGAGCGGGATCGGCTGCCCGGCGACCAGCGTACGCCGCGCAGTCCGTCCGACCAGCGAGGCGCGATCGCTGACGAACGCGCTCGCTCCCGGCATGTTCGGCGCGAACGCCCGGTCCATGATCAGCTCGTCGCGGATCATGTCGCCGGGATAGATCACCGTGGCCGGCACTGGAAAGTGCGCGGCATCCTCCGCGGCCGCGTGACCGCAGACGACGGCGCCGGCCAGCAGCGCTGCCGCAAGGCTTCGGACCATCAGGGACCAGGCGCGTGTCACGACGCTTCTCCGTTGCGCTGCTACCGCAGACCCTTGGTGATCGTCGACGCCATATCGTCCGCCGCCTGGATCACCTTCGAGTTCATCTCGTAGGACCGCTGCGCCGAGATCAGCTCGGTGATTTCCTTGACCGGATCGACGTTCGAGCTTTCCAGATAATGCTGGTGGATCTTGCCGAAGCCGGGATCGCCGGGCACGCCGACGACCGGAACGCCCGACGCCAGCGTCTCCTTGTAGAGATTGCCGCCGAGCGGATCGAGGCCGGCCTCGTTGGCGAAGTTCGCGAGCGTCAGGCGGCCGACCTGGCGCGGCGCAACCTCGTTGTCGAGCTTGGCGTAGACCTGGCCGGATTCGTTGACGGTGACGTCCACGGCGCCCTGCGGGATGATGATCACCGGATCGACGGTGTAGCCGTCCGCGGTCACCAACTGGCGGTCTGCGTTGATGTTGAACGAGCCGGCGCGGGTGTAGAGCGTCTCGCCGTTCGGCCCCGTCACCTGGAACCAGCCGCGGCCGTTGACCGCAAGATCGTAGGTGTTGCCGGTCTGCGCCAGCGCGCCCTGCAAGTGCAGCTTGCGCACGGCGACCGAGCGGACGCCGAGGCCGAGCTTCGCCCCCTCCGGCACAGCACCCTCGCCGGTCCGGTTGGGAACACCCTGCATGCGGTCGACCTGATAGAACAGGTCGGTGAATTCCGCGCGCGAGCGCTTGTAGGACGTGGTATTGATATTCGCGATGTTGTTGGCGATGACTTCGACGTTGAGCTGCTGCGCGCTCATTCCGGTCGCAGCGATGGCAAGCGCTTTCATGTGCTGATATCCTTAGATCGCCATGCGGCTGACTTCTTGATAGGCCTGCACGACCTTGTCGCGCACCGCCACCGCCATCTGCAGCGTCTGCTCGGCGGACATCACCGCCTCCACGACCTTCTGGGCGGAAACCTTGCCCTGCATGTAGGAGATCGAGGCCGCTTCGCCCGTCTTGAGCGTGCCGATCGCGTCGGCCGCGACCTGCTCCATCACGCTGCCGAAGCCGAGCGGCTGCTGGGTAGCCTGGGTTGCGACCGGCGCAGACCTCGTCACTTCGCTCGTCTGAACGACGCCGCCGACCCCCGACAGAATCGAAGAAACCGCTTCAACGGTCATGCCTCAAGCTCCCTTCAACAGATCGATGGTCATCGCGACCATCGACCTTGCCTGTTTGACCACCTGCAGATTGGCCTCATACGAGCGGTTGGTCTCCCGCATGTCCGCCATTTCGATCAGCATGTTGACATTCGGCAACTTGACGTAGCCGTTCTGATCGGCCGCCGGATGCGTCGGCTCGTAATCGACGCGGAACGGCGCACTATCGACGCCGACGTCCTTGATCTTCACGACCGGCACGCCTGCCGCGCGGTCGATCTCGGCGGTGAATGTCGTGGTCTTGCGCCGATAAGGTTCGGCACCCGGCGTCTTGCCGGTGGAATTGGCGTTCGCGAGGTTTTCGGACACCACGCGCAGACGGGTCGACTGCGCCTCGAGCCCGGAGCTCGCGATCTGAACGGATGCCTGCAGCGGATCGATCATCGCTTCCTGCCCCTTATGCCTTCGAGCTGGTCATGAACATGCGATGAAACGATTTGACGATCGCAGTGTTCAGCGAATAGTCGCGGTTGACGTCGCCGGCCTTCAGCATCTCCTGCTCGAGGCTCACTGAGTTGCCGGAGTGAACCACCTCCCAGCTGTTCTCCTTGCGTGTGCCCTGCGGGCGGATCGAGGGGCCACCCGACATGTGCTGGGGAGAAGTGGCGGCGAGCGCAACGACCTTGGTATCGAGGATCTTGTTGAACGGCTCGATATCCTTGGCGCGATAGCCGGGCGTATTGGCGTTGGCGACGTTCGAGGCGATCGCGGTCTGGCGCAGCGACAGCCAGCGCGCATGAGAGGAGGCAAGGTCGAAGAGATAGACGGGTCCCACAGCATCCTCACTGTGAATTATGGTTAACGATCGTATAAGGACCGAATCTTGTCCGAAGCTGGTGCGCTACGGTGAGAGCGCTACGCGCGTCGCATGCGTTGCATTGCAGCGCTTTCCATGCCGCGAATTCTGCAGATGTTGATGATCGCGACAGCGGCGTGATGCATGACGCGCAGCCAAACTCTCCGCGTCACCACCGGGCCGACGCGAAGCGTCGAGACCCGGTGATCCAACTTCACGAACTGTCGTCGTTCCGAGAGTTAGCTGGGTTGCCGGATCAAGTCCGGCAACGACGCAGTGAGCGTGGCGAGCATTGAGCCATACACTAGCGCCGTGAGCGATGCCGGCGCGCCCTACGCCCTACGCCTTCGCCTTCTGCTTGCGCGACTGCAGGAAGTAGATGATCTCGGCGACGGGACGGAAGAATTCGTGCGGGATCATCTTGTCGACCTGCGCGGCGTCGTACATCGATCGCGCCAGCATCTTGTCCTCCACCACCGGGACGTTGTTCTGCTCGGCGAGCTCCCTGATCTTCAGGGCGATGAGATCCTGCCCCTTCGCCAGCACCGTCGGCGCCACATCCTCGCCGTGCTGGTATTTCAGCGCGATCGCATAATGCGTCGGGTTGGCGATCACCAGCGTCGCGCGCGGCACTGCGGCCAGCATGGTCTTGCGCGCGCGATCGCGCGCCAGCGAACGCAGCCGCGACTTGACCAGCGGATCGCCCTCGGCCTGCTTGAATTCGTCCTTCAGCTCCTGCCGCGTCATGCGCAGGTCGCGCCGCCAGCTGAAGCGCGCCCACACCAGGTCCAGCGCCACCAGCACGATGGTGGCGATGCTGACCGCCGAAACCAGACGCATCGCGATGGTCAGGATCAGCTCGGGCAGGCTGGTCGGATCGCTGAACAATGAATTCACGGCCGCGGCCTCCTCTGCCCGCAAGGCGATCATCACGACAATGCCGATGGCAAAAAACTTGAATACAGCCTTCCCGAACTCGACGCGGCCCTGTGCACCGAAGATCCGCGTCCACCCCTGCGCGATCGAGATCCGCGAACCTTGCGGCGTGATTCGCTCGAACACGATCCGCGGCGCGTTCTGCAGGAACGACGACGCCAGGCCCGCAACGGCCAGAACGATCACCACTGGCAGCACCAGGCGGGCCGAACTGCCGCCGATCACGACCAGGAACTCGACCGCATCCGTGCCATTGCGGATGCGAAAGCCGGAGGGATCGTCGATCAGCCGGCTGAGCGTCAGCCCGAGATTGCGGACGCCGTCGGCCGCGAGAAAACTCTGAACAATGAGCAGCGCGATCATCGAGGCGAAGATCGACGCTTCACGAGAGACCGGTACTTTACCCTTCTCGACCGAATCCCGGATCTTCTTCTCGGTCGGCTCTTCGGTCTTGCTTTCCTTGTCGGGCCCCTCAGACATGGCAGGCCGGCTTTAGGTGAAGACCTGCTGATCTTCCTGGTCCGGATTGAGCTCGATCTCGCCGCGTCCGGCCATCTCAAGCGCAAGATCGGTGATCGCCCGCCGGGCGTCGAGGATCTCGCGCTGGTTGGACGGAACACCGTTCGCCAGCTCGTGCTCGACGAGACGGCGGGTGCGCGATGCCAGCGACGACAGGATCAACTCGCGGAAGGTGGAATCGGTGCCCTTGAGCGCCGTTACCACGCGGTCGGTCGGGATCTGATCGAAGATCACCATGCGCGCCTTGCTGGTGAGGTTGACGATATCGTCGAAGGTGAACAGCATTCCCTTGAGGATTTCCGCCGACTTCGGTCGCGATTCGGAGAGGTTCTTGAGCGACTCCTCCATCTGCGCCCGCTCCATCTTGTTGATGATGTCGGCCATGCGCGGATAGGTGTCGGAGGCGAGGTTGCGCGCGAAGTTGATCATGAAATCCTCGTGCATCGTCCTCTCGATGACGCTCATCGCCTCCTCGACCACGGGCTTCAGGCTCAGCATCCGGCGCATCAGGCCGTGCCGCAGGTCGGGCGGCAGCAGACTCATCACGCGCGCGGCGCAGGCCGGCTTGACCCGCGACAGGATCAGCGCCGCGGTCTGCGGATGCTCCTTGAGCAGGTAGTTGGCGAGCAGGCTTTCCGAGACCGAGGAGATCCGCTCCCACACCGACTTGGTCTTGTTGCCCAGCACCTCGGAGATGATGTCCGTCACCTGCTCGGGCGGCAGCACGCCGTTCAGCAGCTTTTCCAGCTCGCCGACGGTGCCGAAGATGTTCGGCCCCGACGTGAAGTGCAGGGCGAATTCCTCGATGATTGCCTCGAGTTCGGGACCCGACACCGGCTTCAGATCGGCCGCCGCACGGGTGACGAGACGAATCTCGTCGGGATCGAACTCCTTCAGAACGCCGCCGGACAGCTCGCGGCCCATCGCCAGCAGCAGCGCGGCGACCTTCTCGGTGCCGCGCAGCGGGCGGATTTCCGTGCGCTTGGCAGGTGCATTGAACGCCATCCGGAGAGCCCTTTACGCTTCGATGTCGCCGACCGTTCCTCCGACGATCTCGGTGAGCGACACGCCGAATCGGGAGTTCTCGTCCTCCACGACCACCACCGCGCCACGGGCGACGATGCGGCCGTTGACCACCACCTCGACCGGCTCGCCGACGCGATGGTCGAGCGGGATGACGGCGCCGCGCCCGAGCTTCATCAGGTCGGCCACCGGCATGGTCGCGGAGCCCAGCAGCACCTGGACCGTGACCGGAATGCGCAGGATCGGCTCGAGATTGGTGATGCGGCTGGTCTCTTCCGCGGCGCGCGCGGCGAGATCGGCGAGCTTGCCGAACGACGCTGTGCCCAGCTTGTGGGCTTCCGACGTGTTCAGCGTCGCGGAGTTGGTGGAATCTGTCTCGAACGGCTGCATCATTTCACCTGCTTAAGTCCAAACTGTTGCATGACCGGCGGCCTGACTTCGTCAGGCCTGCCGGCGCGAGGCCTCGCTGAGGGCCTCGATATCCGTCACCGCCTTGCGCGCTTCGTCGATCTTGCCGCCGAGGACATGAACCAGCTGCTTGCCCTCGGCGTTGAACTCGCGCACCATCAGCACCATGTCGTCGACCGCCTCCGTGGTCTTGCCCAGCACGGTGGCGAAATCGCTCTGGCCGGCGCGCAGCAGCACCAGTTCACGGTGCATCCGCGTCACCCGGATGCTGGTGACAAGCAGCGCGATCAGCAGGATCAGGTCAACGAGATAGGATGCCATCGATGAATTCCCGCTTCTGGTCCGCCGTTTCCCTGACCTGCAGCGAATAGGCGCCGTTGAGCTGCCCCATCTGGCACCAGAACAGGCGCTGGTTGTTGCACTCGAGGCGCACCATGGTATCCGGCGTGGCGTTGAGCTTGATCACCTGGCCGACGTGGAAGTTCGCGACCTCGCCGAGGGTGAGCGAGCGCTCCTCGAGCACGGCCCGCAGCACCACTTCGGTGCGCTGGATCTCGCTGTGCAGTTGCCGGCTCCAGTTCGGATCGGTGGAGACCGATTCCCCCGACACGATCTGTGACAGCGCCTGGCGGATCGGATTGAGCACCGAATGGGGAATGACGACGAACATCTCGCCGCCGCGGTCCAGCCCCTGCACCAGGATCTTGGCGTAGACAGCCATATTGTTGAGCCGGCCGACGGCGAGGTAGTCCATCCGCGTCTCGACACGCTCGAGCTCGAACTTGACCTCCGAGGCCCGCGAGAACGACGACTGCAGCGCCTTGCCGAAGCGCTCGAACAACGCCTCCGCGACCTTCATCTCCACATTGGAGAATACCCGCGGCATGTCGAGCGGCGGCTCGGCGCCGTCGGCGCCGAACAGAAGCTCGACCATGGTGTAGACGAAATCGCGGTCGAAGCCGATCAGGATGCGACCGTCCCACGCCTGGGCGTAGAATACCGCGACGATGGCCTCCGACTCGTAGCTGTCGAGGACTTCCGACATCCGGCTGCTGCCGACGCCGGTCAGCGAGAAGTACGACTGCGACGGCGACATCGACCGCAGGCTCTCGGCGCACAGCGTCGTCATCTGGTCGAAGATCACATGCAGCATGGGCATGCGATCGACAGAGATGCCGGCCGCGCCGAGCAGCTGGTCCGGGGCTTGGTCGTGCCGCGCGGGCTTACCTTCCGACACTAGGCTTTCGCTCCTGCTACTTTGGCGACCGGCTCGGCGGCGGCCGGCTTGGCCCCGCCGGGAATGGTCTCGTTCTCGACGACGTCGATCGACGGGCGTTCGCTGGGGCCGATCATCTTGCGGCCGTGCTCGATGGCGATCTGCGGCAGCGCGCCGTTCATGAAGGCGAGCAGCGCCTGCTTGACGATGATGTAAAGACGGCACTGCTGCTCCCGAACCATCTTGACCTTGGTCGCCAGCGGCGCGACCAGGCCATAGGACAGGAAGATGCCGGCGAAGGTGCCGACCAGCGCCGCGCCGATCAGACCGCCGAGCAGCTTCGGCGACTGGTCGAGCGCGCCCATCGCCTTGATGACGCCGAGCACCGCCGCGACGATGCCGAGCGCCGGCAGTCCTTCAGCCACCGCCATCAGCGAATGGTACGGCTTCATCTTGCTATGGACGATGGTCTCGATCTCCTCGTCCATCAGCGCCTCGATCTCGTGCGGCCGGGCGCTGCCCATGATGATGAGACGGAAATAGTCGCAGACGAAGTGGAGGAGCGAGTCGTTGGCGAGCACAGTCGGAAAGTTCTGGAAGATCTCCGACGACGCCGGATCGTCGATATGGGCTTCGACCTCGTTGCGCCCCTTGTTGCGCACCTCGCGCATCAGGGCATGCAGCAGGCCAAGCAGATCGAGGTAGTTGCGCTGCTTCGGCACAGCCACGGTGAGCGCCTGGACCATCGCGACGCCGGTGTCGACCACGACCTTCCAGGGATTGGCGACGATGAAGGTGCCGGCCGCCATGCCTGCGATGATGACGAATTCCCACGGCTGCCAGATCACGCTGACGTGGCCGCCGAGGGCGACGAAGCCGCCCAGCAGGCTCGCAATGGTGACAATGATACCAAAGAGAATACTCAAGCCCGCCGCTCCGAATCGACCCCTCGATTCGTTTAGGCAGCGACGCTTGCACGAAGCTGACCGCCGTTAACCACGGCAGGCCCGCGCAAGCTTGGCAGCCGATTCTCGGCGCAATCTGATCCTCATGCCTGCGCCGGAGTCACTTTCCCGATGACGTCGACCATCGCCACCTACCAGATGATCTCGAACAACATCGTGCGGCAATTGCAGCAGACCGCCAAGAAGCCGGACGTCTCGCGCGACACCGACTATTACCTGCAGAATATCGGCAAGGTGAAGACCATCGACCAGTTCATCGGCGACTACCGGCTGTTCTCCTACGCGATGAAGGCCTATGGCCTCTCAGACATGACCTATGCCAAGGCATTCATGCGCAAGGTACTGACCGAGGGCGTGTCGGCATCCCAGAGCTTTGCCAACAAACTGGTCGACAGGCGCTACCGTGACTTCGCGGCCGCGTTCAATTTCGCCGCGCTGGGCGACAAGGCCACCAGCACCACGGCCGCGACGACTGGCGCCGTGAGCAAATATGTCCGCCAGCAGTTGGAGGAGGACGCCGGCGCGCAGAACGAGGGCGTCCGCCTCGCGCTGTATTTCGAGCGCAAGGCGCCGAGCATCACCAATGTCATGCAGATCCTGTCCGACAAGGCCCTGCTGCAGGTCGCGCAGACCGCGCTCGACATCTCGCCGATGACCTCGATGTCCAGTGTCGACAAGCAGGCCGCGATGCTGGCGAGCAAGATCAATGTCGCCGACTTCAAGGACCCGGCGAAGCTGAGGACCTTCCTGCAGCGGTTTTCGGTGATGTGGGAAATGCAGAACACCGACGTCTCCGCCACCTCGCCTGCGGTCGCCCTGATCAGCCAGTCGGCCGGCAACGGCCTCGACATCGGCATCCTGACCAGCCTGCAGAACCTCAAGCTCGGACGATAACCGACATGCAATCCGCCCTCTACGTCAGTCTCTCCGCCCAGGTCGCGCTGGAAAAGCGGCTCGAGACCATCGCCAACAACCTCGCCAACATGAAGACCACCGGCTTTCGTGCCGATGCCGTCAAGTTCGAGACCGCGCTGTCGCGCGCGGCGACCCAGCCGGTGGCCTTTGCATCGTCGGGTGACAACTTCATCTCGCGCAAGCCGGGCGGCGTGACGCGGACGGAGAACAGCCTCGACGTCGCCATCGTCGGCAACAGCTGGATGGCGTTCAACGGCCCCGCCGGCCGGGTCTACACCCGTGACGGCCGGATGCAGATCGCCGGCAATGGCGAGCTGCAGACGGTGTCCGGCTATCCCGTCCTCGATGCCGGCGGCATGCCGGTCATCGTCGATCCCGAAGGCGGCCCGCTGACCATCACGCGCAACGGCACCATCGCGCAGGGCCCCAACCAGGTCGGCACGCTCGGCCTCTACGAGATTCCCGCCGCCGCTCGGCTGGAGCGATTCGGCAATTCCGGCGTCATTCCCGACCGCGCGGCATCGCCAGTGGTGGATTACCTGCAGACCGGCTTCCAGCAGGGCTTCGTCGAGGAGTCCAACGTCGATTCGATCTCCGAGCTGACCCAGCTGATGACCGCCTCGCGCGCCTTCCAGAGCGTCTCGTCGCTGATCGACGGCTCCGAAAGCACGATGCAGAACGCGATTCGCTCGCTGGGCGAGCCGACCAAGGGATAGCGCTGGACGACCTAACGTCTAGTCCGACGCGGCTCTGTTGAGGCGCACCTTGGAATTTAACCGCCGACGTTTTCAGGCCTTCGTCAGAACATGCAGATCATCCGCTTTCTCCGTCATGCCCGGCCTTGTGCCGGGCATCCACGTCTTTGCGGTGCCTCAGCAAGGAAGACGTGGATGGCCGGGACAAGCCCGGCCATGACGAGTTCAACGACAAACGTCCGTTTCGTCGGCTACTTTTTGAGCCGGCCTCTCAGAATCACGGAGAGCGGCGGCCTTCCCACACGCAGCGGCAAACAGCGGCCGCAACAAGATCTGGTGCCCCGATGAATGCACTCGAACAGATGGAAGCGACGCTGAACGCCCTGCGCAAGGAGGGATCGCCGGTGCGGATCGGCGGCTATGTCTCCGAGGTCGCGCCGACGCATTACCGCGTCGCCGGCCTGTCGCGTTTCGTCAAGCTCGGCGAGCTGATTGGCCTGGAGATCGACGGGCAGATGCAACTTGGCGAGGTGGTGCGCATCGATAATGGCGGCGTCACGGCAAAACCGTTCGACTCCCATGTCGGCGCCGGGCTCGGCCTCATCGCCTACCGCATGCCGCCGAAGACGATCGCGCCTCATTCCGCCTGGAAAGGCCGGGTGCTGAACGCCCTCGCCGAGCCGATCGACGATGCCGGCCTGTTGCCGGTGGGCGAGCGGGCGATGTCGACCGACGCAGGCCCCCCGCCGGCGATCGGCCGCGGCCGCGTGCAGGCGCCGCTGCGCACCGGGGTGCGGGTGCTGGACCTGTTCACGCCGCTCTGCCTCGGACAGCGCATCGGCATCTTCGCGGGCTCCGGCGTCGGCAAGACCACGCTGCTGTCGATGATGGCGCAGAGCCGCGGCTTCGACACCGTGGTGACGGCGCTGGTCGGCGAGCGCGGCCGCGAGGTCCGCGAATTTCTCGAAGAGACGCTGGTCCACTATCGCGAACGCTCGATCACCGTGGTCTCGACCAGCGACGAGAGCCCGATGATGCGACGCCTCGCGGCGAAAACCGCCACCACGATCGCGGAATATTTCCGTGACCGCGGCGAGAATGTGCTGCTGATCGTCGATTCGGTGACACGCTTTGCCCATGCGGCGCGCGAGGTGGCGCTGGCGACCGGCGAGCCGGCGGTGGCGCGCGGCTATGCGCCGAGCGTGTTCAGCGACCTGCCGCGCCTCCTCGAGCGCTCCGGCCCCGGCACCGAAGGCCAAGGCTCCATCACCGGCATCTATTCGGTGCTGGTCGACGGCGACGACCACAACGAGCCGATCGCCGACACCGTGCGCGGCACCCTCGACGGCCACATCGTGCTCGACCGCGAGGTCGCGGACCAGGGGCGCTATCCGGCGGTCAACGTGCTGTCCTCGGTGTCGCGTCTTGCGCAGCAGGTCTGGACCGCGGAGGAGCGCAACCTGCTGCGCAAGCTGCGCGCCATGATCGCCCGCTTCGAGGACACCCGTGACCTGCGCCTGATGGGCGGCTACCAGCCGGGCCGTGACGGCGAGCTCGACCAGGCGGTGCAGCTCGTGCCGAAGATCTACGACCTGATGCGCCAGATGCCCTCGGACCCGCAGAGCACGGCACCGTTCCAGGAACTGCTGGATATCATCAAGACAGCGATCGGCTAGGCCCGGGTAACGGGCCGATCCCTGCGTCCGACCGCCACTTGCCGCGACCGGGAAGCGGCGCCCCCTCCCGGAACTATTCGGGAACGCGGCAGGCCGGGTTCCCCCGCGTCACACGCCGGTCGGTTGAATTCGCGGGCCCATGGTCTTATGCGTGTCGCCATGGATATGTCCGCCTCCACCGCAAAACCCCTGGGTTCCTGGCCCCGCCACCGGGGGGCGCCCGGGAAGCCCGCACCGTTCCTGCCGATGAGCCGCGCCGAGATGACGGCGCTCGGCTGGGACGCCTGCGACATCGTGCTGGTGACCGGCGACGCCTATGTCGACCATCCGAGCTTCGGCATGGCGATCATTGGCCGGCTGCTCGAGGCCCAGGGTTTTCGGGTCGGCATCATCGCCCAGCCCGACTGGCAATCGGCCGAGCCGTTCAAGGCACTGGGCAAGCCGCGGGTGTTCTTCGGCGTCACCGGCGGCAACATGGACTCCATGGTCAACCGCTACACTGCGGACCGCCGGCTGCGCCATGACGACGCCTATACGCCGGGCGGCGAAGGCGGCCGGCGACCGGACCGCTGCACCCTCGTCTACGCCCAGCGCTGCCGCGAAGCGTTCAAGGACGTGCCGATCGTGCTCGGCGGCATCGAGGCGTCGCTGCGCCGCATCGCCCATTACGACTACTGGTCCGATAAGGTGCGCCGCTCGGTGCTGGCCGACGCCAAGGCGGACATCCTGCTCTATGGCAACGCCGAGCGCGCCGTGGTCGAGGTGGCGCACCGTCTCGCCGCCGGCGAGAGCCCGCGCGATCTCGACTCTATCCGGGGCACCGCGCTGTTCCGCCGCGTGCCCGAGCATTATACCGAGCTGCACGCCGACAATCTCGACGCCGCCGACGAGGGCGCCGCGCGCCACCCCGGCGACACCGTGATTCGCCTGCCGGCGTGCGAACAGGTCGAAGAGGACCGCGAGGCCTACGCCCGCGCCTCGCGCGTGCTGCACCGGGAGAGCAACCCTGGCAATGCGCGGCCGCTGGTGCAGCGCCATGGCGACCGCGACCTGTGGCTGAACCCGCCGCCGATCCCGCTGACCACCGAAGAGATGGACGGCGTCTACGACCTGCCCTACGCCCGCGCGCCGCATCCGTCTTACGGCGACGCCAAGATTCCCGCCTGGGACATGATCCGGTTCTCGGTGACGATCATGCGCGGCTGCTTCGGCGGCTGCACCTTCTGCTCGATCACCGAGCACGAGGGCCGCATCATCCAGAACCGCTCGGAAGGCTCGATCCTGCGCGAGATCGAGCGCATCCGCGACAAGACGCCGGGCTTCACCGGCGTGATCTCCGACATCGGCGGCCCGACCGCCAACATGTACCGCATGGCGTGCAACGATCCCAAGATCGAGGCGGCGTGCCGGCGGCCGTCATGTGTGTTTCCCGAGATCTGCCCGAACCTCAACACCTCGCACGACGACCTGATCCGGCTCTACCGCAAGGTGCGCGAGGTGCGGGGCGTCAAGAAAGTGATGGTCGCCTCCGGCGTGCGCTACGACCTCGCGGTCAAGAGCCCGGAATACGTCAAGGAGCTCGTCACCCATCACGTCGGCGGCTATCTCAAGATCGCGCCCGAGCACACCGAGCGCGGCCCGCTCGACAAGATGATGAAGCCGGGCATCGGTGCCTACGACCGCTTCAAGGAGATGTTCGAGGCCGCGGCCCAGCAGGCCGGCAAGAAATACTTCCTGATCCCGTATTTCATCGCGGCGCATCCGGGCACCACCGACGAGGACATGATGAACCTCGCGCTGTGGCTCAAGCGCAACCGCTACCGCGCCGACCAGGTGCAGACGTTCCTGCCCTCGCCGATGGCGACCGCAACCGCCATGTACCACACCGGCGTCAATCCGCTGCGCGGCGTGCGGCATGGGGCGAGCGACAAGGTCGAGGCGATCAAGGGACTGCGGCAACGCCGGCTGCACAAGGCGTTCCTGCGCTACCACGACCCCGACAACTGGCCGCTGCTGCGCGAGGCGCTGAAGGAGATGGGCCGCTCCGACCTGATCGGCTCGCGCCCCGACCAGCTCGTGCCGGCACATCAGCCGCCCGGCACCGGCAAGGCCGCCGGCACGCGCCGCCCCGTGCGCAACGGTGGCGGCAAGACCCAGCGCTTCACCACCAAGGGTGTGCGCCTGCCGAGGTAAAGCAACGCTGGACGCCGCGCCAGGCATCCGGCCTGCGCGGAAGCCTCACCGGGTAAGAAGCCACGGCTCAAAACACCGCACCGCCGGAAACAGGGCGGTGCACGAGGAAGTTGTCTCGGCACGCGCGAGCGTCTTGTCGAGGCATGCTGCCGTGCAGCGAGCCTCCGTTTACCTCGCGCGAGCAACAGCTGGCTTCTGCGCTCGAACGACACATCTGCGATGTGTGGCGGCAGCAGCCTGTCGCGCGATCGCACGCCATTGGAGCCAGCAGGCCAAGCTATACTCAATTGAAATAACAAGTGATTTTTGCCATCCCCCATTCGCCAGTCGCCGGTCGCCTGCGCCGATGTCGGCCATAATGCACACGTCACAACTCAACGCGCCTTGGCCAGCTCCGGAATGGGTGTATCGTCGAAGCCGTAAGGCCGAAGATGTCGGGTCCGCAATCGAACTGCGGCCCAGCGAAGAACGCTCGAAGGAATGCACTCCAAAGGCTGGCGGATGATCGTGACGACGGTCAGACGGCGCAGAACGTGGAGGACGCTATGGCGGCGTGGCGTGACGACAAGGCTCGGGCCACCCTGATCCGCGAAGCGGCAGGCAGCGTACAGCCGGGCAAAACCCCGCGGAGCTTTGCCGAGCTTTTGTTCGGCTACACCAACATCGAGGATCTCGCGAGCTATGATGCCTCGTCGCTTGCGTTCCTGGCCGAGCAGGCCTGGGAGCATGTGCAACGGCGCACGTCGGGCGGCGCCGACATCCGCATCATCAATCCGACGATGCCGGACGGGCGCGAGATGTCCGTGCTCGAAATTCTCAACGACAATATGCCCTTCCTGTTCGATTCCACGATGACGGAGCTCGCCGAGCAGGGCGTCGACGTCACGCTGGTCGCACACCCGATCATTGCCGTGGAGCGCGACGAGCAAGGCAATCTGCTGCGCTTCCACGGCGAAGCATTGCCGCAGGGGGCAATGGGGGAGCGCGAAAGCCTCATTCACCTCCATATCGCCCGCCTGGACGCCGAGGCCGACCGCCAGAAGCTGATCGACGGCCTCACCAGGACATTGAACGACGTGCGCGCCTGCGTCGCCGACTGGCGTGCCATGCGCGGCCGGATCGAGGAGGCGGTCAAGACCTTCTCGTCCAATCCCCCGCCGCTGCCGATCGACGAGGTCGCCGAGGCCAACCAGTTCCTGCAGTGGCTGTGCGCGGACAACTTCACCTTTCTCGGCGTGCGCGAATATCGCTTCTCCCCCGACAGCGACGCGTCGGATGACATCACCACCGGCGAAGGCCTCGGCATTCTGCGTGATCCCGAGGTGAAGGTGCTGCGCCGTGGCACCGAGATGGTGGTGATGACGTCGGAAATCCGCGAGTTCATGCGCGAGCCCACCCTCCTCATCGTCATCAAGGCCAATGTCTCCAGCCGCGTTCATCGCCGTGTCCGGATGGACTATGTCGGCATCAAGCTCTACACGCCCGACGGCCGGCTCGAAGGGGAATTGCGCCTTGTCGGCCTGTTCACCTCGGGCGCCTACACCCGCTCGGTACGGCAGATACCTTATGTCCGCCACAAGGTGACCCGGGTGCTGCAGCGCGCCGGCTTCGACCCGAACAGCCATTCGGGCAAGGCGCTGATGCACATTCTCGAGGACTATCCGCGCGACGAGCTCTTCCAGGTCGACGTCGACATCCTCTACGACTTCGTCATGGAAATCCTGATCCTCTACGAGCGCCCGCGCGTGCGGGCGCTGGCGCGGGTGGACAAATTCGATCGCTTTGTCTCCATCCTGGCCTTCATTCCACGGGAGAAGTACGACACCGACGTGCGCACGCGCATCGCGGCATTCTTGTCGCAAGCCTACAACGGAGCACTGGCAGCCGTTTACGTATCCTTCCCTGAAGGGGCACTGGCGCGCGTCCATTACATCATCGGTCGTTACGCAGGCAAAACGCCGGTCGTCGAGCGCGCCGCGCTGGAAGTCGGAATCAGCGCCATTGCCGCGACCTGGGGCGACAAGCTCAAGACCGCGCTGGCCGCGTCCACGGACGGCATGCGGGCGCGCATGCTCTCGAGCCGCTACGCCCAGGCCTTCACCGGCGGCTACACCGCGGTTTTCGGCGCCGAGCAGGCGATCTCCGACATCGCCACCATTGAAGAGCTCTCCCCCACGCGTCCGGTTGCGATTTCGGTGCACCGCGCCGAGGGGGAACATGATCCAGCGCACTTCGGCCTGAGGGTGTTCTCGCGCGATACCCCGCTGTCATTGTCCTATCGCGTGCCGGTGATCGAAAATCACGGCCTGCGGGTGGTCAACGAACGCACCTATCAGATCGCGCCACGTGCCAAGCCCGCGCCTTCGCCGGTGTGGCTGCACGACATGACGATCGAAACCAGTGACGGCCAGCCGATCGCGATCGGTCCGGAATTCAACCGTCGGCTGGAAGCCTCGATCATGGCGGTGGTCGGCGATCACGCCGAATCCGACGGCTACAACGCCCTGATCCTGCGCACCGCCCTCGGCTGGCGCGAAGTCTCGTCCATCCGGGCCCTGTCCCGCTACCTGCACCAGATCCGTGCGCCGTTTTCCCAGGACTATATGTGGGAGACGTTGCGCAAGAACGCCGCGATCACGGCCAACATGGTCGCGCTGTTCCAGGCCCGTCTCGATCCCCGCCTCGACCTCACGGCGACCGAGCGTTCGGCCCGTGAGACGGCCCTCCTGACCGAGATCGAGGAGCAGCTCAAATCCGTCGCCTCCCTCGATGAAGACCGCATCCTGCGCCGGTTCACCAACCTGGTGCAGGCCACCATCCGCACCAATCTGTGGCAGGTCGGGCGCGACGGACAGCCGCGCCCGGTGATCTCCTTCAAGTTCGACGCCCGCGCGATCGATGACCTGCCTGCGCCGCGACCGCTCTATGAGATCTTCGTCTATTCGCCCCGCATCGAGGGCATCCATCTGCGCTTCGGCAAGGTCGCGCGCGGCGGCCTGCGCTGGTCCGACCGGCCGCAGGATTTCCGCACCGAGATCCTCGGCCTCGTCAAGGCGCAGCAGGTCAAGAACGCGGTCATCGTGCCGGTCGGCGCCAAGGGCGGCTTCGTGCCGAAGCGCCTGCCGCCGCCATCCAGTCGCGAGGCCTGGATCGCCGAAGGTACCGAAGCTTACCGCATCTTCGTGCGCTCCCTGCTCGAGCTGACCGACAACCTCGACGGCGACACGATCGTGTCACCCGACGCCACGGTGCGGCATGACGGCGACGACCCCTACCTCGTCGTCGCCGCCGACAAGGGCACCGCCACGTTTTCCGACATCGCCAACGCGATCTCGGCCGAGAAGGGCCATTGGCTCGGCGATGCCTTCGCCTCCGGCGGCAGCCAGGGCTATGATCACAAGAAGATGGGGATCACGGCGCGCGGCGCCTGGGAGGCCGTCAAGCGCCACTTCCGCGAGCTCGGCACCGACATTCAAACCGTCCCGTTCAGCGTTGTCGGGGTCGGCGACATGTCCGGCGACGTCTTCGGCAACGGCATGCTGCTGTCGCCCGCGACGAGGCTCGTCGCCGCGTTCGATCACCGTGACATCTTCATCGATCCCTCGCCAGATCCCGCAATCAGCCACGCCGAACGTCTGCGCATGTTCAAGTTGCCGCGGTCGAGCTGGCAGGATTACGACAAGTCGCTGATCTCGCCGGGCGGCGGCGTGTTCTCGCGCGCGCTCAAGGCGATCCCGCTGGCGGCGGAGGTGCGGGCCCTGCTCGATCTCGACAAGCCGCAAGCCACGCCGTTCGAGGTGATCACGGCGATTCTGAAAGCGCGCGTCGATCTGCTGTGGTTCGGTGGCATCGGCACCTATATCCGGGCATCGGGAGAAAGCGACGACCAGGTCGGCGACCGCGCCAACGATCCGATCCGCATCGCCGGCGCCGACGTCCGCGCCCGGGTGATCGGCGAGGGCGCCAATCTCGGGGCCACTCAGCGCGGCCGCATCGAAGCCGCACAGAAGGGCGTCAAGCTCAACACCGACGCCATCGACAATTCGGCGGGCGTCAACACGTCGGACGTCGAGGTCAATATCAAGATCGCGCTGGCGCGCCCCGAACGCGAGGGGCGCCTCAGTCCGGCTGACCGCAACAGCCTGCTCGCCGCCATGACGGACGAGGTCGGCGCGCTGGTGCTGCGCAACAACTATCTGCAAACGCTGGCGCTCTCACTCGCCGAACGCAAGGGTGTCGCCGAGACCGGTTTCCTCGCCCGCCTGATGCAGTCGCTCGAGCAGCGCGGCCTGCTCAGCCGCGCCGTGGAATTTCTGCCTGACGATGCTGTGCTCGCCGAACGCACGAGGCGCGGCCAGTTCCTGACGCGACCTGAACTTGCCGTGCTGCTCGCCTATGCCAAGCTGACACTCCATGACGATCTGCTCGTCACGAGCGTGCCGGACGATCCCTATCTCGCCCGTGAACTGTCGCAGTATTTCCCACCCGAGGTTCAGGACAAATTCCCGACCGCGGTGCAATTCCATCGCCTGCGCCGGGAGATCATCGCGACCAGCGTGGTCAATGCCGTGGTCAATCGCGGCGGCCCGGCCTGTATCGTGCGCCTGATCGACGAAACCGATGCCGATATCCCCACCATCGTCATGGCCTATGTGGCGGTGGATCAATGTTACGGGCTCAAGCGGCTGAACGATGCGATTGACGCCCTCGATACCCGCATCGACGGCCAGCTGCAGCTGGCCCTCTATGCAGGCGTTCAGGATCTCCTGCTGTCCCGCATGGTCTGGTATGTGCGCCATGTCGATTTCAAGGCCGGCCTCGACGCGGTGATCGCGCGCTTCGGCCCGGGCATCCGCGAGATCGCCGCCGGCCTCGACGACGCCTTGCCTCAGGACCTGCTGGCCGCGCGCGCCAGGCGCCGGCAGGACCTGGTCGATGCCGCTGTCCCCGCCGGCCTCGCTGGCGAGCTGGCCGATCTCGACGCCCTGGTCGCGGCACCGGAAATCGTGACGGTCGCCGAGCGCACCACCCGCGCCATCAATGACGCCGCCGCGACCTTCTTCGCCGCCGAGGCCAATTTCCGCCTCGACCGCATCATCGCCGCCGCACGTCACGTGCCGGCGAACGACTATTTCGAACGTCTTGCCATCGACCGCGCCGTCGATCAGATCGCGGCGGCCGAAAGGAGACTGGCCGCGGATATGCTGGCCACCGGCCAATCCGGCCGGCAGGCCGTCGAAACCTGGCTGGCAGCCCATCCCGAAGCCACGCGGATCCGCCGCTCGGTAGAGGAGATTGCCGGGAGCGGCCTGACGCTCGCCAAGCTGTCTGTGGCAGCGAACCTGCTGGGCGACCTGGTCAAGGCCTGACGGACGCGCGCCACAGCGATCGGACTTCTGAGTGCAGTGCCCGGGCAGGATTGTGAGCCGGTGAACGGAGGCCCCCGATGATCCACGCGACTTGCCATACCGCCGATAACGTCCGCTGTCTGGAGTTCGACGCCACGCCCTGGTTCAACGAGGCTGATGGTCCGAGCATCGTCGATCTGGCGCAACGCGGCTGGGCCAGCACGGCGATTGCGGACTCCCTCGAGCGCCGGCGAGGATATGAAGGCCTGCATGACCTCATTGAGTATGTGGCCAATCGGCTGCAACCCGACTCGCTCGAGGATCCGGCCTGGGAAGCCTTCGCATGCACCGTCGATGGACCGGAGGCCGTGGCCTGGCTCGAGACAAATCGGCCCGACATTGCCGCAAGAATTCCGGCCCAGCGCCGAGGTCCGGCCTAGACAACCGTGCCTTGCAGGGCACACCGCACAGGCGATGGCAGACCGCCGCCACGCAAGGGCGTGACGCCAGCTATGGCGTGACGGCGCGGAGCTGGTGCCCCGCGCCGTTTGCCGTCACCAGCTGAAGCGCGCGCCACCCGACAGCTGATGGCTCTCGGCATTGCTGCGGAATTCGCCGTTGTACGCTGCGAACAGCCGGAAGTTTTCGTTCCACCAGCCCGACAGCTTGGCGCCGACCAGGCCGGCGTCGCGGCCCGGCTGCGCGGCCGCGACGGTGAAGGTCTCGTCGAGCAGCGCCGCCTGGCTGACCAGCGTGGTGTCGCGCAAGTCATGCGCCCAGGCGAGCTTCACTTCCGGAACGATGGTGACGCCGTCGACGGTGCGCAGCCGCGTGCTCAGCGCAACACCTACGGTGGTGGTCAGCTTGTCATAAGTCTGCGCGGCATAGCTCAGCCCGAACGGCAACTGGCTTTCGCTGTAGCTGTCGCGACGGAAGCTCTGCCAGTTGATGCCGGCGAACGGCTTCAGCACCACATTCGCCGCCAGCGGAATCCGGTAGCCGGCTTCCACGGAGGTGCCGACACCGACCCCGTTGGTGCTCCCTTGCAGGGCAGACGAGGTCAAAAGGATCTGGCGGTTGGTGGTCATCTGGCTCGGACCGGCGGCGACGCGAACGTCGACCACCGCCGCGCCCGGCGTCCAGCTCGCATAGAGCGCGCCGGCATAGGTGTCGGACGTGCCGCGGATGTCCGTGCTGGTCGCCGTGGTACGGGCATAGCCGAAGGCGCCGCCGGCGGTCAGGTTGGCGGAGAACTGGCGGTCGGCGCCGACGGTGAAGCCGCTGCTGATCGATTTGGAGCCGGCGAGTTCACCCACGTCGCCGACCCGGCTGTTGCGGCCGAAACCCTGGCCCCACACGCTCCAGCCGTTCTGCACGCGCTGCGCCGGCGCGAGGCTGGCGAAGGCATTCGTGGCCGAACTGGCTTCGGCGCTAACGACGCCGCGGCCGACATACGACAGCGCGAACGACTGTGCCGCGCCGTCCTGGCCCTGCTCGGCGCCGAGCGACAGCATGTCCTGGCGATTGCCGAGCGCCCCCAGAATGCCGGAGAACGCTTGCAGTGGGGCGCTGGAGATCGCCGGCTGGCCCGGACCGGCGAGCTGCGACAGCGCCTTGTCGTATTGCGCCTCCGTGTCGAGATTGTAGAGCGCGTCGAACAACCCCTTCTCGGCGGGATCCGGCATCACGCCGGACGCGGCGCGTCCATGGTCGAGAATCCGGGCGACCGAGGCCTGCGGCGCATCGCGCGGGACCGAGCTGACGAGGCCGGTAAAGCTGACCGGCGTCACCGCCAGTGTGATCGCGGTGGCGCTGTAGATCAGGTCGAAGCGGCCGTTGGCCGGCAACCCCGAGGTCGGCTGCACCAGCGTCGAGAAGGTGCCGGCGGTGCGCGCGCCGTTCTGGGCTTGCACGAAGGCGAACTCGGTGCCGATCGCCGGCGTATAGTTGCTGACGGTGCCGACGCTGCCGCGCAGCACCGGCGTGACGGTGCCAGCGGCATAGAACACGTTGCCGGCGCCGGTGACGTAGATCTTGTCGTAGGTGCCGGGGCCGCCCGGCACGTTGAGCGTGCCGTCGATGTCGATCCGGGTCGTGGCGGTCGACGTCAGCGTGACATTGCCGTTGAACGTCAGCGATCCGACCGAGTTGCCTGACAGCACGGTGCCGGGCGCGATCGAACCGTTGGCGACGAGGTCGCCGACATTCGCCATTTTACCCGGCGAGAGCGTACCGGCGATGACGCTGTCGCCGACCACGGTGCCGAAACCGGCCAATGTGGCGGGCTGCTCGACATTCAGCTTGTGGCCGGCGTTGAGGCTGAGCGTGCCGTCGACCGCGAGGGTGCCGAGCGCCGCGGTGACGTTGCCGCCGGCATTGGTGCGGCCGGAGACGGTCAGGATGCCGTCGCCCGACTTGGTGAAATCACCGTCCGTGTTCAGCAACCGGCTCCAGAAGGTCGTGGTGTTCGCCGCGACCGAGACATTGGCATTGGCGGCCAGCGTCGTCGGGCCCTCGGTCGCGCGATCGAGCCTGATCAGACCGTAGCCGAACACGGCATCGATGCCGGGTGCGCCGATATCTTCGGCGGTCGAGAACAGAAGATGCGAAAGGTCCTGCGCGTTGTAGGTCGGGTTGGCCTGGATCAGCACGGCAATCGCGCCGGACACCGTGGGCGCCGCCATCGAGGTGCCGCCCATGGAGCCATAGGTATTGCCCTGCACGGACGAATAGACTTCCGGTCCGGTCTGGTCGTCACCGCCGGGCGCTGCGACACACCAACTGGCGGTCACGCCGCAGAGGTTCGAATACCACGCCGCAGCCTTGGTATTGCCGACTGACATCACCGCAATGATCTGACCGTTCTGGCGCTGCAATGCCGTGCCGTCCAGCCCCTGGCCCTGGTCGTCATAGACACCGAGATTGGCGTGCGCCGGATTGAGAAACGGCAGCAGCGCCAATCCGGATGGATTGCGTGCCGCGATCGGGTTGCTGCCGCGATCATTGCCGTTGGCGGCAACGATGATCTTGCCGGCCTTCAGGACATTGAAGGCGGCCTCTCCCTCCGCAGAGATATTGCCAATCGTCCACTGCGTCAGATTTTTATCGGTGTTGTAGTTTGGCCCGTAGCTGGCGTTGTAGACCATGGTCCCGTTCAGCGTCGCGAAATAGTTCAGCGCGCTGGCGCTGGGATCGATAATGCCCGGCGCGGGTGAGGAATTGACATCGGTCAGCACCCGCAGCGGGATGACCATCGCATCGTAGGCGACGCCGTGCATATCGACATTGTCGAATTTCTGGGCCCCGACAATGCCCGCGACATGGGTGCCGTGGTTATCGGTCGCAGACAGCGGCGACAGGTTGGCGGGATTGTAGACCCCGCCCTGGGACACATAATTGCGGGCGAGATCGAGCCGCAGCTTGTTCACGAGCGCCGCGTTGGCAGTGTCGAAGCCGGTATCAGCCACGGTGACATTGACGCCAGCGCCGGTGAACCCCCGCGCGTAGGCGATCGGCGCACCGATCATGGCCAGATTCCAGGTCTGGTCGTAGGTCGAAGGCAATGGGCTCGGCAGGTTCGGCGAATTGTTCACTGCCATCGCGACGTTCTGGTACGGCGTCGCCCCCGAGGCGGAGGTGCCGGCGGTCCGCGTCGCCAGAACCTGCGCGGCATTCGGGGCCAGCGTCATCGGATGACCGGAGGTGAGAACCCCCAGATCCGCCGCCGTCGTCAGATCGCGAAGCGCCGAAGGCGCCAAACTCGACGCATGCCGCAGAACCGCGTCACGCAGCTCCGGATTGCGGTACGCGCGGTCATAGACCTGCGCAATGAGCCCGCGTTCACCCTGCTGGAGCGCACTGGCAAGCTCCGCCCTCATGGCTGCGGAGAGCGCAGCGCCTGGTGCGGATTTCAACTTCGAGGCACCGAGCGGGGCCGGGTGAGCTGCCTGCTCGGAGGCGTAAGCCGGTGTCCAAACGAAGGCGGCGCTCAAGAGCGCGGAGCAAATAAAAGCCGTCGAGCCGTCGCGAAAATTCCCCATGCCCCCCACCGAACCAGACTCCTCTTCGAATGTCGGAGGCGCCGAGATAGCCCTCATCTCGCCGCCGCATCACAAATCCGAGCCGGTTCTAGTATGGTGCCTGACCGATTGGACAGCGCGATCCCGGGATCGCGCGCAGCAGCATCGCTTTTGACTTGACGATGCGTCTCAACCGCCGTGCTGCGCTGCTTTCTGGGAATGCGCTCGCGCGACATATTGACGCACAAAAACGTCCTCGATAACGCGACCGCAGCGCGGTCCATCGCTCCGACAAGTGCCCCGCATCTGAAGTTCGTGATACATCGCAGCACTCTCGTACATGAACTTCAGATGCAAGAGGGGCACTCGCAAATCTATGATTCTATTGCCGCTTTTCGAGCTGAAGCTCCTGAGACGAATTTGCGGAAATGATGCAGGAGCTTCAGATCGGCGGCACGACACGCCGCATGCCGCGAAGAGCCGTTGAAAAGGGCCGGCCGGTATGCACCAGAATGGGGACGTCGCGAATGTTCGCTACACCACCGGCAGCTTCACGACATCAACGCATCCGATACGCACACGCAGAGCATTCAGTTTATGCCTAGTCTTCCGAGGCTCTACTACGTCACCACGGGACTGGAAGAACCCAACGCGTTCCAGACATGGAGCGCGGTGCTGTCCCCGCTGTTTGAACCTCGCCCGTATGGTCCTTCCGGAAAAACGCCGACAGGCTCGGCCGCAGGCGTCATCATCGGCGACCTCCTCATCGCAAGGGTCACATTCAATGCCCAGAACTTCTTGCGAGATGAGCAGCGTATTCGCGCCACGCCGGACCACATCCTGTTTCATCTCTACACCAGCGGAGGGTTCAACGGCGTCATCAACCGCCAGCGGACGGTGATCGGGCCTGGCAAGGTCGCCGTCATCGACCTGGCCCATGGCGTCGATACGCGTGCGTTCGCGTCCGATACGCTCTCGCTGATCGTTCCCCGAACGCTGCTGGGAGATCTTCCGCTGGAAGCGTTCAGACCTCGTCTCGATCCGTTGCGGAATGGCCTGCTCGCAGCCCATATTGTCGCATTGCGGGAACGAAGCGCCCAGTTGCGCCAGACCGACGTTGAATCGACCGTTGCGGACACCATCGGCTTCCTGAAGGGTTTGCTTGCCCCTGCTCCGGAAGCGCCTCCTGCACAAGAGACGGAAGCCGATGAAAATGTATTGGCGCTCATCGAGGCCGGCATCCGCGACAATCTCGCCTTACCGGATCTGTCGCCGGATTGGCTGGCGTCGAAGCTCGAGATCTCGCGGGCGTCTCTCTATCGGATTTTTGCGAGCCGTGGCGGCATCATGCGTTACGTCCAGGAACGCAGGCTTCTCGCCGTGCAAGCGGCTCTCAGCGACCCTCTCGAAATGCGCCGCCTGTTGCGCCTCTCAGCTGATTTCGGCTTCAAGAGCGAAGCGCACTTCAGCCGCAGCTTTCGCAGCCGCTTCGGGACCACCGCCAGCGACTATCGAAAAATGCAGCTCGATATCTCTGCCAGGACTCAGCTCACAAGCCCCGAAGTCGTTCAACAATGGTGGGTGAGCGTCCAAAAAAATGATCCGGCAGGTTCCTGATCAGGGCCTCGCGACAGCGCTGAAACGGCCGCAGACGCCGCCCTTCACCAGGAGGTCTTGCGAACAACCCCGGCGATATCGCCGCCGACGGCCTAACCACCTGACGGTCGATGCCTGAGCGCACGGCCATCCAAAGCGTTGACGCAGCTGTTCGTCCGAACTGAAGCGCCCGCGAACGCTGGTGCGGCCGGAGCGCGTGACGGACGTTATCCGCGACGCGCGCCCGCATTACCGAGGCTTGAGTGCAAATCCAAATCTCTTACTGCTCGACAAACGCACGGCTCATCTGCTCGGCGATCGGCTTGAACAAATAGTTCAGCATGGTCCGGCTTCCGGTCTGCATGAACACTTCGGCCGGCATGCCGGGAATGAGTTGCAAGCCACCCAGCCGGCGGCGCTCGTCATCGGGCAGCACGACCCGGACAGTGAAGTACGGTGTATTGGTCTGCTGGTCGCGGCTGGTATCGGCCGATACAAAGGAGACCGATCCGGTCAATTGGGGCGTGACGCGCTGGTTGAAGCTGGAGAAGCGAACGAAAGCCTTTTGGCCCTGGCGAACCTGGTTGATGTCTTTGGGCTGCAGCCTTGCTTCGACCAGGAGATCGTCCGTATCCGGGACGATCTCCATGATCGTGTCGCCGGCACGGATGACGCCGCCGATGGTATGCGCCGCGAGCTGATGGATCACGCCTGAGGTTGGCGCGCGGAGTTCGATGCGATCGAGCTGATCCTGCGCAGCGACGCCGCGCTCGACGAGTTCGGCCTCCTTGGCCTGTGTTTCGCCGAGCTCCTTGACCACATCGGTCCGGAAGTCCTGATCGAGGCGCGCGATCTGAAGCTGAGCTTCGCTGACCTTCGATCTCGTTTCGGCGATCGCAGACGTCAACTGCCCGCGTTCACCCTCGATCCGTGCGGTCTCACGCTGCAGGGCCGTGAGCCGCGCCAGCGGCACAAGCCGTTTGTCATAAAGCTGCTGGACCCCGATCAATTCACTCGAAATCAGTTCAAGTTGCTTCGCCTTGGAGCTGACTTGCGCCTCAAGGCCCGAAATCTCCTCGGTGAGCTGGGTAATCCGGCTTTGCAGAAGATTTTTCTGGCTCCGGCGCCCTTCAAGCCGCGCCTTGAACAGCGAGGCCTCCGACGCCAGCACGCTTTTGACATTGTCCTCGACGGCCCGCGCCGCCAACACAGGCGGCGTTTGCGGCTGGTCGAGGCCATCGCGCTCGGCCGTCAATCGTCCGATCCGGGCGCGCGCCTCATCGAGCTGCTTGCGAACCATCTGCAGGCTGGCCTGCGCCTGGGTCGCGTCAAGCCGCAGCAGCAGATCGCCGGCAGCGACCCGCACGCCATTGGCGGCCTTGATCTCCGCAACGACACCGCCCGTGGGATGCTGGATCGCCTTGACGTTCGATTGCACCACAAGATTGCCGGGCACCACGACTGCGCCCGCGAGCGGCACCAAAGCGAGCCAACCACCGCCCAGGACAACGGCCACAAGAAGACATCGGAGGCCCGTCCGCAACTCGCGTTCGAACGATCGACCGGCATGCAGCATCAAGCCGGCATCGGCGGCATCGCTCGCCCGCTCCGGTGCGTTGCGCGCAAGCAAGCCCGTCATCACACCGGCACCGCCGCTTCGGATCGAACGTCCGCTGCTCGCCTCCGCGGCCGCGTCCGGACGCCTCAAATGCCGGCGCTCAGCGGCGACCGGCGCATGCGAAGCATTCCGCCCTGGAATTGCCGACCCGTTTGTTTCCGGGTCCATTGGCTGCGCCTGATCGGGCGCAATGCTAGGACTCTGACTGAGCCTTGGCGTCTCCAGGTCCGGCCCGGCCGAGGCCGCGGTTGTGAAACCCAATTGCTGAAGGCAGATACGGATCGCCCGCCCCATCCTTCCCTTTCTCTTCCGGCGCTGAGCCGAGTGACTTTGCGGTGACGGCGAAAGGCGTCCAGTCCCGGCGCGTGCCGAGCCGCCTGGCTCCGCCGACTGCGGCCCGTTCGCAATCTCACTGTCGAACTGTTGTCGCAACCGCTGTAATTCAAGAATAAGCGCCGCCCCTTGCGGTCCGTAGCCGCCGACAATGGAGCCGCCCGCCGGCGGCTGTGCTTTTCCGCCGCCCTTTCGTGCATCCCGTTCATGTCGCATGGCTAACCCTCCGCCGCGGCACGAGCGCGATGGACCGTATTCGCAGGCGATCTCGCTGTCGCCTCCGTCGTCCGGACGGCATTTCCACTCGCGGCACGAACGCGCGCAAACATCTCCTGGCAGGTGCCGAACGCGATCGCCTTACCCTCATAGAGGACCATTGCCATATCCAACGCGGCAAGAACGCTCGGACGGTGCGACACCACGATCACAATGCTGCCTTGCCGACGCAGCGCCAGGATAGCCTGGCACAATGCATTCTCGCCCTCGGCATCGAGGTTTGCATTCGGCTCGTCGAGCACAACCAGGAAGGGCTCGCCGTAGACAGCGCGTGCAAGCCCGATCCGCTGGCGCTGTCCCGCCGACAGCGCCATGCCGCCCTGACCGATACGCGTCGAATATCCTTCGGGCAGGCGCAGGATGATGTCGTGCACACCCGCGATCTGCGCTGCCTTCAGGATCGCGTCCGACGTGGCACTCTCGTCAAAACGACAAATGTTTTCGGCCACTGTTCCGTCGAACAGCGCGACGTCCTGAGGCAGATAGCCGATGTGCCGCCCGAGATCGTCGCTGCGCCATTGATCGATGGCCGCGCCGTCAAGCCGCACTGTGCCATGTCGGGCCGGCCAGATCCCCACCAACGCCTTGGACAGCGAAGTCTTGCCGGAGGCACTTGCGCCGAAGAGCGCCAGCCCCATCCCGGCTTTCAGCGAGAACGTAATGTCGGACACGATCGGCTGGTCCGTGCCTGGCGCGCCGACCGCGAGATTCTGTACCGAGAGCTCCCGGGAAGGGCGCACCAGTGCAACGCTCGGCGGCGGTGGACTCGCCGTCACCTTGCAGATCTCGCGCAGGCGGACGAGGCCCTGGCGCGCCGAGATGAGCTGCTTCCAGCTCCCGAGCGCGAGCTCCACGGGCGCCAGCGCGCGACCCATCATGATCGACGATGCGATCATGATGCCGCCAGACGCCTGATCGGCCACCACAAGATAAGCGCCGAGCCCGAGCATTCCCGACTGCAAGGCGTAGCGCAGCACTTTCGCGCCAGAGCCGAGGTTTGCGTGCACGTCGGTGGCGCGAATATTTTCGCGCAGGAACCGCTCGTTGACCTTGGACCAGCGCGCGCTGAAGCGCTCCGTCATGCCGAGCGCCCGAATGACTTCGGCATTGCGCTGCGTTGCGTCAGCAAGCACCTGGCGCTGGGCACTGCAATCCATCGCAGTTTTCGCTGGATCGCGCGATAACCGCTCGGTGACAAGCGTCATCGCAACAATCGCGATCGTGCCAAGCAGCGCGGTTGCTCCAATGGCGGGATGAAACAGGTACAGCGCGGCGAGGAAGATGGGGATCCAAGGCATATCGAGGAACGCGGTCGGCCCCATGCCGGACATGAAGGCGCGCACCTGATCAAGATCGCGCAACGGCTGCTGCAGCAACATCGGCCTCGCGCCGAGCAAGGGCAGCGTGGCGAGCGCGGTGTGAACCGAGCGCTGCAGGCCCACGTCAAAAAGGGTCGCAACCCTGCACAGCATGCGCGACCGCAGCGCGTCGAAATATCCCTGCACCAGATAGGCGAACAGCACCATCAGCGAGAGGCCGACCAAGGTCGCGATGTTGCGGCTCGGGATCACCCGATCGTAGACCTGCAACATATAAAGCGAGCCCGAGAGCATCAGGACATTGATCACACCGCTGAACGCGGCGACACCGAGCATCCGTCGCGCGCTCTCGCGCAAACCTTTACCTACGGGATCATCGGCTGCCGCCGCTGGCAGAAGGTTCTCCAGCCCGAACGACGGCAATGCCTGTACGCGACCCTGAACGGCACTCATTCTGTTGCGTCCTCTTGGTCCGACATCGATGAAGGGCTCATTCACCCCCGAAGCTGACGATTTTCCGGCAGGAATGAGACGAAGTGCGATTTCTCTCGAAGATTCGCCGGCAAGGCAGAAGCGTGAGACGGACGGACACTACTTATTCGCGAACCCCGCCGATGGAGAACACGTTCGGTAGCAGTTCCCGTCACGGAATCGACCACTCCTTGGAATCGTCCGTCTATGACCTTCGTTCCGCGTGCAATGGCCTTGTTGTCGGCCCAATGACGCCACGAAGGTAAACAACGTTCGGCCACCCGCGTGGGGCCGCGGATGGGGGCTTTCAGTTTCCGGAATAGCAACACAAGGAAGCGTGAATGGCACTGACAGCAACAGATCTTTTCAACGACGCAACAACTCGCATGGTCGGCGGCATTGGTCCTGATCAGGTGGACAAGATCGTCGCAGATCTCACTCAGGTACAGCAGATGTTGAGCGCGGCAACTCCGCAGATCAACAATCTCTCCGATCTGCACACGCAGATCATCATCAATCAGCTCAACGAGGAGATCGCTTCGGTCAAGGCGGTGAACGCCGCAACCGGCACGCCCGTCGCGGGAACGGACCTTGGACAGTTCGTCGGGCGCTCGATCAACGACATCCATCGCGACATCATCGACATCGCGCAGGGCGATGCCGGCGTCCAGGCGATTTTCAACCCGACGCCGCTTCCGGATCTGGCCACGCCGCCCGCCCCGTTCCACGACAACGCGGCGCAGACGGAGTTTCTCACCCAGTTCATCAAGGACAGCAACCATCTTGGACAGCTGGCGACCACGTTCGCCGCCAACGGCTTCCATGGCAACATCGACGGGCTGGTGCACCAGATCGAGACCTTCGCGGCCAATGCCAGCGCTTTCGACCAGTCCCAGGGCGGCCTGTATTCGGCACGCTTCTGGAACGAATTGCGGTCGGACGGCACGGCCGGCACGGCGGCTCAGGCGCTGATCAACGGCTTGCAGACGCACAACGCCGGCGAAGTCAGCGCAGCTGTCGAGCAGCTCAAAGCGAATGCGTCCGACGTGGCGAGCAACAATCTCAAGGCGGATGGCGGGACGTACGCACGGGTCGTTGCAGCCGCGGAGGCGCCGACCACCCATGGCGCTGCCGCAAGTGCAGGAGAGCACGGTCATGCGCACACGGATGCCGGAGCAAGTGTCAGCACACCGGCCCCGTTGACGGCAACCGACCTTTTCAATGACGCAACGACTCGCATGGTCGGCGGCATCGGACCGGATCAGGTCGGCAAGATCGTTGCGGATCTCACCGCCGTGCAGCAGATGCTGAGCGCCGCAGATCCGCAGATCAACAACCTGTCCGATCTGCACACCCACATCATCATCAATCAACTCAACGAGGAGATTGCCACGGTCCAGGCCGTGAACTCACCGATCGGCACGCCGATCCTGGGGACGGACCTTGGCCTGTATGCCGGGCGCGCGATCAACGACATCCATCGCGACATCATCGACATCGCGCAGGGCGATGCCGGGGTGCAGGCGATCTTCAACCCGACCGCGCTTCCGAGCCTGGCCACGCCGCCCGCCCCGTTCCATGACAACGCGGCGCAGACGGCATTCCTCACCCAGTTCATCCAGGACAGCAACCATCTCAGTCAGATGGCGACGACCATCGCGAACAATGGCTTTGCGGGCGACGTTGCCGGGCTGGTGCAGCAGCTCCAGATCTTCGAGGCCAATGCGAACGCATTCGACCAGTCTCAGGGCGGGCTGTATTCGGCGCGCTTCTGGAATGAATTGCGGGCGGATGGCACCGCGGGTACGGCGGTCAACGCGTTGATCGAGGGGCTGCAGACGCACAATTCCGGAGAACTCAACGCGGCTGTCGCGCAACTCACTGCGAATGCATCCGACGTCGCGAGCAACAATCTCAAGGTCGATGGCACGACCTATGATGATATCGTCGCCGCCGCACAGGCGACGGCCGTGACGCCCACGTCGGCATCACCGCTCGTGGCGACGACCACGCCGACCGCGCCGGTCGTGCAAGCCACGGCACCTGCGGCGACCACCACTGCACCTGCGGCAGCCCCCGGGGCGAACGCCGGCCAGCATACGGTCGCCGATGCGGTCGATTTGCATGGCCAGCACTCACAGGCCACTGAGCTGGCACACCACTTCCACCACATGTGGGGTTAGCCAACTGACGTTCCGGCGCTCGCGGCATCCGCGAGCGCCGGCGTCGACATCGGGCCGGCCGGTTCAGCGCGGGCCCGGGGCATAGATCACCTGAATGTTGCGGAGGGATAGCCGCAAAAGCAGAACACCCTCGTTCGCCGGACGTTGCGGCGCGGGGGTTCGGGGGAAGTTTTCCGTATGAACACCGTCAAGTCCCAGCGGAAGTCCACGTGCCGCGAGCTGGATGCCCCATCGATCAGGCGCGGCGCACGCTTGATTCCTGTCGCACAGGCAGAACTCGGATTGCGGCCACGGCTGAATTTTGCCGGCGGCCCGCCGGACGCAGGAGTACGCCGGTGAGACGCCGCAGAACCGACTATGGGACGATCATCCTGCATTGGCTGCTCGTTGCAGTCTTCGGCACCGCACTGCTGTCCGGCCTGCGCATTGCGGCGGAGGTCGGAGACCGGAGCTGGCTCAGATTGCTCGACGTCATGCTTCCGAGCGTGAACGTCTGGGTGCCGCACATGCAGGCGGCGGTGGCACTGGTCGCCATCTCGCTCGCCTATACGATCTATCTGGTCAGATCAGGCCTGACGCGGCGTATCGCGCTGGACAAGACCCGCCTGCGCGGACTGTGGGGCCGGAAGCAGACGCGGCTGGGGACGGTCAGCGTTGTCGTGACCTGGGCCTTCTTCGTTACCATGCTGGCGCTGATCGTCAGCGGCGGGCTGCTCTATTTTGGCGTCTTTGCCGGCTACAATGCGGTGGCCGTACATTGGTACGGAACATGGCTGGTGCTCGGCTTTGTCGGCCTTCATATCCTGACGCATTTCCGGCTTGGCGGCGCACAGCAACTGCTGCGCGTGTTCCGGCCGCAACGGCTCCCGCCGCCGCCGCCCAGGCTCGACGCGGTCGAGCTTTTGCAGCTGCTCGCCGAACAGTCGGAGCAGCCGCCGCCGAACAGCGAAGACCACAGCAGCACCGGCGCGGAAACGCCCTTGCAGCCGGCACCGCCCCTCGCCCCGAGAACGCAGCCCCAAGCCGGACCGGCGCCGACGTCCTCCAGCTTCCGATCAAACACAGCGAACATGACCTTGCAAGCCAATCCCTTCATCGTCGCCGCGGCTGTTGCGATCACTGGCGCCTCGGTCCTCCTCGCATCGGACCGGTCCGCGGTCAGCAGTCTGCAGGTTCATCGCATCGCCGAGGCCGATGCACCGCTTCTCGACGGCGATACGTCCGATCCGGTATGGCGCACCGTCGCGCCGTTCTCCGTGATGACGAACAGCGGCAGCAATTTCGACGACCGCGGAGAATCGCGCGTCGAAATTCGCGCCGTGCACGATGGCACCTGGGCGTATTTCCTCTTTACGTGGGAGGATCCGACACGGTCACTGAAGCAGTTGCCCCTGATCAAGCAGGCCGACGGATGGCATCTGCTGCACAACGGCTACGAGGCGGGCGACGAGCATGACTTCAACGAGGACAAGTTCTCGGTGCTGCTCACCACCATGGATGTGACCCTCGCGGGCGATCGGACATTCCATGCCGGCCCGCATCCGATCCCCAACGCGCCGCCGACAACGACCGGCCACGGGCTTCACTTCACGACGGCCGAGGGCGTCTATGCGGATGTGTGGCAATGGAAGGCGACGAGCGGCGGCCCGACCGGCTGGATGGATGATGCCCATTTCGGTCCGCCGCTCACCCCGACGCCGGAGCAGGCGGCCAACCTCGTTCCGTACAAGGGCGGTTTTGCCGCCGACCCTGGCAACGCAAACTACACGAACAATTTCGTCGAGGATGCCGGTTCGACTGCGGGCGTGGTGACGCCGCGCCGACTGCCGAAGGACGTGGCCGCAACCGCGGATGCAATGGGAAAGGTCAGCCTTGATCCCAACGTCGGCGAGAGTGACGGCGCGCGCTGGTTCATGACGCACGCCGACTCGATGCCATACTCGTCCGAACTCAATCGCACCATTCCGGTCGGCACCGTCATTCCCGGCGTCATCATTGACGGCGAATACTCCGGCGACCGCGCCGACATTCGCTGCGCGGCTCGCTGGGCCGCCGGCCATTGGGCTCTCGAGGTGGCCCGCCGCCTGGATACGCACAGCCCATTTGATATTCCGCTGCAGACCGGCACGTTCATGCGCGTGGCGGCCTTTGACCACAGCCAGATCCGACACACCCGGCACGTTCGGCCGATCCGTATCGAGGTGGAATGATGCCAAAGACCTGCAAGGTGACGTTGAACGGTGAATCGTTCTTCGCCAATTGTGGCGACCTGCTGCTCGACGGCGCGATGATGAACGGCGTCGACCTGCCCCATGATTGCCGCAGCGGCGCGTGCGGGACGTGCCGCGTCCGCCTCGTCGACGGCAAGGTCTTTGGCGGCATCGATCAGGGCAGCGGCATGATCTATGCCTGCCAGGCGCGGGTGATCTCGGACATCGAGATCGTCACCGAGCCCATCCCCGATCCCGTCGCGGTGTCAGCGCGCGTTGCCAGCCTCACGCGACTCGCCTCTGATGTGATCGGCGTGGATATCGAGCTGAAGAAGCCGCTTCACTTCCTCGCGGGTCAATATTGCAAGGTACGGTTTCGTGGCTTTCCCGCGCGATGCTACAGCCCGAGCTCTCCGCTGGAAGGCGACCCGGCCCCCGGCCTGCTGCATTTCCACATCCGACAACTTCCCGACGGGCGTGTGTCTTCGGCGCTCGGCGACAGCATCCGCGTCGGCCACCGCGTCCGGCTGACGGGACCGTTCGGCAGCTCTTTCTTCCGGCCCAATCGTCCCGGCCGCACGGTGCTGGTCGCCAGCGGCACCGGTTTCGCCCCGATGTGGTCGGTCGCAGAGGCCGCGATCACGGAGCGGCCGCAGCGGGAGCTGGTCTTCATCGTTGCGGCGCGCAACGTGCGATCATTCTACGCGCTCGGGGCCTTGACCCACCTCGCGCAGTTCCCGAACGTCAGGATCATTCCGATCGTCTCGGAGCCGCAAAGCATCTCGCCGGTATTCCGCAGCGGACGGCCCACCGATCATTTGCCGGCCCTCCGTCCAAGCGACACGCTCTATGCCGGCGGCGCACCGGCGATGACCGAGGCGGTCGCGCGGCTTGCGAAGGCGGCCGGCGCCGAATGTTACACCGACCCATTCACGGCGAATGCCGCGCTGGCCGAACAACCACCTCTGATGGCACGCGTCGCCGGTTGGCTGAACAAGCCACGGAATGGTGTCGCAACCCGGCAATCTGCAGGCGCCCGCGCATCTGTCGCGAACTAGCGCCCCGGTCGCAAGTTCGTTGCAGTTGCAGCAGCGGTGTCGCCATATCCTCCGCGCGCCTGGCCAGCAGGCGTGCCTACCATGCGTATCGCACCGTGCCCTTGCCGGCGTAGCTGCTGGTGTTGCGGGAGAATTCGCCTTCGAAGCGTCCGCCCAGCGACACGCCGCTCAGCCATTTCATGTCAGCGCCGGCGGTGACGAGCGCGGCATCGGCCGCCGGCTGCGCGCCGTTGACCGTGAAGGCCGCGCCGGGCAGCGCCTGGAAGGCCGCCGTGACCGGCCGGTCCGTGTTGGAGTCGTGCGCCCAGGCGAGGCGGCCCCGCAGCGTCATCACGCCGTCAGTCATCATAAGGTCCTTGTCCAGCCGCGCGCCGACCTCGGTCCGAACATTGGTCGTAGTCTGCCCGGTGTAGGCGAGCGCGAACTGGTTGCTGCCGACGACGGCGTACTCGCTGTAGCCTGGCAGATCAAAGCTCGTGACTTGTACCGCCGCATAGGGCGTCACGCCGACCCCAGCAGCAGGCCATGGCGCAAGGCGCCAGCCCGCTTCGCCGCGCGCGGCGAAGGTGCTGGCCTTGAAGTTCGCGCTCAGCTTGTCCGTGCCCGATACGGCCACCGTACGATTGGTGGTGACGTCCTGCCAGCCATAGGCGAGCGCGGCCGAGATGTAGGCCGGCCCGATCGCATGGCGACCATAGAGGCCCGCCTGGAACAGGTCGGCGCGGCCGCTGCCCAGGCTATCTGACAGCGCGAAGTTGAAGCCCGCACCGCCGAGCGCAAAGCCGAGCTGCGTGTTCGGCGACACGCGATAGTCGGCACCGACGACGGTGCCGTAGATGCGGCTGGTGGTGGTGCTCGTTCCGGACGCGGCGTTGCCGCTGACCGTGCTCGCACCGCCGTAGCCGGAGGCCCACACGCCCCAGCGGTTGTCGAAGGGATCGCTACGCCGATCGAACGGCGTCACCGCGGCGTAGGCCTCGCGGATCCCAGCATCGCCGCCAGCGGCCGGAGCATAGCCGAGCGCCGCGCCCTCTCCGCCCGCGCCGCGCTCGCCGTCCATGCCGCCGCCGCCGAACGGATCGAGCATATTCACGAACTGCTGCATGGCGTTGAACGCGCCTTGCGTGCTGGCGGCGCCGGGCTGGCCGGACACCTGGCCGAGCGCGCCGGTCATCTGCGCGCCGCTGATGTTGAGCAGCGCGTCGAAGCCAGCCGGGGGCGGCGCACCGCCGAGGACCGCGCCGTTGATGGCGCCGGCAACGTGGGCCTGGTTGCCGCTCGCGCCCGATGGCAGCACGATCACGCCGGGATCGAGCACGAGGTAGACGTTGTTCGGGTCGTAAGTGAGGTGCGGATTGCGCGCGAGAGGCGCGATACTGCTGCCGGTGAAGCTCAGCCCGGTAAACCGCGTGCCGCCGAGCCCGCCGGTGGCATTGACGATGGTGTAGGTCTGGCTGCGGAAACTAGCGGGCAGCGCGACCGCCTGCACGGTGCCGCCGGTCAAGGTCGCCGTGCCCAGAACATTGGTACGGTCCGCTGACGTCGGCAGGACCTCGACCCGATAGGTCGAGCCCGCGTTGAACGTCAAGCTGCCATTGACCGTGATGGTGCCGATGGAATTGCCGGGCGCCAGCGTACCGCCGTTGTTGATGACGGTCGTCGGCAACTGGCCGGTGCCGCCCAGCGTGCCGCCGCTGTTGACGGCGACGCCGCTCGACGAGGCGATCGAGCCGTTCACCGCCAGCGTGCCGCCGTTGACGGTGGTCGCGCCGGTATAGGTGTTGACGCCGCTCAGCGTCAGCGTGCCGGTGCCGGTCTTCACGAGCGAGGCGCCAGTGCCGCCGCTTGCGCCGCCATCGGCGATTATGCCGCTGACAATGGTCGACAGGTTGTTGCCGCTAACGGTCAGTTCGTTGGCGCCGAGGTAGAAGGCACCGTTGCCGGCGATCGAACCGGCGCTGAGCTTGTGGTCGTTGTTCGGGCCGGAGCTGCCGGAGAAATCGAAGACGGCGCCGGTGTCGTTGTTGATCAACTGCGCATTGCCTGCGGTGGATTTATCGAGAAATGCAATCGTGCCACCGGCATTGTTGTTGATGGTCGCATTTTGGGCGGAGCTTCCGCCAAAAAAGTGGACGGCGGCCGAACTGCTGTTGACGTTGATCGTGGCACTGCCGGCAGTGCTGTTAGCGCGGAAATCGACGCCGCCGCCGCTGGTATCGATGGTTGCGCTGCCGGCCGTGGCGGCGCTTCCGAAGGTGAGGACGAAGCGGTTGGTGATGGTCGAGCTGCCGGCGCTGGAGTTGCCAGCAAACCCCATGATGTTGTTGTTGACGATCGTGGCGCTCCCGGCCGTGCTGCTGCCGTAGAAATTAACGAAACTGTTGTTGGTAATGCTGGTGATGCCGCGGGCATCGGCGTTGACGACGCTGAACGTGCCGCCGGCGCCGACATTGACAGTCCCCAGAATGGAGCCGCTGCTGCCGGCGTTGCCAAGCTGCAATGTGCCGCCGTTGATCGTGGTGCCGCCGCTATAGGTGTTGGCCCCCGACAGCGTCACGATGTCGATGCCGCTTTTGATCAGCGCGCCGCTGCCCGCGAGCGCGGCAGCGATGGTGCCCGCCTGAACGCCGAATGCGCCTGATGACGACAGCGTGCCGTTGGTGATGCGGCCGCCCGTCAGCGTCACGCCGCCGTTCTGGGTTTGCGTCGTGCCGCCGAGATCGAGCGTGCCCGCCGCAACGGTGGTGGCGCCACTGCTGCCGCCCAGCGTGCCGGCGCCCGCCAGCTGCAGCGTGCCTGCATTGATCGTGGTGCCGCCGGTATACGCATTGAGGCCCGACAGCGTCACCGTGCCGGCGCCGCTTTTGGTCAGTGCGCCAGAGCCGGCGAGCGTGGCGTCGATGGTGCCAGCCTGAACGCCGAAGACGCCGGAAGACGACAGCGTACCATTGGTGATGCGGCCGCCTGTCAGCGTCATGCCGCCGTTCTGGATCTGGGCCGTTCCGCCGAGATCGAGCGTGCCCCCCGCAACGGTGGTGGCGCCACTGCTGCCGCCCAGCGTGCCGGCGCCCGCGAGCTGCAGCGTGCCTGCATTGATCGTGGTCCCGCCGGTATACGCATTGAGGCCCGACAGCGTCCCCGTGCCGGCTCCGCTCTTGGTCAATGCGCCGCTGCCCGTGAGACTGGCGTCGATGGTGCCCGCCTGAACGCCGAATGTGCCTGATGACGACAGCGTGCCGTTGGTGATACGGCCGCCTGTCAGCGTCACGCCGCCGTTCTGGATCTGCGTCGTGCCGCCGAGATCGAGCGTGCCCCCCGCAACGGTGGTGGCGCCACTGCTGGCGCCCAGCGTGCCGGCACCCGCGAGCTGCAGCGTGCCCGCATTGATCGTGGTCCCGCCGGTATACGCATTGACGCCCGACAGCGTCACCGTGCCGGCGCCGCTTTTGGTCAATGCGCCGCTGCCGGCGAGACTGGCGTCGATGGTGCCTGCCTGAACGGCGAATGCGCCTGATGACGACAACGTGCCGTTGGTGATGCGGCCGCCTGTCAGCGTCACGCCGCCGTTCTGAATCTGGGTCGTGCCGCCGAGATCGAGCGTGCCCCCCGCAACGGTGGTGGCACCACTGCTGGCGCCCAGCGTGCCGCTGCCCGCGATCTGCAACGTGCCGGCCATGATGGTGGTGCCGCCGGAATA